>CAVZKP010000032.1:0-12846 GCA_963775875.1 uncultured Alphaproteobacteria bacterium
TACTCTGAACGCATGCAGCGCCACCGGCACCAGGAATTTATGCGCTTTCTCAATCGCCTCGAGCGTGACATCCCAGCCGGCCGGCTGATCCATGTGATCCTCGACAATTACGGCAGCCACAAGCACCCCAAAGTCACGGCGTGGCTGGCCCGCCTTCCGCGCTGGACCTTCCAATTCATCCCGACCTCGGCGCCCTGGCTCAGCGCGGCCTCTTCTATCCCTCATCGACCTCCAGGCCGCCATCAATCGTTACCTGACCGAGCACAACCACAGCCCAAAGCCATTCACCTGGACCGCCGACCCCGGATCGCATCATCGCCGCCGTAAACCGCTGTTACCAAGTGTCAGAATCGATCCAACTTTCTGACTTCAAGCCGCTATTCGGGACGCGCCATTGACGCCGTGCTCCATGACCGCCACCCCGGCCGACTTCGATCGGATCGGAATGTCCGGCCGGCATCGTCGGGATCCGCACGGTGCCCATTCCGCGCAAGCGCTCTCAAACTCAGGCGGTGCCATATGTTTCATTTGTCGGCGGCACGGACTTCCCAGAAATATCAGCTCGCGGAAGCTAATCCCTACCTCTCCCCGTCATTGTGAAGGTGCCGGAGATGACGTGGCGAACGAGGCAAGATGAGGGAGTATCGCAACGGATCTCGTAGCTCACCGCTTTATCGAGCACGACCGTTGGAGTCGCGTTCGGCGCGTACCAGCCCGCAAACTGAAAGGCGTCGTAGCCCGTTTGCCCGGCTGATATGCCATTAGCGAGGGTCACGAGTAGGTCATCGCCAGGTGCACAAAGTGGTTGTTTATCATTGATCCAGCAGTAGTTCGACGCTGTGAAGGTGGAACCGGTTAGAAGCGCTCCGGCGTTCGTCTCGACCGTGAAGTTGAAAAATTGAGGCAGCCCGAACGGGAGCATGTGGAAATCGAAGCTGCCTTGTGCTTCGCCACCATCGTCGAACACGACCGCTTGGAGCGAGTAAGTTACGTAGGGACCACTTGCGCAGGCTGGGGTTGTCGACAATCCCAAGATGAGGCTCGCGGCCTGCAGGGCAGGGTGCATGAGCCAATGGGACCGAGAGGACACTTGGCTCCGGAAAGGCGGGTGTTTCAGCCTCCGAGCCTGGCTGAGGGTATTTCGATGAGGCCAACGGCGGCAGCGACGCCGGAGGCAATGGAAGAGGGCCTCGATAACGCCCCCAAAAGAGATATCGGTCGGCCTTACTTCGTTACAGAATGCTGAAGATAACCCCAATATTTTTGGATGTTTGATCATGAGTTAATTCTCTGGATATGATCGGATGATCACAACTATAATTGGTACCTGGTTAACATAAGGCTTATCTCCACCTGAATTAATACTGACGAGCAAAAACCTTACATCGGGGCGGCTGGCATGTTGTGGTTGGGGGGTGGGGGAATCGCGATGTCTGCTCTGGTGATACGGGACGACCTAGGTGGCCCCCGATCGTGAGACAGCCGGAGCCGTCTTCTAAGGTGTAACCCGGCCGATTTCCGTACCGGCTCCGGTCGCGAGATCCCACCGAGCAGGTAGGGGTAGATCTTGTGCGCCGAGTGCCGGCTGGCTCGTGTTCGGCCGCTGGTAGATCGCCGCCAAGCCAGCAAGCCGCATCAGACGCCGGACCCGTTTGCGGTTGACGACATGGCCCTGGGTGGCTAGCCACGCGGCCATCCGCCGCGAGCCGTAATAGGGTCGCGCCAGGTACTGCCGATCGATCAGCGCCATGACCGCGCAGTCTTCCTCGTTGATCTCGGCCGGCCGGCGGTAGACGGAAGCGCGCGATACCGACAGCAGCCGGCATTGCCGTGATACCGGCAGTGCCGCAGCCTCGCGATCGATCAGGGCGCGCCGTTCCGCTCGGCTCATTTGCCGAGCTTTCGTGACAAAAAATCGTTTTCGACCTTCAGCTGGCCAATCTGCCGATACAAAAGATCGACCTGCGCCGTGCTGGCGGTATCTTCGGATGCCGCGCCGCCGCCTTCAAAAACGCCAGCCGCGCCGTCCAGCAGCTGCTTCTTCCACGCGTAAATCTGGTTCGGATGAACCCCGTACGCACTCGCCAGCTCGGCGACAGTCCGGTCGCCTTTGATCGCTGCCAGTGCCACCTTCGCCTTGAACGTCGCCCCGTGCTTCTTGCGTGCCTGCTTCATGTCCTGCTCCCGCGCCATCGGCGCTTCCTAGGGGCAGGGCTCCACCTTAACCAACTGTCTCGTTTTCGGGGTCCACCTCAAAGTGCAAGCCGCTACAATTAGGGCTACCCAGGGGAAACACGAAAACCCTGCTGGTATCTTCATTTAATCGTAACGGTGCATCCCTATCAGGGGTCCTCTATTCAGAATTCTGAGGACGCTATCAACAAGTCCTCATCTCGCTGCCCGAACGACACTTATTCATCATCTTTTCATTTATATGATCCATGATCTTATGCTCATAGTAAGGAAGACGACGAACTTGACACCGCATGTCCGCCTCCTAGTGGCGACGTTCCTGTGGGGCACCTCCGCATCGCAACTGACAGCGCTGGTGGTCGCATGGCGCGCCTCGGGCGTCGACCCGCGCGTGATCGCGCTCATCCTGTCGTCTTCGACGGCGGCCGTCATCGTGGCCTCCGTGGTCGCTGGCTGGCTCCTGTCTAGGATCGCTATCGGGCGCGTGCTGACGCTTGGGGCCTGCATTGCGCTCTGCGGGATCCTCGCCCTGCCCTTCGCCCCGCCGATGGCGGCGGCTCTGGCCAAGGCGTGTCAGGGCGGTGGCTTCGGCATGTTCCTGCCAGCCGCGGTGCTATGCGTCAGGTTGCGGGCGGACGCCGACGGGCAGGCGCCGCATGTCGGCGCGGTGACAGCGGCGCTGCTCGCCCCGATGACGTTCGGTCCCACGCTCGGGGCTTGGGCGCTCAGCGCCGGTCGGTGGCCATTCCTGGCATTCACTGCGCTACCTATGACAGCTGCCTTACTGCTCGTGCGCGGCCTGCACGTTGCCGCGGAGGCGCAGTCGTCCGCGGCCGTAGGGTACGTTGCGCTGCTGCGGGACCGACGGCTTTGGCTGCCCAGCGCCTCCGCCGCGCAGTCAGGGCTGGGCTACGGTTTCGCGGTTACCTTCCTACCTCTCATGCTGGCCAACTGGGGAGCCCCAGCGGCAGCGTTCTTCGGGCCCTTTACGGTAGTCTTGCTGGCCACGCGATCCTACGGACTGCGCCGCCTGCGGGTGCTGGCCGCACCCACGCAGGTCGCGCTCGGGCTGGGCGTATGCGCGCTGGCCTTCGGGGCGCTGTTGCTGGCAGCTGTTACCGCTGCCGCCACGACCGCGGTCGCTGCGGCCGGCTGTCTGCTGGCGCTTGGCTACGGCATCGTGTACCCCGCGGCCGCCGAGTGGGCCTCTAGCCTGCACCCGCCGGACGGGCGCGCCAGGCCGGTTGCCCTCGTGACGGCTTCGTTCCACCTCGGCAGCATAGTAGTGGCGCAGGCGACTGGGTGGATGCTGCCGCTCGGCTGGTGCCGCGTGCTGGGGGTGCTTAGCCTCGTCTACCTTGTGGGAATATCGTCTCAGTTGCTAGCGACATGGGTCGCCGCTGGGATCAGCATTGACCGGTGCTCGCCCTCACAGCGGTCAGTACCAGCACTACAGATGGGCACAATAACTTGTAGGAGACCAAGGACATGATGGACCTTATCAAACGAGCCCGCGGACGGGCTCTGGCCTCCCGCGGCATCCGCTGCCGCGTCGAGGGCGGCGGCGAGATCCGGCGCGTCGAGGGCGGCGGCGAGATCCGGCGCGTCGAGGGCGGCGGCGAGATCCGGCGCGTCGAGGGCGGCGGCGAGATCCGGCGCGTCGAGGGCGGCGACGAGATCCGGCGCCTAGCGGCTTCGGCGGGATCCTCCGATACCCTGCTGACGTAGCATCTATGGGTGGGGGAGGCACTGCAATGTCGCGTGACAAGGATCTGGCGTGCCCGGCGGCGCCACCCCACTGGTCGAGGGCCGAGGCCTTCGCCGTCGTTGTCGGTACGCCGGAGCGGCCGGAGCTCGCCTACCTCGAGCGGCCCGTGCCCGCCACACCGGAGCTGCTGGCTAAAGCCAGCCCTGCGACGCCGCGCGAGATCTTCCGGTTCTCGTCGGCCTGCCACGAGGATTCCTGCCCGCACTGGACCGGGGAAGGCAGCGGTCGTTGCACGTTGGCCGCGACGGTCCTTAGGGAGTTCGACCCGGTCGCCGAGGTGCTACCCCGCTGCAGTATCCGCAAGTCATGCCGCTGGTGGTACCAGGAGGGGAAGGCCGCCTGCATCCGCTGCGTGCAGATCCCAACCGACCTCGGCGAGCTGCCCGACGACGAGGTGGCCTCCTTCTACCTCAACGACCACCGATACTTCCAAGCCGGGAAGCTCCTGAACGGCGGCAGGGCGACGGATGGGTCGACGTAGAGCGTGATCCGGTTAGGCTGAAGCGTAGCTGGCATTGACGAGGTAATTGGCGCATTCCTTTGGGGTGAAGCAGTCGAGGAGGTCGCCGATGCTACGCCAGGTGGCCTCGATCGTGCGCGGGTCGGTTTTGCGCAGCAGGGTCTTGAGCTTGGCAAAGACCTGCTCGATCGGATTGAGATCGGGCGAGTAGCGCGGCAGAAAGAACAGCTTGGCGCCGGCGGCGCGGATCGAGCGGCGCACGGCCTTGCCCTTGTGGCTGCCGAGATTGTCCATGACGACGATGTCGCCGGGGCTGAGGGTGGGCACCAGGAACTGCTCGATATAGGCGCAAAAGCTGGCGCCGTTGATCGGCCCGTCGATGACGCAGGGCGCGGCGATGCGATCATGGCGCAGCGCCGCCAGAAAAGTCACGGTGCGCCAGCGACCGTGCGGCACCTTGGCGACCAGCCGGGCGCCGCGCGCGCAGTGCCCGTGGCGGCGCGTCATGTTGGTCTTGGCCCAAGTTTCGTCGAGGAACACCAGGCGCCGTGGATCAAGCCGGCCCTGATGCATCTTCCACCGCGCCCGCCGGCGGGCGATGTCAACGCGATCCTGCTCGCTGGCGTGCAGGCTTTTTTTAAAGGTAATCCTCTCGCCGGCGAAAAAGCGCAACACCGCGCCGTAGCTGGCCGGGGTGCCGCGCTCGGCCAGCTCGGCCACCACCGCCCGCAAGGTCAGGTCCGGCTTTTCGACGACCTCGTTGAGCCAGGATGGCGAGGTTGGGGTGAAGTGAAAATGGAACCTCGGGTGCCGTTCCAACGAGGCGCGAAATCTTGGGATGCTTGTGCGTTGCATAGTTGTCGACGATCAGGTGCAGTTCCCGCTCGGCTGGGGTCGCACGGTTGATCTTGTTGAGGAAACGGAATGAACTCCTGGTGTAGGTGGCGGGCCATGCACTGGCCGATGACCATACCCGCGATCACGTCGAGCGCGGCGAACAGCGTCGTTGTGCCGTGGCGCTTGTAATCGTGGGTCATCGTCCCGCAGCGGTCGCGCGTTTCATTGGCAATCCGAGGCTGAGTGCAGTCGAGCGCCTGGATTTGCGGCTTCTCATCGACCGACAGCACCAGCGCGTGCTCCGGCGGATCGACATAGAGGCCGACGATATCCTGAGCCTTGGCGGAAAACTTCGGGTCGTTCGACAGTTTGAAGGTGCGCACCCGATGCGGCTCGAGGCCATGCGCCGCCCAGATGCGCTGCACGCTGCGGTGGCTGACTACGGCCGATCAGCCCGGCGCCGGTCAGCACGGTCGCCAAGCAGCTCGACGCAGGGTCGCCGGCTTCCATGCCCGCCCGCTTAAGGAGCGCTACCGGGTGCTGATGCTCGATGGCGTCGTGCTGGCCCGCAAGACCGGCGCCGGCGCGATCCGGCAGCCGGTCTTGGTGGCCTTGGGCCTACGCCGCGACGGTAAGAAGGAAATCATTGATTTCCACTTGGCGCAGAGTGAGAGCGTCGCCGAATGGGAGCGTTTTCTCGGCAACCTGATTCGCCGCGGCCTGGTCGGTGAAGGCCTCGCGAGATGATCTGCGTCGACGGCGGCAGCGGGCTGTTGGCGGCATTGGCGACCGCCTTTCCCACTATCCCCGTACAGCGCTGCTGGGCGCACAAGATGCGCAATCTCCTGGGCAAGGTGCGCCGGGCCGACCAGCCTACCGTCAAGGCCGATCTGCAGGCGGTGATGAATGCCAAAACCTTGCCCCAGGCACGCTCGGCCGCGCGCCGCTTTGTTGACCGGTGGGAACCGGACTATCCCGAGGCAGTTGCCTGCCTGCGCGATGATCTCGACGAGCTCTTGACCTGCTGGTGCTACATGTAGGCGCTCGCAATCATCGGGGCTCGTGCTCGCAAACAGCGGCGTTTTCTGCTCGGATTAGCTGACAATGGGGCGGGCGTCGTGCTCACATTATCTGCCACTGTGCTTGCCATCATCAGCGCGGTGCGCAGCCGCTCGGCCAGCAGCTCGATCGCGTCCGCATCAATGAGGTCCGCCGACTTGACGCCGTCCTGCGCGCAGGTCTTCACGAGCCAGCCGATGAACTCGCGGCGATGGCGGGACACGCCTTCGAACTCAAAGGTGGTGGTGCGGTAGCCGATCTCCTCCATCTGCGGCCGGCGAAGGTCGTTGCGTAGCTTCGGGTGCCCGATCAGCAGCACTGATAGGATCACACCGGCTCCCGCGGCCATTTCCATCAGTCGCTTGAAGCCGGTCAGCGTCTTATGGTGCAGCTCGTGAGCCTCGTCGACGATCAGCACGACGGGATGCTTGTTCTTGCGCATGAGGTCGCGGAGCTCGCGCTCGCGCCGTTCGGGCTGCTTGGGGATCTTGACCTTGCTGCGATCGCCGGGCGTGAGGTCGTAGAACATGGCCTCGATGAGCGACGGCAGCGACGTGCGGCGCTTGTCGACCGCCAGCGACTTCGCGACCGCGATCTTGCCGGAGCGCCCGAGTTCTTCCTCGATGCGGGTCAGCAGGTGTGTCTTGCCCGAGCCGACCAGTCCCGCGACGACGACCAGCCTGCCCGTCTGCACGACGGCGCACACCTCGCGAACCAGCGCGCGCTGATGCTCGGTCTCATAGTTGCCGGCCCCATGAAAGGGTCTTGTCAGCCCGAAATGCGCCTGCACGTCGGCGAGCATCAGCCTCTCCCTGCTGTCCTGAAGTGCTCGCGCACGCGCGCGGCGACGATTTCTCGATCCAGCGTTTCCGCGAGCAGCGCGTCGATGAAGACGCGGTCCGGTTCAGGCAGGCTGCCGAGAGGTCTCGAGAGCTGGACGGAGATCGCGAGCCTGGCTGCCAGGGGCGTCGGGAACGCGACGTCGGCCAGCGGCTCGGGAAACGGCATGCGCGGCACCTGCATGGATGCGGCGCCTGGAGCCAGCGACGGCAAAGGCCTGTCCCCGCCGGTGACCGCCGCGCGCGGCAGCCCGAGTTGGTCGGCGAGCTGCACGACCTTGTCGAGGCGCTCCTCGGCCCGGCTCTTCTGATACTTGCGGTAGCGATAGAGCGGGACCGCACCCCGTGAAGGCTGGTATGGCCCGAAGCGCTTGCCCTCGAACTCGACAAACAGCTCGTGGTCGAAGATCCCCCACCAGAGTGTCACCGTCTCGCCGGCGAGCGCGGGCTCCACCTCATACGAGGCGCCCTCGACCGAGACTGTCGCGTCGCCGGCGACGCCACGGCGCTCAGGCTCGCGCGCGAAAGCGCAGAACCGCTCCCATGAGCACATCGCGCGCACGCCACTTGGCGGCAGGTGCTTCAGCCAATCCTCGACCCGGCTGTGCGGCTCGGCGCGATGGTCGCCGTTGTTGTAGGTGACGAGCGCGCGGCGCATCCAGAGATTCGCCTCCGCCTCGTCCTTCGGCTTGTGGAAGTGATAGAGCGTCTCATGCACCTCCTTGATGGTGCGGAACGGCCGTTCGACCTTGCCCTTCGACCGCGCGGGCGTGCGGCGCTCGGCCTCCGATGGCGGCATGTGGGTGAGCACGCGAACGCCAAGGCTGCCCATCACGGACTGGAAGACCTTCGACCGGCTGACCGGGCCGTTGTCCATGTAGATCGTGGCCGGGATGCCTTGGAAGGGCAGCTCGGCCTCGGGCTTGGGGGCCATGGCATTGAACAGGAAGCGCAGCGCGGACTCGGCATCCTCGCCGTAGACGCAGCGATATTCGTCGTAGACGACACCCGAGCGGTCATCGACCGCCGAGAACAGCATCAATGTCGGCTTGCCGCGACCTTGCTCGATCCAGAGCGGGGCTTCGACCTGCTTCAGGTCGGACGGGCTCATGTCGAAATGCCAGAGCTCGTTCGAACGCTTCGCCTGGAAGCGCACCGCCGCGATCGGACGGGTGACCCGCGCATGATCGAGACCGGAAGCACGCAAGACGCGGTCGACGGTCGCGCGCTTGAGCAGGCCCGACGGAGCCCGCACCAGGCCTTCCGGTGTCTCGACGCCGTCCTCCTCGAGCAGCCGGATCGCTCGCGCTGTCGAGAGATGGCGCCCCTTCTTGTTCGATGTCCTGATCTTGAGCGCTGCGACGATCTCGGCGTAACGCTCCATCGCGGCCGCGGGCGCCGCGCGTGTCGAGCCGTGGTCGGACCGGCGCACCGACTTCGGCCGGGCCAATTCGCGGAGCGCGCGATAGATCGTCCAGACCGAGACGCCGTATGCCTCCGCCGCGCGCGCCATCACCTCAGTGCGGGCCGGATCGCGCGGCGACAGCAATGCCAGGCGCCGGCGCAGGTCGACCAGCGCCTCACCCGGCGGCCGCTTAGAGCGGTCAGCCACGTGCGGCCGCAGCATCTGCGGCATCGTCGTCAGCGCCCCGCTTGCCGACATGGCGATAGAGGGTGGCGACCGACACGCCCATGCGCTTGGCGACGTCGCGCACCGGCAGCTTGCCCTCTTTCATCAGCGCGCGCGCCGCGGTGACGTCACCTTCCTTGAACGCCGACGGGCGCCCACCCTTGCGTCCGCGGCGGCGTGCCTCGGCGAGGCCGGCGGTGGTGCGTTCGCGGATCAGTGCGCGCTCGAATTGCGCGATCGCTCCGAATACATGGAACACGAGCACGCCCCCCGGCGTAGTGGTGTCGATGCTCTCGGTCAGCGACACCAACCCGATCCCGCGTTCCTCGAGGTTCTCGGCCGTGGTGATCAGCTTCTTCAGCGACCGGGCGAGTCGGTCAAGCTTCCACACGACCAGCACGTCGCCCTCGCGCAGCACGTCATCGAGGACGCGCGCGAGTTCAGGCCGGTCTGCCTTTGCGCCGGACGCCTTCTCGGTGTGGATCTTCTCGCAGCCCGCACGCCGGAGCGCGTCGAGCTGCAGCTCGGGCGACTGGTCGGTGGTGCTGACCCTGGCGTACCCGACCCGCATCCCGCGCCCCTGTTCTCGAAACCCGTCCGATGCGTAGCGTTTCGGAACAGACCAATCAAGAACAGTTGTGAGAAGGGAAAGTGCCTTGCTGCGCGGCGCCGTGTGACCTTCAGCGATAAGTGACGGGATTTCTTCAGCGCTATGTGGCGGCCGGTTGCCGCCCAAGTGTGCGGTAGACGGTCGGGCGAGACACCGAGAACAACTCCGCGAGATCGCTGATCGCGTACTCGCCGGTGTCGTACATCCGGCGCAGCTCCTTCTGCTGCCTGTCGGACAGCTTGGGCTTCTTGCCGCGCAGTTTTCCTCGCGCTCGAGCAATCGCCATGCCCTCGCGGGTGCGCAGACGGATCAGATCGGCCTCGAACTCGGCGAAGGTGGCTAGGATGTTGAAGAACATCTTGCCCATCGGATCGGTTGAATCATAGAGGCTCGATCCGAGCGCGAGCCTGACGCCGCGCTCTGCCAAGGAATCAGCGATATCCCGAGCATCCGGTACCGAGCGTGCAAGCCTGTCCAGTTTCGGCACCACGAGGGTGTCGCCGGCGCGAACCGCGGCAAGGGCCTGGTCCAAACCAGGGCGGGCGCGATTAGCGCCCGTAAGGCCGCGATCTGTGTAAATCCGATCGGGTTGAACACCGAGTTCGATGAGCGCCGCTCGTTGCGCGGCGAGGTCCTGCTTGTCGGTCGAGCAGCGAGCGTAACCAATTCGCGTTTCTGTCATATTCGGAGTGTACGTTAGAGGCTCCTCTATTGAAAATATTACCGTACCAAACAAATGAGACGCTGCGTCTCCCCGTTTGCCCACCCCTGGCTCCTGCGGTCACGCCTGTCCGCTGAACGATCCCCTATCGGACAGCCATCCCGTGGGTGAGCCGGCATGGACTGTGAAAGAGAGCCGCCCTTCGCAAGCCTGGCCGAGCAGCAGCGCAAGCAGGCGACGGATCGCTTCGACGTGCTTCGGCCCCACCTCGAAGGCGGCGTTCCTCTCAGCCGCGCTGCCGCCGATGCCGGTGTCCCACTGCGGACAGTCGAGCGCTGGCTGGCGCGCTACCGCCGAGGCGGCGCGAGCGGCCTGGCACGCCCCCTCCGCCGCGACGCGGGTAAGCGCCGATCGCCTGCCGATCTCGTCGCGCTGATCGAGGGCATGGGACTGAAGAGGCCGCGTTCCTCCGTGGCCGAGATCCATCGTCGGATCAGCACCGTCGCCAAGGCACAAGGCTGGCCGGTCCCTTCCTACCGTACAGTTCATGCCATTCTCGGCAGCCTCAACCCGGCGATGGTGACGCTGGCGCAGGAGGGGATGGCTGCTTTTCGCGATCGCTTCGAATTGATCTTGCGCCATCGCGCCGCGGCGCCCAACGCACTCTGGCAGGCCGACCACACGCTCCTCGACATCCTGATCCTCGACGAGGCTGGAAATCCCGCCCGTCCTTGGTTCACGACCGTGATGGATGACTATTCTCGCGCGATCGCCGGGTACATGGTCTTCCTCGGTGCGCCGTCTGTGCTCAACACCTCTCTCGCTCTGCGCCACGCGATCTGGCGCAAGGCCGATCCGGCCTGGCCGGTTTGCGGCATTCCGGACGTGCTCTATGTCGACCACGGCAGCGATTTCACCAGCCACCATCTCGATCAGGTGGCGGCGAGCTTGCACTTCCGCATCGTTTATTCCGCCGTCGGGCGACCGCAGGGCCGAGGCAAGATCGAACGCCTGTTCGGCACGCTGAACACCGAATTGCTGCCCGAGCTGCCCGGCCGCCTCGTCCAGGGCAGGCCGGCCAGCGCGCCGAAACTGTCGCTGGCGGAGCTGGACCAGGCGCTTGGCGTCTTCATCGCCGGCACGTACCACCTCCGCATCCATGGCGAGATCGGTCAAGTCCCGCTCGATGCGTGGCGTGGTGACGGTTTTCTGCCGCGCCTCCCCGAAAGCCTTGAGGAACTCGACCTTTTGCTGGTCATGCTCGCCATGCCGCGCCAAGTGCGGCGCGACGGCATTCACTTCCAGGGGCTGCGCTATCTCGCTTCAACCCTGGCCGCATATGTCGGCGAAGCTGTCACCATTCGCTACGACCCGCGCGACATCTCTGAAGTCCGGGTCTTTCACCGCGACCGCTTCCTCTGCCGGGCAGTGAGCGAGGAGCATGCCGGCGAAGTCGTGACGCTCAAAGACATCGAGGCTGCAAGGCGCGCCCATCGCCGGGCCTTGCGCGCGACCATCAACGAGCGCATCGCGCGGGTAGTGGATTTCCTACCAGGGCGGTCGCAAGCGGCTGCTCCCACTCGTCCTTCGAACATGGTCGCGGCTCCCACTCGGCCGAAGCTGCGCGTCTATCGGGAGGACGACCCCTGATGACCGCGGCGTGCGCTTCGCGCGCGGGAGCCTTTATTGCCACGAAGGAGCACCGGCGATTCACCGAGTTCGCCGATGCCGTGCGCAAACACCGCTATATCGGCCTGTGCTTTGGCGCCGCCGGTGTCGGCAAAACGTACTCGGCTCGGCGCTACGCCCGTTGGGATATTGCCGAGCCGCTGCTGGTCACATGGGGCCAGCGCGAGCCGTCGGACGCTGAGGTCCACGCCGCGCTCGCCCAAAAGCGGACCGTCCTCTACACGCCTACCGTTGGCTGCTCGTTCCGGCAGTTGCGCGACGAGGTTGGAAGGCTGATCACGCGGGTCGGCTTCTGCATTGATGAGCATCTTCATGGCGGGGAACTCGGCCGCATGGCGGACATCACGGCTCCCGAGCTCCTCATCGTCGACGAAAGCGAGCGGCTATCGACACCCGGGCTCGAACATCTCCGCGATGTCTTCGACCGAACCGGCATCGGCATAATCCTGATCGGCATGCCCGGCATCGAAAGGCGCCTGTCGCGGTATCCCCAGCTCTATAGCCGGGTCGGCTTCGCCCACCATTACCGCCCTCTGCAGGGCGACGAACTCTCGTTCGTACTGACCCGGCACTGGCGCCGGCTCGGCCTCAATCTGGACGATGCCGATTTCACCGATGCCCAGGCCATCGCCGCGATCGCGCGCATCACGGGTGGCAACTTCCGCCTGCTTCATCGCCTCTTCGTTCAGATCGAGCGCATTCTCAAGATCAATGGCTTGAGCGTCATCACTGATGATGTTGTCGAGGCCGCCCGAAGTACCCTCGTCATCGGCGCCACATAGCGCTGAAGAAATCCCGCCACTTATCGCTGAAGGTCACAGCCCGGCGACGCGCAGCAAGGCACTTTCCCTTCTCACAACTGTTCTTGATTGCTCTGTTCCGAAACGCTACTCATCGGACGGGTTTCGAGAAAGGGCGCGGGATGCGGGTCGGGTACGCCAGGGTCAGCACCACCGACCAGTCGCCCGAGCTGCAGCTCGACGCGCTCCGGCGTGCGGGCTGCGAGAAGATCCATACCGAGAAGGCGTCCGGGGCCAAGGCGGATCGGCCCGAATTCGCGCGCGTCCTCGATGACGTGCTGCGCCAGGGCGACGTGCTGG
>CAVZKP010000033.1:0-180942 GCA_963775875.1 uncultured Alphaproteobacteria bacterium
TCCACGGCTGTCCGGTTTAGCTCTGGTTCCATTGGAGCGCCAGTTGAGCCGGATTGAAAGGGTGTGGCGGCTCGGTTTCGAGCAGGCGATCGAGGCGCCGGCGGTGCATCAGGTTGATGCGGACCAGGCGGGCGAAGGCGAGCGGGCTGGTAACGGCCCGCTGCGCTGTTTGGGCCAGGCGCAGCAGCAGAAAGGCGATCAGGGCGACGGCGATCTGGATGCGCACGGCGTTTTCGGAGGTGCCGAGAAAGCGGCGGATTTTGAGGGTCTGCTTGACCCAGCGGAAGAACAGCTCGATCGCCCAGCGGCGCTTGTAGAGATCGGCGATTTCCGCGGCCGGAGCATCGAGGTCGTTGGACAGGATGCGGATGACCTTGCCGCTGTCGAGCCGGACGCGAACCTCGCGCACCGGGTCCTGGAAAGGATTGTTTCGGCCGCTGCCTTGGCGTGCCGGCAGATGGCCGATGCGGTCCGAGAGGATCGGGCCGTCGGCCGGCGCGGGCAGCTCTTCGATCACGTGCAGCGGGGTGTTGGCTTTGAGCCGGGTGACGATGCGGCATTGCGCGCGATCGAGCTTAGCCCACCAAGCGTAGTCGTAATAGCCCAGATCAAAGACATAGGTGGCGCCGGGCTCGATCGGCATGGTCTGCGCGGCGGTGATGTCATTGACCCGCGCCGGGGTGATCGCGGCATAGATCGGCCGGTCGGCGTCAGGATCGTAGACGACGTGCAGCTTGGCGCCGCACACGCCCGCGCAAAAGCGCGCCCAGCCGCGGCTGCGGGCATCGAGCCGCAGCCCGGTCGCATCGATCAGATAGGTAGTCTCGGCCAGGGCGCGGCGCAGCCCGCGATGGGCGCGGGCGATCGTCAGCGCCAGCAATTCGCTGAACACCGCGTTTGGCCGCGCCGAATTGGCGTCGGCCAGGGTTGCCCGGCGCGGCAGCGTCGCCCCGATGTGGTAGAGCCGCGCCGCATGGCTGTGCAGACCGGTGACGATCTCGCGCAAGCTCGCTGCCCCGGCCAGCTGGCCATAAAGCAGCGCCACCAGCTGGCTCTTCGTGGTCAGCCGGCGAACCCGCGAATCCGCCCGGTGCACCGCCACCAGTCGGTCAAACTCGGCCCACGGCAAATGCTTCAGAACTCCATGAAAGACGCTATTATGATGGCGCATGGCGTTGACCCCCCGTCTCGTGTCCGGATCGTCGGCGAAACGTCCCGAACCGAGTGGAGTCAATGCCATGCCCCTTGTCCAGCAAAACTCAACCGGACAGCCGTGGGTCAAGCCCGGCCACGAGGATTTCTGGAATGGAGGTTCGGTTCGGCGCTTGACCGTGCGTCGACGACGGTGAGATCCCGTTACGGCGCAGTCCTCTTCCCGGATCGGGTGCAATCGGGATTTGAATCGAATGTCACCTGCGGTCCTGTTTTATCAGGACGTCAAGTCGCGACGGCTCGACCTGCCGTCCTGCTGGAGCCGCTCAAAGTCCGCAATTCGGGTAATTTGGGTATGGGCAATACGGGTACGGGTATGCCGGGGCCGGATAGGCGGTACTGGCAACGGCGCCGCCGACGATGGCGCCCGCCGCGACGCCGGCGGCGACGCCACCCCAACCTCCGCCGTAATAACCTCCTCCCCCGTAGTAACCGCCGCCCCCGCTGACATTGACGTTGCGGTTGACGTTGACGTTGCCGCGATTCACGTTGGCGCTGTTGAAATTGCCGCGATTCACGTTGGCGCTATTGAAGTTGCCCCGGTTCACGTTGGCGCTGTTGAAGTTGCCGCGGTTCGCGTTGCCGCGGTTGAAGTTGCCGCGGTTCGCGCTGGCGCCGCTGAAGTTGCCTCGGCCAGCACCGGCCCAGGAACCGCCGCCACCGCCGCGATAACCGCCGCCACCGGCGCGAGCACCGCCACCGCCGCCGCGATAACCGCCGCCGCCACCACCGCGAGCACCGCCACCGCCGCGAGCACCGCCGCCGCCTCGGCCCCCCCCGCCGCGCACGAGGACCAGCGGCGCGCCTGTACCCTCCGGCACGGTGACGGTGATATTGCGCACCATGCTGCCGCTCCAGGCAGCCGGGGCGGCGGATGCCCCGGTAGCCATTAACCCGACCAAGGCGATTGGCGCCATGTAAAGCAGATACTTCGTCATCGCTGTGGCCTCACTCGCTGTATTTGACTCCGAATTTCTGTCCAGTTCGCGGCTGGGGCGGGCGTCAGGCTTCGTCGACACATGGCCGGAGCCTCCCGAGAATATACCGCCGATCGGTACGGCGGGAAATTATCGAGGACGACCCGCCAACGCATCTATGTCAATTTGAGCGCCTATTATGGTATTTCTATATCCGAACGGTTGAAACGGCCTCCGATGCCGCGGCCACGTTATGCCTGCGGAGACGGAATTTCCTTGCCACCGGAGCAACGCGATGAATGGGAAGACCGCCTTTGTACTGTTATCGGGCGTGCTATCGGGCTCGCTGTGCGCCTGCGTGCAGCCTCCGGCCGCTGCCCCCGCCGCACCGAAGCCGCCCCCGGTAGCCGCCGCACCGGCGCCGGCGCCAGCCCCGGTAGCCACGCCGACGCCCAGCAACCGTTGGGTCAGTATCCGGGGGGCGACCTGCAAAAGGCTGCTGGAGTTATCACCAGACGATCGGGCCGCGGCATCGCTGTTCTATATCGGCTATCAGGCAGCGCGCTTCGGTAGCAGCGCCATCAATGTGGGCGCGATCCCCAACACCGAGGAGTGGGCGGAGAACTACTGCGCACACCATCCTGGCGAGCCGGCCGTCGAGGCATTTAGGCAGGCTTATCGACAAAGCTTCCAACAATAGAGCGCTCCCTCTGGAGGGGTGAATCACCCGACGCTCGGGGTGATCGCCACGCCCCAGCGCGTAGGGTCGATCGACTTCAAGCTCAGCGCTCGGTCGGCGCTACGGAAGCGGAGATTCTGGCGCTCGCTCGCCATGTCGCGTTGCGCCCTCATGAGCGTAGGGACAGCAGTCTTGAATCACGTCGTTCGCGCGGCCAGAGCAGCGCCATCATGCACACAGTGTACCCGACCGCCAACAGGACGTAGCCGATCCGGGTCGAGAACGACTCTGGGGTCGTCGTGGGCAACGGCGATAAGCCCGATCCGAGCAGGATCAGGAATGTCGTGAGCGCTCCGGCATACATCTTGGCAAGGCCGACCGCGGCCCGCCCGGCCAGGATCAGCCCGACGAGAAGGACACTCAGGAACAGAAAGGGCAGCGACGGGCGCAACTCGACGAACGCAAAGGCCAGGGAGGCAAGCACACCGCTCAGCAGATTGACGGCGACAAGGCTAAGGGCGGAACGGACGCTGGTTGCGAAATCAAACTGAAGCAGCACGGAAGCGACGGTGATCGGAAGGACGAGCGCCAAGGAGAGGGCGTTGTTGGTTAGGCAAAGCGCCATGGCGCCGAGCAGGATAGCCGCATCGGCGAGAGCCCGCATGGCAGGTCTGTCGGTGGCCGGGGCTACCTGCGGCGCGTCCTCGGCCGCATTGTGGCCCGGCAAGATCGCGTGGGCGAGCCACGACAAGACCACGGCGCTCAGGTAAGCTTGGAGCAATATTGCAATTATGCTTGTGTCCAGCGTGTCGTGGACGCGGTCAAGCAGGGTAACCGTGATCGCAATCGCCAAGCAGAGGAAGATTACCGGGCCACCTTGTCCCCTCGCCTGTACGAAGAAGCACACGAAAAAGAATAGACCGAGCAGTGCCAGCAGCTGGACTGGCTCGTCGCCAAAGATGCCGTTAAGAACAATGAAGCCCTGTCCGACGGCTAGCACGAGCCCGACGAACGCGATTGCCTTCGACAGCGGCAAGGGCCCAGCGCCGAAAATCAGGAATTGCACTGCGAGGACCGGCCCAAAGAAGGGTATGACCGCGCCGGTGGCGAGGTTCAACGTGAATCCGGCAGCGACCGCGAGCGCGACCCGCAACCCGATGCGGCGTTGGCGCGACAGGGTCGCCGCCGCGGCGGAAGCATCAGCTGGCATAGGTCAGGATGGAGATGAGGCGAATGAATAGCCAACCCAGGGCGCCTGTGACCGGATTGTTGCCGGTGTAGACAACCACATTCACCTGCGAACCGACCCGCACGCTGCCGCGCGGCGGCGTCTCGTCGACGATCAAACGCACCGGGAAACGCTGCGGCTCGCGCACCCAGCCCGTGGTGCTTTTGATCGTTGGCAGGCCGGTATTGGGATCAACGCTATTCTGGGAGACACCCCATCCTATGCTCTCGACTTGAGCTTTAAATACCGAGCCTGGCAACGAGTCGAATACCAATTCGGCCCGATCAGACGGAGACATGTATTCGAGGCTGTTCTCCTTGAAATCCGCCGAAACCCAGACCGTGCTGGTGTCGATGAAGGTAAGGGCCGCCTGTCCTGCCCCTATGAACTGGCCGGTCGCAAGCTGGAGATTGGAGACCACGCCAGCGGCAGGGGCCTTGACCGTCGTATAAAGCAGATTGAGCCGCGCGCGCCCCAGCGTCGCGAGCGCCTCCTTGAGCTGGGGATTGTCGGCACCCTTCGGGCCAAGCTCTTCCCGCGCCTTGGCAAGGTCGGCCTGGCTGGCCGTCAGCACCGCCCGTGCCAATTCCTGTGTGGCGCGGGCTGTGTCGGCCTTGGCAGCGGGGTAGACGCCTCGTCTGACAAGTTCGAAAACCCGCTCCGTCTGGGCGTGGACGTTCTCGAGTTCGGCGGCCTCCTTGACGACGCGCGCCTGTGCCGATTCCACGGCGGCCGTAGAGGCTCCCAACGTCTGACCGATCTGCTCGACCTGGGCCTGGGCCTCAGCCACGGCAAGCTCGAAGGGGCGCGGGTCAATGCGGAACAGGACCTGTCCTGCGTCGACGCGCGTATTGTCGGCGACGTCGACGCCTATGACACGGCCCGCGACTTCGGGAGCCATGCGGACAATATATGCTTGTACGACCGCCTGCGATGACGAAGGCGTGAGCCGCTCCATCACGATCGATAAGGCGAACAGCACAATGGTCACTGCGACGACAATGAGCGCCGCCCTGCGCAGCGGGTTTGCGGAGTCGGCGTCCGCGGCAGCAGGCGTCGCGGCGGTGCGTTCCTCCACCGCAATTTTGTTGGTGGTTTTGGACTCGGTGCTCATCGAGGCAACACGCGCTTAGCGCCCCTAGCCCCGATGCCAGCTTCGTGGGGTCCGAGGCATGCCGACAGCAAAAGTCGCATTCTACGGCGCCCGATCGGCGGTCGGCGGCCCGCTCTGGGCGCGGCGCTGTTGCATCCATTCAATCAGCAGCACATAGCCGACCGCCAGGACCACAGGCCCGACAAACAGGCCGAGAAGGCCGTCGGCTATCATGCCGCCGATGACGCCAATCAGAATTACCGGCATCGGCACTTCCAGTCCACGGCCCAGCATCAATGGCTTTAAAACATTATCGCTGAGCCCGGCGACGAGGGTCCAGACCAGGAAGATGATAGCCGGCTGCGTTGCTTTCGTCACAAAGATATAGACTATGATGGGTAGTGTCACCAGTACCGCCGGCACCTGCACAATAGCGAACAAAAGCGTCACGACTGTCCAAAGGCCGGCTGCCGGAAGGCCGATGGCAAAAAATCCGATTGCGAGGAGAAGCGACTGGATCACCGCTACGCCGACAACGCCGAGCGCCACGCCGCGGATCGTAGCGGCTGTCAGCGTAACCAGATGGGCCCCCTGCGCCTCGCTGCCGGAAAAAAGTCCCAGCAGACGCCGAGCGAAATCGGCGGCGCCCCTGCCATAGGCGACGATGACAGCGGCTATCCCGAAAGAAAGAATGAACGATAGTTGGCCGGCGGCGAGACCACCGGCGGACGACACGAGCCGTGCCGCTGGTTGGCTCAGCGCCCCGCCGTATTTGGCAACCGCCGCCGGCAGGTTGGTGGTGGCTAGCGCCCAGGCCTCCGCCAGTTTCTTGCCCACCAGCGGGAGCCCGGCAAGCCATGATGGAGGTGGCGGGACGGTGAGGCTATGATTCTGCAAGCCCGTGACCAGCGAATACAGGGAAGACGCAATCGACGTCACCACACTGACCATCGCCACCAGCATCACCGTGACGCCGACCAGCCCGATCAGCAGCGCCGACCAGCGATTGCCGAGCCGGGCGGCCAGGCGGAGATGCAGCGGATACAGCATAACCGCCAGGATTGCAGACCACAGCAGGAGGTCGATAAACGGCGATATGTACCGGCTGCAGGCGTAGACCAATAAGGCTATCAGTCCGATTTGCAGTGCAAGATCGATTATCGTCGACCGCGAAGGCGCCTGATCAGGCTTCAGCATATTCGGGTCCATTTTTTACCCCTTTTGCCTCCCTGAAAGATGGACGCCAGGATGGAGACAGCTCGGCGGCGGCCGGTTTCAATCTGTAGACTTGCGGGCCGCCACCTGGAGGGCCTGCACGCTAACCGCCACGACGAGGCCGGTCAGCATGATGCCGGCAAAGCCAATCACTATCGCGAGCAATCGCGACACGACATGCCGGGGAGCTAGATCACCGTAACCGATGGTGAGACCGGTCACAAAGGTGAAATAAAGAGCGTCGCCGATGCGCCACCCCTCTATGTGCCCGATCAGAAGTCCGGGTCCAACCATGGCAACAAGAACCCCGGAGAGGATCGGCCAGACAACGCGAACAAGCCGAAAGAACTCTGCGAAGAAGATGCGCCTAATTTGCCGTGGTCGCATTATCGTTGAGGAGACAGCGCCAACGTCCGCCGGCACCCCAGCCAAGGTTTTCTCTCCCGAACGCGCTGTATCGACCCTCCGGCCGCGTTGATTAGGAATAGCCCTTCAGGCCCGAGAGCCGCGACGCGTTCACCCCAAGAGTGATCGTCCGCTATCGGCGCAAGGCGGCTGGGCATTGCCCTCGATTGCCAGCTCTCCATCGTAGTGGGATTGCCCAGCGATAGCGGGTGGGTTAGCGCTTGACGATCAGCGCGTCGACGATGGTCAGGCCCTGGCCTTCGGGTGGAGGATGACCGGGTTCAGGTCGATTTCGTCGATCTGGTCGGCGTGATCGGCGGCGAAGCGGGAGAGGGCGGCGATCAGCTCGGCAGAGGGCGGCGCGGTCGGCGGGCGGGGCGCCACGGACGCCGTCGAGCAGGGCGGCGCCTTTCAGCTCGCCGAGCAATGCCAGCGCCTCGTCCGGGCCGATCGGGACCGGTGAGAAGGCGACGTCGCGCAACACCTCGACATGGATGCCGCCGAGCCCGACCATCAGCATCGGGCCGAACACCGGGTCGCGGGTAATGCCGAGGATGATCTCGACCCCGGGCGGCGCCATCCGCTGCACCAGCACGCCCTCGATCGCGGCGTCGGGATGGGCGGCCTTGGCATTCGCTAGAACCCGCGCGATAGGCCTCGCGCACCGCGGCCTCGCCGGCGATGCCGAGCGCCACGGCGCCGGCCTCGGTCTTGTGGGTGATGTCCGGCGATTGCACCTTGAGCGCCACCGCGCCGCCGATCCGGATGGCAGCGGCGACGGCTTCGATCCGCGGAAACCGCCAGTGCCTCGGGCGGGCGCGGGATGCCGTAGCCGGCGAGCAATGCCTTGGCGCGGTTCTCGGTCAGCACCCGGCCGGCGCCGGCGAGCCCCCGCGCGGCCTCGTCGCGGCTCGCCGGCGGGGTTGTCGGCGGCGGCGCGGCGCGGTCCCGCCGCGCCTGGAAACGGGCGTAATCGACCAGTGCCCGGATCGCCCGGGCGCAGCTCGGCATCGAGGTGTAGCAGGGGATGCCGGCCTCGGCGAAGGCCGCCATCGCGCCCTCGGTCGCGGTCGTGTAGGTCGACAGGATGATCGGCTGCTCGGTCGAGCCGGTGACCGCGGCCAATTCCTCGGCGCGGGTCTTTGCCGTCGCTTCATTGGCGAGCGAGCCGATCAGCAGGATCGTGTCGATGTTGCGCAACTCGCGCACGATCTCGACCAGCTTGGCGTAGCCGACCTCGTGGATCGCCTGCGCGGTGCCGTCGACCGGGTTCTGCGCCGAGGCGTAGGACGGCAGCAGCGCCATCAGGCGTTGCTGCAGATCCTCTTCGAGCACCGGCAGTTCGAGCCCGTGCGCGGTCAGAATGTCGGACATCCATACCGCACTGCCGCCCGAGCCGGTGATCACCGCGACGCGGTTGCCCTTCGGCAATTTGCAGAAGGCAAAGGCGGCGGCGATGTCGAGCGCATGATCGAGGTCTTCGCCGCGGATGATCCCGTGATGGCGGAAGATCGCATCGTCGATCGCCCCGGAATTCGCCAGCGAGCCGGTATGCGAGGCCGCGGCGCGCCGGCCCGCCTCGGAGCGGCCGACCTTGGCGAGGATCATCGGCTTCCCGGCCGCCGCCGCCTTTTCGGCAACGGCGCGAAACCGGGCCGGGTCCTGGATGCTTTCGAGATAGGCGATGAAAATGTCGGCGCCGCCCGCATCGATCAGCCAATCGAGGTAATCATGCGCTTCCAGGCAAATCTGGTTGCCGGCGCTGGCCTGGTAGGTAAAGCGCAGCTGCCGGGGCCGGCCGCGGCTCAGAAACGCGAAGGTCAAGCGCGCCGCTCTGACAGCTGACCGCGATCGCCCGGCTCTTGCTGCTCTGTCGGGAAGAGGCTCTGCTTGGGATCGTGGAACACCGGGCTGAAGGTCGCGACCAGCGGCTTCAGCGGGTTGACGATGCCTTCGGAATTGGGGCCGCAGACGATGATCCCGTAGCGCGCGATGACCTGGCGCAATGCCTCGTCGCGCGCCTGCGCCGCCTCGCCGCGCTCCTCGGCAAAGCCGGAGCTGATGATGACCGCGGCGCGCACGCCCTTCTTGCCGCATTCCTCGAGCGTCGGTGCGACATAGGCCGCCGGCACCACGATGACCGCGAGATCGGGCGCCTCGGGCAGATCGGCGACGCTCGCATAGCTTCTCAGCCCGAACACTTCGGGCTGGCTGCGGGTCACCGGATAGACGCGGCCGGGATAGCCATGCGCGATCAGGAATTCGGTGGTCCGGCCGCGCAAGGTGTGCGTATCGCCGGACGCGCCGATGATCGCGACGCTGTCCGGAGAGAACAGAGGACGCAGGTCGGGCATCGGCCTAGCGCAGACCGAGGCCGCGGGCGATGATGCCGCGCAATACCTCGCGGGTGCCGCCCTGGATCGTCAGCTTGGGGGCGATCAGGGTGGTGTAGCGCAAAGCCTCCTCGAACCGGTCGTCGTTGCTGTCGGGCTGCGCGTCGCTGGGCGGCGGCGCCAGCAGGCGCACCTTGTCGGGCAGGGCCTGCTCGAAATTGGTGCCGAGATCCTTGACTACCGCCAATTCGACCGCCGGCGTCAGCCCGCTTCTGCAGCATGCCGGCGACCGACAATGACATCCGGCGCAAGGTGGCGAGATGGGCGACCTGGCGGCCGATGCCCTCGGCCAGGCGCTCGCCGGGTTCCTCGCCGGCGATCCGGACCAGCTCGACCAGGCTGGAGAACGTCTCGATCCAGCGGTCGGGGCCGCTGCGCTCGTAAGCGAGTTCGTCGGTCGCCTGTTTCCACGCCATGTCGATCTCGCCGATCAGATGCGAGTCGGGCAGAAACGCGTCGTCGAACACGACCTCGTTGAAATCATGGCCGCCGGTCAGGTTGATGATCGGGCGGGTGGTGATGCCCGGGAATCTTCATCTCGACCAGGAACTGGGTCAGCCCGTGCCGCCGGTTCTCCTTGGTCGAGGGCGAGGTGCGCAGCAGCGCGATCATGTAATCGGCTTCATGCGCGTTGCTGGTCCAGATCTTGCGCCCGTTGACCAGCCAGCCGCCATCGGTCTTGGTCGCCCGGGTCGAGGCGGCGAACACGTCCGATCCCGAGTTGGGCTCGCTCAGACCGATGCAGAAGCACAATTCGCCGGCGGCGATGCGCGGCAGGATCTTTTGCCGGATCTCCTCCTGGCCGTAGCGCAGGATCACCGGGCCGCTCTGGCGGTCGGCCGTCGAATGGGCCCGGGTCGGCGCGTGCGCCGCCAGCAATCTCCTCGGTCACGACATAGCGTTCGAGCTGCGAGCGCTCATGGCCGCCGTATTTCTTCGGCCAGGTCATGCCGATCCAGCCCTTGGCCCCGACCTTGCGGCTGAATTCCGGCGAGAACCCGCCCTTGCCGCGATGCGGGGAAAACGTGCCGGCCTCGGCCTCCTGGCGCAGAAAGGCGCGAACTTCCTGGCGCAATTCCTTGGCTTGCGGCGGCAGCTCGACCGGATCGAAGCGAAAGCTGGTGGTCATCGACGCCTCACGATTCCTGGATCTTATGAGTCTTGGGTGATGAACGGCCACAGCCGGTCGGCGCCCTGCGGCGGCCACCATCTGGCCGAGACGCGTCGCCCACACCGTCTCGTTGCCGAACTCCTCGCGCCACGCCCATAGCCGCCGCGTCGCGTGATGCAGGGAATGCTCGTAGGTGAAACCCATCGCGCCATGCGCCTGATGGGCGATCGCGGCGCCGGTGCCGGCGGCCTCGCCGGCGCGCACCTTGGCGATCGCCACCTCGGCGATGCCGATTTCCGGCCCGGCGCAGGCTTCGGCGGCGAGATCGGCGGCCGCACCCGCCGCGGCGACCTCGCCCGCCAGGGTGGCGAGGTTGTGCTGAACCGCCTGAAACTTGGCGATCGGCCGCCCGAACTGCGAACGGTCGAGCGCATATTGCACCGATTGCTCGAGGATCTTTTCGAGCGCGCCGGCCATCTGCTGCAGCCGCACCGCGGCGCCGAAACGCTGCAGCGCGTCTTCGTCGAGGTCGGCCGGTTGGACGATTTCGGGGGTCACGCCATCGAACGACACGGTGTCGCGGGGTTCGCCGGCGAGGCTGCTGTCATGGCTGATCGGCAGCCCGGCGGCCGCGACCAGCGCTACCGCACACGCCTCGCCGCGGTGAACCAGAACGGCGATATGGCCGGCATTGCGCGCGAACGGCACCCGTCGCGCCCGGCCGCTGAGCCGGCCGTCGGCCCCGAGCGCGATATGGCCGTCGGCATGCACCGGGGCGATGGTCAGCGGTCCGCCCGGCGCCGCGATCCCGGCGCGCGCCAGCAGCCAGCCGGCCATCAGCGTCTCGGCCAGCGGCACCGGGACGGCGAAGCGGCCGGCCGCGCGCAGCACCGCAAAGCCGTCGGCCATCGCCGCACCGCCGCCGCCGAGATCGTCCGGAACCCAGGCCAGGGTCAGCCCCAACTCTTCGAGCGCATCCCATAACGCCTTCGGCCACACCCCCTTCTCGGCATCGTTGACGGTGGCGGGCGGGCACAGATCCTGAAAGATGCGGGTCGCGGTATCGACGATGATATTGTCGGTGCTGTCGCTCATCCCGATACCCGCTTCTGACTGGCCGTTATCGTCGATCGTAAAGCAGGCGAGGGAGGACGGGAAGCGGCAGCGCAAACGGTTTACCTATTGGATTGAAAACCTGTAAGCTGGACTAAAGACCAGCTGGGAGCGAGTAATGCGTGAAATCGGAGCGTTCGAAGCCAAGAACCGGCTCGGCGCCCTGCTCGATCGTGTGGAACACGGGGAAGAGATCGTGATCACCCGGCGCGGCAGGCCCGTGGCCCGGCTGGTGCCGGCGGGACCGGATTTCGATCGTGAAAGGGCTCGCCGGGCTATTGCCGGCTTGATCGACGCCAGTCGCGGCATCACTCTCGGCGGCCTGAAGATCAGAGATTTGATCAACGAGGGGCGCTCGTGAGCTTTGTCCTCGACAACTCGGTGGCGCTGACTTGGTGCTTCGAGGATGAACGGTCACCGGCTACAATGGCCCTGCTCGAACAAATCGGCGAACTGGGCGCAGTGGCGCCGATGTTGTGGCCGCTCGAAGCCCTGAACGGGCTTCTCGTCGCCGAGCGGCGCGGCCGTCTCGATGCCGCCCAACGGCATACTCTGACTGGTTTCCTCAGCGCGCTGCCGATCAAGCTCGATGATGAAACAGCGAGCCAGGCATGGACCGCCACCGCCGATCTCGCCGAACGGTTCAATCTTTCCAGCTATGACGCCGCCTATCTCGAACTCGCGCAACGCCGCAATCTGCCGCTCGCCTCGCTCGACCGGGATCTGCGAGCCGCCGCCACGGCTTTGGGTCTCGTGGTTTTGTGAGGTTAGCTATGTTCATCGCGATGAACCGCTTCAAGGTCGTCCCCGGATCGCAGGCGGATTTCGAGCGGGTGTGGACGAGCCGTGACAGCCGCCTGCACGAGGTCCCCGGCTTTATCGCCTTCCATCTGCTGCGCGGGCCGGAGCGCGACGACCACGTGCTCTATTCCTCGCATACCTTGTGGCGCAGCCGGGACGATTTCGAAGCCTGGACCCGGTCCGAGGCGTTCCGCCTCGCCCATCGCGACGCCGGCTCGAACCGGCCGCTCTATCTCGGCCACCCCGAATTCGAAGGCTTCGAAGTGATCCAGACGGTGGGACCCGCGGTGGCCGCTCGATAATGGGGAGACGCGATAGGTTCATCGTCGACACCCAGCCGCACATCTGGGGCGCGGACACGGCGCAGCGGTTATGGGGTCTGCGATTGGCTCGGTTGGCCCCTGCCCAGCTGATTCGTCACAGGGTCAGGCGAATGCCTTGATCACGAGAGAGGCGACGCTGACCACCGGAGAAAAAACGCCAGCGAGTGTGACGCCGAGCATCCATTTGATCACTGCCAGGTCCTGCTCGATCTTGACGAAGCGACTCTCGTATGCCGCCAACTCCTCCGCCGCGGCGCGCGCTTTCTCGTCCGGCGCGCCTGCCGCCACGAACGCGTCGTACGTCTTTGAGAGCATTACCGCCATCTGGACAGCGCCTCCGTCTCCGCAAGATTGGGATGCAGCGCGACATCAGCAATCGCGACCAAGTTCGGGCGGCCTAGGCGATGACCTTCGCTTCCCGTAATTCACCGAGGGTGGCGCGGTCGTAGCCGAGGATGCCGGAGAGCACCTCGTCGGTGTGCTGGCCGGGGGTCGGCACCGGGCCGATCCGGCCGGGGGTCTTCGACATCTTGATCGTGGCGCCGGGCAGGTACATCTCGCCGGCCACCGGGTCCTCCATCTTGACCAGCATCTCGCGCTCCCACAGATGCGGGTCCTCGGCGACCTGCGGGATGGTCTTGACCGGCGCGACCGGGATGTCGGCCTCGACCAGGGTGGTGACGATCTCCTCGACCGTGTGCGCCAGGCACCACGCCTCGACCTTTTTGCGCGGGCTGTCGTCGAGGCTCATGCGCCCGGTAAAGGCGCCGGTATTGGCAACCGCATCGGCGTCGCCGGTGGCGATCTGCAACAGCTTTGAGCCCATGACGCGCCCCGAGGCGGAGATCACCACATGGCCGTCCTTGGCCTGGTAGGGCGGCCTTCCGCCTTCGCCGCCCTCCTCGCCGGTGGCGAGATAGTACGAGGTCGGGATCTCGACCATGGTCAATGCCGAATCCATCAGGCAGACATCGACCACCTGGCCCTCGCCGGTGCGGTCGCGATGATGGAGCGCGGCCAGCATCCCGATCGTCGCGTGCAACGAGGTATAGCGGTCGACGATCGACGAGGCGGTGCCGAGCGGCCGGCCGATCGGCGTCCCGGTCAGGTGCATCAGGCCGCTCATCGCCTGGCCCAGCGGATCGAAGGCCGGGCGGTCGCGATAGGGGCCGTATTGGCCGAAGCCCGAAACCGAACCCAGAATGATGTCCGGCTTCAGCTCGCGCAGCCGCTCATAGCCAAAGCCCATCTTGTCCATGACCCCCGGGCGGAAATTCTGCAACACGATGTCGGCGGTCTTGACCAATGCCGCGAAGATCTCCTTGCCGCGCTCGTTGCGCAGATCGAGGCACAGGCTTTTCTTGCCGCGATTGTAGACCGAGAAATAGACGCTCTGGCCGCGCACCAATGGCGGCGACTGCCGGGTTTCCTCGCCGCCCAGCTTCTCGATCTTGATCACCTCGGCGCCGAGGTCGGAGAGGATCATGCCGCCGCGCGGCCCGGCCTGGTACCGCGCCAGTTCCAGCACCCTGATCCCGTCGAGGGCTCCGCTCATCGCCGCCTCCTGCTATCGCATCGCGGTTGAGCTAACACCCGCTCCTGCGTAGTGTCAAACTACCGGAGCGGCAAAGGAGGGCGGGCCATGTCCAACGAATTCATTTTGACCGAGCGCATCGACAGCGTTGCCCTGATCACCCTGAACCGGCCGGAAAAGCTCAACGCGCTGAGCTTTGGCCTGGTGCGCGAGCTCGACGAGGCATTGAGCGAGTACGAAAAGGAGGACGCGGTCAAGGCGGTGATCCTGACCGGCGCCGGGGAGCGGGCGTTTTCGGCCGGCGCCGACATTCACGAGATGGCCGGGCTGTCGGCCGAGGAATTGGCTCAGCGCCAGGCGTTTCGCAGCGAGGCCACCTGGCATGTCGCGACTTTTTCAAAGCCATTGATCGGCGCTATCAACGGGCTCGCCTATGGCGGCGCGGCCCTCTTATCCTCGACCCTCGATCTGCGCATCGGCTGCGAACGCAGCCAATTCCGCTTTCTGGCGGCGAGCTATGGCCGGGTCAACTCGACCTGGTCGCTGCCATTGCTGGTCGGTCTGCCCAAGGCCAAGGAACTGCTCTACACCGGCCGGGTGGTCGCCGCCGAGGAAGCCGAGCGGATCGGTCTGTTGAACCAGATCGTGCCGGCGGCGCGGCTGGTCGAGACCGCCATCGAGATGGCCCAGATGATCGCCAAGAACGACGCGCGCATGGTCCAGGGGATCAAGCGTCTGCTGCATGAGCAGATCGGCATGGACTGGCGCGAGTGTTACGCCACCGAGGAGGATGCGCGCGCCACCTGGCTTTCCGCCGGCCATCCGCGCGAGGGGTTCAAGGAGTTCCTGAGCCGCAAGCCCGGCTGAGCGAAGCAGCCGAAAGCGACTAAATTTCACTAGATGAGATTGCGTCGTCATCGCGGCAAAGGTCAGGCGAGGGCCGCAATGCATTCCTTCGCCTGTCCGCCCTTCCAAGCAGCGACGATTCATCCCGCTCCCAGGCAGTTGGTTAGTATCGGTTCCGTCAGCCGCTGACCTGATTGCGGCCAGGGTGAAACGAATGCGCGGTTATCTGTCCAAGCGATTTCCGGATTTTTCTTTTGGAAGATCGCGCAATCTGCTTGCCGGTGATTACGTATACTTCCTATTTTTCGTAATTATCATCGCCGCGCTATATTTATTGCTGCCGAAAGACGGCGCCATCTACTGGTCGGATTCGGCGCGACATGCCATGAACGGCGCCTTTGTCCTCGACTTCCTAAAGGCGATGCCGTTGCGCCATCCGGTCCAGTTCGCCTTTGATTACTATCGTCAGTGGCCGGCATTGACGATCCTGTTTTATCCGCCATTATTTTACGCGGCACTGGCGGCCACCTATGCAGTATTTGGCGTGTCCGAGGCGACCGCGCTGCTGACCGAAATGATCTTTCTGCTGATATTGGCCTGGGGGGCATTTCGTCTTTCGCGTCACTGGCTTGATCCGCTGCCGGCATTCGCCGCTGCCCTGCTGCTGATCGGGGCGCCGGAATTGGCCTATTGGGGCCGCCAGATCATGCTCGACATTCCGGCCTATGCCTTCTTGATCTGGTCCGCGGCGTTTCTGGTCCGCTACACCAAGGCGCAGTCGCCGACCGCCCTCTATGCCGCGGTCGTGTGCGCCGTCGCCGCGGTCTACACCAAGTACAATGCGATATTCTTTGGCGTCACGATCGCGGCGGCGCTGCTTTATCTCCATGGCTGGTCGGCGCTGCGCCATGGTGCGGTGCTGCGGGCGGCGGCGCTCGCCGCGGTTTTGCTGGCGCCGATCGTGGCGGTCTTCTTCGCCTTCGCGCATTACGACCTGAGCCAGGCCGACGCCATTCCCGGGGCCGCGGCGCGTTGGAGCATCGGCGCGCTGACCTATTACGCCCGGATCCTGCCTGCGGTGCTTTCCTGGCCGACCCTCGCGCTCGCCGGGCTCTATGTGCTGGCTTTGCCCTTCGTCCCGGCTTTGCGGCTGCCCCGCGGCGACGCTTTGGTGCTGATCGCCTGGCTAGCCAGCGGCTATGTGTTCTATTCGATGATCGCGGTCAAGGAGCCGCGGCATATCCTGTTCATTACCTATCCGTTGGTGCTGGCGGCGATCCTGCTCGTCGATCGGACGCTGGTTCGATTCACACTCCGCTCTGCGGTGCTGGCGGTCCTGGTCGGCGGCGTGTGGGCGGCGACCTTGATCACCCGACCGGTGCCGTATGTCGGCGGCAATCGCCAGGCGGCCGAAGCGGTCGCGCTGCTGGCTCCGCCGCAGACCAATATCGGTTTCTGGGGAAGCCTCGACGGCACCTTCATCTACGCGCTGCGCGCCTACACCCCGCGGCGCGACCTCGGCGTGGTGCGGATCGACAAGCTGTTGTTCCGCAATGTGACGGTCTATCTGGAGAACGGCTACACCCAGAAAATCATGACGCCGCAGCAGATCACCGACCTGATGTTCAAGCTGCACATTCAATATCTGGTGGTGCAGACCGGCTTCCACGACAATATCTCCGCCGTAAAACCGTTCTATCAGGCGCTATCCAGCGACAAGTTCACCGAGGTAGAACGGATTCCGATGACTTCCAACTACCCGTTTCCGTTCGTCACCCAGCTCGTCCTCTATCGCCTCAAAGCCGAGGTGCCGCGCGGCCTGGTGGCGCCGCACATGCAGATCGAATTGCTCGGCCGATCGCTTTGAGGATCGTCGCCCCATCGGGCGATGCGCTCTGCCGCCGCTAATCCCGCAGGTCGGGAAAATCGGTCACCACCACCTCGCCGGTTTCGCTGTCGAGCACGGCGCAGCTCAATTGCCGTCCGTTGCCGCTGTCGCGCGCCTCGCCGGCCGAGCCGGGGTTGATCACCAGCACCCGGCCGACGCGGCGCACCAGCTGATGATGGGTGTGGCCGTAGAGCACGAAATCCGCCGCGGCCTCGCCGAACCGCGCCAGATGCGAACTGTGCGGATAGACATAGGCGCCGCGCGGCTCCCATGGCGTCGAATGCACCGCGAGCAGCCTTTTCCCGGCGAGCGACAATTCGAGCCGGTATGGCCGGTCGGCGAGCCAGTCGAGCAGCGAGCGGTCGATCCACCCGGCGGCGCGGGCGCGGGCGCCGTGCGGCCCGAGAAACCCCTCCTCATGGTTGCCGAGGATCGTATGCGCCCCGCGCTCTCGGAGCAGCTGCACGACCTCGTTCGAGAAGCGGTATTCGTAGATGCTGTCGCCGAGGCACACGAGTTCGTCGACCTCGCCGATGATCTCCAATGCCCGCAGCAGACCCCGATGGTTGCAGTGCAGATCGGAGACGATGCCGATCTTCAAAGCTCGCCCCGGCAGCGCAGCAGGTTCATCGGCTTCAGGGTCATGACGATTTCGCCGTTCTGGTTCAGCACCTCGACCAGGCTGCGCACCATGCCGCGGTCGGGGCGCGAGCGCGATCGCGTCGCGTCGAGCACCGTGACCCGGATCCGCAGCACGTCGCCGGGCCGGACCGGCCGGGTCCAGCGCAACTCGTCGATGCCCGGGGAGGCGAGGCTCGCGGTCGCCGACAGGAAGTGATCGACAAACAGCCGCATCATGATCGCCGCGGTCTGCCAGCCGCTGGCGATCAACCCGCCGAACCGGCCCTGCGCCGCGGCTTCGGCGTCGACATGCATCGGCTGCGGATCCCAGCGCCGGGCAAAGTCGATGATCTCGGCCTCGCTGACCTCGGTGCCGCCGAATTCGTAGACGGCGCCCGGCGGGTAATCCTCGAAATAGCGGTCTTCGATCGGCACGGCGAAATCGGGCGGGCTCAAAGGCGCCTCGTCACAACACGATGGCCGGGCTTGACCCGGCCGGCTGCGACTGCATTACATCAACCTCGGATAAAAGTCGTGGATCAGCGGGGTGAGCCCGCGCATGACGGATGCGCCCGAAAGGGAGGGGAATGAGCTTCGACTATATCATCGTCGGCGGCGGCTCGGCCGGATCGGTCATGGCCAACCGGCTTTCGGCCAAAAGCGCCAGCAAAGTGCTGCTGTGCGAAGCGGGGCAGGATACGCCGCACGGCAAGGTGCCGCCGGAGATCCTCGACAGCTATCCCGGCACCGCCTATTTCGACCCGCGCTTTCATTGGACCGAACTCAAGGTCCATACCGAAGTGGTCTCGCACAACCGGCCGCAGGAAAACCGCCCGCCATTGCGCAAATACGAGCAGGCGCGGGTGTTGGGCGGCGGCTCGTCGATCAATGGCCAGCTCGCCAACCGCGGTGCGCCCTCCGATTACGACGAATGGGAGGCGCGCGGCGCGGCCGGGTGGAACTGGAACGCGGTGCTGCCCTATTTCAAAAAAGTCGAGCGCGACATGGATTTCGACGGGCCGTGGCACGGCAAGGAAGGCCGCATCCCGGTCCGCCGCATCTTTCCCGATCTGTGGAACGGCCACGCCAAGGCGGTCGCCAAGGCGTTCGAGGAAGCCGGCTTCCCCTACATCCAGGACCAGAACGGCGCGTTCGAGGACGGCTATTTTCCGATCACCATCTCGAATTTGTACGATCGCCGGGTCTCGGCGGCGATCGGCTATCTCGATCCGGGAACGCGGCTGCGCGACAACCTGACGATCTCAACCTCGACCCAGGTCGAACGGTTGCTGTTCGAGGGGCAGCGCTGCGTCGGCGTCAAGGCGCTGGTCGACGGCAAGGAAACGGAGTTCCGCCTGGGCGAGTCTCGCGGCGAAGTCGTCGTCTCGTCGGGGGCGATCCATTCGCCGGCGCATCTGTTGCGCGCCGGGATCGGGCCAGCCGGCGATCTGCGCGATCTTGGCATCGAGATTGTCGCCAATGTGCCGGGAGTGGGCCAGCGGCTGATGGACCACCCGTCGATCTCGGTGTCGTCTTTCATCAAGCCCGAGGCGCGGCTCAACGACCTGACCCGGCGGCACATCCTGCTGGCGCTGCGCTATTCCTCCGGGATCGGCGGGGCGCCGGCGGGCGACATGTTCGTCGCCAGCGTTTCGAAATCGGCCTGGCACGCGGTCGGCGAGCAGATCGGCTCGTTGCTGGCGGCCGTGTACAAGACCTTTTCCGAGACCGGCCAGGTCAAGCTCGCCTCGCGCGACTGGCGGGCCGAGCCGATTGTCGAGTTCAACCTCTTATCCGATCGGCGCGACCTCGAACGGCTGATGGACGCGTTCCGCCGGCTCGGCGCGATGCAGGTGAGCGCCGCGCTCGGCGAGGCGACCAGCAACCCGTTCCCGGCGAGCTACACCGAAAAGGTGCGCAAGATCGGCGTGGTCAATGCGCGCAACAAGCGGATCACCGACATCATCGCCAAATTGCTCGACGGCCCGGCCTGGCTGCGCCGCTATGTGATCGAGAAAGTCATCGTCGAGGGCTATCGCTTCGACCAGCTGATGCGGGACGACGAGGCGCTCGAAGACTTCATCCGCAAGGCCGCGATCGGGGTGTGGCACGCCACCTGCACCTGCCGCATGGGTGCGGAGGACGACCCGATGGCGGTGACCGACAATCAGGGAAGGGTGCGCGGGGTCGCCGGCCTGCGCGTCGTCGACGCCTCGCTGTTCCCGGTGGTGCCCTGCGCCAACACCAATTTTCCCACCCTGATGACCGCCGAAAAGATCGCCGACGCCATGGTGGCGCCGTGACGTCCGGGCCATCGCCGGGGGCGGGCTTTGGAGCGCCGCTTCGGCGTGCGAGGATAGCCTGCTGGCGCAGCCCTCTGGAAGGGAGGAGAGGATGACCTACGAACATATCCTGGTCGATACCGAAGACGGGGTCGGGATCGTCACGCTCAACCGCCCCGACAAGCTCAATGCGATGAACCGGCAGCTGTCGAGCGAATTGCGCGACGCGGTCAAGCAGTTCGATGCCGATGACCGGATCGGCTGCATCGTCATCACCGGCGCCGGGACCCGCGCCTTCTCCGCCGGCGGCGATATCCACGAGCAACGCGAGGACGACCGCCGCTTTTCCCAGGAGGAACTGGACGCGCGCCGCGGCCGCGGCAGCTACGAAATCGCCGCCAGCGCCAAGCCGACGATCGGCATGCTGAACGGCCTCGCCTATGGCGGGGCGGCGGTGCTGGCCTCCTCGCTCGACATGCGGGTCGGCTGCGAGGAGACCCGCTTTCGCTTTCTGGCCGCCGCCTATGGCCGGATCAACAGCACCTGGACCCTGCCCAACCAGGTCGGCTGGCCGATCGCCAAGGAATTGCTGTTCACCGCGCGGGTGGTCGAGGCCGACGAGGCCTATCGCATCGGCCTGCTGAACCACCTGGTGCCGCGCGAGCAATTGCGCGCCAAAACCATGGAGCTGGCCCGCACCATCGCCGGCAACAACCGGGCCGCGGTGATCGGCGTCAAGGCGCTGCTGTTGAAGCAGATGGCGCAGAACCTCGAACAGCAATGGACCGAGGAGCGCGACTACACGACCACCGTCGTCAGAGGTGCCCGGGCCGAGGAGGCCTTTCCCGAATTCATCGCCCGCCGCGGCCGGCCGCTCGGCTGAGCCGGGCGAGACCGCACCGATGCCCGACTACGACGCGATCATCATCGGCACCGGCCAGGCCGGGCCGCCGCTGGCGTTCCGTCTCGCCGGCGCCGGCATGAAGGTGGCGATCGTCGAACGCAACCTGGTCGGCGGCACCTGCGTCAATACCGGCTGCACCCCGACCAAGACCCTGGTGGCGAGCGCCTATGCCGCCCACCTCGCGCGCCATGCCGCCGAATACGGGGTCGCGATCGCCGGCGGGGTCACGGTCGATATGAAACGGGTCAAGGCGCGCAAGGACGCGGTGGTGGCGCAGTTCCGAGATGGTCTGACCGCCGCGCTCGAAGCAAACGCGAACTGCAAATTGCATCGCGGCCATGCGCGGTTCCTGTCGTCGCGCGAGGTCGAAATCGGCGGCGAGCGGCTGCGGGCCGAGCGGATCTTCATCAATGTCGGCGGCCGCGCGTCGGTGCCGCCGATGCCCGGTCTCGACCAAATTGCCTATCTGACCAACACCACGATGATGGCGGTCGATTTTCTGCCGCGGCATCTGGTGGTCGTCGGCGGCAGCTATATCGGCCTCGAATTTGCCCAGATGTACCGGCGCTTCGGCAGCGCGGTCACCATCATCGAAATGGCGCCGCGGCTGGTTCCGCGCGAAGACGAGGACGTTTCGGCGGCGATCCGGCAGATAATCGAGCGCGACGGCATCGATGTGCGGCTGAACGCCGAATGCATCAGCCTCGCCAAAAACGGCGACGGCATCGCCGCGACCGTCAACTGCGCCGAGGGCGCGCCCGAAATCGTGGGCTCGCACCTGCTGCTGGCGGTCGGGCGCCGCCCCAATAGCGAGGATCTCGGCCTCGACCGGGCCGGGGTCGGCTGCGACGAGCGCGGCTACATCGCCGTCGACGACCAGCTGCGCACCAATGTCCCGGGCATCTGGGCGCTCGGCGATTGCAACGGCAAAGGCGGCTTTACCCACACCGCCTACAATGATTACGAGATCGTCGCGGCGAACCTGCTCGACGGCGATCCGCGCCGGGTCAGCGACCGCATCGCCGCCTACGCCCTCTATATCGATCCGCCGCTCGGCAGGGCCGGCATGACCGCGGCCGCGGCGCGCGGCAGCGGCCGGCGGGTGCTGGCCGGGCAGCGGCCGATGACCCGGGTCGCGCGCGCCATCGAAAAAGGCGAGACCCAGGGTTTCATGCGGATCCTGGTCGATGGCGACACCAAGGAGATCCTCGGCGCCTCGATCCTCGGCCCCGGCGGCGACGAGGCGATCCACGCGGTGCTCGACCTGATCTACGCCAAGGCGCCCTACACGGTTTTGCAGCGGGCCATGCATATCCACCCGACCGTGTCGGAGCTGCTGCCGACGATCCTCGGCGAGCTGCAGCCGCTGGGCTGACGCCGCGCGCCGCTCGCCAAACCGGCCCGCGCCGGCGGATTGCCGCCGCGGCCGGCGCCTCCAATCAATTCCGATCGCCCCCGCCCAGGACCCTGAGCCCCGGGCCTCGCCAGCGCGGCGAGGGCCTGGGGCATTATCCGGGCAGCGGAACGCCCGCCGCGAGGCCAGGTTTGCACGACGTGCGCAGCCTGCGCCAGACCAGGACGGAATTGGAGGTACGGATGAGAAGAATTATCCTCGCGACGGTATCGGCGATCGCTCTCGGCATCGCCGCGGGCCCGATTTACGCCCAAAGCAACACGACAACGCCGGCGCCGGCGGCCCCGGCGGCGACAGCGCCAGCGAGCGGAACCGCCCAACCCGCCGCGCCGCAGGCCGGGACCACGGCGCAGCCGGGGATGCCTTCGGCGAATGGCGGGGCGGACCTCAACCAGCCGAATGCGGCCGGCGCGACGCCGCCGGGCGACGCCACCGCGAGCGTGTCGCCGAGCGACATCCGCCAGGCTCAGCAAAAGCTCCGGCAGGATCATCTCTACCGCGGACGGATCGATGGTCTGCTCGGGCCCCAGACCCAGCAGGCGTTGCAGCAATATCAACAGAAGAACGGCTTGCCGGTGACCGCGACACTCGACCAGGCCACGATGAGCAGCCTGCTCGGCGCCGATACCGGCCAGGGTTCCAGCATGCCGCCCAATCCATCAAACGGCGCGATGCCGCCGAATGGGGCGGGGACGCCCGACAACGGCAACCCGAACAGCGGCAAATAGCCGACAATCCGGGGCATTTGGCTCCCTCCCGGGACGAGACTGGACTAGACCGCAGGCGTGTTCCAATCTCGGCTGCGGATGACGCCCGCCGTGGTCGGAATCGCGGCGGGCGCGCCCGCAACAGCCCAGCGGAGGAAGCGCGAGAATGGCTGATACCGGTGCCGATAGCCTGGTCGAATATACCTGCGCCGATCGGATCGCGATCCTGACCTTGAACCGTCCGGATCGGCTGAACGCGTTCAGCGATGATCTGGTGCGCCATCTGGCGGACGCGCTGCGCCGCTTCGACCTCGATCCGGAGGCGGAGGTGGCGATCATCCGCGGCGCCGGCCGCGCTTTCTCCAGCGGCGCCGATGTGCATCAGCGCCAATTGCGCCGCCGCGAGGAATTCCTGCAGCATGGCGGCCCGCAGGGCTGGGGCGCCAATTCCGCCGATTTGCTGACCCGCGCGGTCAATTGGAAGCCGGTGATCGCCGCACCGCACGGCTATGCGATGGGGCTCGCCCTCGGCATCGTGCTGGAATGCGACCTGATCGTTGCCGAGGCCGGGACCAAATTCCAGGTGACCGAAACCGCGCGCGGCCTCGGCGGCTCGAAATACTGGGCATTGCTCAATTTTCGCGGCGGTGCCGCCTTCGCCAACGAGGTGGCGCTGACCGGCCGCTTCTTCACCGCCGAGGAGGCGCTGGCGGCCGGCATCATCAACCGCGTGGCGCCGCCGGGCCGGCATCTCGACATCGCCCGCGAACTCGCCGCCGAGGTCGCCAAGCAACCCGCCGCTCTCGGTGCGCGCGACGGTGCGGACCCGGCGCTGGTACATGGAGGCGCTCGAGCGCGAGGTGGCGATGCAGACGGCGCCATTGAAGCTCTATCTCAGCGAAGATTTTCACGAGGCGGCGCGCGCCTTTGCCGAAAAGCGCCGGCCCGGGCCGTTCAAGGGCCGCTGAGGCGGCTTACGATCAGAGAAGGGCTTCTTGCGATGATCACTCCCGCCTATGTCCGCACCATGGCCGCCTACAACGCCGAGATGAACCGCCGCCTCTATGGTGCGGCTGCGCGTCTTTCCGAGGCTGAGCGGCGCGCGCCGCGAGGCGGGTTCTGGGGCTCGATCCACGGCACCCTGACCCATATCCTGTGGGGCGACCGGCAGTGGATGTCGCGCTTTGACGATTGGCCGAAGCCCTCGACCCCGATCAAGCACAGCGCGCAGATGATCGAGGACTTCGCCGAACTCGCCTCGACCCGCGAAACCGCCGATGCCGACATCACCCGCTGGGCGCACCAGGTCGATGATGCCTGGCTCGGCGAAGACATGGTCTGGTTCAGCGGCGCCGCCAATCGCGAGGTCCGCGCGCCGAAGCGGCTGCTGGTGACCCATTTCTTCAACCATCAGACCCATCATCGCGGCCAGGCGCATGCGATGCTGACCGCGGCCGGCCAGGAAACCGGCGACACCGATCTGTTTTTGCTGATTCCCGAAATCGTCGGCTGAGCCCCGGCGGCGGCGCGGGGCGGTCCGTCGCGCGCGCGGCGCCCGACCGCGGCGGCGCTTTGCGCCGCTCGGTTGCCGGGTTATCCTTCGGCGAAACCGAAAAGGGCTGGCCATCGGTCTGCGGACGAGGGCGGCCACGCTCGGTGCTCACGGGAGGATTAACCATGAAAACAATCAGCTGGGGAATGATCGGGGCGGCGTTGCTGCTGGTCTCGCTGGCGCCGGCCGGCAGAGCCGATGGCGGCATGGGCGGCAACGGCGGCAACAGTGTGCGCTGGAGGACGATCATCGGCATCATCCAGGCGGGCAATGTCGTCGGCGGCATCGGCGGGGGCGGCCAGCCCTGGTCGACGCAAGGCGGCCATGCCTATGTCGATCTCGCGCAGGGCGTGGTCGATTTCGAGGTGAGGGGCCTCGTTCTCGCCGGCGGCAACAGCATCGGTACCCCGGCCGCGATCACCCAGGTCAAGGGAACGCTGGTCTGCGCCCCTGAATCGGCGACGCCGACGGTGGTCGACACCCCGCTGGTGACCTTGAGCCCGCAAGGCAATGCCGAGTTCGACGGTTCGTTCAGTTCGTCGACCGCCGGCTGCAGCGCCACGGATGTCGCCTTCCTGGTGCGAATTTCGGCCAATCGCTGGATTGCCAACGGCGCGGTCAGGGTGCCCTAGGGTTCGCCCGCCCGGGGAGCTCCCCTGGCGCTCCCCGGAATGAATACAGCCGACGACGGACTGCCCTTTCCGCAGCGATATTGGGCGATTCTGACGCTCGTCATCGGCATGGTGGTGTCGGTTCTCGACAGCTCGATCGCCAATATCGCGCTGCCGGCGATCGCCCGGGATATCGGCGCCACCGCCGCCCAGTCGATCTGGGTGATCAACGCCTATCAGCTGGCGGTGGTGATCTCGCTGCTGCCATTGGCCTCGCTCGGCGACATCTTCGGCTATCGCCGGATCTATTCAATCGGCTGCGCGATATTTACCGCCGCGGCGCTGGTCAGCGCATTGTCGCATTCGCTGGCGATGCTGGCGACCGGGCGCGCATTGCAGGGCCTCGGCGCCGCCGGGATGATGAGCGTCAATACCGCGCTGGTGCGCTTTACCTATCCGCGGCGGCAGTTGGGGCGCGGCATCGCGATGACCGCGGTCGCGGTTTCGGTCTCCTCGGCGGCGGGTCCGAGCGTCGCCGCGGCGATCCTGTCGGTCGCCTCCTGGCATTGGCTGTTCGCCATCAACGTGCCGATCGGGCTGGTTACCTTCGCCCTGTCGTTGCGGCTGCTGCCGCAGACGCCGCCCTCGGAGCACCGCTTTGATCTGGCGAGCGCCGGGTTGAGCGCCTTCGCCTTCGCCTTTCTGATCGCCGGGATCAACGGTATCGGTCACGGCGAAGCCCGGTCGTTGATTGCGCTCGAGATGATCGGCGCGGTCTGCGTCGGCTACGTGCTGGTGCGCCGGCAGTCGACCTTGAGCCTGCCATTGCTGCCGGTCGATCTGTTCCGCCGCCCGATATTCGCGTTGTCGGTCGCCACTTCGGTGACGACCTTTGTCGCGCAAGGCATCACCTTTGTCGCCCTGCCGTTTTATTTCGAGGACGTGATCGGCCGCTCGCAGGTCGCGACCGGGCTGTTGATGACGCCGTGGCCGGCGACGGTGGCGGTCATCGCCCCGATTGCCGGCAGGCTGGCCGACCGCTACCCGGCCGGCATCCTCGGCGGCATCGGGCTCAGCATCCTCTGCCTCGGCTATGTCCTGCTGGCCTTGCTGCCGGCCGATCCCGGCACCGCCGACATCCTGTGGCGCATGACCCTGTGCGGGCTCGGTTTCGGGTTTTTCCAATCGCCGAACAATCGGGCCATCGTCGCCAGCGCCCCGCGCGAGCGCAGCGGCGGCGCGGGTGCGATCCAATCGACCGCCCGGCTGCTCGGGCAGACCATCGGCGCCGCCCTCGTCGCGCTGATCTTCGGCATTGCCCACCCCGCCGGCGGCACCGGGCCGACCGTCGCGATCCTGCTGGCCGCCGGCTTTTCGGCGATGGCCGCGGTCGCCAGCATGTTTCGCCTGGCCAATTTCGTGCGCGCGCCGCGCCCGGCCGCCGGTGCCGATTCGGCGCGCGCGCTCCCCGGCGCGGCCCCTCCCGGCGCGGCGCTCCCGGCACGGACCGAAGACTGAGCCGGCGCTCGGTTCTTTTATGCTTGCTCGGCCCGGCGAGGATTGCCGCAGCAACGCGGGCCGGATAGTCAGCCCCCCTAGTAGAGTTTGAATGCAGACTTCGGCGGCCGGGGATATACTGCGCATCGGGTCTCGTAAGACGACGATTATTGGGTGGAGCTCTGCGCGAAGTCATGCCCGGCCGAAATCGCGGAATTTCTGTCGCGGCCTGTCTGCTGCTGGTGGTCTTGCCGCTGGTAGTCTTGCTGCCGGCAGGGCCGGCCAACGCCGTCGATTCGGATCGCCAGGTAATCCACGTCCTGAACCGGCTGGCCTTTGGCCCAACGCTCGACGACTTCAATTATGTGAAGACGGTCGGGGTCGAGCGCTACATCGCCGAGCAGCTCGATCCGGCGGCGATCCCCGAGCCGATCGCGCTGCGCTTTCGCCTCGCCCAGCTCGACACCCTGGGGCTCGGCGCGGCCGAGCTGCGCCAGCTCTACGGGCCATTGCGGGCGGTCGACGGGGTCCGCCCGACCATCGCCGAAATCCGCGCGCAGGAGCTGCGGGCGGCGCTGGTGGTCCGCCAGGCCGCCGCGGCGCGCGTGTTCGAAGCCGCGCTGAGCCGGCGCCAGCTCCAGCAGGTGATGGTCAATTTCTGGTTCAACCATTTCAACGTCTTTGCCGGAGAGGGGCTCGATCGGGTGTGGATCGGCAATTACGAAGCGCGGGCGATCCGTCCCTTCGCCCTCGGCCGGTTCCGCGACCTGTTGTTCGCCGTGGCCAAGCACCCGGCGATGCTGGTCTATCTCGACAACACCGAAAACACGGCGCGCGGGCTCAACGAGAATTATGCCCGCGAGGTCATGGAGCTGCACACCCTGGGGGTCGATGGCGGGTATACCCAGGCCGATGTCACCACGCTGGCGCGGGTGTTTACCGGGTGGCGGGTCAATCCGCCGAATTCTGAGCAATTCCCCGGCGTTGCCGCGGTCTTCGAGGGCAAGCGCCACGATTACGGCCCCAAGGTGTTTCTTGGACGCAAGCTCGTTGCCCAGGGCCGGGCCGAGGGCGAGGAGGCGCTCGCCCGGCTGGCCGCGAGCCCGGCCACCGCCCACCATATCGCCTTTGAACTGGCGCAGTATTTCGTCGCCGACACGCCGCCGCCGGCGCTGGTCGAGCGTCTCGCCGCCCGCTTTCTGGCCACCGGCGGCGACATCCGCGAGGTGCTGCAGACCTTGTTCGCCAGCCCCGAATTCTGGGACAGCGCCGGGCAGAAATACAAGACTCCCTATGAATACGTGATCTCCGCGGTGCGCGCCGCCGGGGTTCCGCTCAACAATGTGCGGCCGCTGCTCGGCTGGATGAGCCGGCTCGGCATGCCGCTCTACCAATGCCAGACGCCGGACGGCTACCAGGACACCGAGGAAGCCTGGCTGAGCCCGGACGCGACGATGCAGCGGATCGGCTTTGCCGTCGCCCTGGCCCGCGGCTCGCTGCCGGTCGCCGCCGACCCCGATCTCGCCCCGGCGGAGACCGGGCGCCAGCCGGATCGGCCCGACCCGGTCGATCCCGCGCGGCTCGAACAGATTTTCGGTTCGACCCTGTCGAGCGCGACGCGCGCGGTGGTCGCGGCGGCGCCGCCGGGGCTGCGCGCCGCGCTGATCCTCGGCAGTCCCGATTTCATGCGCAGATAGGAATTGCCATGGTCGACTTCTCGCGGCGTCTCTTGGTGCAGGCGTTGGCTGCCGCCGGCATATTGCCGCTCGGCCCGGGCGCGTGGGCGGCGACCGCCGCCGGCGGTCCGAAGCGGCTGGTCGTGATCCTGCTGCGCGGCGCCGTCGACGGTCTCAACCTGGTCGTGCCCTATGCCGACGACGCCTATTATCAGGCGCGCCCGTCGATCGCGATCGCCCGTCCGGGACAGCCCGGCGGGGCGTTGGCGCTCGATGGCCATTTCGCTCTGCATCCGGCGCTGGCGGCGCTGATGCCGTTGTGGCGGCAGGGCGACCTCGCCTTTATCCACGCCGCCGGCTCGCCCGACCCGAACCGATCGCATTTCGAGGCGCAGCGCTACATCGAGAACGGCACGCCGGGCTGCAGCACCACCCCGGACGGGTGGATGAACCGGCTGCTGCAGGCGCTGCCGGGGCCGCGCGGCCCGACCGATGCGCTGATGGTCGGGCCGACCCTGGCGCGCATCCTGACCGGGCGGGCGCCGGTCGCCAATCTGCCGCTCGGACCCGGTGACGCGAGGGCGCTGCCGATCGACCGGCCGCAGCTCGGCGGCGCCTTCGACCGGCTCTATGCCGCGGACGATGCGCTGGGTGCCGCCTATCGCGAAGGCCGCAGCGCGCGCCAGCGGCTGCTCGGCGATCTGGCGCGCGAACAGGCGATCGCCGATGCCGGCGCCCCGCCGCCGGCGAGCTTTGCCGCGCGGGCGGCGCGGCTCGGCCGTCTGATCGGCGGCGACGACCGGATCCGCCTCGCCTTTGTCGGGCTTGGCGGCTGGGATACCCATGTCGATCAGGGCGCCGCCCAAGGCCAGCTCGCCAGCCACCTGCGCGCGCTCGGCGAGGGCCTGGCCCTGTTGGCCAGCGGCCTCGGCGGCGCGTGGCGCGACACCGTGGTCGTCATCCTCTCCGAATTCGGCCGCACCGTGCACGAGAATGGCGATCGCGGCACCGATCACGGGCACGGCAACGTCATCTGGGTGGCGGGCGGCGCGGTTCGGGGCGGGAGGGTTCTGGGCGAATGGCCGGGGCTGGCGGCGGGGCAGCTCTATCAGCGGCGCGACCTCGCGATCACCACCGATTTTCGCGCGGCGCTGGCGGCGATCCTCGGCCCGCATCTCGGGCTCGCCGACCGCCAGCTCGAGCTGGTGTTTCCCGGCGCGCCGCCGGCCGCTACGGGATTGACGCAGCTGCTGGCGGCCTAGGGTCGGGCGCCGACGCCGCCTTTCATCATTTGTTCACCGGAATTGCCGACGATCGGGGTCGCCATGCGGCAAGCGGGATCGGAGAAATGAGCCAAGGTCGTGGACATCGGGCGCCACCGGGTCGGCGCCGGGAATGGCGGCAGACGCGGGGCGCCGGCCGCCCATCGGCCACGCCGCGGCAATCGCCATCGAGCCTCAATCGGCGCCGCCGCCGTGGCCGCCGCGATCCTGCCGGCCCGGCGCCGAACCGCAACAGCTGCGGCATTGGCGCGCGGCTATGCTGTCTCATTTGTCGGCCGACAAGGAAAACGCTAAACGACAACTTTATTGCGCGATGGGCGGCTTGGTGCTATAGCGACGCCATCGTTGCAAGTACCTTACCGCGATGCTTGGGAACCGGGGGTTGCAGGTTTTCGCGGCGGGCCGCTGCGGAACGCGGCTCGTCTTTGCTGGTGGGAAACGCTGAACAGGAGCGCAGGGGTGCACCGCACGTTGCTTCGCGCCGCAGGGATGGTCGCCGCGCTGCTGATCGCCGGGTGCCACGGCGGGCCGCCGCTGCCGCCGGCGCCGCCGGCCTCGGCGCTGCCGTCGAGCGAGTACATCATCGGCCCCGGCGACAAGCTCAACATCTTTGTCTGGCGCAATCCGGAATTGAGCGTCACCGTCTCGGTCCGGCCGGACGGGCGCCTGTCGATCCCGCTGGTCAATGATGTGGTCGCGATCGGCAGGACGCCGACCCAGCTCGGCCAGGAACTCGAGCAGCGCCTGGCGAAATACATCAAGGAGCCGGTGGTTACCGTCATCGCCCAAGAATTCGTTGGTCCCTTCAACGAACAGGTGCGGGTCATCGGCGAGGCCGCCCAGCCGCGCGCGATCCCATACCGCACGGACATGACGGTGCTCGACGCGATGATCGAAGTCGGCGGTCTGACGCGCTATGCCTCCGGCAATAATTCGGTGCTGGTGCGCACCGTCAATGGCGCCCAGCAAACCTATTCGGTGCATCTCGACGATTTGATCCAGGACGGCGACGTGGCGAGCAACGTCGCGCTTCAGCCGGGCGATATTCTGATCATCCCGCAACGCCTGTTCTGATCATGACCGAGCGCGCCGCGACCGGCGGCCTGGGCAAGGCGGACCGTTTGAAACCGGGTGAACCATCGGGGGTCATCGGCTCCCGGCCATCCGAGTGGAGCTGTCGATGAATTCGCTTAGTTCGCAGGCGATGCCGATCCTGCACATGCTGTGGCGGCAGAAATGGTTCGCCGTCGCCATCGCCTGGCTGGTATGCGCGGTCGGATGGACCGGTATCGCCTTTATCCCGACCAAATACGAATCCTCCTCGCGCGTCTACCTCAACGCCGATCCGCTGCTGACGCCGCTGCTGCGCGGTCTGGCGGCCGACACCGACCCCACCCGGCATCTCGATTTTCTGCAGCGCACCTTGCTGAGCCGGCCCAATCTCGACCAGCTCGTCCGCCTGACCGATCTCGACGCCGGGCTGACCACGCCCGAGCAAAAGGACGCTCTCTATAAACGACTGGCCGACGGGGTCGAGATCAGGGCGATCACCACCAATCTGATGACCATCTCCTACCGCGACAAAGATCCGCAGGTGGCCAAGAACGTGGTTCAATCGCTGTTGACGATCTTTGCCGAAAAGACGGCGGGCAGCAGCCGCAACGAGATGGACAGTGCGCAGCGCTTTCTCGACGAGGAGATCGCATCCTATCGCGATCAATTGCGCGCCGCTGAAAAGCGCCGGGCGGATTTGGCCCGGCAATATCCGGACATTGTTACCGACCGGTCGCCGGACGCCCCGGCCAGCGCCGGAGACCCCGGCACCCGCGTCGACCAGGCTCGCGACCTGGTGGTCAAGGCCAAGAACAACCTCGCCGATGCGATCACCAAACGCGATTCGCTGAACCGGCAGCTGGCGACGATCCCGCCGATGCTGACGGTCGAGCGCTCGCCGCAGGTGATCGTCGCCGACGGGCGGTCGCTGAGCCCGGACGCGGCGCGGCTGGCGCAGCTGCGCGGCCAGCTCGACTCGCTGCGGCTCAAATACACCGACCAGCATCCCGACGTGATCGCCACCCGGCAGGCGATCGCCGAACTCGAGGCGGAGGTCAAGCGCTCGGGCTCCGGGACCGGAGGCGTCGGCGCCCCCGGCAAGGCGCAGATCGCCAACGCCGTCTATGACCAGCTCAAGGTCAAGCTGGTCGAAGCCGAGGGCGATGTCGCCTCGGCGCAGCGCAGCCTGGTCGCCGCCGAGAACGACCAGAGCCGCATCGAGCGGATCGCCATGGCGGCGCCGAGCGTGCTGACGCAAGTGCAGGATCTCGACCGCGACTATGGCGTGCTGAAAAAGAACTACCAGGAGCTGGTGGCGCGCCGCGAGGCGGCGCAGATCGCCGACAACGCCGACACCAAAACCGAAAAGATCCAGTTCCGCATCGTCGACCCGCCGCGGCTGCCGCTCTATCCGGTCGAGCCGAACCGGCCGATGCTGGTCTCGGTGGTGCTGCTGTTCGGGGTGGGCGCCGGCCTCGCCGCGCCTCTGGTGATGGCCCAGCTCGACCGCTCGTTCTCGACCGTCGCCCAGCTGCGCAGCCTCGGCATACCGATCCTCGGCAGCGTTAGCCGGCTCTCGCTCGGCGCCGCCAGGCGGCGCGAGGCGATCCAGCTGGTCGGGGTCTGCGCCAGCGCATTCGTGCTGATCGCGGTCTATGGCACATTGCTGGCGCTGAGCTTCGGCCTCCATTCGGTGGGCGTGACGTAATATGGCAGAGTCGATTGGACTGATCGAACGGGCGGCGGCGCTGCTGCGCCAGCGCGAAGCGGGCGAACCGGTCGCGCCGACACCAGCGCTGTCCCCGGCGGCCCGGCCGCCGCAAGCCCCGGCTCTGGCGGAGCCCGACGAGGCCGCCCTTGATTCCAGCCCGAATTTGATCCTCGATCGTGGACGGCTCGCCAGCTTCGGCATCCCGATACCGTCCTCGGAGCGCTCGCGCACGGTGGAGGAATTCCGCCTGGTCAAGCGCAACTTGATGGCGGCATGGTCCGCCGGGGCGATCGGCGATCGGCGGCCGAGCCGGCTGATCATGGTCACCAGCGCACGGCCGGGCGAGGGCAAGACCTTTACCGCGCTCAATCTGGCGCTGGCCTTCGCCTCGGAGCGGGATGTGCAGGCGCTGCTGGTCGATGTCGACACGCAGCACTCGACCTTGCGCAATATCCTCGGCATCCAGGGCGAAAAAGGGATCGTCGACGTGCTCGCCAGCGAGCTCGACCTCTCTGCCGCGCTGCTCCGCACCAACATCCCCAACCTGCTGGTGCTGCCGTCGGGGCAGGGCGGCCCGCATGTGCCGGAGCTGTTTTCGAGCAATCAGATGACCGCGCTGATGGGCGAGCTGGCGCGGCGCTTTCCCGATCGCTTCATCATCCTCGACACCCCGCCCTGCATGGCGAGCAGCGATGCGGCGGCAATGGCGCCCTTGGTCGGGCAGATCGTGTTCGTCGTCGAAGCGCACCGCACCCAGCAGGACGAGATCGAAGCCGGGCTCAGCATGCTCAGCTCCTGCCCCCGGATCAGCCTGTTGTTGAACAAGAGCGAGTTGGCGAGCGCCCATTTCGGCTCCTACGGCTACGGTTATCATTATCCCGGTGGCGAGGTCGATGAGCTGCGCTCGGACAAGTCGGCGTCGGCCTAGGGGCCGCGCGGGCACGGTATTCGGCAAACCGCATTTCCGGCTGGCGCTTTCGTTCCTGGCCGTCGCCGGTCTGACGCGGGCGATGCCGGCCACGGCGCAGCCGATCACCTCGTCTCCGGCCGGCTCGTCTCCCGCGGGCTCCTCCCCCGCTGGCGCATCTCCCACCGGCATCGGCCCGGGCAGCCCGGCGCCGAGCATCCTGCCGCCGGTTCCATCCGGTCCGTTCGGTCTGCCCAATCCGCTGACGCCGCCCAATGCGCTGCCCAACGGGATCACCTTGCCGCAGGCCGCGCAGCCGCCCTATTCGCTCGCCCTGTCGTCCCCGGGAGCCGGGGTCACCCCGCTCCAGCTGTACAATCCGAACGCCCCGGCGATCCTGGTTCAACCCTTCGCCTCGATCGGCGAGCGGCTGACCGACAATGTCAACTATACCTCGACCGACCGGACCGCGGCCGCCGAAACCCGGCTAATTCCGGGGGTCAGCATATCGGCCGATACGCCGCGGTTGAAAGGCGTCCTCAGCGGCCAGGTGGAGGCCGATGCCTATACCCCGACCAGCAATCTGGACCAGGTATTCGGCAACCTCTACGCGCAGGGCACCGGGACCGTCGTGCCTGGTCGGCTATTCGTCGATGGCACCAGCCTGATCACCCAGGCCTCGCCCTTGGCCGGGCTCGGCTTTGTCAGCCCGTCGGCGTTGCCGAGGACCCAGCAGACCCAGATCTTTGCCAACACCATATCGCCCTATCTGCGGGAATCGATCGACGGCAAGCTCGACACCGAACTGCGCTACCGCTTCGGCTCGACCGATTACGGCGGCAACACCCTGGCGGCCTCGCCGACCTTCTCGCCGGCCTCGACCGCGCTCGCCAGCGGCATTCTCAACGAGGGCACCTTCACCGCGGCGACGGGTCGGGATTTTGTGCGCGGACTGTCGCGATTGACCGTCGACGCCTCGGATTTCAATTCGAACTCGGCCAGTCGCAATACCCAGTTCAGCGCCTATAACGATTTCGAATACCGCTTCACCCCGCTGATCGCCGCGCTCGGGCGGATCGGCTATCAGAACCTGCAATACCCGTTTGCGCCGGCGGCGACGTTTGCCGGGCCGACCTGGCTCGCCGGTGGCCGGATCGGGGTCGGCGGCGGTTATGGGTTTGTCAGCCTGCAATACGGCCGTCAGGAGGGGGTCTACGGCTTTACCGGCGCGGCCTCGTTCAACCTGACGCCGACGATGACGGTCAACGCCAATCTGGTGCAGGGGGTCAGCACCCCGTCGCAATACCTGCAATCCGCCCTGTCGACCTCGACGCTGAGCCCCTATGGCGCGATCGTCGACCAGTATTCGAACCTGCCGACGGCGTTCTACAGCCCGGGCCTGGGCCTGACCAACGGCGTTTATCGTCAACACCTGTTTAGTGTCGGGGTTAACGATCTGATCGGGGTCAACAGCTTCTCGCTTTACGGGTTCTACAACAACCAGGCCTCGCTGACGCCGCCGATAACCTCCCCGACCAAGAGCCTCGGGGCGAATCTCACCTGGGGACGGGATATGCGGCCCGACCTCAACGGCAGCGCCTCGGTCGGCTACACCAACACCAACAATGTGGTGACGACGGTCAGCAATGCGCCACCGGTCAGCAATGTGAGCACCATCACCGCCAATCTCGGCCTCAACTATCTCCTCGCCCGGAACCTGACCGGGTCGGTCCTCTACACTTTTTCGTATCAGCCCAATGGCGGTGCCGTGATCAGCGGCAACGGGACCGTGGTCTCGGTAGGGACCGGCCAGATTGTGGTGAACTCGTTGCAGTTCCTGCTGACCAAGGCATTCTGAGCCGATGTACGCCGAATTCTACGGGCTCGCCGACCGGCCGTTCCAGCTCACGCCCGACGCCCGCTTCTTTTTCGAGAGCAGCGTCCATCGGCAGGCCATGGCCTATCTGGTCTATGGGCTGCATCACGCCGAAGGCTTCATCATCATTACCGGCGAGGTCGGGGCGGGAAAGACGATCCTCGTCGACAATCTGTTGGCGACGATCAGCGAGAGCAGCTTTGTCACCGCCAAGATCGTGACCAGCCAGCTCGGCGGCGACGATCTGCTGCACATGGTCGCCGGCGGTTTCGGCATCGCCAAAGAGGGGCTGGCCAAAGGGTCCTTGTTGCAGCGCATCAACGACTTCGTTCTCGCCCAGCATCGCACCGGCAAGCGCGTGCTGCTGATCGTCGACGAGGCGCAGAATCTGTCGTTCGAAGCGCTCGAAGAACTGCGCATGCTGTCCAATATCGTCGTCGACAAGACGATGGCGCTGCAGAGCTTTCTGCTCGGGCAACCGCAATTCCGCGCGATCCTCGGCAGCCCGGGGCTCGAGCAGTTGCGCCAGCGGGTGACCGCGGCCTATCACCTGGGTCCCTTAAGCGAGGCCGAGACCAGAGCCTATATCGAACACCGCTTGTGCCGCGCCGAGTGGAAGGGCGATCCGCATTTCACCGACGGCTCGTTTCCGGTGATCCATCAGCACACCGATGGCGTGCCCCGGCGGATCAACACCTTGTGCTCGCGGCTTCTGCTCTACGGCTTTCTCGAGCAGCTCCATACCCTGACCGCGAGCGCCGTCGACAAGGTCGCCAACGATCTGCGCGAGGAGATCGCGGTGGTGACGTCTACCCCGGCATTGCCCGCTGTCGGCGCCGAGGCCGGCGCGCTGGGCGCTGCTCTGCCGGCGGTCGTCGAGCGCCTCGGGGCGCTGGAAAAGAGCGTCGACCGGCATGAGCGCCTGATCCGCCGGGCGATCGAGATCGCCGCCCATTATTTCCAGGGCGAGCGGCCGTGAGCCCGCTCGCCGAGCCGTTGCGGCGCGCCACCGGCGATCCCGCGCCGGCAGAGCCCGCGGCGCTGTCGCTCGCCGGCGCGTTGCGGCCCGGCGATCGGCGCGCGGGCCCGATCGGCGCCATGACCATCGATGTCGAGGATTATTTTCAGGTCGAGGCTTTTGCCGCGACGATCGATCGCAAGGATTGGGGCGATCTGCCGCAACGGGTCGAGCGCAACACCCAGCGCCTGCTCGACATCTTGGCCGAGGCCGGGGTTGCGGCGACCTTTTTCACCTTGGGCTGCGTGGCGCGGCGGCACCCGGCGCTGGCGCGGCGCATCGCTGCCGAAGGCCACGAACTGGCCAGCCACGGGACCGATCACGGCCGGGTCGATCGCCAGTCGCCCTCGGCGTTTCGCGCCGATGTGCGGGACAGCCGGAAAATCCTCGAGGACGCCGCTGGCGTCGCGGTCTGCGGTTATCGGGCGCCGACCTTCTCGATCGGCCGCGGCACCGCCTGGGCGCATCAGGTGCTGGCGGAGGAGGGCTATCGCTACAGTTCGAGCGTCTATCCGGTGCGGCACGATCTGTACGGCGCTCCCGACGCGCCGCATTTCCCGTTTTCGCCCTGTCCCGGCATGGTCGAAATCCCGCTGACCACGGTGCGCCTGCTGGGAAGGGAGGTTCCGGCCTCGGGCGGCGGCTATTTCCGCCTGTTTCCCTACGCGCTGACCCGGCTTCTGCTGGCGCGGGCCGGCCGCGCCGATGCTCCGGCGCCGGTGTTCTATCTCCACCCTTGGGAGATCGATCCGGCCCAGCCGCGGCAATCGCAGGCGCCGCTGCGCTCGCGGCTGCGCCACTACCTGAACCTCACCCGCACCGAGCCGCGGCTGCGCCGGCTGCTGCGCGATTTCCGCTGGACCCGCATGGACCGCCTGTTTCTCGGCGAGGCGTCGGGGCCATTTCCGCTGATTACCGGATGGATGGATCACCGCCGGTCGCGGTAAGGCCGTTCCGGCCGGAAGATGCCGGGCGATGGGATGATTTCGTCCGCGCCGGTGCGGGCGGGACATTCTTTCACCTGTCGCCATGGCGGCGGGTGATCGAGCGCGCCTTTGGCCATCGCACCCATTATTTCATCGCCGAGCGCGCCGGCATCATCACCGGGGTGCTGCCGCTGACCCATGTCCGATCGGCGCTGTTCGGCTCGTCCCTGATCGCCAACGCGTTCGCCGTCCATGGCGGCCCGGTCGCCGCCGATGCCGAAAGCCGGCAGGCGCTGGACCGCGCCGCGGTGCAGCTGATGGGCCGGCTCGCGGTGCCGGTGCTGGAAATGCGCGGCTGCTCCGAGGATCGCATCGGTTGGCCGCAGAAATCGGGCCTTTACGCAATATTCCGCAAGCCGATCGATGCCTCGGTCGAGGCCAATCTCAAATCGGTGCCGCGCAAGCAGCGGGCGATGATCCGCAAGGGCATCCATAACGGGCTGCATTCCGAACTCGACGACGATGTCGGCCGGCTGCATCGGATCTACGCCGAAAGCGTCCATAATCTGGGGACGCCGGTATTCGCCAAGTCGTATTTCCGCATTCTGCGCGAAGAATTTCCCGACGCCTCCGACATCGTCACGATAACCTGCAACGGCAAGGCGGTAGCGGCGGTGCTCAACTTCTATTTCCGGGATCAAGTTTTGCCGTTTTATGGAGGCGGCACGGCAGCGGCGCGGATGCTCGCGGCCAACGACTTCATGTATTGGGAGGTGATGCGGCGAGCCTGCGAGCGCGGCTATCGCATCTTCGATTTCGGTCGCAGCAAGCTCGGCACCGGGGCATATGCGTTCAAGCACAATTGGGGCTTCGAGCCGACCCCGCTCGTCTATCAATTCCACCTCGCGGCCCGGCAGGATGTGCCCGATGTGAACCCGCTCAATCCCAAATTCGCGCTTCTCGTCGCCGCCTGGAAAAAATTGCCGCTGCCGCTCGCGACCCGGCTCGGGCCATTGATCGTCAAGGGGATCGGCTGATCATGAATGTTTCGGGCAGGCCGGGTCCGCTGGAGCGGGCAAAGCCGGCAACGGTCTTTCCTGCGGCCCCGGCGGCGGCTCGGGCCGGCCACCCGCCCGCCGCTGCTGCGCCGGCTTACCGGTGGCGTGCGGCGCTGGTGCCGATCGGCCTGTCGGCCCTGGTCTTCGGTCTCGTCTTTCGCCATGACGTGACGCTGGCGGTGCGGGTGTGGATCGCCTCCACCGCCTACAATCATTGCTTTCTGATCCTGCCGCTGATCGGGTTTCTGCTGTGGGAGAGACGGGCGATCATCGCCTCGCTATCGCCGGTCCCGGCATTCTGGCCGCTGCTCGCGATGCCGTTATTGTCGGCGGTCTGGCTGGTCGCGGCGATCCTCGACATCAACGAGGGCCGGCAGCTGGCGCTGGTCGCGATGTTCGAGATCGTGCTGCTGGCGGCGCTCGGCCCGCGCGTGGTCTGGCGGCTGCTGGCGCCGCTGCTGTTTCTGTTCTTTCTGGTGCCGAGCGGCGCTTTCCTGGTCCCGTCCTTGCAGACCATCACCGCCAAGATCGTCGTCGCCGGGCTGCATGCCCTGCACATCCCGGTGTTTTCCGACGGCTATATGATCGAGATCCCCGAGGGTAATTTCGAAATCGCCGAGGCCTGCGCCGGTTTGCGGTTTCTGATCGCCTCGACCGTGTTCGGCTGCTTCTTCGCGGTGGTCATGTACCGCAGCTTTGTGCGCCGCGCCCTGTTCATTGCGCTGTCGCTGGTGGTGCCGATCGGCGCCAATGGCGTGCGCGCCCTGGGGATCATCGTCCTGGCGCATCTCGAAGGCAGCGCCGCGGCGGTCGAGGCCGACCATATCATCTATGGCTGGCTGTTCTTTTCCCTGGTGATCCTGCTGCTGATTGCGATCGGGATGACGTTTGTCGACAAGGATCAGCGGCGGCCTTCGATTCTCGCGGCGCCGGCATCGAGCCCCCCGGCATCAAGCTCCCCGGCATCGAGCCCCCTGGCATCGAGCCCCCTGGCAACGCGCCCCCCGGCATGGCGGTTCTCCGCCGCGGTCGCCGCCGCGGTTTTGCTCGCCGTCGCCGGTCCGGCCTATGCCGCCCGGCTGGATAGCGAGTTCGCCAATTCGGTGCTGCCGCCTGCCTCCAGCCCGCCGGTGGATCCGCCGTGGCGCACTGTCGGCGATGCCGGGATCGGCTGGCGGCCGGTGATCTACGGCGCCGATTACCAGTTCCTGCAGGGTTTTGCCAAGCCCGGTTCCGGCGTCGTTGTCCGCTATGTCGCGCTCTATCGGCTGCACGCCGTCGGCAATGCGCTGACCAGTACCGAGAACCGCCTCGCCGACGACCATCTATGGCACGTGACCGAACAGGGGCGGGCCGAGCTTGCGCTGGCCGGCCACCGGGTCGGGGTGACCAGTACCCAGATCGTCAGCGGCCCGCGTCGCCGGCTGGTCTGGTCGTTCTATCTGGTCGATGGCAAAATTGTCAGCGGATTGCTCGAAGCCAAGCTGCTGCAGGCCCGCGCGGTGCTGTTGCGGCAGGCGCCGTTGGCCGCGTTTGTCGCGGTTTCGGCGAGCATGGACGATCCTGACGATCGCGCCGTGGACCAGCTCACCTCCTTCCTGCGCGCCTCGCAATCGCTGCCGCAATACCTCGACGCGGTGCGCCAGGCGGTCGGATCCGGCGCCGCCGATAGCCGTGCGGCGAAATAGCCGGCCGGATGCGGCGCCATCCACGTCTTTGCCCACGCCGCAGCACCCGTCGCGGTCCCGTGGATGCCCGGACCAAATCCGACCAAATCCGGGCATGACCGGTTATCTCGCGCCGTGCGCCATCTGAACGCGCCTGAGCGCTAGGGGCTTGCCGGTGGGCAGTGGCGGTTTGCCAACGGCTCCGGGATCGCCGCCGGTCGCGGCGCCGATTGTTCGGCCAGGGTTTTGATCTCGAACGGGGTCGCCGCCCGGCCGCCGAGTTCGCCCATGAAAAACTCGAGATACTGCTCGATGCGCCGCAAAAAGGCGCTCAGATCCGCCTCGCTGCGCACATAGGGCGTGTTCCCCGGGGCGAGCGACGGGCTATGGTAGGTGAAACTGAACACGCGATGGCCATTGCGCAGCAAGGCGCGGGTCAGCCGGCGTTGTTCGGCAAAGGAGATGCCTTCGGGGGTCAGGGTGATGCGCTCGACCAGGCCGAGGCGGGCGAGGATGCCGGGCACGTGCAGCGCCTTCAGCCGCTCGTTCATGGTCAGCACATAGGCCATCGGCCCGGTCGGCGCCAGCAACCCGGTATAGCCGATCGACAGCGGGATCTCGAGCAAGGCGGGGGCGGTGCCGAACCAATAGGGCCGGGCGCCGCAATGCGAGAAATCCGGCCCGAACTTGCGGCTCAGATCGGTGCCGGGAACGACGCTGACATCGATCTCATAGCCGAATTCGGCGAGAATCTGCGCGGTGGCGCGGCCGACGCCATAGCGCCCAGCCTTGTAGATGCGCGGCTGTACGCCGATGTTTTCGCCGATGATCCGGGTCAGATGGGCGAGCTTCTCGCGTTCGAGCTCATAGGGCAGGTTGCCCGGATAGGAGTTCTCGTCGGTCTCCTGCTCGACAAAGGGCGGGGTGTCCCAGGGCTGCAGATGGGCGCCGATCTCGCATGCGCCCGAGCGGTGCAGATCGCGGATGAACTCAAATCCCTCGGGCGTGCTGCTGACCGGATAGTCGAGGACAAAGGTCGGGCGCACCCCGTAGCGCTCGAAGATCGGCTGGGTCTGCGCCTGGCGCTTGACCGAGGTCACCCCCATGGCGCGGCGCGGTTGTCCTTGCGCCCAATCGAATTCGGCTTCGGTATCGACCACGACGACGATCATCGGCGGGTGGTCGGGCGGCCAGTCGATCACCCTCCATGTTGTGGGATCGAGCATGCCTCAGCGATGGCGGCCGGCGGTTTGCGGTTGCGGCGAAAGCGGGCGGTCCAGGCCCGGCGGCCGTGAGCGGCCAGGCAATCGTGACGTATCGAAACTTGCCCGATTCGGCATCTGTTCAAAACCAGAACGTTGCAACATAGCCTAGCACAGCGAACTTTAATATGCGAGGGATCAGGCCATGGGCCGCTGCCAAAGCCGGCGAGGGCAGGTTGCGCGCAAGAACCGATCTTCTCAACCCGGACGCGCGCGCCAGCCGGGTTGGACGAGCCGCGTCTGGAGGCCGGCCCTCTGGCCGCGGCGCGCGGCGCGGTGACCCTCGCCCGGGGCGCCGATGCGATCCATTCCAGTCCGCAATTGCTTCATGTCTTCCCGAGCTTCGGGGTGGGCGGGGTGCCGCTGCGGATGGTGCGGGTGATCAACCATTTCGGCTGCGAGATTACGCCATACGGTGCTGGCGCTCGATGATAATTTCGAGGCGGCCCGGCATATTGCCGGCGATGTCGAGGTCCGGCTGCTACCGGCCGGGCGGCGCCGGCACGGGCTGGTGCGCAGCCTCTTCGAGGATGCTGCCGCGTTGCGGCGGCTGCGGCCCGATCTGCTGATCACCTATAATTGGGGTGCGATCGAATGGGCGATGGCCAACCGCTTGCGGCCGATCGCCCGCCAGCTGCATTTCGAGGCCGGCTTTGGCAAGGAGGAGGCCGATCGGCAGATCCGCCGCCGGGTGCTGTTCCGCCGCTGGGCGCTGGCGCGCTGCATCAAGGTCGTGGTCCCCTCGCACCGGCTCGAGGAAATGGCGCGCCGGGTGTGGAAACTGCCGGCGGAAAAAATCGCCTATATCCCGAACGGCGTCGATGTCGAGCGCTTTGCCGATCCGGCGCGCGACGCCATACCCGGCTTTGCCCGTCAGCCGGGCGACGCGGTAATCGGCACCGTGGCGCCGTTGCGCCCGGAAAAGAATATCGGGCGTCTGCTGCGGGTCTTCGCGCGACTCGACCCCTCGCTTTGCGCCCGTCTGGTGATCGCCGGCGACGGGGTCGAGCGGCCGGCGCTGACCCGGCTCGCCGGTGAACTCGGGGTGGCCGGGCGGGTGACGTTTACCGGGCAGGTCGCTCCCGAAGCGGTGCTCGGCAGCTTCGACATCTTTGCCTTGTCGTCGGATACCGAGCAGATGCCGAACGCGCTGCTCGAGGCGATGGCTGCCGGCCGCGCCGTCGCCGCGGTCGATGTCGGCGACGTCAAAAGCATGCTGTGCGAAGCCAACCGTGATTTTGTCACCGCCCGCGACGACGAGGCGGCCTTCGCCACGGCGCTGTCGCGGCTGCTCCGCGACGCGGCAAAACGCCGTCAACTCGGCTGCCAAAACCGCGAGCGGGCGGTCTCCATATTCTCCCAAGACCGCATGTTCGCTGCTTATTCATCAATTTTCGGCTTGAATGGCGGTCCATGACCCAGCTCCGGCCGCCCGATTCCCAAGATTCGCCCGATACGCAAAATTCGCCTGATTCGCGAGTTTCGCAGGGCTCGCAAGGCCGCGATCGCTTCGCCGCGGGTGAGGACGCGGCGCGGTCCGGATCGGTGCGCTGGTGATCCAGTTTGTCGTATCCGGCGCCTTGCCGCGGCTGCCGGTGCTGCGCTCGCGGTGCCTGTCCGATCCCGACCGGCTGCTGGAGATCGCGCGACACCCTGCGGCCTCGGGCGAGGCGATCGGCGCGCAGTCCGACTGCTTCAGCCTGATCCTGCACGATTTGAGAATGGGCGGGGCGTGGAAACGCACCAATCGCGGCAGGCTGCGGCGGACCGAGGAAATGCTGTGCGCCTACATTCCGCCCGAACTGCGCTCGGGGCTCACGCTCCTCGACCTCGGCGCGTCCGATGGCATCACCACGGTGGATATGGTTCGGGCGCTGCGCCATGCCTTCGGCGCCGAGGTGCAAGCCATCCTCGCCGACCGCAATTTGTCGCTGCTTCGCTACCGCCGGGGCCCGGCCGTCGAATACCGCGCCGCCGATGGCGAGCCGATCATGGCGCGTTTCGGCCGTTTTGGCGTCCGCCTCGCCCGGCAGCGGCGTGAAACCCCTGCGAACGCCAATCTGCTGGGCCAATTCTATCTGGGCCTCGGCCGGTTTCGCGCGGCGATGCGCTGCGACGCGCAGATCTCGCTGGTGCATCCGACCGCGCGAAATGAGCCCGGCATTGCGCTGTTGGAACTCGATTGCCTAGTCTGCGAGGAATCCTTAAAAGAAACTATCGGTGCGGTTCGGGCGAGCAACATATTGAACCTCGGCTATTTCAGCCTGTCTCAAATTCGCTTGTCGGTTGGTCATCTGCACGGATATTTGCGGCAAGGTGGATGCCTCGTCGTCTCGCGAAACCACGACCGGCCGGATGGCGAATGCGAAAACGGTTCGGTCTGGGTCAAGGATGGGCCCCGGTTTCGCTGGATCAGAGATTTCGGCGACGGCTCCGAGATCAGGTCGGTTGTCGATGACTGGCCGGTCGGCTGACGGTGCAGCCGCTCTTGCTGCGCAGCGTCGGTGATGAGGCGGCGACGGATCGGCCCTGATGGGTGGTTTTTTTCTTGTATGCAAGCAGCCGAACCGCGATCGGTCGGCAGAGTTGGCGGGATTGCGCCAGGCGTTTTCCGATCTCGGCTTTGCCGCGCCGCAGATCATCGAGGCTGCGGATTATGTCTTTGCCGGTTACCCCGCCTTTGAAAACGGAGCGATCCCGCTAGCCCGGTATCCCAACGGCGACTTTGTTTTTGTCTGCGGCACCTGCGTCTACGATGGCGCGGTCGGCGCCGCCGCGGCCGCCCAATTGCCCGGTTGCGGGCCAATGACGCCAGCCGCCGATGACGCGGTGATGGGTCATTACGCCGTCGTGCTCAGCCGCGACGGCCGCACCGAAATCAGGCTCGACCGGTTCGGCGGCTACCATCTCTTCTACAACCTTGCGGCCGGCATCGTCTCCTCGTCGTTCTACGCGATCGCCTCGGTGCTCGATGCTCTGACCCTGTCGCAGCAGAGCGCTTGCGAATACGTTTTCAACGGCGTCGTCTCCGGCAATGAAACCTTGTTCGGCGAGGTGGCGCTGGCGCCGATCGGCGCCGCGATCCGGGTCGGCCCGCGCGGGCTCGATTTGCTTCGCCCGGCCCTGCCGGTGACGCGGGATTTTACCTTGGAACCGCGCGAGGCCTCGCTGGACCGCAGCATGGCGCTGCTCGACCGCTATTTCGCGGCGGTGACCCACAGCTTCGGCGATCGGGTCGGATGTGCGCTGTCCGGCGGTTATGATTCGCGACTGATGCTGGCCTGCCTGCGCCGTCATGGCGCGCAGCCGCGCGTCTACGTCTATGGCAGCGCCCCGGAACGGGATGTTCAGCTCGCCGGCGCAATCGCCCGGCAGGAAGGCTTCGCGCTGGCGGTCATCGACAAGGACGACCAGCCGATCATCGCGCCCGACGCGTTCGCCGAAACCGGCCATCGCAACTTTCTGGCCGCCGACGGCTACGGCTGGAGCGGGATCTTTCACAACGGCGCCGAGATCGCCGAATCGGCGCGGCGGGTGCGCGGCAACGCCATTGCCTTCAATGGCGGCGGCGGCGAGATTTTTCGCAACTTCTTTTATCTTCCCGATCGCGAATACACGATCCGGCAACTCTTATGGAGTTTCTATAGCCGGTTCGACCCGGCCATTTCCACCCCGGCGTTCAACAGCGCCGGCTATTACCGTGGTCTGGAGAGGAAGGTGATGGATCTGCTGGGCAGCGACGAGCGGCGGCTGGCGCGGCCGACCGTCGAATGGCTCTACCACAGCTTTCGCTGCCGCGCCTGGGACGGCAAGGTCGACAGCATCGCCGGCCGATACGGGCTCACCGCGATGCCCTACCTCGAACGCTCGATCACCGAGCATGCGAGCGCGCTGCCCTTGTCGTGGAAAAATCATGGCGCCTACGAGGCCGAGCTGATCCGCCGCGCCGATCGCCGGCTGGCGCGATACCCGTCGAATTATGGCCATGATTTCGCCGGGCCGCCGCCGCTGGCGCGGCGGCTCGCCGATTATGCCACCTATCTTCGCCCGCCCTGGCTGCGGCGCTACACCTACCGGCTAAAATATGTTCGTGGCCGGCCCGGCGATTGGCCGGGCTATCTGGCCAAACCATACCGCGACGCGCTGCTGCCCGGCGGGGCCGCGGTGCTGACCCGATTGTTCCGGCTCGACCGCATCGGCGACGAGGCCCAATTCGCCCGCATCCTGTCGCTGGAATACGCGCTGCGCCACTTTGGCTCGCGTGTTAAGGTCGAATTCTGAAGGACGGGACGGGTTTATGTGCGGGATCGCCGGCATCTTCGACCACCGCGGGCGCGGCGCGGCCGACCGGCTCCTGCTGCATCGGATGACCGGTCTGCTGGCCCATCGTGGCCCGGACGGGGACGGGTTTTATCATGCGCCCGGGGTCGGGCTCGGGCATCGCCGCCTCGCCATCATCGACCTGGCGGGCGGCGATCAGCCGCTGTTCAACGAAGACCGCACGGTCTGCGTCGTGTTCAACGGCGAGATTTATAATTTCCAGCCGCTGATGGCCGAACTCGCCTCGCTCGGCCATGTGTTTCGCACGCGCTGCGATACCGAGGTCATCGTTCATGCCTGGGAGGAGTGGGGCGAGGCGTGTCTCGAGCGCTTCAACGGGATGTTCGCCTTTGCGCTCTTCGACGAGCGGCGCGAGACGCTGTTCCTCGCGCGCGACCGCCTCGGCGAAAAGCCGCTCTACTACAGCTTTCTCGCCGATGGCCGGCTGATCTTCGCCTCGGAGCTGAAGGCGATCCTGTGCGCCGCCGCCGTCGATCGTCGGCTCGACCCGCAGGCGATCGAGGAATTTTTCGCCTTTGGCTATATTCCGGATCCGCGCTCGATCTATCGCGGCGTCAAAAAGCTGGCGCCGGCCCACTATCTGCTGGTCCGCCGCGGCGCCGCGCCGCCGGAGCCGTGCGCCTATTGGGATCTGCGCTTTGTCGATGGCGGCGCAATCCGCAGCGAGGAGGCGGCGGAAGAGCTGATCCTTCGCCTGCGCCGGTCGGTCGATATGCGGATGATCGCCGATGTCCCGCTCGGCGCGTTTCTGTCGGGCGGGGTCGATTCGAGCGGCGTCGTGGCGATGATGGCCGGGCTCCAGCCGGATCCGGTGCGCACCTTTACGATTTCGTTCGGGGCCAGCGGTTTCGATGAATCGGCCTACGCCGCGGCGGTGGCCGGGCGCTACGGCGCCGAGCATCGGGTCCGGACCGTCGACCCCGATTGCTTCGACCTGATCGACGGTCTGGCGCAGGTTTACGACGAGCCGTTTGGCGACAGTTCGGCATTGCCGACCTTGCGGGTCTGCGCCATGGCGCGCGAGAACGTCACCGTCGCCTTGTCCGGCGATGGCGGGGACGAGGTGTTTGGCGGCTATCGGCGCTATCGCTGGCATTGTTTCGAGGAACGCTGGCGCCGGCTCCTTCCCGAAGCCGTGCGCGGCCCGCTGTTCGGGCTGCTCGGCTCGGTCTACCCAAAGCTCGATTGGGCGCCGCGACCGCTGCGCGCCAAGGCGACTTTGCAGGAATTGGCGCAGAGCGCCAGTGGCGCCTACGCCGCCTCGGTCTCGATCTCGCCCGTGGCATTGCGCCGCCGGTTGTTCAGCCCCGGCCTCGCGCGCGAGCTGCAGGGTTATACGGCAGGCGAGGTGCTCAAGGCGCATATGGCCCGCTGCGGCAGCGCCGACCCGTTGTCGCAAGTCCAATACGCCGACTTCAAGACCTATCTGCCCGGCGACATCCTGACCAAAGTCGACCGGGCGAGCATGGCCGCCTCGCTCGAAGTGCGGGTCCCGCTGCTCGACCATACCCTGGTCGAATGGGCGGCGCGCCTGCCCTCGCGATTGAAGCTGCGCGGCGGCCAGGGCAAGCAGATCTTCAAATCGGCGCTCGAACCTTATCTCCCCGAGGAGATTCTCTACCGCCCCAAGCAGGGTTTCGTGGTGCCGCTCGCCGCCTGGTTCCGCGGTCCGCTGCGGCAGCGCCTGCGCGCGGCATTGAGCGGGGCGGTGCTGGAGCAGTCGGGCTGCTTCGACATGGCGGCGATCGGCCGGCTGCTCGACCAGCACCAGTCCGGCGCGCGCGACCACAGCGCCATCCTGTGGTCGCTGTCGATGTTCGAGGCCTTTCTGCGGCAGGTGCATGGCGGTTCCGCCGCGCCGGCGAGCGAGCGCGGCGAGGTCCTCGGCGTGATTGGCTGAGGCCGCCATCCTTTGCGGGCGGAGGCCGCCGAGACAATTTTTCTGCCTTGTTGCGCTGCGGCTGATGCGCCCGCGATGCATTGCCGCTTTTGAAGATGCCGGCGGCAATGCTAGGATTAACTATCCCAGACGTGGCTCGCGCATCGCCGCGAGCGGACGTTACGATCGTTGACATGGCCGCCTCGGCATTGCCCGGCGGCGGCCAGCGCGGATTGACCGGCGGGTCCCGAACTGCCGGTGCTCTGCTGTTTTGGGTTAATCGAGGGTCGCCCACCAGCCGATGAAAGTTGCAAAGGCATGGCGGCGAGAGCCGGTCGCCCGCAGGCGGTTGCGCCATCGGGCTGCGGGCACGGCCCGATGACATCCGAGGCGGCACCGCATGCGCGCGATGAGCCGGGCGCAGCCGGCGCGGGAGCGGTCGGGCGAACCGCCGCCGGGGCCGGGCGCGCCATGCGCCGGCAAAGCGCGCTCCGGGTGCTGATCGTTTCCCATGCCTTTCCGCCGCTCAACGCCATCGGCTCGGTCCGGGTCGGGAAGTTCGCCAAATATCTGCACGAGGCGGGGCACGATGTGCGGGTTGTTGCGGCGCCCGGTGAAGGGGACCTGTCGCTGCCCGTGGAAATCCCGCTCGAGCGCGTCGTCTATCAAGCCGGATGGCAGCTCGATCGGGCGTTTGACGGCGTGGTCAGGCTGATCCGCCGTCTGTTGGCCGATACCGGCGGCGGCAAGGCGGCCGGGACCGAACCGTCTGCACCATCAAGGCCGGGCGTCTTCGCCGCGTTGACCAGGCATTATTACGCGCTGCTGCGCATCCCCGATGCGCGCGCCGGATGGATCGGCGCCGCGACGAGAGCCGGCCGCGGCATCGCCCGCGACTGGCGCCCCGATATCGTCTTCGCCAGCGCGCCGCCAAATTCGGCGTTCCTCGCCGCCCGGCGCATCGCCCGCACTTGCGGCGTTCCCTGGGTCGCCGAATTGCGCGACCTGTGGATCGACAATTCCTTTTACGATGACCCGCGCTGGCGTCTTTGGGTCGATCGCCTGATCGAGCCGTGGGTGCTGAACAGCGCGGCCGGGCTGGTGACCGTCAGTCAGGGCTGGGTCGAGAATCTGCGCCGCCGTTACCATCAGCCGATCGCTTGCGTCTTCAACGGATTTGCCGCCGAGGATTTTCCGGCGCCGCGGCCAAAGCCGCCGGCGGGCGATGTCGTCTCGATCGTCTATAGCGGCAACGTTCACCTGGCTTACCGCGAGCCGATCGGCGCGCTGTTCCGGGCGATCGGCATGCTCGGCGCGGAGCGCGACCGGGTGGCGGTTAATTTCTACGGATCATCCCGGGAGCAGGTGGAGCCGCTGGCCGCGGCATATCGGGTTTCGGACCGGGTTTTCGTCCATCCCCGGGTCTCCTACAAGGAGTTCTTGGCGCTGCAATCCTCGGCCGATGTGCTGCTGCTGGTGCAGCAGACGCCGACCCGCGACGCGGCCAATATCCCGGGCAAGCTGTTCGAATATTTCGGCGCGAGACGGCCGATATTGTTGCTGGGCTACGAGCATGGCGAACCGGCAGCGATGATCCGCGGGCGCGGCGCGGGCTGTGTCGCCAATGATCCCTCGGCCATCGCCTCTCAGTTGCGGCGCTGGATCGCCCAGCGCCCTTCCGGCATCCCGGCGATCGATCCGAAAGCGGCGGAGGGGTTGAGCCGGGCCGAGCAATTTTTCAAGCTCGAACGGTTTTTGACCGAAACCGTCCTTCCCGAATGGACCGCCCGAGGCTCACGGCTGCCGTCGGGTTAGGCGAATGGCGGCGCCCGCGATGGCTTTTGTCGGCGGGGCATGGTCTATATCGCGCGATCCTGATCGACACGCGGCGCAGCGGATGCCGGCACGGCGAGGGCGCAACAGGTGAGCTACAACCTGCGCACGCTGCGGCGAGGACGGGCGCGCCTCCGCGACAAGGGTCCGGCGGATGACGCCCGGCCGGTGCAGCCGGCGGGCTTCCGCCTGGCCGGCGCGGGCGAAACGGAAGACGCCGGATCGCTGAAACAAACCGTGCTGAGCGCGGTCGGCTGGGCGACCGCGACCCGGCTGATGGCGCAACTGGCCAATTGGGCAATGACCCTGGCCAGCGTCCGATTTCTGCACCCGCAGGATTATGGGCTGATGGCGGTGACGATGGCGATGACCGGCTTTCTTCAGTCGGTCAGCTATGTCGGCATCACCAATGCCATCGTGCAGAGCCGCGGCATCGGCGAGGACGACATGCGCAGCCTGTTCGGGCTGGTGCTGATGATCAACGCCGCCTGTCTTGCCCTGTTGTGCGGGCTCGCCTACCCGGTCTCGTGGTTCTATCGCGAGCCCCGCCTGATCCCCCTTTTGCAATTCGCCAGTCTCAGCTTCGTCGCGATCGCGCTGCAGGCGATACCCCGGGCAATCCTCGAAAAAAGGCTCGACCTGAAGAGCGTGACCAGGATCGACCTGGTCGCGAATATCGCCGGCGGGGCCTTGGTGCTCGTTCTCGCCTGGGCCGGCGCCGGGGTTTGGGCATTGCTGTTGGGAATGCTCTCGACTTTTGGGTTGCGGGCCATCGGCTTCAGCCTCGCCCGACCCTATTTCCCGCGCCCGCGCTTCACCCTCGCCAATCTTTCCCAGATCTTGCAAACCGGGGGGCTATGCGCCATCGACAATGTGCTGTGGATGCTGCATACGAGTTCGGACGTTTTCGTCATCGGCAAGATGCTCGGCGCGGATATTCTGGGCATCTACTCGGTCAGCAAGTATGTCGCCGCGTTGCCGGTCGAAAAACTCGCGCTGGTGATCAATCCGATCGCCTTTCCGGCCTTTGCCCGGGTGCAGGACGACCGTAGCGAGGCGTTGCGCTATCTCGCCAAGGCGGCGCGCCTCCTCGCTTTTCTCGGCTTTCCGATGTTGCTCGGTGTCGCCGCGACATCGCCGCAAATCGTCGCGATCGCGCTCGGCGCAAAATGGACGGCGGCGGCGACCCCGCTCGCCATCCTGGCGATGGGCATGGCGCTGCGTCCGGTCGGCTTCGTCATCCGCTCGTTTCTGGTCGGGATCGGCGAGTTTCTCGCCAGCGTCAAGAACCAGCTGGTGGCGACGGTGCTGTTTCCGGCCGCCTTCGTCATCGGCAGCCATTGGGGCATCGTCGGCGTTTGCGCCGCCTGGCTGGTCGCCTATCCGATCCAGTTCCTGGGTCTGCTTCGTCGCGTCGCGCTGGTTTCGGGAACATCGACCGCCAGCCTGATCATGCCGCTGCTCTCACCGCTCACCGGCTCGCTGATCATGTATGCCGCCGTGCGCCTGGCCTCCTCGCTGTTGCCGGCTGGTCTCGGAACGTGGCGCAGTTTGCTGTACCTGGTGGCGACGGGGGTGGTGGTCTATTTCAGCTATGCCTTTCTATTCCTGCGGCCGCTGGTGGCCGAATTGGCCGCTCTGGCGCGGCGATAAGGTCCGAGACCCGCGGTCAGCCCAGATCAGGCAAACCGGATCGCGATGCGGCTCCCGAACCCGCCCTCTGCGGTCGGTCTCGAATAGAGGGCGAGATCGACCGGCCCGTCGCTCGACCAGCCGAGCGTTCTGTCCCGCAGGCATAGGCCCTCGACATCGACCTTTGCACCGGCCAGGGCGCGGGTTGCGATCCGGAATTCCTTCCATCCCGCCGCACCCTCGATGCGATCCTCGATGATCACGGCGCCGCCGGCGATGGCGATCGACCTTGTCAGCCGCACCCCGGCCTCGGCGGCCAGCCGCGGGCGAACCGGATCGGCCGCCGCCAGGCGCAGGTTTTTGCGCAACAGGATGACGATTTCCTCGGCGACAAAGCGCCAGTCGCGATAGCCGAACCGCTGCATCGCATAAGTCGCCACCAGCCGGTCCGGCGCCACGGCCTGAATGGATTCCGCGGCGGGAACACACAATTCTCCGCCTCGGACCAGGTAGGGCAGAAACCCGATCGCCGACGGATCCATATCCTCGCGGCCGCGGACCGCGATCCGGGCGAGCCTGACGGCGTGCCGGGCGCGGGATCTCCACTCGGCGAGCCGGACCCAGGCATCGCCGGCGACGCGGATCGGGATCGCCCCGATCGACAACCGGCCCGCGGCGCCGACCCGCAGGATTGTCGGCCCAAGATACCGCCGCCGCCCCGGGGCGATCTGGCCGCGGGTGCGGATCAACACTTCGACCTCGCCGGCGGCGAGGCGCGCGATACCGAGATCCCGCGATATCTGACCGCCACGGCGGACCGGATCGCCCAAAACCGCCGGTGGCGACCCGCCCGAGAATTCGCCTGCCAGGATGTAGGCGACGGCGGCGGCAGCGTAATTCGCCGGGTGGGTATATTCGTCCCGCGAGCGAACATCCCCGGTGGGGTCGGTCCCGTTGGCAAAGCGGTTGACCTTTGGCCAGCCGCCTTGCGTCTGCGGAATGGTCAGGAAATAGGCCTCGGCCGCGCGCAGCAATTTCCCGCAGATTTCGGCGCCCGCGAAATTCGCCGTTGCGCCGAGCCGGAGACAGAAAATCGCCAGCCCGTTGGCAAAGGTCGTGTTGTCGGACCGTCCCAGATAGGAAAAGCCGCCATCCTCGGTGAAAAGCGGCAGCACCGCGCGCAGGCCGTCGATGAAGCGCGCCAGAAACGCGGCGCGGCGCGTCAGGCTGTAGACGAGCCCGATCAGGAACAGAAACATCAGGCAATAGGTGCCGGGGAAATACCGCTCGCCGGCGCCGTCGCGCGGCTCGTCGAAATAGAAGCCTTCGGACGAGCGATACCGGTCCAGCATCGCCTCGATCTCGGGCCAGGCGGCCGGCGCCGGCTGCCCGCCAAGGGCGAGCGGGCGGACCACCAGCTCGGTCAGCAGCTTCATGACCAGGATGTTGTTGCCGACCTCGCGGCAAAGCGGGGCCGGGGTCTGGCCCAGGCAGATCGTCTCCAGCAACCGCCCGAGCGGTAAATCCGCCAGGCCGCGCGCGCGCAGCAGGGCGAGCGAAAGGCAATTGCCGAAATTGTTGAACGGATCCTCGGTCCGCAGACCGCTCCAGCGCCGCAGCCGCGCCTCGGCCATCGCCAGGCGATCGGCCGAACCATCGCCGGTCAGGTGCAGCAGGACGCAGGCCAGGACGAAATGCGTCTCGGTATAGAGTTCGAGCACATCCGCATCCGGGCGCTCGACGATCAGACCGTCCGGAAAGGCGGCATGCAGCGAATCGATGATCGAGACGAGGCGCTGCCGCAGCTCGCCGCCGATGCCGGCCGATGGCGGCGGATCGGCGGCGTCCAACAAATCTACGGCGCCGTCGTCAGCGCGCCATCAGCACCGGCAGATTCGCCTCCATGATGATATGGCGGGTGGCGCCGCCAAAAATCATCTGGCGGATGCGGCTCTGCGTATAGGCGCCTTTGAACAACAGATCGGCGCCGGCGGCGAGCGCCTCCTTGAGGAACAATTCGCCCTGCGGCTTTTGCCGGCCGATCGCGGTGCGCAGGCTGACATCGATCCCGTGCCGTTCGAGGGTGCGGGCGAGTTCGTCGCCCTCCGGGCCGGGTTCCGGCATGTGCTGAGCGCCGACCGCGACGATCACGACCTGACGCGCCTGCTTGAGGAACGGCATGCCGAGGGCCACGGTCAGCGCGGTCTCGGTGCTGCCGTTCCAGGCGATGGCGATGACCTCGCCCAGGGTCGGCGGGGCGCGCTGCGGCACCATCAGCACCGGGCGCCCGCTCTCGAACAAGGCGTCTTCGAGAGTGGCTTCGGCGATCGAGGCCAGTTTCTCCGGCTGCTCGACGACAATCAGGTCGAATACCCGGCCGATCAGCCCGACCACCGCATTCTGCCGGCCGTCCTCCTCGCGCCAGGACGCGCTCGGGCCGTTGTGCCCGGCCGGCGGCGGACCGACCGGCACGCCGCGCGCATTCATGAACTCGCGAAACAGCCGCCGCGCCTGATCGCGCCGGTCATGACCCTCGCGCTCGAGGGTGCGGTCGACCTCGGACGAAATCGAAAACCCCATTTCGCCGCCGAAAACCACGGCATATTCGGTCGTCAGGCTGTGCAATCCGACGATATGGCTGTCGAAACGCCGCGCCGCCAGCATTGCGGCTTCGAGAACCGGCGCAGCATTGCCGTCCCCGACCACGGTCAGCAGATTTTTCATCTTCCGATCCCTGTATCCGCTCGACCCCTCGGCTAAGGGTCGCATTGGCGCAACATTACACCATTGCCGGTTTGTCTGCGAGAACCAGCGAGGGAGCTAGCGAGGAAGCCAGCGAGGAAGGTTGAGACGGCGCGCAAAAGGTTCCATCATCCGGACATCGAGCCGGCGCCGATTTGGGGGGTGGCGACCAGGGCAAAGCGCGCGCGGCAGCGGCGACGGGAAGCAGGGGGATGTCCAGGCCAAGCAGGACCCATATTGCGCGGGCGCATTTGTTGGCGGCGGTGGCCGCCGTGGCGCTGGCAGTGGCGCCGTTCTGGGCGAAGGGGCAGCCCGCGGCCAGCGACAAGCTGCCGCAATTCGCCAGCCTGCGCTCCGGCGACGTCAATCTTCGGGTCGGGCCGGGTGAAAGTTATCCGATCGAATGGGTTTACAAGCGCAAGGACATGCCGGTCCAGATCATCGAAGAATTCGAAAATTGGCGGCGGATCCAGGATTGGCAGGGCTCCAAGGGCTGGGTCCTCGACCGCATGCTGACCAGCAAGCGCGAGGTCATCGTCAATGGTGCGGTGCGGCCGCTATACGGTCAGCCCGACCCGGCCTCGCCAATCGTTGCCCGCGCCGAGCCCGGGGTCATCGCCGGGCTGCGCGAATGCCGCGGTCGCTGGTGCCGGATCGATGCCGGCGACTATAGCGGTTGGGTGCAGCGCAGCGAAATCTGGGGCGTCGATCCCGACGAAACCGTCCAATAATCACCGCGCGCCGCAGGTTTCGGGATCGGATGCTGGCGAATGGATTCGCTGCACACGGCCAGCGAGGCGGTTAGCTGGCACGCCGACTGGGGCTGGAGCGTGCCGCTGATCGTGGTCACCGTGGTGATCCATGTCTTCGGCCTGGGGTTCCTGCACGAGCGGGTGGTGCGTCTGGTCAGCCAGATCGTCGAGCGGCGGCACTTCACCGCGCTGTTCGCCGGGGTGATGGGGATTGCGGTGCTGCTGGCGACCGTGCTGCACGCGGTCGAGGGCGGGGTGTGGGCCGCCGCCTATTGGCTTCTCGGCGCGCTGCCGAGCGTGCGCTCGTCGATGCTCTATTCCCTGGGGGCGATGACCACCTATGGCGGCAGCGATCTCGATCTGCAGGAGCATTGGCGGCTGATGGGAGCGCTGGAGGCGCTGAACGGGATCATTCTGTTCGGTCTGACCACCGCCTTCTTGTTCTCGATGATCCAGGAGGTGTGGCTGGCGGGCGGCCGGGAGCGGCGGCGAAGGCATTGATCTAACATTCGCGGCAACGCCTAATAGGGCGACAAGCGAGGAGGAAGCCACAGATGCTGTTCAAATGCCTGCCGCCCGGCGCGCCGATTCCCGGGCGGTTTCCCGGCCCCGCGCACGCCCGCGGCAAATGGTTCACCGTCGACATCCACTGCCATGTGCTGACCCCCAAGGCCGCCGAGATGGTCGCCGGCAACGCCGGCGCCACCCGCCACCCGCGCGAGGTCTACGCCAATGAGCGCACCCGCGAGGTAAACCGCCAGCAGGCCGAGCGGACCCGGATCCAGTTCACCTCGGTCGAAAAGCGGCTCGCCGATATGGATTTGATGGGGATCGACATCCAGGCGATCTCGCCCTCGCCGAACCAGACCTATTACGGCGCCGAGCCGGATCTCGGCATCGCCACCGCGCGGGTCGTCAACGACAACCTCGCCGACATCGCCGGGCGTCATCCCGACCGCTTCGTGCCGCTCGGCACGGTGCCGTTCCAGGCCCCCGACCTCGCCGTCGCCGAACTCGACCGGCTGCATAAATCCTTGGGCTTCCGCGGCATCGAGATCGCCACCAATGTCGGCGGCGAGGATCTGTCGGCGCCGCGCTTCCGCAAGATCTTCGCCCGCATCGAGGAGTTGGGCCTGCTGGTCTTCATGCACCCGACCGGGTTCCCCGAGGCGCGCCGGTTCGGCGACCATTATCTGGTCAACGTCATCGGCAACCCGCTCGACACCACGGTCGCGGTGCATCACCTGATCTTTGGCGGGGTGCTCGACGACCACCCTAATCTGAAGCTGGTGCTGTCGCATGGCGGCGGGTTTCTGCCGGCCTATTCGGGCCGCATCGACCATGCCGCCTCGGCCCGCCCCGATGCCTGCGAGCAGATCCACCGGATGCCGACCACCTATCTGAAGCGGCTCTATTTCGACACCATCGTCTACACCCACCACCAGCTCGAATACCTGGTCGGCCAGTACGGCGCCGAGCATGTGCTGATGGGCACCGACTATCCCGCCGACATGGGCGAAATCGACCCGATCGGCTTTGTCGAGAGCGCCAGGGGGCTCGACGATCCGGAGCGCCGCGCGATCCTCGGCCGCAACGCCGCCCGCCTGCTGAACATCGAAATCCCTACTCCGCAGCACTGATGCTTGGCGGCGTCATTCCCGCGAAAGCGGGAACCCAGGGCTGCAAGGGCCTCAGCGCTTGCCCTGGACCCCCGCTTCCGCGGGGGCGACGGATTGCGGCGATCTGACGACATAATGCGTATGAGGAGAAGCAACAAATGCTGTTCAAATGCCTGCCGGAGGGGGCGCCGATCCCCGGCCGCTTTCCCGGGCCGGTTCATGCCCGCGGCAAATGGTTCACGATCGACATCCACTGCCATGTGCGAAGCGACAAGGCGACGCGGCTGGTCGAGGGCCATCAGGAAGTCTCGCGCTGGTTTCTCGAAACCCAGGCGAATGAGCGCAGCCGCGCCATCAACCGCGCCAATGGCGAACGCACCGGAGAGCAGAGCGTCTCGCCCGAAAAGCGCATCGCCGACATGGACCGGATGGGGATCGATATTCAGGCGATCTCGCCGGCGCCGCGCCAGACCTATTACGGCGCCGACCCCGATCTCGGCCTCGCCACCTCGCGCGCGATCAACGATTTCATCGCCGAGATCTGCGGCAAATATCCCGACCGCTTCGTCGGGCTCGGCACGGTGCCGTTCCAGGCGCCGGAGCTGGCGATCGCCGAACTCGACCGGCTGCACAAATCATTGGGCTTTCGCGGCATCGAGATCATGACCCACGTCGCCGGCGAGGATCTGTCGGCCGAACGCTTCCGCAGGATCTTCGCCCGCTGCGAGGAATTGGGCCTCGTGGTCTTCATGCACCCGGACGGCTTTACCGAGGCCGGGCGCTTCGCCGACCATTACTTCGCCAACGTGATCGGCAACCCGCTCGATTCGACAGTGGCATTGCATCACCTGATCTTTGGCGGGGTTTTGCGCGACTACCCTAATCTGAAACTCGTCGTCGCCCATGGCGGCGGGCTTCTGCCGGCCTATGCGGGCCGCATCGACCACGCCGCCTCGGCCCGCCCGGATTGCTGCGAAATCATCGACCGGATGCCGTCGACCTATCTGAAACGGTGCTATTTCGATGCGCTGGTCTACACCCACCACCAGCTCGACTATCTGGTCGAGGAATACGGCGCCGACCACATCCTGATGGGCACCGACTACGCCGCCGATATGGGCGAGATCGACCCGGTCGGCATGATCGAAGGCTGCCCCGGCCTCGACGATGCCGAGCGCAAGGCGATCTTCGGCGGCAACGCCGCCCGCCTGCTCAACCTCGAGGTGCCGATAAGATCACGCTAGAGGCATAATTATCGGCGGGTCGGCGGCAGGCGGGCCGACGGCTCCGACCGAGTGATCAGGGATACGCGAACGAGTGATGGCCCGCGCGCTGATGCTGCAAGGGACCGGGTCGGATGTCGGCAAATCCCTGCTGCTGGCCGGGATGGCGCGCGCCTATAGCCGCCGCGGGCTGAGGGTGCGGCCGTTCAAGCCGCAGAACATGTCGAACAACGCCGCGGTCACCGCCGATGGCGGCGAGATCGGCCGGGCCCAGGCGTTGCAGGCGCGTGCCTGCGGCGTCGCCCCGGTGCGCGATATGAACCCGGTGCTGCTGAAGCCGCAATCGGACAGCGGCGCCCAGATCGTGCTCGATGGCCGGGTCTGGGGCAGCGCCTCGGCCGGCGCGTATCGCCGTCTCGCGCCGAGCCTGCTGCCGGCGGTGCTCGCCGCCTTCGCCCGGCTCGCCGAGGCGGCCGATCTGGTCCTGGTCGAGGGCGCCGGCAGCCCGGCCGAGATCAACCTGCGCGCCGGCGACATCGCCAATATGGGCTTTGCCGAGGCGGCGCATGTGCCGGTCGTGCTGATCGGCGATATCGAGCGCGGCGGGGTGATCGCCCAGCTGGTCGGCACCAGCGCGCTGCTCACCGACAGCGAACGGGCATCGCTGGCCGGCTACATCGTCAACAAGTTCCGCGGCGATATCCGCCTGTTCGACGGCGGGATTGCCGCGCTCGGGGCTCGCACCGGGCTGCGCTCGTTCGGCACGGTGCCGTTCTTTCCGGCTGCGGCATTGCTGCCGGCCGAAGACACGCTTGGCGCTCGCCGCCACGCGAAACCCACGCCTCCGCTGCGGAGGAGAGGGCAGGGTGCAGGGGGGCTTCCCGGCCGCCGGCCGCCGGCGTCACCCTCCGCATCGCCGTGCCGGTGCTGCCGCGCATCGCCAATTTCGACGATCTCGACCCGCTATGCGCCGAACCCGGGGTCGAGCTGGTCATGGTCCAGCCGGGCCGGCCATTGCCGCGCGACGCCGCGCTGGTGATCCTGCCGGGCTCCAAGGCGACGCTCGCCGATCTCGGGTTCCTGCGCCGCGAGGGCTGGGACATCGACATCCTGGCGCATCGCCGCCAGGGCGGGCAGATCCTCGGCCTTTGCGGCGGCTATCAGATGCTCGGGCGCACCATCGCCGATCCGCTGGGCGTGGAGGGACCGAGCGCGACCGCGCCGGGGCTCGGGCTCCTCGAGATCGACACGGTGCTGGGCGCCGAAAAGCGCCTGCAATCGATCTCGGGCGTCGAGCTGGCCTGCGGGATGCCGGTCGCCGGCTATGAAATGCATCTGGGAACCACGACCGGGCCGGGGCTGGATCGGCCGATGCTGCATCTGGCCGGCCGCGGCGACGGCGCCGTCAGCGCCGATGGTCTGGTCGCCGGCTGCTATCTGCACGGGCTGTTCGCCAGCGACCGGTTCCGGCGCGCCTTTCTCGCGAGGCTCGGCGCCGCCGCCGGCGACTTCGCCTACCAAACCCGGATCGAGGCCACCCTCGACGCGCTCGCCGATCACCTCGAACATCATCTCGACCTTTCCGCGCTGCTCGCCGCGGCCCGGCCGCCCCGGTTCGCAGCCCGGCCATAAGCGGCGGCGCGATCCGCCGGGGGACATGCACCTTCCTATCGGCGCCAGCTGGATTGCGCTGCGATCGAGCTTGCGCCAGCCGATTCGCGCGGCAGCCGGGCCCGAATCCCGCGCCGCCTATTGTCGCGCAAAGCCGTAACGCCAACCTGCATCCGCGCCGCCCGCTTGCTATATGATCGGGGGCATGCCTGATCCTGCTTTGCTTCCCGATCCCGCGAGCGAGGCCGCTCCCTACCTCGCCGCGCTCAACGACGCGCAGCGCCGCGCCGTCGAGGCGGTCGACGGCCCGGTGCTGGTGCTGGCCGGCGCCGGCACCGGCAAGACCCGGGTGCTGACCGCGCGGCTCGCCCATATCCTCGCCATGCGCCGGGCTTTTCCGTCCGAATTGCTCGCCGTCACCTTTACCAACAAGGCGGCCCGCGAGATGCGCGAGCGCCTCGAGGCGATGATCGGCCGCGCCGCCGACGGGGTCTGGCTCGGCACCTTTCACGCGATCGCCGCGCGCATCCTGCGCCGCCATGCCGAGGCGGTCGGGCTCAAATCGAGCTTCACCATTCTCGACACCGACGATCAGCTTCGCCTGCTCAAGCAGATCCTGCAGGCCGAGGACATCGACGAGCGGCGCTGGCCGGCCCGCATCCTGCTCGCGGTCATCCAGCGCTGGAAGGATCGCGGCCTCGCTCCCGACAAGGTTTCGCGCGCCGACGCCGACAGCTTTGCCGACGGCCGCGCGATCGAGCTCTACCAGCGCTATCAGGAGCGGCTCGCCACCGTCAACGCGGTCGATTTCGGCGATTTGCTATTGCACAACCTGACCCTGTTCACCGCGAACCCCGAAATTCTCGCCGAATATCAGCGGCGCTTTCGCTATGTGCTGGTCGACGAGTATCAGGACACCAATGTCGCGCAGTATCTGTGGCTGCGCCTGTTGGCCCAGGCCCGGCGCAATCTGTGCTGCGTCGGCGACGACGACCAGTCGATCTACAGCTGGCGCGGCGCCGAGATCGGCAACATCCTGCGCTTCGAGAAGCGATTTTCCCGGCGCCACGATCATCCGCCTCGAGGAGAACTACCGCTCGACCTCGCGCATCCTCGGCGCCGCCGCCGGAATGATCGCGCATAATCGCGGCCGGCTCGGCAAGACCCTGTGGACCCAGGCCGGCGATGGCGACAAGGTCATGGTCCGCGCCTTATGGGACGCCGAGGAGGAGGCGCGCTGGGTCGGCGACGAGATCGAGGCGTTGCAGCGCAAGGGCCACGCGCTCGGCGAGATCGCGATCCTGGTCCGCGCCGGCTTTCAGACCCGCGAGTTCGAGGAACGGTTCATCGCGCTCGCCTTGCCCTATCGGGTGATCGGCGGCCCGCGCTTTTACGAGCGCCAGGAGATCCGCGACGCGCTCGCCTATCTGCGGCTGGTCAACCAGCCGGCCGACGACCTCGCCTTCGAGCGCATCCTGAACACGCCGCGCCGCGGCATCGGCAGCGCCACCTTGCAGCAGCTCCACGGCCTGGCCCGGGACCGGCGGCTGCCATTGGTCGAGGCGGCGCGGCTGCTGATCGCCGGCGACCGGCTGCGACCGGCCGGCCGCAATGCGCTCGCCGGGTTTGTCGCGACGCTCGACCGCTGGCGCGACCAGGCCGGGCGGGTTTCGCACACCGATCTGGTGCAGATCGTGCTCGACGAATCGGGCTATACCGGGATGTGGCAGGCCGAGCGCTCGCCCGATGCCGCCGGCCGCCTGGAAAACCTCAAGGAACTCGTCGTCGCGATGGCCGAGTTCGAAAACCTCGGCGGCTTTCTCGAACATGTCAGCCTGGTCATGGACAATGCCGCCGAATTCGGCTGGCGACATGGTCAATCTGATGACCCTGCACAGCGCCAAGGGGCTCGAATTCGACAGCGTGTTTCTGCCGGGCTGGGAGGATGGGCTGTTCCCGAACCAGCGCGCGATGGAGGAGAACGGGCTCGCCGCGCTCGAGGAAGAACGCCGGCTCGCCTATGTCGGGCTGACCCGCGCGCGCCATCGCGGCTATGTCTCGTTCGCCGCCAATCGCCGCATCCACGGCCAATGGCAGAGTGCGATGCGCTCGCGCTTTGTCGACGAATTGCCCTCGGAGCATACCGAGATCGTCGCCGAGCCCGGATTGCAGCCGGGCGCCGCGCGCGCTTCGGCTTACGCCGATGGCTGGGGCAGCGTCGACCTGCCGAGCACCGCCGCAGCCAACCCGTGGGCCGAGCGCCGTCGTCCGATGCTGATCGAAAGCGGTTCGGTTCCCCGCCGCGGCGCCGAGATCCGCCGGGTCGGCGGGTTTTCGGTCGGCGACCGCGTCTTCCACCAGAAATTCGGCTACGGCGCGATCACCGCGGTCGAGGACAACAAGCTCGCCATCCATTTCGAGCACGCCGGCGACAAAAAAGTCATGGACGCCTACGTCGAACCCGCCTGACCGGCTGCGGCAACCACATATCGCAAACGGCTCATATTCGTCGTCCCCGCGAAAGCGGGGACCCAGGGCCACAGCGCTCAGCGGCAAGACGTAGGGCGGATGCAATCCGCCTCCTTCGCGGGTGTATCACGCAGTTCGATGATCAAACTGCCTCCTTCGCGTCGCGTCCCTCATCAAACGCCTGAGCACCGGCATAGCCAAGATGGCGGATTACATCCGCCCTACGCTTGCTGCCAGATCAGCGAGGTGCTGATGTTCGGCGATCGCGCCAATACCAGCTTCGCTACCGCGCTCGGCGCCGCCAACGTCGCCCTGCTGCGCGCCAACCAGCAGGCCGAATTTGGGTTCTGAACGAGAAGTAGGATCTGGATCCGGCGTTTCTGGCGATCGCGGTGGACGACGACAGTCGTCAGAACGCGCTGCGCCTCTTCCGCCTTACCCTCGCCGCTCTATCGCTGTGGGCTCGTCGTGATAATCTTAGCCTGTAAAAACCTTGCGATCCATTTCGAGCGTTCTTCAGGCGACATCTGATACACCTTCACGGTGTACCTAATAACAGATTGGATGTATTTCCCGTATATGATCCTCGCGATTTCATCCTGATCGGGCCAACCACGACATGGTTTTGCCTGCCACTCGTACAAAATGCTGTTCGTGTCTTTGGCGATGATACTCCATTTTGTTACACCAGGACACGCCCTTTCTTGGAGTGCCTTCATGTTATTCAGCGTATCCTCCGGAGTAGGACCACCCGATCCCAAGAAAAACGTAATGGTCAGCAGCTCTTTCCAATTGTTGATATCGTCTCCTTCACGGATAAATTCGGTGAGAGAGCCAGGGTAGGAAGGCGGCCCAGCCTCAGATCCAATCTTCCACCCTCGTTCGATCTCGAATTGCAAGTGTTCAGTTGCCGTCTGGGGAGGTGCTCCAAAGACCGCCATGCTTGGAGGCAGCTCTGCGGAGGCTATGAGCAATGTAATAGTGAAGAAAGCCGTGTGGCGCCACATTGGGGATGTCCCGGTCGATGTTGAAACATGAGGGCAGGCGTTGCCCGCCTCGAGCCTGTAGGGTCTGGGTGCTTTACCTTCCCTTGACGGTCAGGGGAATGCCGGCGGCGCTCGGGGGATGCTGCTGATCCGACATTTCCCAAGTGGACAGCCCATCGGCCCACGCTCGGCAGCATCGTTCAGTAATCGGTCGGGAAGAGTGAGGTAGCTCACACTCGGAAAAAGTTCATCCAGGTTAGTAAATTCGAAGGCGGATGATCTTCGACATGGCCGTTGCGTGCCGCCTTTTGCGTGTCATGATCCAGCGGCTTCGCGAGATGGTCTGTGGAGGGCCGCATGCGGTGCAGGACAGCAGCCATTATCATTGCCGGAAGCATCGTGACGGCGGGCGCGGCAACGGCGCAGGATCGGGACCCGCAATGGAACCAGTGCGTGCTCTACGACGAGCATGGCAAGCTCCGGGCAGGGACCAGCCCGGACCTCGCCATCGGCGCGTGCACAGCGATCATCCAGTCGGGCCAGGAGACCACTAAGGATCTAGCTACCGCTTTCCTCAACCGCGGTCGGGGCTACGCCGGCAAGCGCGAGTACGACCACGCCATCCAGGATTACGACCAAGCGATCAGGCTCGACCCGAATAATGCCCCGGCGTTTAGCAGCCGCGGCAATGCCTACATCGGCAAGCGCGACTATGACCGCGCCATTCAGGACCTCGACCGGGCGATCGCATTCGACCCTAATTACGCCTTTGCCTTCGTCAACCGCGGCATGGCCTACGACGGTAAGCGCGAGTATGACCGTGGCATCCAGGATCTCAATCAGGCGATCCGACTCGAGTCGAATAACGCCTCCGCCTTTCTCATCCGCGGCACTGCCTACAGCGAGAAGCTCGAATACGACCGCGCCATCCAGGACTTCGACCAGGCAATCCGACTCGACCCGAACAACGCCCCCGCCCTCAGCAGCCGCGGCATCGCCTACGCTCGTAAGCGGGAGTTCGACCGCGCCATCCAGGATTTCGACCGAGCGATCCGGCTCGACCCTAGTAACGCGATCACCTTTACCAACCGCGGCACTACCTACAACGACAAACATGCGTACGACCGGGCCATCGAGGATTTTGACTTGGCGATCCGGCTCGACCCGAACAACGCCGCCGCGTTCACCAACCGCGGCGAAGCCTTCAACGGCAAAGGCGAGTACGACCGGGCGATCCAGGATTTCGACCAGGCGATCGGTCGCAACCCGAACTACGCCCCCGCCTTCCACGACCGCGGCGGCGCCTACACCCGCAAGGGCGAGTACGACCGCGCGATCCAGGACTACGACCAGGCGATCAGGCTCGACCCGAATTTGGCCCTCGCCTTCTTAGACCGCGGCAGCGTCTACCTCAAACAGCGCAAATACGACCGCGCCATCCTGGATTACAGCCGGGCGATAAGCCTCCGGCCCCGCGACAGCGAAACGCTTGGCTACCGCGGTTTTTCCTATCTGATGCTGAAGAAGCTGGACTTGGCGCTTGCCGACTATGACGCGGCGGTGCGAGCCAATCCAAAGAATGCATTCGCGATATACGGCCGCGGCACGGTAGAGCAATTGAAGGGCGACACGGCGGGAGGCAATGCCGATATCGCCGCAGCGAAGCTGATCAATCCCAACATTGCGAAGGATTTTGAGCGCTACTATGGCGTGCATGCATAGTGCATTTTCTAGCAGATCGCGGGGCAACTTTTGACCGGGCCGTGCTTTCCCCTTCCCGATTGGCACCCTGCAGTCGCAAAGACGACGGATTCCGGAGGCTCAGGCCGCGCTTGGGCCTGTTTGCGTAATTTAAAACTTCCGGGAATTGCCGTGATCCTCGTTGCATCAATGGGTTACGGATTGCGTAAGATATGACCGGAATTCACCCGGAAAACCGGCGTCTTGGAATGCTCGCGTCAGCACCGACGGCCAGACGCCCGATGCTGGAGGTGGGCAGTTCCGCGCCGATGGCTCTGCTGGTGGCCCAAGGTCCCCATTGACTTGTGAGGCGGGGCCTCGGCGGATCCGCCTGGATTCGCCGCAGGCGTCGTCAGGGCAAACCCCGGCTGCTACGGCAGGTTGTAGCCGATCGCGCTCTCGATCTCGATCGTCTTCTTGACCGCGGGGCGGGTCATGATCCGCGCGAAATGCGCGTCGAGGCTCGGATATTCGCCGGCGGCCGGCGAGGTCGTGGTCTTGAACCGCCAATACAGCCGGAACAAATGGATGTCGGCGATCGAATACTGGCCGCCGACCGCCCATTCGTTCGCGCCCAGCCGCGGGTCGGCGATTTTGAATACTTCACGCCAGCGTTCGAGGCCGATCCGGCGCGCCGGGTGGATCGTCGCGGCGATAAACGACATCCACGAAATCGCCTGCGCCTCGGCTTCGAGCCCGCCCTGCGGGCCATAGCTTCGCCTCGGGATAGCGCTTGGCCAGATAGTAGAGGGTCGCCGCCACCTCGGTCAGCTTCCAGCCGTCGATCAGCAAGGTCGGGACCTTGCCCTCGGGATTGACCGCCAGATATTCGGGCGCATGCTGCTCGCCCTTGGCGAGCGAGACCAGCCGGCTTTCAAACGGCGCCCCGATCTCGTGCAAGGCGATATGCGTCGCCATCGCGCTCGATCCGGGTGAAAAATACAAGGTCAGCATCGAAAACTCCTCTCGTTCGATCGGGCTCGGATCGGCGATCTGCGTCCGGCCGATGGTTCAGGCCGCGTTGGCCAAATTGTGGTAAATCTCTTCTTCCTGGGCAAAATGCAATCGCAGGATGGCATCGAGCCCGTGCAGAATCCGCTGTATTTCCGCAATCGTCGTCAAGTCGGGCCCCTCCGCCGGCAAGTCTTGCGCGGTTCGCACCAGCAGGCGCGCCACCTGGCTGATTTCCCGGTGCATTCGGCTCATCGCCGCCATCGGGTCTTCGCCGCCGATCAGCCGCGCGATCGCCGGGTAAACCTCGGCGTCGTCCTGGCGCTCATGGGGCAGCAATTGGCGTCCGAGCAACTCGTTCAGGTTTCTCAGCTCGGCGGCGATGTCGCGCGCCGGCAATACCGCAATCCGATCGGCGGTGGCGCGAACCCGCTCGAGCAGCGGCGCGAGCTGGTCATGCTCCGATTTGAGCCGAAGCGCCTCCGCCGGCGCGAGCACCGCCCGGCCCCGCCGCGGCGCCTGAATGCGCAGCGCCCGGAGCGCGTTCAGGATCACGCCGACATCGATCGCTTCCTGGAGGATGGCGCCGGCCAGCGGCGGCAGATAGCCGAAGGCCGCCACCCCCATTGCCGCGACCGACAGCCCGATGCCGGCCACCACGCTTTCGACGGCGATCGCCCGCGAGCGGCGCGCGATACCGAGCGCCTCGGCCAGCCGGTCGAGCCGATCCGCCAACAGCACCACCCCTGCCGCCTCGGATGACGCGGCGGCGCCGCGCGCGCCCATCGCGACCCCGACATCGGCGGCGGCGAGCGCCGGGGCGTCGTTGACCCCGTCCCCGACCATGATGGTCACACCCTCGCGGCGCGATCGCTCGATGGCGGCGAGCTTGTCCTGCGGCGTCAGCTCGGCGAGCACCCGATCGACCCCCAGCGCCTCGCCGATCGTCTCGGCAACGTCGCGGCGATCGCCCGTCAGCATGGCGATATGCCCGATCCCGGCGCGGCGCAGCAGCCGCAACGCCCGCGGCGTCTCCAACCTGATCTCGTCGAGCATCAGCAACGCCCCGGCCATCATGCCGTCGATCGCGACAAAGACGCCGGTCGCCCCGTCATAGCCCATGCGCCGCAAAAACCGGCCGCTCCACTCCGCTTCGGGTCGCGGCGGCTGCGACAAAGGCGTGGTTGCCAACCACGACCCGCCGGTCGTCGACGATGCCGGCAACCCCCGCGCCCATTTTTTCGTCGACCATCGACGGGATCGACAATTTCAGCCCGCGCTCGCGCGCGGCGGCGACGATAGCCTGCGCGATGACGTGCTGCGAGGCCTGATCCAGCGATGCGGCGATCCGCAAAATCTCGCCGGTCTCGACGCCCGGCGTGGCCTCGATCGCGACCAGGCGGGCCCGGCCGCCGGTCAGGGTGCCGGTCTTGTCAAAATACAGCAATTTGGCTTGCGCCAGCTTTTCCAGCATGCCGCCGCCCTTGACCAGCACGCCGCGTTTGGCGCAGCGCGACATGCCGGCGACGATCGCCACCGGCACCGCCAATATCAACGGGCACGGCGTTGCCACCACCAGCACCGCCAGCGCCCGCACCGGATCCTGGCTGGCGATCCATGCCGCGGCGGCAACCGCGAGCGACAGCGGCACGAACAACAGGGCATAGCGGTCGGCAAGCCGCGATGCCGGGGCCTTCGCCTGCTGCGCCGCCTCGACCAGGCGAACGATTCCGGCAAAGGCGCCCTCGGCCGCTGTCGTCGCGGCGATCATGTCGAAGGGTGCGGCCGCATTTAAGCTGCCGCTGCGCACCGGATCGCCCGCGCGGCGCGCCACCGGCAGCGGTTCGCCGGTCAATGCCAATTCGTCGAGCACGGCGCTGCCGCCCGATACCGTGCCGTCGGTCGGAACCGCCTCGCCGCCGCGCACCAACAGGCGATCCCCGGGTCTGATGTCGTCGAGCGGGATCTGCGCCAACCCGTCGGCGCGGTAGCGGTTCGCTGTCCGCGGCACCCGGCCGAGCAGGGCGGACATCTCGCGCCGGGCGCGGGCCTCGGCGAAGTCTTCGAGGCTCCGGCCGCTGGCGAGCATAACGCCGATCACCGCGGCGGTGGCGTATTCGCCGAGCGCCAATGCCCCGCCCAGTGACAGCAGCGCCAACAGGTCGAGGCCGGCTTCGCGCCGGAATACTCCCCTGACAATGCCGATCAGCACGGCGAGGAGCGCCGGCACGGCGCCGAAACTCCAGGCGCGATCGGCCCATAATGGCGCGCCGATCCACCAGGCGACCAGGCCGATTGCCAAACCGGCGCCCGAGGCCGCCAGCAACAGCTGGTTCGCCGCCTGGCGCCCGGTCACGCCGCCGGCGCTCCTATCCGGGAATCATGGCGGCGCCGGCGTGAGCCTGAGGCGCGCGCGTGATCGCCGGCGCGCCGCCTGCCGGGGTCAATGACGAAACCGCGGCATCACCTCTTCGCACAGCAGCCGCATCGCGTTCACCACGCTTTCATGCGGGATCAGCCCGCCGCAATTCAGTTCGGCGAGGATGCCGCTCAACCCGATCTCCGCCTGCAATGCCTGCAGCTGGTCGGCGATCGTCTGCGGTGTGCCGATCAGCACATTGGCCTGCAGGGCGTCCTCATAGGTGCGGGCGCGCAGATCGTGCACCCGCCGCATGCGCCGGGCGGCGGTCTCCGGATCGACCAGCCGCGCCGCCCCCTCCAGCAGATTCGCCTGCTCGTGATAGAAATGCATGATGCTCGCTTTCGGCTCGGCCCGGGCGCGCGCCTCGGTCGCGGCGATATAGGTCGGAGCCGAGACAAAGACCTGCCCGCGCCCCGGATGGCCGGCCGCTTCCCAGGCTTCGTGATAGAGCCGGATCTGCCCCGCCAGATCGGACCAGCTGGTGTGGCGCACCGAGGCAAAGACCGGCATGCCGCGGCGGCCGATCGCCGGAAAGGTGTCGGGGGTGCTGGCGGCGATGCGGATCGGCGGCGTCGGCTTCTGGTACGGCTTTGGCACCACGCTGACGTTGTTGAACCGGTGATAGGCGCCCTCATACGAAAAACTCGGCTCGGTCCAGGCGCGCTGGATCACCTCGAGGATCTCGCGAAAGCGGGCCTGGCTTTCGCCATAGGAGACGCCATAGGCCTCATAGGTCTGCGCGACGCCGCTGCGCCCGACGCCAAAGATCAGCCTGCCATGGCTCAGCTGGTCGACCGTCGCCGCCTCCTCGGCGAGCCGCAAGGGATGGCACAAGCGGCAATACCTGCACCGCAATCCCGATCTTGATCCGCCGGGTGCGCGCCGCGATCGCGCTGGCGATGCTCAGCGGCGCCGATAATAGCGACCGGCGCGGCTCGAAATGGAGTTCGGCCAGCCACATCACGTCGAGCCCCAGACGCTCGGCGGCGTCGACCTGTTCCATGGCCTCGTCGAAGGCCTCGCTCTCGGAGCGGCCGGGAAGCGACGGAAACTCGTGGAACATGCCGAATTCCATGACCGAACCTCGCTGGTTGTGCCGTAAGTCGACCGTCAGCCTAGCCAAGCTGCCCCGCCCAAGCCAAGCCCGATCACTCCGCTATGCCGGGAGCGCCGATAATGCGAAGCTCGGCGCAGCACGGCGACCGCAACAACGGGAGAGAAATCATGGAACTCGGCTATATCGGTTTGGGCAATATGGGCGGCGCCTTGGCCCGGCGGCTATTGCGCGAGCACAAGATGCGGGTCTTCGATCTGCGGCCCGAAGTGGTGGCGAGCTTTGCCGAAGCCGGCGCGATCCCGACCCAGAGCGCCCAGGCGCTGGCCCGCGAGAGCGACATGGTGATGACCTGCCTGCCGACCTCGGCGCAGGTTCGCGACGTATTGTTCGGCGAAGGCCGCGTCGCCGAGGCATTGCGCCCCGGCCAGATCTGGGCCGATATGACCACCGGCGACCCCGGCGAGACCCGCGAGATGGCGCAGCGCCTCGCCGAAAAGGGCGTGCAGATGATCGACGCGCCGGTCAGCGGCGGCCCGCACGGCGCCAATGCCGGCACCATCGCGATCATGGTCGGCGCGCCGCCGGAAGTCTTCGCCAAGGTCAGGCCGATCTTCGCGACGATCAGCCCCAACATCTTTCACACCGGCGATGTCGGCACCGGCCATGTCATGAAGCTGGTCAACAATGTGATCAGCGCCGGGGTGCGCGCGGTCACCTTCGAGGCATTGGCGATGGGGATCAAGAACGGGCTCAGCCTCGAAACCTGCACCGCGGTCTTGCAGAAAGGCAGCGCCCGCAGCGCCGCCACCGAGCTGTCGCTGCCCAAATTGCTGAAAAACGACTTCACCGTCAGCTTCACCTTGGCGCTGATGCACAAGGATGTGCGGCTCGCCACCAAGCTCGGCAATGACAGCAATACCCCGATGATCCTCGCCAATGTCGTGCGCGAATTGTTCCAGACCGTGATCAACGAGCACGGCGCCGACAAGGACACCCAGACCCTGGTCAAATTGTTTGAGAAAAACGCCAATATCGCGATCACCCCGCAAGGCTGAGCGGCTGCCGCGGCGAGTACGTGCTTCGAGACGCCGCCTGTGGCGGCTCCTCAGCATGAGGGTGTCCTGCTAGTGATATCAACGGAGTTCCTCATCCTGAGGAGGCCGCATAGCGGCCGTCTCGAAGGACGCACTGCGCTGATCCATCCGGCGGCCAGCTGTCGGGCGACACCCTAAAGGAGGAAACGGATGCGCTTCACCGACAAAGTTGCGCTGATCACCGCGGCGGCGAGCGGGATCGGCCGCGCCACCGCCGAGATCATGGCGCGCGAGGGCGCTGTCGTGGTCGCCGTCGACAATGATGCGGGCCGGCTCGAGGCGACGGTGGCGGCGTTGCGCGCGGCGGGCGGGCGGGCGCACGGGCGGCGCGCCGACGCGCTCGACGGGGCCCAGGTCGACGCGCTGGTCGCCTCGGTCGCGCAGGAATTCGGCGCGATCGACATCCTGGTCAACGCCGTCGGCGGCAGCACGATCATCCCGCATCCGGGCGCGACAATGGACCAGCTGACCCTCGCCGACTGGCAGCGGCTGATCGCCTTCAACCTCGACGGCACGTTTCTGTTCTGCCACGCGGTGGCGCCGGTCATGAAGCGCCGGCGTCATGGCAAGATCGTCAACCTGTCCTCGATCGCCGGGCGCGGCCTCAGCGGGTCGAGCAGCGCCGCCTATGCCGCGGCCAAGGGCGGGATCATCGCCTTCACCCGCAAGATCGCGTTCGAACTCGGGCCCTATGGCATCAACGTCAACGCGATCGCGCCGAGCCGCACCCTGACCGAGCGGATCCGCCCGCGCTGGGAGCAGCAGAGCCCGGAAGACCAGGCGGCCGAGATCGAGCGCACCCCGTTGCGGCGCATCGCCGAGGCCCCGGACCAGGCAAAGGTGATCTGCTTTCTCGCCTCGAGCGACGCCGATTTCGTGACCGGGGTCACGATCGACGTGACCGGCGGCAATTGAGCATGCGCCGAATGTAACCGGCGCCTCTGCCGGCCCCGGGGTACCGGCGCCCTGCTGCTAGCGCATGCCGAGGATCGAGCCGGTCACGGCCCGGGGGTCGCGGCGCGGCCAGCGTCCGCGCTCGACCTGGTGAAAGAACTCGGCGAGGCTGCGGTTGAACAGTTCGGGCTCTTCGAGATTGAGCGCGTGCCCGGTATTCGGAACGACGCAAAGAGCCGCGGTCGGGATCGTCCGCTTCATCAACAGGCCAGGTTCGAGGCACGGGTCGTCCTCGTCGCCGGTCATCACCAGGGTCGGCACTTCGAGGCCGCGCATCTGGTCGACGAGGTCCCATAAGGACGGCCGCCTCGCCTGAACCCCGCGCATCGTCAAGGCCGAGCCCAGGGTCGAATGGCCGGCGAGATTGGCGGCAAATTCGCCCCAGCCGCGCGGATCCTTGTTTTGGAACTGCACCCGGCTCGGGCCCTGCGAATAGGATTTCGCGGCGACGCTCATCCCGGCGCCTTCGATCTGCGCGATGGTCTTTGCCGTCTCGTCGTGAAACTGCTGGCGCTTGCCGGGCTCGGCGCCATAACCGCAGCCGGCGACCACCAGGGACAGGGCGCGATCGGGATAGGCGAAGCCGAAATGCAGCACGGCAAAGCCGCCCATCGAGATGCCGACGACATGGGCCTTGTCGATCGCCAGCGCGTCGAGCACGGCGCGGATGTCGTCGCGGGCGCGATCCTGCGAATAGCGCGCCGGATCTTCGGGAACCTCCGAGGGCGGATAGCCGCGGGCGTTGTAGGTGATGCAGCGATAGCGCCGCCCGAAATAGCGCACCTGCGGCTCGTAGCCCCGATAATCGTCGGCGAATTCGTGGACCAGGACGATCGGCGTCCCCGACCCGGTCTCCTCGTAATAAAGCCGGATGCCGTCATCGGTCGTCAGCTGTGGCATCGCCTTCCCCTTGCCCGCGTCACCGCCGCCATCCTAGGGGCGTCCGCGCATCCTCGGCAAGCGGCCCGCGGCGGCCGCGATTGGCACGGTTCTTGTGTGTAAGGGATCAGGTCCGGGCCTTTCCTGCACAGGCAAAGGCCGATCCGGGCCGGGATCGCCGGATCTCCCTCCGGACCTCATTCCCGGACCAGCCCTGCGCCATGCCCAGCCGATGCGCACCTGCCCAAGCGCCAAGCAGTCGCGCGCTCGACGTGGGCGTCGGCGGATCGGGCAGCGGGCGCTCAGTCGGCGAGCAGCGGGGCTGCTTCGGTCTCCGGCACCCTCACCCGCCCGGGGACGTTGAGCCAGAACAGCGAGACCACCGCGGATACCAATGCGCACAGGCCGAGCGCATAGAGGCCGCTGGCAAAGCTGCCGGTCAAATGCTTGGCCCAGCCGACGATGGTCGGCCCGAAAAAGCCGCCGAGATTGCCGATCGAGTTGATCCAGGCCAGGCCGCAGGCGGCGGCGGGGCCGGTCAGGAACATCGTCGGCATCGACCAGAACGGCCCTTTTGTCCCGTAGAACCCGATCGCGGCAATGGTGACGCCGGCCAGCGACCACCAGCTGCCGATCGTCAGCCCGGCAATAACCAGGCCGACGGTCGAGATCACGCAGGTCGTGAACAGGCTCCAGCGCCGGTCGCCGATCCGGTCCGAAATCATGCCGCACACCACCATGCTGATCGCGCCGCAGGCGTAGGGGATCATCGTCACCCAGCCGACCTGCATATTGGTGACGCCCAATTGCTTGATGATCTGCGGCACGAACAGCAGCAGGCCGAGGCTGGCGGTGACGATCCCCAGATAGTTGAGCGACAGCAGCAATACTTTCGGGTCAAAGAACGAGCGCAGGATGCCAAAACCGTGCTGGGTCTCGATCTGGCGGCGCTCGCCGGCGAGCTTGCTGTCGAGCCAGGTGCGCTCGCCGGTGGTCAGCCACCGCGCCTCGCTCGGCCGGTCGGTCAGATAAAAGAACGCGGCAATGCCGATCAGGACCGTCGGGATCGCCTCGAAAATGAACATGCACTGCCAGCCCTTCAGCCCGAGAAAGCCGTTCAGGCCCAAGAGCGCGGTCGATACCGGCGCGCCGGTCGCCACCGCAATCGGCAAGGCCAGGGTAAACCCGGCATTGATCCGGCCGCGATGCTCGTCGGGGAACCAATAGGTGAAGTACAGCACGAAACCGGGGAACAGCCCGGCTTCGGCCAGTCCCAGCAGAAAGCGGATCGCCATAAAGCTGTACGGGCCGGTGGCAAAGGCGGTGGCGGCGGAGATCAGCCCCCAGGTGACCATGATGCGGGCGATCCACAGCCGGGCGCCGAGCTTTTCGAGGATCATGTTGCTCGGCACCTCGAACAGCACATAGCCCCAGAAGAACGCGCCGGCGGCCATCCCGTACATCGCCGGGTCGAGCCCCAGATCCCTGTTCATCGTCAGCGCGGCAAAGCCGACATTGATGCGGTCGAGATAGCAAAAGAAATACGTCAGTACCGCGAACGGCAACACGCGCAAATATACTTTGCGCATGGCCGATTGCTCGACCGTGCGGATCATCGCGCTCCTCCACAGGTGCCGGGATTCGGCAGACCGAAGCGCGAATAAAGAATAGTGTGGCATCGCACAAATGCACAGAATTCATGTCAGCTGCGCGTAAGAGTTAGGGCGCAGCCGCGGTCGCCGGATTCGCCGCCTTGGTGTACGATCCTTGCCCGGTTAACTCATTCGGGAGGGACCGCGCGATGCGGATCCACAATCTCTATACCGACGCCAACGGCCAGTCGCATTTTCGCGACGTCGAAATCGAGTGGGTCGAGGAACGGCGCGGCAGCAAATTGTCGAAGCGCCTGCCGGCCAGCGGCATCATCTTTCGCGAGACCCAGGCCGAGCACGACATCGACTGGCATCCGGCGCCGCGCCGGCAATACATCGTCAATCTCGACGCCGGGGTGAAGATCACCGCCAGCGACGGCGAGAGCCGGGTGATCGGCGTCGGCGAGGTGATCCTGGTCGAGGACACCACCGGCAAGGGCCATCTGTCGCAGCATGTCGAAGGCAAGATCCGCCATTCGATCTTCGTGCCGGTCGAATAGCCGGGCCCACGGCCGGTTCGGGCGGCTGCCGCCAGCATGACCGCGGCGGCGGCGCGTTGCCTTTGCTGCGCCGGGGCGTATACTCGCGGGTGAAATAAAAGCTGCCCGGCGCTGCGGCGGATAGGGCGGCAAATGATGAACAGCGGAGGCTCGCAGCGGCATCGCGACCGAGCCTCGTGGCAACCGGGACGGCGGCGGTCGCCGCCCGGAAACGCGAGCGCGGGGTCGGGCGCCGGCCCCGCGGGGAGGCGGTCATGCACGAAGACGCCCTGGTCGGTTCTGTCCCCTGGTATCGCAGCCTCAGCCGCGAGCAGTGGCGGGTGCTGTTCGTCTCGAACCTTGGCTGGCTGTTCGACGGGTTCGAGATTTACGCGCTGTTCCTGACCGTCGGCTTCGCGCTGCATCAGCTGCTGGAAACGGCGGAGCTGGCGGCGCTGCCGCGCTATGCCGGGATCGTGCTGGCGACAACTGTCTTCGGCTGGGCGACGGGCGGCGTGATCGGTGGCGTCATCGCCGATTACATCGGCCGCAAGCGCACGATGATGCTGGCGATCCTCGCCTATGCCCTGACCACCGGGTTGAGCGCCATCGCCTGGAATTGGCAATCCTTCGCGATCCTGCGCTTTCTGGTCGGTGTCGGGATCGGCTCGGAATGGGTGACCGGGGCCTCGCTGGTCTCCGAGCTGTGGCCGGACCATGCGCGCGGCAAAGGCGGCGGGCTGCTGCAGAGCGGCGCCGGGATCGGCAGCTTTATCGCCTCCGGTGTGTGGCTGTTGATTGGCGGGCTCGGCCCCAACGCCTGGCGGTTCATGTACCTGGTCGGCATCTTGCCGGCCTTTCTGGTGTTGTGGATCCGCCGCGGCATGCCGGAATCGCCGCGCTGGGAGGAAGCCAACGAGCGCCGCCGCAGCGCCCGGGCACAGCAGCAAAGCGGCGCCGCGCTCGACGGCATCGACGCGGCGCTGACCCGCTTCACGGTCACCGACATGTTTCTCGACCGCAGCGTCCGCCCGCGGCTGATCGCCGCCTTCCTGATGATGCTGTCGGTGACCTTCGGCTTCTGGGGTGTCGCCACCTTCGTCCCGACCTATGTCGGCACGGTCGCCGCCAAGGCCGGGCTGTCGGCGCCGCATTACGCGGCGCTGGCCGGGCTGCTCGGCACCGGGGTCGCCATATTCGGCTTCATCACCCTGGGCTTCCTCGCCGACGCCATCGGCCGCAAGCCGACGGCGATGCTCTATTATGCGATGTGCCTGGTGCTGACGCCGGTTGTCTATATGTGGGCGAGGGGCATGGGCCAATTGCTGGTCGCGGTGACGGTGTTCGGCTTTTTCACCGGCGGGATCTGGTCCTGGGCGCCGATCTGGCTGCCCGAGCTGTTCCCGACGCGGATGCGCGGCACCGCGGTCGCCTTCTGCTTCAACGCCCCGCGCTGGATCTCCTGCGTCGGCCCGCTGATCGCCGGCACCCTGATCGTCGCGATGGGCGGCTATGGCAAGGCGGCGACGATCGTCGGCCTGTTCTTCATCGTCGGGGTGATTGCCGCGCCGTTCCTGCCCGAGACCAACGGCAAGCCGCTGCCGCACGCCTTGTGGAACGAGGCCCCTACGCCGTCGGCAGGGTCCGCACCATGACGGTGCCGGCGAGGAAATCGTGCAGGGTGCGCCGGCGCCGGTTGAACAGCGCCACCAGCAGGATCAGCGAGCAGGTCATTCCGACAGTGATGTAGAATAGCGCTGTCTGGATCAGCGCTTGCAGAAAGCTCGGGCGCTCGCCGGAAACCGAACGCAGTTCGAGGTCGAAGAGACGCATGCCAAAGGTCGCCGAGCGCCGGCCGCTCAGCAGCAGCGTGTGGTAGGCGAGGGGGATCAGCCCGGACAGAAACCACAGCACCGGCCCCAGCAGGCCAAAGCTGACCAGCCACAGCACGGCGAAGACCAGCCATGCGACGATGGCGATCATGCCGATGCACAAAAGATCGACCAGATAGGCCATGACCCGGCGCCACAGCACGCCCTGATAGATCTCCGGAAACGCCGCCGGGTCGGGCATGGTCGCGTCGCGATAGGCGCGCGCGGAGAAATCGAAGCCGGCGGTCACGGGGCAGCTCCATCTTGCAGGCCGATGCCCGCCATGTGGGGATTGTCGCGGCCGCGGCAAGCCGGTGGGCTCGCCCGTGCGATCTGCTAAGAGGTTTATGCAAACGACCAGGAGGATCCGATGCCCGCTTACGTGATCGCCGAGGTTCAGGTGATTGATGCCGCCGCTTATGAACCCTACCGCCCGCTCGCCGGCGCCAGCATCGCCCGTTTCGGCGGCCGGTTCGTGGTGCGCGGCGGCGCGGCCGAGCTGCTCGAAGGCTCGCCGGCGCCGGAGCGGATCGTCGTCATCGAATTCCCCGACGCCGACACCGCGCGGCGCTGGTACAATTCGCAGGAATACCAGTCGGCGCTGAAGATCCGCCAGGCCGCCTCACATGGCCGGCTGATCCTGGTCGAGGGCGCTGCCTAGCCGGTTTCCTCGGCGGCGCCGAGGAGCAGCCGGGTCGGAAACCCGGCGGCGTTGAGCGCCGCGATCAGCACCTCGACATGGCGCCGGTTCTGGGTCTCGACGACGACATCGAGCTCGGCGCGCTTGACCGAAGTGTCGTGGAACAGCCGCTGGTGGTGGACCTCGACAATATTGCCGGCATGCTTGCCGATGATCCCGGAGACCCGGGACAGCGCCCCCGGCACGTCCGGCAGTTCGGCGCGCAGCCGCACCAGCCGGCCCTCATGCACCAGCCCGCGCATCAGGATCGAGGCCAGCAGGCGCACATCGATATTGCCGCCGGACACGATGATCCCGACCCGCCTGCCGGCAAACCGCTCGGGGGCGGCGAGGATCGCGGCGAGACCGGCGGCCCCGGCCCCCTCGGCCACCAGCTTTTGCCGATCGAGCAGGATTTCGACCGCGTCTTCGAGCATCGCCTCGTCGACCAGCCGGATGTCGGACGCCAGCGCCTCGACGATCCGTCGGGTCAACCGGCCCGGCTCCTTGACCGCGATCCCCTCGGCCAGGGTGGCCGCCTCGGCCGGCGGCCCAGGCTCTTCGCCGCGCAGCAGCCGATACATCGAGGGGTAGAGCGTCGACTGGACGCCGACGATGTCGATTTCCGGCTTGAGCGATTTGGCGGCGACGGCGATGCCGGAAATCAGCCCGCCGCCGCCGACCGGCACGATGATGGTGTCGAGATCCGGCCGGTCGGCGAGGAGTTCGAGCGCGATCGTGCCCTGGCCGGCGATGACCGCCGGATCGTCATAGGGGTGGATGAAGGCGAACTCGTGGTCGCGGGCCAGGGCCTGGGCCGCTTCGCGCGCGGCGGCGAGGCTGTCGCCGTTCAGCACCACAGTGGCGCCCAGCGCCTCGGTGCGCTCGATCTTGATGAACGGGGTGCCCAGCGGCATCACGATCGTCGCCGGGATGCCAAGGCGCTGGGCGTGGTAGGCGATGCCCTGGGCATGGTTGCCGGCCGACATCGCAACCACCCCGTTGCGCTGCTGCGCCGGGCTCAGGGTCAGCAATTTGTTCAGCGCGCCGCGCTCCTTGAACGAGCCGGTGCGGTGCAGGGTTTCGAGCTTGAGATGGATTTCGCAGCCGGCAAGTTCGGAGAGCCCCGGGGCGTCGATCGTCGGGGCGTGCGCCACCGCGCCGGCAATCGCCGCGGCGGCGCGGCGGATGTCGGCAAGCGTCACCGGCAGATCATTCATTGTTCTGGCCCCAGAAATATTTGCAGCGATACGATACGGCTACAGCAGCGTCAGGAACTCCGCCTGGGTCAGGCCGGCTTGGGCGATGATGCTGCGCAGGGTTCCTCGTTTGAGATCGGCGCTGCCGTGCAGCGGCACTGTGACCTTTCGCGCCGGATCGCTCGCGTGAACCAGCCGGCAATGACTGCCCGAGGTTCGGGAAACTGTAAAGCCGGCGCGCTCCAGAGCGCGGAGAACTTCCCTGGCCTTCAGTGAAGGCAGCCGCTCGGTCACGCCGCGAGAGTGACCGTCACCTCGCGAATGCGCGGCGGCTCGCCGTTCGGGATCGGTTCGCCGCGCGCCGCACAGTCTTCGAGAACCAGGCGAATGGCGTCCTCGGCCATCGCCAGCGCCTCAGCTTCGTCATTCCCATAGGTCACGATCTCGGGAAGTGAGGGCACCCTGACGGTAAAGCCACCTTCTTCCTCAGGTTCCAGAACCACCGCAAACTTATGGGTTCGTTGCAAGTCGGTGCATCCTTGGGTTATCGGCATGTTTGGATATTAAGATGATTGGCGAAATGCCGCCAGCCGGTCGTTCAGCGCGCCGGCGCCAGTTCGAGGGTGGAGACGGCGGCGGCGCGGCCGGGGACGAGCCAAGCGAAATCGCGCCAGCGCCGCACCAGATCGGCGAAGTGACGCGACAGCGGGTTTCCCGACTGGCCCGGGGCGATCATCATCCGCGATTGCGCCGGTGCCGCAAGGTCGGTGATCATGCGCAGCCCGGCGCCGAAAACCTGCTCGAACGGATCGGCGTCGTTGCGGATCAGGCTCGGCCCGCGATCGACGGTATCGTAGGCGCCGGCGGTCGAAATCGAGGCGCCGGCCCAGTCGCGCAATACCGGGATCTGGCCGAATACCGGGTTGGCGAAGACCGCGACATGGGCCCGGCCCCACTGCCATGTCGCCATATCGCCGCCATAGGCATGGCGCAGCTCGGCCAGCGCCGCCGCCAGCGATTGCGCCAGCCGGGTGGCGCAGGTCTCGGCGCCCGGCCGCTTCGGATCGGCGCACCAGTCCGGGCGCTGGCCCAGCACCGCCGCGATCAGTTGCGGCTTCAGGTCCCAATACCCCGCCACCGCGTCGCCAAAGCGGCCGAACAGGATCGCATGGCTGAATTCGCGCAGCCAGGCGGTGAACAGCAACGGCGCCACCTGGTCGCGGTCCATGTGAAAATCCCAGTGCTGCAGGCGGCCGATCGCCTCGCGCGCGGTCGCATCCGCGGGATCGATCCGGGTCATCAGCGGCACCAGCTGTTTGGCCATCAGGGAGAAAGTGTCGGCCTGGATCGCCGCACTCGATGCCGGGCTCTGCACCGGGGTCCGGGCGAGCAGGGCCTCGATCCGTTCCGCGCGGTTTGGCAGATCCCAGTCGCGGCTCAGGAAATAGGGGTAGCTGTCGGGCACGATCTTGTTGTTGGCGCTGACGAAATGGCCCGAAGCGGGGTTGGTCGCCTGCGGCAATGCGGCGAACGGGATAAACCCTTTCCAGTCATATTCGCCGGTCCAGCCCGGCGCCGGCATCCAGCCTTCGCCCTTGCCGCGGATCGGCACCAGCCCCGCCGCGATAAACCCGATCGTGCCGCTGTCATCGGCATAGACGGTATTTTGCATCGGCCCGACAAAATCGCGCCATGCGGCGCGAAAGCTCGCCCAGTCGGTGGCCCGGTCGGCGTTCCACAGCGCCTCGGCGCTGCGATCCTGCGGCATCAGAAAGGTGGCCGACAGCGCCAGCACATAGCCGGGATCGGCCGCCCCCGATGGCAACACGTCGGACAATACCGGGCCGTGCCGGGTCGTGCGCACGGTCAGGGTGATGGGCGCCGCGCCGCGCACGACAATCCGTTCCTGCCGCGTCGCGAACGGCGCGCTGCCCTGCGGCGTCAGATAGCGGCCGGGATCGGCGGGATCGACCTTTTCGACAAAGAGGTCCTCGACATCGGCGGTGGTCGTCGTGAACCCCCAGGCGATATGTTGGTTGTGGCCGATCACGACCAGCGGGACGCCGGCGGCGGTGGCCCCGGCGATTTCGCCATTCGGCGTCTTCAACCGCGCCAGATACCAGAATCCGGGCGCGCCAAAGCCCAAATGCGGGTCGTTGGCCAGCAACGGCTTGCCGCTTTGGCTGTGCCTGCCATCGACCACCCAGTTGTTGGATTCGTAATGCGGACCGGCAGTCGGCGGCAGCTGGTCATAGATCCGGCCGAGCGCCAGCCGGCGGTAGATCGGCAACATCGTAGCCAGCGTGGTCGGCGCGTCTTTGGGATATTGCGGATAGAGAAATTCCAGGTCCGCCGGCGGGATCGAGCGGGCCATGCGCGCGCGCAGCAGCTCGCCCCGATAGTTGCCGTCGAGCTGGAACGCCATCAGCTTGCCCCAGACCAGGCTGTCGGCTTCGCGCCACGGCTCGGGCCGGAAATGCAGCAGCACGAATTCCGGCGGCAACGCGCCGCGGCGCGAGGCGAGAAAGGCGTTGACCCCGGCGGCATAGGCCTGGAACGCGCGGTTGACCGCCGGCGACAGATAGGCGATCTCGGATTCGGCGGCGCGGTACAGACCGAGCACCCGCATCTGTTTGTCGACCGGCGCTGCTTTCGGCCCAAAGATCTCGGCCAGCCGCCCGGCGGCATAGCGGCGCTGCAATTCCATCTGAAACAGCCGGTCCTGGGCATGGGCAAAGCCGAGCCCGAAGGCGGCGTCGTCATCGTCCTGCGCGGTGATCCTCGGCACGCCGTCGGCATCGCGCTCGATCCGGATCGGGGCCTTTGGCCCGCGCAGCTCGATCCGGCCCTCGGTCTGCGGCAGCGACGACAGCAGATACAGATAGAAGCCGCCGGCGAGGACGAGAATCAGCGCGGCAAGGCCGGCAAAGAGGCGGCGGAGCATCAAGCGGGCGCGCGCGGTGGGGATGCGGGCGGCTGGCCCGCAGCCGGCGGGATGCCGGCGTTACAGCCCGAGTTCGCGCAGAATCCGCTCGCGGTCGGCGTCGAGATCGGGCGAAGGCGCGCGGGTCGCCGGGTCGTCGAACGCGGATAATTTCATCGGGTTGCCGGCGAGCTGCAGCGGGCCGAGCACCGGGTCGTCGACCGCGACCAGCATGTTGCGCGCCGCGGTCTGCGGGTGGGCCAATGCCTGGGCGATGTTGTTGACCGGGCCGCACGGCACGCCGGCCGCCTCCAGCACTTCGATCCAATGGCCGGTATCGGCCTGGCGCAGCACGCCTTCGATCGCGTCCTTCAGCGCCTCCTGGTGCTGGTTGCGCAGCGCATTCGTCTTGTAGATCGGATTGTCGGCCCATTCGGGGCGGCCGAGCGCGTGAGCGAGCTTGACGAACAGCCCGTCATTGCCGGCGGCGATGATGATGTTGCCGTCGGCGGTGGCGAAGGCCTCGAACGGGGTGATCGAGGGATGGCGCGCGCCCATCGGCCCGGGGATCTCGCCGGTCGTGGTGTAGCGCATGATCGCGTTTTCGAGGAGCGCCAGCTGGCAGTCGAACAGCGACACATCGACCTTTTGCGCCTCGCCGGTGCGCTCGCGATGCAACAGCGCGGCATTGAGCGCTACCGCGGTGAACAGCCCGCCGCCGAGATCGCCGATCGAGGTGCCGATGCGGGTCAGCGGCATGCCCGGATGCCCGGTGATGCTCATCACCCCGCCGAGCCCCTGGACCACCATGTCGTAGGCCGGATAGTGGGAGTAGGGGCCGGTATGGCCAAAGCCCGAGGCGGCGGCATAGACCAGGCGCGGATAGCGCGGGTGCAGGGTGTCCCAGCCATAGCCGAGCTTTTCCATCGTGCCCGGGCGGAAGTTCTCGACCAGCGCGTCGGCCTTGTCGAGCAGCCGCTCGAAAATCTCCCGGCCCTGCGCCGATTTGAGGTCGAGCGCGATCGATTCCTTGCCGCGGTTGACCGAAGCGAAATAGGCCGATTTGCCATTTTTGAACGGGCCGTACTGGCGCGCGTCGTCGCCCTGCTGCGGCGGCTCGACCTTGATCACCCGCGCCCCCAGCTCGGCCATCAGCATGGTGCAGTACGGGCCGGCGAGAATGCGGGAGAGATCGACGATGGTGATGCCGGAAAGCGGCCCCTGTTGCGCCATGCCAGATGATCCTTTCGCGACGCGGCTGGCGGTCATAGCCCGGAGCCGGCCACGACCGCAACCAACTCGATCGCCCAAGAACTAGAGTGATATCGCCAGCGAAGGCTTGGCGGCGGGCAGCCCATGCAGCCCGCGTGTCGAGATTCTCTCCGCCGGCGGCTCCCAAGGAGGGGCCGTGAAGGGGCGCACTTTGCATGCGCCCCCGGGACGACGAGCTAATTTTCCTCTTTGTAAACGCGCTGCGATCCGATGTAGGCGCGCTGCGGCCCGATGTTGCGCGGATCAAAGGCGTCGTCATGGGTGACGCATCGGAAGTTCGCGGCGTCGTTGGGGTCGCCTTTGCCGACATACTCGCCACGTTTCGGGTAGGGGCATAGCGGCCTCTGGAATTGCACGCCCTGGGCCGGGACGTTGTTCAGGTAATGGGTTGCGATGAGCTTGTCCGGAGCAATTCCCTGCTCCACCCAGCGCTCCAGGGCCTTTACCAAATCGTGGTCGGCGTCGATCACCGGCCCGTTGCTGGTGCCGTTGCCGAATGCGTTAGGACCGGCTCCGCCGCTGCAATGCGCCATGCCCGGCACCAGGAAGATGCGGTAGAAGTCGCGGGGATCGCCGATCGTCTTGGTAACTTTTCGGTAGTAATTGAGACCATTCTCCGGAGCAATGGCGGTATCCGCCCATCCTGCATATTGGATCATCTTGCCCCCATGCGCCTTGAACCGTCGCAAGTCGGGATTTACCGAACTGAGGATGGGTTGGAGCGTGCGCCGCGCCTTGTCATCCTGTCGCGCGAGGTCGATCCCGAGATAGTCGCAACTCGTCACACCTTGCATCAGGTCACATCCGAAACCCAAACCAAGCGTGTACTGGGCGCCGGGCTTAGCGGGTGAACTGCCGGAGATCCAGCTGGTCCAATCCCCGGTCGCCGCCTCGCCGCCGGGCTCGTAACCGGGGAACAGCAGGGTCCCGTGGTCGTGCGGACCGGCGTAGATCTCCCGCGCCGCTTCCACCTGCGCTGGCGTCAGGCAGGTGTCGGGGTCCTGGCCGTGCTTGCACTCGACGACCCCCGGATCGAAAAAGCACTGCCGCGGGTCGCTGAGGAAGGCGTCAGTCGCCACGCCGCCATCTTTGCCGGCGCATTGTTTCAGCGCCGCGTCGCTCAGCAGGTGAAGCTTGCTGGTCGGGATGTAGGCGTCCGGAACGCCGATGGTTTGCCGGCCGGTGAGCGTCGCCTGCATATCGTAAAGATAGGACGAGCCGAACTCGCCCACCTGGTCATTGACCGGCGACCCGACGATGATGCCATCGAAATCGTCGGGAAAGCGCTGGGCCTCCTGCAATGCTTCCCGGCCTCCGTCCGAGCATCCGACGAAATAGGAATGGCTCGGCGCCTGTCCGGTCAGGATGTCGATGATCGACTTGGAATCATCGCTGGTGGCCTTGATCGCGCGGTATCCGTAATCAAGCAGGACATCGCGGTTGCCGATAAAGGCCGGCGCGCCGGACGGAGGGCCGGAGGTGCCGTCATCCGTTGCGGCCGTGGCATAGCCGCGCGACACCGCATTGGCGATGCCGGACAGCGAGATCGAACCGGCGAACCCGCCATTGCCGATCTGCTGGTACTTGCCGTTCCAGCTTCCGTCGGTCGGGATCCACACTTCGAAATGGACGTTCGAATTTGGTCCCGGCTTGACAGTCCCCGCCACCCGGCACAGGCCGGCCGGGGCCACCGTCGAGCCCGATACGGTCTGTCCGGCCGTATAGGTTTGGGCCAGCGTGATCGTTGTATTCGGCAACAACGTTAAACTGAGCAGGTCGGTGCATCGATCGGCAGCCGCGGGTGCCGCATAGAATAGGATCGCGGCCAGCGCCAGTGGCGGTGCGACACGGTTTCCTCGCGTTGCCGCGTGATCGGTTGACCGGCTCGCAAAGTATCGAGGGGCATCGTTTCCTCCTGTTTCATTAACCCCGAGATTCCCCGAATCCCGGGCGGTTATCGGCCAGGATCGACCCTGCGGGCGGTTCGGACAACGTAAATCGCGAGACCATCCGCAGCAGGCGGTTCGACCAGTGCGCGCTCGACGAAGCCGGGTGCAACCGATGGGTCGATTGCATCGAACTGGATGTCGGCGGGGCCGTGTCGGTGAGCGTTCAGCTCGGTCCGGCGGGCGGTCAGTTCCTGGCCTATTCGGAATACCCGCCGCGATAACCTAGCCCCCGTCTCGAACCCGATCGATTTCTCGCCATCTTTCGCGACGCGGCTGGCGGTCAATTGCGCACCGCGCGGCGCAACCGCAACCAGGCTCGGCCGCGGAGCAGCTCACCCCGCCCGCGGCGCAGTGCGTACCGAAATCAGCTTGACCAGATCGTCGACGACGAACCGGGCGTCGATCAGCGCCAGGTCGGTCTCGGCAACATGCTTTTCGGTCTGCCGGTCGAAGCCTGCGCCATAGGCGAATGCCATCCAGGGTTCCCAGATCCGCGACATGACGCGCCGGATCGCGCCTTGCGGCCGTACATATTCGAGGCAGCGTATCGTCCCGCCCGGCTTGACCACCCGGCCCAGCTCGCGCAGCGCCGGCGCCTGGTGTTCGTCGGGCAGCACGCAGAACAGAAAGGTGGCCACCGCCGCATCGAATGTGCCGTCGGCGAAATCGAGCTTGGTTACGTCCATTTGCTTCAGCTCGACCGTGGCCGGCGATCGGCGCCGCCGGCGCTCGGCCCGGGCCAGCATCCTCGGGCTGAAATCGATGCCGACCACCCTCGCGCCCGGCGGATAGAACGGCAGGTTGCGGCCGGTGCCGACGCCGGCATCGAGCAGCCGGCCGGACAGCCCGCGAAACAGCAAAGGCCGCAGCGCGCGGTAGCGCATAACCTCGAACGGCCAATCGAGCAGGTCATAGAGCGCGGCTATTCTCTGATACCGGCCGACATTGCCTGCCATCGGCGTCACTCCCGGTTCGTCCTTTCCATATGGGCATCGCTCGGCAAAGGCCTCGCCACCGCCTGCGGTCGACCGTCGCGGCTGCGAGCCTTGCCGACGAGACGCCAATCGCCATCTTAGAGGTGTGGCCGGGTCCATCCTCAGACGCCTGACACTACTGCTGACCGCCCTCGCTTTCGTATTGGCGGCCGCGCTGCCGAATGCGATGTCGGCAAGGGAGATGCCGGCGTCGATGCCCTGTGGGCATTGCCCGGACCGGGCTCCGGCCGGCAGCGGCAAGACCGGCGGCGATCTCGCCAAGATGGCGTGCGGCGCGCTCGCCTGCGCCGGCGTCGCGGTCGGATTGCCGGCGCGGCCGGCGCCTTACCTGCCCGCTTTCGCGAAACTCGACCGCGCGCCGGATTTCGTTTCGGCGATCAGCGGCGTCGCGCCGATACCCGATCCCTACCCGCCCAGACCCATCGTCCTCGGTTAGCCCGCCCTCCGCGTGAGCGGGGCGGCGGCAAGGCGCTTTTTGCGGCGGCCAAAGGACGGGGTTGATCATGACACATTTGGCGTCGGCGATTGGTCGCCGGCAATTGCTCAAACTCGGCGCTGCCCTCGCCGGCGCCGCGGCGCTGCCGGTGGCGGCGGGGCGCGCCCTCGCGGCCGGATCATCGGGCGCCGAGCGGCGTCTCAGCGCGGCGCCGGCACGCTTGCCGCTGGTCGGCGAGGAGCACCCCGCAACCGCGGTTTACGCCTATGACGGCGCCGTGCCGGGACCGGAATTGCGCATCGCGCAGGGCCGTCCGTTCGCGGCCCGCGTTGCTAACCGTCTCGCCGAGGACACGACGGTGCATTGGCACGGGATCAGGCTGCCCAATGCGATGGACGGGGTGCCGGGGCTGACCCAGCCGCCGATCGCGCCCGGCGGCAGCTTTCTCTATGAATTCAGCCCGCCCGACGCCGGCACCTTTCTCTACCACCCGCACGACAACAGCCTCGAACAGATGGGGCGCGGCCTCGCCGGAGCGCTGATCGTCGAGCCGCCCGAGCCATTTGCCGCCGATCGCGAGCTGGTCTGGGTCATCCAGGACTGGCGGTTGAACCGCGAAGCACAGATCGCCCCCGGCTTCGGCAACGGCATGGAAGCGGCGATGGCGGGCCGGGTCGGCAATACGGTGACGATCAACGGCCTTGTGCCCGATGCGGTGCCGGTGCGGGCCGGCGAGCGCATCCGCCTGCGCATCGTCAACGCCGCCACCGCGCGGATCATCGCGCTCGGCTTCGAAGGGCACCGGCCGGTGGTGATCGCGCTCGACGGCCAGCCCTGCGACCCGCACGAGCCCAACGGCCGGCTGCTGCTCGGCCCGGCGATGCGCGCCGATCTGGTGATCGACGCCGCCGGCGAGCCCGGCAGCCGGCATGCCGTCACCGACGATTTCTACGGCGGCCGGCTCGCCTATACCCTGGTCGAGCTGGCCTATGATCGCGCCCCGCCGCTGCGCGCGCACCCGCCCTCGACCTCGATCCGCCTGCCGTCGAACCCGCTGTCCCAGCCCGATCTCGCCGCGGCCGAGCGCCATGTCGTCCGGCTGCAGGGCGGGATGATGGGCGGCGTCGGGATGATGGGCGGCATGATGGGCGGCGGCGCAGTCTGGGCGATCAACGGCAAATCGATGACCGGGGACGGCTCGGCCGACATGACGCCGATGCTGGTCCTGCGCCGCGGCGCGAGCTGCGTGCTGGTCATCAGGAACGAGACGGCCTGGTGGCACCCGATGCATCTGCACGGCCACAGCTTTCTGCTGCTGAGCCGCAACGGCGCCGCGGTCGCCGGCGCCATCTGGGGCGACACGGTGCTGGTCGCGCCGCGCGAAACCGTCGAAATCGCTTTTGTCGCCGACAATCCGGGCAACTGGCTGTTCCACTGCCACATCATGGACCACCAGATGGCCGGGCTGATGACCGTGATCCGGGTCGCGTGATTTCGTACACAACCAATATGAAAGGGAATTGCCATGAATCCGATCGATCGTCGCGCCGCTCTGTTCATCGCCATTTGCGCCGCGTTGCTGCCGGCTGCGGCCGTGGCGGCGGCGCCGATGCCGGTCACGCTCTACAAGAACCCGCAATGCGGCTGCTGCGAGGGCTATGCCGACTATCTGCGGCAGAACGGCTTTGCCGTCGATGTCGTGCCGACCAACGATCTGGTGACGATGGCCCGCGACAAGGGCGTCCCGGAAGCGCTCGACGGTTGCCACATCTCGATGATCGGCGGCTACGTCGTGATCGGCCACGTGCCGATCGACGCCGTCCGCAAGCTGTTGGCCGAGCGGCCGAACATCATCGGCATCTCGATCCCGGGCATGCCGACCGGGCTGCCGGGCATGCCGGGGCCGCGGCCCGAGCCGATCGCGATCTATCAGATCGCCCGCGGTGACGCGGCCCCAAAGGTGTTCATGATGGCGTCGTAATTCAGCGTATCTTCGTGCTTGACAGGAGGTCGAGATGACAAATCCAACGTTGCGGCGTGCTGTTTCCGCTCTCGCCATCGCCATCGCCCTCGCGGCGCTGCCGGCGATTTACCTGGAGGCGCATGCGCACGGCGCCGCCGGCGGGCGGATGGGCCGGACAGGCGGCTGCGGCGGCATGATGGGTCCCGGCATGATGGGCGGGGGCAAGACGAACGGCGGCATGATGGGTGGTGGGGGAATGATGAGCGCCGGGGGCATGATGGGCGGCGGCGGGACGGGCGGCATGATGGGCGGCGGCATGATGGGCAACGGAACGATGGGCGGCGGCGGGCGCCCGAACCAGCAATGGCGGCGCTGAAGCCCGCCGGATAACGCCGTTCCGATGGTCGCGAGGACGGTCAGCCGTGGCTGCGGCCGCGGGCTTTGGCGGACCGCCGCGGTTCTCGCCGCGCTGGCGCTTGGCTGGCCGAGCGGCGCTTATGCCGCGGCGACCGGCTGGGTCGGCGACGCCCACGCCGCCGCCCGGCTGATCACCGCGACTGAGGCCACCGGGTCGGGTTCGACGATCGAGGCCGGGCTCGAAATCAGGCTGGCGCCCGGCTGGCACGCTTATTGGCGCACGCCGGGCGATGCCGGGATCGAGCCGAGCATCGACTGGGCCGGGTCCGATAACCTCGCCCGGGCCGAGATCGCCTGGCCGGCGCCGACCCGCTACTCGCTTCAGGGTTTTGAGACGGCCGGCTATGAAAACCGCGTCCTGCTGCCGATAACGCTGAGCCTGGTGCGGCCGGGCCGGCCGCTCGCGCTGCACGCCGCGGTCGACTACGCCGCCTGCGCCCAGATCTGCGTGCCGTATTCGGCCAAGTTCGACCTGGCCGTGCCGGCGGGCGCGGCGGCGCCGACGCCGCAGGCGGCATTGATCGCTGCGGCCCGCGCCAAGGTCCCGCACGGGCTGGCCGCCGCCGGGATCGAACTGCTGTCGGCGAACGCCGTCGCCGGCGGCCGAAACCCCTCCCTCGTCATTCGCCTGAACAGCCCCGGCGCCCGGTTTCAGTCGCCCGATCTGTTCGTCGAAGGCCTGGCCAAGGGTTCGCCCGGCCGCCCGGCGGTGAATCTTTCCCAATGGGGGCATCGGGTACAGCTGACCGTGCCGATCCGCGGCGCGGGCTCCGCCGACATCGCCGGCCAGAAGCTGACCCTGACCCTGGTCGATGGCGCGCGGGCGGCCGAGTTTCCCGCTACCCCGCTGCCGGGGGCGCCGACTTCAGATGCCCGGCAGCTGTTGCTGATCCTCGCCATCGCGCTGCTCGGCGGGCTCGTTCTGAACGCCATGCCCTGCGTGCTGCCGGTGCTGTCGCTGAAGCTGCTGTCGGTGGCGAGCCACGCCGGAGCCGATCGCCGGCAGGTGCGGATCGGCCTGCTGATGACGGCGGCGGGCGTGCTCGCCTCGTTTGCCGCGATCGCCGCGGCGCTGATCGGGCTGAGGGCGTCGGGGGCGGCGATCGGCTGGGGCATTCAGTTCCAATGGCCGTGGTTCGTCGCGGCGATGGCGGCGTTGACCAGCCTGTTCGCCGCCAGCCTGTGGGGATGGCTGCCGATCGGCTTGCCGCGGATCGCCTATGACGCCGCGGCCGCCGCGAGCAGCGTCCGCCGGCCCTATGCCGATGCGTTTATGACCGGCGCTTTTGCCACCTTGCTCGCCACCCCGTGTTCGGCGCCGTTTGTCGGCACCGCGATCGGGTTCGCGCTGGCCCAGGGGCCGCGTCAGATCGCGCTGGTGTTTGCCGCGCTGGGGGTCGGCTTTGCCGCGCCCTATCTGATGATCGCCGCGTTTCCGCGGCTGGTTTGGCGCCTGCCCAGACCCGGAAATTGGATGATCTGGCTGCGAGTGTTGCTCGGGCTGGCGCTGGCCGGCACCGCGATCTGGCTGTTGTTCGTGCTGGCGGCGCTGTCGGGCCAGCGGGTGGCGCTCGGCAGTGCGGCGGCGCTGGCGAGCGTGCTGGCGCTCTTGGCGCTGCGGCGTCGGCGCCGCCTGCCGAGATTGGCGGCGCGAGCCGCTTCGGCCGCTGCGGCGGCGCTGGTGGCGGCGGCGGTGCTGTGGCCGGCCTTTGCCGGCGTCGGGAGCGAGGCCGCCGCGACCGCTGGCCCCTGGCGCCGCTTCGATCCGAGCGCGATCCCGCGACTGGTCGGCGAGGGCAAGACCGTGTTTGTCGATGTCACCGCGGCGTGGTGCCTGACCTGCAAGGTCAACGAGGCGGCGGTGCTCGATCGCGACCCGGTGGCGCGCCGGCTGTTCGGGCCGGGGGTGGTGGCGATGCGCGGCGACTGGACCCGTCCCGACCCGATGCTGACCCGCTACCTGCAGAGCTTCGGCCGCTATGGCATTCCGTTCAACGCGGTCTACGGTCCGGGCCGGCCCAATGGTCAGCTGTTGCCCGAGCTGCTGACCTCGGCCGCCGTCGAACAGGCGTTCGACCGCGCCGCTGCCCGCGCCACCGCCTCGCGCTGACGCCTCGCGCTGACGCCGGCGACATAACCGGCCGGCTATTGCCAGCGGCGGCAAGCTGACCTTATCCTGACAGCGACGGCGGCCCCATGCCGCCGTCTTTTTGTCCGGCATCAAGAAACTAGAGGAAGCGGCAATGTTAGAGCTGTTGGAGCGGCAAAAAACCCTGACCATCAATCAATGGAAAATCATCTGCGCCGCGATCCTCGGCGATATGCTCGATTTCTTCGATTTTTTTCTGATTGGCTATGTGCTGGCCTTCATCATCGGCTCGTGGCAGCTGACCTTTGGCCAATCGGCGATGATCCTGTTGTCGGCCGGATTGGGTGCGGTTCCGGGCGCGTTCTTCTGGGGCTGGCTGGCCGACCGCATCGGCCGGCGCAAAGTCTTCATCGCCACCGCGCTGAATTTCTCGATCGCCACCGGGCTGATGGCCCTGACCCCCGACCATGGCGGCTGGATCTATCTCTCGGTGTGCCGCTTTTTCGTCGGCGCCGGGGTGTCGGGTCTGTTCGCCGTCGATCTGCCGCTGGTCCAGGAATTCGTGCCGACCTACAAGCGCGGCTGGGTCGGCGGGCTGGTGACCTCGTGCCTGCCGCTCGGCAATGTGCTGGGTGCGCTGTTGGGCGCGTTTCTCGAACCGGTCCTGGGCTGGCGCGGGCTGTTCCTGGTCGGGCTGCTGCCGGCCGGGTTGACCCTGTTGATCCGCGCCTGGGTCCCCGAATCGCCGCGCTGGCTGATCGGCCGCGGCCGCATCGAGGAGGCGCGCCGGGCGCTCGCCTGGGCCCTGCGGATGGATCCCAAGGATATCGAGCTGCCGACCACCTTGCCCGAAATCCCGCAAACGCCGTGGCGCGAGCTGTTCCGCTACCCGCGCAGCATCGCGGTGTCGTGCCTGACCAGCCTCAGCCAGACCACCGGGATCGGGGTGCTGCTATGGGCGACCACCTTGTTCGTGCTGGTGCTGAAGATCAGCCCGGCGGAAGCCTCAAAGCTGATGATCTGGGTCGGCCTCGTCGGCTTTGCCGGGCGGCTGGCGTTTTCCTATCTGTCGGATGCGATCGGACGCCGGCCGTCGGGGATCATCGTCGGCATCGGCGGCGCGGTCACCGTCGCCCTTTCGGGATATCTCTATGACGCCTACCTTGGCGGCGTGTCGGTGTTTTTTCTGCTGATCGCGGTCGGCCGGTTTTTCGGCGATGGCGGCTATGCGGTGATCGGACCGTATTCGGCCGAGGTGTGGCCGGCCGGGCTGCGCGCGAGCGGCATGGGATTTGGCTATGGCGTCGGCAATATCGGCAAGATCATCGGCCCGCTCGGCCTGGCCATGATCGTCGGCAGCTCCAACTTCGTCTCGCCCAAGGTGGCGCTGGCGGCGCTCGGTCCGGCCTTCGTGTATCTTGCCTTCTGGTCGGCGCTGTCGGCGTTCGCCTTCTGGTATTTCGGGTTCGAAACCAGAGGCCGCTCGATCGAGGAGATCGACCGCACGCTGGCCGGCGAGGCCAGGGCCTCCTCCGTCAAGGTGCCGGCGGTGTAGCGGGGCGCCGCTCTTTGTCCGCTTCGGCAGGGTGATGAACAACCGGTTCGAGGATCGCGAGCACGAAACCGAAGAGAGACGGACCGCGGCGCTGATCGGATTGATCATCGTGCTGATGCTGGCGATCGCCGGCGTCATCCTGGTCCGCGGGCTGGTCCGCGAATTCGAAGCTCGAGGATTGTTTGATGTCGGGACGGACCAATTGCGCGCCGATCGCGGTTCCGCTGCGGCCTTAGCCCTGGCCGCCCCCCCCGCGACATTTCGCCCGCGGCGCTTCGGGCGAGGTTTGCGTGGACACGATTCGAGCGAAGCTATAGAGTTTGTCTATGATAGACGGGCATTAACTTAAATAACCAAGGGAGTCGTTGCGGATGGTGAGGCGTGCGGTTGGCGCCGCGGCGCTGTTGATCGCGATCGCGGCGGGAGCGCTCTGGTGGCACAGTTTCGGCTCCAGCGTGCCGGCGGCTCGCGCCCAGGCTCCCGCGCCCGGCATCCCGGTCACCGCCGGGACCGTCGTCGCCGCCGACGTCCCGGTCTTTCTGCACGGCATCGGCACCGTCCAGGCCTACAACATGGTCGCGGTCAAGAGCCGGGTGGATGGCCAGATCGTCAAGGTCGACTTCAAGGAAGGCCAGGAGGTCAAAGAGGGCGACCCGCTGTTTCAGATCGATCCCCGCCCCTATCAGGCGGCGCTCGAACAGGCGCAGGCGGCGATGCAAAAGGACCAGGCGCAGCTTGCCGGCGCCAAGCTCGACCTCGAACGCTATTCGAAGCTGCTCGGCACCGGCTACCAGACCCGGCAGAGCTTCGACCAGCAAACCGCGCTGGTCGGCCAGGTCGAGGCGGCGATCAAGGGCGACCAGGCGCAGATCGACACCGCCAAGCTCAACCTCGGCTACGCCGATATCCGCTCGCCGATCGACGGACGGCTCGGCGCCCGGCTGGTCGATAAAGGCAATCTGATCCATGCCGCCGATAACACCTCGCTCGTCACCATCACCGAGCTGAAGCCGATTTTCGTCAGCTTTACCTTGCCGCAGGATACCCTCGACGAGATCCGCGAGTACCAGCAGAAGGCGCCGCTGGTGGTCCGCGCCTATGCCGGCGACGGCGATAAGCTGCTGTCCGAAGGCAAGCTGACCTTGATCGACAATTCGATCGATCAAACCACCGGCACGATCCACCTCAAGGCGCGTTTCGACAATCTGGACGAGCGCCTGTGGCCTGGCGAATTTGTCAGTCTGCGGGTCATCCTTAAGGTCCTGCCCAAGGTCGCGACGGTGCCCTCGCAGACCATCGAGGAGGGGCCGGCCGGTTCCTACGCCTATATCATCAAGCCCGACGACACGGTCGAGCGGCGCGCCGTCAGCGTCGCCTCGGTCCAGGACGGGATCGCCGTCATCACCAAGGGGCTGACGCCCGGCGAGCGGGTGGTGGTGGACGGTCAGTACCGGCTGACCGAGGGAGCGCGCGTCAAAATCCTGGCCGCGCGGCCAGGCGCCGGGAGCTAAGCGCGACCGCATAGGCCGGCCGCCGATCTCGTCGACTCTCGACCGGAACGCCAGGTAATCGCCGATGAATGTTTCCGAGCCGTTTATCCGCCGGCCGATCGCGACCTCGCTGTTGATGCTGGGCGTGCTGGTGTTCGGCGTCGCCGCCTACGGCTTGCTGCCGGTGGCCGCCCTGCCCAATGTCGATTTTCCGACGATCACGGTCAGCGCGAGCTATCCGGGGGCGAGCCCGGACACGATGGCCTCGGCCGTCGCCACGCCGCTCGAACAGCAATTCGCGGCGATCCCCGATCTCGACCAGATGACCTCGACGAGCGGCGTCGGCACGACGTCGATCACCTTGCAGTTCGATCTGTCGCGCAATATCGACGGCGCGGCGCAGGATGTGCAGCAGGCGATCAACGCCGCCAGCGGGCTGCTGCCGTCGGACCTGCCGAGCCCGCCGACCTACCGCAAGACCAACCCGGCCGATCGCCCGGTGCTGATCTTTGCCGTCCATTCCGACGCGATCCCGGTCTACCGCATCGACGATTACGCCTACACGATCCTGGCGCAGAAGCTGTCGACGGTGCCGGGTGTGTCCGAGGCGCGGATTTTCGGCCAGAAGCCCTATGCGGTGCATGTGCAGATCAACCCCGGGGCGTTGGCCTCGCGCGGTCTCGGCTTCGAGGATGTGCGCAATGCGCTGGCCGCGACCACCCTCAACCGGCCGAAAGGCGATCTCGAAGGCGCTCACCAGGTCTATACCCTCGACACCAACGACCAGTTGTTCGACGCCGCCGCCTACAACAACGTCATCATCGCCTACCGCGACGGCGCCCCGGTGCGGGTCAAGGATGTCGGTCGGGCGATCGATTCGGTGCAGAACGACCGGACCGGCGCCTGGTACGGCGCGACCCCGGCCGAGGGGCTGGCGATCCAGCGCCAGCCAGGCGCCAACACGATCGAGCTGGTCGACACGATCAAGGCGATGATGCCGCGGCTCGAGCAGTCGATCCCGCCATCGGTCAAGGTCCAGCTGATGGCCGATCGCTCGCTGGTGATCCGCGCCGCGGTGCATGACGTGCAGTTTACCATGATGGTGACGATCGCTCTGGTGATCCTCGTCATCTTTCTGTTCTTGCGGACGTTGTGGGCGACGGTCATCCCCAGCTTGGCGGTGCCGTTGTCGCTGCTGGCGACCTTCGCGATCATGTATGGAGCCGGCTACACCCTCGACAACATTTCGCTGATGGCGCTGACCATCTCGGTCGGCTTCATCGTCGACGACGCGATCGTGATGATCGAGAACATCGTGCGCTATATCGAGCAGGGCATGCGCCCGTTCGAGGCCGCGCTGAAAGGTGCCGGCCAGATCGGCTTCACCATCATTTCGATCACCTTTTCGCTGATCGCGGTGTTCATCCCGCTATTCTTCATGGGCGGCATCATCGGCCGGCTGTTCCGCGAATTCGCCGTTACCGTGTCGACGGCGGTGGTGGCTTCGGCGGCGATCTCGCTGACCCTGACGCCGGTCTTGTGCTCGCTGTTCCTGAAGGAGCAGGGGCTGCACCCGGCGAACCGGTTCAACCGGATCGCCGAAGGCTGCTTCGACTGGATGCTCGCCACCTACAATCGCGGGTTGGAGTTTGTCTTTCGCCACCAGTTCCTCACCTTGCTGTCGACTTTGGCGCTGATCGTGGTCACGGGTTATCTCTACGTCACGATCCCGAAAGGATTTTTCCCGCAGCAGGATACCGGGTTCATCTTTGGCGAGGTCGACGCGCGCGAGGATTCGTCGTTCAAGGCGACGGCCGCATTGGCGCATCGGATCGCCGATATCGTGCGCCACGAGCCCGGTGTCGCCGGCGTGATTTATTTCGCCGGCGCCTACGCCTACAACCCGACCGAGAACACGGCGCGGATGTTCATTCAGCTAAAGCCGCATGACGAGCGCGACTTGAGCTCGGACCAGATCATCCAGCGGTTGCGGCCCAAGGTCGCCGCGGTCGAAGGCGCCAAGTTTTTCATGCAGTCGGGCCAGGACGTCACCATCGGCGGCCGCCTCAGCCGCACCCAATACCAATACACGCTGACCGACACCAACCTTGCCGAACTGACCCATTGGGCGCCGCTGCTCGAAGCCGCGATGCGAAAACTGCCCCAGTTGGAGGACGTCGCCTCCGACCAGCAGGTCGCCGCCCCGCATATCGCGCTGCAGATCAATCGCGACGCCGCCTCCCGCCTCGGCATCTCGCCATCGCTGATCGACGCCACATTGTACGACGCCTTCGGCCAGCGCCAGGTCGCGACGATGTACACCTCGACCAACCAGTACAAGGTGATCCTCGAGGTCGATCCCAAAATCCAGTCGGATCCGACGGCGCTGTCCAAAATCTATGTCGCCGGCCCGAACGGCGCGCAGATCCCGTTGAGCGCGTTCGCGCATTTCTCCTCGAAGCTCGAACCATTATCGGTCAACCATCAGGGCCAATTCCCGGCGGTGACCCTGTCGTTCAACCTCGCACCCGGGGCGGCGCTCGGTCCCGCGGTCGACAAGATCCTGGCTACCGCGGCCGAACTGCGCATCCCGGCGACGATCCAGGGCGCGTTCCAGGGTTCGGCCCAGGCGTTCCAGGCCTCGCTGTCATCGATGCCGCTGCTGGTCGCGGCGGCGATCCTCGTCGTCTACATCGTGCTCGGCGTGCTCTACGAGAGCTACATTCATCCGATCACCATCCTCTCGGCGCTGCCCTCGGCCGGGGTCGGCGCGCTATTGGCGCTGATGCTGTTGCATTACGATCTGACCGTGATCGCGATGATCGGCGTCATTCTCCTGATCGGCATCGTCAAGAAGAACGCGATCATGATGATCGACTTCGCCCTTCAGGCGGAACGGATCGAGGGCAAGAGCCCGCGCGAGGCGATCCACCAGGCCTGCCTGCTGCGTTTTCGCCCGATCATGATGACGACCTTTGCCGCCTTGTTCGGTGGGTTGCCGATCGCGCTCGGCCACGGGGCGGGTTCCGAATTGCGCCGGCCGCTCGGCATCGCCATCGTCGGCGGTCTCGCGGTGTCGCAATGGCTGACCCTCTATACGACGCCGGTCGTCTATCTCTACCTCGAACGCTTCGCCAACTGGGTCGGCCGTCCGTACCGCCCGTCGCGGGTTGCCGAGGCGCTCTCCGGCGAGGCCCGCCCGGCGCTCCTGCCGGAACGCCACGGGGCGGAATGAGGGCGATCGCCGCCACCATGCCGTCCGATCCGTCTCTTTGATTGTGAGCAGACGCCGATGAGCATTTCGGAACCTTTCATCCGGCGACCGATCGCCACCTCGCTGTTGATGCTGGGGGTGCTGGTCTTTGGCGTCGCCGCTTACGGTCTGCTGCCGGTGGCGCCGTTGCCCGATGTCGATTTCCCGACCATCACCGTATCCGCCGCCTATCCGGGCGCGAGCCCGGAGACGATGGCCTCGGCCGTCGCGACCCCGCTCGAACAGCAATTCACCTCGATCCCGGCGCTTGTCCAGATGACATCGCTCTCCGGCATCGGGACCACGACGATTACCTTGCAGTTCGACCTGTCGCGCAGCATTGACGGCGCGGCGGTAGACGTGATGACCGCGATCAATGCCGCGAGCGGGTTGCTGCCAAAAGACCTGCCGAACCCGCCCACCTATCGAAAAGTGAACCCGGCGGATTTTCCGATCCTGATCTACGCGGTCCACTCGGACGCGGTGCCTGATTACAAGCTCGACGATTATGCCAACCTGGTGCTGGGCGAGCGGCTGTCGACCGTGCCGGGTGTCGGGCAGGTCTCGATTTTCGGTCAGAAGCAATATGCCGCGCGGGTGCAGGTCAATCCGGCGGCGCTCGCCGCCCACGGCATCGGCCTCGAAGATGTGCGCAACGCGCTGGTGGGGGCGACGGTCAACCTTCCGAAAGGCGAGATCGAAGGCGAGCACCAGGTCGTCTCGCTGCGCACCAACGACCAGCTGTTCAACGCCAAGGCGTATGGCAATTTGATCATCGCCTATCGCAACGGCGCCCCGGTGCGCCTCAAGGATGTCGGCGACGTCATCAATTCGGTGCAGAACGCCCGTACCGGCGCCTGGTTCAACAATCGTGCGGCCGAGGGCGTCGCGATCCAAAAGGCGCCGGGCGCCAACACGATCGCCCTGGTCGACACGATCAAGGCATTGATGCCGAAACTCGAGCAGTCGATCCCGCCATCGGTCCATGTCGATCTGATGCTCGACCGCACGCAGGTGACCCGCGCCGCGGTGCATGACGTGCAATTCACCATGCTGCTGACGATCTCGCTGGTGATCCTGGTCATCTTCCTGTTCTTGCGGACGATCTGGGCCACGGTCATCCCGAGCCTGTCGGTGCCGTTGTCGCTGCTCACCACCTTCGCGGTGATGTATGTAGCCGGCTTCAGCCTCGACAACATTTCGCTGATGGCGCTGACCATCTCGGTCGGCTTCATCGTCGACGACGCGATCGTGATGATCGAGAACATCGTGCGCTATATCGAGCAGGGCATGCGCCCGTTCGAGGCCGCGCTGAAAGGTGCGGGCCAGATCGGCTTCACCATCATTTCGATCACCTTTTCGCTGATCGCGGTGTTCATCCCGCTATTCTTCATGGGCGGCGTCATCGGCCGGCTGTTTCGCGAATTCGCCATAACCGTGTCGGTTGCGGTGGCGGCCTCGGCGGTCGTCTCGCTGACCCTGACGCCGGTCCTGTGCTCGCTGTTTCTGAAGGAGCAGGGGCTGCACCCGGCGAACCGGTTCAACCGGGGCGCCGAATGGGTCTTCAATTGGGTGGTCAACCGCTACGACCGCGGGCTCGGTTTCGTTTTCCGGCACCAATTCGCCACGCTGATCTCGACCCTGCTGCTGATGGTGGCCACCGGATATCTTTATGTGCAGATCCCGAAAGGGTTCTTCCCGCAGCAGGACACCGGGATCGTCTTCGGCGAGGTGGATACCAGGCAGGACGCATCGTTTCTGTCGACGGTCAAGATCGCCCACCAGATCGTCGATATGATTCATCAGGATCCGGGGGTCGGCGGCGTCTTTATGCTTGCCGGCGCCTACGCCTACAACCCGACCGAAAACGCCGCCCGCATCTTTTTCGGGCTAAAGCCGTTCGACCAGCGCAGCGATACCGCCGCCCAGATCGTGCAGCGCCTGCGCCGCAAAGTCGCCGCCGTGCAAGGGGCGAAATTCTTTATGCAGGTGCCGCAGAACATCACCGTCGGCGGACGTCTTAGCCGGACGCAATACCAGTACACGCTGACCGACACCAACTACGCCGAACTCAATCATTGGGCGCCGATCCTCGAAGCCGAGATGCGCAAATTGCCGGAGCTTCAGGACGTCGCTTCGGACCAGCAGAATGCAGCGCCGACCCTGACCGTCGATGTCGACCGCGACGCCGCCTACCGGCTCGGCCTGTCGGCGTCGCTGATCGACGAGACATTGTACGACGCTTTCGGCCAGCGCCAGGTCGCGACCATCTACACCGCGACCAACCAATACAAGGTCGTCCTCGAGGTTCAGCCGCAGTTCCAGCGTGACCCGGCGGCGCTGTCAAAAATCTATGTCTCCGGGCCAAACGGGGTGCAGGTGCCGCTATCGTCCTTCGCCCATCTCAATTCGTCGCTCGAACCATTGTCGGTCAGCCATCAGGGCGTGTTTCCGGCGGTAACCCTGTCGTTCAACCTCGCACCCGGCGTCGCACTCGGCCAGGCCGTCGAGAAGATCCAGGCGGTCGCCCAGCGGCTCGGCGCGCCGCCGACCCTGAACGGCTCGTTCCAGGGTACGGCGCAGGCGTTCCAGGCCTCGCTGTCATCGATGCCGCTGCTGGTCGCGGCGGCGATCCTCGTCGTCTACATCGTGCTCGGCGTGCTCTATGAGAGCTACATTCATCCGATCACCATCCTCTCGGCCCTGCCCTCGGCCGGGGTCGGCGCGCTATTGGCGCTGATGCTGTTCCATTACGATTTGAGCGTTATCGCGATCGTCGGCGTCATCCTCTTGATCGGCATCGTCAAGAAGAACGCGATCATGATGATCGACTTCGCCTTGCAGGCCCAGAGGATCGAGGGCAAGAGCCCGCGCGAGGCGATCCACCAGGCCTGCCTGCTGCGTTTTCGCCCGATCATGATGACCACCTTTGCCGCGCTGTTCGGGGCGATGCCGATCGCCTTCGGCCAGGGCGCGGGCTCGGAACTGCGCCAGCCGCTCGGCATCGCCATCGTCGGCGGTCTCGCGGTGTCGCAATGGCTGACCCTCTATACGACGCCGGTCGTCTATCTCTACCTCGAACGCTTCGCCAACTGGGTCGGGCGTCCCTATCGTCCGTCGCGCGCGGCGGAGATCCTGTCGGGTGAGCCCGGGGCGGGCCTGGCGCAGGACCGGCAGGGCGCGGAGTGACGGCGATGACCCGTATCTCAGCGGCGGCGCGCGCCGAAGCCGCGGCAGCCGACCGCACTTTCGGCTTTCTGGTCCACGATGTTTCGCGGCTGATCAAGCGGCGCTTTGAGCGGCGGGCGCGGCAGACCGGATTGCTGATCACCCGGCGCCAGGCGGCGGTCGTCCTCTATATCGCCCGCAACGAAGGGGTGAGCCAGGCGGAAGTCGCGGCTTGGCTCGATATCGAGCCGATCGCGCTGGTGCGCATGCTCGACAAGTTGCATGAGGAGGAACTGGTCGAACGGCGTCCCCACCCGACCGATCGGCGGGTGCGAACCCTATGGCTGACCCCCGGAGCGCAACCGGTCGTCGAGCGCATCCTCGATATCAATCAGGCGATCCGCGAGGAGGCCTTTGCCGGCCTCGAACCGGGCACCCGCGACGCGATGATCGCGGCGCTCGGCAGCATCAAGGACAACCTCACGCTGGAAGAAGAAGCGGCCGAGGATCGCCACGCCCACGCCGCGGATTTCGCGGCCGAGCCGCCGCCGGCTCGCCCGGCGGGCCGGGAGAGGCCGATCCGCTGCCGGTGCGCGGCGCCTGACCCGGCGTCAGCCAGCGGGGACGCGTTCGATCGTCTCGCGCCGGCCATCGGCGAGAACCTAGTGCTTAGACGCGTTTAGATGGTGCACGGCAGGAAATAACCCGTCATGCCCGGATTTGGTCCACGGCTGTCCGGTTCAGCTCCGCATACCAGTTTGCCGGGTATGCAAAATATTCGTTCCCCCTGAAGCCGTCATGGCCGGACTTGTTCCGGCCATCCACGTGCCTGGGTCGGGGTCGAAGAGGCGTGGATCACCGGGACAAGCCCGGTGATGACGACTGAGAAGAGGCGTTGCGCTGCACTGCAACCGCATTCGGAGAACCGGACAGCCATGGATTTGGTCCGGGCATCCACGGGGCCGCGGCGGGTGCTGCGCAGTGGGCAAAGGTCGAGCCCGGCCATGACGATGAGGTGAGTCAAGTGTCTGCGTCTGATCACTACGTCGCGAGATAGCCGCCATCGACATAAAGCTCGGCGCCGGTAATGTAGGACGCTTCGTCCGAGGCGAGAAACAGCACGGCGTTGGCGACCTCCTCGGGGCGGCCGGCGCGGCCCATCGGCACCTGGCGCAGCATCTTGGCGCGCACCTGCGGGTCGGCGGTGCGCTTTGACGAGCGCATCGGCGGCATCAGCCCGGGATGGACCGAGTTGACCCGGATATTGTCGGCGCCATGTTGCACCGCGGCGGCCTTGCTCAGGGTGCGGACCGCCCCTTTCGAGGCGTTGTAGGCGACGTGGATCTGCTGCTGCCCGGTGATCCCCGAAATCGACGAGATGTTGACGATCGAGCCGCCCCCCGCCGCTTTCATGATCGGGATGGCGAATTTCATGCCGAGAAACGCGCCGCGGGCGTTGACCGCCATCAGCAGATCCCAGGCCGCGGTGTCGAACAGATCCTCGACGGCGCTGCCGCTCAGCCCCGCATCGTTGACCAGGATGTCGAGCTTGCCATAAGCGGCGAGGGTGGCCTCGACCGCCGCCTTCCACTCCGCCTCGCTGCTGACGTCGAGGCGGCGGAAGATCGCCGCGCCGTTGGCCTTGATGATGTCGGCGACGACCCGCTTGCCCTCCTCCTCCAGCATGTCGGCGACGACCACCCTGGCGCCCTCGCCGGCAAAGATCCGCGCCATGCTGGCGCCCATGCCGGAGGCGGCGCCGGTGATCAGAGCGACTTTGCCTTCGAGCCGCATCCTGCGTCCTCCCTTATCCGCGTTATTCGACCCCGACCGCGGCGCCGAGGGTTTCGCCGATCGCGCGGTGGAGCACCAGATCGGCGATCTGATCGAGCCCGGTCGGCTCGCGGTTGACGATGACCAGCGCCGCGCCATTGCGCTTGGCCAGTTCGGGAAACCCGGCCGCCGGATAGACCACCAGCGAGGAGCCGGCGACGATGAACAGATCCGCCGCCAGCGTTTCGCTCTGCGCGCGCCGCATCGGCAGCGGCGGCATCGCCTGGCCGAACGAGATCGTCGCGGTCTTGACAAATCCGCCGCACGAATCGCAGACCGGGGCAGCGCCGCCGCGCTCAAAGGCGAGGCGCACCGCCGGCAGCTCGTAGCGCTGCGCACAATCGAGGCAATGCGCATAGGTGGTGTTGCCGTGCAGTTCGATCACCCGGTCCTCGGGAATGCCGGAGGCCTGGTGCAGCCCGTCGATATTCTGGGTGATCACCGCGGCGGCCCGGCCTCGCCGGACGAGTTCGGCGACCGCGCGGTGGCCGCGGTTCGGGCCCGCCTCGCGAAAGGTTTCCTCCATCGCGAACCGGCGGCGCCAGGTCTCGCGCCGCGCCTCTTCGGAGGCGATGAAATCGGCAAAATCGATCGGCGCCATTTTGGTCCAGATGCCGCCGGGGCTGCGGAAATCGGGAATCCCCAATTCGGTGCTGATGCCGGCGCCGGTAAAGACGACGGCGCGCCGCGCCTCGTCGATCAAATGGGTGAGTTCGGCGATGTCGCGATCGGATGGCATACCGCCACTGTGGCAAATCTTCAGCAAAGCGCCAAGCCCGGCATGCAGTCGGTCCCGCAGCCGAGGCCGATGGTCCCCGGCATCGGGCCGATCGCTCCGCTCTGCCGAGATAAACCCGCTCGCTCTCCCTTATCGACAGGGGCATACTCGGCATCGGCGGCGGAGGCCTCGGGTTTGCTTGACGATCGGCGCATCCTCCTGATCATCTCGGGCGGCATCGCGGCTTACAAAAGCCTCGATCTGATCCGCCGGCTGCGCGAGCGCGGGGCGGCGGTGCGCGCGATCATGACCGCCGCGGCGACGCATTTCGTCACCCCGCTATCGGTCGCTTCTCTGTCCGAGGACAAGGTCTACACCGATCTGTGGTCGCTGACCGATGAGAGCGAGATGGGCCATATCCGGCTGTCGCGCGAGGCCGATCTGGTCGTCGTGGCGCCGGCCACCGCCGATCTGATCGCGCGCATGGCCGCGGGGTTGGCCGATGATCTGGCGACGACGGCGTTGCTCGCCTCGGACAAGCCGGTGCTGATCGCCCCGACGATGAATCTGATGATGTGGGCGCATCCGGCGACCCAGGCCAATCTGGCCACGCTCGACGCTCGCGGGGTGGTGCGGATCGGGCCGGGTTCGGGCGAACTCGCCTGCGGCGAGGTTGGTTCGGGCCGCATGGCCGAGCCGTTGGAGATCGTCGCCGCGATCGAGCGGATGCTGAAGGGCGATGCGCGGCTCGCCGGACGTCGCGCCCTGGTCACCAGCGGCCCGACGCGCGAGCCGATCGACCCGGTGCGCTATATCTCCAACCACTCCTCGGGCAAGCAGGGCCATGCGATCGCGGCCGCGCTCGCCTCGCTCGGCGCCGAGACGGTGCTGGTTTCCGGTCCGACGCAGGAGCCGGCCCCGGCCGGGGTCAAGCTGGTGCCGGTCGAGACCGCGGCGCAGATGCTGGCCGCCTGCGAGGCCGCGCTCCCGGTCGATGTCGCGGTGATGGCCGCCGCGGTCGCCGACTGGCGGGTCGAAGGCGTCGCCGGGCACAAGCTGAAAAAAGACGGCGGCGGCCCGCCATTGCTGCGCCTGACCGAAAACCCCGACATCCTCGCCCATATCGCCCGGCGCGCCAACGACCGGCCGGAGCTGGTCATCGGCTTTGCCGCCGAGACCGACGACATCCTCGCCAACGCCCGGGCCAAGCGCATCCGCAAACAGTGCGACTGGATCCTCGCCAACGACGTCTCGCCCGGCACCGGCACCTTTGGCGGCGACCGCAACACGATCCACCTGGTCGATGGCGACGGCGTCGAGGACTGGCCGGCGATGACCAAGCGCGAAGTCGCCCTCCGCCTCGCCGAACGGGTCGCCGGCGCGCTCGCGCATCGGGCCGGGGAATAAGCCGAGTGTCAGGCGGCTCGATCGATCCAGATATCGCGACGATGACGCGTTATTCGGGCGTACCTTGCGCCAGCAGCTCTGGCAATCGCGCCGGCTACCCGTCGCGATCGAGCTTGCTTGTCCCGCCGGCCTTCCGGGGCCAAACTCGTGACATGGTGCGGCTGACCAAGAAGCTGCTGTTCGCGATCGAGGCGGTGCTCGACATCGCCTATAATGGCGGGCTGGTGCCGGTGCGCTCGGCCGAGATCACCGAGCGCCAGGGCATCCCGCGGCGCTATCTCGAACCGGTATTGCAGGAGCTGGTGCGGCACGGGATCCTGCTCGGCATCCGCGGGCCGAGCGGCGGCTATCGCCTGGCGCGCGAGCGGCGCCTGGTCAGCCTCGGCGACATCGTGCGCACCGTGCGCGGGCTCGAAACCGCCGAGGACCCGATCAGCGATCCGGCCGGCAGCGCGCTCGGCCACCAGGTGGTGCGCCCGCTATGGCTCGAATTGCAGGAGGAGATGATGCGGCGCCTCGACTCGATTACCCTCGACGATCTGTCCACCCGCGCCCATCGCGCCGGCATCGCCGGGCGAACCGCCGAATTCGGCGATTTCGAGATTTGAGCCGACGCCGCCCATTCGTTGCCGCGCCCCGGCGCCGAGCCTAGAGCCCGAACCATAATGATTTGCGTAATATCAATCGGTTATCCGTCGTTCCCGCGAAAGCGGGAACCCAGAGGCATAGGGGCTCGTACAGTTGCCCTGGACCTCCGCTTTTCGAGCATGTGAAAGAATTGGCTTCAGGACGAAAACCGGGCGCGGCACAACCGTCATGCGTGGTTCGAGACGCGCCTTTGGCGCTCCTCACCATGAGGTATCTCATTGATGGCATTTAGAAACCACCTCATCCTGAGGAAGCCGCAAAGCGGCTGTCTCGAAGGACGCACAGGGCCGATCCAGCCGCTTTTCAATTTCTTCACACGCTTTTTCGCGGGGGCAAGCGATTGAGATAGCATTTTTCATTTTGCGCCGGACCCCTACATAAATAACCAATGCCCCACGGGAGACGAGCCTGATGGACACCGCCACGACGACTAAATCCCCCGGCGCCGAGTTTCGCGGCCGCGTCTATGACAGCATTGTCGAGACGATCGGCGCGACCCCGCTGGTCCGCCTGCACCGGCTGGCGCAACAGGCCGGGGCCAAGGCCGAGATCCTCGCCAAATGCGAGTTCTTCAACCCGCTCGCCTCGGTCAAGGACCGCATCGGCGTGTCGATGATCGCCGCGGCCGAAGCCGCCGGCAAAATCAAGCCCGGCACCGTGCTGGTCGAGCCGACCTCGGGCAATACCGGGATCGCGCTCGCCTTTGTCTGCGCCGCCAGGGGCTACCGGCTGATCCTGACCATGCCCGACAGCATGTCGATCGAGCGGCGCAAAATGCTGCTGCTGCTCGGCGCCGAACTCGAACTGACCCCGGCGGCGCAGGGCATGAAGGGCGCCATCGCCAAGGCCGAGGAGCTCGCCAAAACCCTGCCCGATGCGTTCATCCCGCAGCAATTCCAGAACCCGGCAAATCCCGAGATCCATCGCCGCACCACCGCCGAGGAAATCTGGAAGGATACCGGCGGCATGGTCGACGTGGTGGTCAGCGGGGTCGGCACCGGCGGCACCCTGACCGGCGTCGGCTCGGTTCTGAAAGCACGCAAACCCGGGCTCAGGATGATCGCGGTCGAGCCCGAGGACAGCGCCGTGCTGTCGGGCGGCGCGCCGGGCCCGCACCGGATCCAGGGCATCGGCGCCGGTTTCATCCCCGACATTCTCGACACCAGCCTGATCGACGAGATCATCCGCATCTCCAACGACACCGCGATCCGCACCGCGCGGCAGGCGGCGCGGCTGGACGCCCTGACCGTCGGGATCTCGTCGGGTGCGGCGCTCGCGGCGGCGCTTGAAGTCGGCAAGCGGGCCGAGATGGCCGGCAAGACGATGGTCGTGATCCTGCCCGATTTCGCCGAGCGCTATCTCTCGACCGCACTGTTCGAAGGGCTGTGAGGCAGCGCGCATGGAACTCAGCGAAGCGCAGTTTCAGCGCTATGCCCGCCATCTGATCCTCGACGAGGTCGGCGAGGAGGGGCAGGCCCGGCTATTGCAGTCGCGCGTGCTGGTGGTCGGCGCCGGCGGCCTCGGTTCGCCACTGCTGCTCTATCTGGCGGCGGCCGGGGTCGGGACCATCGGCATCGTCGATCCCGACCGGGTCGACATCACCAATCTGCAGCGCCAGATCGTCCATATGACGCCCAGCGTCGGCGCCCTCAAGGTCGACAGCGCCCGCGATACCCTGGCCGCGCTCAATCCCGGAATCCGGGTCGAAGCCGTCGCGGCGCGTCTCGGCCCGGACAATGCCGAGGCGATGATCGCCGGCTACGACCTGATCGCCGACGGCAGCGATAATTTTGCGACGCGCTACCTGTTGACCGATCTGTGCTGCCGCCTGGAAAAGCCGCTGGTGGCCGCGGCCCTGTCGCCGTTCGAGGGCCAGATCTCGACGTTCCGGCCCTATCTCGGCGCCGGCCATCCCTGCTACCGCTGCCTGTTCCGCGAGCCGCCGCCGCCCGATCTGGTGCCGCGCTGCGAAACCGCCGGCATCCTCGGCGCCGTCGCCGGCGTGCTCGGCACCTTGCAGGCGGTCGAAGTGCTCAAGGAGCTGCTGGGGCTGGGCGAGAGCCTCGACGGCACGCTGCTGATCTACGACGCGATGCGCGCCCGCTTTCACTCGATCCGGATCGGCAAAGACCCGGAATGCCCGACCTGCGGCGCCCCCGCCTTCGCCGCGGCCCCGGTCTGAGGATTAGCGCTGCCGCTTGGCGCAGTAAAACGTCGACCGGCCGGATTGCACGATCCGCCGCACCCCCTCGGCGCAGTCGCAGCCGGGGCAGGGTTCGCCCTCGCGGCCGTAAACCGCCCAGCGGTGCTGGAAATAGCCGAGTTCGCCATCGGCCTGGACATAGTCGCGCAATGACGAGCCGCCGGCGGCGATGGCTTCGTCCAGCACCGAGCGGATCGCCGCGGCCAGCCGGCCGAGTTGCCTGCGGCCGATCGAGCCGGCGAGCCGCTGCGGCGACAGCCGGGCGCGGTAGAGCGCCTCGCAGACATAGATGTTGCCGAGCCCGGCGACGATGCGCTGGTCGAGCAGCGCCGCCTTGATCGAGGTCATCTTGCCGGCGAGCTTGGCCGCGAGATAGGCGCCGTCAAACCCCGCTTCGAGCGGCTCCGGCCCGAGCCCGGCCAATAGCGGGTGCCGGTCGGCCTCGCCGCGCCGCAGATAGTCGAGCGTGCCAAAGCGGCGCGCGTCGTTGAAGCGCACCACCGTGCCGTCGTCGAGGCGCAGCACCACATGGTCGTGGCGCGCCTCCGGCTGCATTGCGTCGCCGGCGGTGATCCGCCCCGACATGCCGAGATGCAGCAGCAACAGGCCGTCGGCGTCGAGCTCGATCAGGATGTATTTGCCGCGCCGGGTGAGCGCGCCGATCACCGCGCCGTCGAGCCGCTCGGCCAATGCCGGCGGAAACGGCCGGCGCAGATCGGGCCGGCGCAATTCGGCGCGGACGATCCGCCGCCCGCTGATCTTCAGCGCCAGGCCGCGCCGCACGGTCTCTACTTCAGGCAGTTCGGGCATTGCACCGATGGTTTTCCGCGCCGGATGGCCGCGGCGTGGCGCGCGCGGCCCGATGGCGGTATCTTCCTGCCCGATGAGCGAGGAACCCGCAAGCGGCGGCGCTGCGCGCGACTACCGCCATGTGCCCGAGGACGAGAAGGCGCCGCTGGTCCGCGGCATCTTCGAGCGCGTCGCGCCGCGCTACGATCTGATGAACGATCTGATGAGCGGCGGCATCCATCGGCTGTGGAAGGCCGAAATGGTGGGGTGGCTGAAGCCGCGCCCCGGCCAGCTGCTCATCGACATGGCCGGCGGCACCGGCGACATCGCGCTGCGCGCGCTAAAGCGTCTGATCCCGCAGAGCGGCATCGCCGAGGGCGGGATCGCCGAGGGCGGCGAGGGCGGCGAGGGTGGGGCAATCGTCTGCGACGCCAACCCGCGCATGCTCGAGATCGGCCGCGCCCGCGCCCTCGACCGGGGCATCCTGCACGGCATCGAATGGCTCGCCGCCGAGGCCGAGCGGCTGCCCTTCGCCGAACGCAGCTTCGATCTCTATGCGATCGCGTTCGGCTTGCGCAACGTGACCCGGATCGAGGCCGCACTCGCCGAGGCGCGCCGGGTGCTGCGCCCGGGCGGCCGGTTCGTCTGTCTCGAATTCACCCCGGCGGTGACGCCGTTGCTGCAGCCGCTCTACGATCTCTACAGCTTTCATGTCGTGCCATTGCTCGGCCAGATCGTCGCCGGCGACCGCGAGGCCTACACCTATCTGGTCGAAAGCATCCGCGGCTTTCCCCGCCAGAGCGAACTCGCCGAAATGATCGCCGGCGCCGGCCTCGAACAGGTCAGGTTCCGCAATCTCACGGGGGGGATCGCTGCGCTCCACTCGGCCTGGCGCCTCTGAGGCCGTGCGATCCGGGTTCGGGCTGGTGCGCAGCCTGCGCAACCTCGCCCGCCTCGCCGCGATCGGACTGATCCTGGCGCGCCAGGATGCGCTGTTTCCGTTTGCCGGCGTCCCGGTCGTGGCCTTCTACCTGCGGATCGCCCGGTGGTTCGCGCGGCGCCATCGGCCGGCGCCGGCCCGCCCGGGCCAGCGGCTGGCGGCGGCGCTCGACGAAATGGGGCCCAGCTTTATCAAGCTCGGCCAGTTGCTGGCGACCCGCGCCGATCTGCTCGGCGAGGAGATCAGCGCCGATCTGGCCAGCCTGCAGGACCGCCTGCCGCCATTTCCGGGCGGGCAGGCGCGCGCGGCGATCGAGGCCGAGTTCGGGCGGCCGCTCGAAACCCTGTTCGCCTCGTTCGACGAAACCGCGGTCGCCGCCGCCTCGATCGCGCAGGTCCATTTCGCCGAGACCACCGATGGGCAGGAGGTTGCGGTCAAGGTGCTGCGGCCGGGGATCGCCGAGGCCTTCGCCCGCGACCTCGACCTGTTCCTGTGGCTCGCCGGCTGGATCGAGCGGCTCTATCCGCAATTGCGGCGGCTCAAGCCGGTCGAAATCGTGCAGACCCTGACCGAGGCGGTGCGCTTTGAGATGGATCTGCGCTTCGAGGCCGCGGCCGGGTCCGAGCTGGCCGAAAACTTTGCCGGCGACCCCGGCTTCCGGGTGCCGCGGATCGACTGGCAGCGCACCGGCCGCGGCGTGCTGACCCTGGCGCGGATCACCGGCAGCCGCATCGACGACCGCGCCGCGCTGCTCGCCGCCGGGCACCGCATCGACGAATTGCTGGCAAAAGCCGCCGGCGCCTTTTTCAACCAGGTGTTTCGCGACGGCTTTTTCCACGCCGATCTGCATCCCGGAAACATGTTCGTCGACGCCTCGGGAGCGATCGTCGTCGTCGATTTCGGGATCATGGGACGGCTCGACCGCGCCACCCGCTATTACCTCGCCGATATGCTGATCGGGTTCCTGTCGGGCGACTACCGGCGGGTCGCGGAAATCCATTTTGCCGCCGGCTATGTGCCGCCCGACCGCTCGGTCGACGCCTTCACCCAGGCCTGCCGGGCGATCGGCGAGCCAATCCTCGGCCGCCCGCTACAGGACATCTCGGTCGCCCGCCTGCTCGCCCAGCTGTTCCGGGTCACCGACCAGTTCGGCATGGAAACCCAGCCGCAGCTGCTGCTGCTGCAAAAAACCATGGTGCTGGTCGAAGGGGTGGGCCGCCGCCTCGATCCGGAAATCAACATCTGGGCCTTGTCGCGGCCGCTGATCGAAACCTGGATGCGCGACAATCGCGGCCCCGAGGCGCAGCTGCGCCAGCGGCTCGAAACCTTCGCCGATCTCGTCGAACGGCTGCCCCGGCTGATCCGCAACCTCGATAGCATGATCGGCGACATGTCGCGCGACGGGGTGGTTTTGCACGCCGAAACCCTGGCCACGCATGCCGCCGAGCAGGCAAAGCGCCTCTATCTCGCGGTGCTGCCGCTGTGGCTCGCGGCCGCGGCATTGGTGGCGATCGCCGCGGTCCTGATCCTGCGGCGGTAGATTTTCGGCGCGCGGCTTTTCCGATGCGCGCGGCTCAGCCGGCATCGCCCGATCAGACCGGATGGCCGGGTTCGGTTTGGCGGTTGCGCCGCGGCCATCCCCTCGCTGCGCCGGCGGAAACCGCACCATGCGGCCGTGCTCGTCGTCCCACAATGCATAGCGCAACGCCCGCAACGCCGCGCCGAGGGTCAGCATCGGCGCCGATTGCAGCTCGGGATCGGCGTCATGGCATTGCTGCAGCCGATAGTTCGGGATGCGCGGGTTCAAATGGTGCACGTGGTGAAAGCCGATATTGCCGCTGAACCATTGCAGCACCGCCGGCAGCTGGAGATGAGAGCAGCCGCGCAGCGAAGCGGCGGCAAAGTTCCACGCCGCCTCCGGCATCCACAGCGTGTGCTCGAAGCGGTGCTGCACCGAGAACAGCCAGACGCCGATGGTCGCGGCGATCAGCATGATCGGCAGCTGAACCGCCACCAGCCGGTCATAGCCGAGCAGGCGCCCCAGCCCGGCGATCAACACGATCATCGCCAGATCGGTCGCGTACACCGCCCGACGCTCGCGCCGCCATCCCTTGGTGACGTCGAAGGGCAGCCGGTAGAGGATGATGAAGACCAGCGGCGGCAGCAGAATGTTCGATACCAGCGGGTGCCGGCCCAGGCGGTACAGGCCGCGGCGCCAGCCGCCGAGCATCCGGTACTCGGCCAGGGTCAGGCAGGAAGAATAGATGTCGAACCCGCTCGAGCGGCGCCTGTCGAGGTTGTTCCAGACGCCGTGGTGAGCGGCATGCTGGCGCCGCCAAAAGGCGTAGGGCGCCAGGGTCAAGAGGCTGCACACCGTCCCGAGCATATGATTGGCGCGGCGCGAGCGAAAGAACGAGCCATGGCCGCAATCGTGCTGAATGATAAAGATCCGCACCAGAAACCCGGCCGCCGGCACCGCCAGCGGCAAGGTCACCCAGACCGGCAGGCCGATGCCGAGGCCGAGATACATCGCGGCGCAGACCCCGATGAAGCCGCCGAAGGACGAGGCGATCTGCTTCAGGCTGGCCCCCAGGATCGGCGACTGAAAAGCCCGGGTCGCGCGCTTGTGCGCTGCCAGATCGGGCTCGATGGGTCTGCTGGGTCTAACCGCGATCGCAGCCGTGGGCAGAATCGGTCTGCCGGTATTGTCGAGGGTAATCTGCCGCAAGGAAAATCCTCATCGAGAAAAATCGCCAAACCCTGCCTCCCGCTTCGGGGAGCAGAGACACCGAACCCGACGCTTTCGCCGGGCGATTATACGCCCCGCCAGCCGATCGCGGCAGCCCCCGGAATCTACTCGGCGCCGCAGCATTTCAGCCGAACTCGGTTTGCCCTCGCCCGAGATCGATGCGGCTCGGGGTGGCGGTGAGCCGGCCCTGTCCCGGCGCCGCGAGAGCAAGCCGCAGATGGGGCAGGGGGGCGCATTCGGCAAGCCGCCAGCGGGTCGGAATGCCCAGACCCTCGGGGATCCTCGCCTGGCCGCGCTCCGGGTCGACGGCAAAAAGCTGGGGCTCGATGCGCAGCCCGTGCCCGGTGGTCTTCAGGATCGCCTCTTTCAACGTCCAGATCCGGTAGAACATCTCGGCCCGGTATGCCGGCTGAAGCCGCTCCAGCAGACGCCGCTCCGGCGGCGCGAACCAGCGCGCGGCCAGTTCGGCGATGTCGATCGGGCGGCGGATGTCCTCGGCGTCGATGCCGACCGGCGCCCCGCGCAGGATCGCGCAAGCGGCAAAACCGCGCGTGTGGGTCAGGTTGAACGACGGCGCCGGCCCGCTCCCCGGTGATGGCGCCAGTTCCGGCCGGCCGAGCGGATTGCGCACCAGCTGCGGCTCTTCGCCGCCGAGCGCGTCGCGCAGCACCCGGCGCAGCATCGCATGGGCGGCGATATAGGTGGTGCGGTCGCGATCGAAATGAAATGCCCGTGCCTGGCGCGCCTCATCCTCGCTCAGTTCCGCGCTCAGACGCCGGATCGCCGCCGCATCGAGATCCTCCGCCATGGTCCAATACACGCTCGGCTGCGGCGCGCGGTGCTGCGGCATGGCATCGGCGGTTGCTGCCGAGGCGGCGCTGTGCTGGGATGAGGACACCGACATTCGGGAGGACGATCCATGACCATCAAGGTTGGCGACAAGGTGCCATCGACGACATTGCGCTATGTTGGCGCCGATGGAGTCCAGGCGGTCACCACCGAGGATTTTTTCCGCGGCAAAAAGGTAGCGCTGTTCGGCGTTCCCGGCGCTTATACGCGAACCTGCTCGGAGCGGCATCTGCCGGGCTACGTCACCCACGCCGAGGAACTCAGGGCCAAGGGCGTCGACACCATCGCCTGCATCGCGGTCAACGACCAGTTCGTCATGGACGCCTGGGGCAAGGAACGCGGCGCGACCGGCAAGGTCGTCATGCTCGGCGACGGCAGCGGCGATTTCGTCCGCGCGATCGGGCTCGAGCTCGACCGGGTCAAGGAAGGCATGGGCGTGCGCACCCAGCGCTATTCGATGCTGGTCGAAGACGGCGTGGTCAAGGCGTTGAACGTCGAGCAGCCCGGGCAATTCGACGTCTCCAGCGCCGAGGCGATGCTCAAGGCGCTCTGAGCCCGGCGATGCGGCGCGGTTGGACGGCTGCCGCCGCAGCCCTGATCGCCGCCGGGTATGGCCTGCCGGCCGAGGCGGGGCAGGGGCTGCCGGCCTCCGGCGCCCCGGCAGCGCAATGGCCGCTGGTGTTGCCATCGCCGGCCGGCCTCGCCAGGCCGCCCGGCGCTGACCCGCGGGTTGCGGTCGATCCCGACAAGGCCGGAGGCGAGGGCTGCGCTCCGGCCTGGCCCTGCCGATTGCAATTGTTTGGAGTGATCCAGAAAAACGGCGGCGTCGGGCTCAAGGGCGTCGCGCTGACCTGGTAGGATCGCCGGGCGCCGAGCGTTCTTGACACCAGCCCCGGCGGCGGGACGAACATGGCGCCGGCACGGACCAGAGAACCATCATGAGCGAACTCGACCCGATCGCCTATCCCGACGCGCAGCTGCGCGCAATCCTGCAACGGGTCAAGACGATCGCCATGGTCGGCGCCTCGTCGAACTGGAACCGGCCCAGCTACTTCGTCATGAAGTATCTGCAAAACAAAGGCTACCGGGTGATCCCGGTCAACCCCGGCATCGCCGGCCAGAGCCTGCTCGGCGAACCGGTCTACGCCAATCTGCGCGACATCCCCGAGCCGGTCGACATGGTCGACATGTTCCGCGCCGCGCGGGAGGCGCCGGCGGTGGTCGAGGAGGCGATCGCGATCGGCGCCAAGATCGTCTGGATGCAGCTCGGCATCCGCAACGACGCGGCGGCGGCGACCGCGGCCGCGGCCGGCATCGAAGTGGTGATGAACCGCTGCCCGAAGATCGAGTTCGGCCGGCTCGGCGGCGAATTGTCGTGGAGCGGGGTCAATAGCGGCATCATTAGGAACCGCCCGCCCGAGCCGCCATTGGCGCGACGGGTCAAGCAGCGGCCCGCCGCCTCGCACAACAGCGTCCACGGCTTCGAGACCCGCGCGGTCCATGCCGGGGCCGCGCCCGACCCGGTGACCGGGGCCCGTTCGACCCCGATCTATCAGACCGCCGCCTATGTGTTCGACGATGTCGACCATGCCGCCTCGCTGTTCAACCTGCACAATTTCGGCTACATCTACGCGCGGTTGAACAATCCGACCGTCTCCGTGCTCGAAGAGCGGGTCGCCAGCCTCGAAGGCGGCCGCGCCGCGGTCGCCGCCGCCTCGGGCCACGCCGCGCAATTCCTGATCTTTTTCACTCTGATGGAGCCGGGCGACGAGTTTCTCGCCTCGCGCAACCTCTATGGCGGGTCGCTGACCCAGTTCGGGCTGTCGTTCAAAAAGCTCGGCTGGAAATGCGATTTCGTCGACCCGGCCGACCCGGAGAATTTCCGCCGCGCATTGACCGCGCGGACCAAGGCGATCTTTGTCGAGAACCTGGCCAATCCCGGCGGCATCGTCGTCGACCTCGAAAGGGTGGCGGCGGTGGCCCACGAGGCCGGCATCCCGCTGATCGTCGACAACACCCTGGCGACGCCCTATCTGTGCCGGCCATTCGATTGGGGCGCCGACATCGTGTGCCATTCGACGACCAAGTTTCTGTCCGGCCATGGCCATGCGCTGGGCGGCATGGTCGTCGAATCGGGCCGGTTCGACTGGGCCCAGGGCGACCGCTTTCCGTCCCTGACCGACCCGGAGCCGGCCTATCACGGTCTCAAATTCTACGAGAATTTCGGCGATTTCGCGTTCACCACCAAGGCCCGCGCGGTGGCGCTGCGCGATTTCGGCCCGACCCTGTCGCCGATGAACGCGTTTCTGACCCTGACCGGCATCGAAACCCTGCATGTCCGCATGGACCGGCATGTCGAGAATGCCGGCAAGGTCGCCGAGTTTCTGGCGGCGCATCGGCGCGTCGCCTGGGTCTCCTATGCCGGGCTCAAGGACAGCCCGTATCATGCGCTGGCGTTGAAATACCTGCCGAAAGGGGCGGGGGCGGTCTTCACCTTTGGCGTCAAGGGCGGCTACGAGGCGGGAACCCGGCTGGTCGAGAGCGTGCAGCTGTTTTCGCACCTCGCCAATATCGGCGACACCAAGAGCCTGATCCTGCACCCGGCCTCGACCACCCACCGCCAGCTCTCCGACGAGCAGCGCCTCGCCGCCGGCGCCGGCCCCGACGTGGTGCGCCTGTCGATCGGCCTCGAATCGGCCGACGACCTGATCCGCGACCTCGACCAGGCGCTGAGCGAAATCGAACGCTGACCGGCCGCGCGCTCGCCGCAATCTGGCACTTTGCCGTCGATTACCGACAGGACTATTCCGTCAGACCGCCGCGCTGCCTATTACCGCCGGGCTGCCTATTATCGACGCTATGACAAAACTCTTGGTAGCCGAGAAGGCCTTCTTCTGGATCGGGGCTCGTGACTCGCCGCTGACCGGAGTTCACGTGGCCTTCACCGCGCCCGATCGGGCAATCGTCGACGCATTCCATGCGGCAGGGCTTGCCGCCGGAGGCCGCGATAACGGAACGTCCGGTCTGCGCCCGCACCAAAGCCATGCCTCCTGGTCGTCATCACCGGGCTCGTCCCGGTGATCCACGCCTCCCTTCGACACTGATCGGGACACGTGGATGGCCGGAACAGGCTCGCCTTTCGCCGGGCGCGGCTGCGCAAAGCCGGCTGATCGCCCGGTCAGGCCGCGTGGGCCGAATCCTTCGGCAGCAACTCGGCGCGATAGGTCGGCCGCAGAATGTCGAGCCGCATCGGCACCGGCGTTCCCAGCCACAGCGCATTCTTGCTGTGGTCGTCATAGGAGCTTTCGGTCAGCGGATGCACCAGGACGTCGAGGCCTTCGCGGTTCAGCATCAGCCACGGCACGATGTTCTGGAATTCCTCGGTCTTGAAGATGACGGCGAATTGCGAGATCGGGTGCGGGCCTCTCGGCTCGTCGCTGAAGGCGCCAGCCTCGACGACGAATTTGCCGGCGATCATGTCCCGCAGCCGCGCCGCGGCCGGCTTGGTCTCGGCATTGTAATAGACGTGGGCGTGGTAGCCTTTGACTTCGGTCATCGAAAATCTCCTGTCATGTTGTATGGCGTCCCGAACACGGCGCCGAGGGCCGACCGGCCTTATGCTTCGAGCTTTGCCGCGATTTTCTTGCTGATCTCGGCCCGCCACTCCTCGATCGGCTTGAACCCCTCGCGGTCCCGGCAATAGGCCTCGGTCTCGCGGAACAGCTCGTCCTCGGCCTTGTCGAGGTCGATCTTGAAGCCCAATGGCTGCGGCACATACCACGGCGTGTCGCAGAACATCTCGATGCGGTTGCCTTCGGGGTCCTGGAAATACACCGACCAGGCATTGCCGTGGCAGATCGGGCTGATGCCCTCGCAGCCGGCGTCGCGGATCTTGCGGAAGGCGCGCTGGACATTGGCGAGCGTGCCGACATTGAACGACACCTGCTGCACCATCGGCGTCTCGGTATCGGTGGTGCGGCCGCGCACCAGCACGACCTGGTGATGGTCGCTGGGGTTGCGGCTCAAAAACGTGATGCGCCCGTCCTCCGCCCCATCGCTGACCACAAAGCCGAGGGTTCGGGTGTAGAAATCGATCATCTTCGGCACGTCGTGCACATAAAGCCCGACATGGCTGAGGCGTGGCGCTGCTTCTTGCGACATGGCTTTTGGCTCCCGATCGGTTTTTCGCTGCTGCGATAAAACCGCAGCCGCCACCATCTATCAAATCGATTAATTATATGCTAGCTATTCGTGCCATGGATATCCGCGCCGTCGACCTCAATCTGCTGAAAGCCTTCGACGCGCTGATCGGCGAGCGCGCCGTGACCCGCGCCGCCGGCCGGATCGGCCTGTCGCAGCCGGCGATGAGCCACGCGCTGTCGCGCCTGCGCAGCCTGTTTGCCGACGATCTGTTCGTGCGCACCCAGACCGGCATGGAGCCGACCGCCCGCGCCCGCGAGATTGCGCCGCTGATTGCCGCCGCGATCGAGCATATCGAGGCGGCGCTGAACCTCGGCCTCGGCTTCGATCCGGCACGCAGCGCCGGCATCTTCACCGCCGGCATGGCCGAATACGCCGAGGTCGCGCTGGTCGGACGCCTCGCCGAGGCCTTTGCCCGACAGGCTGCCAGAGCGACCTTGCGCCTGACCCCGGTGACCGGCGCCAACGCCGCCGAGCAGCTCGACCGCGGCGCCATCGATGTCGCCGTCGCCCATCTCGGCGCTCTGCCGACGCATGTCGAATCGATGGTATTGCTGCGCGATCCGTTTGTTGTCATCGCCCGCCGCGGCCATCCGATCGCCGGGCAAAAGCTCTCGCTCGAGGCCTACGCCGCGCTCAACCACATTCTGGTCTCGCCGCGCGGCGATACCAGCGGCGCCCTCGACCGTATCCTGGTCGATTTCGGTTTGCGGCGCCGCGTCGCCCTGTTGGTCGCGACCTATCTGGCATTGCCGGTGGCGCTCGCCGCCTCCGACCTCGTCGCCACCGTGCCGCGGCGCACCGCCCGCCAGATCGCCGCCACCGCCGAAATCGAGATCATGCCGTTGCCGATCGATTTCTCGATGACGGTGACGATGGCCTGGCACCGCCGCGCCGCCAGCGAGCCGGCGCAGGCCTGGTTCCGGGCGCTGCTGATCAAAGCCGCGGCGGATTGAGCGGGCGTCACCAAGCTTGCCCGTCGGCTAGCCGAGTTACCCATCGCCTTTACAGGAATAATCTGTTGGAGAGCGTCAACTGGAGTTGGGGTCTGTCGCTCATCGCACTGACCATAACAATCCACGCGACGGGGGTGGTGCTGATGTCCTTCGTGGGGTTGGGGATCAGGGCACGGCTGGAGCCCCGGAAGCTTGGTTTACGTCATGTGATCCCGATAGTGATTGGCGTCGTCGGAGCGGTCGGCCTGCTGCTGGCCGTGCTGCACGGGATAGAGGCCGCGATCTGGGCGGCGGCCTATGTGTGGCTCGGTGCGCTCAACTCGCCTAAGGATGCGATCCTCTATTCCGTCGAACTCGATGACCACGCGAGGCGCGTCGGGGCTGACGCTGGAACGGCACTGGCAGATGATGGGCGCGCTGGAGGCGGCGGACGGCATGCTGCTGTTTGGCATCAGCACGGCCTATATTTTCGCGGTGATGCAGGTGTACTGGCCGATGCTCTCCGAGCTTTTTATGACCCACCGTCATCCACGATGAACTTCTTGCGCGGGTCGAAAGATGCATAGAGGTGCATCGTCGGAGGCAAGGTGATTTCGACCGTCGCCCGCCTGGAGGCCATCCGACAGTTCGGGTCGGCCAAGCTTCGCGCACTGTTCGAGCAGACCTGTTTCGCCGGACTTGACGTGCCCCCGCTTTTCACGGCCGACAATTTATTGTCGTAATCGCATGGTAAGCACAGAGTGGAAATCTTGGCCGAGGCGGGCGAGGATCGGCATAGGGAAAGTCCTCGCTCAGTGGTCGGCTTTTCGATGGCGGGCAGGATGTTTTTTGATCGGCCTTTATTGTTGCGCCTGCTCATCCTGGGCCGATTTCCAAGGCTGGCGACGCTTCCCGATTATTCCTGGTCCAGCGAAATTATTTCCCGGTTGGGCAGGTCTGAATTCCCGGTTAGGCCGCTACCGGGAATTCGCCTGCAACGCTTTGATTCGGCGCGGCATTTCGCCCGATGAAAGATGGTTTTGCGGCCTGATCGACAAAATTCCCGGTTAATTTCCCGATTAACGGGAATTTGCCGCCGCCGGAGCAGTGGCGTCAGCCGGTGCTGTGCTTGCGGATGAACGCCTTCATCCGCTCGATCGCGCGGGCTGCATAGGGGGCGTCGGGCTTGCCGGTCATAAAGCCGTGATTGGCGCCCTCGTACAGCTGCAGCTCGACCTCGCCGCCGGCCTTCTGGTAGTCGGCGACAAATTTGCGCATCAATTCGACCGGCACCCATTCATCCTTGTCGCCGCCAAAGACCAGCGCCGGCGGCAGGTGGACGGTTTCGCCGCGCTCGAGCATCCGCGGCGGGTTGCCCTCGGCCATCGTCGCCGCGTCGCCCCAGAAATTATGATGGTTGTCGAGGAGTTCGGCGTTGCCGGCCTTCTTGGCCAGCTCGTAGCGCAGCAGCGGGTCGAGCACGCCCCAGCCCGAAATGACAAAGGCAAGTTTGGCGTCGGCCGCCGGGGCGTCGGCCAGCCACAGCCCCGCATAGCGCGGGTCGTCGGGGCGCATCGCCGCCAGCAATACCTGATGCCCACCGCTCGACGTGCCAAAGCTGCCGACCCAGTCGGCGCGGCTGCGGTATTCGCCGGCATGCGCCTTGAGCCAGCGGGTGGCGAGATTGATGTCGGCGAGCGAGGCCGGGTAGGGGGCTTCGGGCGGCATCCGGAAATCGATCGAGGCGACCAGAATGCCGCTCTCGGCCAATGCCTTGGCGATGAAGTCGTTGTCGGTGCGGTCCTTGTTGACCCAGGCGCCGCCATGAACCTGCAACATCGCCGGGAACGGCCCGGCGCCGCTCGGCCGGTAGAGCCGCGCCAGCATCGAGCGGCCGCCCTGGCGCTGGTACTCGACGTCTTCGATCTGGACCCCGTGGCGGGCATCGGCTTCGAGCGTTATCGACATGTTGCGGTTCCTCGCATGCGTGGTTCGGGCGATATCCTAGCCGATGGCGCCCGGGCAAATCCACCGGTCAGCAGCGCAGCCGGGCGAGCGCCATGCGGGCCATCGGATCGCCCGCGGGCAACGACCGGATCCGCTGCTCCAATCGCCTCCGCAACAGGCCGGCCTCAGGGAAGGGGCGGTCGGTCCAGAACCGTTTCGCCGGGTCGAAATAGCCGACCGCATCGAGAAAGGCGACGGCGAAGTAATAGCTCTCGGGCAATGATTCGCCGATCGCGCGCGAGGCGACCGTGCCGTCCGCGGCGATCGCGGTGTCGAGGCACCACGACAGCAGCCGGTCGATCTCGGCGCCGGCGCGGCGCTGCCGCTCCGGGCATATCTCGCGCCAGCCGAGCTGAAAAAGCACCGCGACATCGTAATTGTTATGGTTGGTCAAGCCATGGTCATCGAGCCAGCCATTGGGGTAGCGGTCGTCGCGGATGTTTATCAGGGTATCGATCAGCTGCGGCCAATAGCCGATCCGGCCTTCGAGATAGCGCGCCATGTGAAAGGTCATGCTGAGGTCGGCGGTCCGCCAGCGCTGGCCGGCGATCTGGTAATCCGCGCCGAAAAAGCCGGTTCTCGAATCCTGCCAGCCAGCGACAAAGCGCCGGATCACGCTCTCCAGCGCCGGGTGCCAGGGGTAGCCCGGCGGACGACGGCGCAGGATCAGCCGGACCAGATCGGCGGTGGCAAAGTTCAGCTCCTTGCGCCGGTCGACGCCGTCCTCGGCCAGATGCGAGACGACCAGACTGTTGAGGTAATGTTGCAGATGGTGCGGATCGTTGACCCGGTCGAGAAACCGCGGCGGTCGCCCGCCGCCGACAAAATCGTCGGCGAGCAGGTGATCGACCGAGGCGTCGAGCTTGAGAAACCACACCTCGGTGCCGCCGCCAAAGCTGTCGTCCTGGTCCGGCAGGAGACCGCTCGGCGGCTCCGGCAAAGCGGCAATCCTGCGCAACCGGCCGAGTGCCGCCGCCGCCGCCGCGGCGTCGGCGGTATATTGCAGCCGCCAATGGACCTCGACCAATCCCTGGCGCAGCCGCGAGGTATCGCGCCCGGCCGCCTCGTCGCGGTCGAGCCGGGCTTCGAGCGCGCGGATCTCGAATTCCATTCTCCGGCCCAGTTCGGCCATCGCCGGAAACCGCGCGGCGATCGCATCCTGGGGGCGCCAGCCCGCAGGCGCCGGGAGAATTTCGCCCGAATCGGGCCGCTGCATCGGTCGGCCGCGGCGCTGCGGCTAGCCGGGAGCCCGCGCATCGGCTTTGACGCCGGGCCGGCCCGGCTGCATCAGCGAGCCGAAGGCGGTCACGCAGAACAGCCCGGCAAGTGCGATAACGATCGCCAGGGTAAGGGGGCTTCCGCTCCGTCCCAGCGACAGCGCGGCGGTGGCGGTGGCGGCGCCGCCCATCTGGATAAAGCTGCCCAGACCCGAAGCGGCGCCGGCGATCCGCGGATTGACCCCGAGGCTGCCGGCCGCGGCGTTCGGGGTGATCAGCCCGCTGCCGCAGCAGACGAAGATCATCGGCCCGATCACGGCAAACGGACCGGCGACATGCAGCAGCGCCAGAAGCACCATGAAAAAACCGGCCGGAATCAGCACCGTCGTGCCGATCGTGATCAGCCCGTTGACCCCGAGCCGGCCGGTCAGGCGATTGGAGAAAAAGCTGCCGACCAGAAAACCCAGCGGCGGCAGCGCGGCGTAATAGCCGTACCGCTCCGGGCTGATGCCGAAACTGCCGATCAGCACCGCCGGGCCGCCGGCGGCGAAGATGTGAAAGCCGGCATGCGCGCCGGCGGCTGCGAGCGTATAGCCGAGAAAGCGGCGGGCGCCGATCAGGGTGCGATAGCTGGCCAGCATGCCTTCGCCGGTCGAACGCGCAAACGGCCCGACGCCGCGGTCGGGCACATAGCGGATCATCAGCACCATGGCGAAACAGGCCAGCACCGCGACGGCGGCGAAATTGGCGCGCCAGCCGAACCATTGCTGCAGGTATCCGCCGAGCACCGGGGCGCAGGCCTGCATCACGGTGGCCGCGATCGCGCGCCCGGCGATGACTTGGGCCGCCGCCGCCGGGCCCCAGATCTCGCGGGTCAGGGCGCGGCCGACGACCATCCCGGCGCAGGCGCCGATCCCCTGAAGGATCCGCGCCGCAATCAGCATTTCGATGCTCGTGCTGGCGGCGCAGAGCAGGCTGCTGACCGCGCTCAGGGCCAGACCGCAAAGTACGGTCCGCCGCCGGCCAAAGCGATCGGACAGCGGCCCCAGCACCAGCATGCTGATCGCGAAAGCCAGCAGATAGCCGACAAAGGTGAACTGCACCCGGGCGATCGTGGTGTCGAAGGCGCGGGCGATCGCCGGTACCGACGGGACATAGATGGTCGAGGCGACGATCCCGAGCGAGGATGCCCCGGTCAGGCTCAGCAGCACGACCCTGCGCCGCAACGGGCTGAAACCGTCCGCGGCCAAGGGGAGATCGTTCGTAGGCTCAGGCATGACCCAAACTCGCCGGTGGGTTCCGACGAGAATACCCCAGTTTAGATTTCGTGGGCCTTACGGCTGAGCCCGGCTCCGCGATATGCGCTGCACGGGTTCGACAGCCGCGCCGGGGCACCCCGGTCAGTCGGAGCGGACGGCGGGCGAGCCAATGGTCCAGCGGCGCTACCGGCAATGCCAGTTCGTCGCCGTCGCAATCGGGCAGCAGCAGCACGGTCAGACGTCGCGACCCGGCGGGCCAGGCGATCTGCAGGCGTCGGATCGGAGCCCCGGCGGCGCGCTCTTCCGGGCGGTCTTCGCGCCGCGCCAATTCGGAGATGCGGCCCTCGCCGGCCGGCCGGCCATGCAGTTGCTGCGCCGGCAGGGCCGCGAACGACCGCGGCGGCGGCGGCGGGGCCAGCTCGAAGCGGGCGCCCGCCGGTTCGAGAATGCGGGCGACCAGCCGATCGTCGCCCAATCGGAAACGGGCGAGCGTTCCAGTCATGCTCACCGGTTCGGCGCTGGTATGGATCGCCCAGGTGATGTCGCGGCAGCTACCCGGATCGATCTCGTCCTGGATCACCACCTGCCGGCCGATCAGCGCCGCGCCGCGCCGCACCGTACCGGCCGGCTTGCCGTAGGCCGCCGACAGATCGAGAACCACCCATTTGCTGTCGCCGTCGACGCAGCTGCCGAGAATCGTCGCCGGCGCGTTCGGCACCTGGTCGCGGCCGCCGATCGTCAGCGTATTGTGACCGGCGGCCTGCGTGCGGTAGTACCGCCAGCGCGGTCCCGACCGGGTGTCTGCGCCGTGGTCGAAATAGCCGGGCAGGTCATAATCGTCGGCGCCAAGATCGATGACCCAGCGGTGTTGGGCGCCGTCGAGGACAAAGGTGCCGGCATCGGCTTGAGCGTGCAGGATCACGTCCTCCGGGCGCGGTGCGCCGCTGCCCGTCCGGCCTGGCACGTTGCCGCCCTTGATCGCCAGATAGACCGCGCGCGCCTCCGGCTCGCGCGACCATGTGTTGCGAAAGCAGGCGAGATCGGCGCTGTGAAAGATTTTTCCGGTCGGCAGGCCCAGCGTCATCGGGCAGGCCTTCTCCGGTCCCGGCCAAATCGTCGTGAACGGCAGATGCCAGCCGTCGGAGCCACCGAGCAGCCAGCCGTCGATCGGCCGGCCAAACCGGTGCCCGAGCCAGGCGAGCGGTGACACATCGAAACGATGCTCCGAATCCCCGAAATTGAAGGCGACCCCGAACGGACCCACCGCGTGCAGGGCGAAGTCTCCAGTTTGGGCGAAGCCCGGGCGATCAACAAGGCCAAAGCTGTCGCCAAGCGCGCTTTCCAACGCTGCGACCATCAGCCCGGCATACCGCATCGCCAGCGACCAGTAACTGAGGCCCTCGCGCCAGGCTCCGTCCGGCGCCAGGCCCGCGAATCCGTTCCACGCCGAAGCCAGGCTGCGGCGCACCAGATCTGCCGATAGCGCGCGGTGACGGCGAAGTACGGCGAGCGCCGCGATCGCGATCCCGGCATTGGATACGAGGGCGCAGTTGTCGCGGCGCTTCGGCCAAATCAGCGAAGGATCGGCATAAGCCGTGTAGGCCGGTTCGAGTACGTTACGCAGGATCGCGTCTTCGATGGCCCGCCGTTCTTGCGGCGCGAGCCGGTCATAGAGCCAGTCATAGGAGAGAGCGACGGCGACGGCGATTTCGGCACAATCGAGAAAGGAGCGGATCACCCGCCGCTCCTTCCAGCTGGCGGCGGCGGCAAATCCGGCCAGGGCCATCCGGGTCGCCGCCAGCCCGGCGTCGGCGGCGGCGCCCTCCCCGGTCAGCGCGATGAACGCGGTGCTGATCAGGCGCCGGGCCCGGCGCTTGAGCGCGGCGCGTGGCTCCTGCGGTTCGTGTGCCACGGCGACCTGCGCCGATGCTGCGGCGCCGCGTGCCAGCAGTCTAGGGTCGGCCCCGCTAAGCCGGCGAATCTGGGGTAGGGCGCTGCGGCGAAACAGCAGATAGGGATGGTGCCCGGCAAATTGCGCAAGAGCGCTCGCGGCGCGGGCAAAATCCGGTCCCTCAGCCGTTTCGAGCGGGTGCGATCGCGCGTTGTCAAAAGGCAATCCGATCCCCCAAGCGCCACTATGGCGGTTGCCGAGGCCAGGGCTCACTTTTCACGCGCGACGATTAATTTTTGCTTTCTCCGCTTCCGAGCGCGCATTGCCAAAATGTTCGGCAATCAGGCCTGGGCGATTAGTTTCGCCAAATAATCCTCCTTCCAGGCGGCGAGGTTGAATTTGCCGCGCAGCGAGACCTTGGAGCGGTCCTTGTGCATCAGATTGAGCGCCATGTGCCGCAAGATCGCGAGGTTGTACGGGCTGTTATCCATGCGGCTCCTGACCTGACCCTCGTTCATGACGACGTTCAGAACCCAGTGCAAGCGGTTCTCGACGCCCCAATGAGAGCGTACGACCTGACCCAGGCGCTCGGGCGACAGCGGCGCACTCAACAGATAATAGGCGGTCTCAGTGGTCGTTCTCGACGCCGTCTTTCCGGTCGTGGCGCGGGTTCGAACGACCCGGCCGACGGCGGCCAAACCCGGCCACTGGTGGCGCACCAGCAGCCGGTCGATGTTGGTCGAGACCAGGCTCGTGCGGGTCTCGATGCGGCCATGATCGTTGTCCGTCGTTGAATGGATGACGGCCTTGTCATGCTCCGGAGCAGCAAAAAACCGGGTGACATCGGCGTGCAGCGCATGATGGTTGCCTTTCAGCGCCAGCACATAATCGCCTCCCTGGCTGATGATCCGCCAGCCGATGTCGCGCTGGCAATTGAGTGCGTCGGTAGTGACGATTCTGCCTTGCAGCGCCAGCATATCCAGCAACTTGGCGACAGCAGTGGTTTCCCTGGTCTTGGCCGTCGTCGCGATCTGGGCCAGCACCAGGCGGGTGTCGCAGCACCAGGCGCTGATCATGTGCAGGGCCGACCCAGGATGGGTAGGGTCGAGAGGGCGGCGCAGCACCTTGCCGTCGATGGCGATCACCCCGGTGCAGGTTTCGCTGAAGCGTGCCATGAAGCGCTGAAAGCAGGCGCGGAACTGGTCGGGATCGAGTTGCCGGAACACCCGGCTGAAGGTGTCGTGGCTCGGGACGCCGTTCTTCAGCTGCAGAAAATTTCCGAGGAATTCCTGCTTGGCTTCGGCAAAGACGGCCATGTCGACTGCGGTGTGGCCGCCGGACAGCACCGCACACAACGCGATCATCAGAATTTCCCAAAGATCGTGACGTCTAGCCCCGCCCGAACGGGGGTCCTTCAGCTCGGCAAAGCAGTCGCCCAACGCCTGCATTGCCCCCTCCGCTGCATTGCGGTCAACCTCAACGCCCACGGCATGCCGACCGGCGTGCCGGCCCCCTGCCGGCGCGGTCGCGGCGCACCTGCGGTAACCGCAGGCGATGCTGTGCGGCAGAAAATATCGGCGAGGCTGCAACTCGCCATGCCGGAGGGCGGTATCGTCAATCGACCGCTCCGAAAGCCATCGCGCGAATTTCGCCGGAAGCGGAGAAAAGTGACCGGTTTATCCCCGACTAATTCGCATACTCGCCGAATGTTGCGAACCGGAACACGCCGACTGCTGAATCTTGATCGGACGGATGCTCGTCGGTGGGATAAGCTCATTTGACAGATTTCCGTCGCTTTGCTGCGTTCTTCGGGCGAAGAATTGTTGCGACTGGTCAGCAAACCGTCGCCAATTGCGTCACCCTTTCGTCAAAAATGAATTCGACTCTACCTTGACATTTCTTATTCGCAATTCACCCAGGGATTGACCTCAGATACCCTCTTTCGATGAGCCTTTGTTACGGATACCCGCATCCAGCGCAGGACGGCGAATCCGTTCTCGGTCGGCGCAGGCGCGGCCCACCCGATCGAGGCAAAAATTTCCCGATGCGCGAAATCGTTCGTTAGGAATTTGTCGCGACGATTTCATTTGACGTCGAACGGGACGATTTTCTGACGCGAGTTCCGATAGTCTTGCGCAAAAGGGCAATGACACGTCTCACAAAGCGGAGCGTGGCGGACCGCGCGTTGACCCGAGCCGACCCAAATGGGGTGATGCTCCGATGCTGATCAGAAATCTCGCAATGGCTGTGACCAGCGACACGCGAATTTCCTCCGCGACTATCGTCTGGGAGGATCGAAGCTTTCCCGATCAGGTGCTCACCTTTACTGTCGGGGACGATGCTGCCGGCGCTCGAGATGATGAGGATATTGCGGGACACCGCGACACACCAGGCGCCAACCCGTTCCTCGCCGCCTGCTTTCCGCTCGCCGCGATCCACGGCGAAGCCAGGGTGCGTGTCGATGGCGTGGCGTGCCCGATGCTGGTCGAGGGGCTGCAGACCGCCCATGCCTGGTGGTCTAGCTGGGGCGGGATGCCGCGGCCGGCGCCCGAGATCGAAACCGCTAGCCGCGGTCTTCGCCCCGTCGCCGCCGGGCCACGGCGCGCGACTGCGTTTTTGTCGGGAGGGGTGGACGGCCTCCACATGCTGATGCGGAACCGCCGTCTCTATCGCCGCGACGATCCCGCCTACATCCGAAAGGCACTATTCATCCACGGGTTTGATATCGGTAAACGGGCGCGAGCCGAGGAGAACGAACGCTACCAGGCGGCTTTGCACAGGCTCGAACCGGTGGCCGCGGAGACCGGGCTGCGCCTGATCCCATGTCGCACCGATCTGCGTCATCTACCTACTAAGCCGGACTTCTGGACCTACCGTCACAACGGCGCGGCGCTGGCTTCCATCGGCCATGCGGCGCTGCTGGAGCCCGCCTTCCTGTTTATCGGTGCCTCGCACCACGTCGCCAACCCTGTGCCGATGGGATCGCATCCGGCGGTCGACGGCCTGTTTTCGAGCCAGCTACTGACGATCGTCCATGATGGTGGGCGCTTTTCCCGGCTCGAAAAGGTGCGCGATCTCGCCACCTGGCCGACGGCGTTGGCGGCGCTGCGCGTCTGTCCCGCCAATGTCGGTGACGGGATCAATTGCGGCCGCTGCGAAAAATGTCTGCGCACCCGGCTGGAGCTCCTGGCGGCCGGGGTCGAGGAGACGGCCGCCTTTGGTCCGAGCCTGACCCCAATCGAACTCTGGGACGAAGCGGTTCCGACCCCGAGCGGGCATCGTGCGATCATGTACCAGGATCTGTTGCCGCCATTGCGGGCGCGCGGGTTTGACGCGCTGTGCCACCTCCTGGAGCAGAGGATCGGGATCTACCGGGCAGGGCTCAGATCAGGTGCGCGATGATCCCGATCTTGATCGCTCGCTGAACGTGCAACGAATATTCGGTTGATGGTACTGTGCGCGCCTTCCAAAATCATCGCGACATGGTTTACGATCCATCGACGCAATCGGTCTTGGGCATCTAGCTGCGCGTCGGGACGGTGGTGATGGCATTGCTGATCGGTCTCCTCGGACCTTTGGTAATTGAGAGCGACGAACGCCGGCTCGGCAAGGTCCCGCGAAAGGCGCGCGCGCTACTGGCTTATCTGGCGGCGCAGAGAGGCCGCCCGGTGAGCCGTGAGCGGCTCTCCGACCTGTTGTGGCCTTATCAAGGTTCCGACCAGGCACGTCACAGTTTGCGCAACTGCCTGTTGGAGCTGCGGCGAGCATTGGGCGAGAGCGCCGGCCGCCATTTGGCGGCTGAATTTGCCAATTGTCGGCTCCAGGACGTCGATGTCGACATCGATCGCTTCGAGCGATTGGTCCGGTCACCTGACCGTGCCGAACTAATGGTGGCTGCCGAATTGTACCGGGGCGAATTTCTCGCCGATTTCGTAATCGATTCCGAGCCGTTCCAGGAATGGCTCGCGGCGGAACGAGACCGCACGCTCGATCTTATCTGCGGAGTCCTGCAGCGCTTGACCGCCTTGCAGGACGAGGCAGGTGAGCACGATGCGGCGATTCAGTCGGCGCGTCGTCTCGCAGGTCTTGACGCGCTCTCGGAAATTGGGCAGCGCGCGCTGATTCGCGCCTACGCGCGTGCCGGGAGGCGGCCGGAAGCGCTGCGGCAGTATCGGACCTGCGCCGAAATCTTGAAACGTGAACTCGGCGTCGCGCCCGATGCGGAGACCCAGGCGCTGGCGAATGATATCGCGCGCTCGGGAGGCGGCGACCGATCCGCGGCGGGTCCCAATGTGGAGGCTTTCGACGGCGCTGCCGCGGGTTTGATGACGAAGACGCTCGAGCGACTTCCCTTGGGGCGGGCCGGAAAACGACTGGCGAGCCCGAGCGCGGACGCGACCCAGCCAAGATGGCCCTGTCTAATGCCTCGCATCGCGGTGGGGGTTAAGCCGTTGCGCAACCTGACCGGGGATTGTGGACGGCAATATCTCGTCGAGGCTTTTACCGACGATCTCGTCACCGATCTGCTGCGCCACGGCCGCGGGCTGTCCCTCAAGCCGATGATTGAGGAGCGCGGCGCCGGCAGCAACGTCGCCAGCAGCGGCGAGCAAAGCTTCGAATACATCGTCACCGGCAGCGCCCAGCGCAGCGCTCCTGGCACTCTGCGCATCAATATGCAGATCACCGATGTTGCAACAGCCGAGTACCGATGGGCGGGGCGATACGAGGTCGATACTGAGGATCTGGCGCCGATGCAAACCGAGATCAGCCGCCAGATTTCCCGCGAACTCCATCTTCTGCTGCTGCAGGAGGCGAGTCGCCGGGCATACGTCAGTGCAGGGGTCGAGGTTGGGGTCAACGAATGTCTCGCCCGCGCGCTGGCGGCGCTGACCCGAGAGATGCGGCCCGAGTTGACCGCCGAAGCGCAGAGCTGGTTTCTTGCCGCGCTGGCCAACGACCCGCGCAATGTCGAGGCGCTGGTCGGTCTGGCCAAGACCTGCCAGCATCTCGTCAGCCAACCCTGGTGGGGCGATCCCCGCGCCGTCGCGGCGTCATCCGATCTGGGCCGCGAAGCGGTCGCGATCGCGCTGGAACTGGCGCCCGGCCACGCCTTGGCGAAATGCGTCCAGGGAATGCTATACTCCGCAGCAGGACGGCTGGAGGATGCGGCTCAAGCCTTTGGCCTGGCGATGGCGATGGACCAATGGCTGGCGAGCGCCCACGCCTTTTCCGGGTACAATGCGGCCTTTCTCGGCCACGCCGAAGAAACATTGCCGGCAATCGAGCGTGCGATGCGGCTCGACGGGTCGAACCGGCGCCATAGCATCTTCTTTTTCTTCGGCGGCTTTGCCGAATTACTGCTGGGTCGTACCGAGGCCGCGATCGGCCTTTTGCAGAAGTCGCTTGATCGCAATCATGATTACGGCGGCGCGCAACTCTTTCTGATGGGCGCGTTATCGCTGGCCGGCCGCCGCGGCGCGGCCGTCCAGACCGCGGCGGCGTTTCGCGAGCAGCACCCCGAATACCCCGCGAATGCCTTTGAACAACTATGGCTGTCGCGCTCGGCGTCGCCTGCTTATCGCGCCCAGATCGCTCCGGTGTTCGAGAAAATTCGCGGCCTCGGCGTCGGCGGTTAAGAACGATTGACGGGCGAGATGCGCCCGCTTGCGGTGCATCAGCGCCCGGCGCTTGGCGACCACGGCTCCGGCGCGCGCGGTTCGAGATCGGTCACGACATCGACCACCACTGGCTCGCCGGCGCCGAGCGCGTCAGCGAGGGCGGGCGCAATCTCGCCCGGCCGCTCGACCCGGATGCCGCGCACGCCAAAGCTCTTGGCGACCTCGGTAAAGTCGGTCGGGCCAAACCGCACCAGCGCCTCGCCGCGACCCGGCCGGTTGCCGGCGATGCGGCGCACTCCGGTCAGGTTCTGGCCAAAGCCTGAATTGTTGTTGACGACGACGACGGTTGCGATGCCGCAGCGGCGTGCCGATTCGAGTTCGGCCAAATGATAATAAAAGCCGCCGTCGCCGGTAAAGCATAGCACCGCCCGGTTCGGCGCCGCGCATTTGGCGCCGAGCGCGGCTGGAAACGACCAGCCGAGCGAGCCCGCCGCCCGCAAGTAGGTCTGACCCGCGCCGTTGAAGTCGATCATCGTCCCGGTCCAGATACCGGAATAACCGGTATCCGCTACCAGGATGCCGTCCGCCGGCAATGCCTTGGTGATCTCCGCACACAGCCGCTCGACCCGGATTGGCGCCCGGTCGTCGGCGGCGAGCGGCGCCATCGTCGCGCGCCAATCGGCCACGATCCGCGCCGCCTCTTCGGCAAAGCCGCGGTCACGCGCCGGATTTCCGACCATCTGGGCGAGGCGGGCCACACTCGCCTTGGGGTCACCGACGACCCCGATCGTGTTCGGATAGCTGCGGCCGATCTCGAGCGGGTCGGCATCGATCTGCACAATTTGGGTGGCGAGCGACGGTACCGTCCAGTTCAAGGTGACCTGGTCGCCGGTATCACAGCCGACATAGAGCACCAGATCGGCGCTGTGAACGATGCGGTTGGCGGGTGGCGCCGAATAGCTGCCGGGGACGCCGGCCGAAAGCTGGTGGCGGGTCGGGATGATGCCGCGGGCGCCTAGGCTGGTCGCCACCGGTGCCGACAGCGCTTCGGCCAGGGCCAGAACTTCGGGCCCCGCCTGCGAGGCCGCGGCGCCGTCGCCGGCGACGATCGCCACCCGCCGGGATGCGGTAAGCGCCGCGGCGGCACGCTCGATGTCGCGCTCGTCGGCGACTGGCCGGTGCGCCGGGATCCGCCGAGCCTCGGGGTCAATGGTCGTCGGCTCGCTGGTTTGGCCGAGTTCGATGACGTCGCCCTGCAAGCCGCAGAAATCAAGATGGGTTGGCCGTGGGGTGTCGGCCAGAGCCGCGCGCCAGGCATGGCGGAGCAAGCGCGGCAATTCCGAGGTCGAAATCGACCGGGCTCGAAAACTTGGTCACCGCCGCGAACAGCGGGGCGTGGGCGATTTCCTGATAGCTGTTCCGGTGTTGGAACGACGGCTCCTTGCGCCCGGTCAACGCCACCACCGGAATGCGGCCGAGATAGGCGTCTTGGAGTCCGGAAGCGAGGTTGGCGGCGCCGACCGACTGCGCCATGCACAGCCCCGGCCGCCCGGCGATACGGGCATAGCCATCGGCCATATAGGCGGCCGCCTTCTCCGAATGGGCGAGGATACGGGTCACGCCCAAATCCTCGAACTCCATCAGGGTGCGACGCATGCAGGATTCGACGAAGAAGACATGCGTCATCCCGGTCCCGGCCAGTGCCCGCGCCAGCCATTGCGCCCCGTTCATCGATCGCGCTTCGCTCAATGCCAATGCCTCCCTTCAGAATCGCGGGCGTCTCACCCGCCTTTTCTACTAAAGCGTTAGGCCGCCATCGACGATGACCATCTGCCCGGTGATCATCGCCGCTCCGACGCATAGAAAAAAGATCGTCTCGGCGATGTCCTCGGGCCGGCACGCGCGCTGCAACGGGGTGCGTTCGATCGAGGCCTGCTTGCGGTCATCGGGCCAATCCTTGTTCCACGGGCTGTCGACAAAGCCCGGCGCCACCGCGTTGACCCGGATCTCCGGGGCCAGGGTGCGCGCCAGGCTGCGCGTTAAATTGATGAGCCCGGCTTTGCTGGTTGCGTAGGGGATGCTGCTGCCGCTCCCCATCACCCCGGCGATCGAGGCGGTGTTGCAGATCGCCCCTCGCGCCGACTTCAATGCCGGCACCGCGGCATGGGCGCAGCGGAACGGCCCGATTAAATTGGTGGTCAGGATCGTTGACCAGAATTCCTCGGTCAGCGCGTCGAGGTCGGAAAATGGAATCGGCGTCGGCGTCGCCGGGGTTCCGGCGTTGTTGACCAGGAAGTCGAGCCGCCCGAGCGCGTCGATGGCGCTCTCCACCATCCGCTCGGCCTGGCCCGGCCGCGCCACATCGCCAGCGGCGGCGACGACCCGTCGGCCTTCGCCCTTGAGCCGCTCGACGGCGGCCGGCCCGCGCGGATCGTCAGGCAGATGGTTCAGCGCTACCGTTGCCCCGCAGCGCGAGAAGATTTCAACCGCGGCGAGTCCGATGCCGGAGGCCGCGCCCGTCACCAGCACCGCCTTGCCGGCGAGATCCGCATTGATCATGTCGTCCTCCTCGGCCGAAATCGGCTGTCGCAAAGCAGGATGCAGCCGCCGTTGCTGCTGTCAAGCTAGCGGCGGTCGGCGGATCCAAGCGGTGGCCGCGCTGCGATACCGGTCAGAGGAGGTCACGCGCCCGTTCGAGCTGCTCGAACTCGCCATAATGGGAGACCAGCAGAACTTCGTCGAAGCCCAGCTGCTCCATCCGCTTCAACCGCCGGCGCGCCTCGTCCGGGGGGCAGACCAGCGCGACATCGGTGGCCGCGGCGAGTTCCGCGGATTCGGGGCGGTTGGCGAGATCGACGCCGACATTGGCCAGGACCGCGTTGGTGCCGCCCGCTTCGCGATAGATGCGCATGCCGGCTTCGAGATCGTCCCAGCTGCTGTACCGACCCGATGGGGTCCAGCCCTGGCATTCCTTGGCGGCATAGGTGATCCAGCGCGGACTGCGCCAGGCGCCCATCAGGATCGGCGGCCCACCTTCGCAACCCGGCCATAGCGACAATGCACCGCCATTGACCGGCTCGCCGCGCCAGACCCGGTGCATGGTCTCAAGCGCGATTCTCATCGCGCGAAAACGATGGTCATAATCCAGGCCAAGCAGTTCGAAATCAGCGCGCGTCGAGCCGCTGCCGACGCCAAGGCGCAGCCGTCCGCCCGACAATGCCTGAACCGACTGCACCCGATGAGCGAGCTCGATCGGATGGCGCAACGACAACTGCAATACCCCGATGCCGAGTTCGACCCGTTCGGTCACAGCGGCGAGCACCGCCAATTCTACGAGCGGGTCGAGGGTCGGCCGCCCGCGGCCGAGCGAATCCCCGACCCAGATCCCCGGAAACCCGGCGGCTTCGATGCGGCGGGCAAGATCGGCGGTGCGGCCCAGCAACCGGTCATGCGGCCCGGCGCCGGGACTGAACCGGATCATTGTGCTTACTTTCACGAAACTCCCCTGTCTCTGGGTGGCGTTAGCGCCAGCATGCGCCATCTTTGCGGAGGATGCCAACCGTCGAGCCGCGCTGGCGCCACGCATTTCAGAATTGCGCGCCGCGGCCGCGTAATACCGCCGGTCGAGCGGCGGCCTTTTTCGTGCTATTCTCATTTTCTCGAACCGGGGAGAACGAGATGGATACAATCGAGGCTGCCAGCGGATCGCAGACCAAAGGGTTGTTGTCGCGGCTACCTTCACGGCTGCACCACAACGCCTTCGTCGTGAAGGACCACGAGGTCAACCGCCGATTTTTCGAGGATCTGCTCGGGATACCGCTGGTGGCGACCTGGTGCGAGAAGAATTTCAGCGCCGAAATGCAGCGCGAGGTCGAGTTCTGCCACACCTTTTTCGCGATGGCCGATGGCGGAGCGCTCGCCTTCTTCCAGTTCGCCGACCTGGAGATGTACGAGCTGACCCAGGCCGAGAAGCCGGCCAAAATCGGGCGTCACTTCCACATCGCGTTCAAGGCCGAACCCGATACCTATGAGGAGCTAAAGCAGCGGCTCGAAGCGGCCGGCGAGAAATATCGCGAGACCAATCACGGCTATTGCAAGTCGATCTATGTCGCCTCGCCCGACGGTCTGATCGTCGAGTTCACCCAGGACCCGGAGGACGTCGCCGAGATCGACACAATCCGCCGCGCCGACGCCCACAGCGAACTGGCGCGCTGGCTCGCAGGCGATCGCCACACGAACAATGACCTGCGCGGCCGCCATATCTGATCCTACGGATATGATCGGCCCGGGTGGCCGCTCCCGCTTCAAGGCTGCCATGCGCGTCATGGTACTCGGTCAAGCGCTGATCCAGCACGATCGGTGCGGCGATCGATGGCCGGATTTTGCAGTGCTGTCGGCGATGTTGGCGCGGGCCGATCTGTGCTTTACCGATCTGGAGACGGCGCTCCGCGGTCCGCTGGCCGAGGCGCCGACGCGCGAGGGCGTGTTTCTGCATGCCGCTGACCCAACCGTACTCGATCGCCTGAAGAAGCTGTCGATCTCGCTGGTGGCGACGGCGAACAACCATGTCTGGGATCTTGGCAGCGGCGGGGTGGTCGGCACACTCGCCGCACTCGATGCGCGCGGGTTTAGCCATGCCGGCAGCGGCGCCGACCTGAACGCGGCAGCGGCGCCGACCTATCGGCGGACCGCGAACGGCACTGTCGGCTTGGTCGCGGCGGCGAGTGGCGCTATTCGCGATGGTGCCGCCGCGAAGGTTACACGCCCCGGGGTCAACGAATTGCGGCGCGATGCCGAGGGTGTTCTCGATCCGACGGATGTCGCCCGCATCCTCGAGGCGATCGCCGAATCGGCCCGTCATGCGGAAATTGTACTGGCCTATCATCACAACCACATCCTCGAAGATGGCGGCCGACGCCCCCCGGACTGGCAGCGTGAATTCGCCCATTTCTGCATCGATGCGGGAGCGTCGATTTATGTCAGCCATGGCGCGCCGCGATTGCACGGGATCGAGATCTACCGGGGCCGGCCGATCTTTTACGATCTCGGCAATCTGATCTTTCAGACGGCGACCGCGGAGGGGTACTACGACGACGCTGTGTGGCAGAGCGTTGTCGCCGAGTGTCGGTTTGCCGATGGGCGGCTCCACGAGGTGACCCTGACGCCCCTACAACTCAACGCCCGCGGTATCAGCGGCGCCGGCGACCTCGCCACCCGCGGCTGGCCGTCGATCGCGCACGACGCGTCTGCAAGCGCCATTCTCGACCGCCTTGCCGAACTGTCGCGGCCTTTCGGCACCGTCCTCGAGAGGGCGGACGAGACCGCATTCATTCGTGCGGGGTGATGCGGCTGCGTCAGCCGATCGTACCGGCGGCTTTTAGGACGGCGATCTCGGCCGGATCGAGCCAGGCGGCGAGGGCGGCCTCGGCGTTTTCGGGGCCGCTCGGCTGCGGCGGGATCGGCAGGTCGGGAACGGTGCGGGAGAAGCGCGGCGCCGGCGCCGGCTGGACGATGTCGTCGATCTCGACATAGGTCCGGCGCGCGGCGTTGTGCGGGTGATCGGGCGCTTCGTCGGTGGTCAGCACCGGCGCGAAGCAGGCATCGGTCCCTTCGAGCAAGGCGCACCATTGGTCCCGAGTGCGGGTCTTGAACAGCTCGGCGAGCTGAGTCTGTGCCTCGGGCCAGCGCGCGCGGTCCATTTGCGGCGGCATCGTCGCCGGGTCGATGTCGAGGCGGCGCAGGAGTTCGGCGTAGAACTTGCCCTCGATCGGCGCGATCGAGATCCAGCCGCCGTCGGCGCATTCGTAGACGTTGTAGAAATGTGCGCCGGTATCGAGGTGATTGGTTCCGCGCTCGTGGGTCGAAAGCCCGGCTGCGACCAGCGCCAACGGCCGCGGTCATCAGCGACGCGGCGCCGTCGATCATTGCCGCGTCGACAATTTGGCCCAGCCCGGAACGACGCGCTTCGAGAATGCCGCAGACCAGTCCGAAAGCGAGATAGAGCGAGCCGCCGGCGAAGTCGCCAAGCAAGTTCAACGGCGGGGTCGGCGGCTGGCCTCGACGACCGAATGCATGGAGAGCTCCGGCCAGTGCGATGTAGTTGATGTCGTGTCCGGCCGCGTGCGCCAGCGGCCCGTCCTGGCCCCAGCCGGTGACGCGGCCGTAGACGAGGCGCGGATTGCGCGCGAGACAGTCGGCGGGGCCGAGCCCCAGCCGCTCGGTGACCCCGGGACGGAACCCTTCGATCAGCCCGTCGGCCTGGTCGATGAGACGCAAGGCCAACGCTTTTCCGTCCGCGGATTTGAGATCGACCGCGATAGACCGGCGCCCGCGCAACAGCAGGTCGTGGCGCAATTCGGCCGCGGGAGACCGAGATCGCTCGGTCCGGGCCGGTCGATGCGCAACACCGTGGCTCCCATGTCGGCGAGCAGCATCGCGCACATCGGCGCCGGCCCGATCCCGGCCAGTTCGACGATCTTGATCCCGGCGAGCGGTCCCACGGCGTACCTCGCTTATTTCTCGCCAAGGCCCAACGTGTGCACTTGGTAAGGCCCGATTTTGAGATTCTGCGTGCCGAGGATCATGCGCTCGAGGTAGGCCTGTGCAACGAGCAGGCGGTCGAACGGGTCGGAATGATGGCGCGGCAACTCGGCCGCATGCTCGGCGTGCTCGCCGGTAATCGGGAGGAGCAAAAACCGGTGGGCGAGGATGGCCTCGACAATCCGCTGCACAAAGCCGAGCTTCCCGATAGCGCGCTTGATGCCGATTTCCCAGACCGAGGCGGCGCTAACGAATATCTCGTTGGCGGGATCGGCAATAGCATCTCGCAAAGGGCCGGCGATCATCTCCGGCTGACCGTTCCACCACAGAAAAACATGGGTATCGAGAAGAACTCTCACGCACCAACCTCGAAGGGTGATTGGATGTCCGGTGGTAAGGGCTCGTCGAAATCCTCGGCGATGAAGGTGATGCCGAGCAGGTTGCCGGGTTGGCGCGGTGTCGCGGCCTCGCGAAACGGCACCAGCTTGGCCCGGGGCTTACCCGCTTTGGCGATGATGATCTCCTCACCTTGCGCGGCCCGGTCGACCAGCTGCGACAGGTGGGTCTTCGCCTCGTAGAGATTTATGGTCTCGGTCATAATCCCTCGACCGCATTTTTGCGCTCAGTTGGTCAACTTGACCAGAATAAGCTCTGACGGAACTGACCGCAAGACGCGGGTTCGCAATCGGGATTGACCGCGGGCGCTGGACGGTATCCGATTGGAGTACGTGCGTGAACCTACCGCCATGGGGAGGACCAGCCGGCGATGAGCATCAAAGGGAAGGCCAATATCGTCGGGATCTTCGAGCATCCGACGCGCAAGGCCGACGACAAATCGTTGTTCCAGCTGCATGCCGAATGCGCCCAGGGCGCGCTCGCCGACGCCGGGCTCACGAAGAACGATATCGACGGCTATTTCTGCGCCGCCGGCGACACGCCGGGTCTCGGGGCGCTGTCGATGATCGACTATCTCGGGCTCAAATTGCGGCACTGGGATTCGACCGACACCGGCGGGTCGTCCTACCTGCTGCAGGTCGGCCATGCGGCCGAGGCGATCGCGGCCGGCAAATGCTCGATCGCGCTGATCACCTTGGCCGGAAGGCCGCGCACCGAGGGGCAGGCGACCGGCACCGCCCCGCGCCCAGCGACGGTGCAGTCGGCCGAGACTGCGTTCGAGAACCCCTATGCGCCGGCGACCGCGAATATGTATGCGATGTGCGCGATGCGGCACATGTACCAATACGGTACCACCAGCGAGCAGCTCGCCTGGGTCAAGGTCGCGGCCTCGCACCATGCGCAATACAACCCGCATGCGATGCTGCGCGACGTCGTCACGGTCGAGGACGTGGTCAATTCGCCGATGATCGCCGACCCGCTGCACCGGCTCGATTGCTGCGTGATCAGCGATGGCGGCGGCGCCATCATCGTCGCCAGTCCCGAGGTGGCGAAGAGCCTGAAGCGGCCATTGGTCAGGATCATCGGCGCCGGCGAGGCGCCCAAGCACCAGATGGGCGGCCAGATCGACCTGACCTATTCGGGCGCGGTGTGGTCGGGGCCGGCCGCCTTTGCCGAGGCCGGAGTCAAACCCGCCGACATCAAATACGCCTCGATCTACGACAGCTTTACGATCACCGTGGTGATGCAGATCGAGGATCTCGGCTTCTGCGAGAAAGGGCAGGGCGGACGCTTTGTATCCGACGGCAATTTGATCTCGGGCACCGGCAAACTGCCGTTCAACACCGATGGCGGCGGTCTGTGCAACAACCACCCGTCGAATCGCGGCGGGCTGACCAAGGTGGTCGAGGCGGTGCGCCAGTTGCGCGGCGAGGCGCATCCGAAAGTGCAGGTGGCGAATTGCGATCTGGCCCTGGCGCACGGCACCGGCGGCTCGCTCGGCACCCGCCACGGGGCGGCGACCGTAATCATGGAGCGGGAGTGACGGCGATGCAGAGCCAGGAGCGCAAGATCCAAGCCCCGGTGCCCAATCTCGAAACCAAGGCGTTTTGGGACGCGGCCGCCGAGGGCAAGCTGATGGTCGGCAAATGCAGCGCTTGCGGCGCCATGTATTATTATCCGCGCGCCTTATGTCCGTTTTGCCTCAGCGACAAAACCGGACTGCAACAGGTTTCGGGCAACGGCACGATCTATACTTACAGCGTGATGCGCCGCGCCCCGATCCCCTACGCGATCGCCTATGTGACCTTGGCCGAGGGCCCGACGATGATGACCAACATCGTCGATTGCGACCTCGATGCAATCCAGATCGGCCAGCCTGTGAAGCTTGTCTTCAAGCCGAGCGATGGTGGCCCTCCGGTGCCGATGTTTGCGCCAGTTTAGGCTAGAGGGACCCTTCGTGCCTTGGCCCACATCCCAACCATTTTCTTGTCATTGCGACCGCAGCGAAGCAACCTTGCCGACTACCAATCGGGCCCGACGGGATTGCTTTGTCGCGTGACGGCTCCCCACAATGACAACTGTTAGAACGGAGAAAACAAAACATGGACACGTTCGAAGCCAATGTCCTTAACCGGCCGGCGCATATCAGCGCCGGAGGAATGGACGGTGCGGGTCGATCTCGCCGCCTGCTACCGGCTGATCGCGCATTTCGGCTGGGATGATCTGGTGCTGACGCACAACTCGGCGCGGGTGCCGGGCACCACCGACCAGATGCTGATCAACCCCTCGGGGCTGATGTTCGACGAGATCACCGCCTCGAACCTGTTGAAGGTCGATATTTCCGACGGTCATCTGATCGAGCCCTCGGAATACGAGCCGATCAACGCCGGCGTCGTGATCCATGGTGCGATCTATCTCGGCCGGCCCGACGTCGAGTGCGTCGTCCACACCCACACCGAGGCCGACATCGCAGTCGGCGCGCTGGAAGAGGGGCTGCTGCCGCTCTCGCAATGGGCGATGCGCTTCTACAACCGCCTCGGCTACCATGATTACGAGGGCGTCTCGCTGGAGATGGACGAGCGCGAGCGTCTGCAATACGACATCGCCCAGCATCCGGTGCTGGTATTGCGCAATCACGGGTTGTTGGCCACCGGCCGCAACGTCGCCGAGGCGTTTTCGCTGACCTACCATTTCGAGCGCTCGGCCGAAGCGCAGCTGAAGATCCAGGCCGCGGTCGCCGCCGGCGCCAGGATGGTGGTGCCGTCAGCCGAAACCTGCGAGCGCCAGGCCGCGCAGTTTTCGGGCAACATGCCGCGCCTCCAGGGCCAGCGCGAATGGCCAGCCTTGCTGCGGCTGTGTGACCGGCTCGATCCCGGCTACCGCAACTGAGGCGCGGCGCCACGAGCGTCAGTGATGCCGGCAGTACTGTCGCTGGTAGTTGACCTCGCGCAGCCGATGCTCAAGGTGTTGGTGTTCGTCGCCATAAGGAGTGTGTTCCAGCCGGTGGCGCAGCCTTTGAGCTTCGTGCCCTAGCTGGTCGCAGCGTTGGCGATAGCCCTCATCGTTGCCCGGCGGTGGGCCGTATTCCCGCGGATAGCCGGTTCCCGGCGCCGGCCCGGCCGTGCCCGGGTATCCCTGCCCCGGAGAGCCCATCGGCTGTCCGCCGTTGCATTGCAACTGGCCGTCGTTATTGCCGATGTCGCCGACGCAGCCGCCGATGCCGAGTGCGGTCCGCATCTCGCGACCATTGGCGGTACGACACACTGCGCTCAAAATCGTCCCTTGCAGCTGGATGTTGCCGCAGCTGCGCTGATAGGAGCCCGGCGGCGGCCCCTGCGCCGATGCGGAACAGGATAGGCCGGCCAGTGCAAGCGCTGCCAACAGCCCGCGAACAATCCTCATTGCGGTCTCCACGTTGTTGACGAAGCGGATAACGGCGGAAGTCAGCTGGAAAGTTCCTCGCGGACGTCCGTTCGCCGGGCTTCCCTTGGCCGGCGAGGAGTGCAAATCTTGTCGTTTCGAACCATAGGGTGATCCGATGAAGATAACCGGCATCCGTTCCAATGTCGTGGCGTTGCCCGCCGACGAGCCGCTCGCCGGCGCCACCGAGAATCCGAACGGCACGCGGCCGATCGTCACCCTCGAGGTCGAGACCGATGACGGCGAGGTCGGGGTCGGCGTGACCTATTTCGGCGGGGCGTTGACCGGCACTCTCAAAAAAGCGGTCGAAGAACTGGGCGCGCTCTGCGTCGGCGACGATCCGGTGCGGGTCGAGGCGGTGACCGCAAAATTGCGCGCGGCGGCGGGATCGGCCGGGCCTGCCGGCATCTTCAACCTGGCCCATTCCGCGATCGACACCGCTCTGTGGGACCTGCGCGCCAAGGCGATGAATTTGCCGTTGTGGAAATTGCTCGGTGGGGCGCGCGACCGGATCCCCACCTATGCCAGCGGCGCCTTGATGCGGGGGCTCTCGCTCGACCGGGTGGTCCAGGCCGCGGCCACCCTCAAGGATCGCGGTTGGCGCGAGATGAAGACGCAGATGGCATTGCCCGGCGAGACCACGCCGGCCAAGGAGGTCGAGCGCATGCGCCGGGTGCGCGAGGCGATCGGCCCCGACATCAAGCTGATGTGCGACATCAACCAGCGCTGGCGTCCGGAACAGGCGATCGATATCGGCAAGCGGGTCGAGGATGCCGGGGTCGGGTTGTTCTGGCTCGAGGATGTGACGACCGCCGACGATTACGCCGGGCTTGCCCGCATCACCGCGGCATTATCGACGCCGGTGGCCGGCGGCGAATATGTTTGGGGCATCGTGCCGTTCCGCCACATGGTCGAGGCCCGCTCGGTCGATGTCGTGATGATCGACCTGATGCGGGTCGGCGGCATCACCCAGTGGCTCAAGGTCGCGGGCATGGCCGAAGCGTTCAACCTGCCGGTGGTCAGCCACCTGATCCCGGAGGTCCATGTCCACCTGATCGGAGCCGTCCCGAACGGGCTAACCGTCGAATACATGCCGTGGCTGATGCCGCTGTTTGAGGAAGTGCCGCAGCAGCATAAGGGCGAACTCTTGATGCCCACTGCCCCCGGCCTCGGCCTCAAATTCGCCAGATCGACGATCGACCGTTACCGTGTCGCCTAATCGGGCGACGAAAGCAAGAGAGGGAGCGAAATGCTCGACATCCTCGTCGCCAATGGGCTTGCAGTGCTGCCGTCGGGGGCGGAGCCGGCGGATATCGGCGTGTCGGGCGGCAAGATTGCCGCGATCGGCGCGCCAGGGAGCCTTTCCGCTCTCGGCGCGGCGCGGATCGTGGACGCCACGGGGCAGATTGTTATCCCCGGCGGCATCGATCCGCATGTCCATTGCCGCTGGCCGATCGTGGTTCCCGGCACCACCCAGCATCAGATGACCGACGGGCCAGCGCGGGTCAGCGAAGCGGCGCTGCATGGCGGCACAACGACGATCCTCGACTTCGCGCTGGTCGGCGATGGCGACAATGTGCAGCAGGCGATCGAGCGGCGGCAGAAGGAGTGGGCCGGCGACTGCCATTGCGACTACGCCTTTCATACGATGGTGCAGGGCAAACTCGCGCCCGACTTGCTGCCGCAACTGGCTGAGGCGGTCCAGGCCGGCCATCCAAGCGTCAAGATCTTCACCACCGACATCACCCCCAGCCGCAAGGGCCGCATGGTCGATTTCGGCGATATCTGGGAGGTGTTGAAAGTCCTGGCACAGGCCGGCGGCATCGCCGCGATTCACGCCGAAGACAACGACATTGTCATGCACATGTATGAAAAGCTGTTCCGCGAAGACCGGACCGGCTTCGAAAACATGGCCGAGGTGCACAACACCTTGTCGGAAGACTTGGCGTTTAACCGGGTGATCCGGCTCGCCGCCAATATCGAGGGTGCTGCACTTTATATGATGCACACCTCGGCCGCGACCGGGGTGCGGGCGATCGCAACGGCGCGGGCGAAGGGGGTGCCGATTTACGGTGAAACCCTACACCAATATTTGATGTATAATTGCGAGGACTACAAGCGGCCGAACGGCCAGATCTTCCATACCTATCCGTCGCTGAAATTCCCTGCCGACCAACAGGCCTTGTGGGCGGCCACCGATCATGGCGCCATCCAGACCGTCGCCACCGACGAGATATGCTGCCCGTTGCGCATCAAACTTCAGGGCCGACAGATCGACGATACCACCGGCGGCAATGCCGGGGTCGAGCCGCGGCTGTCCTTGATCTACACCGAGACGGTCGAAAAGCGCGGCTACGAATTGTCGGATTTTGTCGCCCTTGTCTCGGCCAACGCCGCCAAGATCATGGGCCTTTACCCGCGCAAGGGGGCACTGGCGGTCGGCTCGGACGCCGACATCGTCCTGCTCGAACCACGCCGCCGCAAGATCGTGCGTGCCGCCGAACTGCACGAGGCCGATTACAGCCCGTGGGAAGGGCGAGACCTCGCCGCTTGGCCCTCGCTCGTGATGCTGCGCGGCAAGATCGCCGTCGAGGACGGGGTCTTTACCGGCAACCTCAAAGACGGCCAGTTCCTGGCGCGCAAGGTGGAGGAGGAGGTTCGCGCCCGGCCGGCGGTGTAGGCGGACAGAGCAACAAAACGCCGCGTTTTGCCGGCGCCCCAGGATCGGATCGGATCCCGGCACCGGCGAAGGTGTCTTCGCCACAAACCGGCGGCTTGTCGCCATCCCCAAAAAGGGTGATCTTTCGGGATATGTGATATTTTTGCGAAGGACGGAGGGGACGTGATGTCTTTCGCCCGCTTTGCCGCAATCACCTTCGCGGCATCGGTTATGTGGGTTAGCGCGGCCAGCGCCGCCGGGCCGATCCGCAAATTTCAGGTCGGCTTTTGGTCCGGTGGCGCCTACACCGACGACCGCACCGGCGGCTTTACCCACTGTTCGGCCGGCGTCGCCTACGACAGCGGGATTAACCTGTTCGTACTGCTTACGGCTGGCAACCAGTGGTGGCTTGGTTTTATCAATCCAAGATGGAATTTTGATCCATCGTCACAGTTGCCAGTCGGGTTACGGCTGGGCCGAGGGCCGCGTCTTTCGATAACCGGGACGGTGCCGAGCCGTGAAGTCGTGCTCGTTCCGCTCCCCGACGACCTGCACCTGATCGACCAGCTGAGCCACAGTTCCGAACTGAACCTGGTCGCCGAACGGCAATCCTTCTTTTTCCGGCTCAACGGCACCCAGGCGGTGACCGCTGAATTGAACAACTGCGTGCAACGGTCGGTAGCGCTCGAATCGCATACGCCGGCCGTGCCATCAAAGACCGTCACCTCGGCCGCAGTCACCGACGCGGCAGCCCCGGCTGGGATGGCGCTCGCCGGGTCGCCGCCCAAGGCGACCGCTGCCACCGCTGCGATGCCGCCACGCCATGCTGCATCCGCCGCGGCGCCGGCCTCGGCTGCCGCCGCATCGCCGACGCCGGGCGCCGCGGCCCCGGCCCCGGCTGATCCGCTGACGGCATCTGCCGGTACCGCCCCTTCCATGCCCGCAGAGCCCGCACCGCCCGCGCTGGTACCTTCGGCCACCGAATCGGCGACGCTCGATCTGCCGCGACCGGCCGCCGCCACGGCGGCCCCGGCATTTTCGCCGCCGGCGCCAACCGCGCAGGCGATATCGCCTGCGATACCGTCCGACCTTGAGGAAGCCAGATTGGCGCAGGATTTTTTTACCAGCGCACAGCTGCCCAATGCGCACCTCGTTGTTGCCGACAAGCCGGCGGCGCTGGCCAGCTTCACCGCCGTGTGGCGGTCCGACAATGCCGCCGGCGCTGTCAAGATCATTGCGCCGGGTCCCGATGTCAGCGGCGCCGGCATCTCATCCAACTTGATTGCGGTCGACCCGCAGATGTGCAAGGGGAATTTCGCCTCGGCACGATCGCGCACCTATGTCGATAACGCCGTTGTCTTCAGCGTCGTCTTGTCATGCACCGAATCGGACGAGCAGCGCACCGCGGAATATTTTATTACGGCGCGCCGTAGAGGAGGATTTGTGGTATTTGCCGTAGTCGGGAGCAGTGCCGTCGACGCCGACGGTGATCCCGGGTCTGATCAGCGACGGATAAATCTGCTCACAAGGGCTGCGGTGCGGGCGGCCGAAGAGGGTTAGTTGAGCTGAACGAGTTGCCCGTCCCAGGCTGCCGCCCAGCGCCTCAAAGGTGAAACGGAATGAGCAACCAAGCCTTCCCCGATCTCGACGGTCTCCGACGCCAATTGAGCTCGGCGATCCACGCCCATTGGAGGCTGTTCCTCGCCGAAGGCATCATAATGATGGTGCTCGGGCTGCTGGCGATTGCTGTGCCCGAGGTCGCCAGCTTGGCGATAACGATCTTTATCGGCTGGCTGTTTTTTATCGCCGGCATCTTCCGCACGATATCGGTGCTGCAGCATCGCGGGATGCCGGGCTTTGCCTGGTCCCTGTTGACCGCGGTGCTAGCCATCGTGCTCGGGCTCGTCCTTATCCTGCGGCCGATCGCTGGGGTGCTGACCCTGACCATTTGGCTGGGCGCGTTTTTCATCATCGAGGGGATCGCCGCGATCTTGCTGGCGATCGAGCATCGCCGCCACCTGCCGAGCTGGGGCTGGGTGCTGTTCAGCGGCCTGGTCGACCTGCTGCTCGCCTATCTCATCTGGGATGGCTGGCCGAGTTCGGCTGGCTGGGCGATCGGCCTTTTGGTTGGGATCAACATGGTATTTGTCGGGCTGTCATTGATCATGACCGCGTTGGCGGCCCGCACGGTGGCCCCTGAGAATAAATAGGTTCTGGCACCGGTAAACCTGTTCATTCGTCAGCGCCGCGCCGCAGCCAGTGGTCGAGGCGGGCGAACAGCATGTCAGTCAGAATCGCGAACAGGGCGACGAGCACCGCGCCTTCGACGACGAAAGGCAGCTTGTCGGCGACCAGTCCATCGAAAATCGGCGTGCCGAGGGTCAAGGCCCCGACCGTCGACCCGATCGTCGCGGTGCCGATAGCGATCGTCATCGAGACCCGGATCCCCACCAGAATCAGCGGGGCGGCCAACGGCAGCTCGACCGCGCGCAGCCGCTGGAAAGGCGTCAGGCCCATGCCCTCGGCGGCATCGCGCACGGCTTGCGGCACACCTTCCAAGCCGGCGACCGCGTTCTCGATAATCGGCATCAGGCCATAGAGAAATAGCGCGATGACGGTCGGCCGCGCGCCAAAACCGATCAGCGGCACCGCGATCGCTAGCACCGCGACCGGCGGAAAGGTCTGTCCGACCGCGGCGAGCGAGTTGACCATCGTGCGAAAGTCCCGTCCGGCCGGACGGGTAACGAAGACGGCGAGACCCACGCCAACTATGGAGGCTGCAACACTCGCCGCAACGACGATCTGCAGATGCGCGAGGAACAGTTCGAGGAAGCTGGCGCGGTCATAGACGACCGGCTCGACTCCGGGAAACGCCCACTGTAACAATGGCCCCAGCGCTTGCATGCGCAATAACAGCGCGGCAAACAGCAGCCCTACCCATAAGATCGGGCTCGCCACGAGCCTGAGGCTGCGCATCCGGCCTTACCGCACCAGATCGGACAAGGTAATGACGCCGAGCGCGCGGCCCTCGGCATCGGCGACCGGCACGCGGTCGGTGTGGCGCGCGGTCATCGCCGAGAGCGCGTCGCGCAGTGAGGCGTTGGGCGGCAGCGGTTCACCCTCGGCGCTCTCGCCGCGGCGCAGGCGGTCGGCGATGGTTCGCAGCGAGAGCAGCTTGAGGCCGAGTCCCTGATGGCCGATGAAATCGCTGACGAACTCGTTGGCCGGGTGTTCGAGAAGGTCGAGCGGCGTGCCGAACTGGGCGATACGCCCCTTGTCCATGACCGCGATCGTGGTTGCCAGCCGCAACGCCTCCTCGATGTCGTGGGTCACGAACACAATGGTTTTACGCGTCTCCCGATGGATGCGCGCCAGTTCGGCCTGCAATGCGTCGCGGGTGATCGGGTCGACCGCGGCAAAAGGTTCATCCATCAGCAACAGGTTGGGATCGGCGGCCAGCGCCCGGGCGACGCCGATCCGCTGCTGCTCCCCGCCCGATAGCTGGTGCGGGTATTTGTCGCGATATGTCGGGGGATCGAGCCGAAACAGTTCGAGTAGTTCGGTCACTCGCGCGCTGACCCGCGCCGCCGGCCATTTCAGCAGGCGCGGCACGGTAGCGATGTTGTCCTCGACATTCCAATGCGGAAACAGTCCAGTCGACTGGATCGCGTAGCCGATGCGACGCCGCAATGCCTCGGCCGGTATTTTTGTAACCTCCTCACCGCCGACGCGGATCGTCCCGGTATCCGCCGCGACCAGGCGGTTGATCATCCTTAGGGTCGTCGATTTGCCGCAGCCCGAGGAGCCGAGCAACACGCAGAACTCGCCCGCGGCGATTTCGAGCGATAGATCGTCGACGACCGTGCGGCCGTCATAGCGCTTGGTGACGTGGTCGAGGGCGATCATCGAAGCGCAGGACGGCGCAGGAGCGTGGCGAGGGTCTGCAGCGCGAAATCGGCGACCAGCGCGAGCAAGATCGCCGGCAGGGCGCCGAGCAGCACCAGATCAAGCGCGTATTGGCCGAGCCCCTCGAAAACGAAAGTGCCGAGCCCGCCAGCGCCGATTAGAGCAGCGACGACCGCCAGTCCGACCGTCTGCACGATGACGATGCGCAGCCCCGCCAGCAATACCGGGAGGGCGAGCGGCAGTTCGATCTGCGAGAAGATCTGATACCCGTTCAGCCCCATCCCGCGCGCCGCGTCGATGACGGCGCGATCAACCCCGGCGATCCCGCCCACGGTGTTGCGCACGATCGGCAGCAGCGCGTAGAGCACCAGAGCGATGACCGCCGGCGCCGCACCGATGCCGCCGACGCCGAGTGCCGCGAGTCCAGGCACCGCTGCCGCCAGCGACGAGAGTGGCACGATCAGGAGCCCGAAGAGAGCGATCGACGGTATCGTCTGCAGCATATTGAGCACCGGAAACACGAGCCCTTGCAGGCGAGGAGTCCGGACCGCGGCGATCCCGAGCGGAAAGCCGATCGCAAGCGCCAGCCCGACCGACCCGGCAACGAGGGCGATGTGACGCAACACGGCTTCGGTGAAAAGCTGACGGCGGCTCGCGTATTCGCGTGCGATCGACAAGGCGTCGAAGCTCCCAGCCATCGCCAATGCCCCGATACCACCGCCGATCGCGACGGCCGCCAACACCCGCAGGACGGGCCCGGCACCGAGGCGCTGCAAGGCGTCGACGGTGGCTAGGGCGGCGCAGCCGGCAATCAGCCAAAACGCTCCGCCAAGTGAGATCCGCGCCGCCGGGCCAGCGCTCGCGGCGAGACTGTGCGCGGCTTGCCCGGCCGCCACAAATGTCAGCAGCAGCAGCGCGCCCGCCAGCAGCGCCACCCCGCCATGCAGCGCCCTTGTCGGCGGCAACAGCGAAGCAGCCAACAGCAGCGCGCCGATGGCCGCGATCGCGATCGTCGGGCTCGCCCCAAACGCGGCCCACAGCTCGATCGCACGGCCCGAGACCAGCCGGTTCGGGGCCAGGACGACAAACCCCGATGTAAGTGCCGCCACCGCCGCAACGATTGCTAAAACCAGCAGCACCTGGTTGCTGACGCTAATCGTGAAGGGCGGGGGAGGGTGCCGCGCCGCCTGGCCGCCTCGCCAGGTCACGGCAGAAAATGCTTCGACTTCAGATAGGCCATAGCGGTCGCCCCGGCATCTTCGCCGTCGACGGCGATCTCGGCGTTGAGCCGCTGCAACCTCGGCAGGGTCAGCGTGGCGAATAGCGGATCGAGCAGGGCGGCGATTTGCGGGTATTGTTGCAGCACCGCCTCGCGGACCACCGGCGCCGGGGCGTAGACGATTTGCGCTCCCTTGTCGTCGTCAAGTGCGACGAGGCCGAGGGCGGCAATCGCGCCGTCGGTGCCGTAGGCCATCGCGGCGTCGACCCCGGACATCCGCTCGGCGGCGGCGCGCAGGGTCGCCGAGGTATTGCCGCCCGACAAGGTCAGCATTTGCTGGTCGGTCAGACGAAAGCGGTAGCGCGCCTCGAACGCAGGCAGGGCCGACGGACTTTCGACGAATTCGGCCGAGGCCGCGAGTTTGATGTCCCCGCCGCCATTCACGTATCGGGCGAAATCGGTCATGGTCGTCAGGTGATTGCGCCGGGCCAGATCCCGGCGCACGGCGATGACCCAGGTGTTGTTGGCGGGCGCCGGGGCAAGCCAGATCAGATGGTTCTTTTCACGGTCGAGCTTGGCGATCTCAGCGTAGCCGCGTGCCCGGCTCATCCAGACCGGGTCGTTTTCCTGATGAAAAAACAGCGCCCCGTTTCCGGTATATTCGGGATAGATGTCGATCTGCCCGGCGAGAATCGCGGCGCGCAGGATATCGGTCGGCCCGAGTTGCAGATCGTTGCGCACCGAAATGCCGTGAGAAGCGAGCACCGACAGGATCATATTGCCGAGCAGCGTCCCCTCGGTGTCGATCTTCGAGGCGACCACGACCGGAGGCGGGGCGGCGGACGCCAAAGCCGGCAGCAGCAGCAGAGCCGTCGCGTAAATGGCAGAGGTTAAGAACCATCGCATCGCATCTTCCTGGCGAAAGCCGGAGCCCGCTTCTGCCGCGGATCCCGGCCTTCGCCGATATGACGAGGTACAGCTGGTCGGGTCTACCGAAAATAACATGCGACGCTACGGACTGATAAGCCGGTAGTCCGCGATCGTTGCCGATGTCGACCGGCAGTTTTAGGCCTGTTTCGCCTCGATGATCGAGCGGCGAATCGCCCGCGTCCGCGTGAACAATTCCTGCAAGATGTCGCCTTCGCCCCAGCGGATCGCGCGCTGTAAGGCGGTCAGATCCTCGCTGAACCGTTGCAGGATTTCGAGCACGGCCTCGCGGTTGTTCAGAAAAATATCGCGCCACATGACCGGGTCGGAGGCGGCGATGCGGGTGAAGTCGCGAAACCCGCTGGCGGAGAACGCGATGACCTCGGATTTGAGGCTCTCTTCGAGGTTGGTCGCGGTGCCGACGATTGTATAGGCGATCAAATGCGGCAGATGCGAAGTCATCGCCAACACCCGATCGTGATGCGCGGCGTTCATCGTGACGACTTGCATCCCCGCCCGTTCCCACATCCGACCGACTGTCGCGACCGCCGCGGGGTCGGTTTCGGGCAATGGGATCAGCACGCACCAGCGGTCGCGGAACAGTTCGGCAAAGCCCGATTCGGGGCCAGAATGCTCGGTCCCGGCGACCGGATGGCCGGGCACGAAGTGGACGTCCGGCGGCACATAGGGGCCGAGATCGCGGATCACCGCCTCCTTGACCGAGCCAACATCGGTCAGGATGGCGCCCGGTTTCAATGCCGGGCCGATCTGCCTGCCGATTTCGCCATAGGCCGAGATTGGCGTCGCGACCACCACGAGATCGGCATCCCCTACTGCTGCTGCCGGGTCGTGGGTGATTTCGTCGGCGAGTTCGAGGCGCTCGACTGCAGCCAGGGTCTCGGGCCGCCGCGCGCAGGCAATGATGGTGGTGTCCGGGCTGTCGCGCCGCAAGACGCGAGCGAGCGAGGAGCCGATCAGTCCGATCCCAATCAGCGCCACCCGGTCGAACAGTTTCTCATTCATCGCATGCCCATGAATTCGCCGAGTGCCGCCGCCACCTTTTCCATCTCCTCGCCGGTTCCGATGGTGATCCGCAGATATTGCGGCAATCCGTAGCCGCCCATCTTGCGGGTCAGAATGCCACGCGACTGCAGGAAGGCAAATGCCGCCTCGGCATCATGGCCTGGCCGGTCGGGAAAGCGGGGCAGCACAAAATTACCGACGCTCGGCGTCACGGGGATGCCGAGGCCGGCGAGCCGGTCGGAAAGCCACGGCAGCCAGCTGTCGTTGTGGGCGCGTGCGCGGGCCAGCGCCGCGGTGTCCTCGACCGCGGCCACGCCGGCCGCAAGTGCGGGCGTCGAGACATTGAACGGCCCGCGCACCCGGTTCAACACCTCGGCAATCCCCGGCGGACAATAGCCCCAGCCGAGACGCAATCCGGCCAGCGCGTAAATCTTCGAAAAGGTGCGCAGCATCACGACGTTGTCTGCGCGGTCGACCAGTGCGGCGCCGGCTTCGTAATCGTTGCGATTGACGAACTCGGCATAGGCGGCGTCGATCGCCAGCACCACCGAAGAAGGCAGACCGCGATGCAACCGAGCCAGCTCCTCGGCGCGGAGATAGGTTCCGGTCGGGTTGTTCGGATTGGCGATGAACACGATCCTCGTGCGCGGGGTAACGCGCGTCAAAAGCGCATCGACATCGGCGGTCAATGCCCGCTCAGGGGCGGCCACCGGGGTGGCGCCGACCGAAAGGGCGCCAATTGGGTACATCAGAAAACCGTGGCGGCTGTACAGCACCTCGTCGTCGGGTCCGGCGAAACAGCGCAGCAGCAGCGCAATCAACTCGTCCGAGCCGGCGCCGCAGACGATCCGCGCCGGGTCGAGCCCGTGCCGCCGCCCGATCGCTTTGCGTAGTATCTCGGCGCTGCCTTCGGGATAGCGGTGAATTTCGCCGGCGAGCGCCAGATAGGCGGCCACCGCCTTGGGGCTCGGGCCCAGCGCGCTTTCGTTCGAGGCGAGGCGAATCGGCCGCTCGATCCCGGCGATCCTGGCCTCGCCGCCGACATAGGGGGCGATGTCGAGAATGCCAGGGCGCGGCGCCGGGCCTGATGTGGTGATCATTTTGCTTCAGATTTTCGCTGCGCCGGAGGCGAGCGCCGCCGCGGGCAGCGGCAGGGCATAGCCGCCGATCGACAGCAGGCGATACAGCGCCGCGCCAAGCTGCGTGCGAAAACGGATCAGACGCGGATCGGAAAGCCCTAAAAATCCGTCGATTTCGATCAGATTGAACGCGCCGCCGACATATTCCCAGGAGGCGAGAGCGCTACCAGCGAGACCGAGGGACGACAGCAATTTGAGAAAATCCGCGCGGCCGATGTCGGCCGCCGATTGGGTGACTAGCAGGGTTCGGTCGGCGCCGGTCTCCTGCGGCGTGCCATGTCCGATTGCCAGCGCTTCGCCGCCCGTGCCGCGGGCGTTGCCGCGGGCGGCGAACGGCAAGCGGGCGATGACCCGCGGCGGGTTCTCGTCCGGCGACAGTGCATGGCACCACCATGGATCGAGATCGCCATCCTGCGGCATCGGCAAAACCCCGACCGAGGCCTGTCCCTCGGTCACGGCGCGGATCACCTGGTCGATCGAGCCACACGCCGATATCGGCGTGTGGCTGCCGTAATGGTCGCGGGCGATATCCCACAAATCCGGCTCTTCGGTCGGAGCGCACACCGCAACCGCAAACGGGGTTTCGAGACGGACGGTCGCCGACAGCAGCTCGCGCCAGATCCGCACAACGCTGGCGAATGGCAGCGCGCCGCGATGCCGGGCGGCGAGCCGGCGCAGAATCTGAGCCTCGCGCGCGGGCTGGTAGAACGCTATATCCCCATCTCTCCGGTTGATTTTCTTGCTGACCGCCACCTCGCCGACAATCTCAGCCCGCTCGATCAGCAGCTCGTGCAGCCGGTCGTCAATCTCGTCGATATGCCGGCGCAAATCTGCCAGATCGGGCGGGGTAGTGGACATGGTCTCGTTCATGCTCGGGAAGCGATAGTAGTAGAAGCCCGATCAGCCGAAATCAAAGAAAACGTTGACAGGCCCGGTCTGCGATCCGTAGCTAGCGGCCCCAATCGACACCGCAGATCGTCCGCCCCGAATGCGGAGGGCTGCCGCGCAACCGGGTGCAGAGAGATTTTGTGCAGACCATATCATCGTCCCGCCCGCGTTCGCGTTCGGACCAGGATTGGCCCGGCCATCGGCTGCTGGTGCGCCACCCGCTGCGGCTCGATTGCGGCGTCGATTTCGGGCCGTTCACGATCGCCTATCAGACTTACGGCGCCCTCAACGCCGCGCGGTCGAACGCGATCCTGGTCTGCCACGCGCTGACCGGGGACCAGTATGCCGCCGACCCGCACCCGATCACCGGCAAGCCCGGCTGGTGGCAAACCCTGATCGGCGCGGGCGGCGTGCTCGACACCGAGCGCTACTTCCTGATCTGCGCCAATGTGCTAGGCGGCTGTATGGGGACCACCGGGCCACAGGATGCCGACCCGGAGACCGGCGAGCCCTGGGCCCTGTCGTTCCCGGTGATCACCATTCGCGACATGGTGCGCGCGCAAAAGCTGCTGCTCGAACATCTCGGGATCGACAGCCTGTTCTGCGTAATCGGTGGCTCGATGGGCGGCATGCAGGTGCTGGAGTGGGCCGCAAGCTATCCCGAATGCGTGTTTTCCGCGGTGCCGATCGCCGCCGCGTCGCGCCACTCGGCGCAGAACATTGCCTTTCACGAGGTCGGGCGCCAGGCGATCATTGCCGATCCCGACTGGTGCGGCGGACGTTATCTGGCCCTCGGGCGCAAACCGGCACGCGGGCTCGCCGTCGCCCGCATGGCGGCGCACATCACTTATTTGTCGGAGGCTGCGCTGCACCGCAAATTCGGGCGTAACCTCCAGGACCGGCGCGCGGTGACGTACGGCTTTGATGCCGATTTCCAGGTCGAGAGCTATCTGCGGCATCAGGGCAGCACCTTTGTCGACCGCTTCGACGCCAATTCCTACCTCTACATCACCCGGGCGATGGATTATTTCGATCTCGGGGCGGAGCATGGCGGCACGGTGGCGAGCGCGTTCGCCGACACCCGCTCGCGCTTTTGCGTGATTTCGTTTACCAGCGACTGGCTGTTCCCGACCTCGGAAAGCCGCGAACTGGTGCACGCGCTGAATGCGGTGGCGGCCAATGTCAGCTTTGTCGAGATCGCGACCGAAAACGGGCATGACGCCTTTCTGCTGCACGAGCCCGAGCTGTTCGAGACCCTGCGCGGCTTTCTGGCCGGCTGCGCCGAGCATCGCGGGCTGACCCGCTGACGTCGGGGCGGCGATGGCGGCATCCCTGAGCCTGGCTGAAGCCGAAACGCGGTCGGGGTCCAAGACGGCGACGGCGGGCGAACTGCGGCAAGATCTTCGGCTAATCGCCGAAATGATCGAGCCCGGCGCGCGGGTGCTCGACATCGGCTGCGGCGACGGGGCGCTGTTGGCCTATCTGGCGCGGTACAAGCAGGTCGATGGGCGCGGCATCGAGCTGAGCCAGTCCGGTGTCAATGCCTGCGTCGGCCACGGTCTGTCGGTCATTCAGGGCGACGCCGACCGCGACCTCGTCGCCTATCCGCAAGGCGCCTTCGACGTCGTCGTGCTGAGCCAGACCTTGCAGGCGACACGGCAGCCGCGCCGGGTGATCGAGGCGCTGGTCCGCATCGGCCGGCGTGCGATCGTCTCGTTCCCGAATTTCGGCTTCTGGCGGGTTCGCCTGCACCTGCTGCTGCGCGGCCGGATGCCGATGTCGGACCTGCTCGCGCTTCCCTGGTACGAGACCCCGAACATCCATCTGTGTACGATCCGAGACTTTGTCGCGCTGTGCGACGAACTCGGGGTCACCGTCGAGCGCAGCGTGACCTTGGACCGGCACGGCCGGCCCTACGCGCTCCATCCGCATGGCGGTCTTGCCAATCTGCTAGCCGAGCAGGGGGTCTTTGTTCTGTCAGGGGGACGGAGAGGGTAGGGCGCGGCCTAGAGTCCCTCGCGGTGCGACAGCCCATGCGTCGCCGGGGCGTAGACGAGGCGACGGCGGGTCGCGCGCGCGACCATCGGCTTGGCATAAATCTGCTTGGTCGCCTCGATCAGCACGACCCCGGCAAAGCGTGGGAACCAGCGCTTGCCGATCCGCTCCCAGGCCGGCGCAGAGCGCAGCATCACCCGCTCGCGGGCAGGGGGGATGAACAGCGCGGTGTCGGTCGTGACCGGGGTGAACAATTCCTCGCGCAAAAGATGCGAAAGTTGCGCCATCGTGTAGGGCCGGCCGGAGCCGAACGGGGTGCGGTCGAGCCGCGCCCAGATGCCGCGCCGGTTGGGAGCGACGACCAGCAACCGCCCGCCGCCAGCGAGCACCCGCCAAATCTCCTTTAGCATCGGTTCGGCGGGCTCGCTCCATTCGAGCGCGTGCACCAACAGCACCCGGTCGATCGAATAATCGGCAAAAGGCAATTCGCCCTCGTCGGCGAGGGCAACGAGATTGCGCCCGTCGGGCGGCCAGCCGAGCACCCCTTGCGTGGCCGGCATCAGGGCTGCGGTGCGTTCGGTCTCGGACGAAACAGCGGAGAGGAACGGCGTCGCATAACCGATACCGAGCAGCCTCAGACCGCGCAGATCAGGCCAGATCCGGCGGATCGCGCGGCGGATCATGCGGCGCGCCACCTGTCCCAACCCTGTCAGGTAGAAATCCCGCAGATCGATCACGTCGCTCGGCATCGGCGCATTTTAGCATGATGCTGCTGCGGCGAGGCGCTAGGTTAATCAGGTCTTTTAGAGCAGTTTCCGACCGAATTGAACCGTCATTCCCGCGAAAGCGGGAATCCAGGGCCACCGGCCGCAGCGGTTGCGCTGGACCCCCACTTGCGAGGCGATCGGCGGCGTGCCGATCGAGATCCTCTACGACCGCATGAAGACGGCGGTGACCGGCGAGGACGATCAGGGCCACATCGCCTACAATCGCTCGCTGCTCGCGCTGGCACAGCATTATCGCTTTCAGCCGCGTGCATGCCGGCCCTACCGGGCGAAGACAAAAGGGAAAGTCGAGCGGCCGTTCAGCTATATCCGCCAGGACTTCTTTCTCGGTCGCAGCTTCCGCAATCTCGAAGATCTCAACGCGCAGCTCACCGAATGGCTCGATACCGTGGCCAATGTCCGCATCCACGGCACCACCCAGCGCATCGTCGCCGAGGCTTTCGCCGACGAGCAGCCCGAACTGCAGACGCTGCCCGAGCATCGCTTCGACGCCGTGCTCAAGCTCGAACGGCGTGTCAGCCACGATGGCTTCGTCGCCATCGGCGGCAATTACTACAGCGTGCCCGACCGCACTCGCCGGGTTGTCGAGGTCCAGCAGCTTCCCGATCTGATCCGCATCCTCGATCTCGGCACCGTCGTCGCCGAGCATCCTGTTCTTGAAGGCCGAAAGCAGTACCGCATCGATCGCACTCACCGCACCGGCGGCAGCGCGAAACGCAAGATGAACATGGCGGGCGGGGTCATCATTGGCCGCATCGGCGATCATGTGCCGCTCCGGCCGCTATGTGAGAGCAGATCTCCCGGCGCGAGCCTCCCGCTGCCGGCGCCCGAAACTCCACAGGTCTGCCCGATACAGAAGAGTTTCAGGAGCTGGGCTTGGAGTTATCGTTCGGACATTCAAAAAGATGTCGAAGCCGGCTCGGACCAGGCGGTCGCGGGCGCCTTGCGCAGCAAGTTACCAATCGAACTCAAAATTCATAGTGACGTAAGTCGACTAGCACCAACCCAACATGGTCGAAGGGTGACCGGCTAGGCATAGACGTCGAAGCCACCTCGTTCCGCGCCGCGGCAGGGTGGTGGGAGACCGGTGAACGACCCAGGCCGGCACTCGTTACGGCTGCTTCCTTCCGGACCTGACCGGGTTGGCGAGAGGCCTGTCCGCCTCCGGGCTCCCACCCCACTATATCAGCCGCCGTCGTCCCGGGGGCAAGCTTCGAGATCGCCGATGTAGATCCTGGCGCCGTCGGGCGGGATAGATGAGCGATCGACACCGGTACGGGCGGGCTATGCCGAAGCCCTGCGCGAGCTGTTCGCAACGTCCGGCCGCATCGACTTCATCGCCATTTTCTGCCACGCCGCGCTCGAACGCAGGCCGGCTGATCTCGTCAACGCCACTTACGGCTCACCTTAAGTCGTCGCGTTGAAGCGGCGGACGGCCCCCCGGCGCGTATGCCGCGCGATCCGAAGGAAGAACTCCGCCGCTCAGATGAGTCAGACGCGTCGGGAGATCGAGGCCGTCTCGCCGCGCCATGAGGCCGCGCACAGCTTGCCGCTGTGACCGCGGATGTGCCACTCTAGGCATCATGAGAGCGCACAATTATTATGCTGCACCTGGCTTCGAGCGGGCCGGCTTGCGCCGCCGCGACAATGGCTGGATCGGCGAGCGCCTCGGCGACCCGGCGAGCCTCTTTGTCCCGGTATGGCGCAACCAGAACCTGGTCGTCGAGATCGACGGCTGCGAGCCGCGCGCCATCGTGCTGGGGTGGAGCGCGCTAGCCACGCTGATCGGCGATGATGTCGCCAGCGAGGAACGGCTCGGTCGCGGCGAACTGGTGTTTATCGGGGTCATCGAGGAGCACGCGCATTTTGCGCTCGATCTGTCGGCGGCCGAGGCGCCGCTCGATATGCTGCGCTCGCCGGCCCTCGCGGCGGGCGGCATCGAAGAGGCCGGTGTGCGGTTTGCCGATCTGCGGCAGCTCGGCGGGCGGCTCGACCGGCGCGAGGCGGCATTGTTGGCGCTGGCCCGCGCGATCCTCTACTGGCATGCTCGCCACCGCTTTTGCGGGCTGTGCGGCAACCCGACTCGCAGCGAAGAGGCCGGGCATGTGCGGCGCTGCGCCGACCCTGCCTGCAACACCATGCATTTCCCGCGCACCGATCCCGCCGTGATCATGCTGGTGACCCAGGGCGAGCGCGCGCTGATGGGCCGTTCGCGGCACTTCCCGCCCGGCATGTATTCGACCCTCGCCGGCTTTGTCGAGCCGGGCGAGAGCCTCGAAGAGGCGGTCGCCCGCGAGGTGCGTGAAGAGAGCGGCATCGAGGTGGGAGCGGTCGACTACCATTCCTCGCAGCCCTGGCCGTTCCCGGCCAACATCATGCTGGGGTTTCACGCGCACGCGCTGACCACCGAGATTACCGTCGATCTCGGCGAACTCGAGGACGCGCGCTGGGTCGAGCGCGACTGGTTGTTATCGCATCAGGACGACGACGCGTTCCGTCTGCCGCGCCTCGACTCGATCGCCCGCCGGCTGGTCGAGGACTGGCTTCATGGCCGGGTGGCGAGCGGCGGCGGCAGCTGAAGTGGGGCCTCGTCCTCGGTGGAGGCGGCGGGGTCCCTCAGCTCGGGCAGGGGCGGGGCGCCGACTTTGCGGCCGAGCGCACGGATGATCGGCAGGGAGCGCGTGCAGGTTGTCTCTAATGCCGCTCGGCATGCCTCGGTCCGGCCCCATTTCGCCTCGGGGCGCCCCGAGGCCGCAAACTTGCGCCAGCGCGGGCGCCATTCCGCCAAGAATGGCGCGATGCCCTCGGTCAACAGGTCGAGCGCGAGCGCCTGCAAGCCGTCGGCCCCACCCTCCGGCGCCGGCATCGCCTTGAGCCCGGCGCGGATCTCCTCGGCGAGCATGTCGAGCGAGGCGATCGCTTCACCGATGGCCCCCGGGCCGGTCACCGGGCCGCGCGCCGGGATGCGGGTCGCCGCCTCGACATAAATCTGCCAGCCAGGCGTCAGCGCCGCAGCGATCGCGGGCGTGGCGGCGGCTGCCTCCGTGATTGCCAATTCCGCGGGCGAGGTCAGGACCGGAACCACTGTAGGCCGCTCGGGCAGCAGCCGCTCGAGACCCGGCAGGCTCAGTGCCATGCCGAGCTGCCACGCTCGCTCGACCAGGCGTTCTCGAGTGCGCGAGAGATCGCCCCGGCAGCTCTCGCGCAGCGGCCAGTCGGCTTGGCGGCGTCCGGTCGCACACCAGGCTTCGAGCCGAGCCTGCCAGCGCCCGAGGCATGGCTGCAGATCGTGCTGCAGGATTTCGAGCAGGAAGATCTGCGGCGGTTCGCCTCCGGGCGAAGCCACGGCCCGCGGCGGGACCGAGACGATTTCGGCCCGCATCCGCTCGGCGAGCGAGGCCAGCGCCGCCAATCCTGCTTCGAGCGGCCCATCCGCCATGGCCAAGACGCCGATCGCCGAAATCATCTCGACCAAGGTATGCCAGAGCAGCCCGCGGCTCGGCGGGTCGAGCGCCACCGCCGCATCGGCCTGGCCAAATCGGAGTGACCCCTTGCTCAGCCGCGCCCAGGCCATGAGCGGGGCGATGCGGCGTCTCACCGCGGCGATGGAGGCGGTCCCGAGCAGGGCCGGGCGGCGCTCGGACGCGGGCTTGCGCGCCGGCTCGATCTGGTGGGTCATGGGAGGCAGGCCCTGTCATGCGGCCGCCTTCGCTGGCCGCAATCCAGCCAATCCTTGCCGCTCCGCACCGGAGGGGTCAAGCCGCGACGTTCAATGGCGGTCGGCGGTGAGCACGGTGCGCGGGCGCTTGACCAAAGGCATCAGCACCAGGGCAATGGCGAAGATGCTACCCAGCAGCATCAGCGCATCGTTGAAGCTCATCACCAGGGCCTCGCGCTGCACCATGTTGGCGAGCAATTCGACCGCTGCGCGATGCGGGTCCCCCTGCACCAGATTGCCAAGCCGGCCGGTCTGCATGTCGAGAAAATGCTGCACCGCCGGTCGTGCCGGGTTGATGTCCTCGATTAGCCGGTTCCAATGGAAGTCCAATCGATTGCTCAGGACCGTACCGAGCACGGCGAGCCCGATCGCACCGCCGAGATCGCGGGTCAGATTGTAGAGCCCGGCGGCGTTTTTCAGCTTGTCGGGCGGCGTCGTGCCGAGCGCCAACAGATTGGCCGGCAGATAGCAGAACATCAGCGCGAACCCGCGCAGCGCCTGTGGCAGCAGCAATTCGCCAAAGCTCGCTTGATTGGTCAGACCGGCGGTCAGGTACATCGCCAGGGCGAAAACGCCCATGCCGATCGCCAGCATGATCCGCAGATCGAGCTTGCGCGCGATGAAAGTGGTGAACGGCGCCATCGCCATTTGCGCCAGCCCGGTGACGACGACCGTCTCGCCGATCTGCAGGCTGTTGTAGCCGCGCACCTGCGCAAGAAACAGCGGCACCAAATAGGTCGCGCCATAAAGGCCGGTGCCGATCACGAAGGTGTAGAACGAGCCGATCGCGAAATTGCGGTCGAGGAAGGCGCGCACGTCGACGATCGGCTGGCGATACGTCAAAACGCGCCAGAAGAACAGGGTGGAGGCGACGCCCGATACGATCACGGCGGCGAAAATCGAATTGTCCTGGAGCCAATCCCAGCGTGGACCTTCTTCGAGCGCGTATTGGAGGCAGCCGAGAAACAGCGCCATCAACACGAGCCCGCTCAGATCGAAGTGGCGCAACAAAGAGGGCTCGGGCTTATCGATGTCGATCAGCAGCCATACCGCGATCGCGACCGCGATACCGGGCACGATGTTAACCAGAAACAGCCAGCGCCAGGAGAAGGTGTCGGTCAAGAAACCGCCGATCGTTGGGCCCAGGGTGGAGGAGAGGTTCAGGATCAGTGAGATCAGCACCATTACTGTGGTCAGCTGCGGCGCCCGGAATTTGGTGTAGACGACCGGAAACACGGTCGGCGTGATCGCGCCGCCGCTGAATCCTTGCAATGCGCGATAGGCAATCATCTGGCCGAGGCTGGTTGCGGTGGCGCACATCGCGCTCGCCGCGGTGAAACCGAGCGCCGCGGACACAAACAATACCCGGGTCGACAGCAGCCGCGACAGGGTTCCCGACAAGGGGACCATCACCACGTCGGCGATCAGATAGGCGGTTTGCACCCAGCTGATCTCGTCGGGGCTGGCCGACAGGCCGCCTTGGATCTGGGTCAGCGAACTGGTCACGATCTGCACGTCCATGATCGCCATGAACAGGCCGAAGACCATGGCGAGCACGCCGAACCAGTCACGCAGGCTCGGCTGGCGCTCAGGCTGGGCCGAAGGGGCTGCGGTCGCCGGCTTCGGCTTGGGCGCCGCTGCCGGGGGGAGCGCTAGCGGCGTGCGCCGCGCGCTACCCGACCGCCAAAGCGCTGGCGCCCAGCTCATCGCGGCTCCGTCGCTCCCGAACCGGCCGGCTTGGCCTCCGCGGTGCCGACGATGCCGTCGCCTGCGACGGTCTCGCCCTGGTCGCGGGTGTCGACGCTGACCGTGACCGACAGGCCCGGGCGCAGCAGCCGGGCGAGTGGATCTTGTCGCGGCAAGGCGATCCGTACCGGCACGCGCTGAACGATCTTCGTAAAGTTGCCGGTTGCGTTGTCGGGCGGCAACAGGCTGAATTCGGCGCCGCTGGCGGGAGCAAAGCTATCAATCCGGCCCGCAAGCGGGTGACCCGGATAGGCATCGACCGAAACCTCGGCGCGTTGTCCCGGCCGCATCCGCGTCAGCTGCGTCTCTTTGAAGTTGGCGGTGACATAGACCCGCGGCAATGGCACCAGGGACAACAGCTCGGTGCCGGGCTTGACGTATTGGCCTACCTGGCCGGCCCGATTGCCGACGATGCCGGACACCGGCGCGCGGATCACCGTGCTGTCGACATTGTTTTGGGCAAGCGCGAGGTTGGCGCGAGCCTGTTGCAGCTTCGCGGCTTCCTCCTGCCGCTGCGAGCCCAGCACGCCGAGCTGGCTTTTTGCCGCAGCCAGCGCCGCCTGGCTCTTGGCCGTCTCGGCCTCGGCTTTGCGCGCATCGGCCTGGGCCTGCTCGAAGCGCTGCCGGCTGGCAAAGTCGGTGGTCATCAGCGCCCGGTAGCGTTGGTAATCCTGCTGGGTGCGGGTCAGGTCGGCCTCGGCCGATTCGACCGTCGCCTGGGCCTGGGCAATCATTGCCTGCTGCAGATCGAGCCGGCTGCCATAGGTCGCCACCGCCGCTTCCTCGGTCGCCACCGCGGCCTGGGCCTGGGCGAGTTTCGCGGCAAAATCGCTGTCGTCGATGACGAACAGCACCGCTCCCTTCTTGACGGCCTGGTTCTCGCGGACCCGCACCTCCTTGATGTAGCCCTCGATCTTCGGGCTGATCACCGAGACGTCGCTGGCGATATAGGCGTCGTCGGTCGACTGGTAAAACCGCAGCTCGGTCCACCAATACCAGCCACCATAGCCGCCGAGCGCCAAGGCCAGCGCCACGGCGGCAATCACGATCTTCCTGCGCATCCTCGCCTGAACTAAACCGTTCAGTTCACTGTTGCGTTCAAACTAGGGCTTCGATAGGTCTTGTCAAGCCTGCACGCCCAGGCGATTGGCGCGTCGGCCCAGGAGCGGATGATGCAGCGCAGCGAGTACAACGAGGCGTCACTGGGCGGCAAAGCCGAGAGTATCCTCGCCGCTGCCAAACGCAGCTTTCTGGCAAATGGGTTCGGCGCTGTCAGCATGGATACCATCGCGCGCGAGGCGGGTGTGTCGAAAGCGACGGTCTATGCTCATTTCGCCGGCAAGGAGGTGCTGTTCGGCGCGGTAATCGGGCGGGAATGCGAGAGCCGCTTCGCCGGCCTCTCGATCAGCGAGCTCGACCCATGCCAGGTCCGCGCCTCGCTAACCGCGCTGGCCGGCCGTTTTCTCGCGCTGCTGCTGTCCCCCGATGCAATCGCGCTGCATCGCATCATATTAGGCGAGGTCACCCGCTTCCCGGTGCTAGGCGAGGTGTTCTGGCATGCCGGACCCGAGCGCAATCTCGCCCAGATCGAGGCCTTCATGGGAAGCGCCGTCACGGCGGGCACGCTGGCGCTGCCCGACACCCGGCTCGCCGCCGAGCAATTCGTCGGGCTGGTGCGCGGCGAAATCCAGCTGCGCCATTTGCTCCGCCTCGAACCCGAGACCGGTGAGCCCAGCATAGACGAGGTCGCCGAAAGTGCGGTCGACACCTTTCTCAGGGCGTTCGGACAGCGCGTTGCCGGATCGGCTAGCGAGAGCCGCGACGACGGCGAGGCGAAGCCCAATCCAGCGGTTGGTCAGTCGCCATTCCTCCCTTGATCGCACGCCAGGGTCACGGCGACCGGACAGTCGAAAGTCAGGGGCGGCCGTGGCGGCGCAGCAGCGCCGTCAGGTCGGTAAGGCTGGTCCACGTTTCGCAGTGATCGAGCGCGTGCTCGACGCAGCTCACCCCTTCTTGCGTCAGCACGATGCTGGCAAGTTCGCGGAATTTCGCGCGGATCTCCGACTCGGCGAAGGGCTGCTGAAAATCGCCACGATGGCTGTCGCAGGAATGCGTTGCCTGGCGGCCGTCGGTGAGCGTCACCGTCACCCGCGCGGGCTTCAGCCGCGGCGCCAGCGCGCTCATCGCCGGGTCTTCGCTGACCCGCACGCGATGGCGCAGGGCGGCAATCGCAAGATCGCCCAAGGCGCTATCGTCGAGCGCGGCAAACCCGGCATGACCGCGCACGATCATCGTCGCGGCGGCATGCGGCAATGAGTATTTGGAGGCGAAATAATTGGGTGGATCCGGGTTCTTCATGACCGAGGCGAAACGATAGGTCGCGACGTCTACCTGCGCCACCTGATCTGGTGACGGGCGCAATTCCGCGAGCGCTGCCGCCAGACAATCGAGCGCCGGATGGATCGGGTTGCAGCAGGCGTAGAGGCGGAAGTAGTTGCGCGTGATGTGCCAAGTCGAGCCGAGGTTGTCGAGTACGCCTTCAGCGGTGAACCCCCCGCCGACGAGCTGTCCCAGCGCCTCTTCGATGGCATCCGGCTGCGCCTCGAACCCGGCGAGGGCGAGTTCGGGCGCCAGCGCCGCGGCAACGCCGCTCATACCGCCGGCAAGGTTTAGCGCGGTGGCCCCGGCGACCGCATTGGTGTAGCTTGGTGTCAGCAGCAAAGTGGTGGCAACGCGCATGGCGCGGCTGATGCCGGCGGCTTCGAGACCGCGCAGGCGCGCTCCGGCCGCCGCCGCCGCCAGCAGCGACACCTGTCCGTTCTGATGCGCCAACGGCCGTGGGATGAACCCGCCGGACAGCCGCGCCGCGACGTCATAGCCGAGCACCAGGGCAGCCATCATATCGCGGCCGCAGGCACCGGCATGCTCGCCGACCGCCAACACCCCGGGCAGCACCTGCATCGCTGCCTGACCTGAGACAAAGCGCAGCCCTTCGCACAGCTCGATCGAGCGGCCGGCGATGCCGTTCAGCAGCGCCGCTGTTCGCGGATCTTGCGTCGGCCAGCCACGGGCATACACGGTCGCGCCGGCGCCGGCGGTCCCGGCCAGCCGCTCGCACAATTGCCGCACCTCAGGCCGCTCGCTGCCGGCTAGAATGACCCCAAAGGTATCGAGCAGCACCAACTTGGCATGGCGTTGCACCGTTTCGGGAATATCCTCCCATTGTATTTGCGCGACAAATTGCGCCAGCCTTTCGATCTGCTGACCCATTGCTCAACCCCTCTTCTCGGCACGGTTTGATTGGCGGAGCAGGAATGGTAGCCTCGGTTAGCCTGTGGTACCAACCGTCGCGAAGAGGAAAACATGGCCGTCGTCGAGACCGAGCGTCACGGACAGATACTGGTGGTGCGGATGAACCGGCCGGAGCGGTTGAATGCGCTCAGTCACGAACTGCGCACGCGCCTGGCCGAGACCTGGAGCGAATTCCGCCGCAGCGACGAGTTCGAGGTCGCGATCTTCACCGGCACCGGCCGGGCATTCTGCGCCGGCGAAGACATGAAGGAATCCTTGCAGGCCGGCACGCCCGGCGGGCGGCGCCCGGCGATCGAAGACCCGTTCATGTCCGGGGCTCTCGAAAAACCGGTCATCGCCGCGGTTAACGGCTATGCGATGGGCGGCGGTTTTATGCTGGTCGAGCGCACCGATCTGCGCGTGGCGGTGCACGAAGCGGTGTTTGAGGTATCCGAAGCCAAGCGATGGCTGCTCGGCGGCTATAATCACGGCCATATCGCCAATCTACCCTATCCGATCGCGATGGAGATGGCGCTCGGCTTTCGCTTCACCGCCGAGCGTTTCTACCAGGTCGGCTTTCTCAACCGTCTGACGACGGCCGAAGAATTGATCCCGAGCGCGCTGGCGATGGCCCAGCATCTGTTGACCCTGCCGCCGGCCTCGCGGGTCAACACCGTCCACATGATGCGCCATATGCGCCCGGTGCCGGGGCCCGAATTGCAGCGCCTGGCGGGCGCGCTGCACGAGCACGGCGCCAAGAGCGACCTGATCGAATCGCGCGCCGCCTTCGCCGAAAAACGAACCCCCAAATTCAAAGGCTGGGACGATCCGGATGAGCGCTACCGGCTTCCCTCGCTCGATGCGGCGAAGGGCTGAGAGCGGGTAAAGCTCTGGCTGATTGCTCCTGCATGATGAGTCGCCGGCAGCGCTTCATTTCCCGAGCCAGACCGCCATGCACTGGCTGGCGGCCTGCTCGGCCCGGCGGTCGATCTCGTCGTCGGTCAGGGTGCTGAGCGGGTGGTCGATGACCACCGGGGCGAGATCGGGCATGCCGAGCGCGTCGCGCTGGGTTTCGGCTTCGTGAAGAAATTCGGTGGTAACCACAACCGCCGTCGGCCGGCCGATGGCTTCGAGGCAAACCGCATCATGCGTACAGCACGAGGTGCATGAGCCTCAGTCGCCGATGGCGGTCAACACGATGTCGTTGTCGGCGGCGATCGCCTCGATCAGCGCCGGCTCGGCGTCCTTGGAAAAACTCTCCTTGCGATAGTAATTGACTGCCGCGAGCGAGAGCTGCGCGCCGAGCCGAGCCGCGGTTTTGCGCAGCAGGCGGTTGGCGTTCCATTTGGTGTTGTCGAGCACGCCGAGCCGCAGTCCGTTCAGATCGCGGGCGCGCGGCGACAGCGCCACTCGCTCCGCTTCGACCATCCCGCGGGGATCAAACACGACTGCATCCGGTTCATTGCTCATCGCAGAAATCCTTCAAAGATAACAGGTGCCGTCGACGCAGATCGGCTCGGCGCCCGGCCTCGCACCGCTCTCGATGCCCCGCAGCACCGGCGCCGACATATGCCCCCAGCCGGGAATGAAGGCGGAAAACCGGCCGGCCTCGCCGCCGACGACAAACAGGTGGATATGGTCGGGGCTCGGCACGACCGGGATACGCGCATCCTGATCGCGCTTGTACCATTTCGGCAGGTTGCGGTTGTAGATCTTGCCGTAGCGCTCGTTGAAGGTCAGTTCGGAAAACAGATTGTAGGCGTTCATGTGCAAATAGCTGCGCACGTCGTGTCGGGTCCAGCCTTTGCCGGCGATGGTGCGGGCATGCTCGGGGCCGATGATCACGGCGCAATGCCCGCTCGACACCGCATTGTTGTTGGCGATGGTGCTCATCGCCGAGCAGATGCTGTCGAGGATGCCCTCGGGGTCGTTGGCGACATGGTTGGTGACGCTATGCGGCGGCTCGGCCGCCAGGACGAAGACCGTCGAATTGTCGGGGCCGAAGCCCTTTTCGACATGGTACGGCGCCCACGGGCTCGCCGCCTCGTTCTCGGCGACGCAATAGCTGTATTTTCCCGGATGGCCCAATGTGCTCTTGTCGAGATCGCCCGGCCTGCCGCCGCCGACATTGAGCATTACCAGGCGCAATGCCCGCCCGATCGTCGCGTTGGCGCGGTTGCCCGAGCCAAACGCATTGCAATCGCCGTTCATGCCGATGGCGCCCGCGAGCGGGCCGTTGACGACGAGCAACGGCGCGGCCATATGCGTCGTCGCCTGCACCCCGTTCAAGTTGAATGCCTTTGCTGTCAGCGCCAATATCGCGGCGCGCACTACCGGCGCGTATTCGGGCTTGCACCCGGCCATAACCATGTTGATCGCGAGCACCTCGCGGCTAAGGCGGCCGTGGCGCGGCGGCACCTTGCATTCGACCAAATTCGGCTCGCCGCCAAGCGCCGCGACGAATTCGCCGACCCGCTCGCGGGTCGGCGGCACCACCGGCAGCCCGTCAGTCCAGCCCTGCGCGAAATACCATTCGACGAGGTCGGTGCCGGCCGATACGCTGATCGCGTCCGAATGATCGGCTTCGGCCGGCTTTGCTGCTGGTTGCGACATGGCTCTCTTCCGATCCGGCCGTTACCTATCCCGTGCGAGCCAAACCCCGCCTGCTTTGCGATAGCGCTTTTTGACCGCCACCCAGGCAACCCGAAAGGCGGTCGCTTCTTGGGCATTCGGACTGCGGTCGGTGTAACTCTGCCAAGCGCCGTTGAACGCGGACAGAAAGATCTCCTGGGCATGCGGCGGCAATCGGCGCACCGCTGGCGGCAGCTCCGATGTGCTGGCATAGGGCATCATGCCCGCCCGGCAGGTCTTCCCTCAGCCGCGCTCGAGCCCCTCGAGCGACAGGCCGAGCGCGTAGACGCCCTCTTCCAGGTAATCGGATAGCAGCGGCGTGCCCAGAAGATAGCCAGTTTCGCTCGCCGTGCGGGTTTCCCGCGCCTGCTGCAGCGCCTCGGGCCAGCTCTGGGCGTCGAAATCGCCGCGCCCCAGCCACATTAGCGCCAACAGCTCTTCGCGTTCGTCGACATTCAACCCGTCGATCGCGTCGCGCAGCTCCTGTGCGGTCGAATTGTCCGGGGTGTCCTGCAGGATTTCTCGTTCGTCGTCGTCAGCGGGATTGGAGCCCTCCGTCTCATCCGGATCGGCGGCCACCTCGGCGTCGAACTCTCGGGCTTTCTCGATGATAAAGGCGAGCTTTTCCAGTCTGATCGTAAGCATCTGGACTGCTGTCCTCCGTAAGAAATCGCTGCTACCGCAGGTCAATCGTCATGGTGCTGCGATCGTCGGAAGGCAAGGCGATCGCCACCTCCAGGGGAGCATATTGCTTCAGCGTGTCGACAGCCAGTTCAACCCGTTCATCCTCGGCCGCCAGGACGCAGACAATAGTCTCGCCATTGCGGATGTATTGGACGAACGATTCGCGAAAGTTGCCCAGAATAACCGGACTGAGAAATGACGCTTCGACCTCGGGCTCCATTGTCGAGGGAAGCGGGCTGCGCTCGCGGAGCACCTTGAGGCTGATGTCGCTCGCGGGAACCCCCTCTGTCTCGAGCCGGTTGCGCGCGTCCTCGGCGATCCCTTTTGACTCGAACAGCCCGACTACGATTCTGGGCGCCATGTGGCCCTCCTGATAAGCGGATTGTGAAAAGGAAACGAACTGCCGCCAGGGATGGTTTCTTCGCCGCTGCGTCGTCCTTGGCGAGCGAGGGCCGGAGGCATCGTTCGGTCCTCACCGGACTCTGGTTGGCGCCGCTCCCCTTCGCGCATCGCGTCGTCATGGTTGTGGCGGCGGGCCGGCCAGTGAATTGCCATCGAATTGCCGGGTAAATGCAGGCGGGCTCAGTGGGCGATCAAAACCGGTACCGCAGCCGCGGTTTGCAGCACGTGCCGCGTAAAGCCGCCAAAGACCCACTGGCGAAGCCGACTGTGGCCGTATCCGCCCATCACCAGTAGCGCCTGGTGCTCGGCGGCGACGGCGAGCAGACTGTCCGCCGGGCTGCGCTCGTCGGGCTCCAGCCGGCTCGCCTGGACCTCGATACCTCGCCATCGCAGGTTGGCCATCAGCTGGCTGCCCTCCTCGCTCGATAGATTGTCGGCTTCGGCCACGGTCAGGATCAAGATCCGTTTGGCGAGCGCCAGAAACGGCGATGCCGCGGTTACCGCGTGGGCGGCTTCGCGCGTCGCCTTCCAGGCGATAACGATCGTCTCGGGCAATGCGATCATCGCCGCCCCGGCCGGGATCATTATCGGGCGGCCGCTGTCGAGCAGCGCCACCTCGATCGTCTCCGGCGCTATGCCTTCGCCGTCGGCAGGGCGGCCGATGATGATCAGATCGGCGGCTCGCCCACGCTCGGGGACCCAATAGGCCTCGGCTCCGATTTGCCGCGTCCACTGCGCGGTCGGGCCCGAGGGGCCGGGCGGGGTATCGACGATCGCCAGCCCCTCGCGGGCGCAGAACTGGTCGAACATCTGTCTTGCCTGCGTCTCGCGCCGCGCAGCTTCCTCGTCGAGCCGTTCGACGAGGCCGCCAACCATTGTCGCTCCGCCGCCGTCCGAGGCCATGCTGGCCGCTATCGCTGCCGAATCGACACGGGTATGAAGAATGTCGAGATGGGCGTCAAAGCGGCGGGCGACGGCAAGCGCCGAGGCGAATACCGCGGTGTCGGCATCGCTGCCAGTGGCCGGGACGAGAATTGTCTTGATCATCGGTGCTCCTCGGGCCTGCTCAAGGCGGCGGTTGGCCGCTACCGCGGTTGCGCCGGCGCCTGGCGGATCGCGATCCTGCCGATTGCGGCCGGCGCAACGGTTTTCGACAATGATCCGCGACAACCGCAAACCGGTCCTCAGCCGCCGGGACGAGATTACCGCAAATCTGCCGCCGGGCTACAGATCGGTGATGGCGTCGCGTTCGGCCAGGTGCATGAGGATGAGGGGTTATGAGCGAGCTGTCCGACGCCATGGTTCTGCTGCTGATCCTGCTGTGTGGCAGCGCTCTCGGCGTGTTCGTGCGGCCTTTGCTGTCCGAGCGTCACCGCAGCCAGGAGACGACCGACCTGATCCGGCTCGTCGTCACCATGCTGGTGACGTTTGCCGCCCTGGTGCTCGGGTTGCTGACCAGCTCTGGCAAGGCGTCGTTCGATACCGTCGACAATGATTTGCGCGGGTTTGCCATCCAGCTGATCCAGCTCGACCGGTCGCTGCGTCAGTTCGGCAGCGAAACCGACGCAGCGCGCACATTGCTGCGCAGCTACACCGCCGCGGCGATTGCCTCGACTTGGACGCAGGAGCCCAAGCCTGCCGGCGACTACTATCCCAGACAGGTGTCGCCGCCGCCGTCGGAGAACTCGATCGAAAGCACCAGTCTGGGAGACATGCTGGCCCGAACTCGAGGTCGATTTGCGCCGGCTCGAGCCGCAAGACCCGATGCACCGCCGGCTGGCGCTAGTTATCCTGAATCAGTTCGAACGCCTGACACGGATCCGCTGGAGGCTGATCGAAGAGGCGCACAGCTCAATCTCGATGCCGTTCTACATTCTCCTCGCCCTCTGGCTGGTTATCGTATTCGCCAGCTTTGGGTTGAGCGCGCCGAGAAATGCGCTGTCCTACATCACAATCATGCTGGCGGCCCTGTCGATCGCTTCGGTGATATTTGTGATCCTGGATCTCGACACGCCGTTTACCGGCATCTTCATGGTGTCGAGCGGGCCGATGCGTGACGCGCTTGCCGAACTCAGCCGATAGAGACGCGGCCGCTGCGGCAAGGCTAAGATCGGCGGCAAGAGACCGTCCCGCCGGAGGAGCCCATGCCCGAATTTCTGACCCTCGACGACATTGATGTCCGCGGCAAGCGTGTGCTGTTGCGCGCCGATCTCAACGTTCCGGTCAAGGATGGCAGGGTCACCGACGTGACCCGCATCGAGCGTCTGGCCCCGACCATCGAGGCGTTGCTCGGGAAGGGCGCCATGGTCATCGTGATGTCCCATTTCGGACGCCCAGACAGCCGGCCCGACCCGGCGTTGTCGCTGCGCCCGCTGTTGGCCCCGCTGCGGCAGGCGCTGGGCGGGCGCGAAGTGGCGTTCGCCACCGACTGCATCGGCGAGCCGGCACGGCGGGTTGCCGCCGCGCTCCGACCGGGGCAGGTGGCGCTCCTCGAAAATCTTCGCTTTCATCCGGGCGAGGAGGCAAATTCCATCGATTTTGCGAAAGCACTGGCCGAGTTGGGCGAGGTCTATGTCGACGACGCCTTTTCGGCAGCACATCGCGCCCATGCCTCGATTGCCGCGCTCGCGCATTTGCTGCCGGCCGCCGCCGGCAGGTTGATGCAGGCCGAACTGGACGCGCTGGCCGCGGCGCTGGAACACCCAGCGCACCCGGTGGTGGCGCTGGTCGGCGGCGCCAAGGTCTCGACCAAGCTCGACCTGCTGCGCTTTATTGTCGGCAAGGTTGACGTGCTGGCGATCGGCGGGGCGATGGCGAACACCATGCTCCATGCCCAAGGTGTTGCCGTCGGCCGCTCGCTGTGCGAGCGCGAGATGGCGGAAAATGCGCGCCGCATCCTCGCTCTCGCGGCCGAGCGTCACTGCCGGGTGATTCTGCCCGAGGACGCCGTCGTCGCCGCCGAACTGGTTAGCGGAGTTACCGCGAGCATCGTCCCGATCGGCTCGGTCGGCAGCGATATGATGATCCTCGACATCGGTCCGGCCACCGTGGCGCGGATCGGTGCCGCGCTCGACGCGGGCCGCACCCTGGTGTGGAACGGGCCGCTCGGCGCCTTCGAGACGCCGCCCTTCGACCGGGGCACGATGGCGGTCGCGGAAAAGGCGGCGGAACTCACTCGGGCCGGCCTGCTGCGCAGCGTCGCCGGCGGCGGCGACACGGTCGCCGCCCTCACGGCTGCCGGGTTGGTCGACGATCTCTCCTATGTCTCGACCGCGGGCGGCGCCTTTTTGGAATGGCTGGAAGGACGGGAATTGCCGGGCGTTGCCGCATTGGCTTCAGCCGCGCGGAAAGATTGACGCTCAACTTGCCGACCGGCACAGTCTGCCGAGCCACTGGAGACAGCGCATGCAGGCCTCGGACGTCATGACCCGCAACATCGTGTCGATCCGGCGCGAGGCGTCAATTCGAGAGGCGATCCGGCTGATGCTCGACAACAATGTCAGCGGCCTGCCGGTGGTGGATGCAACCGGCAAGCTGGTCGGGATCCTGACGGAGGGCGATCTGTTGCGGCGCAGCGAAATCGCCACCGAAAAGCACCGCTGGTCGTGGCTCGAATTCGTGATGGGGCCGGGGCGGATGGCGAGTGAATATGTCAGGACCCATGGCCGTATGGTCGACGAGTTGATGACCAGCGAGGTCGCTGCCGTCGCTCCCGTCACGCCGCTCGGTGAAATTGTCGCGCTGATGGAGCGACGCCGGGTCAAGCGTCTGCCGGTGATCGACCACGGCACCCTGGTCGGCATCGTCAGCCGCGCCGACCTGCTCGCAGCGCTCGGGCGGGCGCTCGACGCGCGCGAAGCCGCCGTTACCGGCGACGACGACATCCGCGCGCGGATTCTCGCCGAACTGGAAAAGGCCAACTGGGCGCCGCGCGCCGGGCTGGCGATCACCGTCAGCGACGGTGTCGTTGAACTCGCCGGAGTCATCTTCGACGAGCATGAGCGCGGGGCGCTGCGTGTCGCGGCCGAGAATGTGCCGGGCGTCAAAGGAATCTCGGATCATCTGGTCTGGGTAGAGCCGGTTTCCGGGACCGTCATCGACGCCGCACCGGAGGCGCCGGAGCCGAGCCGGCCACCCCCGCGCTGATTGCCAGATACCAGGGCGAGGAGAGGCGGAGGCTCGAAATGGCTAGGTTGCGATCGGCAATCGTCATCTTCCTCGGCGTTGTCGCCGCGAGCTCCGCCGCGGCCGGGGCCGGCCCGCCGCTCCCTCGCCGCGCGGCGGCTGCCCCGGTGGCCGCGATCGTGCCGATCGACGGGCGCTGCGGCCGGGGTTGGCATTGGGTTCCAGCCGGCTACGCCAAACACGGCAAATGGCGCGACGGGCATTGCTCGCCGAACTAGGCGGCCGGCAAGCGGAGGTTTCCGGCGATCATCGCTTTGCCTTGTGGTTGTGCTATAAGCAACGCCGTTGGTTATCGGTCATGTGTCCGGATTGAAGGCATGAGCCGTCAGCACAGCCCGAAGATGGCCCCACCGCCGCCCGCCTGGCCGGGTCGGACAGCGCCGGCGCATGCGGTGCAGCGGGCCGGGGCGGAGGCGATGTTCGCGCCGCATGCGCGCGTCTTGCGCGCCCCGCCGCCGCCTCGGGCGGTCGCCGAAGAGCTGGTGGCGCGGCCGGATGGCGGGTTTCAGGTGCGCTCGGCCCAGCGCCAGACGCTGTTGCCGCCGAGCGGGACATTCAACTTCGTCCGCGTCCAGGGCAACACCCCGCACAACCGGCCGCTCCTGGTCAGCGCCAAGCTCGCGCATGCGCAGATGGCGAGTGGGAAGCCGGTGGTCTATGCCGGCACCGCCCGGTTCGAGCGGGGCGAGATGGCGTGGTGGAGCAACTATTCCGGCACCTACCAGCCGATCGCGGCGTTCCGCGCCCAGGCCGGCCTGCCGGACGACAAATTCGTGCCCTGGCAGAAATTGCAGATGGGCGGCACCGCGATGCAGCGCGGCACCTTCACCGAGCGCCGGTCCGCGGCACCCGCCGCCATCCCTGATAGATCGGCCGACACTGCGAAAACCGGCTCGGCAGACCGGTCCGACGCTGCCGGGGCGGAGCGGAAGGCCGAAGGCGCCGCCGGTCGCACGATTGGCCCGGCGGGTGGCAATGGCGCCGCGACCTCGGGATCGGGATCGGGAGGGTCCAAACCATGACCGCGAAGGTGATCCAGGGTCTTTTCATCGGCGGCGGGCGTCGTCCGCTGGGCCCGGTGGCGCAGCCCAAGGCGCAGCATCACGCACCGCCGCGACCGCCGGTGCCGGCCTTTGCCGGACGTACGCCAGTAATGCAGCCGCGGGCCGCCGGCGCCGGCCTTTGCCGGGCGTCCGCCGGTGGTGCAGCCGCATGGGGCGGGCGATGCGTTCCCGGTCGATCCGGGGCGGCTCGGTCTGGCCAATGGCGGCGGCCGGCCCTTGCCGGAGGCGGTGCGCGGCAGGATGGAAGCGGCGCTCGGCGCCGATTTCTCCGCGGTGCGGGTGCATGTCGGGCCGCAGGCGGAGCGGATCGGGGCGATCGCCTTCACCCTGGGCTCCGACATCTATTTCGCGCCGGGCCGGTTTCAGCCGGACACCGCGCCGGGCCAGCAACTGCTCGGCCATGAATTGGCGCATGTGGTGCAGCAGCGCCAGGGCAGGGTGCGCAACCCGATGGGGTCTGGCATCGCCGTCGTCCAGGACCGGGCGCTCGAAGCCGAAGCCGACCGCCTCGGCCAGCATGCCGCCTCGCATCGGGTCGCGGTGCAGCCGAAGATGACGCCGGGCGTGGCGGCGCCTTTGTCGCCGGCGCGCCTTCGTCCCCGGTGCGGATTTCGGCGCCGATCAGTGCCGGCCCCGGCAGCTTTCGCCTGACCGCCGGCGCGGGGGGACGCCAGATCGGCTCGGTCATGGTGCATGCGCGGGACAAGGCATCGGTCGAGGTCACCGATCTCGGCGTCGATCCGGCCCATCGCGAGCATGGCATCGGCAAGCTGCTGCTCGCCTCGGCCGCCCGCACCGGCCTGCAATCCGGCAAGTCGAAGGTCACTCTGGCGGCGCAGGACAATGGCAGCGGCCATCTGACCCGATGGTACAAGGGCATGGGCTTCGCCCAGACCGGGGTCAACCAGCGCGGCTATCCGCAGATGGAGGCGCCGATCGGCCGCGTCCTCGCCGGAACCGCACAGCGGAGCGGAACGCCAGAGGCCTCGCCGCCGTCTCTTCCCGTCGCCGGTTCTCGCCATCGCGACCTTCCGCCGCCGGCCCTTCCCAAGGATAGGCATAAGCCGCCCACCTACTCGCGGAAGGGGCGCGCACAGTTCGCGGTGACGCCGCCCAGGCGGCCGGCAGACCGCGATTCAAGCAAGGCATCTGCGAGAGCGGTCCAAAGGATGTACAGCAACCCGTTTCAGATGCCGGATTTATTCGGGCAGTGGAGAGCGAATTTGGCCGCGCCCATGCCACAACAAGCCGTGTTAGTGCCAGCGCCCGTGCCACAACAAGCCGTGTTAGTGCCAGCGCCCGTGCCACAACAAAAACCACAACCAGACCTATCAGATGCCGACTTAAGAGAATATTTCGGAACACCCATCCATGAATTAAATATAATGTTTAATGCTGCGGAATTGAAGAGGTACAAAGAGTTGTACGCAGACTCGATGAGAAATAGTGCGCGTCAGGAGAAATGGGAGGCCGCTCAAGCAACATTGACAAGGCAGAATGGGTTGCTAACCCGGTGGGAGTACGACGGGGATACTTGGCACTTGAACATAGAGCACGTCTCGAAGGAGGGTTCCCCGATGCATCATTACTATTTTACAGGAATTGGAATGGACGTCAAGTCCCGCCGCCCGACAAAGCAAGAGGTAGGAAGGCAACACCCAGAGTGTAAACACGCTTTCAGTGAACTCCCTCAGGACCATCAGGAGTTTATAAAGAGGTACGTATTTTGATCAATCACTTTGACTGATCCGCTTCCCTTGTCAGCTGCAGGGTTCAAATCCAGGTTAGCGCCGCCGCGCGGACGAACGCGCCGGGCGCGCGCCAACGGTGCGGGGACAAATGGATCGGGAGAGTCCAAACCATGACCGCGAAGGTGATCCAGGGTCTTTTCATCGGAGGCGGGCGTCGTCCGCTGGGCCCGGTGGCGCAGCCCAAGGCGCAGCATCACGCACCGCCGCGACCGCCGGCGCCGGCCTTTGCCGGACGTACGCCAGTAATGCAGCCGGGGCCGCCGGCGCAGGCCTTTGCCGCCCGTCCGCCGGTGGTGCAGCCGCATGGGGCGGGCGATGCGTTCCCGGTCGATCCGGCGCAGCTCGGTCTGGCCAATGGCGGCGGCCGGCCGTTGCCCGATACGCTTCGCGGCAAGATGGAGGCGGCGCTCGGCGCCGATTTCTCGGCGGTGCGGGTGCATGTCGGGCCGCAGGCGGAGCGGATCGGGGCGATCGCCTTCACCTTGGGCTCCGACATCTATTTCGCGCCGGGCCGGTTTCAGCCGGACACCGCGCCGGGCCAGCAACTGCTCGGCCATGAATTGGCGCATGTGGTGCAGCAGCGCCAGGGCCGGGTGCGCAACCCGATGGGGTCTGGCATCGCCGTCGTCCAGGACCGGGCGCTCGAAGCCGAAGCCGACCGCCTCGGCCAGCATGCCGCGTCGCATCGGGTCGCGGTGCAGGCAAAGATGATGCCGGGCATGGCGCCGCCCTCGTCACCGGCGCGGATTTCTCCGCCGATCAGTGCCGGTTCCGGTAGTTACCGGCTCACTGCCGGTGCCGGTGGGCGTCAAGTTGGCTATGTCATGGTGCATACGCGCGACCGAGGCGTCGTCGAAGTATCCGATCTCGGCGTCGACCAGAGCCATCGCGGCCACGGCATCGGCCCGATGCTGGTCGCCTCGGCGGCAAAAACCGGTCTCCAATTCGGCAGGTCAAAGGTGACTTTGGCGGCGCAGGACAACGGCAGCGGCCATCTGACGCAATGGTACAAGGGCATGGGCTTCGCCCAGACTGGGGTGAACGCGCGCGGCTATCCGCAGTTGGAGGCACCGATCAGCCGTGCTCCCGCCGGAACCGCCCAGCGACGACAGGCGAGCCACGCCAAATTTAACGATACACCCCTGCTTTCACGAGGAGCGAACCCCTCTATCAAGATACCCGCCCCAAGTCATCGGGAGGTTAGTCATGGTGGTGTGGTACAACGCATGCAAAGAAATTGTTTCTACTGCGTTAATCCTATGTGTGTCAAAGGTAGCATCTGTGGTGGCGGCCAGAGCTTGATGGATCTATTTGGAGCGGGTATTGACCTCAATCAAGCAGGATTGCACCGTGACACAAAGCAGCTTTCTCAGCGGGGCGTGAGAGAGAGCGAGCACATGCTTCCGATGCAAGTGGTACGACAGGTTTATCCGGGCGCGAACATGAATGATGAACCGGCGCACAGCATTTCTTATACTATGCATCGAGCTGGTCAGTCAGGTGCGGGTGGCGGCATCAGTTCGACCGGCAGCAGCCATACTGCCTCGGGATGGGCTGGCGAACTCGTGAATCTTCACAATGCCGGGAATTCGGCAGAAATGTTTAGGAGAGTTGCTGTCGACACCTACAATTCGGCAGAGCTCAACAATGCGGATCTACGTCAGACCCTAGCGAATATTCGGCAGGTGTTGTTGGGCCATGTTGGGCTCGGTCGCCTAACGAGAGGAGAGGCCGACCAAATATACGATGAGTTGGTCCGCCGTTATTATGGATAGTGAACGTACGGCGAAAAAGCGAGAGTGCATGCCGCCGCTCGGGCGTAAACTCGCCCGGCGGGCTTTATAGGGCATGCAAGGTAACGGTCGTGGCGGCGATCCGCCGGTTCGGGATACAGGGATTTAAACCTATGGCGCGGGTGATCCAGGGGTTTTTCGCCGGTGGCGGCCCGCGTCCGCTGGGCGTCGCGCAGCCCAAGGCGCAGCATCACGCCTTGCCGGGACCGCCGGTGCCGGCCTTCGCCGGACGCACTCCAGTAATGCAGCCGGGGCCGCCGGCGCCGGCCTTTGCCGGGCGTCCGCCGGTGGTGCAGCGGCACGGGGCGGGCGATGCGTTCCCGGTCGATCCGGGGCGGCTCGGTCTGGCCAATGGCGGCGGCCGGCCCTTGCCGGAGGCGGTGCGCGGCCGGATGGAGGCGGCCCTCGGCGCCGATTTCTCGGCGGTGCGGGTGCATGTCGGGCCGCAGGCGGAGCGGATCGGGGCGATCGCCTTCACCCTGGGTTCAGACATCTACTTCGCGCCGGGCCGGTTCCAGCCGGACACCGCGCCGGGCCAGCAATTGCTCGGCCACGAATTGGCCCATGTGGTGCAGCAGCGCCAGGGCAGGGTGCGCAACCCGACCGGCGCCGGCGTCGCGGTGGTGCAGGACCGGGCATTGGAGGCCGAAGCCGACCGCCTCGGCCAGCGCGCCGCGACTTACCCGCCGATCCAGGCAAAGCCCGCCGGGACCCGACCCGTCGTCGCGGGTTTCGCCGCTTCCGGCGCCAGGGCGATGCCGCTGGCGGGCGCCCCGGCGAAAGCGGCGGCGCAGCGCTGGCTGAGCCCAATGGCGCCGGGAAAACGCTTCGCTATGGCGAAAACGATTTCTCGCTCCGTTGCTCCGCCTCATGCTCCCGCGCCGAAACCGCGCCCGGCTGCCTATCCCATTCAGCGGTATAAGATCCTCGGCCTTGACCAACAGTATGGTGGTTCCGGCGATCGCATGTTCTCCGATCGGGGCGCGTTCCCTCACGTCTTTACCAGCCCAACGGCATTCAGCGCCCAAGTTAACCGCAATTACTTCTATGATTCGGCCAAGGATCAATTCCTCGACCCTAATGATGAAAAGCGCAATACCGCTCTATTGTCGGCAGCGACCCCGGCCTCAATGAGATTATCCGAGGACGGGAAAATGGCGATTGAAGATTCGAATCTAGTCGCGCGACAGCCAAAGACCTTCTACGCGACCGAGGACGTCATCGGTCGATCAAATACCAAGCTCGAGCAAATCGGGTCGCGCATTTGGCTGGGCCGTGGCCCGCAATCGATTACGGTATGGGCCAGCGCGAATCGCAGCTATCGGCTGTCCCAGGTCAGTCTCCACCTGAGGCCCAATCCCAGCTTCCGCGGGATGGTCTCCTTCGACGAGCTTTTTGATCCGCTGCTGCCCCAGAACTGCAATGCCGTCGCTGCCGAAGTGATGGCGTGGAGCCCGGGGAATTTGAATATGAAACAGGACGTGGCGTTCGCCGCCGCCGGCAAGTTCGCGCCCAAGGCGTTCGCCCGGGAACAGAAGATGGTGGTCGGCAAGAATGCAACTCGCGAAGAATATCTCAGGACCAAGGACGACGTTGCCAGAGAATATGTGGAGAACCCCGACGCGGCGCGAATAGCCCGCGAATCAGGGGTCAATCGCCACGCCAAACCCGAAACCGGCGAGGCGTATATGATCATGCCCATTGGTGGCGGTAGTAGCGTTGGCGAGGGCCGAAGCAAGGTCTACGATTATCGGCACCAGGAGGAAAGAGTACTGGGCTGGCCATATCATTTTGCCGGCGTCGTCGCCGTGAGCGGCACCGACCGCATCACTCTGGAAAACTACGCCCGTCCAGACGAACGTAAAGAGCAGCCGGACCCCCGCTGGTACTTCCAAATGTACGGAGAAGAAAAAGGTCAATCCTTCCACGAATTTCACGAGGAGACCAAACAATACGCTAATCCGGTTACCATCACGGTGAAAAAATCGTAATGGAACGAGCGAGTTAGGATCAGCCGATCGGCCGGATCAGCCGGTTGATCATCGCCCGACACGGTGCCCGTTCTATTGGGCCGTGTCCGCGGGCGGGTGCACATTGCCGGGTGCTCCAACCTCGGTGAGGACGTGCTCGAAGGGGTCGGCGGAGACGCTGATCTCGCCGCGGAACGGAAAATCGAGCTGCACGATCAGGGCGACGACGATGACGATCGTGGTGGTGAACCCCGCAAGCAGGAGGAAGTGTACCCATAGGCTACGCATGCCGGCGAGCGCAGTGAATCCGACGTTCAACACCCCGAGAAAGCCGATCACCCACCATACCGAACTGGGAACATGGCCGGCGGCGGCGTCGAGGCGGGCCCGGCGGGCGTTGTACAGCTGGTTCAGCGAACGCAGCATCTCCTCCATCACGATCGCGTCGCCCTGCGTCGCCGGCTTGAAATCCGCCAGTGTCGTGCGTATCCGGCGCAAAGCCGGCGGTGCCGCATCGGGTATTTGGCCCGCTCGCTGCTCCGGCCACTCGCGGTTCACCACCGCATGGAGATAGTGGCGCAATTCCGCCCGCAGCGGGGTTCTCAGGGCTTTGTCCTCGATCCCCTGGGCGTCAAAATAGATATCCTCGACGAGGCTCGCTTCCGTCCCCACCACATCGGACGCTTTCGACAGATCCTCCCATGCCGCGATTGCGATAAACGCAAGCAGAACGGCATATAGGACGGACATGTTAGTGACCGTGAACAGCGTGAATTCGTTATGCGCCTCCCTGGTTTCCTTGCTGACCAGGCGTGTAAGCACGACCAGGGCAAGGCCCGAGGCGACAATTCCGCCCAGGACGAAGATGCTCGAACTCAGCCAGGGCGGCGAATTATAGATCCAATCGTCCAGCATCCCCCTCACCCACAGATTGTTATGCACGCTCCGGCCACGACGCCGATTCGCGGCATCAAGGATGAACCAGCAGCCGGCGCAGCGCTGCCGGCGTCGCGAACGGCGAAGTTGGGCAGATTCCCGCTGCTTTCCATACCGCCGCACCTCGGCCGGACCCATCGTCGGTCGGCTGCCGGGGCTCGATCGCGGCGGGACAGCGCGCGACGGCGGCGATCGCCCGCTCGACCCAGCCGGAAGGCGGCGCCGGCTCTGGCCCCTCGGCGAGGGGCGCGGCGATCCCGACTGCGGCAGGCTCGCGCCGGGCGGCAACGGCGGCGTCTATCCAATCGGGCAGTACGAACCCGCGCGATCGCGGCGCGACGGCCGGCGGGGAGGCCGAATCGGGCGAGCTTCGCGCCGCCAGGACCTTCTCCTCATACGCGGCGCCGACATCGCGGGTCTGCGAATGATAGGCGGCGACGGCGGCGGACCAGTCGCCGGTGGCGCGGAACAGCTTGTTCAGAAACCGCGCCGCATAGAGTGCATTGGCCAGCGGATCGAACGCTTCCTCCAAGGTGGCGAAGGCGGCCGGATGGTGCATCAGGTTGATCTGCATGCAGCCCACATCGATCGACAGAACGCCTCGCGCCCGCAATTCCGTCACCGCCGCGACCGCTTCGGCCTTAGTGGCAAAGAAATGCCCGGCGCCATCGGCGTCGATCGTCCACGGCCAGGGCCGCACCGCGCCGCTCGTCGGATCCGCCCGGCCGCTCTCAACCCGCCCGATCGCGGCGAGAAGACCGGCCGGGATGTCGCCGGTATGCTCCGCCGTCCCGATCGCCGCGGTGCAATCGGCATTTTCCGGCTGCCACGGCGTCTCCCCGGCCAGGGCGGTGGAGGACCAGACCAGCAGCAGCGCGAGCACGATTCGTCGCATTTGGTTAATTTGCGCCAACTCGGGCGCGCATTGCCAGTGTCGAATGGTCGCCCTGCGCCAGGCGACGCAGCCGGCCGAGGCCAGCCGGGCATGATTCCTGTCAAAGATGCGGTAGACGCATTACGGTCGACACAGTGCCGCATAAGAGGGCGCCGATGCCCATCCAGGTTACCACCGGTGCGATGCTGCAATGCAGCTTCGGCGCCGCACCCAGCACCCTCCAGGTGCTCCCGGTCAACCGGGTAATGGCCGGAGGGGTCCCGGCGGGGACCATCCAGGACCACATCCCGATCGCGAACATTCCGCCCTTCGGCATGTGCAGCAGCATCGCCAATCCGACTGTAGCCAGCGCCACCACGGCGGCGCTCGGCGTGCTGACGCCGATGCCCTGCGTCCCGGCGACAAGCGCGCCTTGGATGCCGGGGGCGACGACGGTGATGCTCGGCGGCATGCCGGCCCTCGACAACAGCTGCAAGCTGATGTGCTTGTGGGCCGGAGTGATCCAGATTGTCAGCCCTGGGCAGGCGACCGTCCTTATCCCGTGAAAGTTTAGGAGCACTCCCGCTTATTGCGCTTGAAACGAAGGGAGCCGCCAACGTATCATTGGGAGTTAACCAATCTGGGGCGGACGCGCCCGTTCGCCGCAAAGTTACATGAGCGCGGCTTATCCAGTCGGAGCATTTTCGTTAGCATAGCGGACAGCACGATATGCCAAGGAAGTGGAGCGACTGGCGTTTCCCGGTGCTGGTTATCGGCGTCGCGCTGGCGGCGTTTTTGCTGGGCTCCGCTATCACCATTTGGCTCGGGACCAAGCCGGTGGCTTCGATGGCGCAGGCCGCTGCATTACCAACGGGCGCGATGAGCCGGGTCGGCAGTGGCCAGGCGGCCAGCCCGGGCCAGGCGGCCAGCCCAGGCCAGGCGACCAGCGCCGCCGGCCTTCCTGCGAGCCCGCCGGCCGCGCAGGCTAGCCCGTCGAAATCCGCCACCGTAGCGCAGCCGCCGGCGAAGGCGGCAGCTCCTGCCGCCCAATCTGCGGTATCGCCGGCATCGGCGCCTGGCCCGGTCGCCCCGGCGACGACGCCAACCGGCAGCTACAGCCTGCAGCTCGGCGCTTTTCTTGATGCCGCGAAGGCAAAATCGCTGACAGACCAACTCGCAGCTCGAGGCTATGCAACGGCCTCAATCGACGCTTTGGATGGTTATGGCCGCACCTGGCATTACATCCGTTTCGGCGCATTCCGGGACGAGAGCAACGCCGCGCTCGCCGCATCCGATCTTCTCGAAAAAGCGGGGATCGATTCGGTCGTGGTTCGTGCTTCGCCGGCGAATGCGGGAGGCTGAGCGTGGCCGCCGATGCGCAATGTCGGTCATCGCGCTGCTCGCCGTGATGATCCAGTTGGCAGCATGCTCGACCCCCTCGTGGCTCTGCTACTTTCCCAGCGGGGTCAAAAGCCTGACCCTTGTCACCGGGCCTGACACCAATATGGACCGTGCGATCGCCGTCGATCTGGTGTTCATCACGGGGGACCTGCCGGCGCAGCAAATCAGCAAGCTCAGCGCGCGCGCCTATTTCTCCCGCCGCGCGCAGCTGTTGCTGGACTATCCGGACACGGTCATGGTCCGGTCGTGGGAGGTCGCACCGGGGCAGCTGGTCGAGAATGCGGCCACGAAGCCGCCCTGCAACCTGGTGCAGACCATTCTCTTCGCCGGCTATGCCTCCGAGGGCGATCATCGCGCCACACTCGGCAATAGTCATTCGGTCCAGGTCACACTCGGCCCCGACGATCTGTCGGTGAGGCAGTGAGCGGGAGCGTCGGGTCCAAGCGATGCTGAGCGATGCGCGCGCGATTCCCGAGGCAGTGCAGTGGCATGAGGGGATGCTTCTGTCACCGCAGCACTTCCAGCTTGCCGCCCGCCGCACCGAGGCGCTGTCCGCCTATCTGCTCGAAGCGGCGGCGCCATTTTGCTGGGGCGTGCGGCGGCTGCAGATCGACACCGCCTTGCTGCTGGAGGCGGTCTTCCGCGTCGTCGAGCTCGAAGCCGTGCTGCCGGACGGGTTGGTTGTCGTCTATCCGGCCAGCGATGACGATCCCCAGCTCGAGCTCGATTTCAAATCGGCGGAGCTCGATCCGCGCCTCGCACCGGTCGCCGTGCATTTGGCGGTTGCCGCGCGGACCGAGCACGCTGCGGGTTCGGGCGGGCTGCTGCGTTATCGCTCGGCCGAGGGCAGGCCGGTGATCGACGAGAATACCGGCGATAACGAGCTACCGGTGCCGCGGCTGCGCCCGCTACTCAGCCTCCACGTGACGCAAAGCCCGCTGCACTCACCGCCGAGCAAATATGTCAGCCTGCCGCTGGCGCGGATCGCCTTTCGCGACGAGAGCTTTGTGCCCGAACGCTATGAACCGCCGCGCATCGCTCTACTGCGCGACAGCTTGCTGCATCGCTGCGCGCGCGGTGCCGCCGTCCAGCTCCGGGAAAAGGCGCTGGCGCTCGGCGAGACCCTGCAATCGGCACGTCTGCAAGGCAGTGAGGCGCATACCACGGAAACGGCGATTCAGCTGCGGGCATTGGTCCGCACCCTGCCGCGACTGGAGGCTTTGCTGCAGAGCGAGGCGGCGCATCCGTTTGCTGTCTATCTGACGCTTTGCGACGTCATCGGCGATATCGCGGTGATCGGCGGCCAACTCAATCTGCCGCAACTAAGCGGCTACGAGCATCGTGATGCGCTGCCCCGCTATGAGGAGATTGCGATTCACGTCGAGCGGGTCCTGGCGATGTTGCGCGAGACCTTCCGCTCGGTCCGCTTTACCCGCTTGCGGGCTAATCGCTTCGGCCTCGCCATGCGGCCTGGATGGGTCGAGGACACCCTGATTGTGGGTGCCCGGATCGCTCCGGGCCAACCGGCCGACATGGTGCGCGAGTGGATGGACAATGCGCTTATCGCGTCTTCCTCCCGAATGCGCAACATCCGCGAAAACCGCGTCCGGGGCGCAGTTCGGGAGGTTGTCGGCGAGGCCTCGGAGATCGATCTGGCGGTCCCGCCGAATGTGTTGCTCTACCGCGTCGACGTAGAGGCTTCGGCGATCATCCCCGAGGACATGCTTGAAATCGTCGGATCGCTCGACTGGCTTGGCGACGGGCAGGGTGAAGGGGATCGGGGCGAAGGTGTCGGCGAAAGGCCCGACGAACAGGCTGGGCGCGGGACGCCGGCGGAACTCCTGCTCTACCTCCCGGCGCAACTTTTAGGCGCCGCGCCGTCGGCCGACGGCACATGAATCGACTGACGCTCTCGCCCGAGGCGCTGGGAGCGATGCGACAATTCCAGACCTTCTATCGCGATCTGTTCGACATCAAGG
>CAVZKP010000034.1:0-15781 GCA_963775875.1 uncultured Alphaproteobacteria bacterium
GGGGGCCGGGCCGCTTGCCCGCCCCGTTGCGGGGGAAGCGGCCCGCTCGGCAGAAGCTACCTCCGAGCGCGCGGTGCCGGACGCCGTACAAACGGCCCGCCGCCGCACCGCCGCACGGGCTAACCCGGCCAGGGAACGAGCAAGGCTGGGGAGGTGGCCCGCCCACCCGCCCCGTAGCGCGCAAGCTCCTCACCGCACGGACCACCTGCCCCCCTCACCGGCCAGCGCGCCCCGGCGCACCCGAGACCGGCACGACGCGCCGGGCCGTCCCTGCCAGAGCCCGCCGCCAAACCGCACCGCAAGTGGCCCCTCCGCTCAGCACCGGCGAGACGGGAAGGTCAGGGGGCTGATGGCTGCTCGGCCACCCGCAGCGCCCGGGCGGCCGGGGCGGGCATCCCCAGGCGGTGATGTCCTCCAGGCTCCGCCCGGCAGGGCTCGGGCAGCACGAAGGTCAGCGCGAAGCCCAGCACGGACACCCCGGCGGTGAGCAGCAGCGTGCCGCGCAGGCCCAGCGAGGTCTGCAGCACCGGGAACAAGAAGACCCCGATGAAGGCGCCCAGCTTGCCGACGCCGGCCGAGATCCCGGTGCGGGGTCGCTTCATGGCCACCGGGTACAGAGCTCGCTGGGGGCAGCACGAAGGTGGTCATGGTTGGCCCGAACTCGGTGAAGAAGTAACTCACCCCGTACACCAGCGGAACGGGACCACCATGGTGGTCATGCCCGGCACCAGCGCGATGACGGCGAAGCACAGCGCCATCACCGCGAACCCGGTGAACTGCAACTTCCGGTGCCCGATCCGGTCCATCCGGGCGATCGCCAGCACGTACCCGGGCCCGCTGCCGCCACCACGAAGCGATCGCCAGCTGCAGGGCAATCTCGTCATGGTCGAGGCGTGGCCGGGGCGAGATCGGGCCGAAGGATGCTGCGGGGGTGGAGGTTGTGTTCCCGTAATAGGCGTAGTCGAGCAGGAACCAGGTTTCCGCCGTGCCGATCAGCAACACCAGGTAACCGGCGGTCGGTGAGGAACTCCCGCAGGCCCATCCGGTGCCAGGCCGCGGCGGGCCCAGCCGCGGCAGGCACAGTCCCGGTTCCGCTGACCTGCCCGCCGGTGAAATCGGACATCTGGCTGGCCGCCTGCGCCGCATTGCCCTGCACCTGGACCTGGTACCGCGGCGATTCCGGCATCTTGCGGCGCAGGTAGATCACCGCGGCGGCGGGCACCACCAGGCCGAGCATCACCCGCCACGCCACGTTGTCGCTGACTCCCGCACCGGCGAGCCAGCGCGATCAGCGGCCCGACGATGAGCCCGATGGCCTGGGTCCCCGAACACCAGCCCGACCAGCTTGCCGCGGATCCTCCGGTTCGCGTACTCACTCATCAGCACCGCGCTGACCGGGTAGTCACCGCCGACACCGAACCCGAGCAGGAAACGGAACATGACCAGCACCCAGAACGAGGGCGACAGCGCCGACCCCACCGCCGCGACGATCATGATCGCGGCCACCACCCAGTACACGCGCTTGCCAGCCCGACATGTCCGCAAAACGCCCGAAGACAAACGCCCCCAGGCACGCCGCCGCCAGCATCGTGCTGTTCGAGCAGGGCGAGCCTGCCGAACTCGGGTCCCACCCTTCGCGATCAGCGTCGAGGCGATCCCGATGATGAACAGGTCATAGGCATCGGTGAAGAACCCCATCCCCGACACCAGCACCGCCCGCAGGTGAAACCGGCTCAGCGACGCCTCATCCAGCGCCGCAACACCGAGTCCGGCAACGATGTCAGCCATCGCATGCCTGGCTGCTCATGCCACCAGCCACGTTATCGGCCGGCCGTGATTCCTGTCTACTGCGGCGGAAGTTACCCCAGCTCAGGCAACGCCCAGCCGACCCAAATCGGTGCGCTGGCTGACCGCCAAAGGCCGGTTCGCCGAGGCGCGCGCCAAAGTCGCCGAGCAGCTGGGCATCCCGCTGCAATCGGTGCCGCTGCCGACGATCCTGCCCGCCACCGTGCCGCGCGGCCGGCTCTCCGAGCTCTACGCCCAGCCGCGCCAGTTCTGGGAGACCCTGTTGATCTGGGGCGGCGCGGCGACCGCAGCCTATGGCATCTATCTGTGGGGGCCGACCGTGGTCGCCCTGCTGCTGAAGGTTCCGGTGCCGCAGGCCGCCAAATACTTCATCTATGTCACCGGCGCCGGGGTGACCGGGAAGATCGTCGTCTCGTTCCTGGCGCCTGTCATGGGGCGCCGCCGCCTCGGCGTGTTGTGGGGCTTTGGCGGGGTCGTCGCGCTGGCCGCCACCGGCTATTTCAACAGCGTCTTCATCGGCAGCGTGCCGCTGATCGTCGTGCTGTTGGCGGCGTCGGCGTTCTGCATCGACGGCAGCTTTGCGAATCTGGCGCCCTATACCGTCGAAAGCTACGGGGTGCGGCTCGGCGCCCGCTCCTCCGGTCTCGGCCAAACCGCCAACGGCGTCGGCAAGATCCTCGGCCCGCTGAGCATCGCGCTAATCGCCGGTAGCAGCAACATCGTCTCGCCGCAGGCCACCGAAGGGGCATTGTTTCCGGCATTTCTGTTCCTGGCGTTCGGCATGCTGCTGGTCGGATTGTCCTTTGCCTTCCTCGGCCGGGAGACCCATGGCCGCACGATCGCTCTGAGCGAGGACGGGCCGCAACGGCAGCGGCCGGCCGTGCTCGGCGCCGAGACGCGCTGAGCGCCTGCGGCCGGGCCGGGCATATCCGCTTCCGGCCATCGACGCGGCTGCTGTTGACGGGGTCGCGCTGGGCGGCCTAAACCTCCGACCGGAGACGGCGAGCCGATCATCGAACTCGCCGCCCAAAGGAGGAGGAAATGTCCGGTCAGACTTCCGACCAGCTGCTGGCGCTGTTCGACACCGCGCCGCTCAATCGCCGCTACTGGGTCAGCTTTGCGCTGCTCTCGGCGCTGTTCGTCCTCGAATTCTTCGACTTCCTGGTGGTCGGCTATCTGCTGGCGGTGCTCGGGCCGCAATGGCATCTGACCTACGGCCAGTCGGCGCTGATCCTTTATAGCGGCGGCATCGGCTCGATCGTCGGCGCGCTGGTGTTCGGCGGGCTGGCCGACGCCTGGGGCCGCAAGACGCAGATGATCATCGGCACCTTTATCTGCGCCGTCAGCGCCGGCCTGATCGGCCTGGTGCCGAGCGGGTCGTGGCAGATATTCGCCATCCTGCGCTTCTTTGTCGGGGTCGGGCTGACCGCCGGGGTCACGCCCTCGCTGACCATTCTGGTCGAGCTGACCCCGACCCGGCACCGTACCCTGCTCACCAGCTTCTACATCGTCTTCGCGTCGGCTGGCGGTCTGCTCGCCTCGACCACCTCGGCCGCTCTGCTCTCGGCCCTCGGCTGGCGCGGCGTGGCCATGCTCGGGATCACCCCGGCTTTTGTCGGCATCCTGATCTGGATTTTCGTGCCCGAATCGGTGCGCTGGCTCGCCGCCAAAGGGCGCTTCGCCGAGGCCAGGGCCGAGGTCGGCGCAGCAGCTCGGCCTGCCGTTGCGATCGGTGCCGCTGCCGACCGTGCCGCCCGCCACCCAGCCGCGCGGCAGGCTGTCCGAACTGTTGCACCATCCGCGCATGTTCTGGGAGACCGTGATCAACTGGGGCGGGTCGTCGACCGCGGGCTACGGCATCTATCTGTGGGGCCCGACGATCGTGGCGCTGGTGCTCAAGGTCCCGGTGCCGCAGGCGGCCAAATACTTCATCTTTGTCGCTCTCGGCGGGGTCGTCGGCAAGATTGTCGTCACGTTTCTGGCGCCGGCGATCGGCCGGCGCCTGTTGGGCGTGCTGTGGGGCTTCGGCGCGGTGGCGGCGTTGGCCGCTGCCGGCTACTACCACGACGTCGTGGTCGATGGCTGGCCGATGATGGTGGTTCTGCTGTGCGTCTCGACCTTTTTTGTCGAGGGCGGCTTTTCCAATCTCGCTCCCTATACGGTCGAGAGCTACGGGGTGAACATCGGCGCGCGCTCCTCGGGCCTGGGGCAGGCGGCCAACGGCGTCGGCAAGATCCTCGGTCCGCTGAGCCTGGCGCTGATCGCCGGCACCGCCAATTTGGTCTCGCCGCAGGCGACGGCCGCCGCGGTATGGCCGGCCTATCTGTTCCTCGCCTTCTGCATGGTGCTGGTGGCGCTGTCTTTTGCCATCCTCGGCCGGGAGACGCATGGCCGCGCCATGGCCTTCGGCGCCGAAGAAACGGCGGCGCAGCGGCGACCCACGGTGGCGACGACCGGGGCGCGCTAGGCGGACCGGCTAGGGCGCGCGCCCGGGCTCGCGGCAGATGCCGATGCGGCGCGCGTTCTTGCCCCAGTAGAACAGCGGCGGCTCGCCCTCGGCGGCGCCGCCGCGCATCGCCACCGCGCGGGCCAGCATGAACCGGGTCACGTCGCGCAAACCGTCCTCGAGATCGCCGGTGCCGATCGGGTGCCAGCGCAGATCTTCGAGTTCCGCGCTGGCCATCGGCTCGCCAAACAAGCTCCCGCCATCGGCCAGAAAGAACCGGGTGTTGAAGCGGCGGCTCGAATGCGACGGGGTGATCGCGCGGCCGACATAGGCCAGCAGGTCGATCGCCGCTGCGAGGCCGCGTTCGCGATAGGCCTGCTCGATCGCCGAATCGGCTGACCAGGCCGGCGTCGGGCGGGCCGGCCGGCCGATCAGCACCCCTGCCTCCTCCCAGGTCTCGCGCAGCGCGGCGCGGGCGCAGCGGGCGAGCCTCGGGGCCACCCTCTCGGTTCCGGTTTCGACCGACCAGGCAACCCGGTCCGGCGGATCGATGGCGCCGCCGGGAAACACATAGACGCCGGGCATGAACCGCGCCGAGAGCGGGCGGCGGCCGACCAGCACCTCGAGCGCGGTCCCCGCGCCGCGCAACAGGATCAGCGAGGCAGCGTCGCGCGGCCGCACGACCGGGTTGCGGGTTGCCGCCGGCGCCCGCAGCGCCGGGATCAGTGCATCGTTCATCGCTTTACTATGCGCGCAGTCGCGCCGGGTGCTCCAGCGATTGCGGTCAGGCTGGGTTGCGGCGGATGCGCTCGATCGCCGCGATCCAGGTCTCCAGCGCCTGGCGCAATTCGCCGAAATCGTACCGCTCGGGACGCGCCCCCTCGACGACGGCGTTGCAAATGGTAACCCCATCGGGGGCGATCGCGACCGAGAAGGCGTTGCCGACCGCAGCCGGCTGCGGCGCTTCGCCGCGTTCGGCTGCGGCGATCTCGGCGAGCAATGTCCGGGCACAGTCAAGATCGCCTTGCACGTCGCTCTGCATAAAACTCGCCAGAATATCGCCGTGCCGGCCGCTACCGGGGCGTGCGCGCCCTTCGAGGTATCCGGCCCGACTCCGCCGGACGGTGATCAGGCTGGTGCCGATCATGCTTTTGCGCCTTCACGGGTTGCGCAGCGGGTAGGCGGCGTTGATATGCCCGGACTGGTACCAGCCCTCGATCGCGAAACCGTGGCCCGAATCGCCGATGAACCGGCCGTCGCCGCGGACGCGCCCCTGGTGAAACGCGGCGAGGACCGCCTCGATCACCGCGTCGTCGGACATCGCATCCGGGAAAAAGGTCGAGGCCGCGCGCTTGTCGATCCACTCGCCGCTCGCTGGATCGCGCAAGGCGACACGGGCGCGATAGACGCCGTTCGCGTCCGGCGGCTGGATGATGCGCAATACCCGCGCGCCCGGCGGGTCGACGCCGTTCGGCCGGTGATGATAGCCGACCGCTTGACCGTGGCGATTGATCTCGCCGGTCTCGATATGGGCGAAGTCGATCGGCGGGTCGGTCGCGGTCCACCGGTCCGCCGGCGCCAGATCGCGGGCAAAAAGCCCGGCCGGACACAGCACCAGGAGCAGCGCACACAGCCCGATTGGGCGCGACAGGCGTTGGATCGCGCCCCGTAATCGTGCGGCAGGGAACAGCAGGTTACCGCCCCGCGAATACGTCCTTGGCCACCAGCGCCGCGGTCATGGCCGCGGGCCATCCGGCATAGAAGGCCAGATGGGTGATCAATTCGCCGAGTTCGTCCTTGCTGAGGCCGTTGTCGAGCGCGCGGCCGAGATGGCCGACCAATTGCTTTTCCCGGCCGAGCGCCACCAGGGTGGCGACCGTGATCAGGCTGCGGTCGCGTTTGGATAGGCCCGGGCGCTCCCAGACATCGCCATAGACGACCTTGTCGGCGAGATCGATCAGCTTCGGCGCGATCGGCCGAACCTGTTCGCGGGCGGGTGAGGGCGGGGTGACCGGCATGAGACTTTCTCCTTTGTAAATCAAGGCGCCTGCCATTCGACATTGTCGTCGAGCGGGATGACCGGGCGCGGCAGGTGTTTCCAGGCGAAGCGGTTCAGCATCGGCGAAGTCAGGCCGGGCAAATCGACCTCGACAATCTGGTCGGGGCCGAAGAACTCGTCAAAGCCGCCGCGGAAATGGCCGCGCGATTTGACCGCGACCGATCGCGCGGCGCCAATGTCGAGCCCCATCATCTCGAAGAAAATCGGGTCGGCGCACTGTACCCGGTGCGAGACCACGACGACCGTGACGCCGCCGACCTGCAACGCCGCGCAGGGCCCGAGGGCGAGCCGCATCCCGGCATAGATGCCGCGCCGGCCGATGCAATTGCCATCGCTCAATGCTGCGACGGTCGCATTCGCGCTGTACGGCTCGGAGAAATTGGTCGTCTCCGAACGGTTGAAATGCGCCTCGAACCGCGCGCCGACGCCGAGCCGATGCGCCTCGGCCGCGAGCGGCGGGTCGTAGATGACGCCGAGCAGCGCCCGCTCGACGCCAGCCTCGTGGAACGCGCGCAGCAGAAACCCGGTATTGCCACGCCCGCCGCCGCCCGGATTGTCGGCGACATCGGCAAAGGCCAAGGCCGGCGATGACAGGTCGCGTCCGACCGCCAGCGCCCTCTCGACCGCTTCGTCGAGCGAGGTCAGCCGCGGATAAAACCGGGCGCGGCTGGCCCAGCCGAGTTCGGCGATCTCGCGCGCCAGCGTTTCGGCCGCCGCTCTTGTCGCGCCGCGCGGTCACCACCACGCAGAGGCCGTTATCGGCGGTATCGGCAAAAGCAAAGCCGCCCATCACCGACACATTCAGGATCTCCGGGCTGATCCGGCGCTGACCGAGATCGATCATCTCGGCATAGGGGCCGGCGGCGGTCAGCATCGTCACCGTCGGCGGCACGATCGGCAGCCGGATGAAGGCCGCCTGCGGCCGCAGGCCGGCGAGCATCTCGCGGATCGCGGCGGCCGCCTCGGCGCCGCGCTCGCGCATGTCCAGATGCGGGTTGGTGCGGTAGCCGATAAAGGCGTCGATCGAGCGCACCATGCGCTCGGAAACATTGGCGTGCAGGTCGAGGGTCGCGGCGATCGGCACGTCCGGCCCGACGACCGCCCGCACCCGCTCGAACAACAGCCCGTCGGGATCGTCCTCCTCGGTGGTCAGACCGGCGCCGTGCGCGCAGATATAGACCGCGTCGACCGGCAATGCCGCTTTCAGCCGGGCTTCGATCGCGCCCAGCAGCTCGACGAAAAAACCATGCTCGACCGGGCCGTTGGGCTCGGTCATGGCCAGCACGATGCCGACCGGAATCCATGGCCCCGAGGCGTCCATCGCCGCGACAAACCCGGGCGTCTCGGCCAGCATGACCGGGGCCGGCGCGCGCGCCCCGGCGAGGATCGCCTCGCCTTCCAGATAGGTGCGTGCGGTAAAGTGCGCCTTGGTCGCCGGCGGGGCGAATTTGTTGCACTCGATCGAGAAGCCGAGCAGCGCCACGCGGGGCGGGGAGGGGTCGGGCATGCCAAACATCCGCGGGCGATTTCCGTTGGCCCCGATCCTAGGCTAGTCTTCGACCGGTGGCCACGGCTGAGGCTGATCGGATATGCCGAGCATCGATGGGCAGCGCGTCGTCGCCGATCTGAAACGGCTCGCCGAATTCGGCCGCTACAAGACCGGGGTTCATCGCCCGACCTATTCGCCGGTCGATGTCGAGTCGCGGCACTGGCTCGCCGGCAAGCTGGGCGAGGCCGGGCTCGACCCGGTGATCGACGGCATCGGCAATGTCCTTGGCCGTAACCCGCGGGCGCAGCGGCGGCTGCTGGTCGGCTCGCACAGCGAGACCCAGCCCTATGGCGGCTGGCTCGACGGCGCGCTGGGAGTGATCTACGGGCTCGAACTCGCCCGCGCCTTTGCCGCCGACCCGGATTGCGCCGGGCTCGGCATCGAGGTCGCCGCCTGGGCCGACGAGGAAGGGCATTTCGGCGGCTATCTCGGCAGCCGTTCGTTCATCGGCGCACTCGGCGAGGACGAGATCGACCGGGCGAAACGCCGCGAGGACGGCACGCCGCTGCGCGAGGCGCTGGTCCAGGCCGGGTTTGCCGGACGCCGGCGGGAACGGTTCGAGCCCGGCCGCCATCTCGGCTATCTCGAAGCGCATATCGAGCAGGGCGACACCCTCGACAGCACCGGGCGGCGCATCGGCATCGTCGAGACCATCGTCGGCATCCGCAATTTCCGGGTCTCGCTGATCGGCGAGCAGAACCACGCCGGCACCACCCGCATGGCCCGGCGCAAGGATGCCGGGGTGGCGATGGTGCGGCTGGCGACGCGCATCCACGACCGTTTTCCGCAGCTCGCCGGGCCGCGCACGGTGTGGACCATCGGCCGGATCTTGCTGGAGCCGAATGCGCCTTCGGTCGTCCCCGGCCGGGCCGAAATGCAGGTCCAGTTTCGCGACGCCGACCCCGCGCTGCTCGATCTGTTCGAAAAGAATTTACGGGCGCTGGCCGCCGAAGCCGACCGGACCGGACCCTGCCATTGCGACATCGAGCCGATCGGACATACCGAGCCGCGGCCGATGAACCCCGGCTTTCAGGCGCTGATCGAAGCGGCGGCGGAGCAGCACGCGCCGGGGCTGCATATGCGCCTGCCGAGCGCCGCCGGCCACGACGCCGCGATCCTCTCCGAACGCATGCCGGCCGCAATGATGTTCATCCCGAGCCTCGGCGGCATCAGCCACCACTGGGCCGAAGACACCAAGCGAAGACGATATCGTGCTCGGTGCGCAGATCTTCGCCGACGCCGCGCTGCGGATCCTGCGCGCCATCGGCTGATCGTGCTCGCTGGCGACCGCTCGCTGGCGACCCGGTCCGCCGCGCTGTCGCCGCGATCAGCCGGGGTGGGCGCCGGCGTCCCGGCGGACCGCCTGCTGCAGATAGCCGATCGCCGCGTCGAGCTGGGCGTCCTTGGCGGTGCCGATAACCAGCGGCTTGATCGGGTGCTCGGCCGTGTCGGGGCTGGTGGCGGAAGCAGAGACCGGGGTCGCGGTCGCGCTGGCGTTGAGCGAACCGGTGTTCTTCAGTGCCCGGTAGAGGTCGCTTTCATGGTTGAGCACCGCGTTGGCCACCTGCTCGCTCTTCGGCAGGCTGACGACGAGATCGGGGCTGATGCCCTGGCCCTGGATCGAGCGGCCGGACGGCGTGTAGTAGAGCGCCGTGGTCAACCGCAGGGCGCCGTGCCCGCCTTCGAGCGGAATAATCGTCTGCACCGAGCCCTTGCCAAAGCTGCGGGTGCCCATGATCGTGGCGCGGTGATCGTCCTGCAATGCGCCGGCGACGATTTCCGCGGCCGAGGCGGTGGCGCTGTTGATCAGCACCACGATCGGAACCCCGGGGATCAGATCGCCCGCCACCTGGGCGCGATAGACCCGGTCGTCATCGGGGTTGCGGCCCTTGGTCGTGACCACGACGCCGCCATCGACCAGTTCGCCGGTCACATCGACCGACGCGTCGAGCAGGCCGCCGGGATCGTTGCGCAGGTCGAGCACCAGCCCGTTCAGCCGGCCATGGGCCTGCTGCTTGAGCTGGGCGATGGCGCTGGCCAGTTCGGCCGCGGTGTTCTCGGTAAAGGTGGTGATGCGGACATAGCCGATCCGGTCGCGTTTCAGAGCCGATTTGACCGAGACGACATGGATGATGTTTCGGGTCAGGGTCACATCGAAGGGCGGCCGGTCGCTGCGCGCGATCTCCAGCGTCACCTTCGAGCCGGCCGAACCGCGCAGCCGCTTGACGATCGCCTCGACATCCATCCCGGTGGTCGGCTGGCCGTTGATCTTGACGATGCGGTCGCCGGGTTCGATCCCGGCATTGGCGGCCGGGGTGCCGTCGATCGGGGCGATGACTTCGGGCACCTTGCCTTCCAGGGTCAGCTCGATGCCGATGCCGCCGAATTCGCCGCGGGTGACGGCGGACATCTGCTGGTACTGCTCCTGGTCCATATAGTCGGAATGCGGGTCGAGCCGGGTCATCATCCCCTTCAGGGCATCGGTGGCCAGCTTGTCGCTGGTCACCGGCTCGACATAGCTCTGCTGGACCTGTCGGGCCACCTGTTGCAGCAGGCTGAAATCGGCGGGGTCGCGGGATGCGGCGGCGGTGCCGGCGCCGGCGCTGTCGCAGCCATAGAGCGTAAGCGCGATCAGGGCGGCGAGCGGCGGCCCTGACGGCCGATCGGTGCAGGTGTGTGGTCGAAATCATCGGAGCCTTCGCGGCAAGCGGCCGGTCGACGACGGGCCGGTAACGGGTCCCCGGATGATTCTGCACTGCCACTTCTCAGGTCATGATCCTGGGTCAGGTCATGATCTGGGTCAGGTCATGATCCTGGTCGTGGCCGAACCGCTCTCCGGTCGCCGCAGAATGTAGTCTTCCGGCCGCGTCCTTCCAGGGGCGCTCGTTCACTCGTGATCCGGGCGCGACGTCGCGGGCGCCGGGTTGCGGCCGGCCTGGCCCCCGCTCGGCCGGTTTGCCGCATTCAAGATTGGTTCCCGTCCGGCCGCGATCGAGGTTATAAACCCGCGCGCCTGGGACGGCCGGAGGGACGGATTGCAATGACCAGCGGGAAGGCCGGGGCCGATCGGCTCACGGTGCAGGGGATCGAACTCGAAGTGCTGCGGCGCGGCGCGGGGCGCCCGGTGCTGCTGCTGCACGGCTTCGACACGGTCGATGCCGAGGCGCCGTTTCTCGACCGGCTCGGCCGGCATGGTGAGATTATCGCCCCGTCCGCTCCCGGGTTCGGCAACTCGCCGCGGCCGCGCGATTTCGACACGGTGTACGATCTCGTCCATCTCTACCTCGCCGTTCTCGACGCGCTGCCGGGCGACAAGGTGACCTTGCTCGGCTTCTCGTTTGGCGGCTGGCTCGCGGCCGAGGTCGCGGCGGCGTGCGCGCATCGCCTCGACAAGCTCGTGCTCGTCGATCCGCTCGGGATCAAGCTCAGCGATCGCGAGACCCCGGACATCCTCGACATCTTCAACCGCTCGCCCGACGAGGTGCGCCGCCGCAGCTGGCACGACCCCGAACGCTTCGCGCCCGATTTCAATGCGATGTCGGACGAGGCGCTGGTGGTCCATGCCCGCAATCGCGAGGCGCTGTGCCTCTATGCCTGGCACCCCTACATGTACAACCCGCAATTGCCGCGCTGGCTCGGCCGGATCACGGTGCCGTCCCTGGTGCTGTGGGGCGCGGGCGATGGCGTGGTCAGCCCGGATTACGGCCGCGCCTATGCAAAGCTGATCCCCGGTTCCCGCTTCGAGCTGATCGAGCGCGCCGGCCACCATCCCGAGATCGAACAGCCCGCGGCGTTCGCCGAGCGGGTCGCCAGTTTCCTCGATCAATAGCCGGAACCGGAAGATGAGAGCCTGGTATCATTGCGAGAACGTCTATCCCTTTGTCCCGCAGGAGGTTCTCGACGCGGCGCCCTCGGTGCGCGCGAGCCTGCCCAACAAATATTGCGACCCGAAAATCGCCGCCGATCTGTTCGGCGAATGCCTCGACGAGCATCTGTTGTGCGACGACCTCGGGGTCAATGTCGTCTCGATCGAGCATCATTCCGGGATCAACAGCCTCTACGGCGCGAGCCCGATGATCCTCGGCATCCTCGCCCGGCAGACCAGAAAGGTTCGCATCCTCAGCCTCGGCACCCTGATCTCGATCCGCCCCGATCCGGTGCGCATCGCCGAGGAATACGCGACCGCGGACGTGATCTCGCACGGCCGGCTCGACATCGGCTTCGTCAAATCCGGCGACAGCGAGATGGTCTCCGGCAACGCCAACCCGGTCGGCTATGTCGAGCGCTTCTGGGAGGCGATCGACCTGATCCAAAAGACCCTGACCTCGCATGACGGGCCGTTCAGCTGGGAGGGCAAGCATTTCACCCACCGCCACGTCAATATCTGGCCGCCGGTCTACCAGCGCCCGCATCCGCCGCTATGGGCGGCGACCGGCGACCCCGAGACCTCGGCCGAGCTGGGCCGGCGCGGCATGGTCAATGCGCTGGTGTTGCGCGGCCCGGAGGCCAGCAAGCGCGCCTTTGACGCCTATCGCGCGGCGCGCAGCGAGGCCGGCCTGCCGGCGCCCGGCACCGATCGCTTCGCCTATGCGGCACTCGCCTATGTCGGCGATACCGACGAGGAGGGGATCCGGGTCGGCAGCAAGCTCCTGTGGTTCCTCAACACCAGCCTCAAGCAGGCGCCGCAGATGTCGAAATTTCTGCCGGGCCGGATGCCCCCGGAATTTGCCGCGCAGAATTACCGCACCGAGCCGCGGCCCGGCAGCCCGGCCGCGATGCGCCCCGGCCAGAGCCTGATCGGCATCACCGCCGAGCAGGCGATCGCCCGCGGCATCCTGTGCGCCGGCAACCCCGACACGGTCTATCGGCAGATCATGGAGATCTACGACAAGGTCGGCGGCTTCGCCAATTTCATCTTTATCGGCCGCTCGGGCTTTCTCGACCACCAGGAAGCCGAAAAAGGCATCCGCCTGATGGCCAAGGAAGTCCTCCCCCGCCTCCCCGCCGCCACCACCACCCCTTCCGCCATCCCCCAGGCCGCGGAATAGCGGCTCGCCGCCCGCGGATGGAAAGCCCCCTCTCCGCCCTTGGGGGGAGAGGGCCGGGGTGAGGTGGGCGGCGTCCGCCGCGTCCGCAGCCCCGCTCCGAGCCACCTCACCCTCCCCATCGCATTCGCGACGGGTCCCCTCCCTCTCCCCCGCCCTGCGGCGGAGAGGGCAACCCGCCCGACTGCGCCAGCCGACAACTCCCTCTCCGCCCATTGGGGGGAGAGGGCCGGGGTGAGGTGGGGCGCAAACGGCAAAAAGCTACGCATCCGGGGTCGTCGGCTGCGTTCCCCGCTCCATCTCCTGCCGGATGCGTTCGAGCACGCCCGTGAGATTTTCGATCACGTCGCTGTTCCAAAAGCGGATCACGCGATACCCGCGCCGGGCGAGCTCTTCGGTCCGGGCCGCGTCCTCGATCCGCCGTTGTAAGTGCTGCCCGCCGTCGAGCTCGATTGCAAGCCCACGCGCCGGACACGCGAAATCGGCGATGTATCGGCCGATCGGATGCTGGCGGCGAAAACCATACTCGTTGAGGTGTTCGCGAACTGCCCGCCAGAGACGCTTTTCGACCTCGGTCGCCTCGCGCCGCAATCGCCTCGCGATCCGCGTCCGCTCTCGTACCGCCATCGTCCCCTCACTAGCTGAAGGGCCACCTCACCCTCCCCATCGCGTTCGCGACGGGTCCCCTCCCTCTCCCCCGCCCTGCGGCGGAGAGGGCAACCCGCCCGACTGCGCCAGCCGACCACTCCCTCTCCGCCCGTTGGGGGGAGAGGGCCGGGGTGAGGTGGGCGGCCGCCGCCGCGTCCGCAGCCCCGGTCGAGCCACCTCACCCTCCCCATCGCGTTCGCGACGGGTCCCCTCCCTCTCCCCCGCCCTGCGGCGGAGAGGGCAACCCGCCCGACTGCGCCAGCCGAGAACTCCCTCTCCGCCCTCTGGGGGGAGAGGGCCGGGGTGAGGTGGGGAGGCGCCCGCCGCGGCGATCAGCCGCCGGCCAGCCGGTCGAGCAGCGCCCGGGCGCGCGGCAGCTGCGCCTCGAAATAGGCGGCAAACGGGGCATGCCCACCCTCCCGCATTGTCGTCAGCGCAATTTCGATCTGCTCGACGGCAGCGCGCGCCTTGGACGCATCGCCGAGCCGTTCGGCGATCACCATCAGGGCGACACCCTGATTCCCGGTGCTCATCGCCCAGTCGAGCGGCACCCGATCGCGCGTCCATTCCTCAAGCGCCGCGCGGTAGGCCATCACCGCCTCCTCAAGACGCGCCGTCCCGCTCTCCCGCGCCCCGAGCGTCTGAAGCGCGGTGCCGAGGTTGTTCTGGGTCATCGCCCATTGGAGCGGCACCCGATCGCGCGTCCATTCCTCAAGCGCCGCACGGTAGGCCACCACCGCCTCCTCAAGACGCGCCGTCCCGCTCTCCCGCTCCCCGAGCGTCGCGAAGCGCGTTGCCGAGGTTGTTCTGGGTCATCGCCCAGTCGAGCGGCGCCCGATCGCGCGTCCGTTCCTCCAGCGCCGCGCGGTAGGCCGTCACCGCCTCCTCAAGACGCGCCGTCCCGCTCTCCCGCGCCCCGAGCGTCTGAAGCGCGTTGCCGAGGTTGTTCTGGGTCATCGCCCATTGCAGCGGCGCCCGATCGCGCGTCCGTTCCTCAAGCGCCGCGCGGTAGGCCGTCACCGCCTCCTCAAGACGCGCCGTCCCGCTCTCCCGCGCCCCGAGCGTCTGAAGCGCGTTGCCGAGGTTGTTCTGGGTCGTCGCCCAGTCGAGCGGCACCCGATCGCGCGTCCATTCCGCCAGCGCCGCGCGGTAGGCCGTCACCGCCTCCTCAAGACGCGCCGTCCCGCTCTCCCGCGCCCCGAGCGTCTCAAGCGCGTTGCCGAGGTTGTTCTGGGTCGTCGCCCATTGCAGCGGCACCCGATCGCGCGTCCATTCCTCAAGCGCCGCGCGGTAGGCCGTCACCGCCTCCTCAAGACGCGCCGTCCCGCTCTCCCGCGCCCCGAGCGTCGCAAGCGCGGTGCCGAGGAGATTGCCGGCCACACCCCGCTCGTCGGCGCTGCGCGCTGAGGCGACCATGCGTCGCGCCAGTTCGATTGCGACCGACAGAGAGAAGTTGATCCCCTTGGTTTGTCCTTCTTCGTGGAACTGGTTGTATCGCTCGCGAAATGCCGGCGACCAGGCAGGGCGGTCGTCCGGGTGCTCCACGGCCACGATCGTTTCGATGCGTCCCGAAGCTGCGACGGGATCGCGGCGCAGCACATCCTGGCCCAGCCCGGCTTCGAGGATGGCGACTCGTGATCGCCGGAAGACGTCGCGCTGCTCCGCTTCTCTGCGGTCGAGGTCGATCAAGGCCTCATCGACCGCCTGCGCCCCGCCATCGAAATCGCCGAGCCTGGTCTTCTCGGCGACTTTCGCCAGAACGAGATCGACAAACGCGTCGTAATTGGTGCCGCGCTCACCCTTGGCGATGGCATCCAATGCCACGTCAACCGCTCTTTCGAGTTCGACGACCGCCTGATCGAAATCGAGCATCTCATCGGGCCTGAGACGCCGGGCGATCTTGATGATCGTCTCCCGTTCGAGGCCGCCACTCTCCGCCCGCTGGGTTTCGCCTCGCGCATCGAGCCGCGCCAGCAATTTGTCGACGATGGCATCCGGTAGATGCTCCAGGTCGCGGCGGATCTCGCCCTGGCCCTGCAGTAACTCGTCCTGGCCAGTGAGCAGCTCGGCCAGGGAATGGTGCAGCACCTCCGCCGCGAATTCCGGCTGCCTGACGATCACTCGATAGGCATTGGCGACGACCGACCGAAACAGCCGTCGCGCGATCGCATTATCCGCGTTGTCCCCGAACACGCCAGGCCGCACCTTTGCGGCGCGATCGAGATAGA
>CAVZKP010000035.1:0-42685 GCA_963775875.1 uncultured Alphaproteobacteria bacterium
TATAAAGTTCCATCGCGACCGGACCGGCTAGGTTTGCGATAAAGAGCCGGCTCCGACAGTGCAAGGAAGGCCTCCATGTCCATGATCCCCTTCGACGACCGCGACGGCTTCATCTGGTATGACGGCCGCCTGGTTCCCTGGCGAGACGCCAAATTGCATGTGCTGACCCACGGGCTGCATTATGCAAGCTGCGTGTTCGAAGGCGAGCGTGTCTATAACGGCGCCGTCTTCCGGCTCGACGACCACAACGAGCGCCTGGTCAATTCGGCACGAATCCTGGGCTTTGAGGTGCCGGCCAGCATGGACGATCTGACCCGGGCGACCAGGGAGGTCATCGCCTCGAACAAGATCGTCGACGGCTATGTGCGCCCGATCGCTTGGCGTGGCGCCGAGCAGATGGGGGTGTCGGCGCAGGCGACCAAGATCCACCTGGCACTGGCCGCTTGGGAATGGCCGGCCTATTTCTCGCCCGAGGCGCGGGCCAAGGGCATCCGCATGAAATGGGCGCCGTGGGCCCGCCCGGCGCCGCACACCGCTCCCACCGCGGCTAAGGCGGCCGGGCTCTACATGATCTGCACGATGTCGAAACACGACGCCGAGGCCGATGGCTGCGACGACGCGCTGATGCTCGACTGGCGCGGCCGGCTCGCCGAGGGCACCGGCGCCAACCTGTTTCTTGTCATCAACGGCGAACTGCACACCCCGACACCGGATTGCTTTTTGAACGGGATCACCCGCCAGACCGTGATCGGCCTCGCCAAGAAGCGCGGCATCAAGGTGGTCGAGCGCGCGATCATGCCCGATGAACTCGGCAACGCCGACGAGATGTTCCTGACCGGCTCGGCCGCCGAGGTGACCCCGGTCGGCGAGATCATCGGCGAGCACGGCCACTATCGCTTCACCCCCGGCACGATCTGCCGGCTGATGTGGGAAGACTACGACCGCACCGTCGGCAAGAAGGTGACGAGCGCAGCGTAATATGATCTCGAACACTACCTCCGCGCGGCAACCAGCAGAAAGGGCGGGCGCTGACGCTCGTCGATAAGATTTGGCTGCAGGCGGATCTGGTCTTCGGTCGGACCCCATTCCTCGATGTGAGATATGGCGAAGCCGAGGCGGATCAGCAGGTTGATGTAGGTTGCGAGGGTGCGGTGCTGCTTGATCACGCCAGTGGTCAGCCAGTCGGTCGAACGTGGCCCTTCGAAGAGATACGAATTGATCGGCCAGGTCCGGCGGCCTTCGTCGCCGTCAGCCCAGCCCGGCTTGGCGGGGGCGGTGAACATCGGGTGCTCAACCGAAAACACCAGGCTGCCACCCGGCGTCAGCGATCGGCGCACCTGCTCCATGAGCCGGTTCAAATTCTCGACGTAGTGAAAGGCCAGTGAACTGTAAACCAGGTCAAATGAGCTCGGCGGAAGATCGAGGTCTTCCATATCGGCCCGGGCGTAGGTGATTGCCGGATCGTGGGTGGTGGCCCGGCTTTGCGCCAGCATTCGCTCTGAAACGTCGATACCGAGGATGCTGGCGGCGCCGTACTGGCGGGCCCAGCGGCAGAACCAGCCGAAACCGCAGCCGAGATCGAGCACGCGGCACCCGCCCAGATCCGGCAGCAGGGCACGCAGCGCCGGCCACTCCGGTGCGCCGTCCAAGCCTTCGAGCGAACGCCTCAACCGGCTGTATTCAGCGAAAAACTCGCGATCGTCATAGATGTTTTGGGTCACAGAAATTCTCCTCGTCCCATCGAGCGTCGGACCAGGAGCCGAAGGATCGCGGACAGGATGCCCTCTTATCGCTCACCCTCTGGTGCGGCCTGCCACCGCCTGGTCGCGGCATCATCTTCGGCACGGGCTGCAACCCAGCGCTCGCCCTGCGGGGTCGCCTCGCTCTTCCAGAACGGGGCATCGGTCTTGAGCCAGTCGATCAAAAAATGGCAGGCGGCAAGTGCGGCCTCGCGGTGCGGCGAGGCGGTGGCGACCAGTACGATGCGGTCACCGGGTTCGAGCCGACCATAACGGTGGATGATCAGCGAGGCATCGAGTGGCCAGCGCCGGTGTGCTTCAAGCTCGATCTCGGCGAGCTTCTTCTCGGTCATGCCGGGATAATGTTCGAGGCTCAGCGCCGAAACCCGGTTCTCGCCACCCATGTCGCGCACCAGCCCGATAAAGCTGGCGATCCCGCCGATCCGGTGATTGCCGGCGGCCAGCCGATCGAGTTCGACGCCAATATCAAAATCCTCGCGCTGCACGCGGATCATCGGTTCAGCCTCCGGTGACTGGCGGGAAGATCGCCACTTCGTCGCCGTCCCGTACCGGATACTCCAGCCCGACATAGTCCTGATTGACGGCGACGCGAACCACGGCAAGGTTGTGCAGGGCCTCGGCATAACTGGCGCCGCGCGAGCGCAGCCAGTCGAGCAGCCCGGCTACGTCGTGCACCTCGGACGGCAAGGCCACATCCTCCTCGGCGCAACCGATGCGCGCCCGCAGCCAGGCAAAATAGAGCAGCCTCACCCGATCACCTCGACGAAGGGCAGAAAATCGACGATCGCGCCGGCGGCAAGGTTGCTCACCGCCTCGTCGAGAATGACGAGGCCGTCCGATTGCACGATCGAGGACAGGATGCCGGCGCCATCGCGGGGATGTTTGACGGCACTGAGCTGGTCGCCGTCGCGCTCCAGCCGCGCCCGCAGATATTCGCGCCGCCCGGGCTTTTTGCGGTGAGCAAAGCCGGCGCGAACCGGGAACAACCGCGGCGCCGACGCCACCGCTCCCGCGAGTTTCAGGATCAGCGGGCGGGCGAGGACGGCAAAGGTCACGACGACGGCGACCGGATTGCCGGGCAGCCCGATCAGCGGCACGCCGCTCACCTGGCCGAGCGCGACCGGCCGTCCGGGCTTGATCGCCAGGCGCCAGAAATGCAGCGCGCCGAGGCGCTCGATCGCGCCCTTGACGTGATCCTCCTCGCCGGTGGACACGCCGCCCGAGGTCACGATCAGATCGTGTTCGGCGCTGGCCGCAGCAAGCGTGTCGGCAAGGGAGGCCTCGCGGTCAGAGCGGATGCCGAAATCGGTGACCACGCAACCGAGGCCTTCGAGCAGCGCGGCCAAGATAAAGCGATTGGCATCGTAGATGGCACCCGGCGGCAGCTCGACGCCCGGCTCGCGCACTTCGTCGCCGGTCGACAGCAGGGCCACCCGCAACCGGCGGAACACCGGCAATTCATGCCGGCCCAGCGCCGCGGCGAGCCCAAGATCGGCCGAGCCGAGGCGACGCCCGGCGGCAAGCGCGGTCTCGCCGAGCGCGATGTCCTCGCCGGCGTGGCGGCGGTTCGCGCCCTCGCGGATCCCCGGCTTCAGCCGCACCTGCCGGTCGCTGACGATGCAATCCTCCTGCATCAGCACGGTGTCGGCGCCTTCGGGCATCGGCGCGCCGGTAAAGATGCGGATCGCCTCGCCGGGGCGCAGCGCCCGGTCGAGCGGGTGGCCAGCCGCGGCCCGGCCGCCGACCGGCAGCACGGTGTCGCAATCAGGCAACAAATCGGCATATGCCACGGCATAGCCATCGACCGCGCTATTGGCGTGCGGCGGCAGATCCATCGTCGCGACAAGGTCTCGGGCCAGCACTCGGCCGGCCGCCTCGCGCACCGGCAGCGTCTCGGCGTCGACGACCGCAACCACCCGCGCGTCGATGTGCGCGAGCGCGTCGTCGACGCTCAGCAGCGCGCCGCCAAAGGCAAAGCAATCGTCGCTCAGCTGGGCCATCGCGCATGCCCATCATGCTGCAAGATGAAATCGGCGACCACCGCCGGATCGCAGAGCGGCAGCCAGGGCAGCGCCAGTCCGGGCAATTCTTCGTCGGAGGCGATGGCGACGACATAGCGGTCGTCGGGATACAATGGTGGCTTGCCGAGCGTGGGGCGGTAGATCTCGATCTTGGGGTGCGGGTGATGCTTGAAACCCTCGACCAATAGCAGGTCGACCGGGGTGATCCGCGCCGCCAACTCATCGAGCCCGGGTTCGGGCGCACCGCGCAACTCGTGCATCAATGCCCAGCGGCGTTCCGAGACCACCATGACCTCGCTCGCCCCGGCCTGACGATGGCGCCACGAATCCTTGCCCGGCTGATCGACGTCAAAGGCATGATGTGCGTGCTTCAACGTCGACACGGTCACGCCGCGGGCAACCAATTCCGGGATCAATGCCGTCATCAGGGTCGTCTTGCCGCTCCCGCTCCAGCCGGCGAGCCCGAAGATGCGCATCGCCGCGTGTCCCTGCGACCTCACTTGGGGGCTCACGGCGGTCGAGGCAATGCGCCTGCCTATGCCGGCTTCCGCGATTTGGCGGGGCCGGGCGTGCCGGCGCGCCGCGGACGGGTGATGTGCGGCAGCCCCGCCCGCAGATAGTCGTAGCCGGTCACCAAGGTCAACACCGCGGCGATCCACAGCAGGCCTTCGCCGATCGCCTCGACCGGCAAAAAGCCGGGGCCGGCATCGCCGACGATCAGAAATCCGATCGCCACCATCTGGATGAAGGTCTTCCATTTGGCGAGCCGCGACACCGGCATGCCGACCCGCAGGCCGGCAAGATACTCGCGCAGCCCGGAGACCAGAATTTCGCGGCACAGGATGACCAAGGCCGGAAACACCGCCGCCGCCGACAGCCGGCCATACGTCGTCAGCATGAACAATGTGGCCGAAACCAGCAATTTGTCGGCGATCGGATCGAGAAACCTGCCGATCTCAGACTGTTGCTGCCAGCGCCTCGCCATGTGGCCGTCGAGCCAATCGGTAATTCCCGCGGCTGAAAACAGCGCGCAGGCGAACCAACGCGCGTACTCGCCCGGCACATAAAAGGTCGCGACCACCACCGGGATCACCAGGATGCGCGACAGGGTCAGCAGGTTAGGCAGGCTGGTCAGCAGCACACCCGACTCCCGGTAGCCAAGAGGATCAGGAACATCTTACGCATCGGCATGAAAATGATCATAAATCTTTTTTGCTACGGTTTTGCTGATGCCACCGACGCGTTCGAGCTCGCCGAGCCCAGCACGGGCAACCGTGCGCGCAGAGCCGAAATGGTGCAGCAATGCCTGCTTACGGCGGGCGCCGATCCCGGCAATCTCATCGAGCGGCGAATGGCCGATCGCCTTGGTCCGCCGGGCGCGATGGGTGCCGATCGCGAAACGGTGCGCCTCGTCGCGCAGCCGCTGCAGAAGATAAAGCACGGGATCGCGTGGATCGAGCGAGAACGGCGCCCGGCCCGGCAGGAAAAAACGCTCGCGACCCGCGTTGCGGTCTGGCCCCTTGGCGATGCCGACGATCGCCAGATCGGTGATGCCGAGTTCGTCGAGCACCCCCTGCGCGACGCCGAGCTGGCCCTGCCCGCCGTCGATTAGCACGAGGTCGGGCCAGCTGCCTTGTGTGCGCTCCGGGTCCTCCTTCAGCGCGCGGGCAAAGCGCCGCTGCAACACCTCGCGCATCATCGCGTAATCGTCACCACCGGCCTCGGTCACTCCCTCACCCGCCTCGTGATGCCCGGCATCCTCCCCCGCAGCGCGGGGAACGGGGCGCTTGGCCCGGAGTGATGGGAGGGTCGGGGTCGTGCCACGGATGGTGAATTTGCGATAGGCGTTCTTGAGCAGCCCGTCGGGTCCGGCGACGATCATCGCGCCGACCGCGTTGGTGCCCTGAATATGGCTGTTGTCGTAGACTTCGATGCGGCTCGGCACCGCGTCGAGGCCAAAAGCCGCGGCAACGCCTTCGAGCAGCCGGCGCTGCGAGGCGCTTTCGGCGAGCCGGCGGCCGAGCGCTTCGCGCGCGGTGGCGAGGACCCGCTCGACCAACTTCTTTTTGTCGCCGCGCTGCGGCACCGCCAGAGTGACCCGCCCACCACCCAGCGACAGCGCCTCCTCGACCAGCTCCTGTTCGACCAGCCGATGGCTCAGCAGCACCAGCGGCGGCTTTGGCCGATTGTCGTAGAATTGACCGACAAACGAACTCAGCACCTCGTCGACCGAGAGCTGGCGATCATGGCTCGGGAAATAGCCGCGGTTGCCCCAATTCTGCCCGCCGCGGAAAAAGAACACCTGGACGCAGGTCTGCCCCGCCTCCTGATAGGCCGCGATCACATCGGCATCGACGATACCGGACAGGTGAATGTCCTGATGGCCCTGGACCAGGGACAGGGCGCGGATGCGGTCGCGGATCAGCCCAGCCGCCTCGAAATCGAGCGCGGCCGCGGCCGTCTGCATTTCGGCCGCGAGGCGCTGCTGCACCGCACCGCTGCCCCCCGAGAGAAAGGCGTGCGCCTGCTCGATCAGGCCGGCATATTCCTCACGGCTGATCCGGCCGACGCAGGGCGCGCTGCATCGCTTGATCTGATGCAGCAGACAAGGGCGGGTGCGATTGGCAAAGATGCTGTCGCTGCACGAGCGCAGCAGAAAGGCCTTTTGCAAGGTTATCAGGGTGCGATTGACCGCCCCGGCCGAGGCAAACGGTCCGAAATAGCTGCCCCCCTGGCTCTTTGCGCCGCGATGCTTAGTCAATTGTGGAAAGTCGCAGTCGGCGGTCAGATGGATCAGCGGAAACGATTTGTCGTCGCGCAGCAGAACGTTGAAGCGCGGCATCAATCGTTTGATCAGGTTGCATTCGAGCAGCAGCGCTTCCGCCTCGGTGTGGGTCGAGACGATTTCCACCGCCGCCGTCTCGGCCACCATCCGCCGCAGCCGGTTCGACAGCACTGCCGGATGGGTGTAGTTCTGCACCCGGCTCTTCAGGCTGCGCGCCTTGCCGACATAGAGGGCGTCACCATTGCGGTCGAGCATGCGATAGACGCCCGGGGTCGCCGGCGTGGTCCTCAAGGCGGCACGGATCACGGCGACGCCGGCGGCGATGCCAGATGCGCCATCCGCCTCCGGCGCAGGCTCCGCGGCCGGGCTGGTATCGACCAGGGCATCGGGTATGTGCGAACCCGGTGCGACATCGGCCAGTGAGCCTGCCGCGACGCCAGCGGGAGCACGGCGGGGGTCCATCGGCGCCGTCCGCGGGCGCCGACGCGATACCGTCAGCGGCGGAGTTTCCGTCAGTGCTTCGTCAACGGGTTGTGCTGACATGGTAATTCCAAGCGCTCCGACGATATCCACGAAATCTGTGGATAACTCTGTTGAAAATCCAGGCTGATCAGAGCCGGAACCTAGCCCTCCTTTGGGTTCGCAGCGTTTGCCTAATATTTAGGCAATACGATAACATATTGATTCGGCGCATTATTCTAGGGTGATGGTTAATCTTCAAATCTCCTCCACTGCTCGGAACATTGTCGCACAGCCGTCACAAGGCCTGTGAACAAATTGCCACCGTTGCTCGACCGACATGAGATCCCAACAAATTCCTCGGGTTAGGATGTCACTGCAACAACTGCCTCGTTCGCGCAACGGGCGAGCCGGCTATTCGAGCATCGGGGCGCGTTGCGGCTGCGCCCACCCCAAATGCTGTCCGCCGTCGAGCGCGATCATCTGCCCGGTCAACGCCGGCGCTGACAGAATAAAGCGTAATGCCGCGGCGATTTCCTGGGGGCTGGTGCCGCGACCGAGCGGCATCATCGCGCGCTGCCGGGAAAAATGCTCCGGGGTCTGCCGCGGGCTCGGCAGGGTCGGGCCGGGCCCGATACCATTGACCCGGATGCGCGGCGCCAAGGCCAATGCCATGGTTTGGGTCAAGGTCCACAACCCCGCTTTCGACAAGGTATAGGAGACGAAAAACGGGGTCAGCGACCATACTCGCTGGTCCAGCATGTTGACGACGACCCCGCCCGCCTCGGCCGGCAGCCGCGCCGCCAGATCCTGGATCAGCACAAACGGCGCCCGCAGATTGACCGCAAGGTGGAGCTCCCAGCTCTCCCGCGTCACCGTCGCCACGGTGTCGTCACCAAACACCCCGGCGTTATTGACCAGGCAGCCGACCGGCCCGAACGCCTGCTCGACCTGCGGCAGCAAGCGACGCACCGCACCTTCGTCAGCGAGATCGGCGCCGAGCGCCAATGCCTGACCGCCCCGGCCGCGGATCGCCTCGACCACCGCCTCGGCCTCCTGGCGTGCGCGGTGATAGTGAACCGCGACGGCGAAACCGTCTTCGGCCAGCGCCAGCGCCAGCGCCCGGCCGATCCGTCGGCCCGCGCCGGTCACCAGCGCCGCCCTGGGAATGGGCGGGGCCGGTATTGCCCCGCTCAATTCGTCGCCTTCCACGGCGTCAGCGGCGTAGGGCACGGCGTTCCTTGCGAGCGCGTATCTTGGCGCGGGTCACCTCGCGCGCCGAGACGCCGGCACGTCCCGCGATCGAACGGCCGCTTCCACCCTCCGCACGCCTCGCCCCAGAGCCACCCGCGCCCAACGGCGCCGCCGGCAGACCGAGATCGACCTGTTCCAGCCGGCGGATCTCGTCGCGCAGCCGCGCGGCTTCCTCGAATTCGAGGTCGGCGGCGGCCTCCCGCATGCGCTTTTCGAGGTCGGCGATTACGGTTTTCAGATCGGCGCCCTGGTAATGCGCCGCCTCGCCCTCCGACAGGCCAACGGTCACGTGATCGCGCTCGTAGACGCTTTCGAGAATATCGGCGATTCCCCGCCGCACGCTTTCGGGCGTGATCCCGTGCGCAGCGTTGTAGGCCTGTTGCTTCTCCCTCCGGCGATTGGTTTCCTCGATCGCCGCCTTGATGCTGTCGGTCATCCGGTCAGCATAGAGGATGGCCCGGCCGTCGATGTGGCGCGCCGCTCGCCCAATCGTCTGGATCAACGAGGTGCGCGAGCGCAGATAGCCTTCCTTGTCGGCGTCGAGCACCCCGACCATCGCGCATTCCGGGATGTCGAGCCCCTCACGCAGCAGGTTGATGCCAATCAGCACGTCGAACACCCCGAGGCGCAGATCGCGGATGATCTCGATGCGCTCGAGCGTATCGACATCGGAATGCATGTAGCGCACCCGCAGCCCGGATTCGTGCAGATATTCGGTCAACGCCTCGGCCATCTTCTTGGTCAGAGTGGTGACCAGCACGCGATGGCCCTTTGCCGCCTCTTCGCGGCATTCGGCCATCAGATCATCGACCTGGGTGTCGACCGGGCGGATGATGCAGGGTGGATCAACGAGCCCGGTGGGCCGGACGATCTGCTCGACAAAGACGCCAGCGGCGCGGGTCATCTCCCACGGCCCCGGGGTCGCGGAGACGAATACCGTCTGCCCGCGCATCGCCTCCCACTCTTCGAATTTGAGCGGGCGGTTGTCGGTGCAGGACGGCAGCCGGAAACCGTACTCGGCGAGGGTGGTCTTGCGCATCCAGTCGCCGCGGAACATGCCGCCCAGTTGCGGCACCGTGACATGGCTTTCGTCGACGAAGACCAGCGCGTCGCGCGGCATATATTCGAAAAAGGTCGGCGGCGGTTCGCCCGGCTTGCGCCCAGTCAGATAGCGCGAGTAGTTTTCGATGCCGGCGCAACTGCCGGTCGCGTCGATCATTTCGATGTCGTAAGTGGTGCGCTGTTCGAGCCGCTGCGCCTCCAATAATTTGCCTTGGGCGAACAATTCCTCGAGGCGCAGCTTGAGGTCGCGCTTGATCTGTTCGATCGCCTGCAACAGGGTCGGGCGCGGGGTCACATAGTGGCTGTTGGCGTAGATTTTGATCGATTGCAGCGAAGCGGTCTTCTCGCCGGTCAACGGATCGATCTCGTGGATCGCCTCGATCTCGTCGCCAAATAGCGAAATTCGCCAGGCACGGTCTTCGTAATGCGCCGGGAACAATTCGATCGTGTCGCCGCGCACGCGAAAGGCGCCGCGGGCAAAATTCAAGTCGTTGCGCCGGTACTGCAATTCGACAAAGCGGGCCAACAGCTGGGTGCGGTTGACCCGGTCGCCCTGGGCCAGCGGCGAGGTCATCTGCGAATAGGTCTCGACCGAGCCGATACCGTAGATGCACGAGACGCTGGCGACGACGATGACGTCCCGGCGTTCGAGGATCGCCCGCGTCGCCGAGTGGCGCATCCGGTCGATCTCCTCGTTCAGCGAGGATTCCTTTTCGACATAGGTGTCGGTGCGCGGGACATAGGCTTCAGGCTGATAATAATCGTAGTAGGAGACGAAGTATTCGACTGCGTTGTCCGGGAAAAAACTCTTCATCTCGCCGTAGAGCTGTGCCGCCAGCGTCTTGTTGGGCGCGAGGATGATCGCCGGCCGCCCGGTGCGGGCGATGACATGCGCCATGGTAAAGGTCTTGCCCGAGCCGGTGACGCCGAGCAGCACCTGGTCGCGCTCGTCGCGCGCGAGCCCTTCGCACAATTCGTCGATCGCCTGCGGCTGGTCGCCGGCCGGGCGGAATTCGGAAGAAATCGCAAACGGCTTGCCGACATCGCTTTGCGGGCGTTCGGCGACGAGAAGCGGGAGCATGGCGATAGAATGTAGGAGTTCGGCCGAGCTCATGCTACCCACCTGGAACGCGGTCCGCGGCAACCTGCCGCGAGGTCCGGCGCCGGCCGCAGCGCGGCGCGGCAGACGGATGGTGAATTCGGTGAACTCGCCAGGCTGGCTGTCGACGGTGATCGTGCCGCCATGCTGTTGCGTCACGATATCGTAGCTGATCGACAGGCCGAGCCCGGTGCCTTCGCCGGTCGGCTTGGTCGTGAAGAATGGCTGGAACAGCTTGTCGCGGAGTTCGGGCGCGATGCCGGCGCCGTTGTCGCGCACCCGGATTTCGACCTCGCCGCCGAGGTCGCGGGTGGCCACCTTCAGCACCGGGCGAAAGGCCGCGTCCGCCGCTTCGCGCCGGCGCTTATCGACGGCGTAAAAGCCGTTGCTGAACAGGTTCAAGAATACGCGGGTCAGGTCCTGCGGCATCAATTCAATCGGCGCGATATCGGGTTCGAGGTCGCGTTCCAGGGCGACGTTGAAATCTTGATCCTGGGCGCGGGCGCCGTGATAGGCGAGGTTCAGCGCCTCCTCGACGACGGCGTTGATGTCGACGCTCTGCCGCTCGCCGCTGGTGCCGCGCGAATGGTCGAGCATGCTCTTGACGATGCCGTCGGCGCGCCGGCCGTGCTCGGCGATCTTTTCGAGGTTGCCGGTCAGCATTTCGACGACTTCGTCGATCTCGGCGCGGGCAACGTCGTCGAGCGTGTCGATCGCCGGCGCCGCCGCCGCCTTCAGCTCGTCCAGCAGCTCGACCGAAAGCCCGGCGAAGTTATTAACGAAATTGAGCGGGTTCTTGATCTCGTGGGCGATCCCGGCGGTCAGTTGGCCGAGCGAGGCCATCTTCTCGGCGTGGATCAGGCTCGCCTGCGCCGTCTTCAATTCGCCGAGCGCTTTCTCGGCCGCGTCGCGGGCGGCACGGATCTGCGCCTCGGCGCGCTGGCGCTCGGTCACATCGCTGTAGATCAGGACAAAACCGCCGCCCGGCACCGGGTTGTGCCGCACCTCGATGACTCGGCCATCCGGCCGGGTGCGCTCGGCCGTCCATTGCGTGCCGAGGGTTTCGGTCAGGCGGCGCACTTCCGCCTCGACATCGACGGTACCGTATTCGCCCTGCGTCGCGAGATGGCGGACAAACTCGGCGGAACTCGGCCGTGCGGCGACAAATTCGTCAGTTAGATCGAGGATCTGCTGAAAATTGCGGTTCCAGGCGGCGAGCCGCAACTCGGAATCGAACATCGCGACGCCATCGCCCATATTGTCGAAGGTGACGCGCAGCTCGGCCTGACGCTGGCGGATTTCGCCCAGCAGCCGGGCGTTGTCCATGGCAATGACCGCCTGCGCCGCGAAGTTCTTGAGCAGCGCGACCTGCTGCTCTGAAAATGGGCAGGCCTCCTGGCGATAGAACCACAGCGATCCGTAGCACCGGTCGTCCTTGCGCAACGCCACCGCCATGGCGGTTCGCGCACCGGCGAGATCGACGATCGCGTGGCGACCGAGGTCTTCGGGGTCGCGGTAGCTGGCATCGGCCGCCAAATCGGCGATCTGCACCGCATCCTCGCCGCGGATCAGCCGCGCATTGATGCCGCCGGCCGATATTTTCATCGGCTGCCCCAGGATCGCGTCGAATTGCTTCGTCCCGCCGCGTGTCGCTACCGCGCGCATCATGTCGTTCTCGAAAAGCAGCATCACCCCGTGCGTAGCGCCGCAAACCCGGTGTGCCTTTTCCAGCATCGCGTCGAAGACCGGCTGAAGCTCGCCCGGCGAGGAGTTGATGACCTGCAAGATCTCGGCGGTCGCGGTCTGCTGCTCCAGCGCCTCGCGCGTCTCGGTCAAGAGCCGCGCGTTCTCCATCGCGATGACCGCCTGCGCCGCGAAGTTCTGCAACAGCGCGATCTGCTTGTCGGAGAACGGCCGCACCTCCTGGCGGTAGATGGTGATCGCGCCAAGTAGCGTCTCGTCCTTGCGCAAGGCTACGACAGAGCATGGCTGCGAGCGCCGCCCAGATCGACGAGCGCCCGCGGAGCGGGTCGCCGTGCCGGTAGATCTCTTCGGCCGCCATGTCGTCGATGATGACAAGCGTCTCGCCCCGCAGCGCGCGCTCAAGCGCCGGACCCTGGATCGAGGCGGCAGTACCGGCTGGCGCAGGAACTCCGCAAACGCGGGCGGCACACCGCGCACCGCCACGGCGCGATAACGGTCGCCGTCATAAGTCCACAGCACGCCGAACGCGGCCTCGCACAGCCGCATCGCCTTTTCGAGCATTGCGTCGAACACCGGGGCGAGATCGCCGGGCGAGGAATTGATGACCTGCAACACCTCGGCGGTCGCGGTCTGCTGCTCCAAGGCCTCGCGCGTCTCGGTCAACAGCCGCGCGTTCTCCATCGCGATCACCGCCTGCGCCGCGAAATTCTGCAGCAGCGCGATCTGCTTGTCGGAGAACGGCCGCACCTCCTGACGATAAGCCGTGATGGCACCGAGCAGCGCATCGTCCTTGCGCAGCGGCACGCACAGCAAGGTGCGTGCATCCGCCGACATCGACGAGCGGCTCGGCGCGCTCGGATCGCCGGCCGCAAAGGCCGCGTCGGCCGCCACATCGGGAATGTGAACGACCTTCGGCCCGCCACGAGCCGATCGAGCGCGCGGTGCCTGGGCTGGCGGGCCGAAACGGCTGGCGCAGCACCTCACCGCGACCGCGTCCGGCGACGCCGCGACCGCAACGGCGCGGAAACTGCTCGCCGTCGAAAGCTCCAGAGCTGCCGAAAGCGACCTCGCACAGCCGCATGCGCTTTTTCGAGCATTGCATCGAACACCGGAGCGAGGTCGCCGGGCGAGGAATTGATGACCTGCAATACCTCGGCGGTCGCGGTCTGCTGCTCCAAGGCCTCGCGCGTCTCGGTCAGGAGCCGCGCGTTCTCCATCGCGATGACCGCCTGCGCCGCGAAATTCTGCAACAGCGCGATCTGCTTGTCGGAGAACGGCCGCACCTCCTGGCGGTAGATCGCGAGACAGCACCAAGCAGCGTGTCGTCCTTGCGTCAGCGGGACGACAAGGAGGCCGCTAATGCCGCCGAGGTCGACCGCGGCACGGCGCAACGGAATACCGTCGCGATAGGCGTCGCCTGCCGCGAGATCACTCGATGTGAATGACCGTGCTCATCCCGACAAGTTCGCGGCCGAGGCGCCGTCCTGCGGCCGCATCGGGTCGCGGCTGCGCAGATACTCGGCAAACGCCGCCGGCACATCCGCGAAGCGCGAGCCGCGCGAACGCTCGCCATCATAGGTGAACAGCGTGCCGAAGGCCGCATCGCAGAGGCGCATCGCCTTTTCGAGCATCGCGTCGAACACCGGGGCGAGGTCGCCGGGCGAGGAGTTGATGACCTGCAACACCTCGGCGGTCGCGGTCTGCTGCTCCAACGCCTCGCGCGTCTCGGTCAAGAGCCGCGCATTCTCCATCGCGATCACCGCCTGCGCCGCGAAATTCTGCAACAGCGCGATCTGCTTGTCGGTGAACGGCCGCACCTCCTGGCGGTAGATCGTGATGGCACCCGAGCAGCGCATCGTCCTTCCGCAGCGGCACCGTGACCGCAAGTGCGAGCGCCGCCCAGACTCGACCAGCGCGCGCTGGTTCGGATCTCCACGCCGGTAAGCCTCTTCCGCCTGCGCCATCGAGGATATGGACGAACGGTTCACCCGCAAGCAGGCGGTAAGGGCCGGTCCCCGGCTCGAACGAAATGGCCGGATTCCCGCCGAATTCCGCAAAAGCTGCCGGCACGCCGCGTACCGCGACGCGCGGAAAGTGCTCGCCGTCATAAAGCCACAAAGCGCCAAACACGGCGTCGCAGAGGCGCATCGCCTTCTCAAGCATCGCGTCGAACACCGGGGCGAGGTCGCCGGGCGAGGAGTTGATGACCTGCAATACCTCGGCGGTCGCGGTCTGCTGCTCCAACGCCTCGCGCGTCTCGGTCAATCAGCCGCGCATTCTCCATCGCGATCACCGCCTGCGCGGCGAAATTCTGCAACAGCGCAATCTGCTTGTCGGAGAACGGCCGCACCTCTTGGCGATAGACGTGCGATCGCTCCCAGCAACCTACGCGTCCTTCCGCAGCAGCGGCAGCGTATAGCGAGTCCGGACGCCGCCAAGCTCGACAGGCGCCGACGCGCGGGTCACCGCGCCGATATCGCCGTCGTCTGCCAGATCGGGATGTGGACGAGGTCGGCGCCGCGCGCAATCCGAGCCGAGTCAGCGTATTGCGGTGCCGGCTGACGACGGATGGTGCGCCGCGCCACTCCGGCAAGGCATCGGCGGCAGCCCCTGCGACGCAACCGGTGTGCGAAACTGCTCACCGTCGTAGCACGGCCAGGATGCCGAACGGGACCTCGCACAACTCATCGCCTTTTCCAGCATCGACGTCGAAGACCGGTGCAAGGTCGCCGGGCGAGGAATTGATGACCTGCAACATCTCGGCGATCGCGGTCTGCTGCTCCAAGGCCTCGCGCGTCTCGGTCAACAGCCGCGCGTTCTCCATCGCGATGACCGCCTGCGCCGCGAAATTCTGCAACAGCGCGATCTGCTTGTCGGAGAACGGCCGCACCTCCTGCCGATATACCTGCATCACGCCGAGCAATCTTTCGCCCTTGCGCAGAGCCACCGAGATCGCGCTGCGGGCGCCACCGAGGTCAACAAAGACGCGGCGGATCCAGGGCCCCGCCCGATCGATTTGATCCGATGCGACATCTGCGCGTCGTACAATCAACTCGCCGTCAAGGTGTCGTATGAGCATAGTGCCAGGCTCGGCGCGCGTGGGACCGCGCTCCTTGCAGAATTGTACGAGCGCCTGGGGGCCATGGATGGCGGTGATGTGGAAAAACTCGCCGTCATAGACAAACAAGGCGCCAAATGCGGTTTCGCACAGCCGCATCGCCTTCTCGATCATCGCGTCGAACACCGGCGCGAGGTCGCCGGGCGAGGAATTGATCACCTGCAACACCTCGGCGGTCGCGGTCTGCTGCTCCAGAGCCTCTTTCAGCTCGGCATCGCGCGCGGCGAGTTGCCGCTGCAGCTCGGCATTTTCGCTTTCGAGGGCGGCGTGCCTGTCTTCCAGCATCGTCGTCACGTGCCGGTTCGCTCCCTGTTCTGGCGGTCGCAGTCTACTCGCTATGTCGCAGATCGGCATCACTGTTGACAAAGTAGCTACTGGAGGCTACGTAACGGTCGTGCATGCCGTCGGCCTTAAAACCCTAAAGAACAAGCTCAGCGAATATGTCCGGCTCGCCGCATCCGGCGAGACCGTCGTCATCACCGACCGCGGCCGCACCGTTGCCGAAATCGTGCCGCACAAACCGAAGACCGGCCTTACCCCATTTCAGGAGAGAGGGGTGCGGGAAGGGTGGCTAACCCCCGCGAAGCGGCCATTCGCGCCTTTGCCACCGGGCAAGCCGGTACCTGGGCTTACATTCGAAAAGCTTATGGAGGATTTGGCAGGCGACCGGGAAGATCGCTGGTGATTTATCTCGACAGCTCGGTCCTGCTCGCCTCGGTCTTTCGCGAACAGCGATCTCCGCGCGCGACACTCTGGGACGAGGAGTTAACGTCTAGCCGATTGCTGGGATACGAGGTTTGGACGCGGCTAAATGCCTATGGATTGGCTTCTTCACACGGCGATCGAGCTAACGCGCGGCTCTACCGGGTCAATTTTGTAGAACTGAGCGAGAGAGTTTTGGCGCGGGCTCTGGAGCCCTTTCCCGTTGCGCTTCGCACCTTGGATGCTCTGCATCTTGCAACGGTCGATTTTCTTCGGGGTCGCAGCGAGGCGATCCAATTGGCGAGCTACGACAGCCGCCTCATCGCCGCCGCCAGCGCTTTCGGCATCCCGCTCGCGGCATTGTGACCGCCGTCCTCCGGTCTGCGGCCCGCGTTGATCCGGCGGCGTAGCGGCACTATGTTCGACCGGGCATGACCCCACTCGCCCAGATCCGCAATTTCGCGATCATCGCCCATATCGACCACGGCAAGTCAACCCTGGCCGACCGGCTGATCCAGGCTTGCGGCGGGCTCGAGGCGCGCGAGATGCGCGAGCAGGTGCTCGACAATATGGAACTCGAGCGCGAGCGCGGCATCACGATCAAGGCGCAGACCGTCCGTCTCGCCTACCAGGCCCGAGACGGCGTGAGCTATGTCCTCAATCTGATGGATACGCCGGGCCATGTCGATTTCGCCTATGAGGTCAGTCGCTCCTTGGCCGCCTGCGAGGGCTCCTTGCTGGTCGTCGACGCCAGCCAGGGAGTCGAGGCGCAGACGCTCGCCAATGTGTATCAGGCGATCGAGGCCGGGCACGAAATCGTCCCGGTGCTGAACAAGATTGACCTGCCCGCAGCCGAGCCCGAGCGGGTCAGGGAGCAAATCGAGGACGTGATCGGGCTCGACGCTTCGGATGCGGTGCTGATCTCGGCCAAGACCGGGCTCAATATCGACGGCGTGCTCGAAGCCCTGGTCAGGAGGCTGCCGCCGCCCCAGGGCGACGCCGCCGCGCCCTTGAAGGCGCTTCTGGTCGACAGCTGGTACGACCCCTATCTCGGCGTCGTTATTCTGGTGCGGGTCAAGGACGGCGCGCTGCGGGCAGGGCAGAAGGTCCGAATGATGGCGACCGACGCGGTCCATGCGATCGAGCGGGTCGGCGTGTTCACCCCGAAGGGCGTCGCGGTCGAGACGCTCGGGCCGGGCGAAATCGGCTTTATCACGGCCGGTATCAAGACCGTTGCCGATTGTCGGGTCGGCGACACGATCACCGAGGACCGCCGCCCGGCCGCCGGGCCGCTCCCCGGCTTCAAGCCGGTTCAGCCGGTGGTATTCTGCGGGCTGTTCCCGACCGATGCCGCCGATTACGAGCGGCTGCGCGACAGCCTGGCCAAATTGCGCCTAAACGACGCCAGTTTCGAGTACGAGCCCGAGACCTCGGTGGCATTGGGATTCGGCTTCCGTTGCGGGTTTCTCGGCCTCTTGCATCTCGAAATCATCCAGGAGCGGCTGACCCGCGAGTTCGACCTCGATCTATTGGCGACGGCGCCTTCGGTCGTCTACCGCGTGCATCTGACCAACGGTGTGGTGCGCACCCTGCACAATCCGGCCGACATGCCCGACCCGGTGCGCATCGACCATATCGAGGAGCCATGGATCAAGGCGACGGTGCTGGTTCCCGACGCCTATCTCGGCCCGATCCTGGCGCTGTGCGAGGAGCGCCGCGGCGAGCAGGTTGACCTGACCTATGCCGGCAGCCGGGCGATGCTGGTTTACCGCCTGCCGTTGAACGAAGTCGTGTTCGACTTCTACGACCGGCTGAAATCGGTCAGCCGCGGCTATGCCAGCTTTGACTACCAGATCGACGATTACCGCGAGGGCGATTTGGTGCTGATGAACATTCTGGTCAATGGCGAGCCGGTCGACGCGTTGTCGATCATCGTCCATCGCCACGAGGCCGAGCGCCGCGGCCGCGCCCTGTGCGAACGGCTGAAGGATTTGATCCCGCGCCAATTGTTCCAGGTCGCAATCCAGGCCGCGATCGGCGGCCGTATCATCGCCCGCGAGACGGTCAAGGCGCTGCGCAAGGATGTGCTTGCCAAATGCTATGGCGGCGACGTGAACTCGTAAACGCAAGCTGCTCGAAAAGCAGAAGGAAGGCAAAAAGCGGATGCGCCAGTTCGGCAAAGTCGAGATCCCGCAATCCGCCTTCATCGCCGCCCTCAAAATGGCCGACAGCTGATCCGCGTTGCTCACCGCATAGTGTATCCTTTGGCGACAGTGGTCCCGTAATTTAATGTACGGTCCTGCGGATGCCAGCCCGGTCGCGATCTGGCGGAAGAGGCCGGACTCGGGGCAGGCGGCGGCAAAGGCGATGTTGACGCGAGCGGCGGTGTGCAGGATTAGATTAGCGTCCACCCGTCAGACGCTGACGCCATGTCTGCATTGGGCTCGATGCGTTTCCATTGAGGCGTTGCTTGTCGCCTACCTGACGGTCCGCCGAAAAAATTGTGCGATCCAGCGGTTTTCCGTCGCTGTCATATTCAATCATGGGGCCTTCCCGCTTTCCGCTTTTGAAAAGAGTTCGCGCGCGCACGACGCCTCGCAAATCATGGTCGGTTGCCTCACCGTCCAATAGTCCGTCGACATAATTCATCTTTCGCATGATCGATCCGTCGGGACGATAGATCGTTGTGATCCCGTTCAGGCGTCCATCCCGATAGGCCGCCGTCGACGCCAGCGCACCGGCCTCGGAATATTGCCGCATCTCCCCATCCAATCTCCCGGCGCGATAGACGATCTCGACGAGCGGTCGCCCCTCGGTAAAGATCGTGGCCGGACCATCGAGCGCTCCGGCATGCCATGTCAGCCTTGCTAGCAATTGCCCATTTTCGTCGCGGACCAGCATTGGCCCGTCAGGCTCGCCTTCGACGAAATCCATTTCCTGCAGCGCAAGGCCGCTCGGGGCGAAGATCGCGGTTGTCCCGTGCAGCCTCCCGTCGTGGAACTCCGCTCGCTCGATCAGGCGCCCTTGCGCGTCTCTGCGATCCATGCGGACGCCATCGGCCGGGGCCGGGGTCGGCTCTGCCGCTTTCGCTCATCAGTTCAGCTTCACGAGCCCGCCCTTCACATTCAGCATTCCGCCGCCATCGACGGTGCCGCTCGCGCTCGCCTTCAGTTCCATGGTGGTTCCACCGCTCAACGACAGCGAAGTACCGGCCTGCCCGGTAAATCCGGTGCCGGATTTCACCGAGAGCGAGGTGCCCGCCTCGATCGTGACCGCGCCCGAGGCCTTTATCGCGAGATCGCCGCTGACGGTAAGGGTGAAATTGCCGGAGACGTCCTGGGAGAAATCCGCCTTGTTGCTATGCGTCTCGGCGCCGGTCACGGTCAGCGACCGGGTTCCCTTGACACTGTAGGTTTCCTTCCCGGTGTCGACCGATATCGTCCGATCGCCCTTGGAGACGGTAAAGGTCGCATTGCCCTCGCTCACCGTCACCTTTCGGTCATTCTTCACCGTGACCGTGTCATCGTGATCGACGGTTTCGGTACGATCGTTGACGATCGTAATGAGCATGTCCTTCTGGGCATGGACGAAGATTTCCTCGCCGTCCTTCTTATCCTCGAACCGAACCTCGTTGAACCCGCCACCGCCCTGTGACGAGTTGCTTTTGAGCGTCGTCTTGGTCTGCTCGTCCGGCAGGGTGTAGGGTACTGGATTGTCGCCATTGTACACGCAGCCCGTCACTAGAGGCCGATCCGGATCTCCTTCGATGAAGCTGACCACCACCTCCTGGCCGATGCGCGGCAGCGTGAAGGCGCCCCAGTTGGTTCCCGCCCAGTTCTGCGCCACTCTGACCCAGCAGGAGCTGTTTTCGTCCTTTTTGCCGCGCTGATCCCAATGAAACTGAAGTTTGACCCGCCCGTACTGGTCGGTCCAGATCTCGTTACCCGCCGGGCCGACGACGATTGCCGTCTGCGAGCCGGCGATCCGCGGTCGGGCCGTCCGGCGCCGCGGGCGGTACGCTACATCCGCAGGGAAGGCGGTGAAGCTGTTGTCGTATCCGCGCCGACGGGCATTGTGTTGAACCGAGTAAAGCGCATATTTTCCATTGAAGGCATCACTTGGGTGGCCCGTCATGGTGAACGTCGCGGCGGCGGTCAGATGCCGCACCGGCGAGGTTCCGGACAGTAGCTTCAAGAGGGCTTCTATCTCCTCCATCCGTCGCTTCGCCACGGTGTCACCGTCACTCTTCACGGCATAGCGGCCCGGATATTCGTATATCTGCAGCGAACCAGCCCCCGCCGTGGCTTTGAGTTCGGTGGATGGAATGGTGAAATTGTAGTCGTCGGTTTGAAATGCGTCGGCTGCAACGCTCTGGGACAGGCTGGCGCTGTCGATCCGCGAATCCGTCAGCCAATCCCGATCGGCTGCCAGCGGCAGGAACGGCAGCGAATCCGCATGGGCGCAGGATGGATACTTGCTCGGATCGTCGATCAGAACCAGCGTATGTGCGGTATCCGAGTGCTCGAAATAATAGGCGATCCCCGCCTCTTCCATCAGACGGCTGACGAACTCGAACGTGGTTTCGAGGAATTGGACGCAATACTCCAGAGTTGGATAGGTCAGGATGAGATCGCTACGGTAATCCGTCTTACCGGAATCGTCGAATACCTGGGTCAGTATGTCCGGGACCGCTTTGTTCTGAAAGATCCGGCAATCGGCAGTCAGGGACAGGAGCCACAGCCAAGGGCGCAACTCGGCTGCGCATCGCCGTTCATTCTGGCTGAAGCGGGTGACGATGCCGTGGATGTACCGCTTGTTCCCCTCGCCATCCACCAAGGTGGCGTGCGCTGGTTTGCCGATCAGCGCTGAGGCGTCCACAAGATCTTGCTGGGTAAGCATCGAAAGCTCAAACAGGAATGGCTCGGAGAGTTGTTCCGCGCCTGCGAGCGATTCGAGCAGCAGGATTTCGGCATCAAGCGCCGTGCTGAGCTGCAAAGACCAGTTCTGGGCGCCGCTCACGCTCCGAGCTCGATCTTGAATGCGCCGTCGGGCGCCACCCCGATATGGGCGTTCCCCGCGGTCCCGCCTTCGGCGATCCGGTCGAGAATACAGCCAGAAAGCTCAGGAAGGAGGGAGTGTGTCAGCACTGCGTCGACGGTGCGCGCCCCGCTTTCGGTTTCGCTGGCACGGGCGGCGATCGCCTTGACGACGGCCTCGTCATAGGTCAGTTCGCTGCGTCGGCTCGCGGCGAAACGTTCCTGCACGCGGGCAAGTTTCAGACGGATGATCGCCTCGATCTGGGCCGCGCCGAGCGGGCGGTACGGCACGACAATCAAGCGACCAAGGAAAGCCGCGGGAAAATGGCGCAACAACACCGGCCGCATTGCGGCTGCCAGCGCCGCCGAGCTCGGCAGTGGCCGGCGATCGCCGAGATCATTGAGGATATCGGCGCCCACATTGGAAGTGAGGATGATGATTGTATTGGAGAAGTCGACCAATGCGCCCTCGCTATCCTCCAGCATGCCGCGGTCGAATACCTGGTAGAACAGCTCCAGCACGTCAGGATGCGCTTTCTCCACCTCGTCCAGCAGCAACACGCAATAGGGCTGACGGCGCACTGCCTCGGTCAGGATGCCGCCCTTTCCGTAGCCGACGTAACCCGGCGGCGCGCCCTTCAGGCCGGAGACCGAATGCGCCTCCTGGTACTCCGACATATTGACCGTGACCATGGCGCGTTGGCCGCCGAACAGCAATTCGGCAAGGGTCAGCGCGGTCTCGGTCTTGCCGACCCCGCTCGGCCCGCACAACAAGAACACTCCGGTCGGTTTGCCCGGCTCGCCCATATCTGCATAAAACGTCTGAATGCGGCGGGAGATTGCGTCGAGCGCCGCGTCCTGGCCGACAATGCGCTCGGCCATGCGCTGCTTCAGCGCCCGCGCCGTAGCGATCGTGTCGCCGAGCATTGCTCCCACCGGAACGCCGGTCCAACCGGACACGACCTCGGCGACCGCCCGCGAATCGACGGCGATCGGCACCAGCGCCTCGTTTCGCTGCAGTTCTTCCAGTTCCAGCCGCAAACCGTCCCACTCCGACCGCAACGCCTCCGCTTCGCCCGCGACCATCCGTCGTTCCAGCGCACGAATGCGATGCACCGTTTCCCGCTCCAGCTCCCATTGGCCAGCCACGCGATTGCGTACTTCCTCGGCCGCCTCCCTTTCATGGGTCAGAAGCTCGACCCGATCCGCGTCGCCGCCGCCGATACCGGCCTCGTCACGCAATCGTGTCAGCTCCGCAGCCAGCACGGCGCAGCGACTGTCGGCCGCCTCTACCGCCTCGGGCCGGCTCGATTGGGCGATGGCAACACGCGCGCAAGCGGTGTCGAGCACGCTGATCGCCTTGTCGGGCAGTTGCCGGCCGGAGATGTAGCGATGCGAGAGCCGAGCGGCTTCGGTCAGCGCCGCTTCGAGAATGCGAATATCGTGATAAGATTCCAGCTTCCTGGCGAGACCGCGAAGGATCTCTACCGTCGCCGCTTCGGTGGGCTCCCCCACCTTTACGACCTGGAAACGCCGAGCCAGGGCGGGATCCTTTTCGAAATACCGCTTGTATTCGCTCCAGGTGGTCGCCGCGATGGTGCGCAGTTCGCCTCGTGCCAGCGCCGGCTTCAGCAGGTTGGCCGCATCCCCTTGACCCGCCTGCCCGCCCGCTCCGATAAGGCTGTGCGCTTCGTCGATAAACAACACGGTCGGCGTCGGTGAACTAGTGACCTCCTGGATTACCGAGCGCAGCCGCTGCTCGAATTCGCCCCGCATCCCAGCACCCGCCTGCAGCAGGCCGAGATCGAGTGCGCGCACGGCAATCCCCGATAGTGACGGCGGCACCGAGCCCTCGACGACCCGCTGGGCAAACCCTTCGACGATGGCGGTCTTGCCGACGCCGGCATCGCCGGTCAGAATCGGGTTGTTCTGCCGGCGGCGCATCAAGATATCGATGATCTGCCGGATTTCCGGCTCCCGGGCGACAATCGGGTCGATCCGCCCGTTGCGCGCCTCCATCGTGAGGTCGAGGGTGTAGGCATCCAGCGCCGGTGTCGCCTCCCGATTGCCCTTGTTCCTCGGTTCCGTAGCCTTTGGACTGGTTGCGCCTGGCGCGGCGGAGACATCCTCGCGGCTCGTTTGCATGATCGCCGGCAGATCGTCGGCGAGCCGGTGGCGCGGCATCATCGCCAAGTCCGGTGCCGAGGACAGTAGCAATCCGCGCAATCCCTCATTGTCGAGCACGGCGCGGAGGAGGCATCCGGAGCGGATCTGCGCTATCCCCAACTCGATCGACGCGATGGTCCAGGCGGCATCCATCGCCGCCACCAATTGCTCCGAAAGAGCTGGCGTTCGGGTGTTGCCGCTCTTCAGCTTGGCTAAGGATTGCTCGAGATTAGCGCTGAAGCGCTCGCGGTCGACCCCGAAGGCAGCGAGCGCAGCGACCAGATCGGAGGATGGATCGGCCGCCAATTCGACAAACAGGTGCTCGATCTCGACGGCGAAATGGGTCTGCCGCATGCAGCGTTCGGCCGCCTTCTCAAGCCCGGCGCGGCAGCTTCGGTTCAACTTGGCGATCAGCGGCTTCAGGTCGGGCATCACTCGACCCCGCCAGAGCCGCAACGGGAAAGCCTGACCGTTGCCGTAGCCGGGCTGCTGCGCGAACGGCTGGTCAGCCACGAGGTCCAGCCCAGGCGCATGAACCCAGTCTCCCCCAATTTGCTTAACGGAACGTCGTCGGCCCTGATCGTCACCCGCAGGTGAATGTCGAATGCGTTACCGAGCATGAAGCCCAGCAGAACCAGCGTCTGCTCGAAACCCGTGCCGGCCGGCAGCAGCGCGAGCGCTTCGCGGAACCCCATCGGGCCAAGCACGATCAGGATCCCTGCCTCCTGGTCCCACGCCCGCCCGCCCAGGACGGTGTCCCTACCCAGCGCCTGATTCCGTCCAAACCGGCCGATAGCCGTGCGCTGCGCCGCTTCGAGCTGCAGCCAGGCGCCTTGCAGCGGAATGGCGCGCACCTGCAGGCCGAGATGCGCCGCGAGCGCGCGCTCCACCGCATGCAGGCTGACCGGTTTTTGGTTGAGTAAGCCGGTCAGGCCGAGCAGGCTTCGCTCGAGCCCGTCCAGCCGGTCGCGCGGATGCCGTCCCCGCGTGTTTCGCATCCCCTCGGTCGCCAGCCCGAGCAGAGCAAAGAGGTACAGCGCGAAACTGCTCGCTTCCGGCGATGTATTTTGCAGCGCCAGCCGAAACAGCCGCGCGGACCGCATCATCAAGGAGACGAGACGGTGATTGAAAATATCGAGGAAGTCGCGAGAGGCCGTATCGCCGCGGCGGGCACGCCTCGCGACGAGTTCGGTGAGCCCTGGCGGTAGCGGCCCGAAGCCCCCTCCAAGGCCGAGAAAGTTGACGGTCACGATCGACCGGCCGCTGTTCGATTGAGCCGGTATCTCGATCCGATCGAGGTCGCTGGCGGGGAATGCGGCGCTCAGACTGCTGCGGAATGCTATTGCCTCGTCTGACGGATCGCCGGCCAGGCCAACCGGCACCGCGCCCGGCGCGATCAACTCCAGTACGCGGACGGCCTGGCGGGCATCGAACCGGTATGGCTCGCTCGCCAGTCGTTCGATCAGAGGACGAACGCCTCGCCCGACCGCGCCGGCCATCGCTTCCATACCCCGTCGCGCTGTTTGCTCGACACTACCAGTTCGGTGAACGCGTTGACCCCCGCATAAAGACTGAAAAAGCGATCGAGAACGGCGCTCAGCAGATAGGCGCTGCCGCCGACGAACTGCTCCTCGTCGAATTCGAGGGCGACCTCGAGGCCGCGAACAAACCCACGCCAGACATCGTCGCCGATCCGTCGAACGATCCGGCGTGTCGAGAGCGCGGCCAGCCCGGCAATCTGCCGTGAAGCGCTCGCGCTATGAGGTCCGCAATAGAGATGAAGGATCTCCCGCAGCGCCGCCAGGCTCTCGGCGCCGCCCTGCAACGAGAGCATGTTGACGGACAGATGCGAGATCAGCTGCCATAGCGTCCCGCCGGCGAGCGGCGGGTCAATCTGCGCGGTGGGCTTGGTCAGGCAGACGACCTCCCGCAGCGGTGCATCGAGCTCGAGCTGCAGCAGCGCCCCGCCAGTCATCTGGCCGGCCAGGTTCCGGCTGGTGCACAGCGTGTGGGCGAAGACGACATCGCCAGCAGGTTCGGCTGGGTTTAGCTGGGGGTCGACAAAGGACAGCCACATCTCGGTGCCGGTGAATGCCGGGTTTGAAATCGGCTGACGGCGAGCCAGCCACAGCGCGGCGTCCTTATCCGCCGTGTCGGCATGGGTGAAGGAAAAGAACGGCTTGACCGTCCGACTGTCGTCTTCGGCGGAGGAAGAACGGCTGACGCGGACGATCGAGTGGATCTCGGTGCAATTCTCCCGCCGACTGTCCGGCACCAGCCGGTATTCCAGACGCGTGTGGTCGAGGCGTATCGGCTCGGTGGTGCGGGGGACCAGGTTGATGATCGGTGCGCAGCCCAGTCTGATCGTGCCGGCGTCGACCACCGGGTTCTCACGCGGTCGGTCGGCGAGAAGGAATAGGAGGTCGGCCGAGGTGGCGCCCCCCAACCTCGCCGCCGGCCAACTCTCGATATCAAGAAACAGGAATTTGTCGGGGAACGTGAAGTATTCCTGCAGTAAGGTGAAGCCTCGATGCGCCGAGGCCGCAGCTGGCAATACCGCTTGCTCGGCTTCGAACCCTAGCGACCGCAATTGCGAGCCCGGCAACAGCACCGGATTTGCTGGCGAGTCATCGCCGCTATCCGGCAATAACGCGATGCCGCGCAACTGATTGCACAAGAGCTCGTAGAGGGTGAACCGGGTCATCCGGCTACCATGAAGAAACAAGCGCAACGAACTGGGTGAAAACTCTGCAAAATTGCGGTTCCCGAGGCACGATAGGCGAACTCGCAAGCAACTGGCTATGTCGGGTCGATTGTCGAGAAACGGGTAGATCGCCGGCGATTCGAACGCAACATCGGCCACTTCCATTGGCCACAAGATGACCGGGTAGCAGGTGCGGAACCAGCATGCCATCCCGTCCTGCGCCGTAGCAAAAAGGGACGTGCCGGTCGGCAGCACGAAGCCGCCAAGAGAACGACTCTGCTCCGGGTCCGGTCGAAACTCGGCGATTGCCATCGACGGAACGGGCGCCACCAACTGGGGATAGAGAATGCCTAGCAGCGCCGCCGGGATCTCGGGAAATTGAGCATTGTACTGATGCTGGAGACGGGCGGTCAGAAAGGCAAAGGCCTCGACCAACCGTTGTACCTGCGGGTCGGTAGTTCCGCCATCCGCCAGTTCCAGATGTTCGGCGACTTTGGGATACTTGACGGCAAATGCGGCGCCTGCGGTCCGAAGATAAGCGAGCTCTCCCAAATAGAGCGATAGCAGGTCCGCTTCGCCTTCAACCGTCATCCGTTTCGCCGAGTTCTTCGCCCAGGGCGATGGTGAACGACACAGGTTCGACCATCAGCCCGACTTTGACGCTGCCGGCGACGCGCGCCACCAGCGCGTTTCTACGGCCGGGCAATGCTTCGATAGCTACGTCTTGCACCTGCAACCGAGGCTCATAGACCGAAATTGTCCGCGCGATATGCCGTGCCAAACGCGCCATCGCATCGCTATTGCCAATCGGGAAGGCGGAAAGATCCGGCAAGCCATAATCGATCGTCGTGCGTTCCCGACGCTCCAGCGTGTCGATATCCAGCGCTACGCGTGTGTTCAGCAACGAACGCAGCTGCCGCAGGATGGAATTGCGCACGCCCGCGGCATCGTGCATGCGTCTCGACGCTTCGGACGCCTGCCGGTCGATCGGCTGAGCCAACCGCTCGAACAGCAAAGCTGGGGCTCCCTGGGTTCGCGCACCAGCCATGCGCAGATCAGCCGACCTCCTGCGCCATCAAGTCATGGTAGACCGGCTGAACGCCATCGGCCGTGCCGTCTGCCGTCTTCTGCGGAATGTAGTTGTAGGTAACCTTTCCGTAGCCTAGCGCGACCGTCTCGGTCGGCAGGTCTCCGCCCCCGCCACCAAAGCTGACGTTGGAAACGACGATTTTCTCCATGATCACTTCAAGGTACTTGATCGCCTTATTGTCGCCGTCCGAGCGATAGGCGGTAAAGGTGCCCTTGCCGATCTGCTTCCCGCTCCAACACATCTTCAGCAGATCGTCGGTCGCTGCATCCACATACTTTGTGATCGAAAAATCGGAATGGTTTGCCTGCTCTACCGTGCCGCCACCGGCCGAACTGCGGGTCGCTTTGGTAGGCTGATTGAAGCTATGGCTCCATGACAACACCTGGAGCTCCTGTGTGTGGCTGGAATCCGTCGATTCGCCGTTGATCGCCGGGTCCTCGAGCTTGAGGAAGAAATTAGCCGCCATCTCAAACTCCCAATCGCTGGCTAGTGACCGAAAAAACGCTTCTGGATCAGGCCGCAGCGGCAGGCAGCTCGGCCACCAGCCGGATCGAGGCGGTCAGCTCCTCGAGCTGGAAATGCGGACGCAGAAACACCGTCGCGGTGTAGCATCCGGGCCGTCCCGGGATATCGCTGACATCGATCCTGGCTTCCCGCAGCGGGTAGCGGGCCTTCAAAGGCTGGCCCGCATCGTCCTTGCCCAATACGTAATCGTTGATCCACGTGCTCAGGAACACCTGCACGTTCTCCTTGGTCATAAAGCTGCCGATTTTATCCCGCATCATCACTTTGATATAGTGTGCGAAACGCGAAGCGTTCAGCACGTAAGGCAGCATCGCCGAAAGTTGTGCGTTCGCATTCGCGCTATTCGTATTATAAAATTTCGGCTTGTTGGCGGTCTGGCCGCCAAAGAACGCCGCGTAATCGGTGTTCTTGCAGTGAATCAGGCTGATAAAGCCGAGATCGTTCAGTTCCTTCTCCCGACGGTCGGTAATGGCGAGTTCGGTCGGGCACTTCAGCGCAATGTCGCCCTCGTCGGTGTGGAAGGTGTGGGTCGGCAGACCTTCGACCTTGCCGCCGCCTTCGACCCCACGAATCGCCGCGGTCCAGCCATAGAGCGAGAATGCATTGGTCACGCGCGTCGCAAGGATATAGGCCGGATTGCCCCAGAGATACTTGTCGTGATCGGTGCCATCCACGTCCTCGACAAAGCTCATTCCCTCGACCGGCTTGGTGTCGGGACCATATGGCAAGCGCAACAGCACGCGGGGCAAGGCCAGGACGACATACCGGCTGTCCTCGCTGTCGCGGAAGGAGCGCCATGCGATCAATTCCGCGCTTTCGAAGATTTTGGCCAGGTCGCGCGGCGCCGAAAGTTCGGTGAACCGTTCCATATCAAATAGCCGAGGGCTTGCCGCGGCGATGAACGGCGCGTGCGCAGCGGCGGCAACGCCGGAGACCTTTTGCAGCAATTGGATATCCTGCGGATGCCGGCCGAACTCGTAATCGGCGACCAGGCAGCTGTACGGGAACCCGCCGAACGTGCCGTACTCTTCTTCATAGACTTTTTTGAACAGGGCGCTCTGGTCGAACTCGACCGCGCGCTCGAGGTCCTTCAGCAGCTCCGCCTTGCTGATATTCAGCACGCGCAGCTTGAGCATCGTGCCGGTCTCGCTGTTCATCACCAGATAGTTCAAACCTCGCCACGAGGCTTCGAGCCGCTGGAAATCGGGCGAGTGCAGCACCTCGTTGAGTTGCGCGCTGATCAGATCGTCGATATCCGCGATTCGGTCATTGATCGCGGCGACCACGTCGCTGCTTACCGTCGCGCCCTCGGCGAGGACCTCGTTGACAAATTCCGCGATCAGGTCGCGAGCATACGCACGCTGCGAATCGTCTCGGACCATCCTGCCTTGGAGCAGAATTCGGTCAAGCACGCCACCCGTCGCCGCCTGCGTTGCAGCGGGTGTAGCTTCAGCTTCGTCGGCCATCAACGCCCCCTGTCATGTGCGACCGTAAAGCGGTCGGAGCCGTATGGTTCATTGAAATCGTTGCAGATGTCCTAGCGTCACGCCGGCGGGCTCGGGGCGGCCGGCGGCGGCGTAGCGGCTGCGGCATCGCTACCTGCCGGCGGGCCGGCGTCACCGCCTGGCGCCGTGGCGCCCAGTTCGCCGCGAAGCTTTGCTCGCTCCTCGGTGCTGGCGACGACCTCGCGAAGGATCGAATCGAGCTCGTCATTGCCATCGAGCTTGGTCAGCAGGTCGCGCAACCGGTTGCGCGCCTCAAACAGTTTGCGCAGCGGCTCGATCTGCTGAACGACGGCGACCGGACCAAAATCGTCCATCGATTTGAACTTCAATTCGACGTTGAGCATTTCGTTGGCGTCGGGTTTCAGCTTGCTCGGCACGCGAATTGCTAGTCTCGGGGCGGCAGCGGCCAACACGTCATCGAAATTGTCCCGGTCGATTTCGATGAACTTGCGGTCCTTTACCTTTGGCAGCGGCTCGCTTGGCTGACCCGACAAATCGGCCATCAACCCGACAATATACGGCAGCTGCTTCTTCTCGATCGCCCCGCCGATCTCGACGTCATAGGTGATCTGCACGCGCGGCGGCCGAACCCGCGACAGGACTTTCTGGGTGCTCTCCGGCATGTTACCTCCACCTACACTATTCCGCAGAGATCGTTACTACCAACGCGCTACGATAGTTAACGGCAAGAATAAACGTGATCGTCGGGATTGGCAAGGGCTTCGATTACCGATGATCATCATCCTCGTCGTCCCGATCGGCATATGGCTTCAGCAGGCCGAGGGCATCGAACAGCGTGGCAACATCGCTGCCCGACTGCGACAGTTGCTGGACCAGAGCCGGAAGTGGCAACTCCCCCCACGAGGCCGCGCGCTGGATCAGGTAGGGCGTCGGACTGTGCGGTTCGGTGCGCAATAGAAAGTCCGCAATTTCAGCAAGCTGTCGATAAGCTTCGGTACGGGTCAGCGGCGATTGCGCCTCTATCGTCGCCTCGCTAGCCGGACCTGCCGGATCAACGGTGGCGACTGGGCCAGATGGTCGCCGGCGCAACAAGGACGCCAAGACGCTCGGCTCGCGTCGCTCCGCCAACTCGACCGCGAGAAAGGTGAGAATATCATCGAGCGTGGATCGGATCGCGCCCAATCCGGGCGCGTCCTTGCCGCAATATTTCTGCAGGCGCTCGTTCAAGCTATCGAGCCCACGAGCCGCCTCCTTCAACACAGATTGCGTGCTCTTTAGTAGCCCCGTTTCGGTTCGCTGGCGGCACGCGCCGAACCGAGCCAGGGTGACGGCGCCGCCCGCCTCGGCGCGCTCGGCCGATCCCGCGTCGCGCTGCCGCACGGTTTCGAGACGCTGCGCGTTCATGTAATCGGTCCACGAGAACGACTCCTCGGAATCGGTCGCCGAACGCACGATCGGCAATGCCCGCAACAGTTGGGGCAGCTTGTCATTCAGCCATTCCAGCGGTGCGATGCGGGCCGACAGATCGGCATCCTCGATCGCCGGATAGAGGTCGGGCCAGTACCGCTCGCACAATTGGCCGAGCAACGCGAGGCCTCGGGCGAGACCGGCAAAGCCTTCCAGGTTGATCCAGGCTTCGGTCAGCCAGCACGCTACCTGTAGATCCTTTGACCGGGTGGTCAGCGTCTCGGCACATAGCTTTTGCACCGAAGTCCAGTCGGCACGCTTGAAATCACGCAGCCAGACGCCCTGGGGCAGCGCTGCATTGTCCTGACGCCGAGCCTCGATGATGGCGTCGTAGTCGCCCGCGTAGCGCACGTCCCGGCCGGCAGGCTGCGCGCCCGGGATCGGAGCCACCAGCAGATCGTCTACTATCCCGGGCCGTTCCTCGATCAGCACCGGCGCGTTTCGGATGGGGCTCATGGCGACTGGCTCCTCGCACTGGGTCGGGTAAGCGAAATCGGGAGGTTGCTGGCGGAGCTCCCGGCATAGGATGCCGTCTGCCGCAGCAGCGGCGCCGCTGCAGGAAATTCCGGTAAGGCAACGGCCACCGTCTGGTCCGGCTTACCCGGCGCATGCAGAATCGCACTGAGCGCGAGCCGCATGTACACCCTCGCCGTCTCCGCCTTTGAATTGCCGCCGATCGCCGCATTCGGGTTGCGTTTAAGCGGCACGTCAAACGCCACGACTTCCGGCTGGCGGTCCTGAAGTGCGTTCAAGTCTGCGCTGCTCGGCGCTTGCGCCTCAATCAGGCGCAGCAGCGCCCAATTGCCATTGAAGTTGAACTCGGCATTCAGACCGTCGATGCGCGGCCATTGGCGACGGGCCGACGCGTCCGGCACCGTCGGTGCATTCGCCGCCCAACGCAGATCGACCCGCAAGGGCTGGCCGTTGGTCCATACGATCCGTGAGGTTCCGCTCATCAAGCTGGCCCACTGACTGCCGGCGCCGACGGCGGCGTCGATGACCTGATTCTGGTCCCTCGCCGATCCAGAATTAGTTAAGAAGGCGATGTCGATCTGATACGAAAGCGGCGTATTTCCCGACGGATCGGCCAGCATCGGCGCGAACGCGGTGTCAACCGCGAGCAACTGGCCCAAAAACCTCTCGACTGCGCGTCCCGCCTCGCCATAAGCGCCGCCGGATTGAAACTGCGCCTGAAGGCTCGGCAAATCCGGGCCGTACTCCGCAAAAAAGCTGCGGACCTGGTTCGGGTCAGCCGCGCCGAGCATCGTGCTGGTCCCGGCGGAAGCAGGGCTCGCGACCGGACCGAACGGAAAGCGGCCGGCGAGTTGGGCGTTGAAGATCGCGGACAGACTCGCATAGCGGTCGGTCGTGTTGACACGGACGACCGTGCCGCAACGGCTCTCGATCGCCCGCCGGATGATCTGCAGTTGCTCGGCGAAGTAGTTGCCGGCCGAGCTACCACCAAGGTTCAGCTGGCGGCAGTTGGACAGGTCGATCTTGTCCATGCCCACCGTTATGAACTGCTCGAGGCGGGTCAGGGCATTGTCCGGATCGCTGCGATGATAGCGATCGAAGGTGTTGAGGATCGTCTGCCAACGCGCGACCAAACCGGCCGCCGCGCCAACGCCGGCAGTGCCTGGATCGCGCAGATAGCCGATCAGCGGCGCGGCGTAGTCGCGGGCCAGCGTCTCGACGAAATCTCGCCGGGGCACCAGTGTGCTGGCAAGGACCGTCGGACTGTCGGCGCCAAACGCCGGCTCAGCCAGCGGGGGCGACCCCTGCCAGAACGACAATGTGGGGACGGCAAGCTGATAGGGAGCGGCTGAATAGAGTGTATTGTCCACTTGGCGCAACAGCCGCACCGCCTGCCCGGAGACTTGCCGGTCGAGCGCCGCCGCCGGAGCCGTCGCCCCGGCCTGACGCAGCATATTGCGCAGATTGACCAGAAGCGGCAGAGCGCTGGCCAATCCGGAAATCTCTTGCAGCGTGGCGCGCGATCGGTCGTCGGCGGAATCGCGGGCATTGGGCAGTTGGCCGGCCGCTCGCGCGGCCAGGCTTAGCAGGGCCGCGATCCGGGCCGAAGCCTCGGCCCCCGCGACCAACCGTACCTGCTGCCGGATCGAGGGCGGGGGCGCGCCGTTTTCGGCTGGCGCAAAGGCCAGATAACTTTCCGCCAGATCCTCCGCCTGCCGCAAAGTCGGGATATCCCAACGGATCGGCGTGCCGGCAACCGGCGCCGCGGCCGCGCCGGCCGGCGGCAGGGGCTGCATGAAGGACTGTGAAAACAGGTCGTTCAACAGGCTGCGGCTGGCAGTCATTGACGGCGACAGGGCGACGGTGCCGCTGCCGGAGGCAAAGACCGGGGTGTTGTCAAACGTCGTCGCCTGAAGCAGGCTCGCGCGGGTTTTCGCCTCGGCACTGAGCCCGCTCGCGCGCAAGCCAGTAATGAAGTCGGCGCGCACCACCCGCACATTCTTCAGTCCATCCAGCAATAGCAGCGGGGAGGCAGGATCCGGCTTACCGCTCAACCAGCCGTAGCTCGGCAGGCTTACAAGATCGGCAATCGTGTCGAGCGTGGTCCGCGTATCGGCCAGAAGATTGCGGCGGAACTCGAGCGCAGGGGAGCTCTGCGCACCGAGATCGGTTCCGAGCGAGGCAAGGTGTGCGACCGAGGTCACCAGCGGGTCACCGGCATACGCGTCCCTGGTCGCCGCATCGAAGCGCTGCTGCAGGATCTTCTCGACCGGGGGCTGCACATCCGTCGTCCGGATCGGCGGCATTCGCGCGCTGCTGAGCGCTTGCTCGTATAGGCCGTAGTTCGAAGTGAAACCCGAGGGTAGCTGAACGTCGAGCGCGTAGCTCATCAGCGAGGCGATATCGCCGATCCTGGGTCGAGTAGCGATACCCTGGTAGACGCTGATGTATTTGTCGTATCGCAAAATCTTGTCGACGGTGGTCGCCAGCGCCTGCCTTGAGGTAGGGGCTGCTGAACCCGGTGGGGGGGCCGGCTCGAGTATCGCAACGAGACTGGGTTCCTCGGTCAATGCCTGATAGGCCGCACGCAACACGGCGACGTCGTAGCCGGCGGCGATAGCGTGCTGGACTTGCGAGTTGGCAGAAGTCAGCAAGGATGTGGGTGCGGCGACCGTATCAATCTGGTTGATCTCGATTTCCGCCATCGCGTTCAGCAGGTTCAAGGCTGCATCTTGCACCCGCTCGCGGCCCGCAAGACCGGCCAGTGGGTTACTCCGCTGCAAGACACGGGCGCTGACGAGCTGGTCGATCTTGAACAGCAGCGTCTGCACCGAAGGAAAGTAATCGCTCGCCAGCTGGCGAATGTGCAGGACCCCGATCAGGCACAATACCGCTAGGAGGGCGAGCCCGATCTGGGCGATGCGGATCTGGCGGTGTCGTCGTGTCGCCTGGCCGTAAGCAGGCTGAGCGAGTTGATGTTCGGGAAAGACCTTCTCAGTGAACAATGCCTCGGCGAACGCGTCCGCCCGAGGTTCCGCAGCAGCCGTTCCCGGAACGCGTCCGGCAAAAAAGAACCCGCGAAACATGAACGCCTCGTGATAGGCGCTGGTCCGCAGCATACCGGTCAGCAGGATCGAGAGCGGGATAGCAAGCCGCTGCACTTCACCCGGAAACAGCAGAAGGCCCTCGGCCACCGCTACATCCGGCTCAGGCATCATCAATAACAGCTGTGCGACCGAGAGCTGCTGGCCGAGATCCGCCAGCCCGTCATCGACCCAACCAGGCTCGAACGCGCTGTCGAGAGCATAGGGCACCGACCAGCCCAGCGCCTGCTGCCGGGCACGCTGCGGCAGGGCCAGAACCCAATCGGCGAAGCCGGCCAGTTGTTCGCAGCCGCTGATCAGCAGGTAGATCGGGATGCGCCAGCCGGTCATGCGCTGAACCGACCAGATCAGGTGATAGATCTGGTCGCCGCGGGCGGCCAGACGATCGTGCTGTTCGGCCGCCGCCTGCAAGTCGGAAGCGCGGATCACGACAACCAGCCCGTCGAGCGGCCGCGCAGGGCGGCAGATCTGGAGCGCGCGAATCAGCGCGTGCCAGAGCTGTTGCCATTGCGGGCGATCGAGCAGCCCGCTGCTAAAATCGAGCACCGCCCCGGTGCGGCAAAACGAAATCCGGCCGACATGCCCGAGCAGGTCGCGATGCGCGGCCGCGAGATCGGATGGCCAGGGCATCGATTCCGGCAGCAGGCGATCGAGTTCGGCACCTCCGGCGCCAACGACTACCACCCATGGAACCTCGTAAACACCAGCGCCACCGGCGACCAGCCGCTGCAAATTCGCCGAGGCGAGCCTGATCGATTGCAACAGCGTGCGCGACGGCGACCGTTGCGACGCTCCGGCTTCGGCCGCACCGGGCGTCGAGCCGCCGCGACCGCCATTGGTTTTCGCCTCGCGCATGGAGCGCACGCTGAAAAACATCAGCGCGAGGGTAACCACGGCGAGCAGCACGGCCAGATACGGCAGCAGCGGGGCGAGCGGGAGCACGGAACCAGCGTTGGCGGTCACCGCATCAATCCCGCACTGTCCCGGATGATTTGCTGCGCCAAAGAGAGGATCGGGGATACCGCCTGCCACCACAGCAGGTGGCTCAGCACCAGATAGGCGGCGAGCATCACCAGGATCGCTATCGCCCAAGGCCGCAGCGGCGGCAAGGCACGCAGGCTGGCTTGGTTGAGCGGCTGCGTCGTGCCGGTTGACAGCAGCGTGTGGAAATCGATCTGAGCGGGATACGGCAGGTGAAAGATGACGCCGAACAACTGCTCCTTCAGCGCAGCGATCTCGCCACGATCATCGATTCCGTAATACCGGCCGCGAAAGCCCAGTATCAAGCCGAGTAATATCGAGATCGCCAGAGCGGGCCGCGATAATTGGCCTGCCGCCAGCTCATGGGCGGTGCGGAAGATGCGCTCCCCCGCGATCCTGCTGCCGTACAACGCCTCTTCGAGGAGCGTCGCCGGCCAGGTTTCTTGGCCGGGCCATGCCGGGCCGTGCAGCAGCGCCTCGTCGGCAATGGCCGTCATCACATAGCCGACATCGACCGAAGCACCGTTGCCCCGATCGCGACCGCGCACGCCAAAGCCCTGGCCGGCGATCGCGCGGTACAGCCGGGCGAAGACTGCGCGCGCCGCGGCTCCGGCGGGCATCACCGCGCCGTCGAGGGGCGAGGCGCCGCCGAGATCGTTCCAGCGCTGCGCCGCGATGCACTCCTTGATGTCGAACAGATCGCGATAGAAGGTCTGGAATTGTCGCATCGCTCCCAGCGCCTCGGGCGAGAGCGTCAGTCGATTCATGTGCCGTCGGCCGACGTCGCGGCGCCTAAAAGTTGCGCCGGGAGGTAGAGCAGGAGTTCCGCCGGCGTCCCGCGCCCAGCCTGTTCGTCGGGCCTTTCGCCGCCACCTTCGCCCCGATCCCCTTCACCCTGCCCGTCGCCAAGCCAGTCGAGCGATCCGACGATTTCAAGCATGTCCTCGGGGATGATCGCCGAAGCCTCTACGCCGACGCGGTAGAGCAACACATTCGGCGGCACCGCCAGATCGATCTCCGAGGCCTCGCCGACAACCTCCCGAACTGCGCCCCGGACGCGGTTTTCGCGGATGTTGCGCATTCGGGAGGAAGACGCGATTAGCGCATTGTCCATCCACTCGCGCACCATATCGGCCGGTTGGCCCGGAGCGATCCGGGCACCCACAATCAGGGTGTCCTCGACCCATCCAGGCCGCATGGCGAGGCCGAAGCGATTAGCCCGCAAGCGGGTAAAGCGGACCGAGCGGAAGGTCTCGCGCAACATCGCCAGGACCCGCTCGACGTGAATCGCAATCTCCTCATAGCGGGGCAGCGCATCACGATGCTCGTAGCCGCCTAGTTGCGGCAGATTGAGTTGGCCGCCGATCACCGCGATATCGCCGATGACGTCGCAAAGCGTCAGATAGACAGCAAACGGATGCGCCGCCTCGCTCTGCAGCAAAGCCTCCAGCCGCGGCAGGGTGCGGACCAATGCCCGCAGCTGAATCGCCGTTTCCGTGGTATGCGCCTCACTGCCTTGCAGACGTGCCGATTGCAGGGTCTCGCCGAGCGCCAGCGCCTTTTCCCGGAGCTGGACGGCGGCACCGCGCGCGCAGCGATGCAGCAAGCTGTCGCGCAGCAGAGCGATGCGCGGCGGTTCATAGCGTTCGGGCACAAAGCTCTCGTCGCGAAAGGCGATCCGCGCCAGCGGCAGGCTGACATATTTGCTCGGCGGCGAGTGCAGCGGGCTTTGCGTCACGTGGAGGCTGAGTAGCGGGCGCAGCCGCGGCACCGGTAGCTCGTTATCGCCGGTATTCTCGTCGACCACCGGCCTGCCCTCGGCCGAGCGATAACGCAGCAGCCCGCCCGAACCCGCAGCGTGCTCGGTCCGCGCGGCAACCGCCAGGTGCACGGCGACCGGTGCGAGGCGCGGATCGAGCTCCGCCGATTTGAAATCAAGCTCGAGCTGGGGATCGTCATCGCTGGCCGGATAGACGACAACCAACCCGTCCGGCAGCACGGCTTCGAGCTCGACGACGCGGAAGACCGCCTCCAGCAGCAGGGCGGTGTCGATCTGCAGCCGCCGCACGCCCCAGCAAAATGGCGCCGCCGCTTCGAGCAGATAGGCGGACAGCGCCTCGGTGCGGCGGGCGGCAAGCTGGAAGTGCTGCGGCGACAGAAGCATCCCCTCATGCCACTGCACTGCCTCGGGAATCGCGCGCGCATCGCTCAGCATCGCTTGGACCCGACGCTCCCGCTCACTGCCTCACCGACAGATCGTCGGGGCCGAGTGTGACCTGGACCGAATGGCTATTGCCGAGTGTGGCGCGATGATCGCCCTCGGAGGCATAGCCGGCGAAGAGAATGGTCTGCACCAGGTTGCAGGGCGGCTTCGTGGCCGCATTCTCGACCAGCTGCCCGGGTGCGACCTCCCACGACCGGACGATGACCGTGTCCGGATAGTCCAGCAACAGCTGCGCGCGGCGGGAGAAATAGGCGCGCGCGCTGAGCTTGCTGATTTGCTGCGCCGGCAGGTCCCCCGTGATGAACACCAGATCGACGGCGATCGCACGGTCCATATTGGTGTCAGGCCCGGTGACAAGGGTCAGGCTTTTGACCCCGCTGGGAAAGTAGCAGAGCCACGAGGGGGTCGAGCATGCTGCCAACGGGATCACCACGGCGAGCAGCGCGATGACCGACATTGCGCATCGGCGGCCACGCTCACGCTCAGCCTCCCGCATTCGCCGGCGAAGCACGAACCACGACCGAAGCGATCCCCGCTTTTTCGAGAAGATCGGATGCAGCGAGCGCGGCGTTGCTCTCGTCCCGGAATGCGCCGAAACGGATGTAATGCCAGGTGCGGCCATAACCATCCAAAGCGTCGATTGAGGCCGTTGCATAGCCTCGAGCTGCGAGTTGGTCTGTCAGCGATTTTGCCTTCGCGGCATCAAGAAAAGCGCCGAACTGCAGGCTGTAGCTGCCGGGCGGCGCTGCCGCCGGGCCGTCCGAGCCAGGCGTCGATGCCGGCGACACCGGAGGTTGGGCGGCAGCAGCTGGCGCATTCGCCGCCGGCGACGCTACGCTGGCGGATTTTGGCGTGGTAGCCTGCGCGGCCGGAGGGCTCGCAACAAGGCTGGCGGCGCTGGTTGTCTGGCCTGGGCTGGTTGTCTGGCCTGGGCTGGTTGTCTGGCCGCTGCCGACCCGGCTCATCGCGCTCGACGGTAATAGAGCGGCCTGCGCGATCGAAACTACCGGGTTGGTCCCGAGCCAGATGGTGATAGCGGAGCCCAACAAAAACGCCGCCAGCGCGACGCCGATAACCAGCACCGGGAAACGCCAGTCGCTCCACTTCCTTGGCATATCGTGCTGTCCGCTATGCTAACGAAAATGCTCCGACTGGATAATCCGCGTTCATGTAACTGCGGCGAACGGGCGCGTCCGCCCCAGATTGGTTAACTCCCAATGATACGTTGGCGGCTCCCTTCGTTTCAAGCGCAATAAGCGGGAGCGCTCCTAAACTTTCACGGGATAAGGACGGTCGCCTGCCCAGGGCTGACAATCTGGATCACTCCGGCCCACAAGCACATCAGCTTGCAGCTGTTGTCGAGGGCCGGCATGCCGCCGAGCATCACCGTCGTCGCCCCCGGCATCCAAGGCGCGCTTGTCGCCGGGACGCAGGGCATCGGCGTCAGCACGCCGAGCGCCGCCGTGGTGGCGCTGGCTACAGTCGGATTGGCGATGCTGCTGCACATGCCGAAGGGCGGAATGTTCGCGATCGGGATGTGGTCCTGGATGGTCCCCGCCGGGACCCCTCCGGCCATTACCCGGTTGACCGGGAGCACCTGGAGGGTGCTGGGTGCGGCGCCGAAGCTGCATTGCAGCATCGCACCGGTGGTAACCTGGATGGGCATCGGCGCCCTCTTATGCGGCACTGTGTCGACCGTAATGCGTCTACCGCATCTTTGACAGGAATTATGCCCGGCTGGCCTCGGCCGGTTGCGTCGCCTGGCGCAGGGCGACCATTCGACACTGGCAATGCGCGCCCGAGTTGGCGCAAATTAACCAAATGCGACGAATTGCGCTCGCGCTGCTGCTGGTCTGGTCCTCGCCCGCTCTGGCCGGGGAGACCCCGTGGCAGCCGGAAAATGCCGATTGCACCGCGGCGATCGCGACGGCGGAGCATACCGGCGACATCCCGGCCGGTCTGCTCGCTGCGATCGGGCGGGTTGAGAGCGGCCGGGCGGATCCGACGAGCGGCGCGGTGCGGCCCTGGCCGTGGACAATCGACGCCGATGGCGCCGGGCATTTCTTTGCCACTAAGGCCGAAGCGGTCACGGCGGTGATGGAATTGCGGGCGCGAGGCGTTCTGTCGATCGATGTGGGCTGCATGCAGATCAACCTGATGCACCATCCGGCCGCCTTCGCCAGCTTGCAGGAAGCGTTCGATCCGCTGGCCAATGCACTCTATGCGGCGCGGTTTCTGAACAAGCTGTTCCGCGCGACCGGCGACTGGTCCGCCGCCGTCGCCGCCTATCATTCGCAGACCCGCGATGTCGGCGCCGCGTATGAGGAGAAGGTCCTGGCGGCGCGAAGCTCGCCCGATTCGGCGTCCGCGCCGGCCGTCGCGGCGCGATCGCGCGGGTTCGTACTGCCCGATTGGATAGACGCCGCCGTTGCCGCCCGGCGCGAGCCTGCCGCGGTCGGGATCGCCGCTCCCCTCGCCGAGGGGCCAGAGCCGGCCCCGCCTTCCGGCTGGGTCGAGCGGGCGATCGCCGCCGTCGCGCGCTGTCCCGCCGCGATCGAGCCCCGGCAGCCCCCGACCGACGGTGGGTCGGGCCGAGGTGCGGCGGTATGGAAAGCAGCAGGAATCTGCCCAACTTCGCCGTTCGCGACGCCGGCAGCGCTGCGCCGGCTGCTGGTTGATCCTTGATGCCGCGAATTGGCGTCGTGGCCGGAGCGTGCATAACAATCTGTGGGTGAGGGGGATGCTGGACGATTGGATCTATAATTCGCCGCCCTGGCTGAGTTCGAGCATCTTCGTCCTGGGCGGAATTGTCGCCTCGGGCCTTGCCCTGATCGTGCTGACACGCCTGATCAGCAAGGAAACCAGGGAGGCGCATAACGAATTCACGCTGTTCACGGTCACCAACATGTCCGTCCTATATGCCGTTCTGCTTGCGTTTATCGCAATCGCGGCATGGGAGGATTTGTCGAAAGCGTCCGATGTGGTGGGGACGGAAGCGAGCCTCGTCGAGGATATCTATTTTGATGCCCAGGGGATCGGGGACAAAGACCTGAGAACTCAGCTGCGGGCGGAATTGCGCCACTATCTCCATGCCGTGGTGAACCGCGAGTGGCCGGAGCAGCGGGCCGGCCAGATCCCCGATGCGGCACCGCCGGCGTTGCGCCGGATTCGCACGACCTTGGCGGATTTCAAGCCGGCGACGCAGGGCGACGGGATCGTGATGCAGGAGATGCTGCATTCGCTGAACCAGCTATACAACGCCCGCCGGGCCCGCCTCGACGCCGCCGCCGGCCATGTTCCCAGTTCGGTATGGTGGGTGATCGGCTTTCTTGGGGTGTTGAACGTCGGATTCACTGCGCTCGCCGGCATGCGCAGCCTGTGGGTACACTTCCTCCTGCTCGCGGGGTTCACCACGACGATCGTCATCGTCGTCGCCCTGATCGTGCAGCTCGATTTTCCGTTCCGCGGCGAGATCAGCGTCTCCGCCGATCCCTTCGAGCACGTCCTCACCGAGGTTAGAGCACCTGGCAATGTGCACCCGCCCGCGGACACGACCCAATAGAATAGGCCTCGTGTCGGGCGATGATCAACCGGCTGATCCGGCCGATCGGCTGATCCTATCTCACTCGTTACATTACGATTTTTTCACGGTGACGGTAACCGGATTAGCATATTGTTTGGTATCCTCGTGAAATTCGTGGAAGGATTGACCTTTTTCTTCTCCGTACATTTGGAAGTACCAGCGGGGGTCCGGCTGCTCTTTACGTTCGTCCGGACGGGCGTAGTTTTCCAGAGTAATACGGTCGGTGCCGCTCACGGCGACGACGCCGGCAAAATGATATGGCCAGCCCAGCACTCTGTCTTCCTGGTGCCGATAATCGTAGAGCTTGCTCCGGCCGCCGCCAACGCTAGTTCCGCCACCAATGGGCATGATCATATACGCCTCGCCGGTGTCGGGTTTGGCGTGGCGGTTGACCCCCGATTCGCGGGCTATTCGCGCCGCGTCGGGGTTCTCCACATATTCTCTGGCAACGTCGTCCTTGGTCCTGAGATATTCTTCGCGAGTTGCATTCTTGCCGACCACCATCTTCTGTTCCCGGGCGAACGCCTTGGGCGCGAACTTGCCGGCGGCGGCGAACGCCGCGTCCTGTTTCATATTCAGATTCCCCGGATTCCACGCCATCACTTCGGCAGCGACGGCATTGCAGTTCTGGGGCAGCAGCGGATCGAAAAGCTCGTCGAAGGAGACCATCTCGCGGAAGCTGGGATTGGGCCTCAGGTGGAGACTGACCTGGGACAGCCGATAGCTGCGGTTCGCGCTAGTCCATACCGTAATGGATTGCGCGCCACGGCCCAGCCAAATGCGCGACCCGATTTGCTCGAGCTTGGCATTCGATCGACCGATGACGTCCTCGGTCGCGTAGAAGGTCTTTGGCTGTCGCGCGACTAGATTCGAATCTTCGATCGCCATTTTCCCGTCCTCGGATAATCTCATCGAGGCCGGGGTCGCTGCCGACAATAGAGCAGTATTGCGTTTACCATCATTAGGGTCGAGGAATTGATCCTTGACTGAATCATAGAAGTAATCGCGGTTAACTTGGGCGGTGAATGCCGTTGGGCTGGTAAAGACGTGAGGGAACGCGCCCCGATCGGAGAACACGCGATCGCCGGGGCCACCATACTGTTGGTCAAGGCCGAGGATCTTATACCGCTGAATGGGATGGGCAGCCGGGCGCGGTTTCGGCGCGGGAGCATGAGGCGGAGCAACGGAGCAAGAAATCGTTTTCGCCACAGCGGAGCGTTTTCCCGGCGCCATTGGGCTCAGCCAGCGCTGCGCCGCCGCTTGCGCCGGGGCGCCCGCCAGCGGCATCGCCCTGACGCCGGAAGCGGCGAAACCCGCGACGAAGGGTCGGGCCCCGGCGGGCTTTGCCAGGATCGGCGGGGAAGTCGCAGCGCGCTGGCCGAGGCGGTCGGCTTCGGCCTCCAATGCCCGGTCCTGCACCACCGCGACGCCGGCGCCGGTCGGGTTGCGCACCCTGCCCTGGCGCTGCTGCACCACATGGGCCAATTCGTGGCCGAGCAGCTGCTGGCCCGGCGCGGTGTCCGGCTGAAACCGGCCCGGCGCGAAGTAGATGTCTGAACCCAGGGTGAAGGCGATCGCCCCGATCCGCTTCGCCTGCGGCCCGACATGCACCCGCACCGCCGAGAAATCGGCGCCGAGTGCGGCCTCCATCCGGCCGCGCACCGCCTCCGGCAAGGGCCGGCCGCCGCCATTGGCCAGACCGAGCCGCGCCGGATCGACCGGGAACGAACCGCCTGCCCCATGCGGCTGCACCACCGGCGGACGCCCGGCAAAGGCCGGCGCCGGCGGCCCCGGCGGGCGCGGCTGCGCCACCAGAGCGCGTCCGGCGAAGGCCGCCACCGGCGGCCCCGGCGGCGCGTTATGCTGCGGCTTTGACTGCGCCACAGGGCCCAGCGGACGCG
>CAVZKP010000036.1:0-59058 GCA_963775875.1 uncultured Alphaproteobacteria bacterium
TCACCTCGTCCTTGCCGACGATGACCCGAGACAGCGCAGCGAGCACCGCGCGGCAGCGCTCTTCGACCTCCGCGATCGTCACGGCTGGCTCTCGATGCGGTCGATCAGCGCCGTGAGCCTGCGGCGCGAGGCGCCTCGCCACCGCGGACGGGCCTTCGGCGGTAGCGCTTTCTCGAATATCGCCGCATCTCCGCCGCGGGCTTCGACGAGGGCGCGCAGGCGCGGCCACAGGACGTCGCCGCAATAGGAACGGCTCCGGATGCTGCTGGCCATCTCCGCGCGAAGCTTGACCAGGGCGGGATCGAGCTGGGGCTCGGGCGGCTCGCGAACCAGCGCGTCCTCGAACTCCGAGGCCGGATCCCATAGCGGATCGCCGCGGAAACCGGAGCGGATATGGAGCAGCGCGATCGCCACCGGCAACGCGGCCGCGAGCCGGATGACGACCGGCCGGTCCGCCGGCGCCGCCGCTTCGTAGGCGAGATCGGCGATGGCCGCGACAACCAGGAGGAGGATGCTGTAGCCGGCCGCAATGCGCGGCCAGCGGCGCTCAATCCACCCGGCACCAGCAAGGATTGCCTCGCCGTGTTATGGCAATGGCCCATCGCCATACGATTTGATTGAGCGGCCTTAGGGTGGTGGTGTCGTCTGCGATGGTCAGGTGCTAGCCCGCGGAGGACGCCATGTCATCTCGGTTGGACGATTGCGGCTGCGTGTTCTGCGCCATGGCCCAGGAGCACATTATCTTTGCCAATAGACTGGCCTTTGCCGTGCGCGACACCACGCCGGTGACCCCGCTTCACACGCTGATCCTGCCACGCCGGCACGTCGCCAGCTATTTCGAGCTCGCCGGCGCCGAACATGGCGCGATCCAGACGCTAATCGAAACGGTTCGGATCGATATCCTGGCGCGCGACCCGGGCATCCAGGGATTTAATATCGGCGTCAATGTCGGTGAAATGGCGGGGCAGACCATTTTCCATTGCCATGTGCACCTGATCCCCCGGCGGGTCGGCGATGTCGCAGACCCGCGCGGTGGCGTACGCGCCATCATTCCCGGAAAGGCTTTATATTGACGCTCCTTTACTGCTGTTTCGCCGCAGTACACTATCTTTAACAGGCGCGCCGCGTTACCAGCTGATCGTCAGCTTGCCGTCGCGCATCTCGTAGCTTTGCAGCCGGTCGAGAAAGCTCATCCCGAGCAATGACACGCTCAGGTTTTCGAGCACCGCGGCATGAACGTCTTCGACCGAGAGTTGACCGAGGCGGATCTCGCGCAGGGTCACCGGCGCCATGCGGGCGAGGCCGTTGGCGGTGTCGACCCGGCGGCTGAACACCAGTTCGCCGGAGCTGATCCCGGCGGCGCGGGCGTCAGCCGGGGTCAGGGTGACAAAGCTGGCGCCGGTGTCGACCAGCATTCGCATCGGCGCGCCGTTGACGACCGCGTCGACGATGACGTGTCCGGCCCGGTTGGCCGGATAGACCAGAGTATTGAACGCCGGATCGGCGCGCGGCTCGGCCGGGGTCGCGTCGCGCAGGACAACATCCGGTTTCGCTGCGCCGGTCGCTGGGAGCCACTTGCCGCCGCCGATGACGGCGACGCAGACCACGGTGACGGCGCACCACAACAACATCCAGCGCAGCGCCCAGCCGATCATGCCGCCGTCCCGAAACCACCCCCACGAATTGTCTGCGCGAATGCCTAAGCGATGATGAAGCCGGCAGCCGGCCCCGCTTAATCCGCTACCTGCGGCGCGGGATAGCTGTCGGCACGCCAGCGACGCGGCGCGATCTGGCGCAAATCGGATTCGGCACCCCACCGGTCCCAACCCGGCCGCGAGGAGCGCGCAAACATTTCCAGATACGGCCCCTCACACAGCGCCTCGATGCGCTCATATGCCTCGTCCGGCTTGCGGCTATGCTCGCGCCTGGGGGAGACGATCAGCTTGCGCACGTTTGCGTTGCGACGGCGCGGATGGCCACGGGTCGCGAGCAGGCACTGCTCGGGGTTGGCGCGGGTCCAGAAGCCGAGGCCGGTAAAATAGCTGGCATCGCGGTAGATCGTCGGATCCGCGGATTTATTGAGCTTGGCCCAGTAGAAACCGACGGTTTTATAGGTGAATCCCCAGGCGCGGATCACCTCAAACGCGGTCGGCAGCAGCGGGTCGGTGGTCCACAGCAGCAGCACGCAATCATCCGCCGCCCATTCGGCTACCGGCAATGCCTTGATTTCGGCCAGCGACATGCAGTCGTAATAAGCCTCGGCGCTGCGGCCCTTGCCCTTGCGCGAATAGGTCGAAAACGTCCAGGGCGGATCGGCATAGATGACCCGGTAATGGTTCATCGCGGGCGATGCGGCCATGGATCCCCCCAAATGCGCTGGCGCAGCCAATGCTCGCGACCGCCGAGGGCCAGGTCAACGTTGAACCGACGCCGCTCAGCCCTCTTCGTCGCCGTCATCGGGGGCGTCATCGGTCGGGATGCGGTAATTGCCTTTGAGCCAGCGGCCGAGATCGATCTGGGCGCAGCGCACCGAGCAGAACGGGCGATGCTGCAACGTCGCCGGTTTGCCGCAGATCGGGCAGCGGCGCGGCATCGGGATCGGCGAATCGGCGGTCATGGCATCCCGATATAATCACGCCGGGACAATTTGAAACCGGCCGCGTTCGAGGCTCGGATCGGCTATTATGACGATGTCCCGCCCCGATTGCTGTTCGACGGCATGCACAGCGGCGGCTGCGCCGCCGGCCAGCGCGGCGGCGACCTCCGCGGCGACGATCAGCCGCCAGCCCCGTCCCGGCTGAGCCCGCTGTTCACGGCGCAGCGCGCGCAAGGCTTCGTGCGCGAGCGTGACCGCAGTTTTTGTCCGGACGCCGCCGGGCGGGGTTTCGAGCAGCGCCTCGCCGAGCGGTCGAAGGCGGCGCGGGCGCACCAGTTCGAGATGGCCGAGCCGGGTCCAGCCCAGGATCTGCGGCCGCGCCGGATCGGCGGCGAGCGCCCGAGCGAGGGCGGCGCGCACCCGCTCGCGCGGGGCCCGGTCGTCGAGGCCGATAAAATCGACGACGATCGCGCCGCCGAGATTGCGCAGCCGGAGCTGCCGGGCGACAACCGCGGCGGCGGCCAGATTGACCGCGAGGGCGGTCCGCTGCGGCGAGCCGGTTTCGGGCGTGGCGCTGTCGACATCGATCAGATTTGCCGCTCGCGCCATCTCGAAATGGACCGAACCCGAATCGGCAAGCGCGATGGTCGGCGACAGCGCCTCGTCGAACAGGGCGTCGAGGTCGACCGGCCACTCTGTTTCGGCTGCCCGTGCTACTTCGGCATCGGCAAAGGCGGCGCGGATTTCCGGGATCGCGCCGGGCTCGTCGACCAGGATGCGATCCAGCGCAGGCAGAGTCCCGGCGAGAGCGGCGGCAAAGCTCGCAGCCGGGGCGAGCCGCGCCGGCGGATCGAGATGCGCGGCGCGATCTGCGATGTCCCGCCATTGCCGAACCAAGCCCGCCGCCTCGGCTACCAGCTGATCGAGCGGGGCGGGCGCCAGCAGGCGAAGCCCGATCGCATCATTGCGAAACGGCCCTTCACCCGCCGTTCCCTCACCCGCCTCGCTGCGCTCGGCACCCTCTGCCGCAATGCGGGAGAGGGGGGACCCGGCCCGCAGGGCTGGGGGGGTGAGGGAGTCGACGGCGGCCACGAGACGCGTACGGTCCTCCGGCGAGAGCTGGTCGTTGCCGCTCAGCCCGGAACGGCCGGCGATCAGTTCAAGGAACTTGCCGTGTAATACCGTGCGCATCGTCGCCTGCGCTGCCTTGCCGCCCTGCGCCTCGCGGCGGATCTGCACGATGATCCGCTCGCCCTCGGCGAGCCGGCGGCCGCGCGGAACGATTTCGCTCTGCGGCAGAAAAGCCGGCCGGTCGCCGCCGGTATCGACGAGGACGGCGCCGAGTGCCGGCAACAGGCGGAGCGCCCGGCCGAGATAAAGGCTGCCGGCCTCGCTGCCTCCGCCACGCTCGACCCGCAACTCGACAGCGACGCCGGCTTCGATCAGCGCGGCCCGCCATTCGCCCGGCCCGGCGGCGATTAGCAGCTCGCGGCGCATCGCGGGCGGTAGCCGCGGCCGGCGAGCAGCTGCGCGGTCTCGAACAATGGCAGACCGACCACGTTCGAATAGGAGCCGGAGACAAAACGGATCAGTGCCGCGGCGCGACCCTGGATCGCATAGCCGCCGGCCTTGCCATGCCATTCGCCGCTCGCCAGATAGGCCGCGATTTCGGCCTCGCTCAACCGCTTGAAGGCGACCTGGCTGTCGACCCGGCGCAGCGCCAGCCGGCCGTCGGGGCTCGACAATGCGATGCCCGAATGCACCCGGTGACGCCGCCCGGACAACAGTTCGAGACAGCGGCGCGCGCCCGCCTCGTCCAACGGCTTGGGCAGGATGCGCCGGCCGCAGGCGACGACCGTATCGGCGGCGAGGATGTAGGCGCCGGGATAACGCGGCATGACCGCTCGCAGCTTTTCCTCGGCGAGGCGCAACGCATACGCCGCCGGCATTTCGTCGCGGCGGGGGGTCTCGTCGATCCCGGCCGGATCGACCCGGTCGGGCACGATGCCGATCTGGCGCAGCAATTCGAGCCGGCGCGGCGAGGCCGAGGCGAGCACCAGGAGCGGCGCCGTCACGGCGGCCTCACCCGCGCAGATGCAGCACGCAGATCAAGGTGAACAGGCGCCGCGCGGTGGCGTGGTCGATCGCGGCCTTGTCGGCGAGCCGCTCGATCAACAATGCCGAACCCTCGTCGTGCAAGGATCGCCGCCCCATGTCGATCGCCTCGACCTGAGCCAATCGCGAACCGCGAACCGCCTCGTAGTAGCTTTCGCAGACCATGAAATAATCTTTGACGATGCCGCGGAACGGGGCGAGCGGCAGGATGATGGTTTCGCTCGACCCATCCACGGTCGACCGCACCTCGAGGTTCAATCGGTTCTCTTCGATCGCCAGACGAAGGTCGAACGGCCCCTCCCGCCCCGAAGCCGGAGCGAATGAATTCTCTTCCAGCAGATCGGCGATCGCCGTCGCCCGCTCATGCTCGATATCGGCGCTGCGGCGCAGGACGGTATGCTCGTCGAGCATGATATGGGCGATCCGCTGATCGCCGCTGCCAGCGTCCCTCGGCTGGTTCATGGCCGGCGCTTCACGCCTTTGCCTGGTCGAGGCGGATCGACAGGGACAGCGCATGCGCGTCGAGCCCTTCGGCTTCGGCCAGACGAATCGCGGCAGGGGCAAGAGCGCCGAAGCTCGCGGCGTCGCAGCGTACCAGCGAGGTGCGTTTGAGAAAGTCGAGGACGCCGAGGCCCGAGGCAAACCGCGCGCTGCGCGCGGTCGGCAACACATGATTGGGCCCGGCGACGTAGTCGCCGATCGCCTCCGGCGTCCAGCGCCCGAGGAAAATCGCGCCGGCGTGACGCACCTGCTCAGCCATGAACTCGGCTTCGTCGAGCGCCAGTTCGAGATGCTCGGGAGCGATCTGGTCGATCAGCGCCGGCGCCTCGCTCCAATCCCGGACAATCACGATCGCGCCATTCGCCTGCCAGCTCGCCCGCGCGATCTCCGCCCGCGGCAGGCGCGCCAGATGGCGCTCGACCGCGGCCTCGACCGCTTTCGCGAAAATCCCATTATCGGCGATCAGGATCGACTGCGCGGCGGCGTCGTGCTCGGCCTGCGACAACAGATCGGCGGCGATCCATGCCGGGTCGTTCCTGGCGTCGGCGACGACCAGGATCTCCGACGGCCCGGCGATCATGTCGATGCCGACCCGGCCAAAGACACGCCGCTTGGCTGCCGCGACATAGGCGTTCCCCGGCCCGACGATCTTGTCGACCGGCGCTATCGTCGCGGTGCCGTAGGCCAGCGCCGCCACCGCCTGGGCTCCGCCGATCCGGTAGATTTCGTCGATCCCGAGCAGGTCGGCGGCGGCAAGGACGAGCGGGTTCAGAACGCCACCCGGCGCCGGCACGGTCATCACCAGCCGCTCGACGCCGGCGACCTTGGCCGGGATCGCATTCATCAGCACCGAGGACGGGTAGGCTGCCGTGCCGCCCGGAACATAGAGACCGGCGGCAGCGACCGGGCGCCAGCGGGCAGCGAGCCGGATCCCGAGCGCGTCGACATAATCGACCGCTGCCGGCACCTGGCGGCGGTGAAAGCTTTCGATCCGCTCGGCCGCCAGCCGCAATGCCGCCACGGTCTCGGGCGGTGCGGCAGCGGCGCCCTCGGCGATCTCGCCGGCCGACAGTCGCAGATCCGCGGCGACGAGATCGAGCCCGTCGAAACGACCCGTGTAATCGACAAGGGCGGCATCGCCGCGGCGGGCGACATCGTCGATGATCGCGGCGACCGCAGCGTCGACATCGGCGGCGGTTTCGCGCTTTGCCTCGACCAGCCGGGTGAACGCGGCGGCGAAACCAGGCTCGCCGGTCGAGAGCCGGATCGGCATCAGCGAGGCCCCCCTCTGCCACGATGCCGAGCGCGGCGAGGCGGACGGATCAGGGTGCGCCGATGGGTCATTTGGCGCATGCCGACAACTGCACCTCGCCGACCGCGGCGCGGAAGCGCTCGACCCAGCCGCCGATCTCCTCCGGCCGGGTCTTCAGCGCCGGACGGTTGACGATCAGCCGCGAGCTGATTTCGGCAATGCGCTCGATCTCGACCAAGCCGTTGGCTTGCAAGGTGGCGCCGGTCTGGACCAGATCGACGATGTGGCGGCACAGGCCCAGGCGCGGCGCCAGCTCGATCGCGCCGTTGAGCTTGATGCACTCGGCCTGGACCCCGCGCGCGGCGAAATGGCGGCGAGTGATTTCGGGGTATTTGGTCGCGACCCGGATATGGCTCGGCCGCGTGCTGTCCTTGCGCGCGACCCAATCGGCGGTCGCGGCCACGGCGATGCGGCAATGCCCCAAATCCAGATCGAGCGGGGCATAGATCTCCGAATAGTCGAATTCCATCAGCACATCATTGCCGGCGACGCCGAGCTGGGCGGCGCCAAAGGCGACAAAGGTCGCGACGTCGAAGCTGCGCACCCGGATCAGATCAAGACCTGGATCGCTCGTGGCAAAACGCAGCCGGCGCGAGGCCGGGTCCTCGAAGTCGGTCTCGGGCTCGACCCCCATCCGGCGCAACAGCGGCATCACCTCGGCGAGAATCCGGCCGTTGGGCAGCGCCATGATCAGACGATCTTCGACGGCGGCGGTCACCTAGGGCTCCTCCGCGTCGTGGCGGGGGTGCCAGGGGGTCGGCCAAGCCTCGCCCAGATCCTTGGCGCGACACAGAATGCGCGCAACTCCGAGCCGGATCGCCGCGCCGCCGGAGAATTCGAGATGGATCGCCGCCGCGCCGCCGCGCCCCGGCTCTGGACGGATCGCCAGCAATGCCAGAATTCTATCCTCGTCGCTGCGCCGGAAGCCGCGATAGGACACGCTGTCGACCGCCCCGAACGAGACCGCGCACAAGATGCGCTGGCGCTCGGCCGCGCCGGGCACCGGACCCAGCCTGCTCTCCCAACGAAAACGGTTCGCGACGAACACAAAAATCTGCTGATCGGGAACATAGGCGAGATCGCGGACCGGAACGAGCGCATCCTGCAGACAGGCCGACAGCACCGCCAGGTCGTCGGCATCTTCGGCTCGCAGCTTCAGCGCGGCGCCGTTCTGGTCAGGGGCCATCGCCCAGCCTCTCGATCCGGGCGCCGCAAGCGGTAAGCTTTTCCTCGAGCCGCTCATAGCCGCGGTCGAGGTGATAGACCCGGTTGATCACCGTCTCGCCCTGCGCCGCCAGCCCCGCCACCACCAGCGACACCGAAGCGCGCAGATCGGTCGCCATCACCGGCGCCCCCATCAGCCGCGGCACGCCGCGCACCACCGCCGAGGCGCCGTGCACGGTGATGTTGGCCCCCATCCGCGCCAGTTCGGGCACGTGCATGAACCGGTTCTCAAAAATCGTTTCGGTGATCGTCGACGCGCCCTCGGCGACCGCCATCAGCGCCATCACCTGCGCCTGCAAATCGGTCGGGAACCCCGGATAGGGCGCGGTGCTGATATCGACGCCGGCGACAACACCATTGCGCCGCCGCACCACGAGCCCTTCCGCCGTCTCCGAGATCTCGACGCCGGCGCTGTCGAGGACGCTGGCAACGGTGGCGACGAGATCGAGCCGGGTCCCGGTCAGCCGCACTTCTCCCGCGGTCGCCGCCGCCGCCATCATATAGGTTCCGGTTTCGATCCGATCGGGCAGGATGCGATGGCTGGCGCCGTGCAGCCGGCCGACCCCGGTGATCCGCAAGCGGTCGCTGCCGATCCCCTCGATGCGGGCGCCCATCGCCACCAGGCATTCGGCGAGATCGCCGATTTCCGGTTCGCGCGCGGCATTGATCAGCGCCGTTTCGCCCTCGGCCAGGGCCGCCGCCATCAGCAGGTTTTCGGTGGCCCCGACCGATACCGACGGGAAGACGATCTCGGCGCCCCGCAGCCCCTTGGGCGCGCGCGCGTCGACATAGCCCTCATGCAGGTCGATTCTGGCGCCGAGCTGCCGCAATCCCTTGATGTGCAGATCGATCGGCCGGGTGCCGATAGCGCAGCCGCCGGGCAATGACACGCGCGCCCGTCCGCAGCGCGCCAGCAATGGCCCCAGCACCAGTACCGATGCGCGCATCTTGCGAACCAGGTCGTAGGGCGCGGTAATCGAGGTTATGTGCGCCGCCGACAGGTCGAGCCGGCGCCCGCTGACCCCGCCATCGCCGGGCATGGCGATGGCCGCGCCATGCTGGACCAGGAGGTTCGCCATGGTCGCAATGTCGGCGAGGCCGGGGACGTTTTCGAGGCTCAGGGTTTCCGCGGTCAACAGGCTCGCCGCCATCAGCGGCAAGGCCGCGTTCTTGGCGCCGCCGATCGCGATCACGCCGTCGAGCGGCACGCCGCCGGTGATGTGGATCCGGTCCATTGCCTCGGCTCTGCGCGCCACCGACCGGCCAGGCGGTCCTGGGGCGGCAGCGGGCCATCAATCGGCGGTCGTCCCGCCGTGGCGGTGGTTTTTACCGGAGAGCGGCGCGCCGCTCAAGTCGGCGCTGGCGTCGGCGGGCGTATCCTCGGCTCGGCCGCGCGCCTGTTCCTTGCGCCGGCGCAAATTGTCGCGCAACGCCGCCGCCAGGCGCTGTTCGCGGGCGACGCGCGCCGCCCGCTTTCGCGGCGAAAGATCTCCGTTCTCGATCACCTGCCGATGCAACGGGACGCCGGCGCCGCTGTCAAGCACGCGCTCACGCGCCGATGCGCAGGATCAGGCATGGCCCGGAACAGCGCTCAGCGCCCGCCGGCGGGCAATTTGTGGCGGATTGTTCGCTGCCTTCTCCACCGTTTCGAAACGCCGCCGCATCGGCGTAGTTCCGACCGGCGGGGCGGGATAGACAAGGTTTTGGCCGGTCTCTAATCTTGCGGGTGGGCGCCTGCGGTTTGGCCTGCGCCCATTGGGGGATTGGTGGCAATGCGGCCAAACCGCGTGAGGCTCGGGGCCATCGCCGCGTGGCTCGGCGTGATCGCGCTGAGCCTCGATGCGCTCGTCCCGATCCACCTCGCCTTCGATCTCGCCCACGCCTTCAACGCCGCGGCGCACCGGGGACATGCCACCGCAGCCGAGCACGATTTCAGCTGGCGGCTGCTGGCGCTGGTAACCGGGCATGACGACGAAGACGCGCCGTCCGGCGATAAAGCCGGCCACGGCAAGCACCACCACGCGGATTGTCCGGTCTGCAGTTCGCTCGGCACCCTTGCCGGCTTTGCCCCGGCGGCCGCTGTTCCGCTGTCGGTTCCGATTCGTATCGAGGCTCCGGTACAGATCGCGGCGCTGAACAGCGCCCCGCACGCCGCGCCTGCGGTCGCCTACCGCTCCCGAGCTCCCCCAATCGCAACGGCTGACCCGACCACATAGCCGAACCTTCCGGAACCGCGTCGCGGCATTCCGGCAGTTTGCGATTCTTGAGGAGCACGATCATGCACCGCGTAATTTGCCGCGGCCTAGCCGCTGCGACCGTGGCGGCACTGCTGCCGAGCGCCGAGGCCATGGCGCACGGCTTTGCCGGCGACCGCTTTTTTCCAGCTACGATTCTGACCGACGACCCTTTCGTCGCCGATGAGATGTCGTTGCCGACCGTCACCCTGAACCCGACTCAGAGTGACGGTTCACGCGAGCTCGACGTCGGGCCCGATCTGTCGATGCTGATCACCCCCAAATGGGACTTCACTATCGGTACCGACTGGCAGCATCTGAGGATGCCGGGCGCTCCGACGGCAACCGGCTTCGGCGGCCTCGACACCGGAACGCAATACCAGCTGTTTATTGACGGACCGCATGAGGCCATGGCTCTCGCCGGGCTTGATGTTAACTGGGGCAATACCGGTCGGGTACAGGCCTTGGGTGCACCCGCCTTCACCACAATCTCGCCGACCTTCGACTTTCGGCAAAGGTTTTGGCGATCTGCCCAATTCGCTGCCTTGGCTGCGGCCGTTCGCCCTGACTGGCAATCTGAGCTTCGACTTTCCGACCGAGACGGAAACTGAAGGCAGCCCGAACCCGAACAACTTCAACTATGGTTTCGCGATCGAATACAGTCTTTCTTACCTCCAAAGCGAGGTCAAAGACATCGGCCTGCGGCCGCCCTTCAATCAGCTAATCCCGCTGGTCGAATTCGCGCTGACGACACCGCTCAATCGCGGCCAAACCGGCATGACCACCGGCACGGTGCAGCCCGGCATCATCTGGGCCGGGCAATATTTCCAGATCGGCGCCGAGGCGATCATTCCGACCAACAGCCTGTCGGGACACGGGATAGGCGGCGTCGTGCAGCTGCATTTCTATCTCGACGATCTGTTCCCCAACAGCGTCGGCAGGCCGATCTCCCAATGGTAACCCATCGGAAAATTGCGGCAGCGGCGGTCTTCGCCGCCCTTGCCCTGGGAGCGCCCGCGGTGCAGGCGCATGCCTTTCTCGATCATGCGAGCCCGGCGGTCGGCAGCGCGGTGCCGACCGCGCCCGCGACCGTGACGATGTGGTTCACCCAGCAGCTTGAGCCGGCCTTCACCACGGCAACGGTGACCGACCAAGCCGGCAACCGCGTCGATACGGGCCCGGCTCAGGTCGATCCGAACGATCCGACCGAGCTGCGGGTCTCGCTAAAGAAGCTGCCGAACGGCACCTACACCGTCGCGTGGCACGCGCTCTCCGTCGACACCCATACGACCACCGGGCACTTCACCTTCACGGTGGGCGGCGGATGAGATCCCGGCGCGGCGATCGCGGCGATCCGGAAGCAGCGGGGGCACGATGGATGGTTATCTGATCGCGGCGCGCGCAGTACACTACGCCTCGACGATATCGCTCGCCGGGCTGTTCGCCTTCCTCTGCCTTGTCGCCTCCCCCGACGCCTCGGAGCGGCTGCGCCGGCGGCTGTCCCTGCTCGGCTGGGCGAGCCTGCTGCTGGCGCTGGTCTCGGGCGCCGGATGGCTCCTGGTGCTGGCGGTAAAATTGAGCGGCCAGCCGATCGACCTCGTATTGCCGCAGGGCGTCGTCATGGTCGTGTTGACCCGCACCCGCTTTGGGCAAATCTGGCTGGCGCGGTTTGTCATGGCCGTGCTGCTGGCGATCTGCCTGCTCGCTCGGCAGCGCTGGCGCGGACCGGCGGGGCGCTGGGCCGGTCTGGCGCTCGCCGGCGGCATGCTTGGCACTCTCGCCTGGGCCGGTCACGGCGGGGCGACACCGGGGCGGCCCGGCGAATTGCACCTTGTCGCCGACATCCTCCATCTGCTCGCCGCCGGCGCCTGGCTCGGCTCGCTGATCCCGCTGGCGCTGCTGCTGGCCGAGGCGCGGCGGATCGCGGATCCCGACTGGAAGGCGCTCGCGCGGCGGGCGGTTCGGCGCTTTTCGGTACTGGCGGCGGCGAGCGTGGCGGTCCTGTTCACGGCTGGGCTGGTCAATACCTGGTTTCTCGCCGGCAGCGTCCCGGCCCTGATCGGCACCCTCTACGGCCGGCTGCTGCTCGCCAAGATCGCGATCTTTGCGACGATGGTGATCATCGGCGCGGTCAACCTGTTGCGGATGGAGCCGCGTCTCGCCCCGGCTGCCGGCGGCGGGCGGGCCGGCCTATGGGCAGCGGCGGTCGATCATCTGCGGCGCAACGCCCTGGTCGAGGCGGCGCTCGGCCTGATCGTCCTCGCCATCGTCGGTCTCCTCGGCATTCTGCCGCCGGGATTGCACACCGAGCCCGGCTGGCCACTGCCGTTCCGGCTCGATTTCGACGCGCTCGCCACCTCGTCCGAGGTTCAGCTGGCGATCCTCGCCGGGCTCGCCGGGATCTGCCTCATTGCGGCCGTAGCTACTGGCGCCGCGGGGCTTTACCGCCGGATGATGACGGCCTGGGGCGGTCTCGCCCTATGCCTCGGTTTTGGCGCAATCGTGCTGCGGCCGGCGATCGAACCCGCCTTTCCGACCAGCTACTACGCCCCGGCCGAACCCTATGCCGCCGCCTCGGTTGAACACGGCGCCCATCTCTATGCCGAGAACTGCGCTGTCTGTCACGGCGCCGACGGCAGGGGCGATGGGCCGGCCGCCGCCGGGCTGGCGGTGCATCCGGCCGATCTGACCGCACCGCATCTGTTCGCGCATACCCCGGGGGACCTGTTCTGGTGGGTTAGCAACGGCCGCGGCAACGGCGCGATGCCCGGCTTTGCCGGGGTCATGAGCCCGGCTGAGCGATGGGACGTGATCAACTTTGTCCGCGCCCGCGCCGCCGGCGCCCTGTCTCGTCAGGTTGGGCCGCAGGTTTCGACCGCCGCCACTTCGGCGATCCCCGATTTCGCCTTCGAATCGAGGGGGCGGCAGCAAACCTTGGCCAGCGTGCTGAAGAACGGGCCGGCCCTGCTGGCGCTGTTCAGCCGGCCGCCTCCCGCCCCGCGCCTGGCGCAGCTCGCGGCGACGCAGAAGCAAAGCGCTTCACGGGTACGGATCCTGGCGATCGATCTCGCCCCTGCCCCGATCGCTCCGGAAACCGAAACGCCCGCGCCGCTGGTTCGCGTTTCCCAGGATGTCATGGCCACCCTGCTGCTGTTCCGCGCGGCGGATGACGGCGGCGAAACCGACCTGCTGCTCGACCGGGCCGGGGAATTGCGTGCCCGCTGGACCGGCAGCGGCCCAGCCGAGTTCCCCGATGCCGCGACGCTTGCCGCCGACATCGCCCAAGTCGCGGAATTTCCGGCCGCACCGATCAGCCATGCCGGACACGCGCATTGATCGACGCGACCCCAGCGCTGCATCGCCACGCCGCCGGCGAGCGATCATCGCGTCGATCAGCGGGGCGCCGGCATCCGCGGCGATCCTGCCGCCGTGAACCGGAGATCGCGGCATCGGGCTGGGTGACCTGCCCTACCGCCTCTTGCAAATTCCGGCGAGCCGGCCCTATATGGCCGAACCCCGCTGAGGGCGCTCGGCGCGGACCAGCAGGCCATGAATGCGCCCAGATTCGTATTCGTATTGGCCGTACACCCATCCGCGTTCCGGTCCGGCGTCTTGCGTAACCTCTCCCTGCTCCCGAACCGCCCGTTCGCTGTCGATCGCGACCGGCAGCACGGTTTCACCCTGCTCGAGCTGCTGGTCGTTCTCGCCATCCTCGGATTGCTGATCGGCCTGGTCGCGCCGGCGGTGCTGCGCCAGCTCGGCTCGGCCAAGGAAAAGACCGCACACCTGGCGATCGAACGCCTCGAGAGCGTGCTCGATATCTACAAGCTCGACGTCGGGACCTATCCCACGACCGAACAGGGCCTCAAAGCGCTGATCGAGCGCCCGGATGGGGTAAGCCACTGGAGCGGCCCCTATCTCAAGGGTGAAAAAGTGCCCGACGATCCCTGGGACCACCCGTTTATGTATCGGATGCCAAGCCAGCGGCCCGGGCACGATTACGACCTCTATTCGTACGGTCCGACCGGAAAGCCCGGCGGCACCGGCTCGGACGCGGAAATCGAAAACGAATGAGCGATTGCGGCGGTCAGTCGACCCGGCTGCCCCAGGCGAGCACGGTGTAGCCCTGCGGCAAGGTCGATCCGACGCGCACGATCGCGGCGCGCGCGACCCGGGCATTGCCCGGCCCCAACGCCTCGGCGCGGATGCGCACGGTCAGCAGATCGGCAGGCCCAACATTGACCGGCGAGGCCGCCTGGGCCAGCTGCGGGATCTGGGCGAGAGCCGCGACGACTACCGGATCGGCATCGGCCCGGTTGGGCTCGGGCGGGCCGAACAGGGTCAAATGGGGCCGCAATTCGGCGAGCAGCGCCGGGGTCATGCCGAGCACGCGGCCGAGTTCGTCGAGGCTCTCCAGCGGCGAGGCGGGCGGTCCGTAATCGAGCCCCGCCGCACGGTAATCGGCAAACAAGACCGCCTGCGGCTGTGGCGTCGCCGTCGAGCCGACCCAGTCGGCGATCGCCGCGGCAAGGCGGCGTGCGGCGTCTTGATTGCTGCCGACGGCGCGCAGCAGCGCCTCCATCAGTGCCGGCGAGGCCAGGTTGGGGTTGATCCGCGCCGCCTCATCTTCGAGCCGCACCGCGACCCGGCTATCGCCGATCGTCAACGAATGAGTGGCGCCGTCGAGCGGCCAGCGCTGGTCCGGCCGCGGGTTCGACTGGTTGAAGATGGCCTCGGAAATGGCGCCGTCGGCCGCCGCCGCGGCGACGGCGTTGTCGACGAGATTGTCGGCGATGCGGATCTCGGTTCGCCCGCTCGCGGTCAGATGAAGCACCAGAAAGGCGATCAGCACCAAAGTCCACAGCACGATCAGCAGGGCAAAGCCGCCGCTGCGATGCGAAGACCGGCGCGGCGCTGCTCGCCGCATCCAACTCACAAGCCGTTGGGGTTGGCCGAGCCCGAGGTACCCCGGCGCTGCACCTCCTGCGGAACGAGCCCGGCGTTGATCAACTGGCTGCGCAGATCCTCGGTCAACGCCCGCGCGTCGCGCTGGTCGTGCACCACGTGCGGGGTGATCAGCACCAGCAGCTCGGTGCGCATCCGCGAATTGGCCTGGGTCGAAAACAGCGTGCCGAGAATCGGGATGTCCTTGATGAAGGGGAGGCCGGTGTTGCCCTGCGAGACGTTGTCGCGGATCAGCCCCGCCATTCCCACCGTCTGGCCGTCCTGGACCGCGACCCGGGTGCGGAACACCTGATCGTCGAAGGTCGGCGAGCCGGTCACCGTATTGGTCGCCGCCGCGGCGACATCGCTGACTTCCTGAGCGATGTCGAGAGTGACGAGACCGCCGGTGTTGACCCGCGGCGTCACCTGCATGATCACCCCGGTTTCGTGATAATCGACACTGTTGACGGTCGGGGCGCCCGGCGCCAGCGTGCTCGTCGCCTGACCGGTCAGAACCGGCACCTGCTGGCCCACTTGCAGACGTGCCGCCTGATTGTCGAGAACCATGACCTCGGGCGCCGACAGCACCTTGACCTTGGTCACCGCGGCGAGGGCGGCGAGCGCGAAATTCGGTCCCTTGCTCAGGATGAAATATGGGGAAGTGGACGGAAAGGCCAGGCTCGTCAAAGAAGGAAAGTTTGCCGGCGTCGGCGTGCCCAATGTCTCGGCGATATGGTCGGTCTTGAAAAAGAATTGCGTGCCGTATTGCAGCTGGTCGTTGAGGTCGACCTCGGCGATCGTCGCCTCGATCAGCACCTGCAGCGGGATGATGTCGATCTTGTGCAGCATGCCCTCGATAACCGAATACTCGCTCGGCGTGGCAAAAATCAGCAGGGCGTTGTTCGCTCGGTTGGCGATGATGCGAATTCGGTTCTCGTTCTCGCCACCGGCGCCGCCGCCGGTCTCGCTCGACAGAGGTTCGGTCGCCGGGGTCTCCGCCGAGGCATTTGTCGCCGGCATCGCCGGGATGCCCGAGCCGAGTCCTCCGCCGGTTCCGCCGGCGCCGGTCTGGCCGGTGGCGCCGGTCGAGGTAGTGGCGCCGCCGGCCGCGCCGCCGAGACCGGCCGCGCCGCCCGCCGACCCGCCCGCCGCGTTGCCGAAACCCAAGGTTTGCTGTCCGGCGCCGGGGGCGGTGCTGCCGGGCGGCCCCGGGGTCGGCGAAACGTGGCCCGGAGTAAAGGCGCGCTGGAGCAGGTTTTCGAGGTCCGAACTCTGGCCGTTCTGCACGTAGTAGACATGCCAAGTCCGCGCCGTCGCATCCTCGACCCGCGCCGTCAACTGGAAAAACCGGTTGGCGGCGTCGATGTATCGCGGTTGCGAGGACACCACCAGAACCGCGTTGACCCGATCCATCGGCAGCACCTGAACGATGCTGCCGAGCGGGCCTTCGGCCTGGGCCTGCAGCACCTTTTCGAGTTCGCCGGAGAGCTTGGCGGGATCGCCGCCATTGCCGACCGGGAACAGGGCGTAGGATCGACCGGACAGGATATCGATATCGAAAGCGCGGATCAGACCGACCAAGGTCTGGCGCACTGCCGCATCTCCGGTCACCAGCAGCGCATTGCTGCCGGTCTCGGCGGTGATCTTGCCGCCCTCGCCGACATAGGGTTCGAGGATCTTGGCCAGGTCCTTGGCGGCGGCGTAGCGCAGCGGCACCACCTGGGCGCCGGCGCCGATGCCGTTTGCGCCGGAAGCCTGGTTGGTGATCGTGCCGACCGCGACCGGCACGACATTGTAGATCCCGTCTCGCTGAACCAGGGTGGCGCCGTTTTGATTGAGCAGGGTCTCGAGCGTCGGCAACAGGGCCGAGCGCGCCAGCGGAGTCGCCGTCTCGACCGATCCGGTGCCGTGGACCCGCGGATCGATCGTAAAATTCAGCTTTAATGTCGTGCCGAGGATCGTGCGGGCGATCTCGCGAATATCGGTGTCGACAAAATTCAGGGTGACGTCGCCATTCTGACCGGAGACGGCGCCGGGCGGTGGCGGCGAGGAGGACCGCATGCCGGCCACGCCGACCGCGGTGCCGCGAGCCAGGAACATCCGCTCGCCGCTGCGATTGGTCGGGATCGGACCACTAATCCTCGGCGCGGCCGGTTGCAGGCCAGCCGGTTGCTCGAGCGGGGTCAGGCCGGGGGCCGGTGGCGGCTGGCAGGAGCCGAGCACCGCCAGCAGCAGGGCCACGGCAGCCACCCGGGGAGATCGCTGGCCGATACGCATCACCGCCCTCGCATTTGACCCGGGCGGGGCGGCGCCCGGTTGAGCAGCGCGGACGGGAAGCCCGGCCGCGGTGCGACCGGGACGGCGCCGGGCTGCGGATTGCCCGGTCCCGCGACGGCGGGCGGCGGCGGTGGCGCCAGGTTGGGATCGAATTTCGGCTGCAAGGTTTTGGTGCCGCTCGGGCCGCTGAGCGAGACGTCGCCCGCGGTGATGCGTTCGACCCGCCACCCGCTGACCGTCTCGCCTTCGCCGACGACCAGGGCCCGTGCCCCGATCGGGGCAAAGATCGCGATGCGATGCCCGGGCGCGATGACGATTCCGGTCAGCCTGGTGTCGCTCAGCCCGGAATCCAGGGTCGCGTCATTGCCGCCGCGCGGCGGGGGACGCCGTGTGGCGCTGAACAACGGCCGGGCGAGGATCGTCGCCAACAGCTCGTCGTACCGCCCTCTGATGTGCGCTCGCGCCGCGGGAAGCGACGCCTCCGACCGCGGCGCCATCGCCGTCGCCGCCAGACCGGGATCGGGCCTCGTCATCGCGATTTCAGCGAAGATGATGGCGGCGAACAGCGCGCTACTTGCGACCAGCAGGGCGAGCACCAGGCGGTCGATCATGGCTCGGCCGCAACCGCCGCCTTTTCGCTGCGGAAGCCGTAAACGTCCAGCCCCGCATCGAGACCGGCATCGCCACCGCCGCCCGGCGGCAGCCCGGGCCGACGCAGGACACCATGAATTTGCAAATTGTCGACGATCAGGGGCGGCGTCGCCTCCTCGATCTTGGCGAGCAATTTCACCAGCGTTTCATAGGGACCATTGAGTGCAAAGCGCAGTCCGATACGGCGGTAGCCATCATCCGCCTCGGCCGGAAGGCTCTCGGTGCTGCCGATGGTCGCACCCGCCGAGACGGCGAACCCCTCGATGCGGCTTTGCAGATTGGCTGAGGCGATCGCGTCGCTGGCGCCGTCGAGAGTGACCTTGCGGGTGCGCGCTGCAGCCCGCAGCTCGGCAACCTGCGCGCGCAATGCCGGCAACGCTGCGGCGGCGGCCTGCAGATGGGGCAGCACCATCCGTCCGTCCTCGAGGCGCGCTTCGCGGCCCCGATAAAGGTCGACGAACGGCGCCACGGCCAGAAAATACAGGCCTCCCAGCACGATAAGAGCCAAACTCAATGCCAACACCCGGCCGCGTCGGCCGGTCGGCAGGGCTGCGATCGAGACTACGGCGCGACCTCCGTGATGATGGTGAAGATCTCCTGTCGGAGCGCTTCGATCCGGGTGACCGGCGCGGCAAATGCCGGATTGCGGAATTCGCTGTCGGCCGCGACCGCGCCGATCAATCGAGCGGCAGCGGCCGACCGACCGCTCATTGTCAATTTGCGCTGCCGCAACTCCATCTCGGTCAGATAGGTGTCGTCGGGCAGCACCCGGGTCGCCGCGGCCAGTACCGCGAGCGGCTGTCCGACCTTTTCTCGGGCTTTCTCGACGAGATCGGCGCTGCCCGACAATCGAGCGATTTCCGTGCGCAGAGCGTCGGCTTCGGCGGCGGCCTTGTGCCCTACCGCAAGCGCCCGGTCGAGCCTCGCCGTCGCCACCGATTGGCGCACGAAAGGCGTCACCACCGCGGCCAGCGCCAGCACCGCGCAGGCCACCGCCGCAGGCTTGATCAGGCGGCTGGTGCCGCGGTCAGCGGGGTGACCAACGCCGTCGAGCGGCAGCCAACTGCCGGCATCCGGTCCGTCGCCGATCTCCGCCCGCACCGGAGATATGCCGACCGCGCCCAGCACGCCCAGCAACGGCGCCAGATTCGCCCTCGGGACCAGCAGCAGGCGCAGCGACAGCCGCCCGTTCTGCCGGTCGGCGCCGACGACCCGGTGGTTCCAGTAAAGTTCCTCGGCGGTGAACGGGGTCTCCCGATCCATCTCGAAGGCGAGCGCCTGATCGATCTCGCGTTCCGCGGCGAGCGGCAGAACCACCGTCTTGCCCAAGACATCGGCCTCGCCCAGGCGCAGCACCACGGGTTTACCGGCCGAGCGCGGCAGTTCGGCGAGACCGGAGGCGCTCAGCGCAAATTGGCCGAGAAAAGTCTCCTTGCCGTTTCTGCGCAGGCCGACGGCAACCGCTTCGATCCCATGGCCGGCGGCGCCGATCGGCGTGACCACCGTCGCATCGGCGGCGGTCGGAGCGGAGCGGCGCAAGCGCTGCGGCAAAAAATCCGCCAGCTGTCCGAACCACCAGCCAAGGAAGTCACGCACCATGCCCGGCATCGAGCCGATCCAGATCCGCGGAGAAGCCGCTCCGTCATGCTACAGAGCAGGCGGGTCGCATAAAAGGCCGACAGGATGCCGGCCTCGACCGGGCCAACAGAGTTTCCGAATATGGCCCGATCAAGGCGATTGCGACCGCAGATCGGCTAAATCGGAGGTCGAACGGGCCGGTATTCCCTCTATACGGGTAATAAAAATACCATTGTCTAGGAAAACGCGAGTTTCGGGAAACCGCTGGTGCGCGCGCGATCAGCTTCGACGGCGAATCGGTCCCTGCGGTCAGAGCTCGGGCGCCGCGATCAGATCGGGCCAATGGCGCCGATCGCCCTTGGCGAAGATCAGACGGATGCGGATCAATTCGGGGGAAGCGGGATCGTCCCACCGCGACTGCCATGCGGCCGGCTGGCCCGGCGCGGTGCTGCCCCAATAGGCGAACTCGACACGGGCGACGCCGGAGATCAGCTCGGTTACGGTCGGCCGCGGCGGCGCACCGAACGCGATTTCGTGCGGATGGGGGGTCCAGATCAGCACCAGGCGCCGGCCGCGCAGCTCGATCGAGATGTCGGCATGCCGGGTCGTGCCGAGACCGGTCGGCAGCTCGCCGACAAAGGCGAGATGGCTCGCATCGCCCTTGACCCCGCCGCCGGTTGCGGCGCCAGGACCAAAGCCGCCCGGCGTCGGCGCCGCAATCCCAGTCAGCAAGCTGCGCAGAATGCGCGCGGAGGCATCGAGATCGGCGGTTTCGCCGAGACGCCGCTGTTGGGCATGCCACAATGCCAGCCCGGCGCGCACCCCTTGCGTCAGCGCGACGACCAGAAGGCCGAGCACGACCACCACAACCAGCATTTCGATCAAGGTAAACCCGGCTTGACGACCGGATCGGCGCCGGTGCGGCACGGCGGGTCAGCCGCTGGCGGCGACGGTGCCGAGACGCAGGGTCCGCAGCACCACCGCGCGCTGATGGCCGGACGCCCGCCACGAGATCTCGACTTCGACGTCGAACAATGTCGTCGTCTGCGGGGTAACCCCGTCGGCTGCCACGCTTTGTCGCTGCATCGCCGGCTGGATGCGCAGCCGCCAACGGTAGCCGCCGCCGTCATCGCCGCTGGAGTTCTCCTTCGACCAGGGCGGCATCGCGACCGACCGCGGCGAGATGGGATTGTGCGCGCTGCAGCGCTTCCTCGGCCCGAGCCGCGGTGTCGACCGCGAACAGCCCGCCGCTGCCGGCCTGGAACAGCCCGATCATTGCCAACGAAGCGATCACCAGCGCGACCACGACCTCGAGCAAAGTGAAGCCGGCGGCGGCCGATCCGCGTTCACTGCACATCGGCAACCGTGACCCTGCCGGTCAGCCAATCGACCCCGACAGCGACCCGCCGCGAACCGTCGGCGAGCGTGATCCGGCCGCCGGTGGAGCTGCCGTCGGGGTTGAAGCGGATGTCGCCGATGGTAGCGCTGCGCTTTTCGCCATCGACCGTCAGCAATGCGATCGAGAGTTTGGCGGGCAGGCTGCGCGGCGCCTCGCCGCCGACCCGGTAACGGTGACCCGCCAGATCGAGCGCGAACGCCACCGGGTGGTTGTCGGCGATCGCCTGCGAGCGCGCCAGGCGCAGACCGGAGGCAAGCTCGGCGGCGGTTCCTTCCAACCCCAGCGCGCTGCTCCAGGGCGCTCGATAACCGACGAAAAGAACCATGACGAAGCCCATGATCGCGAGCACCACCATCAGCTCGATCAGGGTGAAGCCGACCAGCCGGCCGATCCAAGGCGCGGCCTCTAGCGGCGGTGGCCCCGGCGGCTCACTGGGCGAGGTCATTGAGGCTCAGCATCGCCGTCAACAGCGCGCTGATGATCCCGGCGACGGCGAGGCCCATGGTGATCGTAATCAGCGGCACCGCCAGCGCCACCAGCCGCTGCATCATCAACCGGGCCTGCTCGTCGTGGATATCGGCGGCTTTCAGCGACATCGAGGCGAGCTGCGCCGCTTCCTCGCCGAGCTGCAACAGATGAATGGTGCGCGCCGGAAACACCCCGGCGGCGGCTAGCGGCCGGGCGAGACCGGCGCCGCCCTTGGCCCTGAGCGCCGCCGCTTCGACCGCCGCCGCCGCCGCCAGATTGCCGAGCGCGTCCTTGGCGATGCCCAGCGCCGGGATCAGCGGCACGCCGTTCTCGAGGAGGCTGCCAAGCGTGCGGGTCAGCCGCGCGGCCAGGGTCTCGCGGATCAGGCTGCCGGCGACCGGCAGGCGCAGCAGCAGGCGATCGAACGGCAGCCGGTATGCGGGCTGCGCCAGCAGGTGGCGGGCGACCAGACCGGCCACCAGCAGCGCCGCCGAGAACCACGGCAAGGCTGCGCCGACCACGGCGCCGAGCGTCATCAGCATACGGGTGGCGGCCGGCAGCTTGGCGCCGGCCTGCTCGAAGATCGGGGTGAATTGCGGCAGCACGTAATCGAGCAGCAGCACGATCGAGCCGATCGCCGCGACGACCAGCAGCGCCGGGTAGATCAGCGCCGCGCGCAAGCTGGCGGTCAGGCTGCGTTCGCGCTCGAGCAGGCCGGAGAGGCGGTCGAGAGTGGCCGGCAAGGTGCCGCCGGCTTCGCCGGCGCGGACCAGGCCGATATAGAGTTTCGAAAAGCTGCGCGGTTCGGCCGCGAGCGCCGCCGCCAGCGAGCTGCCCGAGCGCACCTTGTCGCGGACATTGCCGAGGATCTTGCGGGAACGGGCATTGCGGGTGTTGTCGACGACAAAGCGCAGGGCGCGGTCGAGATCCTGCCCGGCCATCAGCATGATCGCGAGTTCGCGAGTGGCCTCAACGAGGGACGTTTTGTCGAGACCGCGGATGCCGCCGATCTCGATCTGCAGCAGTTCGCCGATGCCGCGGCGGCCTTCGGCCGGGTCGGCACGCAGCACGGTCTGCCCCTGCCGCTGCAGCCGCTCGACCACGGCGACGCGATCGGGCGCGTCCATCACGCCGTGCACGACCTCGCCGCCGCCATTGATCGCCGACCAGCGGAACGACGGCATCTCAGCTCTCCGGCCGCGCCTTAGCCGGGCTGCGGTTCGGGCTCAGGCTTCGCTCCGGATGCAGCGGACGACCTCCTCGATCGTGGTGTCGCCTTCGAGCACGGCCATCAGCCCGCTGTCGAAGATCGGGCGCATGCCGTCGCCAACCGCAGACCGCTCGATCGCGGTGTCGTCGGCGCCCTCAAAGATCAGCCGATCGATCGCCCGGTTCGGCACCAGCAGCTCGGCGATTGCCCGGCGCCCGCGAAAGCCGGTGCCGCGACATTCGGAACAGCCTTTGGGATGGTGCAGGGTAATTGGCTGCGACGGCGCCAACCGATCGAGGCCGAACCGCTCGATCAGAGCCGACGGCGCCGCCTCCGCGGTTTTGCATACCGGGCACAGGCGGCGGACCAGCCGCTGGGCCAGCACCGCTTTGAGGGTGGCGGTCATCAGATAATCCTCGAGCCCCATATCGCGCAGCCGGGTGATCGTCGCCGCGGCCGAGTTGGTGTGCAGGGTCGACAGCACCAGATGGCCGGTCAGCGCCGCCTGCACCGCGATCTGCGCGGTTTCGAGGTCGCGGATCTCGCCGATCATGATCACGTCGGGATCCTGGCGCAGGATCGAGCGCAGCAGGCTGGCGAAGTTGAGCCCGATCTGCGGCTTGACCTGGATCTGGTTGATGCCGGCGAGCTGGTATTCGATCGGGTCCTCGACGGTGACGACCTTGCGCGCCACCGTGTTCAGCTTCAACAGGCCGGTATAGAGCGTCGTCGTCTTGCCGCTGCCGGTCGGCCCGGTGACCAGCACCATGCCGTTCGGCAATTCCAGCGAACGCTCGACCCCCTCGCGGATGTCCTGCGGCAGGCCGAGCTTGTGATAGTCGAACTCGACCGCGGTGCGGTCGAGCACGCGCAACACCACTGTCTCGCCGTATAGCGCCGGGATGGTCGACACCCGGAAATCGATCTCGTGGCCGCGCACGGTCAATTTGATCCGGCCGTCCTGCGGCAGCCGGCGCTCAGCGATGTCGAGCCGCGCCATGATCTTGATGCGCGAGATGATCGCGGCCTGCAGCCGCGCCGGCGGCGGCTCGACCTCGTGCAGCACGCCGTCATAGCGGTAGCGCACCCGCAGCCGGTCCGGGAACGGTTCGAGATGGATGTCGGAGGCATGGCTTTCGACCGCCCGCGCGATCATCTGATTGACGAGGCGGATCACCGGCGCTTCGCTGGCCAGATCCTTTAGCCGTTCGGCGTCCTCTTCCGCCGGTTCGGCATCGGCGACCACATCGCCCAGCATCGCATCGCCGTCGCCATCCTGCTCGCCGGATTCGGAATAGAGCCGGTCGAAGGCGGCTTCGAGCTCGATCGGGACCGCGACCGCCACCGCCACCGGCCGGCCGAGCGCCGCCGCCACCGCGTTGCGGGTGAAGACGTCGAGCGGGTCGGCCATGGCGAGCACCGCGCTGCCCTCGCTTTCGGCGATCGGCAGCGCATGCGCCTTGCGCAGGAATTTGGGTTTCAGCCGGTCGACGAAGAGGGCGGCATCGGGGTAGTCTGCCGGCCGGACGATTGGAGCCGCGACCAGCTGCGCCAGCGCCTCGGCGAGCCCGCGCTCGCTGATCAGGCCGAGTTGGGTCAGCACCCGGTCGAGCCGGCCGCCGGTCTCCGATGCGACCCGCCGCGCCCGCTCCAGGGTGCGCGGATCGACGGCGCCGCTGTCGATCAAGGCCGGCCCGAGGCTGGCGAGCGCCTCGGCGGCGTCCTGGGCGGTTGGCGAAGCGACGGGTTCGAAGGTCATGACGGCATCTTATCCTGGCCGGCGCAGCTTCAGAAATGTTTCCCGAGCGCCGCAATAATCGATTGACGACGGGGGCGAGAGCGGATGTTCGGGGCGGAACTGGTCGACCATATGGTCGATGCCGACGCCGCCGCCTGGAGCGCGATACTCGCCGCGCCGTTTATCGGCAGCTTTCTCGGCGTCATCGTCCGCCGGCTGCCCGAGGGCGGCCCGATCGCGCTCGGACGGTCGCATTGCGAAGGCTGCGGCATCGCGCTCGGCGCCCGCGATCTCGTGCCGTTGATCAGCTGGCTCGCCTCTCGCGGCCGCTGCCGGTGCTGCGGGCGCGCGCTCGGCTGGTTTTATCCCGGGATCGAGCTCGCCGCTCTGGCGGTTGCGCTGGTCGCGGCCGCGGCCGATAGCGGGGCGAGGGTCTGGCTCGACTGCGTGCTCGGCTGGTGGCTGCTCGCCCTCGGCTGGATCGACATTCGCCGCTGGCTCCTGCCCGATGCGCTGACCTTGCCGCTGGTCATCGCCGGTCTTGCCGCCGCGCTGGCCTTCGACCCCGAGGGACTGACCGAGCGTGCCTTTGGCGCCGCCGCGGGCTATCTCGGCCTGCGAACGGTCGCCATGCTTTATCGCGCGCTGCGCGGCCGCGAAGGGCTGGGCCGGGGCGACGCCAAATTGCTGGCGGCGGCAGGGGCGTGGGTCGGGCTGCGGGCGCTGCCGCAGGTGGTCCTGGTGGCGGCGCTGGCGGGGCTGTTCGCCGCCGCCTGCCTGCGTCTCGCCGGCGTTCGTCTCGGCGCCCAGTCGGCGCTCCCCTTCGGCCCGTTTCTCGCCCTCGCCACCTGGCTCGTCTGGCTGGCGCCGGCGCTCGCCGGCTAGCCCTCCGCAGACCAGGCCTAACTGCTCGTCCGCGCTCCCTGGCGCAGGCGGTGCTCGCGCAGCGCGATATAGAGCCCGGAGGCGATGATGATCGCGGCGCCCGCCCAGGTCAGGGCATCGGGAAAATTGCCGAAGATCAGATAGCCGAGGATCGAGGTGCCGATCAGTTCGACATAGCCGAGCGGGGCGAGAACCGCGGCCGGACCGCGCTGGAAGGCGCAGATCAACAGGTAATGCCCGGCGCCGCCGATCAGCCCGAGGCTGAGGAAGAGGGCCAGATCGAACAGGCTTCGCGGCGGCACAAAGACGAAGGGCAGCACCAGGCTCATCGACCACCGAGCCGAGCAGAGCGGCAAAGACGATCCCGGTCGCGGCGCCGTCGTAAAGGGCGACCCAGCGGGTGGCGATCTGGTAGAGCGCGTAGCACGCGGCCGAGACCAGCAACAGCAGGACCGCGGGATCGGCCAGCTCGCCGCCGGGGCGGATGATCAGCAAGGCGCCGGCGAAGCCGACCAAGACCGCGCTCCACCGCCGCCGGCCGACATGCTCGCCGAGCAGCGGCACCGACATCGCGGTCACCAACAGCGGCGAGGTGAAGCCGATCGCCGAGGCCGTCGCCAGGGGCACCCGGCCGATCGCCATCACGAATACGAGGTTGCTGACCAGCATCAATAGCGACCGGCCAAGCTGGATCGCCGGCCGCCGGGTGGCGAACAGGCGGCGCCCGTGGCGCGGCAAAAACACCGCCAGCATGACGATCAGATGCCCGGTGAAGCGCGCCCAGACGATCTGCATGACCGGGTAGTGCGCGGTCAGCAATTTGACGGCGGCGTTCATGAACGGGAACATCGCGACGCCGAGGCACATCAGCACGATGCCGCGCAGCACGTCAGGGGCGCGGCGCCCGCTCGCCGCCGCCCGCGCCGGCGAAACCGGGCTCAGAGGCAGTCGCGCAGGATCCCGGCGCGCTGCGTCGCCGCGCTCATCATGAAGCCGAGGTCGCTGCCGCCGAGCACCAGCCGCACCCCCATGCCGATATAGCGGCGCAGCAGGGCGTCGTCATAGACCCCGCCGATGCCGGCGAATTTGCCGTGTGCCCGGCAGGCATCGACGACCTGCGATAGGCGGCGACGATCCGCTCGTCGTCAAATTGCCCGGGAATGCCGAGCTCGATCGACAGATCGCTGGTTCCGATCAACAGCGAATCGATGCCGGGCACGGCGGCGATCGCCGCCGCATTGGCGATCGCTTTTGGGGTTTCGAGCATGACCACGACCAAGGTCGCGGCGTCGATCGCAACCGTGGCTGCCGCGGTGCTGACCGGGGCATAGCCGAAATGCGGCAGCCCGCCGGCGATCGAGCGATGGCCGCGCGGCGGATAACGCAGCCGGTCGGCAATCTCGCGCGCCTCCTCGGCGGTGTCGACATGCGGCATGACGATGCCGAGCCCGCCGCCATCGAGGATCCGGGTGGCGAGCCAATGCTGGCCGGCCGGCACCCGCGCGATCGGCGCGATCCCGGCGCCGAGTGCCGCGACCGAGATCTGCACCGCGGTGTCGAGGTCCATCGAATTGTGTTCGAGGTCGAGGAACAGCCAGTCGTAACCGCAGGCCTTCATGATCGAGGCGATATCTACCGTGCGGCTCTGACGGATGCCGACACCGAGCGCGAGCTCTCCGGCTTCGAGCCGCAGGCGGGCGGAGTTGCGAAGGGTCGGATCCACAGGGCCTCTCCTCTGGAAGCGCGGGCAAGCCGCCCGCATTTCGCGCGATCCTACGCGGCGCGGCAGCCCACGTCATCTCGGTCAAGGTGCTTCGGTTCGTCGCGGCGATCGGTTAATTCTTCCGATCAATCATCCAGGGAGGCGCAGCCGATGGAACACCAAAACCGCCAGGTGCTGCTGAAGCGGCGGCCGAACGGCATCCCGGTGACCGCCGATTTCACGGTCGCCGATTCGCCGATGCCCGATCCCGGCGAGGGCGAGGCGCTGGTGCGCGGCATCTATCTGTCGCTCGACCCTTATATGCGCGGCCGGATCAGCGCGGCGCGCTCTTACGCCAAGCCGGTCGAAATCGGCGCGGTCATGGAGGGCCGGGTGGTCGGGCAGGTCGTGGGCTCGCGCGACCCGGCCTTCCGCGAGGGCGATTTTGTTTTCGGCGGCTATGGCTGGCAGCTCTACAGCGCGGTCCCCGGCAAGGGCCTGCTGAAGCTCGATCCGGGGGAGGCGCCGCTGTCGACCGCACTCGGCGTGCTCGGCATGCCGGGGCTTACCGCCTATGTCGGCTTGAGCGAGATCGGCAAGCCACAGCCGGGCGAGACCGTGGTCGTCTCGGCCGCGTCGGGCGCGGTCGGGGAGGTGGCGGGCCAGCTCGCCAAACGGGCCGGGGCATTTGTCGTCGGCATCGCCGGCGGGGCCGACAAATGCCGCTTTGTCGAGAGCGAGCTCGGCTTTGATGCGGCGATCGACCATCGCTCGGCCGATCTCGGCGAAGCGCTTGACCGCGCCTGCCCGAACGGGATCGACGTTTATTTTGAGAATGTCGGCGGCGCGGTGCAGCAGGCGGTGTTTCCTCGCCTCAACGATTTCGCCCGCATGATCATGTGCGGCATGGTTGCCGAGTACAACGACACCGAGCCTCGGCCCGGCCCCAATCTGATGGCCACGGTGCGCAAGCGCCTCAAGATCCAGGGGTTTATCGTCGGCGACCAGTGGCAGCGCTGGGACGAATACCGGGCGATGGCGGCCCCGCTGGTCAGGACCGGGCTGCTCAAATATCGCGAGGACATCGTCGATGGCCTCGACCATGCCGCCGAGGCCTTTATCGGGCTGTTGCAGGGTCGCAATTTCGGCAAATTGCTGATCCGGCTCGGCCCCGATCCGACCCGAGGCGGCTGAGCATCGGGCGATATATTCGCGCCGGCGCGAGCAGGAGACAGAGAGCATGAGCGTACAGGCGATCGGCGAACCGGTGCGGCGCGAGGAGGATCTGCGCCTGCTGCGCGGCCGCGGCCATTATGTCGACGACGCGGGCGCAGCCGGCGACGCGCGCGGCTATGTGCTGCGCTCGCCGCATGCGCATGCCCGCATTCGCACGATCGATGTCACGCAAGCCAAGGCCGCACCGGGCGTGCTGGCGGTATTGACCGGGGAGGATCTCAGCCGCCGCGGTCTCGGCACCCTGATGCCCGGCGTGCGCCGCCGGCGCAGCAACGGCGCCGCGGCGTTCGTCTGCCCGCAGCCGCTGCTCGCCCAGGGCCGGGTACGCTACGTCGGCGATCCGGTCGCATTCGTCGTCGCCGAAAGCCTGGACCAAGCGAAGGACGCAGCCGAGCTGATCGAAATCGACTACGAGCCGCTGCCCGCGGTGATCACCAGCGCCGCGGCGCTGGCGCCGGGCGGGCCGGCGGTTTGGGACGAGAACCCCGGCAACGAGGCCTTCTTTCACGAGGTCGGCAGCAAGGAAGCGGTCGACGCGGCGTTTGCCCGAGCCGCGCATATCGTGCGCGACGAGATCCGGATCAACCGGGTCACCGCGAACCCGATGGAGCCGCGCGGCTGCATCGGCGAATACGACCGCGACCAGGACCGCTATACGATCCGCTGCACGATCCAGTCGGTGCACGCGACCCGAACCGCGCTGGCCGACCGGATCTTCAAGCTGCCGCAGCACCAGTTCCGGGTGGTGTGCGACAATATGGGCGGCGGGTTCGGCATGAAGGGCGGCTGCTATCCGGAATACGCGCTGGCGCTGTGGGCGTCGGAGATTACCGGGCGCCGGGTGCGCTGGACGGCCGAGCGCAGCGAGGGGCTAGCGAGCGACGAGCAGGGCCGCGGCAGCATCGTCGTCGCCGAACTTGGCGCTCGACAAGGACGGCAAATTTCTGGCGTTGCGCGCGCAATGGCAGTCGGCGATCGGCGCCTATTATTCGACCGACCGGCCGACGATACCGTTGACCATCGGGCTCGGCTGCCTGGTCAATACTTACGGCATTCCGGCAATCCATGCGCGGGTCGTTGCGGTGCTGACCAACACGATGACGACCGCGCCCTATCGCGGCGGCAGCCGGCCGGAGCCGATCTATGTCACCGAAACCATCATCGACAAGGCGGCGCGCGAACTTGGCATCGAGCCGGTCGAGCTGCGCCGCCGCAATACCATCCCGGCCAGCGCCATGCCATTTACCACGGCGCTGCAGCAGACCTATGATTCCGGCGATTTCGTCAAGAATTTCGAGGATTGCCTGACCCTCGGCGGCTATCTCCAGGTCGCCGGAACGCCGCGCGGCGGCGAAACGGCGCGGCAAGCTGTTGGGGATCGGGGTCGCCACCGCGGTCGCCGCTACCGGCGGGCGCGATTACGAGCATGCCGAGATCCGCTTCGACCCGTCGGGCGGGGTGGTGCTGATGACCGGCAGCATGGATCACGGCCAGGGCCACGGCACCACATTCAAGCAGATCCTGTCGGAAAAGCTCGGCTCGACGCCGACCTGATCCGCTACCGTTATGGCGACAGCGATCTGGTGACGATGGGGATCGGCACCTTCGGCTCGCGTTCGGCCCAGCTCGCCGGCTCGGCGATCGTCGTCGCGGCCGACCGGCTGATCGACAAGGGCCGCAAGATCGCCGCGCATATGATGGAGGCCGCCGCCACCGACGTGGTGTTCGAGGATGGCCGGTTCGCCATCGCCGGCACCGACCGCTCGGTCACCGTCGCCGAGGTGGCGCGGCAATCCTTCGATTCGAACTATCTGCCGAACGACATCGAGGCGGGCTTTTCCGAGCGGGCCAATTTCGGCCCGGCCGGGTCGGCGACCTTTCCGAGCGGCGCCCATCTGTGCGAGGTCGAGATCGACGCCGAGACCGGCGCGGTCGCGCTGACCCGCTATGCCGCGGTCGACGATGTGGGACGCGTGCTGAACCCGCTGTTGTGCGAGGGGCAGATCCATGGCGGCATCGTCCAAGGCGTGGGTCAGGCGCTGATGGAGAGATCTGGTCTACGATCCGGAGAACGGGCAGCTGTTGACCGGCTCGTTCCAGGATTACTGCATGCCGCGGGCCGACTGATTTCTGCCGGTTCGAGCTGGCCAACAACCCGACTCTGACCGGACGCAACCCGCTCGGCGTCAAAGGGGTCGGCGAGGCCGGCACCCTGGGCGCGATCCCGGCGGTGATGAACGCCGTCAACGATGCGCTGGCCCATGCCGGCGCGGCGGCGATCGAGCCGCCGGCGACCTCGGAAAAGCTGTGGCGAGCCCTGCGGGCCGCGCCGGCCGACCGGGGTTGATCGAGGCCGCGCGCCGAGCGAGCGCGATGCGCGCCGTCGATCCCGCCCGCCGCTGGGGCGGCCCGCTCTCGGTCAGCCGATCCTTGCAGGCGCTGGCCGTCGTGGTCGTCGCGCTGATCGTCGGCGCGACGGTTCACCAGCTCTTGTCCGGCCGCGCCGCCATCATCGCCGATACCGAGCGCGAAATGGCGCGGCTCGACATGGTATTTGCCGAGCAGACCGGCCGCGCCGTCGAAACCGTGGATTTCCTGCTGCGCAACGCGATCGAGCTGTTGCAGACGATGCGCGCGAAACCGCCGGTCGATGCCGCCGCTTACGACAATTTGCTGTCGCGGCGTATCGCCGGGGTGCGCCAGGTCAGCGAGATCGCGGTCACCGACAAGGACGGAAACATTCTTTATACATCGCGGCCCGGCCCGCCACGCGAGCTGCCGCCGCCGGCGCGGGCATTGATCGCCGCGCAGGCAGCGCATCCGACGCCAGGGCTGCAGTTCAGCGATCCGATGCGCGGGCCGGACGGCCAGTGGACGGCGCTGATGCTGCGGCCGATCCTGGGGCATGACGGCACGTTTCAGGGCGATGCGATCGCCTATCTCAATCTGGCTTATTTTGAGGATTTCTATCGCGCCGTCGAACTCAATGAGAGCGGGGCGATCTTACTGCATCTGCGCGACGGTACGGTGCTGGCGCGCTACCCGCACAGCGACGCCATCATCGGCCAGAGCTATGCCGATTTGCCGCCATTCAAGAACATTCTGGCGCACGCCATGGCCGGCACGGTGGTGATGGACAGCCCGATCGACGGCAGCCGCCGGGTGCTGGCGATCCGCGCATTGAAGGCGTTCCCGCTGGCGGTCAACGTCTCGGTGGCGCAAAAGCGAGTGCTGGCGGCATGGCGGCGGCAGACCTGGACATTTTCGCTGGTGGCTTTCGGCGCCTCGGCGGCGATCGTCGGTCTGCTGTTGCTGCTGGCGCAGCGATCGCGGCAGATCGAGGCGTTGCTGGGCGAGTACCGCGCCGCCAAAGATGCCGCGGAGGACGCAAACCGGCGGCTGGTCGAACAGATGGCGGAGCGCGAGCGGGCCGAGGCGGCGCTGCGCCAGGCCCAGCGCATCGAGGCGATCGGCCAGCTCACCGGTGGGGTGGCGCACGATTTCAACAATCTGTTGACCGTGCTGATCGGCAATATCGATCTGATCCGCAAAGCGCCGGCGCTCGACCCGGCGCTGTCCGACCGGCTTGCGGCGATGCGGGCCGCGGCCGAGCGGGGCGCGATGCTGACCAGCCACCTGCTCGCCTTTGCCCGCCGCCAGCCGCTGTCGCCGCGAGCGGTCGATTTGAACGCGCTGGTCGCCGGCATGCAGAACCTGCTGCACAGCGCGCTGGGGCCGAGGGTGCAGATCGAAACCCGACTGGCGTCGGATCTATGGCCCGCGATGGTCGATCCGACCCAATTCGAGCTGGTCCTGCTCAACCTGGTAATCAACGCGCGCGACGCGATGCCGAATGGCGGGGTGGTCACCGTGGCGACCGCGAACGCGCAACGCAACGCCGCCTTTCTTCCGCACGAGCTTACCGCCGGCGACTATGTCGCGATCACAGTGCACGATGTCGGCACCGGCATGACACCGGAGGTCCAGGCCAAGGCGTTCGAGCCATTCTTTACGACCAAGGGCCCGGGCGCCGGCTCCGGTCTCGGCCTGTCGCAGGTCTTTGGCACGGCCCGCCAGTCAGGCGGCGACGTGCGCATCGACAGCGCCCCGGGCCAGGGGACGGCGATCAGCGTCTATCTGCCCCGCGCGGCGTCGCGGGCCGAGCCTGCCGGAGCCGCTTTCGACGACACGCTTCAGCAGCGAACCAGCGACGCCGTCGTACTCGTCGTCGATGACGACGATGCCGTCCGGCTCACCACCGCCGAGATCCTGACCGGTCTGGGCTATGCCGTGGTGCAGGCGGCCAGCGGCCAGGCCGCGCTCGGGCTGCTCGACCAGAGCGGCATCATCGATGTCCTGCTGACCGATGTCGTCATGACCGGCATGAGCGGACCCGATCTCGCCCGGCGCGCCCGGGCAGCCCACCCGCTTCTACCGATCGTCTTCATCTCCGGCTACGCCGACCCTGCCGGCATCGCCGGCGACGGACGCTCGTACCGTCTGGTCAGAAAGCCGTTCAAGCCGTCGGATCTGCGCCGGCAGGTCGAGGCGGCCCTGGCCGAGGCGCGGATTTCGGCAACCCCTCCGACCCCGGCGTAACCAGCGGGTCCTGCTAGTGGGCAAAGCCGAACAGCTGGTGGGCGTTATGATGCAGGATCCGGTCGACCGCGGCCTCTGGTAGGCCGAGCCGGCTGATATAGGCGAAGGTTTCCGTGTAGGCTTCGTAATCCTGCAACACCGGATAGTCGCTGCCGGTCACCAGATGATCGGCGCCAAAGGCTTCGAGGGCGCAGGTAAAGGCCGCCTTCGAGCCGTAGCACACGGTGTCGTACCAGAACCGCTTGGCGGTGACGCTCGGCGCCTCGGCGAGGTTGGGATGGCCGCTCGGGCTCTGGCCCTGCTGGTCGAGGCGGTTGAGCAGCATCGGGATCGGCCCGCCCAGATGCGGGACGATAAAGCGGATCTTCGGATAGCGGTGCGGGATCTGTCTGGCGATCATGTGCAGGACGAAGGTGGCATCCTCGAGCGAGGTGCCGACCGACCCGGTATAGCGGTAACCGGTGATGAATGGCGAGCAGATGCCGGTGCCGGCCGGGTGGACGAACAGGATCGCGCCACGCCGGTTCATCTCCTCGTAGATCGGCTCGAACTCGGTCTCGGCGACCGACCGGTTCAGGCAGATGATGTTCATGTTGACGCCGACGCAGCCCAGTTGGTCGAAGCCGCGCTCCATCTCGCGCAAGGCCGCGTCGATATGCGGCAAGGGCAGCATCACGTAGGAGGCAATCCGCTGCGGGTAGCGGTGCGCCAGATCGGCATAGCCGTCGTTCAGCATCTGCACCGCTTTGACGCATTCGGCCTCGTCCGGCAGATAGGGCGGGTGGTTTGGCGACAGCACCTGCTTTTCGACCCCGGCGGCATCCATCAGCTCGAAGCGGCCCTGAATGTCCTCCGGCGAATCCGAGAACGGGTGAAGCGCCATTCCGCGCTTGACCGGCAGATGTACCGGCGACGCAAACCGGTCGCCCATGAACTGGCTGAAATTCTTCGGCGTATAGTGCGCATGCACATCGACGATCATGGCGCGGCGTTCCCCAAAATGATCCGGCTGATTGTTCGAGGGTAAGCTGGCGGCTTGCAGGTTGGCAAGACGCGCTACCCCGCAGCTGCTGCTCCGCGGTAGGGGCGCCTTTGATCAGCGGTCATTTTCGGTTACATCAATAGTGCTGTTCGGTCGTTTCAAGGAGGCACCCATGGCGAGCCCAAAAAGCCTCGGCCAAATCCTTGGCGCACACCTGCGGTCCATCGCCAGCGTCGCCATGGGGCTCGCAGCAGCGGGTCTGCTCGCCAGTTCGGGACCGGCGCGGGCGGACACCATCCTGTGGGCCAGTGACGGCCGCGGCTCGCCCGGGCCGACCCTCGATGAGTGGGACGTCAACGAGTCGGCGGGTACCGGCACGCTGATCAATTCTTTTGCTGTCCCGGACCCCGCCGCCCAGAGTGGCGGTCCCGGGGGCATCACAGTGCTCGGGTCGACGATTTATTACAGCGTCGCCAACTCAGGGTCGGTGTTCCTCACGAACTCGAGCGGCGCGAATCTCGGCGTGGCTTTCAGCACCGGACTTCCGGGCATTAGCGCGATTACCTCGGACGGCAACTTTCTTTACCTTGCGGCAACAGGGAACAGCGCCCTGACAGAGAATGTGTATCAGTACACACTGGGCGGCGCGCTGGTGAATACTATTCCCCTCGTGCCCACCGCGCTTGGCGCACCGTTCGTGGGGGGTCGAGCAGGCCTCGAAATCGTCGGAAGCAATTTTGTCGCAAACCAAGGCAACGACGAAGGCCCTTACAATTTATTCAATGGCAGCGGAACTTTGCTTTCTACCAATTTTCTGCAATTCACCGACGATTTTGGCTTCAGCGGCGTTGCCTTCGATGGCAAATATTATTACGTCGGCGATGTTGAAGACGTTCCGTCGATCTTTCGTGTTTTCGACGGATCCGGGACCTTATTAAAGGAAATTTCGCTAACGGGTTGCCCCGGCCCGAACCAATTATGCGAGTTTGCGGACCTCGCGGTCGCGCCGGCAGTATCCGAGCCGACCACCCTCGTTCTGCTTGCTCCTATCCTGCTGGGTTTTGCCGTGGTGCGGGGCATCCACCCTCGCAAGACAGGCTTTAGAACAGGCTGAGCTGATCGCCCTTTTGCGAAGGCGGGCGGAAGATCGTGGTATCGAGCGGTTTGGTCGTGCGCTGGTTGAAGCCGAGACGGCGGCAGGCGCGGTCGAACCGCAGCCGCAGCATATCGGCATAGGGACCGGCGCCGGTCATCCGCTTCGACCAGGCCGAGTTGTACAGCCGCCCGCCATGGGCCTGCGCCACCAACGACAGCACATGCGCCGCCTTGTCCGGGAAATGGACTTCAAGCCATTCGCGGAACAGGGCTTTCAGCTCGATCGGCAGGCGCAGCAGGGTATAGCCGGCCGAAGTCGCGCCGGCGGCATGCGCGCGTTCGAGCAGTTGCTCCATCTCGCTGTCGTTCAGCGCCGGGATCATCGGCGCAACCAGCACCCCGGTGGGAACCCCGGCGGCGGCCAATGCGGCGATGGTTTCGAGGCGGCGCTCGGGCGTTGCCGCGCGCGGCTCCATCTTTCGCGCCAGTTCGCGATCCAATGTCGTCAGCGAAATCGTGACGATCGCCAGCCGGTCCCTCGCCATCTCGGCAAGAATGTCGAGATCGCGCCGGATCAGCGCCGATTTGGAGACGATCGTGACCGGATGGCGAAAATCGCGCAGCACTTCGAGGATCGCGCGGGTGAGGCCGACCCGGCGTTCGACCGGCTGGTAGGGGTCGGTGTTGCTGCCGAGCGCGATCGGGCGGCAGACATAGCCCGTTTTGCGCAGTTCGGCGCCGAGCAGGGCCGCCGCCTGCGGCTTGTAGAACAGCCGGCTTTCGAAATCGAGGCCCGGCGACAGGCCGAGATAGGCGTGGCTCGGCCGCGCATAGCAATAGATGCAGCCATGCTCGCAGCCGCGATAGGGGTTGATCGAGCGGTCGAAGCCGATATCCGGCGAGTCATTGCGGGCAATGATCGTGCGCGTCGTGTCGACGCTCAGGGTCGTGGCCAGCGGCATCGCCTCCGCATCGGCCGAGCCCCAGCCGTCATCGAACATCACCCGTCTTTCCGAGTCGAACCGACTGCTGTCGTTGGTGGCGGCGCCGCGTCCCTTGCGCGGCGTCGGAGCGGCCGGCATATCCATGTCGCCCAGCATGCCGGAGCAAAGAGAACGTTTCAAGAACTAAATCATGTTTCCGTCATTATCCCGAGCTTGAACGCCGCCGACACCTTGTCACCCGTGCTGAACACGCTGAGCGCGGCGCCGGTCCGGGAGATCATCGTCGCCGATGGCGGCTCGGACGACCAAACTGCAGCGCTGGCCGAGGCTGCCGGCGCGCAAGTGGTTGCCGCGCCACGTGGCCGCGGGACCCAGCTCGCCGCCGGCGCCGCCGCGGCGTCGGGCAGGTGGCTGTTGTTCCTGCACGCCGATTGCCGGCCGGAACCGGGCTGGGCCCGGGCGCTGGCCGACTTTATCGCCCAGCCCCAGGCGGAGCGGCGTGCCGGCTATTTCGACTTTGCCCTCGACGATGCGGCGCCGGCGGCGCGGCGGCTGGAGCGGATTGTCGCCTGGCGCTGTCGGGTTCTGGCATTGCCCTATGGCGACCAGGGGCTGCTGATCGGCCGCGCCCTCTACGACGCGGTCGGCGGCTTTGCGCCATTGCCGCTGATGGAGGATGTCGATCTCGTCCGCCGCCTCGGCCGCCATCGGCTGGCCCGCATCGGCGTCGGCTGCGTTGCCTCGGCCCGCCGCTACCGGCGTGACGGCTATTGGCGCCGGCCGATGCGCAATTTGCTGTGCCTCACGCTCTATTTCGCCGGCCTGCCGCCCGCGCGGATTGCGCGGCTCTACCGCTGATGCGCCGACACCTGGTGCTGTTCCTGCGCGCGCCGGGGCTGGGGCGCGGCAAGCGCCGGCTGGCGGCGGAGATCGGCGACCTCGCCGCGCTGCGCTTCGAGCGGCTGATGATCGCCATGCTGCTGCGGCGCCTGGCGGGTGACCGGCGCTGGGATTTGCGGATCGTCGTGACCCCGGACCGAGCATCTCGCCAGGCCCGGCACTGGCGCCCCGGGATCGCGGCCTTCGGGCAAGGCGGCGGCGATCTCGGCCGCCGCATGCGCCGCGCGCTCGGCGTCCCCGCCTGCGGCCCGGTAGTGCTCGTCGGCGGCGACATTCCGGCGCTCGATGCCCGCCACATCGCCGACGCCTTCCGCCGGCTCGGCAGGTGCGATCTGGTCTTCGGCCCGGCCGCCGATGGCGGGTTCTGGCTGGTCGGCGCCCGCCGCCGCCCGCGCCTGCCGTTTCTGTTCGGGCGGGTGCGATGGTCGGGCCCCTACGCCCTCGCCGACACGCTCGCCGGGCTGCCCCGGCGGATCGCGGTGGGGTTTGTCGAAACCCTCGAAGACGTCGATGACGGCGATGCCTACCGCCGGCTCCGGCCCAGGCGCGGGTTCTGATGCGGCATCATTTGTCGCCGAACGCGGGTTTGCGCTTTTCGAGGAAGGCGGTCATGCCCTCGGCGGCGTCGGCGCTCTGGAAGGCGAGGGCGTTGAGACCGGCTTCGATCGCGAGGCCTTCCAGCAACGTGGTCTGGAGGCCGCGTCGGATGGCGGCGCGGGCGAGACCGAGCGCGCGCAGGCTGTAGCCGGTCATCTCGCCGGCGAAGCTCTTTCCGGCTTCGACCAGATCGCCATCGGCGATGCGGTTGACGAGGCCGATCGCCAATGCCTCGTCGGCGGCGACGGCGCGCCCGGTCAGGATCATGTCGAGCGCGCGCGCTTCGCCGACCAGCCGCGGCAGGCGCTGGGTTCCGCCATAACCGGGGATCAGGCCGAGCTTGATCTCGGGCAGGCCGAGCTTGGCGGCCGGCGAGGCTAATCGGAAGGTGCAGGCGAGCGCCAGTTCCAGCCCGCCGCCAAAGGCATAGCCGTTCAGCAGCGCGATCGATGGGATCGGCAGCGTATCGAGCTTTGCCAGAGTGGCCTGCCCGAATGCGGCGCCGTCGCGCGCCGCCTGAAGCGAACGGCCCATCAGCTCGCGGATGTCGGCGCCGGCGCAAAACGCGCGGTCACCGGCCCCGGTGACGAGCAGCGCGCGGGCATCCCCGGCGGCGACCTCGTCGAGCGCGACGCCGAGATCGCGCAGCAATTCGAAACTCAGCGCGTTCAGCGCCTCGGGGCGATCGAGGGTCAGCAGCGCGAGGTCGTCGAGACGGGTCAGATGGATCGTCATTGCCCGCTCCAGCGGACCGGCAGCGGGGTGATCCGGCCCTCCTTCGCCCATTCGACCAATTCGCGCTTCAGGATCTTGCCGCTGGCGGTCAGCGGAAACGCATCCATCGCGATGAAATATTCCGGCATGTCGTAGCGCGACAGGCCGGCGCCATCGAGATGGGCGAGAAGCTCGTCAGGATCGACCTTCTCCGCCTCGTGCAAGATCACCGCGAGGCAGACCTTCTCGCCGAGCCTCGCATCGGCGACCGCAAAGGCGGCGCAGCGGGCGACCGCGCTATGCCGCATTGCCAGATCCTCGATCCGCGCCGGATGGATATTGTGCCCGCCGCGGATGATCAGATCCTTCTTTCTGCCGACGATTTCCAGACAGCCCTTGGCGTCGAGCCGGCCCAAATCGCCGCTCATGAACCAGCCGTCGCGGTTGAACGAATCTTCGGTCGCCTGCTGGTTGTCGAAATAGCCGAGGGTCAGACAGGCCCCGCGCCCGCCGATCTCGCCGACTGCACCCGGCGGCGCTTCGAGGTCGGGGTTGTCCCGGTCCCAGATGCGGATCTGATAGGCGGCGCAGGCACGCCCGCAGGTCTCGACGATGGTCTGCGGGTCGTCGCTCGGCAGGGTGTATTGGTGCGACCCGTTCTCGGTCATGCCGTAGACGTTCTGCGGCAGGATGCCCTTGTCGAAAAAGGCCTGCGCCGTCTCGCGCGGGATCGGTGAGCCGGCCATGTAGAATATCTTCACCTCGCCGAGCCGGTCGAGCCGGCGGCGCCGCATCTCGGCGAGGATGTCCATCGCGTGGGTCGGCACGCCCATCACATAGCTGGCGCCGGTCTCGGTGATCCAATCGAGCGGGGTCATGCCCGGCGGCGGCGCGTTGACCACCAGTTCGAGCCCGGCCGCCATCATCTGCTCGATCGCCACGGTGCCGATGTGATGGCTCATCGGGCTCAGGCTTAAGAGTACCGAGCGCTCGTCGTGATGCCAGTCGGCGACCATCGCCCTTCCATTGGCCAATAGCGTGTTGTCGGAATGCATCACACCTTTGGGCGTGCCGGTGGTGCCCGAGGTAAAGGCCAGATAGACGATCTTGTCGGGATCGGCATCGGCCGGCGGCAACTCCGCGGGTTCGCTCGGGAAGGGGCCGCATCACTCGGGCCGTCGCCGAGCGTGTAGATCCGCCGCAATGACGGCAGCGCCGCGGCGACGGCGAAGATGTCGGCGGCGCGCGCGTCGCCGCCGTGACCGGGCTGCGCGAACAACGCCGCGGCGCGGATGCGCGACAGCATTTCGACGATTTCTCCGACTCGGTAATTCTGATGCAATGACGGGTTGCAGACATAGCCCTGGCGCGAGCAGGCGAGGAAGATCGCGACCGCCTCGACCCGGTTCGGCAGCCACACCGACACCCGCTCGCCGCGCTTCAGACCGGACTTGTGCAGATCGGCCGCGACGATATCGACCATGGCCCGCAATTGGCGCCAGGTCAGCCGCCGCGTCCCGTCGCGCAGCGCAAACGCCTGCGGCCGCCGCGCCGCATGCTCGCACAGCAGCGAGTACAGCGTATCGCGGCGCCACAGCCCCTCGGCATAATAGCGCCGCGCCATTTCCGGATCGTGCAGGGTCAGCAGTGTGTTGGTCATATTCGCAACCCGCCCAGGCTGTTACCTCCGCATTCGGCTCGATGTGGCTCGACCGCCAGAGGCTGCCGTGCCATCCTCAATGGCCGAATTTGTCGGGGTCGGGTTTGCGGCGCTCGGCGAAGGCATGGCCCAGTTCGTGGGATTCGTCGGTTTCGAGATAGCCGCGCAGCAACAGATCGTGGGCGATGCGGGCGAGCCCGCCGACGCCGCCGTGCCGCGCGCTGAACGCGGTTTTGATCGCGGCCAGCGCCAAGGCGCCGCGCTCGGCGATTTCGAGCGCCATCGCACGGGTTGCTGAAGCGAGTTCGGCATCGGGAACGACCTGGTTGATCATGCCGATTTCGAGCGCCTCGCGGGCCGAGAGCCGCGGATTGCGGAACCAGATTTCCTTGGCCTTTTTCTTGCCGACCAGGTCTTCGAGATACCAGGTGCCGTAGCCGGCGTCGTAGCTGCCCATCATCGGCCCGACCTGGCGGAAGATGGCGCTCTCCTTGGCGATGGTGATGTCGCACATGACCTGCAAGACGTTGCCGCCGCCGACCGCGTAGCCGTTGACCGAGGCGATGACCGGCTTTTGCAAGCGCTCGATGCTCTCATACATGTCGAGGGTTGGCAGCACGCCCGGATAGAGCAAGGTGTCCTCCATCCCCGCCTTGCGCCCGCCGATGCAGAAGAAGCGGTCGCCGGCGCCGGTGATGATCAGAACCCGGGTGCGCGTCTCGCGCCGCACGAGGTTGATGCAATCGCGGATCTCGTGGCACATGATCGGGGTGAACATGTTGCCGTCCTCGGGACGGTTCAGGGTCAGGGTTCCGACCGGCCCGTCCTCGGCGTAGAGGATGGTCTCGTAACTCATTGCGGGGCTCCTCGCGGGTGGGATCTCGCCAAACGGAATGGAGGTGGAGCGATGTTACAGGATTTGCTGCCCCAGGCGGAACGGATCGCGGCAAAGCTGAAGGCGCGCAACGAGACGATCTCGATTGCCGAATCCTCGACCGCCGGGATGATCTCGGCGGCATTGCTGGCGATTGCCGGCGCCTCGGCCTACTTTATGGGCGGCGCCGTCGTCTATACGCGGCAGTCGCGCAGCGCCCTGCTCGCCGTCACCGATCAGGAGCTGACCGGCATCACCCCGTCGACCGAGGCCTATGCGCTGCTGTTCGCCCGCAAGATCCGCGGCAAGCTCGCCACCACCTGGGCGATCGGCGAGACCGGCACCGCCGGACCGACCGGCAGCCGCTACGGCCACGCCGCCGGGCATTCCTGCATCGCCGTGATCGGTCCCTCGGGCGAGCGCTCGATCACCGTCGAGACCGGCAAGGCCGACCGCGTCGACAACATGCGGACCTTCTCGATCGCCGCCCTGGATCTGTTGGAAAAAAGCCTCGGCTGACGGGCCGCGCCGCTCGGCCCCGGCTGGCGCAGCGGGGGCTGGGAATAACGTGGTTACCGGTCGAATTTTTCCCGAATTGCCGCTTGCGTTCCGGGCGGAACAGCGTATCTATCGGGCTCTCGACGCACTCGCACGTGCCTATGGCCCATGGTGGTTATGCAACGACGTAACGCGTCCTTTTTGGTCGTCCGGCTGCGAGGCCGGTCCCGAGAGGGAGGTCGATATGGTTGCTATCCGACTGAGGGGCGTGGTGCCCTGCCCTGACGCGAACCTTCGCGGGACGCGCCTACGCGGGCGGGGCAACCGGGTCATCGACCCGAGTAGTCTAAGCTAAGCAGCACAACCAGACCGAGCTGGGCGTCAGCGTCCGGCTCGAATCTCGTCTTCGGTTCGCACTCGTTCAAACCCGAGGCTGCGGTGGCGTCTTCGCCCCGTTGCGGCCAGGGGTTCGGCCGATTGCACCTGCTTCGCTCAGCCGCCTCGCGGGAAGGATGACCCCCAGGAATGAACAAGAGGATTTCGCGCTTCCTCGCCGAAAATTCGCCCGAGACCCCGTGCCTTGTCGTCGATCTCGACGTGATCGCCGGGGCTTACGCCGCCTTGTGCCGGCATCTGCCGCTGGCCCGCATCTATTATGCGGTCAAAGCCAACCCCGCTGCCGAGATCGTCGCCATGCTCGAGGGCAAGGGCGCCAATTTCGACGTGGCGAGCCGCGGCGAGATCCAGCTGTGCCTCGACAATGGCGTGGCCGCGGATCGGCTGTCCTTTGGCAATACGATCAAAAAGGAAAAGGACATCGCCTTTGCCTATGGGGCGGGGCTGCGGCTGTTCGCCTTCGACAGCGCGCACGAACTCGACAAGCTGGCGCGCGCGGCGCCGGGGGCGCGCGTCTTCTGCCGCATCCTGGTCGATTGCGCCGGGGCGGAGTGGCCATTGTCGCGCAAATTCGGCTGCGCCCCGGAGATGGCGGTCGAGCTGCTGCGCCGGGCCCGCGGCCTTGGTCTCGATCCTTACGGCGTCTCGTTCCATGTCGGCTCGCAGCAGACCGATCTGCGGCAATGGGACGGCGCCGTCGGGGCCGCGGCGCGGATGTTCTCCCTGCTCGCCGAGGCCGATATCGATCTGCGCATGGTCAATATCGGCGGCGGGTTTCCGGCGCATTACACGGGCGAGGTGCCGGCGGTCGAGCGCTATGCCCAGGCGGTCATGGCGGCGATCACCCGCCATTTCGGCAACCATCTGCCGGAGATCATCATCGAGCCGGGGCGCTCGCTGGTCGGCGACGCCGGCGTGATCCAGAGCGAGGTCGTGCTGATCTCGGAAAAGGGCGGCGGCGACGCGCGGCGCTGGGTCTATCTCGATGTCGGCAAGTTCAACGGACTCGCCGAGACCATGGACGAGAGCATCAAATACCGGATCGCGACCCCGGGCCGCGGCGGGGCGAGCGGCCCGGTCATCCTCGCCGGGCCGACCTGCGACAGCGCCGACATCCTCTATGAGCGGACCGAGTACCGGCTGCCGCTCGGTCTCGAAGTCGGCGACAAGGTCGAGATCCTGGCTCGCCGGCGCCTATACCGCGAGCTACGCCTCGGTCGGGTTCAACGGCTTCGCCCCGATCCGCACCTACTGCATCTGAGCCAGCGCGGGCGCTCCGGCGCCCGCGACCTCCTGCACCAGCTTTCGCAGCATCGCCTCGGCGAAGCTGGTGAAGTCCCGCGCGGCGAGGACGAAGGCGCCGCGGCCGCCGATTACATTGCGGCGATAATAATCCTCGAGCCAGGGCTCCTCGGTCAGGATCGCGAGCCCGTTGATGGTAATTCCCGCCGCCACGATGCGGTCGCGCACCGCGGCCGGGTCCGGGCCGAAATCGGCCATTCCGTCGCCCGAAATGTCGATCACCCGGCGCGCCGCCGGCTCCGGCAAATGGTCGAACTGCGCCGCAGCGGCGATCAGCGCGGGACCGATCGCGGTCAGGCCGCGCGAACTTCGCCCGCCAGCGCGCACCGCGGCCGCGAAAGCGGCAGCATCGCGCCTGCCGGTCACCGCGGTCCAGCCGACGGTGATCGCGATCTTGTCCGGATCGGACCATTCGAGGACCAGCACCTCGATCCCGCCCGGAGCGGCGGCGATGGCATCGACCAGGCGCTGGTTGGCAAAGGCGCGGGCGATGCCGTCATGCTGCAACACATAGGAATCGGGCGTCACGCTGGCCGAGACATCGACCGCCAACACGACCGCGAGGGCCGCCGCAGGCGCCGCGGCCGCAGCCGGCCAGATCACCGCAAGCAGAAAGAAAGCGGCGCAGGGAAACAGGCGGGACACGGGAAATGCCGTCATCGGCATCGGCCGGAGGGCGCACTCCTGGATCGCAGTGGCACCGCAGAACCTACTGCCGGAAGGTTTGCCGCGCTATAAGGGAGTCCGTTGTCGAGGGGAGGGAGAGAGATGAGAACGCCGATCTTGGCATGCGCCGCAATCGCGCTCGGCATGATGGCGGCCGGCGCCTTTGCCGCAACAAAACACCCGGCGGCGAAGGGCGCGGCAAAGGGCCCGCCGGCCTGCAGCGCGCTGACCTTCCGGGCGGTGGCGTCGGGCGCCAGCGATGGCGATCAGCAGGCCGGCTATTACCGCTCGCGCTACGGCTCGCTGGCGCTGCATGCCGATGTCAAGGGTGGTCAGCCGACGGATTATTTCGTCCTCGCCGACGGCAAGAAGCTCGCCGCCGCACCGGCGAGCCTGCCCGATTGGGCGGCGAACTGTGCCGTGGAAAAGAAATTGCCAAAGCCGGCCGCCGCCGCGACCGCGCCGTGCATCGGCCAGCGCTTCCGGGTCGTGCTCGCCCACGACGCCAGCCAGCGCCTGGCGCTGCTCTACGGGTTCGACGGCTCGGCCTGGCATTATTGCAGCGCCGGCAGCTATTGACCGGCGCCGCGCCGTTGACGGCGCGAGGCATTGCCAGTGGCGATAAGCTTCGAGTAATGTCGCGGCGGTGATCGGCTGCGCGTGGCGTAGCCCTGGCGGCTGGCAAAGACGGTCGTCCAAGAAACCTGCTTGTAGAAACGGCAAACCCGTTCCGAGACGCTATTGCCACGGCGCCAGTATAGGGAGAGCGCGATGTTGGAATTATTAGATCAGCAGAAAAAGCTGACCGCGAACCAGTGGAAGATCGCTGGCGCCGCAACCCTCGGCGACATGCTCGATTTCTTTGATTTCTTCTTGATCGGCTTCGTTCTAGCGTTCGTCGTTAAGGCATGGCATCTGGACTATGGGCAGTCGGGCGCGATTCTGCTCGCCTCGGGGGTCAGCGCGCCATTCGGCTCCTTGCTATATGGCTGGATGGCCGACAAGGTCGGCCGACGCCCGGCGCTGATCACTGCGGTGCTCAACGTCTCGCTCGCGACCGGCGCGATGGCGCTGACCCCGGAAGGGGGATGGATCTATCTGGTCATCTGCCGCTTTTTCGTCGGCTTCGCGGTGACCGGGTTGTATTCGGTGGACATCACCCTGATGCAGGAGTTTTCGCCGGCCAGTAAGCGCGGCTGGTTCACCGGAATTACCACGACGATGCTGCCGGCCGGCCAGTTGCTCGCCGCGTTGCTGGGGGCGTTCGCGGCACCCTATATCGGCTGGCGGGGGATGGTCGCGGTCGGCTTGCTGCCTGCGTTCCTGTGCCTCTATATCCGCGCCTTCGTCCCCGAATCGCCGTACTGGCTGCTGCGCCAGGGCCGGGTCGAGGAGGCGCGGCGGGCGTTGGCTTGGGCGCTGAAAATGGATCCCGCGAAAATCGCGTTGCCGGCGGTGCTGCCGGCGATCGAGCAAACCCGTTGGCTGGAGATCTTCAAATACCCGCGCAGCATCATCGCCGGCTGCCTGACCGGGCTGACCCAGACCGGCGGCGTGGCGCTCGCCCTGTGGCTGGTGACCCTCTTGGTCATGGTGCTGAAGATCAGCGCGCCCGAAGCGTCGAAGCTGATCATCTGGATCAGCCTGTCGGCGATCGCCGGCCGATTCTTCTGCTCGTGGATCTCCGACGCGTGGGGACGCCGCGCCGCTGGCCTGTTCAGCTGCGTGGCCGGAGGCGTGTTCATGTCGCTGGCCGGCTATCTGCACAACGTTTTCATCGGCGGCATGTCGATGTTCTTTTTGATGATCCTGATCCAGAACTTCTTCGGCAGCGGCAATTATTCGATCGTCGGCCCCTATATGGGCGAGATGTGGCCGGCCCGGCTGCGCGGCAGCGGCATGGGATTCGTCTATGGCGTCGGCAATCTCGGCAAGTTTATCGGCCCGGCCGGGCTGGCGCTGATCGCCGGCTCGTCGAACATGGTCAGTCCCAAGGCGACGCTCGCCGCGCTGGTCCCCGGGTTCAACTACTTCGCCTTCTGGTACTTTCTCGGTGCGGTCGCGTTCTGGTTCATCGGCATGGAGACCCGCGGCAAGACAATCGATGAAATCGAAACCGCGCTCGACGGCGCCCGGCCCGTCGCGGCAGGCGCCGCCGGTCGGGCTCGCGGGGAACTGAGCCGCGCCGCTACGCAGCCTGGCCGATCCGCCGGGAACATCGCCCCCGGCGGGGCGGACGCCAGCGACCGGGATCAGCGGTTCTGGGTCCAGTCGTCGCGCCACAGAAAATCGGGGCCGAGCTGGTCAAGGCTCGGACAGCCGATCTGGGCCATCACCAGATCGATCTCGGTGCGGAAGATGTCGACCGCCTTCTTGACCCCGGGGCCGCCGCCGGCGACGGCGCCATAGAGCGTCGGCCGGCCAAAAAAGACAAACTGCGCGCCGAGGCACCAGGCGATCAGGATGTCGGCGCCGCGACGCACGCCGCTGTCGAGCATGACCACCAGCTTGTCGCCGACCGCCGCCTTGATCGCCGGCAAGGCGTCGAGCGAGGCCGGGGCCTGGTCGAGTTGGCGGCCGCCATGGTTCGAGACGATGATCCCGTCGACGCCGATCTCGGCGGCGCGGATCGCGTCGGCCGGGTTCAGGATACCTTTGACCACCAGCGGCCGCGGGAACAGCCGGCGATAGCGTTCGAGGTCGCGCCAGGTCTGCGCCGCAGCCGGGGTCTGGGTGCGGCCAAGCCGGATCGCATCGGCCTTGCTCGCGCCATTGCCGGCATGCGGCGCCCAGTTGCCGAGGGTCGGCGCGCCGCCGTGCCGCACATAATCGATGACCCAGGCCGGATGGGTCATCGCCTCTAAGAGGATCGACGGCTTGAGTTTCAAGGCCTCCATGACGCCGCCGTTGCGCACCGTGGCAAAGCCGTTGCGCCAGTTGCGCTCGCGCTTTGGATGGATCGGCACATCGACGGTCAGCACCAGCGCGCCGACGCCGGCATCGCGCGCCCGGCCGATCAGCGCGTCCGAAAGATTGCCGTCCTGGGCGGCATAGAGCTGATACCAAGTATTGTTCGGCGCGACCCGCACCGCCTCTTCCATCGAGGCGTTACTGCCGCCCGACATGATGTACGGGATATTCGCCTCGGCCGCCGCCTCGGCCAGCAGCAGGTCGCCGTTGCGCGCATAGAGCCCGGCGCCGCCGGTCGGCGAGATGCCGAACGGGCTCGAATAGGTATGGCCGAACAAGGTCGCCGACTGGTTGCGCACCGACACATCGACCAGATAGCGCGGCAGCAGCCGATGCTTGTGAAACGCGGCCCGGTTGCGTTCCAGACCGCGTTCGTCTTCGAGGCCGCCTTCAATAAAGTCGAAGATGATCTTTGGCAGCTTGCGCTTGGCGATCCGGTGCAGGTCTTCGATGTTGATCGCTTGATCGAGTTTCATGATGCGGTGACCTCCGGACGAATGTCAATTCTTCAACCTCGCGTCTCGCGGCTAACCTAATTTACTCGTCATTCCCGCGGAAGCGTCGCGGCAGCGGGGACCCAGGCGAGAAATGCCGAGCGCTCGCCCTGGCCCTCCGCTGCGCGGGCGCGAGGAAGCAGAGGCTGGTCTTCCCGACCCAGAGCGGTCAGTCGTTGCGCGGTCAGTCGTTGCGCGGCCAGTCGTCGCGCCACAGGAAATCGGGGCCGAGCTGGTCGAGGCTCGGGCAGCCGATCTGGGCCATCACCAGATCGATCTCGCCGCTCAGGATCGAGATCGCCTTGTTGACCCCCGGGATGCCGCCGGCGGCGGCGCCGTAGAGCGTCGGCCGGCCCATAAAGACAAAGCGGGCGCCGAGGCACAGCGCGATCAGGATGTCGGCGCCGCGCCGCACCCCGCTATCGAGCATCACCACCAGCTTGTCGCCGACCGCCTCCTTGATCGCCGGCAAAACGTCGAGCGAGGCCGGCGCCTGGTCGAGCTGGCGGCCGCCATGGTTGGAGACGATGATCCCGTCGCAGCCGATCTCGGCGGCGCGCAGCGCGTCGGCCGGGCTCATGATGCCCTTGACGACCAATGCGCGCGGAAACAGCCGCCGGTACGTCTCCAGATCGCGCCAGGTCTGCGCGTTGAAGGGCTGCAGCGAGCGCGCGAAATTGTAGACCGCTTCGGAATTGGCGCCGCTGGGGGCATAGGGCTGCCAGTTCTGCAGCATCGGCGTGCCGCCGCCATGGCGGAAGTATTCGATGATCCAGCCGGGATGGGTCAACGCCTCGGCCAGGATCGACGGCTTCAGGCTCAACGCCTGCAGCAGGCCGCCACGGACATTGGCAAAGCCGTTGCGAATGTTGCGCTCGCGCTTGGAACTGGTCGGCACATCGACGGTCAGCACCAGGGCGCCGAGCCCGGCATCGGCGGTGCGGCGGATCATGTCCTCGCGGACCTTGGCCTCGCGCGGGGCATAGAGCTGATACCAGGCATTGTTGGGCGCGACCCGCGCCGCCGCCTCGATCGAATCGTTGCTGGCCCCGGACATGATGTAGGGGATGTTGGCCTTGGCCGCGGCCTCGGCCAGCATCAGATCGGCGCCGCGGCGGAACAGGCCCGCGCCGCCGGTCGGCGAGATGCCGAACGGGCTCGCATAGATGTGGCCGAACAAGGTCGCCGACTGGTTGCGCACCGACACATCGACCAGGTAGCGCGGCAGCAGCTGGTGCTTGTGAAAGGCCGAGGTGTTGCGTTCGAGCCCGCGCTCATCCTCGAGCCCGCCTTCGATGAAATCGAACGCGATCTTGGGCAGCCGCCGCTTGGCCATCCGGTGCAGGTCTTCGATGTTGACGGCTTTATCGATGTTCATTGGCGTCCGATCTCCTGGCCCGCGGCAAAGCAGCGCAACTTTGCGTATTTTTGCAGCATTGGACAATCCCCCAGCGGAGCGGGGCTGGGGTGTGTCTCCGGTCCAGTCGAGGCGCCGGATTTATCTATCCCCGTCGCCCCAGGCGCCGCCCGCCCGTGCCCCATGGTGCGGCGATCCCTGAGCCCTTCGGCACCGCACCCGGTCGGCTTTACCGCGACCGCCGGAAACGCCCGCACAGTAACGTGTTGGTGGAGTCATCAAGCATCTCGAGAATTTTTACCGACGTATTTTAACTATCTTTAGATGAAATATCCTCATAAAACGGTGTAAATAAATTCCGTTTGATGGTATCATTCATCCAATGGACATCCATTCGGATAGTTAGGATTTGAGAGGTGTAGGATGCAACGACATGGCGCGGCTTGGCTTGCGCTCGGCCTCATTCTCGGCGCCGCCGGACCGGCGTCGGCGGCAACATGCGCGAATATCTATGACACCCTGAACGGCACGACGAGCCTTCCCGGCACCTTCGTGGGAACAGTCGGCGGTTCGAGCGGAGTGTGCCAGATCGGTGATCTCTCGGCCACCGCCCAAGGTAACGCGCTGGTCAGTAGCACTGCCAATCCGTCGAATTACGAATTCTATTTCGGCGGTGGATTGCTGACCATCGAGGAAAAACTCGGGAACAACGGAATCGGCGACAATATCGATGTGGAGCTGGATTCCTGGAATGGTACGACGGCTACTTTGGTTCCCGGAGCGTCAGTTCAAATTCCTTATACGGGTGACGGGGGGCCGCCCAGCGCCGAATACACGTTGATCAGCGACGAATCCTTGACCGCCGGCGACTATGTGCTGAGCACCTACCTCGCCATCGGCAATGCCGTCGATCCTCGATACCAGGCAAATTTCACCGCGAGTTCTGCCGTCCCCGAGCCCAGCCCGCTCGCCGTTCTGGCGGTTTCCTTTGCCGCCTTGGCGACCCTTGTCCGGCGTCGGGTTGCCTGACATGGGCGATTGTCCGCCGAACGCCCTTCGCGGCGCGCGGCTGATCGGCTAGCCTGCGGCGGCGCCGATAGAACGTGCCGGCGCGGAGTTTTGGATGGCGGTGGCCGAGCCTGAATTCACCCTCGGGATCGAGGAGGAATATTTTCTCGTCGACCGGGCGACGCGCGATGTCGCGGGGGATCCGCCGCCCGAGATGCTCTCCGAATGCGAGGCCCTGCTCGCCGGCCAGGTCGGCCCGGAATTTTTGCGCTCGCAGATCGAGGTCGGGACCCGGGTCTGCGCCAGCCTCGCCGAGGCGCGCGCCGATCTCCGCCGGCTACGCACCACCGTCGCCGCCGTGGCCGCGCGTCACGGCATGGCGCCGATCGCCGCGGCGACCCATCCCTTCGCCCGCTGGGACGCGCAGAAGACCACCGAGCGCCGGCGCTATGCCGATCTGCGCGATGATTTGCAAGGAGTCGGGCGGCGGCTGGCGATTTGCGGACTGCACGTACATATCGGCATCCCCGACGATGAATTGCGCATCGACCTGTTGAACCAGGCCTGTTATTTCCTGCCGCATCTACTGGCCTTGTCGACCTCGTCGCCGTTCTGGCGCGGCGACAATACCGGGCTCAAATCCTACCGGCTGGCGGTGTTCGACGAATTGCCGCGCACCGGGATGCCCGAGCGCTTCGACAGCTGGGGCGAGTATCGCCGCCATGTCGATGTGCTGACCGGGGCCGGGCTGATCGCCGACGCCACCAAGCTGTGGTGGGATCTGCGGCCGAGCGAGCGCTTTCCGACGCTCGAAATGCGCATCACCGACAGCTGCACGAGCATCGAGGATTCGCTGACGATCGCCGCCCTGTTCCGCTGCTTCCTGCGCATGCTGTGGCGGCTGAAGCGGGAGAACCAGCGCTGGCGCATCTACGCCCGCATGCTGATCGAGGAGAACCGCTGGCGGGCGCAGCGCTATGGCACCGACCGGGGCCTGGTCGATTTCGGCCGCGGCGCCATCGTCCCCTATGCCGATCTGCTCGAAGAGATCCTGGCGCTGATCGACCAGGATGCGCGTCATTTCGGCTGCCTCGCCGAAGTTGGGCACGCCCGCGACATCCTGGCGCGCGGCACCAGCGCCGACCGCCAGCTCGCGATCTTCAACGAGGCCCTTGCCGCCGGCGCCACCCGCGCGCAGGCACTCGCCGCCACCGTCGATTGGCTGATCGCCGAAACCGCACGCGGCGTGTAGAATGCCGACGGCGAAGTTTTCGCCGGAGCAACATGCGATGCCGTCAGCCGATGGACCCTTGATCGATACCGGCGCCGGGATGCTCTCCGGCCGCAGATGGCCCGATGCCGGACCGTCGCGCATCCCCAACTGGATCTACACCGACCCCGAAATCTTCGCGCGCGAACAGCAACGCGTATTCGAGGGCCCCAGCTGGCTCTACGTCTGTCTCGAGGCGGAAATCCCGAAACCCGGCGACTTTACCCGCAGCCGCCTCGGCACCAAGGAAGTCGTTGCGGTGCGCGATGCTGCCGGCGAGGTCAAAATCCTCGTCAACCGCTGTGCCCATCGCAGCGCCCAATTCTGTTCGGCCGCTCGCGGAACGGCCAAGGAGTTTGTCTGCCCCTATCACCAATGGACCTACGATCTCAGCGGCAATCTGCTCGGCGTCCCGTTTCGCCGCGGCTATCATGGCCAGGGCGGCATGCCGGCGGATTTCCGCCCGGAGGAGCATGCGCTGCAGCAGCTCGCGGTGACCTGCCGGCACGGCCTGGTGTTTGCCAGTTTTGCCACCGAAACCGAGCCCCTCGAAGCCTATCTCGGCGACAATATGCTCGGCTATTTCGACCGCGTCTTCGACGGCCGCGAACTGGTCGTGCTGGGTTATTTGCGCCAGCGCATCCCCAGCAACTGGAAGCTGATGTTCGAGAACATCAAGGATCCGTACCACGCCAGCCTGCTGCACGTGTTCCTGGTGACCTTCGGTCTCTTCCGCCTCGATCAGCGATCGGCAATCGAGATGGACCCGACCGGGCGGCACGCGGTACTGGTCAGCAGCAAGGGCGAGCAGCAGGAAAACGAGGCGACCCGGCAGATGCGCGCCTTCAGGTCGAACTTTGCGCTGCGCGATCCGCGCCTGTTGCAGCCGGTCCGCGAATTCGCCGGCGACGCCACCGTGGTCATGCAGACCCTGTGGCCGAACCTGATCGTCCAGCAGCAATCGAATACTCTGGCGGTCAGGCAGATCGTGCCGATCGACGCCGGCCATTTCGATCTCGCCTGGACCTTCTTCGGCTATGCCGACGACACGCCGGAGATGCGGCAACGCCGGCTGCGCCAGGCCAATCTGATGGGACCCGCGGGTCTGGTCTCGCTCGATGACAGCGAGGCGATGCTGCTGTCGCAGGCCGGGATCGAGGGCAATGCCGAGGCCGAATGCGTCGCCGAGATGGGCGGCCGCGCCGTCCATGACGAGCCGCACATGGTGACCGAGACTGCGATCCGCGGCTTCTACCAGCATTATCGCCGCGTCATGGATCTCTGAGGAATCGATGATCGCCGCTCCCGGTCTCGAGGCGCCGGCCGCCTTGCGGAGGCGGTTGACCGATCTCTACTGCGCTTACGCGGACGCGCTCGACGACGGCGAGCTCGAGCGCTGGCCGGATTTCTTCACCGAGGATTGTCTTTATCAGGTGATCCCGCGGGAGAATTTCGAGCGCCGCCTGCCGGTGGCGCTGATCTATTGCGAGAGCCGCGACATGCTGGTCGATCGGGTTGTCGCGATCCGCGAGACCGCGCTCTACGCACCTCGGATCCTGCGCCATTTCGTCAGCAACATCCGGCTGCGCGCGATCGAGCCGGACGGTCTGCGCCTGACGGCAAACTTTGCCCTCTGTCAGACAATGGTCAACCAGCCTTCGGAGCTGTTCTTGTGCGGCAGGTATCACGACCGGGTGATCGAAGATAGCGGCGATTTGCGTTTCGCCGAGAGGATCTGCGTCTACGATTCGACAGTAGTCCCGACCTCTCTGGTCTACCCGCTCTAGCGGTTCGAGACCTGCAGGGGTAAAGCCAAATTCGGCGACGTTGCAGCTCCGCGCTTTTCTATGAAAACAGAGTGAATTTCATATTGGGTCAAGGAGGAGGCGGCTTACCGGTGCTGGACAGCGTTTGAAACCAGGCGAACATATCGGGGAGGTTTGTCTGCATCCACTCAGGATCTGCGTGAAACAGCGCGAAGGCCTCGGCGAAAAACTCCTTGGCAGGGTTGGACTTCGCGTACCAGGTAATCGGTGCGGTCTTGAATACGGCGGTTCGCGCCGTAAACTTCTTCTCGAAGGCGTCCTTTATGCCGGCCTGGGCGCCGACCACATGGCCAAATTCGTGCAGCGGCGTCTCGATGCTCGCCGGAGCGATCCGGCCCGCCCCACCAATGAACAGCCGCTGATCGCTCATAAACCAGCTATCGTAGAAAACTACGGTTCGATCCACTTTTGTGACCGTACCGCCGGAAGTGGTGGTTTGAGTTACCGTCTCGCCCATTGTTTTGGGTTCAGGCGTATAAGTGGGAGCCTTAGCCGTCCCAGCTTTTTTAATGAATACTGCCTGACGTGCCAGAGGCAGGCCCTTTAGCAGTGCGAGCAAAGGATCGCTCAGGTTTTCAAACGCTCGCTCGATTAATCGTCGCTCGTTGGGAACGAAGTTCTTGGTGTCTTTCACCTGTTTCGAATCCCATCCCTCCGAGGCGAGGCGAGTGGCAGCGCCCGCTGCGTCGAGTTCCTCCATCCCGTAGTTGTTCTTGAACCAATCCATCTTGACCACCTCGGTCTCGATGCTCTTCTCGGCCGCCGACTTCATCGCCGGCACGTCGGCTCCCGCCGGGGTGATCGCGGGATATCGGGTCCTGAGCCAAGACGACAAGGCCGACACGTCCTTGGAATGCGCCGGATAGTCCGGAATGCGGGCCAGGTCGAAGGTGGTCTTGGCCAAGTCGACCGTTCCTGCCGTCCCCTCCGGGCCGATCCGAATGGCGTCGACGTCATTCGTACCGCCGTGAAACTTCAGAGTATAGAAGACTCTCTTCGGTGGCGAACCCGGGATCGGGACAATGGCATCGACTTCCGCGTTGCGCGTGCCGCCTTGGAAATATTGCCAGATCGTGTACTTCAACGGGACGGCTTCGTCCGCGGGCAGACTTGCCGGGAGAGTAATCTTTCCCAGCCCCGCTTTGACTTTCCCCGCTTCTTCGAGTTTCAGATCGCCGTAATCGTGCCCGGCATAGCCGACAGGAGCTGCCGCGGTCGTCGGCGCCGTCTCGGCGAGGAACCCGATTACCGGTCCGCTGCTGCCAGCGGTCACGGAAAAGGTGGTCTCGTGCAGCTTCTTGCCTGTGGTCGAGGAGGTTGTGACAATCTGGCCCTTGGCCGGAATCTTCGCCCCCGCGAGGAAAGTATAGAGCTGTTGTTCCTCGCTCGGGAATTTGGCGAACCAGGCTTTTGAATTGTTGGCGTTGGGAAAGTTCGCCACAGAGTAGCTGGCCGGCGCCGCGGCCCCCGCGGCGGCGGCCGGTGCTGCGGTGGCGGTGGCGCCCGCGCCCTCGGCTTCGAACCTCACATCGACACGATCTCTGGTGTCCTTTCCGGCCGGCGGGCGGAAAATGAACAGGTAGCTGAGGGCCGGTGCGGTGGCGCTGCGGGCGGGAATCGTGACCGGCCGCGAGATTTCCGATTTGATCGGCTTCAGCGACTGGTAGGTATTCCAAAGCACCGCGAAGACCGCATCCCGCTCCTCGGATGCAGCCAGTCGGGTCGCGGCCGAGCCGATATTGGTGACGGCAAGAGCGGCCAGCACCTTTTGCGCCCAATAGCTGCGCGTGGACCAGTCTGCGATCGCTACCGGATCGAGAGCGATCCCCGCGGTCTCGTACTCCTTGGTGTCTCGCAGCACCTGCAATGCCGGCGGTCGAGCCGTGAGCGGCATGCTGCGGCCAGCCAGCGCGGCTGCGGCCGCGGCGTCGGCTTCTCGCTCGGCAGCGTCGGCCGGGCTGCTAACCGAGGGTGTTTGGGCCGCCGCGCCGCCGCGTTGCTGCGCGGTGTGGACGAGTTCGTGGGCGAGGAGCCTCCGGCCTGCCGAGGTGCCGGGAGAAAACGCCCCCGCAGAGAAAACGATATCAGAGCCGAGCGTGTAGGCGCGCGCTGCCAATTTGCGAGCCGACGCGGCCGCATCCGTATCGGTGTGCACCCGCACGCCGCTGAAATCTCGTCGGAAGCGCGGTTCGAAATAGGCGCGCGTCGCCGTATCGAGCGGTTGCCCGGGCGAGCGCAGCGCCTCGCGCACGCCGGCTGGCGCCTCGCCGGCGGCGGCATGCGGCCCGCCCGGCTGCGCCGCTTGAACGCCGTCCGCGGGAGGAAGGAGCGGGATGTTGCGGAAACTCCATGACCCGCCTAATGCCGCATCTCGGGTCGGCGCATGGGCCGCTTCCAGGGCATCGGCGCCCGATCGTTGCGCTGCGGCCATCGACCGCGACGGCGCCAGTTCGCCGGCCTTGGCGGTCGGGCCGGCGGCTGCATTGGCCGGTGCTTTCGCTACTGGGCGAGCAAACATGACAGCACCCTCCCTGGCCGATGCGGATAAGGCAGCGGCGTTTGCCGCTCAAAAAAAGACGCTGATGTTCTTGGCGAGCAGCACGTTCTGGTCGAGGGTGAGTTTGCGCTGGGCGATCTTCCAGGCGCCGTCGACCCGGCGCAGGACATCGCGGCGGGCGCCGACATAGAAATCCTGCTCGGTCTCCGAGCGGCTCTTGTAGACGATGAAGTTGCAGTGGATTTCCACCTCGTCGGCTGCGGCGCCCGGCGTCACCTCGATATTGGCGATGAAATGGCGGGTGCGCGAGGGCGGATCCTCGGCCCAGGCCATGCCGGTCTCCAGCCTTGCCACCCGCCCGGCGAGCGTGGCCTTGGTCTCGTCGAGGATCGCCAGCGCGTCTTCTTCGGCCGCCTCGTCATTCGCCAGGCGGGCGGGATCAAGGATCGCGATCGCCTTGCTCCCTCTCGGGTAGCGGTTGGCGCGCGTCGACATCGAATAGCGGACATCGTCGGCGAACAGGTCAAGCCATTGGTGAAAGCGGCGCTCGTCCAGCAATCGGGCCTCGCGATAGAGGAACTGCTCGATTTCCCGGATCGGCATATCAGTCATCTGCGGCCTGCGCCTTGCGAGGTTCGAGCTCGCCCCAGCTCTCGGCCATCATCAGTTCGGCCCAGCGGCGGTAGAAATGACGGTGATTGCTCTCACTGATGCGCAGCTCGCTGGCCCAGGCGCCGAGCCCTTCGTCAAAGCGCTCGTGGCCCATCCCCATCTGGTTGTTCAAGACCATGCCGCGTGAGATGACGCCGCGGCAGGTGCCGGTGCATTCCTGCCAATTGTCCATGTCATCCTGCTCGAAGGTGCCGGACGGGCTGAAACCGCGAACCCCGGCAAGCCGCACCTGCTCCTTGACTTCGGCTGGGGCGGCCTTGTCGCAAAACACCCAGGACCAGATCTCGGTCTTGTCCGGACCGCGCGGCTGCCACACCCGGAAGGTGCGCGAAGTGCTGCGCAAGATCGAGAAATGCGGGAACACGGTGCCGACGATCGGGCTGATCAGCCGGGCGCGCGGACCTAGCCGCTTTGCCACCTCGTCGCGGATTTCGCGCTCATATTCCTGGATCGCCGGCACCGGCGGGTCGCCGTAATCATCGGGGCCGACACAGATCAGCATATGGCCGTTGCCCGGCGACACCATGCTCCCCTTCGATTTCGGGTTGGCGGTGACCCCGGTGCTGAAGGCGGTGGTGATCGCCGACAGATGGGTCCATTGCACGTGGTAGGCGTCGCCGCCGAAATTCTCGGCCGGGAATTTCCAATTGCACGGCACGATCCATTTATGGGTGGCGAGCACCTCGACACCGCCCTCGCGCCGGTCGAAGAAGACATCGAGATACCAGGCCATTTCGCCGAGATAGTCGCGCAATGGCGGCGCCTGCGGATCGAAGGTGGCGAAGATCAGCCCGCGATGGCTGTCGAGCTGCGCCACCGGCACCAGGCCCCATTGCTCGCGGTCGAGCGCGTCGTAGTAGAAATCCTTGAGGTGCGGGACCCCGGTCAACGCTCCGTCATTGCGATAGGTCCAGCCGTGATAGGCGCAGGTGAAGCTCGCGGCGTTGCCGCTGTCGGCGCGGCAGAGGCGATTGCCGCGGTGGCGGCAGACATTCAAAAAGGCGTTGACCTTGCCGTGGCTGTCGCGCACCACCAGCACCGGATCCTCGCCCATATAGGTCGTGTAGAAATCGCCGGGCTGCGGTATCTGGCTGTCATGGCAAAGAAACAGCCAGCAGCGGGCAAAGATCTGCTTTTGCTCCTGTTCGTAGATCTCCGGTTCAATAAAGATCCGCCGGCTGACCAGGCCGTTGTCGTTGTCCACCAGACGCTTCAGATCCTTGGCCATCCCCTGCCCTCTCACCCGCCGCTCTAAACCGCGCGGCATTGCCTCCCGGCCCGCTGGCGAGGCTCGACCCGGCCCGCCATATTTTGCCCGGCGGGCTCAGTTCCGGCGCGGCATGCGCAGGGTCGAACCCGCGTCAACCGATACGATGCTGCCGGTAATCCCCCTTGCATTGGCGCGCGACGCCAGAAACACATAGGCGCCGGCCAGATCGGACGGCTCCAGCGCCATCTGCAGCGGGTTGCCGGCGGCGATCCGCTCCCTGGTGCCGGGAATGGCGAATTGCGATCGATCTTCCAGCGACAATGCCGCCACGCTGCGCAGATCGGTCATGGTGCCGCCGGGCGCGACGCCATTGACCCGGATGCGCGGTCCCAGTTCGACCGCCAATTGCCGGATGATGCCAACGACGGCATGTTTCGAGGCGGTGTAGATCACGCCGCCCCCGGCGGAGGTGAAACCGGCGCCGGATGCGGTAAAAATCATGCAGCCTTCGCTCTTGGTCAGTTCGGGCAGCGCCGCCTTGGCGCCGAGGATGCAGCCCTTGACGTTGACCGCGAACAACTCGTCACAGGCCGCGGCGAGCCTTTCCTGCGGCATCTCGGCCAGCGGGATGAAGCCGTCGAGCACCCCGGCATTGCCGACGAAGATGTCGAGCCGGCCAAAAGCGGCGAGGGTTACCGCGACCGCCCGCTGGTTGTCGTCGAGCCGGCTGACATCGCCGGCGATCGCGGCGACCTTGTCGCCGAATTGCGTCTGCAGATCCTCGCCGCGGCCGGGAACGCGGTCCATGACCGCGACCCGTGCTCCCTCCTCGAGATAGCGAAGCGCGACGGCCAAGCCGATGCCCGAGCCGCCGCCTGTGACCAGCGCCACCTGCCCGTCGAGCCAGCCCATGGCGCCACACTCCTCAAGGGCGTGAACCCGCGCTCTGTCGAGCTTTTCTCATAGCACGCCGGGCCGGGTGAGCCCAACGTCATTGCGCCGGGGTAAACTCGAAGTTGGTGACGACGATCTCTTGCGGGACAATCTTCGGCGGCGGGTGATAGCCCTCTTCTTTTTCGGCGCGCTTGTCGTAATTGCCCATCCAGAAATTCAGATGGAATCGCTCGCACGCCGTCGCCGGGACATACGGGTTCTCCGCCGCGGAGGTGGTCCACTGATAAGCGACGTCCGCAGGCAGGTTCGCCAAAGTGAACGCCCCATTGTACTGCCTGAACGTAACCGGCTGGTTCGCGCCCGGCCAGCTCATCACCAGGGTAACGGTGTTCACGCCGGGATTGATCGAATAGCGGTGCAGATTGTCCGAATGTCTGTCCCATTTCTGTAACGTGAACTGGGCATTGCCGCTGCACAGCTTCGGGTCGAGCACGCCGCTGGGACAGTTCGGATCGCCTGAGGCGAACCCCCAACGCGAAATCTCCGCCAGATCGAGCTCCCGTTGCGGATTTTCGATGGTGCCGGTGCCGATGCGCTCATAGGTGAACGCGCCAAAGGTGGCGTTGGGGTCGAGCCCGTCCCACGACCCAATCGGCGGATCGACCTTGGTGGTCACCAGGTAGGTGCCGTAACCGAGATTGGCCGGAGAGCCATCGGCCTTGAACATCGCCACGACTTCGGCCGCGGACGGTCTGTCACCTCCGCCCAGATTGCGGTTTTGGATCACCAGATGCAACAAGCCCAGATTGTCGACGAATGCGTTTTTCGGGGCCCATTGATTGCCTTGACTATAGAAATAGGTCGGCGGCGGATAGTAATTATAGCTCGTCCACCATTGGTAGCCCTTGAAATCGATTAGGCAATTAGGGGTGCTGCATTGGGCGGGAACTGGCGCCAGGCCCAACGGCGCCACCACGTTGAGGGGGCAGTCCGCGGTGGACAGCGCGGTGCTGACCGCATGCGATTGCCGCGGCGCGCTCTCGCCCGGAACATATTGCCCATTGCCGCGAAAGCTCAGGCTGACCGGATCCGCATGACCCCCGACGTGATCGACGCGACCGGTTAATTCGACCCGGCAATCGAACGCCGTAACAAAGCCGGGGCCGTGGGTCTCTCTGACATTCGCCGTCAAGGCATAGGGGGTGAACGAAGCGCCAGGATCAGCGAGCTGGTTTCGCAGCACCTGCTGAAAGAACGCTTCGGCCGATTTCTCGTCGGGCGACAGGTAAAACTCCTGCTCGCCTGGTACGAGCCGAGGCGTGACGGCAAACCTGCCGGTCAGCTGGAGTTCGCTGAAATCCGCCGCATGCCGGTCGCCGATCGTCAGCAAAAACCGGTGGGCTTCCAGACCGGCGCGGGGACCGGTCAGAAACTGGCAGATTCCCAGATCGCGATAGGACGCGCCAGCCGGATCGTACTCGTCGAACCTGCCGGCGGTAAAATCGCTGCTGGCATGGGCCGCCGGCATAAGCGACGCACCGCGCCAGGCCAAAGACAAGAAGC
>CAVZKP010000037.1:0-169412 GCA_963775875.1 uncultured Alphaproteobacteria bacterium
AGCGGGTGGACGGGGCGCGGCAAACCTGCGACGCTTCTGCATTCGACAAACCAGCCGCGGGGGAGGAACGAAAATGTCGATCCTGATCACATCGGCGGGACCGGGTTTATCGACCGCCGCCTGATACCGCTGCTGGCCAAGGGCGGCGAGGAGATCGCCTGCATGGACATCAATCCGCAGACCGCGGATTTCGCCGAATACGGCAAGCAGGTGCGCGTTCATGCGCTCGACGATGTCATGAAAGCGCTGAAACAGCGCCAAGCCGTCGCGAGTGATCAACCTGGCCTATCTCCTCGGCAGCGATCCGCTGCGAGGAAGGTTTGCCGCTTGTCGCCGACCGCTAGACTGGCGGTCAGTGACCTTACGGCGACGGCGATAGCTGTCGTTGCCTCGGGCTACATTGTCGTGGGATCGAAGGCCATCACCCGGCAATCACCAACGAAAGGCGACGCCAAAAATGAAGCTGACATCCGGACTGGTCGGCGCGGAAGCGAAGGGTCCCATCGGCTGGGTGATCTGGGACAATCCCAGCAAGCTAAACGCTCTCTCGCCCGGTATGTACGAGGACGCGTTGAGCGTGATCGAGGACTACGCCGCCGACCCCGCGATCAAGGTCGTGGTCATGCGCGGCGCCGGCCGGAAAGCTTTTATCTCTGGCGCTGATATCAAGAGTTTCGAGAAGACGCGGGCCAACGCCGAAACTGCGCGGTTGGCGCGGGAGACGACTGCCGAACTGCGGCACAAGCTGCTCGATCTGGAAAAGCCGCTGATCGCGATGATTTACGGCTATTGCCTCGGCGGCGGGCTCGGCATGGCGCTGAACGCCGATTTGCGCTTCGCGTCTTCAGACGCGCGCTTCGGCATCCCGGCGGCGGTGCGCGGCGCCGCATACGGGCTGGACGGGCTGAAGTCGCTGGTTGATTTGGTCGGGCCGAGCGTCGCCAAGGACATCATGTTCTCCGCGCGGCGGTTGCACTCGGATGAAGCCTTGCGCATCGGCCTGATCAATCGTGTGGTCGACGCGGAGGAACTGGAAGACGCGACGGTCGCCTACGCGGAAACTCTTGCGGCGAACGCTCCGTTGTCGATCCGCGCGTCAAAGTTCTTCATCAACCAACTCGGCCTGGAGCGCTCGCAGAGGGACGAAGCACGCATGGATGCAATGCAGCGGCAGGCGGCGAACAGCGAAGACTTCAAGGAAGCAACGCGATCGTTCATAGAAAAGCGGAAGCCAGAGTTCCACGGGCGGTGATCGCGGCCTTCACGCGAGCCCCAAACGGTTCAATGTGACGTAAATTACACCTTGCGTGCACGATGATCACTCTGTGGGAAGGAGTACGCGCATGATCGTACGGATCTATACGGGTCCCGACGGCCAGACCCATTTTGAAGATCTTCCGCTGCCGGCCGAGGTTGCGCTACAGGCGGGTGCTAACCTCACGTTCCGCTCTTTCTCAGCGGAATATTTTAGCGATTGGCACACTGCGCCGCGACGGCAATACACCTTTATTCTCGCGGGGCAGATGGAAATCGGGATCGGCGATGGCACCGCGCGCCGGTTTGGACCGGGTGATGTGGTCCTCGCTGACGACCTCACAGGCCAGGGCCACACGACGCGCTCGGTGCGAGTTCCGCGCATCAGTGCCACTGTGCCGGTGAGCGCCTGACACCTTCCGCGAGCATCTTGTCATGGGGCGGGGAGGCGCTGACGGCCACCCGGCACCATGACGCACCCCGCAACGCCAGGATGATTCGATTTACACACGAGGAGACTGCGTATGCCAGAGCGTCTACGTATGACGACCCGACTGAAGACCCTGTTTCAAGGGCCCGAATTATTTGTCTTAGCGGGCGGGATCAATCCCATTGGCGCGAAGATGGCGGAAGCGCTGGGCTATGACGCCTTCTACATGTCCGGGGGCAATACCTCGGCGCACCAACTGGGCTGGCCCGACTCCGGGACCAGTATGCGCGACATGGTCGACAACGCGCGGAAAATTGTCCTGACCGCGCAGATCCCTGTCTTCGCGGATGCCGACACAGGCTACGGTGATGCTATCAGTACGCATTACACCGTGCGGGAATACATTCAGGCGGGCATCGCCGGCGCCCACATCGAAGACCAGACGTTTCCGCCGAAATCCGGCCCCCGCCGCCGCTGTATCTCGATTGCGGAGATGGTCGGAAAGCTGCGGGCGGCGATGGATGCCAAACAGGTTCTCGACCCAGACTTCGTGATCATGGCCCGGTGCGATCTCGGCGGCGTGCCGGGCGCCAGCTTTGCGGAGATTATTGAACGCTGCCAGGCCTACAAAGCCGAAGCGCAGGTCGATGTCATCTGCCCCAATGGCTTGCGCACCTGGGAAGAGATTCAAGAGGCGATCCGCCTAATTCCCGGGCCCGTCGTTCCCCTTATTCCCGCCCATCTGTCGCCGTATCCCTCCTTACAGGCGCAGCAGGATGCCGGGGCCGCCGCGGCCTGGTTTCCCGCGCTGACCACGATGGCGGGCTTGCAGGCTAACTGGGATTTCTTGAGTGATTTTAGGCAGCGCGGCACATTGGCCGTGGATGCGCTCCGTGCCCAGGCGGCTCAGAGCCCCTGGGGAGTCGCCAGTAATGGCCGCATTCTGGACGAGCCGCGTCTGCGCTCCATGGAGGAGATGTATCTTCCGCACTAAGGCTGGGAAATCCTGCCCAGGCTCTTGGCAACGCGCATCGTGACGCGCCGCTGCGCCTCCCGCCGCTAGCAATACCGGAGTATGCCGTGGTCCTGATCGCCGATAGCATCCTCGCCCGCAGCACCCGCCGACGCCAGACGTCGGCCGGCTGGAACACCCCCTTTATTGGCGCCAACCGCTACACCTTGCCGTCGGACGAGAAGCCGCCGGCCGACGATGCGCTGCACCCGATGGCCTTCCTGGTCGAAAAGGGTCCGGGTGCCGTCACCCGGCCGCACTTTCACCAAGCCGATCAATTCCAGGTGGTCGTCGCGGGTCGCGGCATGCTCGGTGACATGACTTCAGCGACGGTGCCGTGCATTACACCGACGCCTACTCGGCCTATGGACCGATCGTCGCCGGGAAGTCGGGCATTTGGTGGTCACCCTGCGCAACCGCTGGGACGCCGGTGCCCGGTATATGCCGGCCGAGCGGGAGGCGCTTCATGCGGCCCGCGACCGCCACCAGCACTGGGAACTCACCACCGAGGCGATGCCGTCGGCACTTCTCGGCGAGCTGTGTGAGGCGACGGCCATTTCCTGCCGCCCGGTTCTCGAAGCGGAAGATGGGCTGGCGGGCTGGCGCTACCGGGTACCGCCTCGCACCGCTATTAACGGGGGCGCGCCGAGCGCCGGCGGTGGCCAATTCTGGCTGGTGCTGGCGGGCAACGCCGCGGTCGATGGCGGCGATCCGTTGCCGGCCAATTCCTGCATCTTCGTCGGCCCGGAGGAGCCCGCCTTTGCCGGCGCCTCGGGCCGTGTCGGCGCCGAATTGCTGTGCCTGCAATTCCGCCGCCCCGCGCGGGATTGAATCCCGCCTGCTACGGCCGCAATTGGTTCGGGCGCGCGTGGCGCAACATTCGGCCACCCCAATGAGTTTCATCGAGCAGGCTAGTGTGATGTGTCGTGCAAAGGCTTACAATCACACGTGGCGCGGCAGAGGCGACATTTGCAGCGCCGCTGTGCCGCGGTTGACTTTGCGGATGATGTCGTTCGCAGATTTTGTCCAGACGAAAGGCTTCGGGTCCGCATTGTTGTGTTCGATATAATCATAGATGGCGCGTTCCAGTTGCGGCACGCTGGTCAACACCCCGCGGCGGATCCGCTCTGTGGTGATCTTGCCGAACCAGCGCTCGACCAGGTTCAGCCATGATGACGATGTCGGAATGAAATGGAGGTGGAAGCGCGGGTGCTTGGCGAGCCAATCCTTGACTTCCTGTTTTTTGTGGGTCGCGTAGTTGTCGGCAATGCAGTGGATGTCGAGAGGTTTCGGAGTGCTGCGGTCGATGGCTTTGAGAAACCTGAGAAACTCCTGATGGCGATGACGCGGCATGCCGCGCCCGATGACCGCGCCTTTCAGGACGTCAAGCGCAGCGAACCAGGTCGTCGTGCCGTGGCGCTTATAGTCGTGTGTCATGGTTCCGGCCCGTCCCTTCTTCATCGGCAGGCCGGGTTGGGTGCGGTCAAGCGCCTGAATCTGGCTCTTTTCATCGATGCAGAACACCAGCGCGTGATCGGGCGGGTTCATATAGAGGCCAACCACATCCTCCAGCTTCTCGATAAAATCGGGATCGTTCGACAGCTTGAACGTCTTGAGCAGATGCGGCTTCAAGCCGTTGGCATGCCAGACGCGCTGCACCGACGCCTTGCTGACGCCGCAGGCCCTGGCCATGCGGCTGCAACTCCACTGCGTGGCGTGCTGCGGTGCGCTTTGCGTCCGGGTGATAATCTCGGCTGTCTTGGCGGGCGTCAACGGCTGGAAACTGCGCCCGCGCGGACGGTCATCATCAAGCGCTTTGACACCGCCTTTGGCGAAGCGCCGCCGCCAATCGATCACGGTCGGTCGCGAGGTGTTGAGTTCCCTGGCCAGCGCGTTGTTCGACTTGCCGTCCGCCGCGCCGAGAACGATCCGGGCCCGCAACGCTACCCGTTGCTCCGTCTTGCCAGACCGCAAAAGCCGTTCCAGCTCCTGTCGGGCCTCAGCGGTCACCGCCAATGCCGCGCTGCTCGCCCACATGCCGGGCAGCCTAACCCACACAACCCGTTTTGTAAAGCTTTGCGAGAGACACTACACTAGTCTTCGACCGCGCGCCATTGCCGGCTGCCTTCGACCCAGATGTCGCCGGCGCGCAGCCGATCGCGCAGGGCCAAGAGGGTGGCCGCCTCCCAAATTCGGCGCTCGGCGCCGACTGCGCTCAGCACGGCTTCGCGCCACGCCGGCCGGAGAAAGCTGGTCGGCAAGCTGCGCGGCCATTTTCGGCCGCCGCTTTCGTAGATCGCGTGCAATATCTCGACCGCCCGCAGCGTCGACGCGGCGGCCGGAAGCGCATGAAAGCGGAGCGATCCCAGAAACAGCGGCCCGAGACGGTGCAGCACCGGCCAGGCGCGCGTACCGAGGGCCGGGAGATCCGTTTTGTCCGGACGCGCAAGGCGTTTCGCTTCCTCGACGCTGCGCGCCAGCTTGTCCCAGCCGATCGCGGAAGCGACCGCCTCCTGCAGATCAGCACCGCTCTCCCTGGCTTCGATCAACGTCTCTCCCAGCCTGGCGAGAAGCCGCACCTTGTCGTTGATCGCGCGGGCATCGCGGATCAGGGCATCCTGCTCGCGGATTTCCGCGCGGCGGAACATCCGACCGACGGCGCGCTCAAACAGAGCAACGGTGTCGTCGGTCAGTCGCGTGATCGTGTCGAGTACCGTCGCGACCAAGGTCGCGCGGCGACGCAGCGGCGAGAGGGCCCGCAGATGCTGTGCAGTGAAACGGGCGCCCTCACGTGCAAGCTTGCGCAGGCGTTCGGGCTGAACGCTCTCGGCGCAAGCCGGATCGATGCCGATCGCGCTGAGCATGCTGCGCTGCTCCACCAGACGCGCCATAGCGCGGTAACCGGGGGCGCCGGGCGGCTGACGTGCCCAGGCCAACCGGCTGATCGATGCGCCCTCCTTTGCAGTCAACAGAGTATCGAGCGCCTCGGCCTGCGCGGAGAGTAAGCCTCGGGTCAGCTGGTGCGCGACCTGCCGCTCGGCTGACGCCATCGCGGCGGAGACCAGTCGATCGACAAGGGATGGGCCAGGCACGATCAGACGACGACGCCGCAATTCGTCCATCAGGGTCGCCGCGATCGTCGCGGCGCTTGTCGTGGTGAGGGCTACCGGCAATAGCCAAGTGAGAAGTTTGCGACGATGCTCCGGCGTGAAGCCGACAAATCCGAAATCCGCGCGCAGGGCATCGAGTTGCTCATAGCGCGTTTGGAAGCGCGCAGCGTAGGTCGCGAGGGCTTCCGGAGTGAGTATCGACCTGGTCGGCAACAAAGCGAAGCGCCGCCGGTGGTATCAATTCGCCCGGCCGCAACAGCGGTCCCGGATATCTTAGCGCACAAAGCTGCAGGGCAAAGCCGAGCCGATTGCGATCGCGCCGCCGATGGTGGATCGCCGCAAGATCGGTGTCGATCAGGATCCAATATCGGACCAGGGTGGCCTTTTCGGTCGGCAAGGCGAACAGCTCATCGAGCTGCGCGGTCGTCGACGCACGGCGTCTCGGCATCGCGGATTGTCCCAAATGGAGTATAGGCTGTTCGGCACGATACGCGACCCTGCGGGATCAAGGGATTACGCGCCGCCAAACCGGGAGAGTTCAATTGGGACAACGAGCAGCTCTTTATTGCCGGGTCTCTACCGCCGATCAGCCCTGTGCCCGGCAGGAACGCGACCTGACCGCCTTCGCGGCACGTGCGGGCCACGAGGTGGTTGGCGTATTCAAGGAAACCGCCTCAGACGCAAAGTTCGACCGCGCCGAGCGCAAGAAGGTGATGGCGCTCGCGCAGCGCCGCGAAATCGATGCCGTGCTGGTGACCGAGCTGTCACGCTGGGGCCGCAGCACCCTCGATCTCCTGCACACGCTGAAAGAGACTCGAGACGCGGCGTGTATCGGTCATCGCTATGAACGGCCTGGCTTTCGACCTGTCGACACCGCACGGCCGCATGATGGCGACCATCCTCGCCGGCATCGCCGAGTTCGAACGGGAGTTGATCCAGGAGCGCATCCGCTCCGGCTTCGCCGCCGCAAAGGCGCGCGGCAAACGCCTTGGCCGTCAGCCCGGACAGCGGCCGAAATCAGATCGCCTCGCCCCCAAGGCCCTCGCCCTCGTCGCCGCCGGGCGCAGCTATCGCCTGATCGGCCGCGAATTGGGGCTGAGCAAGAATACCGTCGCCGAGATCGTCAAACGGGCCCGGGCTGAGCGGTCACCGGCAAACGTCGAAGTTCTTCATATGTCCGCTTAGCGTGAATCCAGCACCCGTTCTATAGCGTGACCCCGGACCTTTCCAAAGGTGATGGAGGTGGAAGACCTGCATCCGGCGGCGCGGGCGCTCGCCGCGGCAGTCGGCCCACGCGCGGCCGAAGAAATCGATCTATCCGGGATCGACAAGGTGCGACGCTTTCCGCACGGCCTCAGGCGCCGAAGCGATTGATCCGCGCCGACGTCTTGATTTTGGGCGCAGGCCCGGCCGGCGCGGCGGCCGCACTGAACCTTGCGCCGACGCGGCAGGTGGTTCTGGTCGAGCGGCGGGCCCAGGCTACGCCACGCATCGGTGAGGCGCTGCCGCCGGCCGCAGGGCGACTGCTGGCAGACATGGGTTTGTTTGAGGATTTTACTACGCAAAGCCACGCGCCTTGCTACGGCAATCGCGCGGTCTGGGGCGCAGAGACTGTACTCGAAACCGACTTCCTGCGCGACCCCGACGGCCATGGCTGGCACCTCGATCGCGCGCGGTTCGACACGTGGCTTCGTCGCATCGCCGTGGCGCGGGGTGCGCTCCTGCTGACGCCGGCACAGCTTGTTGCGATCCAACGCAGCGGCGATGGCTGGCAGGTGCGAATTGCTACAGCGCAAGGCGCGGTAGATTTGGCCGTCGGCTTCGTCATCGACGCCGGCGGGCGCGCGGCCTCACTTGCTCGCCGGCTCGGCGCTCGCCGCCGGGTTCTAGACCGGCTGGTGTGCGGCTGGGTCCACGGCTGGGCGCGACCCTTCCAGCGCGGCGCCGGCCTGACCACGGTCGAGGCGGTCGAGGATGGATGGTGGTATACGACGCCTCTTCCTGAAGGGCGCCGCGCGCTGGCCTTTTTGACGGACGCCGATCTTCCAGCCGCCAGGATAGCGCATGACAGGTCCTGTCTTGTGCAATGCGCGGCAGCCACGCGAGAAATCGGCGCGATTATTGCCGAAAGCCAATTCGTCCCGAACGGAGGCGGCTTTACCGCGGCACACAGTTCCCTCTTGGTCCCCGCTGCGGGAGAACGCTGGCTAGCGGCGGGCGATGCCAGCATGACTTTCGACCCGTTGGCAGCACAGGGACTGTTGCACGCGCTGTTCACCGGCCTAGCCGCGGCGGTGGTGACGGATGACTGCCTCTCGGGTAGTGGCGACGGGGCGCCTCGATACCGCGAGTTGATGTCCGGGATCCAGCAAGCCTATCGCCGGCATCTGGATTTCTACTATGCGAGCGAGTCTCGCTGGCCTAGGGCTCCGTTCTGGCAACGTCGGACGGAGCCGCCGCTTCCGTTGCAGGGATTGCGATAAATCCGCCCTGCCATTCCCGCGCCTCGCAAAAAGCGTCGATGAGCGGGAAGCCCCGCCGCGGTGACCGCGGCGGGGCCTTTCGGTCAGCGGTCGCGCGGCTCCCACAGGGCGATGTGGGTGGCCCCATCTTCGGTTGGGCGGTCGAGCTTGACCAGCCGGCAGCGGACGCAGTTCGGGCCGAACTCCGGGTTAGGTGGTGCACTGCATAAAGCCGGATTATGCGAAGTTGAGCGTTATGCGGAGCGGCGTCGCTTAGGACGAGGATTTCCGCGCCGCACGGCGGGTGCGCGCTCCGCATAATTCCGGGGGCGAGGGGCGGCGGCGCCGCGCCGAGCGCGACGCCGCGGCCGGCGGATCAGCGCGACCAGACCAGCGCGTAACCGCCCTCGACCTCGACCAGGTTGGCGAAGATCGGGGCCGGGAAGGACGGGTCGTCGAGCTTCACCGAGTGATAGACGGTGTTGTCCTTGGACGTGCGCTTCCAGGCGGCGCCGATCTCGACAGTGCCGGCGAGTACCCGCAGGGCCGGGGCCTTCTCGTTCGACGACGGCTCGACGGGGACGAAGCGCGCTTTGACGTTGAGCGAGAGGGTGCGGATGGTGCCGCTGAGGATGCCGTCTTCGCCGCGGGTGAAGCTGCCGATCTGAGCCATGGTGACCTCCTTGACTGCTGTCTCAGGACCGCGCCCATCGCGGCCTGATGGCGGTCGACAGCGCCACGACGGCCGGCCCGCAGCCGCAGGCCCGCAGCAACGCGGAGGACGGTCGGGCGAGAGTTTCTTGGCGCGCGAGGAATGCGCGGACGGGGGGGCGGGCGGGGGCGGGCAGGGGAAGAAAGTCGCAGGCCGGCCGTTGCGGGATCGAGGCCGGCGAGCGGTCGCGAGCGCATCGCGGCGCTTGATCCGCCAGCACCAGGCCGCAACGAGCGGCTGTCCCAAGCCGTCAAGGAGGGCCTCGGCGCAGGCGCCTCCCCCCGCGATGACAGAGGCACCGCACCGGCGGCCCCGCTCGCAACGACAACAGTCCATTCTGCATCGCATGATCGAATGGGAAGGCCCGACACCAGGGTCTATCGATCGGCGTAGTCGAACGTCACGGCGACGCGGACCCGAACAACATCACGGCCATGAGGTGCGGCCCGGCCTCGTCACGCCGAACGCCGGGAGGCGTCTTCCAGCAACGAGGCGATCAATGCGTCGGGCGCTTTGAACCGCCCGCGGCGCAGCTCCGGCGGGATGACCGCTTCCACGGCCTCCAGCTTTGCCGACGCGTCCATGCGCAAGTAGACTTCCGTCGTACGGATATCGGCATGACCGAGCCAAAGTGCGACCTTCGGCACGTCGCGCGTCGCCTGAAGCATGATCACGGCGCAGCTGTGCCGCAGGTGGTGCGGCGATACCGAGCGCCCGCGCAAGGATGGGCAGGTATGCGGCGGCGGCGCGAGCATGCTTATCCAGCACATATTGGCGCGCACACCATCCCCTCACAGCCGCCATTCGGCCCTATCCTAGGCGTCGCGGCCGGGGGATAACGCCGCTGGTTCTCGCCGCCCCCGGGTCGCGCGCCACAGTGGAGAGGAGACGCATGACAATGACCGGAGCAACCGACTTCGATGTCGCTAGGTTGCGGGCGCGGCGCACCAACAAGTGGCACAAATTTCCGCCCAACGTGCTGCCCGCGTGGGTTGCAGACATGGATTTCGGCGTCGCGCCTTCGATCACCGCCGCGCTGGCGCGCCTGACGCGAGACCAGGAATTCGGCTATGCCGCGCGCGACGGCGTGCTGGCCGCGGCCTTCGTCCGCCGCATGGAACGGCGCTTCGACTGGCACACCGATCCCGCCGACACGATCGCGATCGGCGATCTGGTGCAGGCCAGCTTCTCCTCGGTCATGGCGTTCAGCGAACCGGGCGACGCAATCCTGTTGCAGCTTCCCTCCTACCCGCCCTTCATGCGCGCCATCGAGGATACGGGCCGCCGCCTGATCGCCAACCCGATGCGCGATGACGGCATGCGGTGGGTGCTAGACTTGGGCGCCTATGAGGCAGCCCATGATCCGCGCCTGCGCATGCTGATATTTTGCCATCCGCAGAACCCCACCGGGCGGGCCTTCAGCCGGGGAGAACTGGAGGAGGTGGCGAACTTCGCGATCCGGCATGATCTGGTAGTGGTGTCCGACGAGATCCACGCCGACATCGTCTATCCTGGCAACACGCATATTCCGCTCGCGTCGCTGCATCCGGAGATCGCGGCGCGCACCATCACCATCACCTCAGCAACCAAGAGTTTCAACATCCCGGCTTTGCGCTGCGCCGTCATGCATTTTGGCGCGCCCGCGCTGAAGCAGGGGTTTGAGAAGCGCATCCCGTCGCGGTTGCTTGGCTCGCCGGGGGTGACCGGGGTCGATGCCACGGTCGCGGCGTGGGATGACGGGCAGCCGTGGCTGGATGAGATTCTCGCGCAGTTGCGGGCGAACCGCGATTGGCTGGCGGCGACGCTCGCCGCCGAGCTTCCGGCCGTGACCATGCGATTGCCTGAGGCGACCTATCTGGCCTGGCTCGATTGCCGGGCGCTGGAATTGCCCTGCCCGGCCGGGCAGTTCTTTCTGGAGCGGGCCAGGGTTGGTCTGAATTTTGGCGAGACCTTTGGTGCGGATTACGCGGGGTTCGCGCGGCTGAATTTCGCGACGCCGGCGGCGATACTGAGGGAGATTGTTAGGCGGATGGGGGAGGCGGTGAGGCAACGATAGATTCTGAAGAGGTTGACTGCGGTTAATGGCCTAATTGGCGCTGAGCTGCCGATGGAGCTGCAGCCCTGCACGGATCTTGGCGGGCGGCGGAGCGTGTTGACGCCGCCGAACGCGTGTGCTGGCCTTGTGGCGTCATGGAGCACGAACCGCAGCGCAATGAGCTGGGCCAGCCGGTCGGTTGGCCGATCGAGGGCTGGTCGGCGAGGCCGCGCCCGCCGAGAACCGCGATGGCCGGCCGCTTCGCCACGGTCGAGCCGCTCGACCCCGACCGCCATGCCGCCGAATTGTTCGACGCCAATTCCAAGGATCGTGAGGGGCGGCTTTGGACCTATTACAATTTCGGTCCCTTCGCGACGCTTTCAGGATACCGCGCCTGGCTCGACGCCGCCTGCGCCAATCCCGACCGGCTCTATCACGCGATCCGCGACAATGCGCAGGGCCGGGCGGTCGGCGTCGCGGTCTATCAGAACTGCGTGCCGGCGATGGGCACAATCGAGATCGGCGGCCTTGTGTTCAGCCCGCTTCTGCAGCGCCGGCCTGCGGCGACCGAGGCGATGTACCTGATGATGCGCCGGGTGTTCGACGAACTCGGCTACCGCCGCTACGAATGGAAGTGCGATTCGCTGAACCTGCCGTCGCGCGCCGCCGCGGTCCGGCTCGGCTTTCGGTATGAAGGCCTATTCCACCAAGCGATGATCACCCGCGGGCGCAACCGCGACACCGCCTGGTTCTCGGTCATCGACCGCGACTGGCCCGCGCTGCGCGCCGCCTTCGAACGCTGGCTCGAGCCGGGTAATTTCGCGTCCGACGGCAGCCAGCGCCGGCGCCTGGCGGATCTGCGATCCGGCGCCGGATGAGCGGCAGACCGGCACCGTCGCTGGCGCTGCTGTCGGCGATAACGGCGCTTGCGTTCTGCGGCCTGCATATAGTCGTGCCGGTCTTGCCGCTGCTCGTCGCGGCCTTCGCCGACACGCCGGCGCATGTGCAGCTCGTCCTTAGCCTCTATCTCGCCGGGATTGCCGCCGGGCAGCTTGTCTACGGCCCGGTTTCCGACCGCTTCGGGCGGCGTCCGGTGTTGCTCGCCGGTCTCGCGGCGTTTCTCGTCGGCACGGCGCTGTGCGGCGCCGCATGGTCGTTGCCGGCGCTGATCGCGGGACGCGTTCTGCAGGCGCTCGGCGCCTGCGCCGGCATCGTGCTGAGCCGCGCGATGATCCGCGACGTCTATGAGCGCGAGGCGGCGGCGCGCGGATTGGCGCTGGTCATGATGGCGATGACACTGGCCCCGGCGATCTCGCCAGCACTCGGTGCCTACCTCGCCGAATGGTTTGGCTGGCGGGCGATCTTCGCGGTGCTCGGCGGGTTGGGCGGCGTTGTTCTTGTTGCGACCGTCATCCGGCTCGGCGAGACCAACCGGCACCGGGTCCGGCTCGATCTTGCCGGCATGGCGGAGACCAACCTGGCGCTGCTGCGCTCGCCCGCCTTTGTCGGCTTTGCGGTGTGCGGCGCCTGCACCAGCGCCTCGTGGTTTACGTTCATCGCCAGCGCGCCGCACATCCTGGCGGAAGCGCTGCACCGGCCGCCGAGCACCTACGGGCTGATGATCCTGCTGCCGATGGCGACCTACATGCTCGGCAATGCTGTGGCCGCGCGGTTTGTGCCGCGCTTCGGGAGCTTGCCGCTGCTGCTTGCCGGCCGGGCGCTCGCCTGTGCCGCCGCGCTCGCGATGGCGCTGTGGGCGGGTACGGCGCCGCTCAGCGTCTGGCTCTTGTTCGTGCCGATCGGGCTGGCCGAAATCGGCGACGGCATGAGCGGGCCCGCGGTCATGGCAGCGGCGCTCAGCATCCAGCCGCAGCGCGCCGGCACCGCGTCGGGGCTGATGGGCTTTCTGCAGATGGCCGCCGCCGCTCTCGGCAGCTTCGTCGTCGCGTTGCTGCCGTACCGGAACGCGTTCGGCATGATCGCGCTGTACGGCGGCTTTGTCGCGCTCGGGCTGGCTGCTGCGGTTTTCGCCGTGCGGTGTACGCAGTCGCCGCCGGCGGCCGCTGCGGAGGAGCCTCCGGTCTTGCCGGGCGCGCCCGCACCCGCTGCCAAGTTCCAAGTGGCCACGCGAGGCTAAGAACAAAGTTCACCTCCTGCTCCCGACGATCAGCGCATCCAGTGGCGCTTCCTGTTGGCTGCGCCCGGGGCGAAACACGTACGAGAATCCGAGGAAATCCTCGTTGACGGTCGGCGGATTGGGAATGCGCGCGGCGAGCTGCCGTTGAGCCAGGACCCCCGCTAAATATACTGAGCGGAAATCAATGGGGATCTGATGCCGAACATCTTGATTGCCGAGGGAACGCCGACGGTCTGGCAGGCCGCTCGCACCGGATTTGGCATCCCTTCCAACTTTTCGCTGTTCGCCTCGGCTGTTCAGCTGCATCGCCCGAGTATCCGCTGCACGCCCCTCAACATTGCCGATGGCGATGCCTTGCCGCTCGGCACCGCGCTGTCGGACTTCGACGGTGTGATGATCCCTGGCTCGCCGCTCCATATCTACGATCCAACCCCCTCCGTGACGCGGCAGATCGATTTCGCTCGGGCCGCCTTCGCCCTTGGCGTGCCCGTTTGGGGGAGCTGCTGGGGTTTGCAGCTGGCCGCCGTGGCGCTCGGCGGATCCGTCCGGCGCAACCCGCGGGGACGCGAGCTCCCAATCGCTCGGGCGATCACCATGACGGAAGCCGGCCGGGCTCACCCGCTTCTCGCGTCCCGTCCGGCCGTTTTCGACGCGCTTTGCTCGCATCTCGACGAGATCGAAACGCTGCCGCCGAACTCCCAGATCCTGGCCGCAAGCGAACTCTCCGCCATCCAGGCGATAAGCACAAAAACCCCATGCGGGGGCGGCTTTCTCGGCACCCAATATCACCCCGAGCATACTCTGGCGGTCTCGGCCTCCCTCATCGAGATCAGAGCTACGGAGCTTGTCGAAGAGGGCTTTGGCGCTGAGCCGTCCGAGATTGTCGCGATCGCCGCCGATTATCGCGCCCTGGACGCAGAGCCTACCCGCCGCGACCTGATCTGGCGGTATGTGTCAACGGCGGACGGAAAGCCGGCCACGGGGGCGGCGTAAAAGTCGGCCATTGGGGCGGTGGTTGATCGATATGCAGAGGGCCCCCGCGGGGGCCCTCTGCATATCGGCGGCTCGGTTGGATCAGGTGTCGGGGATTTCGCCGGTGTCCGGATCGACCGCGAGACCGGCATCCTGAGCGAGCTGGCGTCGGCGTTGGGCCTTGGAGTGTTTCAGGCGATAGGAGTTGCCGTTCATCTCCAGGATGTGGACGTGGTGGGTGAGCCGGTCGAGCAACGCGCCGGTCAAGCGCTCGGAGCCGAACACACTGGTCCATTCCTCGAACGGCAGGTTGGAGGTTACGCTCGTCGAGCTTCGCTCATGGCGCTGACTGAAGACCTCGAACAACAGCTCCGCCCCGGTCTGAGAGAGCGGGATGTAGCCCAGTTCGTCGATGATCAGCAGCTTTGCGGCGGCCAGGTTTTGCTGCAGCCGCAACAGTCTGCGCTCGTCGCGCGCCTCCTGGAGTTGGTGGACGAGGCCGGCGGCAGTGACAAAGGTAACGGAGAAACCGCGCTGACACGCGGCCAGGCCCAGAGCCAGCGCAATGTGGGTCTTCCCGGTGCCGCTGTTGCCGAGCACGATGATGTTGTCGCGGGCAACGACGAACTCGCAGCGCGCCAGCTCCAATACCAGGGGCTTGTTGAGGCTGGGCATGGCGGTGAAGTCGAAGGTATCCAGGCTGTTCACCGCCGGGAAGCGGGCATCGCGGATACGCCGCTCGACCAGACGGCGCTCCCGGTCGATCAGCTCCAGCTCGGCCAGACGCAGCAGATAACGGGGATGATCGACGCCCTCCCGGGCGCACTCGCCGGCGACCTTCTCGTACTTGCGCAGGAAAGTCGGCAGCTTCAGCGTCTTCAGGTGATGGGCGAGCAGCACCTGGGGCGGGGCGGCGGTCATGCTGCGCTCCGCGATAGCAGAGCGGCATAATCGGCCGCCGCTGTGGTCTTCACCTGGGCGGCGGGAAGATAGGGATACCGGGCCAGATCGAGCCGGGCCGGACGCCGCTCGATGCGGGCCAGCACGAGTTGCTTGACCGCATCGAAGCCGATCGCGCCGAGCTGCATGGCGTCCACGACGGCGGCGGCCACGATCGTTTCCTCGAATGCCTCCATCAGCCGCAGGATCTGGATGAACTCCTTCTTGCCGCGATTGCCCATGCGGCTCTCGAGCAGACGGCGGATGCGCTGGAAACCCTCGGGCAAGGTCCAGCTCTGCAGCGGTGCCGCCTGGTCCAACGCCCCGGGCTTCTGCTCCAGGAGCGCCAAGTAATGCTTGGGATCGAACACGAACTGATCCCGGCCGTAGATCCGACCGTGGCGGGCGATGATCTCCGAGCCGGCGACGACGACCACCTCATCGACGAAGCCCTTCACCAGGACACTCTGGAAGGCGAAGCGGGTCGGGACCGAGTAGTCGTTCATCCGGTAACGGGCCAGCCCGGTCGACGACACCTTGGCCGGCTTCTTCTCGCAAGGCTCGAACAGACCCTCGGGAATGCCGCCCAGCACCGCCAGATCGCGCACAAGCCGCTCGCCGATCGTCTCTGCATGCCGGCCGGCATGCTCGCCCTGACGCGCGCGGCACCGCTGCGCCAACGCCGCGTTCAGCGCCTCGAACGAGGCCGCGTGCGGCAGCGGGGTGATGAAGGTGCGCTGGGTGTACTTCACCAGCCCCTCCACCTTCCCCTTGTCGTTGCCCTTGCCCGGCCGGCCGAAGCGGTCCCGGAACAGGAAGTGGCTGATCAGCTCGGTAAAGGCACGGGTACGGGTGCGCTGGCCATCGCCCAGGATCCGCGCTACTGCCAGCTTGGTATTGTCATAGAGGATAGACAGCGGCACGCCGCCGAAAAAGGCAAAAGCCGAGACGTGCCCGTCCAGGAACGCTTCCGTCGTCTCCGCCGGATAGGCCTTCACAAACGGCTCGTCGCAATGGGGAAGAGCGAAGCAAAATACGTGCATCACCGTGCGCACGCCGCCGACGATGCCGATGCACTGGCCAAAATCCACCTGAGCGTGACCGGGCGGATGCGCCAGAGGCATGAACGCCTCCTTCATCCGCGTTCGCTTCAGCCGGACGTAATCCTTCACCACCGTGTAGCCGCCGGCATACCCGTACTCGGCCCGCAGCCGCTCGAAAATCCGCTTGGCCGTGTGACGCTGCTTAGCTGGCGCGCTCCGGTCCGCCTCCAGGATCGCGTCGATCATCGGCGTCAACGGTCCCAGCTTCGGCTTCTCCGGCGGCCTGGTCCGCTGGTAGCCCGGCGGCGCCGAAAACCGACACATCTTGGCGATCGTGTCCCGGCTCAGCCCGAACACCCCCGCCGCTTCCCGCCGGCTATGCCCCTCAAGCAGCACATACCGGCGAACCGCCGCATATACCTCCACCTGAAACACCCCCGACCGTCCCTTCCGAAACCCGAAAAGGACAGCCTCGCAAGTCGCCGGCTTTTACGCCGCCACGCAGCGGCCCTACGCCGCCGCTCCGTGGCCGACTATTCCACCCCCGCGTACACATGAATGCGGCGCCACGGACCGGGCGACCGCCCGATCGGCCGCGAGGCTGATCGTTGTGGGCGCAGCACGGTGGCGATGTAAACTCTCGGTGAGGGACGCCTTCCGCGGGTCGCCGCCTGGCGCGATGATAGGGGAGTGGCGGAGACAGCCTCCGGCACGCCACGTAGAAAATCACCATCGCCGCTCTTCTGCAGCGGCTCGGCCAGCGCCATTCTGTCCTGGTCATCGGGTCCTCGGGCGGGCTCTCGGTGAAGCGTTTGCACCTCCACCTTAGCCGGCCTTCCTGCTGACCACCCGTCGCTCACGCCCGCGCCGAACTCCAATGTTACCGGCCATTGCGCCCTGCGCGCGCTCACCCCAATTTTCCACCACGACGCCGGACGCTAACCCAGAAAACGGGATATTGCGCTGAACTTGCAGGCGTGGCGTTGGCGGAAAAGCACAGCTTTTGCCCCCCTTTTCGCCTGGATTGCGTCAGCTCGGTTCATCGGTGGCCGGCTAAGCATCCGGCTTTGCGCAGCGCGGTGGTGGGGAACGCCGGCGGCGAATTAGGATCATTCAAGCAACATCAGCACCGCGCCGTATTCAATCGGCTGCGCGTCGGCGACCAAAATTTGCACGATTCTACCGGCTCGAGGCGCGCGGATCTCGTTCATGACTTTCATCGCTTCGATTATCAACAATGGCTGACCTTCGACGACGGTCTCACCGAGGCGCACGAGAGCCGGCGCTCCGGGCTGGAGCGCCAGATAGGCGGTTCCCACCATCGGCGCCGTCACGGCACCAGGATGACCGGTGAGGCTGCCCGCATCGTCGCTCGGCACGGCAACCCCGGATGCCGCGATCGGATCCGGGGAGATCACCGTTGCGGTCAGGGCGCGAGCCACCCGGACGCGCCGGTCACCGACCGCGTATTCGATCTCGGTCAGGCCGGTTTCGCTCAGCAGGTGGGCGAGCGTGCGGATCAGGTCGGGGTCGGGAGACAATAGCGGGCGGCGGCCGCCGAACCTCACCGATCGCCCTCGGCCGGTTGACCCTCGATCAGGTTCGCGACCGCTTCGAGCGCCAGTTCGTAACCATGGGCGCCCAAGCCGCAGATCACGCCGCGCGCCGCGAGGCTCACATAGGAATGGTGGCGAAAGCGCTCGCGCCGAAAGATATTCGACAGATGCACCTCGATCACCGGCAAGCCCGACGGCAGAGAGAGCATCGAGTACCGAGACCGAGGTGTGGGTCAGCGCGCCGGCGTTCAGGATGATCCCATCGGCCAATTCGCGCGCCTCCTGAATCCAGTCGACGAGCTGGCCTTCATGATTGGTCTGGCGAAAATTGATTTGCAGCTCGAGCGCAGTCGCGCGAACGCGACAGCGCGCCTCGATATCCGCTAAGGTATGATGACCGTATACCGACGGATCGCGGACCCCGAGCAGGTTCAGATTGGGGCCGTTGAGCACGAAGACGGTGGGCAACCGCGTCCTCCCCCAGCGAAGGCGCGGTTATAGCATGGCCGGAACGGACGGCAAGAAGTCAGCCGGCCACCGCGATCGGGCGGGCGAATGATATTTCCCACCAAGCAACGATAACCTCGCGCCGAAGACCGCGCGGGCCGATCGGCAGCCCTTGCGCCGCACCGGGAGGCGGCCATAGTGGGGCGCGGCACCCTGATCCTGCTGGAGGAGGAATATGCCCATTACCATGTACGATCTCGCCGGCGCCGAGGCGGACCGCCGCTTCAGTCCCTTTTGCTGGCGCACCAAAATGGCGCTCGCCCACAAGGGTCTCGAGGTCGAGACCATACCGTGGCGGTTCACCGAAAAGGACAAGCTGCCGTCACCCAATGCCGGCCGTGTCCCGGTCATCATCGATGGCGACCGCGTCATCCATGATTCGACGGCGATCGCCGAATATCTGGAGACACGGTATCCGGACCGTCCGTCACTGTTTGGCGCTCAGACCGGGCGGGCGCTGACCCGTTTCGTGCAGAACTGGACTGAGACCGTGCTGCAGGCGGGGTTGGTAGGGTTGGTCGTGCTCGACATCTATCGCCACATCGCACCGAGCGACCAAGCCTATTTCCGGCAATCGCGCGAGGAACGGTTCGGCACGACCCTCGAAAATGTCGTCAAGGACCGCGCGGCGCGGCTTCCCGCCTTTCGCGAGAGCCTGGCACCACTGCGTCGCACTGTCGAGCGCCAGCAATTTCTCGGCGGAGCCAGCCAAAGCTACGCTGATTACATTGTCTTCGGCGCCTTTCAGTGGGCGCGCGCAATCAGCGATTTCGAGCTTCTGGCCGCCGACGATCCGGTTGCCGCGTGGCGGGGACGCATGCTCGACGCCTTTGGCGGTCTTGCCCGCAAAACTCCTGCATACGGCGTCTGAGCCAATGGCGGCAACGGCGGCGCTGGCGATTGTCGCACTGATTGTTCACATTCTCTCGGCCGTCGTCTGGGTCGGCGGTATGTTCTTTGCCCATCAGGTGCTGCGCCCCGCCGCGGCGCTGCTCGAACCGGGGCCGCGCCTGGATTTGTGGTCGCGCGTGCTTGGCCGTTTTTTCGCCTGGGTCATCGCGGCGATAGTCTTGCTGCTGGTAAGCGGCTACGCGCTGATATTCGATGTCTATGGCGGCTTCCGGACGATCGGCCTGTACATTCAGCTCATGCAAGGGCTCGGCATCTTGATGATGGTGCTATTCCTGCACCTCTATTTCGCTCCGTGGCGCCGGTTTCGCGAGGCGGTGGCGCGCCGGGACTGGGTCGAGAGCGGTCGCCAACTTGGTCAAATCCGGATCATCGTCACCGTCAACTTGCTGCTTGGTCTCGTTGTCGTCGCGATCGGCGGTAGCGGCCGGTATTGGGGTTGAGTTTCACCGCGCGGCAGCGCGTGTCGGTAACGAGGACGGGTCGATGCGTCGCAGTGTCGCGTTCATCGTGGTTTTGCCGTCGGGCGAGATCCACGTGGCGCTGAGCCCACCATCGTAGCGCGCGCGGAAGCGCAAGGTGCTGTCGCCATCCTGTGCGAAAACCAGCTTACGCCCGACGATGTGACCCTTGCGCCGGCTCCATTCGGCTGGTTCGTTTTCGTCGATCCCGGGTCCGATCGCGTAGATCGCGGTCAGATCTCGCCCATGCACCTCCTCGATCGCGATGAGAACTTCCCGTCCGTTCGGATAGAAGCCATACCAGGTCTCTTGACCGGCACCGCCGCTGCCCAGCGGAGGTGCGGCAGCGGATCCAGGCGTCGATGCACCAACAGCCGCCAGCCGGGTCGGTGCAACGGGCTGCGATCGCAGGAGCCCACCTGGTAAGCGCAGCTCGGCGCTCGGTGCCTCTCCCCACACCGGCCGGCAGGCAAACTCGCCTTTCAAGCCGTTGTCACCGACGAAATCGCGCACGCAGTCGCCGAACCGCCGGAAAAACAACCCGCTGGACGAAATCCAGTGGCCGGTGAGATAGGCCGGCTGATCGACCACCGCAAAGCCGAGGCCGCGGCGGGACAGGATTGCCCGCGAGGCCTCGCCACGCCCGCCCGGATCGAAATCGTCGCCGTGGAAGAAAAACAGCATGACGCGAGCGCGTTTGATCTGTTCCAGCAACGGGTAGAGCCTGGTCGCATTCTGGCGCCAGGTCCGATAGCAATCTTCAAAGTCGCCGAACGCGGCGGGTGCGGTCGCCACGACGGCATCGACATCGTCCGAACTATCGGCTGCCATCAGTGCGAGAAATGCGCCAAAGGATTGGCCGGCAAGCACGATGCGCCGATACCCCCGATTTTTGAGCTGCGCGGCGATGCCGACGAGCCGACGAGTGCTGCCGCCCAACGTGTCGTCGTCCCGCAGCCGATCGAAGCGCAGGACATCCCAGCCCGAATCGCGCAGGATCCGCAGATAGGGCGGTGTCGGCGATTTCCAATCTTCGGCGTCGATCGAGCGGCCGTGGCTCCAGACGACGACCCCGATGGCCCGGCTCGGGCCAATCAAAGCCTTGTGAAAGGCCGGATCGAGCCCGATCGCTGCCGCTGGAGGACTAAACAGCGCTATCACGCCCGCGGCCAAGGCATAAACCCCAGCCATCAAAGATCGCCGCATTCTTCGATACCCCCACCCCTTGCCTCAGCTAAGGCTCAGGGATAGGAGTTTAACGAAATGTTTCCCTTTGTGTCACTTCGTAACTCTGTATCGGCCGTGCGGCGGAATTGCGCCCACCCTATGCTCCGGCCCGGGATTTTAAAGCCTGCGACGAACTGGCGCAGCGGAGCGGATTTGTCATTCCTCCCGCAAGGTCATCAGAATAATCGCGGCGAGGAGGACGCCGAACGCGGCGAAACCGGCGTCGATCTGGCCAAACGCCATACTTGCCAAGGTTGTTGCCGCGGTTGCGGCGCCGATCAGAAAGGGCATGCGGCAAATCCCGGTTATTGGCTTCGGGTAGCAGACTTAGTTAAAACGGACGGCGAACTCGTCTATTCCTGCTGATCCGTTCGGAGGGGCGCGATGGGATCTCTCTACGTCGCGCGAAGCGCGAAGCTCGGTCGCTGGGCGTCGGATGTCGGGCTCGGCCGGCACATCTACAAGATCGGGGTAGCCGAAGGCGATCCAAAGGCGTTGGCCGCGGCGGGCTGGGCTGCGGAAACCGACTGGACGATCGTGCGCAAACGCCAGGTCGATGCGAGTGAGGAAGAGGTGCTGGCGCGCCTCGCTCGCAAGGAGAAGATGATCGATCCCAATCTTTACCCAAAGCTCAAAGGCGCCGTCGGGGTGTTCCGCCTCACCGCGCCCCAAGTCGAGAATCATCTGTTGGTAACTCGAGCTCTGGCCGGCGATGGCGGGCGCGTGGAAATCAAGCTGAAGCCGGCTGATTTTGCCGATTATTTGATCCACAACGCGCTACGGTGATTTGAAGCAAGGTCGCGGGCAAGCTCTCGAATACCCGTCCTGATCCGGCGGCAGCCGGCAATACCGCGTTGGAGGCAGCTTAAGCCGGGATCGCGATATGGCGGCCGAGCCAAGGCGGTCGCGGGAGGCCTGCGTGGGCCTCGGCCGCTGCCGCGACCTGCTGACGTGCCTCTGGCAGGAATGGCACGACCCGGCGTTTGGCGAGGTCGATCGACAGGAACATCAGCTCTTGCATTGCCGAGCGCTCTCCGGTGGTAAGGCGGAACATCTCGTGTGCCAGATGCAGGCGCTTGTCGTCGGCGCCGACGATCTGGCTGACAACCCGGACCCGCTCGCCTGCTAGCAATTCGCGTTCATAGAGATTATGGGTCTCAACGACGAAAGTCCCATGGTTGGTGGCGCGCTTGTAATCCCGGCCAATCCCGATTGTCTCGAAGAGCAGGTCGGTCGCATAATCGAACAGCACGATGTAATAGGCGAGATTCATGTGGCCATTCAAATCGATCCATGCGGGGAGAACCTCGCCCCGGTAACAGTCGAACGGTATCGGAACGCTCATCATACCAATTTATCCGCGGAGGCTCGGGGCATAGCCTTTACGGGGGTATTCCTCCCAGTATTGGCGGAAGCCGCGACCGGTCATTTCCTGATGCGGGCGGGCGCGTAGCTTGTCGATATCGATATCGATGCCCAATCCCGGGGCCGTCGGCAGGTCGATCCAGCCATTTTGCACGGTCAAGGATAACGTGGCGATGTCGCGGCACACATCGGCGAAATTCACGAAATACTCGGCGATGCGAAAATTCGGGATGACCGCCGAGAGATGGACGGTTGCGGCGAGGCCGGCCAGGGTGCTGTTGTAATTGTGCGGTGCCATGACCACCGCGTGCGGCTGCGCCATCGCGGCTATATCGAGCATCGCAGTGATCCCGCCGACGACACAGATGTCGGGGTTCAGAATATCGGCGGCTCGCTTGGCCACGCACTCGAAAAACGCCTCCTTGGTATAGATCGCCTCGCCGGTGACGATCGGGATCGGCACCGCGCGACGCACTTCGGCAACCAGGTCGATGTTTTCGGACAGGCAAGGCTCCTCGTACCAGTCGATGCCGAACTCGGCGAGGCGATGACCGATGCGGATCGCATGCGCCGGGGCAAAGCGGCGGTGCGCCTCGATCAGGATCTCGAAATCGGGGCCCAGCGCCTGGCGCATTGCCCGGACGTAATCAATCGCGAAATCCTCGTCGCGGCGGTCGACAAAACTGCGCCAGGGGCCGGGGAATGGATCGAATTTGGCGGCGGTGAAGCCCATCGCCTTGACCTTCAGGCCGCGCTCAACTCCTTCCTCGATCGTTGATCCGCGCGACCAGCCGTTGGCGTAGATTCGTACCCGCTCCCGCGAGGCGCCGCCGATCAAGTTGTAGACCGGAAGCCCGGTGTGCTTGCCAAGAATATCCCAGGAGGCGATCTCGACTGCGCTCCAGGCCGCCAACAATTCTACCGAACTGCGCTTGATCGCAAAATCGTCGAACAGGATCTGGCCGGTGTGGCGGATATTGAAGACGCTGCGGCCGATCACCTGCGGCGCCATCACCCGAATGCATTCGGCGACGACCGTCTCCTTGCCGTGCGTGACATAGGCCTCGCCCCAGCCGTAAAGCCCATCCTCGGTTTCGACGCGGCAGAACAGCAGATCCTTTGAACTGCCGGTACCCAGGATAAAGCTCTCGATTCGCGCGATTTTCATATCGTGAACTCTCGCGATAATTTAGGCGTCGGACTGGTATGGCTGTGACCGATCGTAGCACCGACCACGATCGTGGCACCAGCACGACCGGCGTTGGTTGCCCGAAAAGGGAAGCCCGTCATAGTCTGCCGGGCATGCGCTCGCCCAGAGAACGGAAAACGCGATGACCGATGAAGCCTATTCTGTTTCCAACGCTGCCGCCGGACATGGCGGCGGCCCGGAGGAGACGCGCCGCGACTTTCTGATCCTGGTCGCCGGGGCGATGGGGGTCCTCGGGGCCGGCGCCGCTGCGTACACCCTGATCGATTCGATGAACCCGGCCGCCGACGTTCTAGCAGCCGGTGAGCCGATCGAGGTTGATCTGAGCAAGGTTCAGCCTGGCCAGCAGATCATCGTGCTGTGGCGTGGCAAGCCGATTTTTGTCGTCGATCGGACGCCACCGCTGGTCAAAATGCTGCAAGATCCCAAACTGATCGAGCGCCTGAGCGATCCCCAATCCGAGGCAAACCAGCAACCGCCCTACGCAAAGAACTGGCATCGCTCAATCGACCCCAAATACTCGGTGCTGGTAGGGATCTGTACTCATCTGGGCTGCATTCCGAGCTTCTTTCCTAACCCTGATCCGGTCAATCCAGTACCTGATTGGCTCGGCGGGTATTTCTGTCCTTGCCACGGTTCAAAATACGATCTGGCCGGTCACGTGTTCAAATATGTTCCGGCACCTTATAATTTGCCGGTCCCTCCGTATTATTTTCCCGACAAGTCGACACTGCGCATCGGCGCCAACCCTCCCAATCAGAATTGGGACTTTAATTCGATTGAGCAGGTCTAAGAGGGCCGGCACCGGAGGTCTGGAACGCTCGCCGAGCATCGGGGATTCCGAGCATGACCAGGCCTGCACTTGTGCTACGATCAGAGCTTGATGCGATGTCGGCGAACGGGCGAGGCGTTGACATCGCCTTATTTCGGCAGGAGTCCGTCCGATGAAGACTTTCGTGCGTTGCGGCCAGCTTTTCACCGGGCGCGAAAACGACGCTCAGGACGGCCAAATCCTCGTTTTTGATGGGGAGGGAACGCTCGACTATGTCGGCGCCGAACCCGGCGCGCCCCGGCGTGCGCGGGCTGACCGGATGCTCGACTACTCGGGGCTGTTCGTGATGCCCGGGCTTATCGACGTGCATACCCACCTCGCCTACGGTAACGCCAAGAGCGAAGAGGACATCGATCTTTATAGTCCGCTCGAATTCCGCGCGCTCCGCGGCCTGTTTTTTGCCCAAAAGGTCGTCGCCGCCGGCTTCACCGCAATCTGCTCGCCCGGGGATGCCGGCCAGATCAGCCTGTCAATCCGCAACACGATCCGAGCTGGACTGTTCGATGGCCCGCGAGTTATGGCAGCAGGGCGATATCTGACCACGCATCAAGGTTTGACCGACTGGTACCCGACCTGGATCGGAGCGCCCGAAACCTCGATCGGCAAACTCGTCACCACCGCCGCCGAGGCGGTCGAGGAGATCCGCCGTCAGGTTAAGGACGGCGTCGACTGCATCAAGATCGCGCTAGACGGCATCCAGCGGCGTGAGAACGGGGAATTGGTCGCCGCTTTCAATCAGGAAGAGACCGAGGTCATGGTCCGCGAGATCCACCGGCTTGGTAAGAAGGCGGTGGCGCATGCCCGTGGCCGCGAGGCGACCCTCTATGCCGCGCGCACCGGCATCGACCTGATCTTCCACGCCAACCATCTCGACGGCGAATGCATCGCTGCGATGCTGGAGACCGGCAGCGCGCTGTGCCCAACCCTGACCCACCCACGCAACACAATCGACTTTACTCAGTCGCACGAGCCAGCCTACCAGAAGGGACGTCCCGGCCATGCCCAGCGCGAGTACGAGATCGGCTGCGTCAATTGGAAAAAGGCGCGTGCCGCTGGCGTTCCGATGATGACCGGAACCGATACCGGCTTTGCCGTGACCCCCTATGGAGAATGGCACGCACGCGAACTCGAACTTTTTGTAAATGACCTTGGGTTCTCCCCCGCCGGGGCGCTACGCGCGGCGACCGAGGTCAACGCGCGGTTTATGACCGGGGGCGACCGGATCGGCACGCTCGAACCGGGTCGCGCCGCTGATTTCGTCGCCTTTGACGCATCGCCGCTCGCCAATATCGGCGTGTTGCAGGATCGCCGCCGACTGCGCGCCGTCCACATCGGCGGTAAGGAGATTCGCATCGCCGATCGCGAGTATGACCCGCGCCAGGTCACAGATTTCGCATTGTCCAACTGGACCGATCTCTACACGCAAGCCCGTGTCGCCGAGTTACGGGGTCAGCGGTTACAGTTCGCTGCGGCCGAGTGACGCTGCCGCGGGTGGCATCTGCATCTGCCGCGAGGTCGGAAGAAAATCGAGTGTGAGCGGCACAGACGAGCGATCAGCCATTACCGCCGCCGCCTGGATGATTAGCCAACGAGAGTGCCAGATAACGGCTGGTTCCGTGCCGATTTATCAACATCAGCACGGTCTTGTTGACGCTGGCTGCGGCGGCCTCGATCTTGGCCAGGGCGTCCCTGGGTGAGGCCACCGGCTGCTGGTCGATCGTCTGGATTACGTCGCCAGGTACCAGATCAAGCTCGGCAAACGGGCTGCCGTCCCCGATCGCGGTCACGACAACGCCATTGATATTGCTCGGGATCCGCTGCCGCCGCCGCTGCTCGGCGGTCAACGGGGCAAGCTTGAGACCGGCGGTCACGTCGATCGGGCTCTTCTGAGGAGCCTCGTTTTCGCCTTGCCCGTTGTCGGCGGTTTCGAGGGTTTCCGGCATCTGGCCGATGACCGGCCGAAGGGTAATTTCCCGGTCGTGCCGCCACACGGAAACATCGGCCGATCGTCCCACCGGCATTTCGGCGACGACCAGCGGCAGGTCCCGCATTCTACCCACATCATGACCGTTGACCGCGAGGATCACATCGCCCTGAGCGAAACCGGCCCGGGCGGCGGGGCCGTTGGCGCTGAGTCCAGCTACGAGCGCACCCGCCGGTTTAGCTAACCCGAAGCCCCGAGCGATCTCCGGCGTCACTTCCTGAATCTGGACACCGAGCCATCCGCGCTGAACCCTTCCATGGTCTCTCAGCTGATCGACGATGGGCTTAGCGAGGTTGGCTGGGATGGCGAAGCCGATGCCGACCGAACCGCCGTTGGGCGAATAGATCGCGCTATTGATGCCGATGACCTCGCCGCGAAGGTCAAAGGTCGGGCCACCGGAATTCCCGCGGTTGATGGATGCGTCGATCTGCAGAAAATCGTCGTAGGGGCCGGAGTGAATGTCGCGGCCGCGGGCGGAAATGATCCCGCTGCTGACCGTGTCGTCAAGGCCGAAGGGATTGCCGATCGCCAGCACCCAGTCGCCGACTCGGGCGGCATCGCTGTCGCCCCAGCGCACGTAGGGCAGGGGGCGCGGAGCGTCGACCTTGAGCAGCGCCAGATCGGTCAGCGAGTCGCGGCCGACGATCCGAGCCCGGTGCTGCGTCCCGTCGTGAAAGGTCACTGTAACATTGTCAGAGTTTTCCAGCACATGGTCGTCGGTGACAACGTAACCGTCTGGGTCGATGATGAAACCCGAACCCAACGCCAGTCCGGGCGGTCTTGGACCAGCCCTGCGTTGCTGATCGTCGAAGAAGCGGCGTAGCAGTTGGTCGAGCGCCGAGGGCGGCAGCCCCGAAACGGTGCCGCGGTCCTTGACTGGGCTGGCGCCGACGGTCGGCGTCTCGTCCACCACCTTGCCAGGTCTCTGGACCGCTGAGACATTGACGACGGCAGGGATAACCTCGCTCACCAAAGGGGCAAAACTCGTCACCGTCGTCCGGGTCCCGATCCATGGGAAGGCCGAATAGCCACCGTCGACCGTTGAGCAACCGGCCGCGCCGAGCGTGAGGCCGAGCAGGACTGCCGAGGTGGATGCTGCGCTGATGCCTCGCCGCAGACCTGCGCTGATGATGCTCGCACCCCTCATGATCCGCTCCACAGGTTTTGCGATACGATAGCGCGGATCGCCATGCTGCGGGTTAACGCCAAATAAGAGTCGCCGGTTATCAATCTCGGCCGCTCTCGCGCGCGAGGTCCTGACGCAAAAATCGGGCCTGAGGAATAACGCCGTGTCAGAGCGGCTAAGGCCGGCGACCGCTAATCGCACCTTCCGGCTGTCGCGATGGTCGGTCAAACTCGGCGCTGTACGGCTGCGAGGGTAGGATTGTTCGGAAGATGGCAGTGTTCCAGACCGAATTCAGCTGGGGGGCTTCATTGCCACATCGAGCATAACATTGGGCAGGATCTCCCGAATCACACCGCGCAAGGTCGCCTCGTCAGCGGCCATTGCTGAGGCCAGCAACCGGCGGGAGCCACGCCGCAAAATTCGGGCGGTAGCCCGCCCGTCGCGCCCGGGGCGAATCGTCGCAAAAGCATCGGCCGGCTCGATCCGCTTCAAGATGCGCTTGAGCGCCTGAAGTCCTTCTGCTGTCTCGACGTCGTGAACCGGGCTCTCCACACCTTCCGGCTCCGGTTCCTCCTCGACCGCGGCATCCAGCGCCTCGACAGGGCGGTAGCGGGCCAGCGACAGATAAATCGCGCGGCCAGGCTCGGTGTCTACTCTTGATTGCAATTCCCAGCTCTCGCTGCGGGCCGATAGCTCGGTAACGAGTGCAAACAGATCGTCGCTGTCCTCCTCGTGCGAGCAGGTCAGAAAAGCCAAGCGGCCATCATGCTCGACGACCCGGTCGTCATCTTCGGCAAAGCCGAGTTCGGCGAGCGCGTTGTCGAGCGCACGGCGCGATGCGACCAAAAGCGTCGTCACATGAAGTCGGCGCCCACTCTCCGCCGGATCCTTCTCCGCCATCCTCTCCCTCCGCCTCGGCGCGATCGGTTATCGGCGCGATCCTAGGCGGCGTTGACCGTGGGCGCGACCAAAATAACTGAGACGGTATACCCTAATCGGGCTGGCGATCACCCGCCCGGTTCAGGCGCACCTCGCGGTCTACGCACGCGCTCAGCAGCAAACCGAAACCGAACATGACGGTCAACATTGCAGTTCCACCATAGGAAATCAGCGGCAACGGGACGCCGACAACGGGAATGAGGCCTGTTACCATCGCCGTATTGATGAACACGTAGAGAAAAACATTGCAGACAACCCCCGCCCCCAAAAGTCTGCCAAACTCGCTACGATTATGTAGAGATATCATAAAGCCATACACGATAATTACACAGTATAGAGCAAGCAAGCCTAATGCGCCGATCAGGCCAAACTCCTCGGCCAAAGTGGTAAAAATAAAATCGGTATGTTTCTCTGGCAAGAAGCTGAGATGGCTCTGGGTCCCGAGGAGGAAGCCCTTGCCGAACAGGCCGCCTGAACCTAATGCAATTTTTGATTGAAGAATATGGTAGCCTGCCCCGAGAGGATCGTTATTGGGATCGAGAAAAGTATATATCCGGCTCTTTTGATAATCGCGTAAGAAACGCCACACGACCGGTATCGCCGCTCCTGCCGTTGCACCCATCAACACGAAGAAGCGCAGGCGGACTCCGGCGAGGAAAAACATCGCCGCTCCGGTCAGCATCAGTAGGACCGCGGTGCCGAGATCCGGTTGTTTGAGCACTAGCGCCGCCGGAAGGAGAATCATCAGAGACGGAGGAATCAACGAGCGGAGTTTCGGATCATCTTCATTGCCGAGATGATGAAAATAGCGTGCCAGACCGAGAACCAACGCCACGGTCATCAGTTCGGATGGTTGCAGCTGGATGACTCCAAGATCGATCCAACGCTGCGCCCCCATGCCGACAAAACCGTGCAAATCGACCGCGGCTACAAGCAATAAAGTGACTGAGTAAGTCCAATAGGCGAGACGGAACCAGTGCCGAATACCCAGGAGTGCCGCGGCAAGCATCGGGATCAGGGCAATTGCGAAGCGCATCATCTGCTTGGCCGCCCAGGGTTGCATATTTCCGTCGGCGGCCGAATACAGGATTACGATTCCAAAGCACGCGACTATAGTGATCAGCAACACCAGACCCCAGCTGATGCCGAGAATTCTATCCGCCAATTTCCGCTCGGGTCGCCCGAGCTTGGTATCGAAACCGGCCAAACTCACCCGCCTATGGTATCCGACGGCGGCTCGGAGGGTGGGGAGGAGATCGCGGTCTTGTCGACCGAAGGAAGCGGGGGAACCTTCCGGGCCGGGTCGCGCCTTTGTACCTCGCGCAGAACGTCACGACAAATCGGCCCGGCCACGGCGGAACCGCCGCCACCGTGCTCGACTACGGTGGCACAAACATAACGCGGTGAACCGACGGGCGCAAAACCGACAAAAAGGGCGTGATCACGATCCTTCCATGGGATCTCGGCGATCTTGCGCAACCCATGTTCCCGTTCATACTGGGTGATCCGTCGCACTTGGGAGGTGCCGGATTTTCCGCCCATGGCGAGGCCGGGCTCGGTGATTCGCTGGGCGTAAGCGGTGCCGCCCGGTTCGTTGACGACTGCGTTCATCCCGTCGAGAACGAGAGCGAGCGCTGCTGGATCGACGCCGAGCGACGGAAAATCAGGGCTCGGTGAGCCGACGCCCGGCAGCATCACCCCGGCGTCCCGAACCAGGCGCGGCACGACGGCTCGGCCAGTCACCATACGGGCCACCATGGTCGCAATCTGCAGAGGAGTGGCGAGCACCGATCCTTGCCCGATGCCCGCGATCAACGTCTCCCCCAGTTCCCAGGTGGTTCCGGTCGTCGCAAGCTTCCATTTGCGGGTCGGGATCAGCCCGGGCCGCTCGCCCGGAATGTCAAAACCAAGCGGGGCGCCGTAGCCGAAGCGGCGAGCCATTGCTGCCAGCCGATGTATCCCCAGTCGCCGTGCTGTCTCGTAAAAGAACACGTCGCAAGATTCCTTGATGGCGTCACGCAGGTGGAGCGTGCCGTGCCCGCCATGCCGCCAACAGTGAAACACAGCATTGCCCAACCGAAGGTAGCCCGGACAGGTGATCGCCGTCGCCGGCGTGAGCACTCCGGCCGCCAGTGCGCCTAATGCAACCACCGGCTTGAACGTAGACCCCGGCGGGTAGACCCCGGCGATCACTTTGTCTATCAGCGGATGCCGGGGATCGGTCGAGAGCTGTCGCCACATTGTCGGGCTGAGCCCGCTGGAAAACGCTGTCGGATCAAAGCTCGGGCTTGACACCAGCGCCAGCACCTCCCCGGACACCGCGTCGAGAAGCACGCTAGACACACTTTGCTCGTCGCTGCACCGACGGGTCACGAAAGCCTGCATCGCGATATCGAGCCCAACCACGACATCTTTTCCGGGCTGTGGTTCGACGCGGGCGAGTTCTCGCACAATCCGGCCGAAAGCGTTGACTTCGACTTGACGAGTCCCGGCGGTGCCGCGCAGCACCAAATCCAGAGATTTCTCAATTCCACTCTTGCCGACGCGGAAATCAGGCAGCTCAAGCAATGGATCTCCGGTCAGTTCTTGCTCGGAGACTGCAGCGACATAGCCCACTGAATGCGCAGCGGTTTCGCCGAAGGGATATTGCCGGGTAAGACCCTGCTCGATCGAGACACCGGGGAGTTCTGGCACCGCCACCTCGATCCGAGCCATTTCGTCCCAGCTTAGATTCGCGCGGATCTCGACAGGGATAAATGAGTGCCTGCGCCGCACTTCACGTAAAACTCGTCTGCGATCGGCCTCGCCGAGATCAATCAAGGTGGCGAGTGCGGCCAGTGTTGCCGCGATGTCGCCCGCCTGCTCGGCGACGATCACGAGATGATAGTCCTGGCGATTGTCGGCGAGGGGGGTGCCGAAGCGATCGAGGATTCGCCCGCGTGGCGGGGCTAGGAGCCTCAGGCTGAGACTGTTCTCATCGGCCAGGAGCTTATAGCGATCCGAATCGACGATCTGGAGTTGGTAAAGGCGAGCCGAGAGAGCGGAGACAAGCAAGGCTTGACCCCCCGCCAGGATTGCTGCGCGGCGGCTAAAACGTTTGTAGCGTTGCGCTTCTCGCCACACCACCGCTATCCGTCCTCGCGAGCTTCAGGGCCGTGCGATCAGCCTGCGCCCATCAGCGTCTGCTGGGTTCGGCCCAGCAAAAAGCTCACGACGGGGAAGAGCGACATCGTCAACAGGCCGCGAAAAATGCCAGTTTGGAATTCGGACATCTCTGCTTCAAGCAAAGAATGGAGTATCCACAAGCCCAACATCGCCGCAGCAGTGACTAGGATAAATCCCCCCCAGACGGAAAGAAATGTCCGGTCCGAAAACCAACGCCGATGTCGCATCACGACCGCCCGGGCGAGGAGCAGGAGAAGAGCACTTGCACCTGGCGGACCCCCTGTCAAAAGATCATAGGTCACGCCTATCAGAAAGATTGCCAATGCTGGCAGCAGATCAGGTCGATAGATCGTCCAATGATACACCACCATCAAGGTAAAGTCCGGCGCCAGAGCTGCGTATCCCGGAATATGCATCGGCTCGAGCGACAGCGCCGCCGCTGTCGCGGTAGTCGCGACTGGGAGCAGGCGAGCGACTACATTGTCGCCTTGCGAAGCGCCAGACGCGTCGGCAATCTTAAACGCCATCGCGTACTCGTTAATGGTTCGACCTGTCGGCGCTCCCCCGTGCTGCCTGCCGCGCGCCGCGCGCGGCGCCAGCGACCGGTTCGGGCAACCCGCCGGTGAGCCCATAATCGACGATCCGCAAATATTCGACACGCGACAGCTCGACATAGGGAGCTACTCGAGGCGCTTCGTCGTCAATCGTGGCAACGACACCGACCGGCAATCCCGGTGGAAACACGCCGCCCTCGCCCGAGGTGACGATGCGGTCGCCGATCCTCACCGCGCCGGCGGGATCCAAGTATCGCAGCAAGGGACGCTGCGAATTGTCGCCGGAGAGGATTGCCCGCTGCCGCGATCGCTCGACGACGATCGGGACGCGCGAGTTGAGGTCGGTAATGAGCAGAATTCGTGCCGCCCGCGTCCCGACCTCCTCAACCCGGCCGACGAGGCCTTCGCCAGTGATTGCGGCCTGACCGCGCACAATGCTGCTGTCGCTGCCGGCATTGACCAACAGGTTGCGTGCAAAAGCGCCGCCCGAATTCGCGATCACCCGCGCGGTAACATAGGAGACGGCCCGGTCCGGGGTCAGTTTCAGTAAGCTACGCAGCTGGGCATTTTCGGAATCCAGGCTCAGTGCCACCTGCTGCCAGCGCAGCAATCGCCTATTCTCCTTCTCGAGACGGATATTGTCCCGGTAGAGGTCGAAGAATGCATAGGTGTGGTTGATCAGATCATTGGCAGCGGCAACCGGGCGCGACAACGCTGCAAGCGTCGGGGCGGCGGCATCAGTCAACGAAATCCGTAATGGTTCGAACATCGCTTGGTCCACTTTGCCGAGGATGAGCATCATCACCGACAGCAGGACGAGAACCGGGAAGATGATCCGCTGGACGGCGACGCGGCGCGGCGTCGATAGCCGGATCATGGCGCTCTCGCCGATCGCGGCGATGAACCGAGGAGGCCGCAAGCGGAGCGGAGCGCGCGGCTTCCGGCGCCGCAACATTCTCTCGGCCGAACCACAGCCCCGGCGTTCATCGTCCCCCGCTGCTTGTCCCCCGCCAGATAAAGACCGTTACCAGGTATTGATCAACACCGATTTCAACGTCTTCATCTCTTCGAGGGTTCGGCCGGTACCGAGCGCCACGCAGCTCAAGGGATCGTCCGCGATCGACACTGGCAGTCCGGTGGCATGGCGCAGCACCAGATCGAGATTACCCAGCAGCGCGCCGCCGCCGGTCAATACGATACCCTTGTCGACGATGTCGGCGGCGAGCTCGGGCGCGGTGTGCTCGAGCGCCACCTTGACAGCCTCGACGATCGAGCCCACCGGTTCGGCAAGGCTTTCCGAAATCTGCCGTTCGCTGATCACGATTTCCTTCGGTACGCCGTTCATCAGGTCTCGTCCCTTGATCTCCATGACCCGCCCTTCGCCGTCTTCCGGCATGCACGCCGAACCGATTTCCTTTTTGATCCGCTCGGCGCTGCTCTCGCCGACCAGAAGATTATGATTGCGCCGAATGTAGGCGATGATCGACTCGTCCATCTTGTCGCCGCCGACGCGAACCGATCGGCAATAGACGATGCCACCCAAGGAGAGCACCGCGACCTCGGTCGTGCCGCCGCCGACATCGACAACCATTGACCCAGTCGGCTCGGTTACCGGAAGACCCGCGCCGATCGCCGCGGCCATTGGCTCCTCGATCAGGAAGACTCGCCTGGCGCCGGCGCTCTCCGCTGATTCCTGAATCGCCCGCCGTTCGACCGCGGTCGAACCCGACGGCACGCAAACAATGATCTGCGGCGTAGCGAAGCTGCGGCGGTTGTGGACCTTGCGGATGAAATGCTTGATCATTTCCTCGGTAACTTCGAAATCGGCAATGACACCATCACGCAGAGGGCGGATTGCTTGGATGTAGCCCGGGGTGCGGCCAAGCATCAGCTTTGCCTCCTCGCCGACCGCGAGCACTTGCTTTTTGCCCTTGACGCTGGCGATCGCCACCACCGACGGCTCGTTGAGGACGATACCTCTCCCCTTCACGTAGACGAGGGTGTTCGCCGTGCCGAGATCGATCGCCATATCGGCGGACAATAGGCCCAACATTCTACCCAACATGTGACTGCGAACCCGAAATTGCCCAGGATCAGACGACCGCGCTGTCGCTTAGAAGCCCCCGCGAACCGGATTACCCGTCCACTCATGTCGCGCCTTGGCACATGCCTGAATGCCGCCGCGCATATCCCCAGGACGTGGGTGTGATCCTTGCGGATCGAGGACCCCTTTGCAAGCCACCTATCATGGCTGTTCCCGCTTCCCTCCGGGTCAACGGTTTGCAGCGATTCTCCTACCGATGCAGCGAGAGATGCCGCGCCCGCAGGGAGATCGAAATTTTTTCCGCACGATCTTTCGCGAACCCACTACATTCGCAGCGTCATCGAGACAGAGTGTGCGTGGCAGCCCGGGGCTGGGAGCGGCGATGATTGTTAACCTCAACAGATATCGCAAACTACGCGAGCGGGCCGAGGATAGGCGCGGGGCGGCGGTTAATCGGGTTCGCTTCGGACGGACCAAGCAGGACCGCGCCAATGAACAGCGCCAGACCGAGCGAGCAAAAAAGGCGATCGAGGATAAGCGTCTCGAATAATCGGCGATCGACGACCGCTTCAGCGCTATCCGGCTATGCGGTCAGCGCAAGATGACGCAACGGATCGAGGTAATCTTGGGGTGGGCCAAGGCGACCACCAGGCGGTGCATGACGCTCAAGGCGCGCGAGGGTCGGGCCGCAACAACTCCGGCAGATGGCGCACCACCGTGCGGCGGCCGCGCTTGTAGACGGCGATCGGCTGACGGATCTCGGCGATCGCCTGCTCCGCGGTTTCGGCGTCGATGATGACAATGTCGGCCGGGTTGCCGACGGCGAGCCCGTAATCCTTGAGATTGAGCAGCCGGGCCGAACGATCGGTCAGCATGGCAAAGCATTCGCGCAATTGCTCGGCGCGGGCGATCTGGAGCACGTTGGCGTGCAAATTCGCCATCCGGATCAGCGAGCAGTCGCCATAGGGGGTCGCCGGGTTCAATACGTTGTTGGTTGACAGCGAGCAGTTGACGCCGTGCCCGACGAGGAAATGGGCATCGGCGACGCCGCGGCGGACATCGTGATCGCGATCGCGGCTCATCAGATAGAGATCGGTCAAGGGCAGCACCGTAACCGCGACGCCGCTATCAGCCATGCGCCTGGCCAATAGCGCCAGCTCGTCCAGCGGAAGCGCGGCGAGCTTGGCCATATGGCCTACCGCGACCCGACCGCCGCGGCGATATTGCTGGGTCAGCTCACAAACCAGCGGGATGTCGAGTGGCTCGGCCCCGTCGCCGACGTCGAGATGAATATCGATGTCGACGTCGAACTCGCGCGCCAGCTCGAAGATGCGGCGGATCTGGCCGGCATGATCGGCATCGTAGCGCGGCGCGCCGCCGATCGCCTTGGCCCCGCGTTTGAGCCCCTCGACGAGTAATTCGTCGGTGCCGGGATAATTGGTCAGCCCGTCCTGCGCGAAGACACAGATCTCGATATCGATCGCCCAGCCGTAGTCGGCGACCAGGGAGTGCACGCCCTCAAAACCGCGCATGCCAATCGCCGGATCGACCTCGACCTGGGTCCGCATGCGGGTGGCGCCGTTGATGATGCAGTCTTCCAGGGTGAGCGCGGCGCGGCGCCGCACATCCTCGACGCTCAGCTCCTGCTTGATTGCCGCGACCTGGGCCATCGGGGCGATGCGGCGGCCCGTCTCGGGCGGTAGGCGATCGATCAGCCGCGACTTGTCGAGATGGATGTGGGTCTCGACCAGGCCGGCGCAGGCGAGCCGGCCTTGCGCGTCGTACACCTCGGCTGCGTCGCCGAGTCCGAGCCCGATGGCGACGATCCTGCCATCGGCGACTGCAATATCGAGGGGCTCGACCGAGGCCGGGCGATTGGCCGGCCGAACGTTGCGGATGATCAGATCCATACCTTATTCACCTGCTGATGGTCGGGACGCCCGAGAATCACAGTTGTGGCTCGGTTTGCTGATTGCGACAGAGACGGTCACGCGAGCCCGAAGCCGGGGCCCGCGCGCGAGCGCAACTCGCCGCCGAGCGCGGATCCGAGCGCCGTCGCATCGCCGATATCGCCGATGAGTTGTCCGCGAATCTCGCTGCTGCCGTCCGCTTTCAGTAGCAATCCTTCGAGCGTCAGCCGGTCGCCATCGCGTTCGGCAAGCCCCGCGATCGGGGTGCGGCAGGAGCCGTCGAGTGCGGCAAGCATGGCGCGTTCGGCGCCGACGCAGGCGGCGGTGCCCGGGTCGTGGAGCGGGTCGAGCAGCTGCCGCACGTTATCGTCCCCGGCCCGGCATTCGACCGCCAGCGCTCCCTGGCCGACCGCGGGCAGCATGACGTCGGGCATCAGGATTTGCCTCGCCATCCCGGCCAGGCCGAGGCGTTCGAGCCCGCACAGCGCCACGATGATCGCGTCGAACTCGCCGGAAGCGAGCTTATCCATTCGCGTGTTGACGTTGCCGCGGATCGGCGCGACCGACAGATCCGGGCGATGGCGCAGCAATTGGGCCTGACGCCGCAGCGAAGCCGTCCCAACCCTGGCCCTTGTCGGCAACGCGGCAAGGCTCGCCGCCTTCATCGACAGCAGCGCGTCGCGCGGGTCGTCGCGGGCCAGCACACAGGCGATTTCGAGCCCGTCGGGGAGCCAGGTCTCCATGTCCTTCAGCGAATGAACGGCGAGATCGATCGTACCGGCAAGCAGCGCTTCGTCGATCTCCTTGGTGAACAGGCCCTTGCCGCCAATCTCGGAAAGCCGTCGATCCTGGACCCGGTCGCCGGTGGTGCGGATGATCACGGTCTCCACCGCACCTGCCGCGCCGAGACCGGGATGGGCCGCGATCAGCCGGTCGCGGACCAGGGCGGTTTGCCGTACCGCCATCGGGCTGCCGCGGGTGCCGATGCGCAGGGGGTAAGGCCACTCGGACATTTCCATCGAATCCTGGTCGGCGGGCGATTTGTCCGTCCCCGATCAAGCTGCCGGTCTCCCGCTTCGCTGACAAGCCCTCCCGGGCTCGGAGCCGCCGATCCGGTCAGCCGGGCTCGTCCGTGGCATCCGGGATCGGGTCGTCCGACATCCACGCCTGGAGTAGGGTGTAGGCCACCGCCAGCACCACCGGACCAAGAAAGATGCCGACCAGCCCAAACGCGATCAGGCCGCCGATCACTCCGGCCAACAGCAGGATCATCGGCAGATGTGCGCCTTTCCGGATCAGCAGCGGGCGCACGATGTTGTCGAGGCTGATGACGATGATCGACCACACCAGCATAAATGTCCCCCAGCCGGGTTCGCCGCTCCAATAAAGCCAGACCACGGCTGGGATCAGCACCAGGCCCGGGCCGAGTTGGGCGATGCACATCATGAACATGACCGCGGTCAGCACCGCCGGAACCGGCACGCCGGCCAGCGCCAGGCCGACGCCGCCGAGCACCGATTGGAGCAATGCAGTCACCACCACCCCCAGCGCCACCCCGCGGATCGCCTGACCGGCCAGCAATACCGATTGCCGGCCCCGCTCGCCGGCCAGCCGATGGCCAAAGCGCTGAGCCACGAAGGCAGCCCGCTCGCCGCCGGCATACATGACCGCGGCGATGACGACGGTCAGGACAAACTGCACGACGACGATGCCGAACCCGCCCAGGGCGCCGACAAACCAGCCAGCCGCACTGCCGGCGTAAGGGGCCGCCTTGCCGGCCAATTCGGCGATTCCGCTCGCCGCCACCCGCTGCCACAACAGGATGATCTGGTCACCGAACAGCGGAATATTCTCCAGCCACAACGGCGCCGGCGGCAATCTGAACGTAGCGAGCGCATTGGCCCAACCGACGATTCGCTCGAAGTTTTGCGCGATCGTCGCGATCGCGAGCCAGAACGGCGCGACAAATACCACCAGCAGGGCAATGGTCATGACCACGACCGCTAGCCAGCGGCGATGCCACAGCCGTCGCTGCACCCGCAGCATCAATGGCCAGGTCGCCACCACCAATGTCGTCGCCCAGATCGTCGCCGGCAGAAACGGCCACAAAATCCAGAACGAGGCGGCGATCAGGCCGGCGATAAACAGAACAGCAAGTATGGTGCGGACCAGATCGCGCTGATCCTCCGCCGGCGGCGGCAGTTCGGCGGTGTTTTCGCTCGGCCGGGAAGCCGGCGGGCGCTCCTTGATTTCGGCCAGATTCTCCGACAGCGGGATCTCGCTGCGCATCAGCGGCTGCGGGGGAAAAGCGTCGTGTTCATCTCGATGCGGCGGTTGCGGCGATCGCGCCGCGCCGTCCGGCCGAGCGCCGGTCGCCGATCAGCGCCGCGGCCACGGTCAGCAGCATGAAGACGACGCTGGCGCCGAAGATCCAACGCGGCATGCCTCGATCCATGATCCAGCCGAACAGCATCGGGCCGATGGTACCGCCGATGCTGAACCCGATCGTGACGACGCCGAAGGCTCGCCCGATCGCCCCGGCGGGCGCGGCCGCGCGCACCAGCATATCCCGCGATGGCATAATCATACCCGACAGAAACCCGGCGAGGCCCATGACCAGAACCAGCAATGCCGGCGCGAGGCCGATCGTGCCGATCAACAGAATCAGCGCTGCGTTGAGGCCAAAGCCTATCGCCGCGACATCGCCGTGGCGGCGCGTCATATCGGCGACAAACCCGCCGCCGAGCACGCCGAACGCGCTCGCCGTCAGAAAAGCGGTCAGCGCCAAATTAGCCGCCGAGAACGGCAGGCGATAGGCGCTCATCAACGCCGGAATCGAAAAGTTGGTGATGCCGCTGGTCGACAGGCTAAGCAGTATGAAAAAGACCATCAACCCGAGGATCGCCGGGGTGAAGACCGTTCCGCTTCGACCGGGTTTCGGCGCCGCTCGCGGCGAGGCACCCGGCCGCTGGGCGAGCGCGTCGCCTTCGACGGTTCGGGCGCCGATCAGCGGGATGGCGACCAGCGGCCCGACCAGTCCGGCGATGATCAGCGCACCGCTGATCCCGACCCTGGGCACCAGCACCAGCATCGCCAGCGGCGCCACGGCGTTGCCGAGCATGCCGGCGAAGGTATGGACGGAAAAGGCTCGGCCGATGCGCGCCGGCGTTACCCGCGCCGACAGGATCGCATAGTCGGCCGGATGGTAGATCGCGTTGGCGATGCCCGACAGTCCGGCCGCCACCAGCAGCCATGCATAGCGGTCGATGATGCCGACCGAAGCGATCGCGAAGCCGCCTAGGCACAGCGCCCCGATCAGCAGCTTGCGCGAGCCGAAGCGGTCGGCGAGATAGCCCATCGGCAATTGCGCCAGGACCGAGACGATGGCGTAGACGGTCAGCGCCAAGCCCAGCTCGACGAAGCCCACACCCCAGCGCGCCTTCAACAGCGGAAACAGCGGCGGCACAACGAGCATGTGGAAATGGCCAACGAAATGGGCCGCAGACACCAGGCTTACTGCTTGAACCTGGCCGCCTTTCGCCACGCTTGGGATAGCGGTCGACTCGCTCGCCATTCTTCAACCCTTGACCGATTTCGTCATCGCGCAAGCATAAGCGCGCCGGGGCGCTGAGGGCAATCGCTGCCGCCAATTTCGGCACCTGCCTCCTCCGGCGGCAGCCGGAGGTACCCGAACCGTTCGATCGCGCCCGTCGCCGAGTCAGCGGCGCCATTGGGAAAGCTTTCGACCGGAAGCTCGAAGGGCTGCGTCAATCCCGCTCGGCCGGCGCAGCCACGCCCATCAGCGCCTCGAGCCGATCAGGCGCGTCGAGCAGATCGCGGCTGGCGCCGGCAAAGACGATATGCCCACGATCGAGGACGATGGCGTGCTGCGCGAACTCGAGCGCCAGGCGGGCGTGCTGCTCGACCAGCAGCAGAGCCAGTTCGTCCTCGCGTTTGAGGCGGTCGAGCCCGGCGAGCACGGCGTCGACGATAACCGGGGCGAGACCTTCGAGCGGTTCGTCCATCAATAGGAGCGACGGATTGCCGATCAACGCCCGGCCGATCGCCAGCATCTGCTGCTCGCCGCCCGAGAGCTGATTACCGCGGTGCTGGCGCCGCTCGGCGAGCGCTGGAAAGAAATCGTAGACCCGGGCCATCGACCACCGCCCGGGGCGTGCCGCCACCAGCAAATTTTCGGCGACGCTCAGGGAGGGAAATATTTCGCGCTCCTGCGGCACAAACCCGATGCCCAGCCGCGCCCGGCGAAACACCGGAAACGCTCCAATTTCACGGCCTAAATAGCGGATCGTGCCGGTGTGCAGCCGGGTATGGCCGATGATCGTCGCCAGCAGGGTGGTCTTGCCGACGCCGTTGCGGCCGAGCAACGCCAGGGTCCCGCCCGGCGGCAGATGCAGCGCGATTCCTTCGATCACGATCGTCTCGCCATAGCCGGCGGATACGCCTTCGACGAGCAGGCCCTCGGGCTCGCTCACGCCGGCACTCGCTCGCCGAGATAGACCCGACGCACCCGTGGGTCGGCGCTGATCGCCGCAGGCGGCCCTTCGGCCAGCACGCTGCCCTGCACCAGCACCGTGATCCGTTGGGCCAGGCGGAAGACCAGATCCATGTCGTGATCGATGATCAGCACGGCGATGTCGGGCGCGAGACTTCTCGATCGCCTCAATGATCCGGACGGTCTCACCCGAGGGAACCCCGGCCGCCGGCTCGTCGAGCAACAGGACCTTTGGCCCCAGCGCCAGCGCTAGCGCGATCTCGATCAGCCTTTGACGACCATAGGGGAGGGTGGCGACCGGTTGCCGCGCATGATTCGCCAGTCCCATCCGCTCGAGCAAGGCAAAGGCTTCCTCGATTGCGGCGCGGTGACGCCCGGCCGGGCGCCACGGATCGCCGCCGACCCCGCGGCGCTCACACACCGCCAGGGTCACATTTTCGAGCACGCTGAGGCCGCGGAATAGCTGGGTGATCTGAAACGTACGGGCCAGCCCGCGCTTGACCCGCGCGGGTTGCGAGAATGCGGTGACGTCCTCGCCGTCGAGCAGAATCTGCCCCGCGCTCGGCTGCAACGCCCCGGTCACCAGATTGACAAAGCTGGTCTTGCCGGCGCCGTTCGGCCCGATCAGCGCGTGTCTGGCGCCGCGCTCCAGACGGAAATCGATCGCGTTCGCCACCGTAAGCGCGCCAAAGCTCTTGCTGAGACCGCGAGTCTCAAGCGCCGGCGGGCTCATCGTGAATCGCGGTCCTGGGGCCACCACCGCGCGGCCAGTCCGAGCAAGCCGCCGCGGGCGAAGAGCACGATGCCGACCATCAACAGCCCGATCCAGAAATACCAATAGACCGGCTCCACCGTCGAAAACCGGTCCTGCGCGATCATGTAGACCGGCACGCCGATAAAAGCGCCGTACAGGCGTCCGACCCCGCCGACGATCAGCATGATCAATATCGTGCCGGAGCGTTCGAGGCCGAGCGAATCGAGCCCGACAAAGCCCGTGGTTTGCGCGATCAGCGCACCCGAGATCCCGGCCAGCGCCGCCGAGATCGTATAGATGAACAGACGACGGCTCGCGACCGGAGCCCCGATCGCATGCATGCGTGCGCTGTTTTCGCGAATCCCGGTCAGCGAGCGGCCAAACGCCGAATGGACGATGCGCCGCACTGCGAGCCAGCATAGAAACAACACGATCAGGCAATAAAAAAACGCGGTGCGGCCGTAGAGACCGAATTCGAACCGGCTAAAGATCGGCCACACCACCATGCCTTGCAGCCCATCGTCGCCGCCGGTAATGGAACTCGCCTTGTTCGCGGCTTCGGCCAGCATCCCGGCGACGACCAGGGTCTGCATCAGCAGGGTCAGGCCGCTACTGCGCAGGATGACGAGGCCGCTCGCAAATCCGACCGCAGCGGCCATCACGGCGGCGGCGAGAAGTCCGGTAATCGGTTCGCCCCAACCATGCGCGGCGAGGATTCCGGCGGTATAGGCGCCGGTGCCGAAGAATGCGGCTTGGCCCAAGGTGACGATCCCGGCATAACCCAAGACCAGATCCGCCGACAGCGCGAACAGGATCGTCGCCAATATCTGCGCGGCGAGCGGCAGATAGCCGGGAAACAGAAAATAGGCGGCGAGGGCAGCGAGCCACGGCAGCGTCTCGAGCGGGCGATAGCGGTGACGCCGGGCAAGGACGTCGATCGCCGCGCTGCGCGCCTCTCGCGGCGTGCCGCTGGTCAGGCGCGCCCGAACAGACCGCGGGGCCGCCACAGCAGGATCGCCATCGTCAGGGCATAGATGAAAAATGCACCGAATTGGGGCAGCAAATATTTACCGGCGCTGTCAGCGAGGCCGATCAGTATTGCCGCGAGGAAAGGTCCGCGAATGCTGCCGAGGCCGCCGATGGCGACGACGATCAGGAAATAGATCAGATTGTCGAGGGCATAGCCGGGGACGATCGTGATCAAATCCGAACCCAGCGCGCCGCCGAGGCCGGCGAGCCCGCTGCCGAGGGCAAAAGTCACGCTGAACAGGCGGGAGGTGTCGATGCCGACCGATTGCGCCATGCGCAGATTGTCGACCGCGGCCCGGATCTGCGCGCCAAATCGGCTGCGCTCCAGACCCAGCCACAAGGCCGTCGCCAAGGCCGCGCCGCTGACGATCAGCACGCCGTCATAGACCGGAAACTCACCAAGCCCGAGCGCCATGCCGCCGCTCAGACTGCGCGGCAGGCGCAACGGCTGCTGCACCGGTCCACGCAGGTAGTGCGCCGCGGCCCCCGACATGAACACCAGCCCCATCGTCAGCAGCACCTGGTCGAGTTCGCTGCCGCCGTAAAGCCGGCGATAAAGCAGCCGTTCGAGCGGGATGCTGGCCAGGGCCACACCCACTGCGGCGGACGCGGCGGCCACCGGAAACGGCAGGCCGTGCTCGTTGATCAGGCCAGTCATCACATAGCCGCCGGCCATCGCAAAGACGCCGTGCGCCAAATTGATGAACCCCATCATGCCCAACGTCACCGACAGCCCGACCGAGATCAAATACAGCACCATCGCAAAAGCGAGGCCGTGAAACCCGACACTGAGCGCGACGGAAAGAGCGCTGTCCATGGCGTCGGGAGCCAAGAGAAATCGACTCGAGAGGCTGGTCGCGTTCTATTTTACCGGGTGCAGCGCCTTCCACGGGTCCTTGACCATCGGGATCGTCGAGATCTCGACATCGGCGAGCTTGTCGTCGACCTTTTCAACCTTGCGAATATAGATGTTCTGGATGATGTCGCGGGTCTCGGGGTCGATCCTGATCGGGCCGCGCGGGCTGTTCGGATCTTTCCACTGCTTGAAGAACGCCATCGCCTGGTCGGCGGTGAAATTTCCCTTGGTCGCCTTGATCATGTCGAAGATCATCGCCATCCCGTCATAGCCGTCGACCGAGGCGAAATCGGGGATCGCCTTGTCGCCATAGGCGGTATTCCAGGCGGCGAGAAAGGCCAGGTTCGCCGGCCGCTTGGCCGCGACCGAGTAGGTGCCCGACGTGACCAGGCCCAGCGCCGCGGCGCCGATATTGGGCAATTCCTCGTCCGGCAGCAGATCCTGGGTCGAGGTGATGTGGATGCCGTCCTTGCGCAATCCGAGATCCTGGGCCGCCTTCATGATCGCGGTCGCCTGCGGGCCGGACGGAACCCACAGAAAGGCGACATCGGGCTTGGCGTCGCGGACCCGCTGGATGAACGGGGTGAAGTCGGGGTTGGCCGGCGGAAAGCGGACGGAGCCCAGGATCTTGCCGCCGCCATCGGTAAAACCCTTGATAAAGCCCGCTTCGGAATCATGGCCGGGGATAAAGTCGCTGACCGCGGTGTAGGCGGTTTTCCACCCCTGCTCGGCCGCCCATTTGCCGATTGGATAGGATTCCTGCCACAAGGTGAAGGAGACGCGCACGACATACGGCGACAGCCGCGGGATCGCGACGCCGGCGGCATTGGTGATGACGAACGGCACCTTGGCCTCGGCGGTCAGCGGAGCGATCGCCGCGGCAACCGGCGACAGGATCACCCCGGTCAGCAACTGCACATGATCGCGGGTGATCAGTTCTTGCGCCAGCCGCTTGCCGACATCGGGCTTGGAGGTGTCGTCGCGCCGGATCAGCTCGACCTTGACGCCGGGGGGCAGGTCCTTTTCGTGCTCCTTGACGTAGAGGTCGATGCCCTTCTGCATCTCGTCGGCGATCTGCGCGACAAAGCCGGAATAGCTGTTGATCACCCCGATCTTGATGGTTTGCGCCGAGGATGGCGCGGGCATCAGAACGAGCGCTGCGACAGCGAGAGCAGCCGGTATCGCGCCAAGCGATCTGGGCAACATCGAAAGCCTCCCTATTGTGCTTCTACGCGGCAGGGTACCATGCTTTCCACTCCTGCGGGCGGTGTCCGCCCGATCCCCTCCGCGGATCGCCGGGCTGGTCAGCGGGCGAGGTCGCTGACCAGCGAAAACGCCGAGTTGCGGCCGACCTGCCCACGATAGACCTGCAGGTTTTCGAGGACGCGCTGCACATAAAGCCGGGTTTCGTCGATCGGGATCGTTTCGATCCAATCGACCATGTCGATACGGCCGCCGCGCGGGTCGCCATATTCGGCGAGCCACTGTCGCACCCGGCCCGGGCCGGCATTGTAGGCGGCGATCGCCAGCGCATAGGACCCGCCGAAATCGTCGATCAGATGCTGGAGGTAGCCGCGCCCGAGCGTAATGTTGTACTGCCCGTCCATGGTCAGCCTCGGGATCGAGAACGGTAACTGCAGTTTGCCGGCCATAAAGCTCGCCGTTGCCGGCATCAATTGCATCAGACCGCGTGCTCCGGCAGGGCTTACCGCGTCGGGCTCGAAAGCGCTTTCCTGTCGCACAATCGCGAACAGCAGCGCCTTCTCGGTGTTGCCCCCACTGGGCAGGGCGATGGTCGGATAGCCGTGGATCATCAACGGCGTTCCGGCGATAATCGCGCGCTTGGCCACAGCGATGGCGAGATCGATCCGCCCGTTCTGCTCGGCCAAGGCAGCGAGCATCGCAAACTGGGTCGGAGTCTCGGCTCTGTCCGCCAGATGCAGCAGAAAGGCCTTGCTGTCAGCACGGTCGCCGAGAGCGAAAAAGACCTGCGTCGCGCGGACCTGTTCGCTGCTGTCGAAATCGGCGCGTTCCGTCGCGGTCGGGACCGGCTCTGGCACCGGGTGCGGCGGCGCGTCGTCGCCGAGCTGATGGGCGGCGAGCTGGCCATAAAAGGTCGCCATATGCTCGGCCCCGGCGGCATACCATTTCCGGGCGAGATCGGATTTCGCCTCGGCCTCGGCGGCCCGCCCGCCCCAATACCCGGCCCGCGCCTTGCCGTAGGGCGTGTCGGCCCGGGCCAGAATATGCGAGAAGTGGTCGAAGGCCAGCGCCGGGTCTTTTTTAAAGCGCAGGGCGACATAGCCGAGCAGAAATTCTGCGTCGGAATAGGCCTTGCCGGTGAGCATCCCATGCTGCCCGGCGATGCGATAGGCAAGATCGGGGTTGCCGCCGGCGAGCAGCCGCCGGGCAATGATCTGGCGCTCGTGCCACCAATCCGCAGGCTGCACCGGGTCGCCCGGGTTGGCCTGGAGAATTGCGACCGCCTGGTCGGTCATGTCGCGTTCGCGCCACCAGCGCACCTGCTCGTAGAGGAGCCCGGGATCGGTCCGCAGCTGTGCCGGGACGCGGGCGGCGAGCGTCTCGGCGGCCGGGACCTGAAGGGCGAGCGCCAAACGCGCCTCGGCCAATGCCCGGAAATCGGGCGGCACCCGCATCAGCATGCGCCGCACCGCCTCGGTTCTTTCGTCCCAGAGCAGCCGGTCGAGCCGCCTTTCGTCATCCTCGGGGCGGATCGCGATCGAATGCTGGGCGAGAAAGCTCTTTTCGTCCATCGCGTTGAAATTGCAGTCGATCCAGGCCGCGCGCAATGCCGCCGTGCCACCGGCGATATCACCCGAATTCAGCAGAATCTCGGCGGCGCGGACCCGGCCCGCGGCGCTGAGCGGCGGATAGTGCTTCAGCCAATCGGCGGCGACCGCATCGGTTTCACCGGACAGGGCCTCTTCGGCGTGTTTGCGCAGCGCCTTCTGGTGCGGCCAATCCGGGTTCTGTTTGATGAAATCGGCGATATCGGCAAATCGGCCGGGGGCGCCAGGGCTGGCGTAATCCATCCAGCGCAGCATCTTGAGCGCAAGCGGGTCCTTGATCGCTGTTGCGTCGGCGTAGGCCCGGTTCCAATCGCTGGCCTGGGCCGCGGTCAGCGCCGCGCGCATTGTCCCGAGATCGGCGTCGGAAAGCATCTGCGCCCGCGCCGCCGCGACCAGCGCAATCGCCACGGCACAAGACAAAAGCAGGCGATTTAAAGCGCGCAAGGCTGGCCCCCCTTCCTTGCCGAGTCAAAGATGAGGCAAAGCCATTACGAGTTTTCGGCAGGATGGGCAAGCGCCGTTGGGCTGCGAGGCCGCGGCATGGCGAAACCGTTCCGGCGCCGGCAATGTTGAAGCCTGCGGCGGCGAAGACTATCGTGCTTCCCCGAGGCTGCCATCCGGGAGGAAACGATGTTCAAGGGATCGCTCGTCGCTCTGATCACGCCCTTCCATAACGGAGGCGTCGACGAGGCCGCGTTCCAGGAATTGGTGTCGTGGCAGGTCGGACAGGGCACGCATGGGCTGGTGCCGTGCGGCACCACCGGCGAATCGCCGGCGCTCCACGATGACGAGCATCAGCGTGTCATCAAGCTTTGCGTTGAGGCGGCAAACCGCAGGGTCCCGGTCATCGCCGGAACCGGCACTAATTCCACCGACCACACGATCGCGCTGACCCGCCAGGCCAAGGCCGCCGGCGCCGACGCCGCGCTGATCGTCTGCCCCTATTACAACAAGCCGACGCAGGAGGGGCTCTACCAGCATTTCAAATCGGTGCACGACGCGGTCGAGCTGCCGATCGTGATCTACAACATTCCAGGCCGTTCGGCGGTCGATATGAGCAATGCGACGATGGCGCGCCTCGCCAAATTGCCCAACATCGTCGGGGTCAAGGACGCTACCAACGACCTCGCCCGCCCGCTGCGCATGCGGGTCGAGATCGACGGCGAATTTTCTCTGCTGTCGGGCGAGGACGCGACCGCGGTTGCCTATCTGGCGCAGGGCGGCGACGGCTGCATCTCGGTGACCGCCAACGTGGCGCCCCGGCTGCTCGCCGAAATGCACGAAGCCTGGCAGAAGGGCGAGGTCGAGACCGTCCGCCGCATCAACGAGCGGCTGATCCCGCTGCACGACGCGCTGTTCGTCGAGACCAGCCCGGCCCCGGTCAAATACGCCGCCTCGCTGCTCGGCAAATGCGAGCCGGCGGTGCGCCAGCCATTGTGGCAGACGACGCCGGAGACTCAGGACCGGGTGACGCGGGCGATGCGCGGCGCCGGCCTCCTCAACTGAGGCAGGGGTGCGCGCAATTCGGGCGGCCGACCATTACGTTGCGCAGAACCGTCGCGCTCGCCACGATTATGTGATCGAGGATACGCTCGAGGCCGGGCTCGTTTTGCGCGGCACCGAGGTCAAGGTGTTGCGCAAGGGCCAGGCCAGCATCGCCGAGGCCTATGCCGATGAGAGCGGCGGCGAGCTGTTTTTGGTCAACGCCAACATCCCGGAATACGCCGCCTCGGCGCATTTCAACCACGAGCCGCGGCGGCCGCGAAAGCTGCTGCTGCACCGCAAGGAAGTGAACCGGCTGCTGGGCGCGATCCGCCGCGAGGGGGTGACGGTCGTGCCATTGTCGATCTATTTCAACGAGCGCGGACGCGCCAAGATCGCGCTCGGTCTCGCTCGCGGCAAGCGCAAGGCTGACAAGCGCGAAGCTGAGAAGACCCGCGACTGGCAGCGCAGCCGCGCCCGTATCCTGCGCGAGCGCAATGCCTGACAAACACCCTGCACGGTGAAGCGTGCTGCCGCGGCCATCGGCAGCCACCTATATGAGTTCGTTGCCGAAAATTGAGTACGCGCTGAACTTGGGCCAGGGAGCCGGCGGACAGGTCGACCGAAAGATCACGCCGCCAACCGGTGCTGTTGGATTAGCGACAGAATTTCGGCGGCGGCTTTGGGGATGTTGGTGCCGGGACCGTAGATCGCGCTGACCCCGGCCTTGCGCAGAAAATCATAGTCTTTGGGGGGGATGACTCCGCCACAGACGACCAGGATGTCGCCGGCGCCCTCGCGCTTCAACGCTTCGATCAATGCCGGGACCAGCGTCCTGTGGCCGGCGGCCTGGCTTGACACGCCGACGATATGGACATCGTTTTCGACCGCCTGGCGGGCGGCTTCCTCGGGCGTCTGGAACAGCGGGCCGATATCGACATCGAAGCCGATATCGGCAAAGGCGGTGGCGATGATCTTGGCGCCGCGGTCGTGCCCGTCCTGTCCCAATTTGACCACCAGCATGCGCGGCCGGCGGCCCTCGTCGCGGGCAAAACCCTCGATCGCGCGCTGGACTCGACGAAAGCCCTCGTCGCCCTGGTACTGGCCGCCATAGACGCCGCTGACCGCGCGGATCTGCGCACGATGCCGGGTGAAGACGGTTTCGAGCGCATCGGAGATCTCGCCGACCGTGGCCCGCGCCCGGCTCGCCTCGATCGCCAAGGCCAGCAGATTGCCATTGCCGCTGCGGGCCGCTTCGGTCAGCGCCGCAAGCGTGGTACGACAGCGTTCCGGATCGCGGCTGTGGCGCACCTGCCCGAGCCTTGCAATCTGGGAAGCGCGCACCGCGCTGTTGTCGACATCGAGCAGGTCGATCTCGGCTGCCTCAGCCGATCGGTACTTGTTGACGCCGACGATCGTCTCTTCGCCGCGGTCGATCGCCGCCTGGCGGCGGGCCGCCGATTCCTCGATGCGCAGCTTCGGCATGCCGGCCTCGACCGCCTTGGTCATGCCGCCCAGCGCCTCGACCTCATCGATCAGCGCCGTTGCCGCCGCGGCGATCGAATGGGTCAGGCTTTCGAGATAGTAACTGCCGCCCAATGGATCGATCACATGCGGGATGCCGGTCTCCTCGGCGAGGATCAACTGGGTGTTGCGGGCGATCTTGGCCGAGGCCGGGGTTGGCAGCGCCAATGCCTCGTCGAACGAGTTGGTGTGCAGGGACTGGGTTCCGCCCAGCACCGCGGCCAGGGCCTCGATCGTGGTGCGGATGATGTTGTTGTGCGGGTCCTGCGCGGTCAGGCTGACGCCAGAAGTCTGGCAGTGCATGCGCAGCGCCAGGCTCGCCTCGTTCTTGGGTGCGAACTGCCGCATCAGCCGCGCCCATAGCAGCCGGGCGGCGCGCAATTTCGCGATCTCCATAAAGAAATTCATGCCGATCCCGAAAAAGAACGACAGCCGCGGCGCGAATTCGTCGATCGCGAGCCCGCGCGACAGCGCCGCGCGCACATATTCGATCCCATCGGCAAGGGTGAAAGCCAGCTCCTGAACCGAGGTCGCGCCGGCTTCCTCCATGTGGTAGCCGGAGATCGAGATCGAATTGAACTTGGGCATGTGCCGGGCGGTGTATTCGATGATGTCGGCGACGATGCGCATCGATGGCCCGGGCGGGTAGATATAGGTGTTGCGGACCATGAACTCCTTCAAAATGTCGTTCTGGATCGTGCCCTGGAGTTTATCCTGCGGCACTCCCTGCTCTTCGGCGGCGACGATGTAGCCGGCCAATACCGGCAATACCGCGCCGTTCATCGTCATTGACACGCTCATGCGGTCGAGCGGGATGGCGTCGAACAGAATCTTCATGTCCTCGACGCTGTCGATCGCAACCCCGGCCTTGCCGACATCGCCGACGACGCGCGGGTGGTCGCTGTCGTAGCCGCGATGGGTGGCGAGATCGAAGGCGATCGACAGCCCCATCTGCCCAGCCTGCAAATTCTCGCGATAAAAGCGGTTGGACTCCTCGGCGGTCGAAAATCCCGAATACTGCCGGATCGTCCATGGCCGGTTGGCGTACATCGTCGCCCGCGGCCCGCGCAGATAGGGCGGGAATCCCGGCATCGCGTCGCGCAGCGGGAATCCGTCGGCTTCGATCGCTTCGAGATCGGCGGCGGTGTAGAGCGGCTTGACGGTGATCCGCTCCGGCGTCATGCCAATCGAGGCCGGCGAGCGGCTTGCCGCGCAGCTCGGCCTGCGCGAGTAGGGACCAGTCCTCTAGGGCTTTTGCCGGAGAGGCGTCATCATCGGCCATCCTGGTCTCCCGCGCAGAGCGAAAATTATACGCCACTTATACGGTCGCGCGTACTTTTGCGTCCACGATCGCGGGCCGGCGCAGGGTGTGGCGGAACACGATCGTCGCGGTCAGCAGCAGCACCGCGCCGGCTTGGTGCGTGGCTGCGAGCGCGATCGGCACAACCAGCAGCAAGGTCGAGATGCCGAGGCCAACCTGTAACGCGGCGATCGCGAGCAATGCCGCAAGGGCGACGCGGGCGGGCTTTGGCAGTGCCGCGCGCCAGCCGGCGATCCCGAGCAGCAGTATCGCGGCGCCGGTCGTCATCGCCAGCGCGCGATGGTCGAACTGGATTGCGGCGAGGTTCTCGAACCAGTTGCGGATAAACGGATGGAGCGCGGCGTATTCACTCGGCACCAGCCTCCCGCCCATCAGCGGAAAGGTATTGTAGATCAGCCCGGCCCGAGTGCCGGCGACAAACCCGCCGGCCATGATCGTCAGCGCGACAAGAGCAAGAACCATGTCGGCAGCCCGCCGCCAGCCTGAGGTCACATCGGTTCGGGCCGGCCCGCGGACCAGGCCGAGCGCCACCCACAGGATCGCCGCATAGATCGCCAGCGCCAGGGCGAGATGGGCAACGAGGCGGTATTGGCTGACCTCGACCCGGTGCACGAGCCCGCTTTCAACCATGTACCAGCCGAGCGCGCCCTGGGCGAAACCGAGGGCGAGGATGCCGACGAGCCCCGGAATAAGCCGCCGTGGCAGGCGCCCGCGCAGCCAAAACCAGACCAATGGCACGGCATAGGCGATCCCGATCAGCCGACCCAGCAGCCGGTGCGCATATTCCCAGAAATAAATGCCTTTGAATTGGGCCAGGCTCATCCCGTAATGGATCAGCCGATATTCGGGAATCTGCCTGTATCGGGCGAATTCGGCGGCCCATTGGGTGGGCGTCAGCGGCGGGACGACGCCGATGACCGGGTTCCATTCGGTGATCGATAGGCCGGAGAGGGTCAGCCGAGTGATCCCGCCGACCAGCACCATCGCAAAGATCAGCGCGCAGCAGATAAATAGCCACGCCGCAACTATGTTCGGCCGGCTCTTGTCCGAGGCAACCGTCGCCGCGCCGGGTCGCGTCGCGATCGTCGAGAAGGACACTTCATGCTCCCGCGAAAATGACGGTTGCCGGCAAGGTGAGGGCCGCGGGGCGCCCTGGCAAGTGCGGCGAAAGGCCCATCCGCGCCAGAAGGTGCGCGGTTCGCGGGATCGCCTGGTCTGGGGTCGCCCTGCCGTGTCAACGCGCGGCTGGCCACGACAGTGCCGCGCCGTCGATCGGCGCCGATCCCCGCGCCACCGCACAAGTCGCGCGCCGCGACCGCCGCTTGGGCACGAGCAGGACGCCGTCGCTGCCGCAAGCGGCGAGTGCCGCCGCCTCCGCCACCCCCCAGCAGCCGGTCGCGCGGAACGCTGCCGCCGACCGTTCCGACAGGCGGCTGGTCTCAGCGAGCAGGCGCGCGGCGGCAAAGAACCGGGCTGGAACCCCGAACGCCGCCGCGACTGCCAGAATTCCCGGCTCGGTGCGCTTCAGCTCGATCGAGGCGACCGCCGCAACCGCGCCGGGCATCAGTCCTGCCTCGGCCAATGTCGCATCGACAAGCGCGGCGATTTCTGCGGCGGAGCAGCCGCCTCGGCACCCGATCCCGAGCACCAGGACCCGCGGCGGGAACGGCCCGGGCCGGCTGGCGCCGGCGATCAGCGCGATCTCCTCAGGTAGTCCACCGCTCATCGCGTCCAACCTTCGCCAATGGCGATGTATCGATCAGCCAGGTTGAAGTCTGACCGCCATCGCCGCCGCATAACTTTTGGCCCAGATTATTGATTGATGGGGCGGCCAAACTGCTAGACTTGACCGGCACGGCGTGGGGATTGGGGAAGCCATGCGACTCCTCTTTGCTATCGGTTTTGCTGCGAGCTTGGTCGCGATCGTCTCTGCCTCGGCCCATGACCCCGGTACGCAGAACCCGGTCTCGCCCGCCACGCCGGCAACAGCGCCGCCGGGCCGGGTCGGGCAGGTCGCCCTGGTTTCGGGAAAGGTCGGCTTTCGCGGCCCGGGCGACGCGGTCTGGTCCGACGCCGAAATCAACGACCCGGTTGCCGCTGGCGTCTCGCTGCGCACTGACCCGCAAGCCCGCGCCGTGATCCGATTCGGCTCTGACACGGTGGCCCTCGCCGGGAGCAGCGAGATCGTGGTCGCCGAGTTGGACGATCGGATGGCGGAAATCGCCGTCCGGCGCGGGCGGGTCGATCTCGACGTCCCCCAACTCGGCAAAGGCGAAAGCATCGAGATCGACTTTCCCCGTGGCGGGGTGTGGTTGCGGCAACCGGGACGGTACGACATCAACGCCGGCGGTGGCGACCAGCCGCCATGGATTGCGGCGTTTACCGGGAGTGCCCGGTTTGTCGGCTCCGGCGCCGACATTCCGGTCAAGGCAGGAGACCGGGTGCTGCTGACCGGTTCCGGCGCGGCTGGCATTACCACCGAGCCGGCCTCGGCCGACGAATTTGCGATATGGTGCGGTGGCCAAATCGTCGATCAAACCCGCCTCGCGGCAGCCTATTTCGTATCGCCATCGATGACTGGCTCTGCCGCGCTCGATGCCGCGGGGAGCTGGAAGGCCGACGGCAAACACGGCGAGGTGTGGGTTCCGAACGCGCTGCCCGCCGATTGGGCGCCCTATCGCTACGGCCATTGGCGCTGGCTGGCGCCGTGGGGCTGGAACTGGGTCGACGATCAGCCTTGGGGTTTTGCCCCATCCCATTACGGTCGCTGGGCCTTTCTCGATCAGCATTGGATTTGGCGCCCCGGCCGATATACGGCATATCCGATCTATATGCCGGCGGTTGTGGCGTTTCTCGGCACGCCTGGCGTCGGCTTGAGTTTTGCCGAAGGTTCGGGGCCGGCCGTTGCCTGGTTTCCGCTGGCGCCCGGTGAGGTCTATTGGCCGAGCTATACGGGCGATCTCGACTATATCCGTGCGCTGAATGCCGGCGATATTGCCGATGTCGGTGTGATCCGGGTTCGCGATGATGGCGAGCCGGCGGCCGAAATCGCCAACGCCCACTTTGCCAACCGGCAGTTCGCCAGCGTGGTTCCGCGCCCGGTCTTTGTCGCCGGGCAGTCGGCGGCACCGGCATTGCTCCAGCTGCCGCCGGAGCGGTTGCAGAACGCGCCGGCGATCATGGGTTCGCCGCAGATCAGCCCGCCGGCGCCGCCCGACCTGGCCCGCGTTGCGGCGGCTCCGGCCGTTCCCGCCCATCCGCCGGTGGCTACAACCTGGGCCAAGGCGGTTCGTGTCGCCGCAATCCGCTCGCGCAGCTATCAGCGCGCCGCCCGGATACATACCGCTCATCTGCGGGCGCCGGCCTATGCCGTGGCGCCGCGACCGCGCCATATGATCATGCTGCGGGTGGCGCACTTCACCCATGTTCCGCGCCCCGGCGAAGCGCGCAAGAAAGAGATCAGACGATGATAGACTACCGCAGCGACAATACCGGACGGGCGGCGCCGGAAATCCTCGAAGCGCTGGTTCGCGCGAACCACGACACCGCACTCGGCTATGGCGCTGACGAATGGACCGCGGCATTGCAACGGCGGTTCTCCGATTTGTTCGAGACCGCGGTGCGGGTATTCCCGGTGGCCACCGGGACCGCAGCCAACGCGTTGAGCCTGGCGGCGCTCGGCCCCTCCTGGGGCATCGTCTATTGTAGCGAGGCGGCGCACATCAACACCTCCGAGGCGAATGCCGCCGGTTTCTTCGGCGGCGGCCTCAAGCTCGCGCCGGTTTCTGGCGAGCACGGCAGGATCAGCGCCGAGAGATTGGCCGAAACCCTGGCAGGGATTGGGCCCGGGCAGCTCCATCGTGGGCAGCCCTCGGCGGTCAATCTGACCCAGGCGAGTGATCTCGGCACGGTCTATTCGCTCGCCGAGATCCACGCTATCGCCGAGGTCGCGAAGGCGCGGGGGCTCAGATTGCACATGGACGGCGCGCGCTTTGCCAATGCGCTGGCCCGCCTCGGCTGCAGCCCGGCCGCGGCGACCTGGCGCGCCGGCATCGACATCATGTCGTTCGGCGCCACCAAAAACGGCGGCGCGCTGTGCGATGCGATCGTCGTCTTTGCCCCGGAGCTCGCCGACGGTCTTGCGGTCCAGCTGCGCCGCGCCGGCCAGGTCTGGTCGAAGATGCGGTTCGCCTCGGCCCAGCTGATCGCCTATGTCGAAAATGCGCTGTGGCTGGAGATGGCCCGCGCTTCGAACGCGATCGCGGCGCGCATCGCCACCGGGCTCGCCGCGATTCCCGGCGCGCGGCTGCTGGCTCCGGTCGAGGCCAACGAGATCTTTCTCGAACTGCCGGACCGCGTCATGGATCGGCTCGAAGCCGACGGCTTTCAATTCTACCGCCGCAGCGCCAATCTCGCGCGCTTCGTGTGCCGGTTCGATGCGACCGCGGCCGATGCCGATGCGCTGCTGGCGGCCCTGCGTCGGCAATTACTGCCGGCCGCGGCGGCGCGAGCAGCAAAGTAGGGGGCTACTCGGCGGCTTGTGATTGCGGGCTTGCGTCGGGAAGCATGCCGAGCGCGCGCTTGTAGACGTCGAGCAGGGTTTCTTCCTCGTCGAGCTCGTCCTTGTCGCGTTTACGGATGCGGATGATCTGCCGCATGATCTTGGGGTCGAAACCGGTGCCTTTGGCCTCGGCATATACCTCCTTGATGTCCTCGCCGAGCGCGTGTTTTTCCTCTTCGAGCCGTTCGATCCGCTCGATCAAGGATTTGAGCCGCTCGCCGGCTATCCCTCCGACATCCGCCATGATCCCGCTATTCCCCCGGTAATGCCGCGTCCCCCACGGCGGTCCGACGACGATAACGGGCGCGTCCTACCGGCGCAAGCCGACGGGCCGCGCCCGCTCCGCACTCAGTGCTGCTGCTGGGCGGCGAAGGCGGCCTTCTGCTCGGCGCTGGCCTCCTTCTGGTACTTCTTGCGCCACTCGTCATAGGGCATGCCATAGACGATCTCGCGGGATTCGGGATCGGAGAGCCCAAGGCCGCGCTCCTCGGCCTCGGCGCGATACCATTTCGACAGGCAGTTGCGGCAGAAACCCGCCAGATTCATCAGGTCGATGTTCTGGACATCGGTGCGCTCGCGCAGGTGCTCGACCAGCCGGCGGAAGGTCGCGGCCTCGAGTTCGGTGCGGGTCTGGTCATCCATCGGGACCTCCTCGTTGTTGCCATCCTTTATGTAGCGCGCCCTCGCGGTGATCGCATCCCCGATAACAGTTCGACGATCGGCGTAAAGGCGTCGTTGACAGAAGCGGCAGGATAATTTATTTCGAATATCGTTGGAATATGATAGGTTGGGATGCCGGTCAAACAGCGATCGAGCTTGGCGCGCTGGCCCATCAGACCCGGCTCGCGGCTTCCGCCTCCTGGTGCGACCGCCCGCGGGGGCGCGATTGTTGCGGCGACCAGCCGGTCACGGCGGCGCCGAATCGTACGCGCCGACTGAATATCCGTGCAACGGAGGAAGTCATGGACGAGACCGAAATCAAGGAAATGGTGCGTACCCGCTATGGCCGCATCGCCGATGCTGCCGGCAGTTCGGGGTGCTGCGCACCAGCGGCATCGTCCTGCTGCGGGCCGTCGACCGACGCGCCGGATAAGGCCCTCCAGATGGGCTATTCGGCGACGGATCTCGCGGCAATTCCCGAGGGCGCGAATCTCGGGCTCGGTTGCGGCAATCCGCAGGCGATCGCCGCGTTGCAACCGGGTGAAACCGTCGTAGATCTCGGCAGCGGGGCCGGTTTCGATTGTTTTCTCGCCGCCCGGCAGGTGAGTTCCTCGGGCCATGTAATCGGCGTCGACATGACCCACGAGATGCTGGGCAAGGCGCGCGAGAATGCGGTCAAGATCGGCGCCGGCAATGTCGAATTCCGCCTCGGCGAACTCGAGCACCTGCCGGTCGCCGATAAAAGCGCCGATGTCGTGATCTCGAATTGCGTGATCAACCTCGTTCCCGACAAGGCGCAGGTGTTCCGCGAAGTATTCCGCGTGCTGAAGCCCGGCGGCCGGATCGCGATCTCCGACATCGTCGGCACGCGACCGCTTCCCGCCGAACTGGCGGCTGATCCGGCGTTGGTCTGCGGCTGCGTCGCCGGCGCGGCATCGGCGGAGCGGATCGAGGCATGGCTCAGCGCTGCCGGTTTTATCGGTATCCACATCGCCGTCAAACCCGAAAGCCGGGAACTGATCAAGAATTGGGCGCCAGGGCGGGGCGTCGAAGACTACATCGTCTCGGCTATCATCACGGGGCGCAAGCCCGCATAGGCCGCAAGCCCGCGCTACCCGTAATTGCCGGTTACCCAGCGCCGGCGGCGATCCGCCCGGACCGGGAGCGAACCGCTCCCGGGTTGCCCGGATGGAGCGCCGACTTTGCCCCGACCCAGGGCGCCTCGATCCATTCCGGCGATCCGTACCAAGACGCAGGACTGGCCGTGCAAACCGAGAAGGTGAGCCGCTACTGGGAAAGTCGCCGGGACGGCGAGCATCGTTGAGTCTCAAGCATCGGTATCGCGGTGATCGCGGCCGGTAAAGTCTCAAATCTCGACGAGTTTTTCACAAGCTTGTGTTGCCGCTGCCCCGAAAATCGGCAATGATTCCTTGCGGCTTTACCGCGGGCTTTGACGATCCCGGCAAGCGGGTCGGCCGGCCTACAGTCGCAGCAAACAGGGGCGACGTCTGCGGTCTCGTACCCGCAAGCACTTGATCAACGATTACACGCCGCAAGTCGCGCAGCAGCGAAGGGCTTGCCGGCCTGATGTTAAGGATCGGCGATGCGACCTTGGATGATCGTCTTGTCGAGCGCGGTGGTCGCGACCGTTGTCGCGGCCATGATGGCCTGGCCGGCACTGTCGCCACCGCCGGCCTCCGGCATTTTACCGGCGCTGATGCCGCTGGTTCCCGAACTTGCTGTCGCAGCGCTCGCCATCTACGCGCTCTGCGCGATTGCGCTAGTGGCCGGCAATCTGGTTGCCCTCAGCCTGCATCTGCGCCGCCATCTCGCCGGCGATTCGGCGTATTACGGGCCGCCTCGTTCCGATTGGGCAGCGCTGCTGGCGGCGAGCGGGCTGCGTCAGCTGGCGCCGCCGCCGGCTTTCCTGCCGCGGCCGCCCAGACCGGACGGCGCGATCATGCTGCAAAGCCGGTTTTGTCCCGCCGAGGCGCACAGAGCGGTGGCCCGGCTCGGCTATATTTGGGCGGCGCGTAGCCATTTCTTCAGCGCCTTGATCGCGCTCGCTGCCGCGGTGGCACTGGGCGTGGCGCAGCAACATGGGCCGCTGCCGCTGGTCCCGGGGCCGATCCCGACCGTCCCGGCAGGCTTGATCGTGGTCGGACTGATCCTGCTCGCGATCCTCGCCCGGCTTGCGGTCGACGTCACGATCGAGCCTTTGATCGAGGCGATCTCCGGGTTCCCGGTCGAGCCGGTCGACACGGCACTGCTTCGCCGCGCCGTGGAACTGCTCGAAGCCGCCCCCAATCCGAGCCCGAAGCCCGATCACAACGCTCCCGCCGCGACACTCGAAATCCCGGATCGGCTCGTCGGCGCGCTCGAAGAAGGCCACCGCGTCCTATCCGTCGCAATCGAGCGGCTGATGTCGACGACCGACGAACTCGCATCGGCGACCCGATCCTCGATCGAGGCGCGCGAGAGCATGTTTCACGCGGCCGCGCAGCGCGAACCGCCGGCGCCGGTGGTCGCCGATACGGCTGGATTGTCGCAACTGCGGGAGGCGATGGAGGCGTTGACAGCGGCGCTGCAGCGCGTTCCGGCAGGGCAGAACCAGTCGCGAGTAGAGATGCAGCGGTCGACGCCGAATCTGGCGCCCGGCGCCCGGCGGCAGAGGTACAGCCGGGTCTGGCCGACGAGCTGAAACAGCTGCTGCAGGAGATCGCGACAGCCCCCTGACAGCGGGCCCCTGATAGTGGTTCCTAACACAGCGCGCGCACCTGACCGTAGCTCTTAACGGCGCGCGCGCCCGAGCGCGGGTTCGGCCGTCGCGCGGGTTCAGCTATGCTTGAGTTCGGCGAGCAGCTTTACCGCCTGCGGCTTGTCGGCAAAAGCGGCCCCCGAGCCTAGCAGCTTTTCCAGCATCGCCTGGGCGTCGGCGCTGCGGCCGATGCGGTGGAGGGCGACGGCGAGGTGATATTGGATGGCCGGGTCCGCCGGGGCCGAAACGTTTGCCGCGGTAAGATAGGTCACCGCCTTGCCGGCGTCGCCTTGGGCAAGCAGGATCCAGCCCAGAGTATCGTCGATCTGCGCGGCGCTGGGCGCCGCGGCTACCGCCCGTTCGGCCAGGGAGCGCGCTTTCGCCAGATCGCCCTTTTCCTGATAGAGCCAGGCAAGATTGTTGAGCGATGCCGGATCGTCGGGTCGCGCCGCTAGCAGCTTGGTGTATTCGCCAATCGCGGCATCGTAATTCTTGGCATTGAGATAAATCGACGCCAGGGTCGCACCGACCGCATAATCGTTGGGCGCGGCCTTGAGGCGGGCATTCAACAACGCCTCGGCCTTGTCGACAGCGCCATCGTGACTGTACAGCTGGGCGAGGGCGGTGGTGAGGCTATCGTCGCCCGGCTTTGCCGCGAGCGCCTTTTCCAGCAATGTGGCCGCTTCCTTGCCGCGGCCGGCGTTATTCAGCAGAGCGGCGGACGCCAGATCGTAGAGGGTATTGCCCGGATCAGCCTTGGCATATTCGCGCGCCTTTGCCAATCCAGCGTCGATGCCGCCGATCTCGGCTTCGACCCGGATCAGATCGCCTTTGAGGTCGGCATTTTGCGGGGCGCGGCCGAGAGCGGCCAGCAGCACCGAGCGCACCTCGGTATAGTCCTTCGCCGTATTCAAAACGGCCAGATAGCGTGACAGGATCTGAGCAGAGTTCGGCGCAATTTGATAGGCGTGCTTATAGGTGGCGATAGCACCCTGGGTATCGCCCGCTGCGAACTGGGCCCGCGCCTGAGCATCGAGCACATCGAGGTTCGAGGGAAATTTAGCCGCCGCCGCGGCCGCGGCGGCGGTCGCGTTCTTCCAATCCTGGCGCAGCACGTAAAGGTTGACGAGCTTGATCTCGGGCGCCGGATCGTTCGGCCCGGCCGCGCGCGCCCGATTGATGTCGTCCACCGCCGCGGGCCACTGCTTTTCGGCGATCGCCACATCGGCCAGACCGAGCAGGCCGGTCACGTCGTTCGGCTGTTGCGCAAGCAGATCGTCGTAAACCCTTTTGGCGTCGTTGGTCCGGCCGGTCGCCAGATATAGCGGACCGAGGACCGAGCTGGCGGCGACGTCTTTGGGATCTGCCTTCAATTTGCCGGTCAGCACCGCCTCCGCCTTGGCGAAGTGACCGGTACGGACGTAGATATGGGCGAGCGCGACCGTCAGCGGGTCATCGGCCGGTCGGGCGGCGAGCGCCTTTTCGAGCAAAGCCGTGGCGTCGCCGAACCTTCCCGCGTTCTGATAAATCTCGGCCGCCGCCAAATCATAAACATCGCTGCCCGGATTGTCCTTGGCAAAGCTGTTTGCCCGGGAAACCGCAGCATCCACACCGTCGATCTCGGCGGTTACCTTGATCAAATCGACCTTCAGCGCTGCATTTTTGGGATCGCGGTCGATCGCGTCCTGCAGCACGCCGCGCGCCTCCAGGTAATACTTTGCGGAATTGAGCAAGGTCAGGTAGCGCGACAGTATCGGCAGCGAATCCGGCGCCAGCTCGTGCGCGCGCTTATAGCTCGAGATCGCGCCATTCCGATCGCCGGCGGCAAGCTGGGCTCGCGCCTGCGCGTCCAAGACATCGATATTGGACGGGAATTGCGCGCTCAGCGCGCTCGCGATCGAGGTGGCGTTGGCCCAATCCTGCCGCAGCTCGTAAAGACGCACCAGTTCGAGCCCCGGTTCAGGGTCGTCGGGGGCGGCGGTGCGAGCGCGGTTGATGTAATCGGTCGCCACCGGCCACGCCTTTTCGCTGATGGCGATGTTCGCCAGGCCGAGAAGGGCGGCCTGGTCATCCGGCTTCTTGGCGAGCACGGCGCTGTAGACCTTCTTGGCCTCCGCCGCTTTGCCGGTCGCCAGATAGAGTTGCGCCAGATCGTGGGTCGCGGGGGCGAAGCCGGGCTGGCTGGTCAGTGCGGCTTGGAACGCCGCTTCGGCCGCCGGGAAATCGTGCTGCGCGGCTTTGACCATGCCCAGCAGGGTCAGGTAAAGCGGGTTTTTGGCGTCACGCTTGATCAGCGCTGCGACGGTTGCGGCGGCCTGGTCGACCTGCCCGGCACGCAGCTGGGTGAGCGTCAGGGTCGGGCCGGCGATGGTCGTCCCGGACTGGGTGTCGAATACCTGCTCGAGCGCGGTCAGCCCCGCTTTGTCCTGGCCGGTGCTGATCTCGGAAATCGCGACTCGGGTCTTGATCGTCGGGTTCCCCGGATCGAGGGCTGCCGCCTTTTCGAATTGCTGAAGCGCCAGTTCGGGCTTGCCGTTTGCCATGTAGGCGTTGCCCAGCAACGTCAGCAGTTGCGGGTCCTGGGCCGATTTGTCGACGACCGGCTTCAGATAGTCGATCGCCCGCGCCGGGGCGCCCTGGCGCAAAGCAGCGATGGCGGCGAGGCGCGCCGCCTTGGGGTCCCCGGGAAATCGGGTGAGGTATCGGTCGAAGATCTCCTCCGCCAGGGCGAACTGTCCGAGTTCGAGTTTGGTGGCCCCTTGCAGATAGTATCCGGCGGGAAATTGGGCAAAGGTCGGCGAAAGGCGGTCGAACAGCTGATCGGCGGCGGCATATTTCTTCTGTCTGGCGAGTTCGAGCGCGTGCAGGTAATTCGCCATGAAATTGTCGGGGCTCGCTTTGAGGATTGGATCGAGATCCTCGTCGGCGGCCTTGTAGTTCGCTTCGGCGATGTTGAGGCTGGCGCGGCTCAGCCGCACCGGGACGCTTTTGGGGCTGATCTTGAGGGCGGCGTCGAAGCTGCTCATCGCGGCTTTCAGATCGCCCTGAGCCCGCGCCAATTCCCCCTTGACCTGGAGCGCTTCGATCGAGCGCGGATCGGCGGCAAGCACCTGGTCGAGCAGCTTGTTTGCTTCGGCGGGGTTTGTCGTCGACAGCATCCGGGCCAGGGTTATCTTGGGCGGCAGCGCGGTTGGGTCGAGCCGGATCGCATCCTGCAGCATCGCCTCGGCCTTGGCCCGATCGTGAAGCCCCGCGGCGGCGATGCCGAGCGCCAATCGCACCTTGCTTTCGAGCGCGGGGGCGCGATTGCCGGGTTTGACCAGATCGGCGAGGTCGGCAAACTTGCTCTGTCGCAGCAGGGCGTCGAGCAGCACCGGCAAGTAATCCGCTTCCTTGCCGTCGCGAGCGCGCGCGGCGCGCGCCTCGCGCTCGGCCGAAACCGGATCGCCGAGCTGCAGGTAAAGGCGCGCAAGTTGGATGCGCAGCAGCGGATCCTGCGGCGATTGCTGGATCGCATTGCGCAGTTCGATCTCGGAGGCCTTGAGGTTCCGGTTCGGGACCGGCTGATCGATGCTGGTGACCGAGGCCGGCGACTCTACGGCGTCGGCGGCGGGGCCGGTGAAGGCGAGCATCACCGCGGCCAGAGCCGCGCAGAGCCACAAGGGATGGCGTCGAGCCTGGGGCATCAACTGTCCTTCCTTCCGCATCCGGCCGTCATGCTTCGAGGCCGAGTTGGTGCTGCTGCATCAAATCGTAGAGCGTGGGGCGGCTGATGCCGAGCAGCTTGGCCGCCTTCGACAGGTTGGAGCCGGCCTGGGCGAGGGCCAGCTGGATCACCTCGCGCTCGGCGCGGGCTCGCGCCGAACGGATGTCGAGCGACTTCGCCTCGTCGTCGCTGGTCGCCAGTTCGAGGTCGGCGGCCGAGACCAACGCGCCATCGGTCATCACCACGGCGCGCTTGATCCGGTTTTCGAGCTCGCGCACATTGCCCGGCCAAGGATGGTTCTTGATTGCGGCGAGCGCCGAAGAGCTGATGCCGCGGGTCGCGCGCTCATATTCGGCGGCGAACCGGCGCAGAAAAAAGCTGGCCAGCACGACCGCATCGGCCGGGCGCTCGCGCAGCGGCGGAACCCGCACCGTGACTTCGTTGAGGCGATAGAACAAATCTTCGCGGAAACTCCCTTGGGCCATCATTCGATCGAGGTCCTGGTTGGTCGCACAGACGATTCGCACGTCCACCTGAACCGGTTTGCGTCCGCCGATCCGCTCGACGATCTGATCCTGCAGAAACCGCAGCAGCTTGACCTGCATCGGCAGCGGCAGATCGCCGATTTCGTCGAGAAACAGCGTGCCGCGATGCGCGCTCTCGATCCGGCCGATGCTCTGTCTGACAGCGCCGGTAAAGGCGCCTTTTTCATGGCCGAACAGCTCGCTTTCCAGCAGCGTCTCGGGGATCGCCGCACAATTGATCGGGATGAACGGCGCACGGCCGCGCCGGCTGAGTTTGTGAATGGCATGGGCGAGCAGCTCCTTTCCGGTGCCGCTTTCGCCCAGCAGCAAGACCGTGACATCGGTCGGCGCCAGCTTCTCGATATTGCGCAGCACCCGCAGCATTTCGGGGCTGTTGGCAATGATGCCGTCGATCGGCGAGGCGATCGCGGCCTCGTTCAGCCTGCGGTTTTCGGCCTCGAGCTCGAACATCTGCTCGGCGCGGCCGACGATCATCCGCAATACCTCGATGTCGATCGGCTTCTGATAGAAATCGTAGGCGCCGAGCGCAATTGCCCGCAGCGCGTGCTCGCGGGTCTCATTGCCGGTGGCGATGATGACCTTGGTTGCCGGGACGACCTCGCGGATCTCGGTCAACGTCGCCAAACCCTCCGAGGCGCCGTCCGGATCCGGCGGCAGCCCGAGATCGAGGATGGCGACCGGAACCGCGGCATCCCTGATAATCTCGATCGCCTCGTGACGGTTGGCGGCCGGATATACCTTGTGGTCGGAAAACGCCCAGCGGAGCTGGCGCAGAAGTCCGGCGTCGTCATCGACGATCAGCAGCGATTTCGGCATCGGCGCCATCGCTCTCACCCCGTGGCCGGAGGGGCTGCGGATTCGTGGTCGCGGATCACGGGCAGGGTGATCCGCATCGTCGTGCCGGTGCCCGGTTCGGAGATCACCTCGATATCGCCCCCCGCCATGCGGATCAGCTCGCGCGTTTGAAAAGCGCCGATGCCGTATCCGCCTGATTTCGTCGAACGGAACGGCAGGAATAACTCATCGCGGATGAAGGTTTCGTTCATTCCGGCGCCGCGATCGGCGACATCGATGACGAATTGGCTGCCGCGCCGGCGCGCCGATACGGTGACCGGATCGCCGGCGGGCGTGGCCTCATGCGCGTTCTGGATCAGGTGGGTGAGCGCGGAGTGTAGGCGTTCGGGAGCGATCGAGACGACTGTGTCGACGGCCTCGCTGCCAGTCTCGCTGCCGGTCTCGACGACGACCGACCCGGAGGTGAAACCGGCGGCCACGGCGGCCACGATCGCCTCGGGGTTGACCAGATGGGGCGGCCGCGGCGCGGCGTCGGCCTTGAGCTGGCTGAGCAGATGGTTCATGCCCGCCACCGCATCCTCGACCGTCTGAAGCATGTCGCGCTGAAAGTCGGGATTGTCGATATAGCGCCTCGCATTTGACACGACGAGGCCGAGCTGGCTCGCCAGGTTTTTGATATCGTGCACGACAAAGGCGAACCGCTTGCTGTACTCGGTCAGCAGTTCGGCATCGCGCAACCCCTTGGTCGAGCGTTCCTCGGCAAGATAGCTCGCGGCTTGACGGCCGGCCGCGCGCAGCAGATCGAACGCCTCCCAATCGAGGCCGACCGTGTGAGTCGCCCGATCGAGCACGACAAAGCCGACGATTTCGCGGCGATGCGACAGCGGTACCGCCAGCCACGCCCGGGGCGGCGCGAACAACCAGGTCTCGCCTGCCATATCGGACGGGCATTCCTGGATCCAGGCGCCGTCGCGGAAGCCCGCGACGAATAAATCGTCGGCCGCCACCTTTGCGCCCTGGTCGGCCCGAACCTTCCATGCCGCGGTCGGATTATACCCGCCCGCCGGCCCCAGCGACCACAGCATCCCGGACGGGCTGTCGACGAATTCGGCGAGCGCGCGAATAATCCTGACCTGGAGCTCCTCGGCCTCACGCGGCTCCGAAATCAGATCGATGAATTTCAGCCACTCGACCCGATAATCGTAGCGATGGGTAAAAAAATTGCGCGAGATCAGAAATTTAAGCCGCTGGCGATAGCTGCCGGAGGACAGCACCGTGAGCAGGACGACGATGCTGCCAAACAGCATCGCCAGCTGCAGCACCAACCCCCAATCGCCGCCGAACCCGCGCAGCAACATGCCGACGATGGCCACCGCCAGCAGAAAGCACCCGCTCGCCAACAGGGTCATGGTGTGCAGCACGACCTGGCGCGAGACGTGAATGTCGACCCGCCATTCGCGATTGCGCGCCATCGCCAGCGCCAGCAACGGCGTCATGAACGCCGCCGCGATCGGACGCCCGAGCGCCAGGCCGGGATCGACCCGGCCGCGCGTGATGAACGCATCCGAGAAGAAAAACAGCTCATAGGCGTAGAGCAGACCCAGAGCCAGGCAGATCGGCCATACGTGCCAGCGTCGCGAGACCGCGCTGTTGCGCCACAGATTCTCGATCGTCAGCAGGCCGAACACACCGAACCCGACGCGGACCAGCAGCTGCGCGTAGAAGGTCGCGAGATCCACGCCGAGGATCAGGGTCCACAGGTCGATCGCAATCGCCAGGCTGCAGAAAATTGCCGCGGCAACGAGATAGCGCCGCCCGACCTCCGAATCCTCGCGGGCGCGCATCGTGACCAGGGCCACCGCGAACAGCAGCCATGCAGACAATCTGACGCTATCGAGGAGCGGCGGGACCCCGGTCGGGAGCTTTGCGGCAGCCGCCGATGCCGCCGCCCAGGCGGCCGAGGCAACGCAGCAGCCGATGATCGCGACCCCGGTTCGACTGGTCCGGCCGCGCAAAACCATCAGTACGACGATCAGGACGAACCCGAGCGCACATCCCGAATAAACGGTTTCAACGACGACGGTGGCCAGCTTCGTTGTCCTATCTCGCGCCGTGGTTCCAGAAGATCACCCGGGCCGTCTGCAGCAATATTACGAAATCGAGGAAGATACTCTGATTTTTTACATAGTAGAGATCAAAGGACAGCTTGCGCCGCGCGTCCTCGATCGAGGCGCCATAGGGATAATTGATCTGCGCCCAGCCGGTGATGCCGGGCCGCACCCAGTGGCGCTCGGAGTAATAGGGAATGACCGCGGCGAGGTTGGCGACGAAATAGGGCCGCTCCGGGCGCGGCCCGACAAAGCTCATATCGCCGCGCAGCACATTCAGGATCTGCGCGAGTTCGTCGATGCGCAATTTGCGGATGATCGCCCCGACGCGGGTGACCCGGGGATCGCCTTTCGCCGCCCATTTGGGGCTGCCGTCCGGCTCGGCGTCGATCCGCATGCTGCGGAATTTCAGAGATGGTGAAGGCCTGGCCGCGCACGCCGACCCGCTCCTGACGGTAGAGGATCGGCCCCCGGCTGTCGAGCTTGATCAGGCAGGCGGTCGCCGCCAGCAATGGCAGGGAGAAGACCAGCAATGCCAAACTGACCATGATGTCGAAGGCGCGCTTCAGCAGCTTGTCGACGACCCCGCAGCGAAAGCCGTCGGAGTAGAACAGCCAGCTGGGGCGCAGGGCTTCGAGATCGACCGTTCGCGTTTCGCGCTCCCAAAAATCCAGGAAATCGGTCACTTTGATGCCGGTGAGCTTGCAATGCAGCAGCTGGCGCACCGGCAGCCCGCGCCGATCGTCGGTCGCGACCACGATTTCGCTGGCGCACACCCGGTAGCCGAGATCGGCAAGCGAGTCCGGATCTTCCGCCGCCCAGTCGAGCATGTCGGCGCCGGCCGAGCCGCGCTCGCCCGGCATCCGCACGAACGACACCGGGACGAAATGCTGATTTTCGCCGGCCTCGACCAAACCGGCGATCCGCGCTGCCTGGGTGCCGTTGCCGAGGACGACGATCCGCCGCTTCAACAGCCCGCGGCCCAGGGTCACCAGGAAGGTCCCGCGCGTCAGCGTGATGCAGCCGAGCCAGATCAGCGTCGCCTTCAATGGCAGATTTCTGGCGTCCGGCAGTTGTCGCAACCCTTCGCGCCAATAGGAGGTCGCGACCAGGAGGAGCATCAGCACCAGCACAAAGGCGACCGCGATTCTGCTGATGAGCACGCGAAAATCGACGAACGCCTGTTGCCCGTAGAGACCGACCGCAACCATAGCGGCAATCGCCGCGACCGACAGACCCGCCGAAAACTGGGCGGGAAAGCTCGACACGCCAAAGTTCAGTTGCGCAATCCCGCTCGTCTGAGACAACATCTGGTAGAATGCGCCAGTGATCAGCAGCGCGTCCGACGACACCAGCAGCACGACCGAAACAGGGACAAAATGTCTGAACAGTCTGAGCTGCATCGCCAATTGCAAATGTGTTAATATTGCCAACCGTCTGCGTCGAGACGGCGCTGCCGTTAGCGCGCGAGTATAATAGCAGCAAGCCATGCAGCCGTCCAGTAGAACGCGGCGAGCGATCGAGTGGCCGACCGGATTTGACCTCGGCGAATAGTTAACGGAACGGTGCGGCGTCGGACCGGTTCCGACCGGTGATCCGGGGCGTCGGCAGGCGGTCGGACGACAGCGCGGCCCGTCGCGATCGCCGCCGCGCCGCTCCAATGCGAAGCGGCGGCGGGATCGGCCCCGGATGCCGGCGCTCGCCGCCCTCAATCATCGGCAATGCCGGCCGCGGTGCGCCGGCGATCGATCGGCACGAGGGTCGGGGGCGGATGTGCGGGCTGCGATGTCTGCGGCACCCCGGCGAGGGCGTCCCGGTGCTGGTCGAAGAGTTCCCGGATCCAGCCGATCACCGCACGCACGCAGGCGGCCCGCCGCAGGTCTCGGTGGACGATCACCCAATAGTCGGCTGCGAGTTCCGGAACCGGATCGGTGATCCGCTCGAGGACCGAGTCACCGTCGGCGGCATAGCATGGCAGCAGCCCGATCCCGACCCCGGCGCGAACCGCTTCGAGGCGCATCGGCAGGCTGGTGGCGCGCAACACCACCCGCCCGGCGGAGCCGCGGATCTGCTGATCGAGCCAGCGTGCGCTGACATAATGGCCCTGCTCCTCGGTATAGGTGATCCACGGCTCGCCGCGTCGCAATCGAGGGTTGTTCCCGTCGCGTCGCCGGTAGAGCGCGCCGGCGATCAGGCCGACCTTGAAGACGAACAGATTGCCGGCCTCGGGGACGCCGTGGCGGAGCGCGAGGTCGGCGTCTCGGCGCGCCAGGTTTGCGGTCTGCGGCGATTCCACGAGTTCGAGGGTGATCCCCGCCGGCAGGCCGCTGCCGCTGGTCGAGGCGAGGTGGCGGGCGAGAAAACCGGCGGCCCATTCGCCGACCGAGACCCGCACGGTTCCGCTGAGCGTCGGCGAGGCCGCAACCCGGCGCCGTTCGAGCGCCAGGGCCGCGGTTTCGAGCCGTTCGGCCGCAGCGATCAGAGCCTCGCCGGCAGCGTTGAGCCGCAATCCCTCGGGCAGGCGGTCGAACAGCGCCGGACCGCCGAAGGCCGCTTCGAACGCCGCCAGCCTTCGGCCGACGGTCGGCTGGCTCAAACCGAGCGTCCGGCCCGCGGCGCGCAATGATCCGTGCCGGGCCACGGCGAGAAAGATCCGGATATCGTCCCAATCCATCGGCTACCCGCTCGGCCCCGTTTTCCGACACAGATACGTATCATGTTATCTCAGAATTGTCGATTGCCGCTATCCTGGCGTATCGCTAGGCTGACGATCGCATTGTAGGGATGCCGGCGGTGGGGACCGATCATTACCCGATCGGACCAGACGTGCCGGCGATCACCGCAGGCGGGAGAGGGAACGGCGCCGATGTATTTCGACCGACGCTTGTGGGAATTGACGCGCGGGCTGCGCGGATGGATCGCTTTTGCCATTCTCCTGGGGCTGGTCGCCTCGGTCGTCGGCATCGCCCGCTTTGTGATCCTGGGCGTGCTGCTATCGCATGTTTTCAACGGCGGCGGGCTGCTCGCGGTGGCGATCCCGGCGGTCGGCGTCGCCGCCGCGGTGATGCTGCGCGGATCGATCGAGCACCACCGGGCGATGGTCTCGCACCGCACCGCGACGCGGGTGCAGGAGACGCTGCGCGGCCGGCTTTACGACAAGATCGCCGAACTCGGCCCGGCCTGGTTCGCCGGCGAGCGCACCGGCGGCGTCATGCTGTCGATCGTCGACGGCGTCGAGCAATTGCAGACCTTCTTCGGCCAGTATGTGCCGCAGCTGTCGATCGCGGTGCTGACGCCGATCGCGATTTTTGCCTTTATCGCCTGGTGGGACGTGCCGGTGGCGACGGTGATGCTGGTCTTCGCGCTGGTCACCCTGATCGCGCCCACCGTTTTCGTCCAGACCGAGCGTCGCACCAGCCAGGGGCGCCAGCAGGCACTGAAAGCATTTGGCTCGGAGTTTCTCGACGGCGTCCAGGGCCTGCCGACCTTGAAGGCGTTTGGCCAGAGCCGGGCCTTCGGCCGGCGGCTGGCCGACAAGGCGCGCGAATTGTGCGACAGCACCCTGCGCGTTCTGTCGACCGGAGTGATGACCCGCGGCATCACCGATTGCGGGGTGGCGATCGGCGCCGCCGCGGCGCTGGCGCTCGGCGTGTGGCGGGTGTCGCACGGGCTGATGAGCATCCAGGCGTTGCTGATCGTGCTGATGGCCGGGACCGAGGTGTTCCGCCCGTTGCGCGACCTGCGCATGGTCTTGCACCAGGGCATGGTCGGGCAGTCGGCCGCCGCCGGCATCAATGCGCTGCTGGCGGCCGAGCCGCTGGTGCCCCCGCACCCGGCGAATCGGCCGCAGGCGAGCGTCCCGCTAATCCCGACCATCGCCTTCGAGGATGTTCATTTCGCCTATCCCGGCGGCCGCGGCGCGGCCCATGACGGGCTCTCCTTCAGCGTCGGCGCCGGCGACAAGATCGGCATCGTCGGCCCGAGCGGCTCGGGCAAATCCTCGGTCGCGCGCCTGCTGCTGCGCCTGTTCGACCCACAAGACGGGAACGTGCTGGTCGGCGGGCGCGATCTGCGGACGCTCGATCCCGAGGCGGTGCGCCGGATGATCGCCGTGGTGCACCAGGACACCTATCTGTTCCACGGCACGGTCGAAGAGAATCTGCGGCTCGGCAAGCCCGATGCCGATCGCCACGAGCTCGAGGCGGCGGCTCGCGACGCCAATGCGCACGAGTTCATCTCGGCCCTGCCGCAAGGCTACCAGACGATGATCGGCGAGCGCGGCGTCATGCTGTCGGGCGGCCAGCGCCAGCGGCTGGCGATCGCCCGCGCCTTGCTGCGGGATGCGCCGATCCTGATCCTCGACGAGGCGCTGTCGTCGGTCGATGCCGAAAACGAGGCGGTGATCCAGCAGGGCCTCGACCGGCTCTCGGCCGGGCGCACCACCCTGATCCTGGCGCACCGGCTGTCGAGCGTGATCGGCGCCGACCGTATCCTGGTCCTCGATCACGGCCGCGTCGTCGAATCGGGTCGTCACGCCGAACTGATCCGCCGGGACGGTCCCTATCGCCGGCTGATGGGGGCGCAGGCCGAGGAGCGCGAGGGCGACCTCGCCTTGGTCGAGGACAATGCCGCGGCCGGCACGCCCGGCGAGCGCGAGCGGATCGAACTGGCCGCCGAAACGGCGCCGGTCGAGCTCGCGGTTGAGGCCGCCTCGGTCAGCTGGGCGGCGACGCTCGGCACTCTGGTCGAGATCATCAAGCCGTGGCGCCGGCGCTTTGCGGTCGTCGTCGGCTCCGGCATCGCGCGGGTCGCCGCCTTTATCGGCGTCGGCATCATCGGCGCGCTCGCCGTCGCCGCGGTAAAGACCGGATCGCCATTCGGCTTTCTGTTGGTGCTGCTGGCCTTGGCCGCGCCGCTCGCCGGGCTGCTGCATTGGCTCGAAATCCTGGCTCGCCCATGACATCGCCTATCGGCTATTGGCAGAGATGCGGATCGCCCTGTTCGCCAAGCTCGATGCGCTGGCGCCGGCCTATCTGATGCGACGGCGCTCGGGCGATCTGATCGCGCTGGCCAGCCAGGACGTCGAGACCGTCGAGTATTTCTTTGCCCATACCGTGGCCCCGGCACTGGTCGCGATATTGGTGCCGGCGACGGTGCTGATCGTGCTGGCCGTCGTCGCCTGGCCGATCGCCTTGGCGCTGCTGCCCTTTGTCTTGTTCGCGGCATTGGCGCCGGTGGTGACGCGGGCGCGAATCGACCGTCTCGGCGCCCAGGCGCGCGACGCGCTGGGGCTGTTGGGCGCCTATGTGACCGAGACCATCCAGGGCCTCAACGACCTGGTCGCGTTTCAGGCGGTCGCTGGAAGGCGCCGGAGCTTTATCGAGTTGGTGCGCAGCTATCAGCAGATCCGCCTCGAATTGCTCGGCGATCTGTCGGCGCAGACCGCCCGGCTGGAAACCGTGACCGGGCTCGGCGGGCTCGCGGTCGCGGTCGTCGGCGCGCGGCTCGCCGCCGAGCATCAGCTCGCGCCGACCATGCTGCCGTTGCTGATCCTGCTGTCCCTGTCCTCGTTCCTGCCGATCTCGGAGATCGCCCAGGTCAGCCGCCAGCTCGCCGACACGATCGCCTCGACCCGCCGGCTCTATGCCGTGCATCGCGAGCAGCCCGCCGTCGTCGACGGCCCGCTATGCCCGCCCGAACCGGCCGGCGGCTCGGCGATCCGCTTCGAGGGAGCGAGCTTTACCTATCCCGGCGCCCGCCGCCCGGCATTGGCCGACATCCGGCTCGAGGTGCCGGCCGGGGCGACCTTGGCGTTGGTCGGCCGGTCCGGGGCCGGCAAGACCACGATCGCCAATTTGTTGCTGCGGTTCTGGGACCCGACCGCCGGGCGGATCATGATCGACGGGGTCGATCTGCGCGATTTCGAGCTCGACCATCTGCGCCGCCGCGTTTCCTTGGTGTCGCAGGACACCTACCTGTTCAACGACACCCTGCGCGCCAATGTCGCGCTGGCCCGACCCGAGGCCGACGAGGCGGCGATCCGTCGCGCGCTCGAACAGGCCGCCCTCGCCGAATTTGTCGAAAGCCTGCCCGAGGGGCTCGACACCCCGTGCGGCGAGCGCGGCGTGCAGCTCTCCGGCGGGCAGCGCCAGCGGGTCGCCATCGCCCGCGCCTTTCTAAAGAACGCGCCGACCCTGGTGCTCGACGAGGCCACCTCGCATCTCGATGCGGTCAGCGAGGCGCAGGTGCGCGGCGCCCTCGATACCTTGATGCGCGATCGCACCACGATCGTCATCGCCCACCGGCTCTCGACCGTGCGCAACGCCGATCTGCTGGCGGTGCTCGACCACGGCCGCCTGATCGAGACCGGCAGCCACGCCGAGCTGCTCGCCCGCAACGGCCTCTACGCCCGCCTGATCCGCCACCAGATCGAAGGCGCCCGCCAGCCGCTCCGCGCCGTCGGCGATTAGAGCGGCGCGGTCCGAACGAATTTAGCAAGCAAAGCCTGGAGACGTGAATGCAGTCGGCTATCTTGTCAATGACGTATGTTCAGTATATGTTCCTCCTATCGCTAGCCTCAGCGAAACGGAGACGCGAATGCCCGATGATCGCCGAGTGACGCTCTACCATTCGCCGAACACGCGTTCGACGGGAGCGCTGATCCTGCTCGAGGAATTGGGCGCGCCTTACGATCTGCACGTGCTGAACATGAAGACCGGCGAGCAGCGCCAGCCGGCTTATCTGGCGGTCAACCCGATGGGCAAGGTGCCCGGCGTTGAAGCATGGCGAGGCGATCGTCACCGAGCAGGTCGCGGTCTATCTCTACCTCGCCGATCTGTTCCCCGAGGCCGGGCTGGCGCCGCCGATCGGCGATCGGTTGCGCGGTCCATACCTGCGCTGGATGGTGTTCTACGCCGCCTGCTTCGAGCCGGCGGTGGTCGACCGCGCCGCCAAGCACGAGCCGGCGCCGCAGGCGATGTCGCCCTATGGCGATTACGACACGATGCTCGGCGCCGTGACCGCCCAGCTGGCCAAAGGGCCGTATCTGCTCGGCGAGCGGTTTTCGGCGGCGGATGTGCTGTGGGGCACCGCACTCGGCTGGACCACGATGTTCAAGCTGGTCCCCGAACTGCCCGCGATCATGGCCTATGTGCAGCGCATCGGCGCGCGTCCGGCCGCCGCCCGGGTCAGGGCCAAGGACGCCGAACTCGCCGCCGCACAGGAAACCAGAGAATAAATGCAGCTGCCTACCGTTCCGGAGCGGGAGCGGAAATAGGCTCAGCCTGGCCGGCCGAGCGTCAGTCGCCTCCGGGGAGCATGCGCAACAGCACGCGGTCCCGGAGCCAGAAATGATGATAGAGCGCCGCGGCTGTGTGCAGCCCGACAAAAGCCAGCAGCGCATAGGAGGCCAGAACATGAAGATCGCCAAGTTCCCGGCCCAGCGGCGAACCGGTCGGCAGGATCGGAGGTAACGGCACGAAACCGAAGAGCACCATCCTCCAGCCGCGAGCGGAGGCGTTGGCCCACCCCATCAATGGCATGGCGACCAGCAGCAGATAGAGGATGCCGTGGACGATCTGCGCCGCAAGACGCTGCCAGTCCGGCACATTGTCGGCAATCAATGGAAGAGGATGGCTGAAGCGCCAGATCGTGCGGAGAACGATGAGGCACAGGATCAGGATGCCGATAGAGAGGTGAAGGCTGATGAGCTCATCCGGCTGCGTGCCGCGATGAATCTCGGGCATTGTCCATGCCACCCCATACTGGGCGACCAACAGCCCGAGGATCAGCCAGTGTAGCATCTTCGCCATACTGCCATAATCCGCTTCTCGGGGTATTCTACGTTCAAGCATTTGCCCAGCCTCCAGAATAAAGCGTTGTTACGTACCCCAAGCCTCAACTGACTGCTCAGATCAGGAGGTAGATGAGCCATCTGTTTGGTTGTCTCAATCCGTGCTCTGCTCCACCCGATGATATCTGTTAAAGCAGCTTCCGCGAGCATTAGATAACTTATCCAGCTTAGCACGTTGATGTAGATCAATGATCCTTTTCAATGGCAAGCTATGAATTGGGCGCGGGCCCCCGACAGCTGTCGATCAGCCTTTTGAGTTGCGGCTCGCCGGTAAAGCAACATTGAGAGAATGGTGCCAGCCATGAGATTAAATCTTCGTCAGCTCATTTTGGTTTCGGGGATCTCCGTTGCACTTGGTGCCGCTGGCGCCGGTGCCGTCGCCCGTCTCAGTGACGAAACGAGAAAAAACCTGGACGCGGCGATGCATGGCGAGGCCTTCGCCGCTGCCAAATACATGCTCTACTCAGAGCACGCCCGCGCGAACGGCCACAAGGACCTCGCCGCCTATTTCGAAAAGGCGGCAAGCGTGGAGCGCACCGACCACTTCGCCAAGGAGGCCAAGCTCTACGGGCTTGTCGGCAGTGACGAAGCCAATCTACGCGAGGCGATCAAAGGCGAAAGCTACGAAAGTAAGATGATGTATCCTCAATTCGCCGAGCAGGCGAAGGCTGCGGGCGACAGCGAAGCGGTTTCTCTGTTCCGCGAGATCGCGCAGGACGAGGCTCAGCACCGAGACCGGTTTCAATCGTTTCTGTCGAAGCTCTCCAAGGAGAAGCCGCAGTAGACGGCGCAGCTGACCCCTTGCGACCCCTCCGCCTCACCGCACCGGGGCGCGGCCGCTGACTTCGGCGCCGGCGTCGGGCGACATCCGCAGAAAGAACGGCACCGACAGCAGCGAGATCATCGCCACCCCGACAAAGACCGGGTAGAAATCGACCGCGGCCAGGGCGGTGCCGCCGCGCAGGGTCAGTACCGTGTGCAGCATCAGCGCGGCGGTTGCGACGCCGGCGGTCTGCGACAATTGCTGGGCCATGCTGGTCAGGCTGGTGGCCCGGCTCAGCATCGAGGGCGGCACGTCGGCATAGCTCAGGGTGTTGATGCTGGTCATCTGCAACGAGCGGAAAAATCCGCCGACCAGCAATGCGAAAAAAATCACCAGATGCGGCGTCGACGGCCGGAACAGGCTGTAGCCGAACAGAAACCCGGCGCTGATCACCGCGTCGCCGACCAGCACCCGGCGGAAGCCGAGATTGCGCAGGATGCGTACCGCCGAGGTCTTCATCAGCATCGCCCCGGCGGCGCTGGCGAAGGTCAGCAGGCCCGAATGCAATGCGCTGAGCCCGAACCCGACCTGAAGCATCAAGGGCAGCAAAAACGGCAATGCGCCGAGCCCCATCCGGAACAGAAAGCCGCCGATCGAGGCCATTGCATAGGTCGGGATCTTTAACAGGGCGAGATCGATGATCGGATGCGAGACGCGATGCGCGTGGCGCACATAAAGGGCGAGGCAGACCGCGCCGACGGCCAATAATCCGATCACGGCAAAATTGGGCAATGCGCCGCGCCCGACATTCTCGAAGCCGAAGGCGAGGCTCGCCAGCCCGATCCCGGTCAATGCGAATCCGCTCAGATCGAACGGCCGGCGCCCGGTCTCCTTGAGGTCGCCGATCAGCAGGTTGACCAACACGATGCCCAGCACGCCGATCGGAATGTTGATGAAGAAGATCCAGCGCCACGACGCATAGGTCACGATCAAGCCGCCGACCGGCGGCCCCATCACCGGCCCGATCAAGGCCGGCACGCTGACGAAGGACATCGCCCGCACCAGGTCTGATTTGGGCACGGTGCGCAGCAGCACCAGGCGCCCCACCGGGACCATCAATGCCCCGCCCATGCCCTGCAGGATGCGGGCCGCGACCAGGGCCGACAGCGAATTCGAAACCCCGCAGGCGATCGAGCCGAGAGTGAAGACGACGATCGCCGAGCTGAACACCCGGCGCGCTCCGAACCGGTCCGCGGTCCAGCCGCTGATCGGGATGAACACGGCCAGGCTCAGCAAATAACAGGTGATCGCGACGTTGAGACGCAGCGGGCTCTCCTGCAGGGACCGGGCGATGGTCGGCAATGCCGTGGCGATCACCGTCGAATCGAGGTTCTGCATGAACATCGCGCAGGCGACGACCAGCGGCACCAGGGTTTGGCGCGACCAGGTCACGCGCATCGGCCGCCTCCGGCCGTCCGGCGGCAACCGAGGTAAATCAGGGACAACGCCGCGCTCGGCCAAGGATCTTCGCCATGATCGCTTCTTGCCAGCCGAGCGGAGATTTGTAAAAGCTGCCGGCGGCATTCCGGCCGCTCGCCGGATCGACCCGGCAGGAGCCACCCGGTGAATGATGGTCTGGATATATCATAGACAAAGAATACAGCATGATGCCGCGCGGCAGAAGCGCAATGGCGTCAGGGGTCGGTTGCGGGAGTGGGCGAGACCATCCCTCACGGCCGCGCTTTGTGCGGTTTTGCTGCTGACCGGGTGCGACCCGGTGCAGATCATCGAAGGGTCCGACACCCATGTATCGGTCCGCTATGACGGCGTCATGAACGGTCTCGACCAGGCGACCCAGCTCGCCAAAACAGCATGCGCTGCGCATGGCAAGACCGCGAAATTGCGCAAGACCTATTACGAGGGGCTTGGCGCCGGTGAGCGTTTCGCCTTTTTCGATTGCATCTGATCGCCCGGTAAGCCTCTTTCATCGCGGCGTCTCGACCCCAAGCCGGCGATGACCAACTGGGCCTAAATAGACGCAACAGGTTCCGGCTCGCCGCCGCGCCGCCCAGGCATCGCCCCGGCTGGGAGATTTGGTTCACGCGGGGCAGCGGCCCGGCAGGGCTGCTAGCAGCCTTGTCCAGCCCAGCCACGGGAGGTTCGAATTTTGCTCGCCACCGTGGCGGCCTGGATCACGGACGCGATTGCCGCCGGCGGCTATGCCGGGGTGGTGGCGCTGATGGCGCTCGAATCGGCCTGCTTTCCGCTGCCGTCGGAAATCATCATGCCGTTCGCCGGCTATCTCTCCTCCACCGGCCGGTTCAGTCTCTGGGGCGTGGCGCTGGCCGGGGCAATCGGCTCGAACATCGGCTCGACCGCCGCCTACTGGGCCGGCTTATGGGGCGGCCGGCGCTTTGTCGACCGCTGGGGACGCTGGGTGCTGCTGGACCGCGACGATCTGGCGCGCACCGAGCGGTTCTTCGCGCGCTACGGCACGTCGGCGGTGCTGATCGGCCGGGTGCTGCCGGTGGTGCGCACCTTTATCGGCTTGCCTGCGGGTATGGCGCGGATGCGGCAAACGCCGTTCCAGCTCTATTCCTTCGTCGGCTCGCTGGTGTGGTGCTACCTGCTGGCCTATATCGGCCAGCGGCTCGGGAAACGCTGGGACAGCGACCCGCAGCTGCGCGAGGTGATGCACCGCTACGACCTTGCCGTGGCGGTGGCCATGGTGGCCGCGATCGGCTGGTTCCTCTGGTACAAGCTGCGGCGTCGCCGCAGCTGACCTTCTCGCGCCCGCGCGCCATGCCACGGCGAAACTGCGCCGCGAGGGTGCCGGGCACTGGTCGAGGGCGTCGCCGGCTATTGCCGCAACAGCACGTCGCGGGCGCGGTTGATTTTGGTGGCCAGATAGTCCGAACCGCCATGGTCGGGGTGCAGTTTGATCATCAGCCGGCGATGCGCCTCCTTGATCTGGTCTGGCGTGGCGCCGGGCTTGACGCCGAGGATCGCATAGGCTTCGTCGAGGCTGACATCGCCGCTGGCCGCACCGGTGCTGGCGCCGCCGCTGTTGCGGCCACCGGCGATTTCGTCGCGCCAGTCAGGGTGCAGGCGGTCGAGATAGGCTTCGAGCAGGCGCGCCCCTTCCTCGTCTGCGGCCCGGCATTCGCGCAGCAACGCCAAGAGATCGCCGACGCCCAGCTCTTCGACCCGCAACCCGGCGAATTGGCCGCGCAGAACCGCGCCGGTCATCTCGCCGGTGTCGTGGTCGAGGCTCATGCGCAGAAAGGCGGTGGTCACCGTGGAGGTCTGGCCGCCGGCCGGGGCGCGGTGGCGGTCGATAAAGCGCCGGATCCGCGACAATAGCGGCATCGACATCGCCAGCGGAAACAGCAATGCCGCAAACTCTCGCGCCGGCGGGAGGAGCACCAGCGCGAGCACTGCCACCCCGGCGATGGCGATCCCGGTCCATTTGAGATTGCGCGCCAGCCGCGCCGGATCGGCGTTGGCGAACAGATAGGCCAGCAGCAGGAAACCGCCGAGGAGCGCGAACCCGCCGAGCAGAAACAGCATCGCCGCCAATCACCCCTTCGACCGGGTCTCAGCCGCGCAGCTGGGCGGTCAGCCGCAAGACTTCGCCGCCCTTGCCCTCGCCATAGGCGGCGAGCGCGCGATATCCCCCGGCGGCATAGACGGCGACGGCCGCCAGCAGCTCCTTCAAGCGCTCGGCGCTGGCGAGATCGAAGCTCAGATAGGCGCCGTGCGACAGGCTCGCCATCTGCTTGAACGCCGCCGCCGCTTTGCGTTCGCCGCCTTCGTGAAAGATGAAGATCGGCACCCCGAGCAGGCCGAGCTCGCCGGCCAGCCGGCACAGCCGGTCGACTTTTTCCTCCATCGCATCGCCGACAAAGACCAGCGCGTTGACCCGGTGCTTCCCGGTCTCGCGGATGGTATGGCTCAGCACCCGCTCGATCTGGGTCTCGCCGCCGACGCAGAACACCGAGCGCATGACCCGGTGCAATTCGGCCGCGGTCGCCGTCCAGCGGCTGGCCTTGCACTCGGCAAAGCCGCGATAGAAGACCAGCTGGATTTCGAGCCCGCCCAGCGCCGCCGTCGCCTCGAACATCTCGCCCTGGATCTTGCAGGCGCGGTCCCAGCTCGGCTCGCGGCTGGCGGTGGCGTCGAGGGCAAAGATCAGCCGCCCGCGGCCGCCGCCGGCTCGCGCCGGCGCGCGTTTCAGCTTGTCGAGAAAGTCGGCGACTTCAGCCGAGTGCGATTCGGTCGGAAGCCCTTTTTTGTCACCGCTCATCCTGCCCCTCACGCCGGGCCGAGCCACACCGAGGTATCATGAAAGACGGCGCCGCCGCGCGGCGATCCGGGGTCGGCGCTGGTCAGCAGATTGATCCCGACGCCCTCTTCGAACGCGTGATTGGGCCACACCCCTTCGACGATGACGACCCGGCGCTGCAGCCCGTCGAAAGCGCGCGCATGGACGACGACGCTGCCCTTGCCGTTGCCGATCCGCACCCGCTCGCCATCGGCGAGGCCGAGCCCGGCCAACGCCGCAGGATGGATGAGCGCCGTCGGGCGGCCCTCGCGGGCGATGCCGGACGGCGTGTTGTTAAAGCTGGTGTTCAGAAACGAGCGCGAAGGGGCGGCGACCAGACGAAACGGCCGCTGCGGATCGCCGTCGTCGGTGATTGCGACATGATCGGGAAAAGCCGGCAGGGATGGATGGTCGCGGCCGAGTGCGGGCCAATCGGCGCGGAAGTGAAATTTCTTGTCGGCATGGCCGAAGCCGTCGAGAAAATGCGCGGTCTCGAATGGCGGGCAGCAATCGAGCCAGCCATCGGCCGGAAATTCTTCAACCGACGGCAACCCGCTCGCCCGCAATGTGCGGTCGATCAGCTCGAGCGGGCTTAGCTCGAAGCCCGGGTGACGGGCGCCGAGACGGCGGGCGAGGGCGCAAACCACATCATGGTTCGACCGGCATTCGGCATGGGGCGGCAGAATTGCTCGACTCAGTTGCAGATAGGTGTGCCCGCCGGCGGTATAGAAATCATCGTGTTCGAGAAAAGTGGTCGCCGGCAGCACGATATCGGCCATCGCCGCGGTCTCGGTCATGAACTGCTCGTGAACGCAAACAAACAGATCGTCGCGGGCAAAACCTTGCCGCACCAGCCCCGATTCGGGGGCGACGACCATCGGATTGGTATTTTGGATGAACAGCGCGGTGACCGGCGGGCCGTCGCCGAGGTCGCGGCGATCGCCGGTCAGCACCGGGCCGATCCGCGACTGGTCGAGGATGCGGGTCGCCGGATCGAGCAGGTCGAGCCCTTCGAGCAAGGTGTGGTCGAGCGGCGCCAGGCCATGGTTCGATTGCAGCGCGCCGCCGCCTGGGTACTGCCACGCGCCGCTCACGGTCGGCAGGCAGGTCACCGCGAAAAGCTGCGCCGAGCCATTGCGCGAGCGCGAAAAGCCGTAGCCGACGCGGATATAGCTGCGCTTGGTGCGGCCGTAGAGCCGGGCGAAATCGACGATCTGGTCTTCGCCGAGCCCGGTGATCGCCGCCGCCCAGGCCGGGCCGCGGGTCGCCAGATGGGCTTCGAGCCCGGCCGGGTCGTCGGCATAGCGCGCCAGGTAGTCGCGGTCGGCGTAGCCCTCCTTGAACAGCACATGCATCACCGCGCAGGCCAGCGCCCCGTCGGTGCCGGGCAGCGGCGCCAGATGCAGATCGGCGGCCTCGGCGCTGGCGGTGCGGTAGGGGTCGACGACGACGAGCTTCGCGCCGCGCTCGCGCCGTGCGATCGCGATGTGGGTCATCACATTGACCTGGGTCGAAACCGGGTTGCCGCCCCACACCACGATCAGATCGGCTTGGGCCATCTCGCGGCCGTCGACCCCGCGCCGCGCCCCGACCCCCGCGACCCAGCCGGTGCCGGACAGCATGCTGCAGATCGTCAAATCCTCACGCGAATAGCGCATTGCATGGCGCAGCCGGTTGATGCCGTCGCGCTGCACCAGCCCCATGGTGCCGGAGTAGTAATAGGGCCATACCGCCTCGGAACCATGGCGTTGCGCGGCCCGGGTCAGCCGTTCGGCGATTTCGTCGAGGGCTGCGTCCCACGAAATCGGGGCAAAGGCGGCACGGCCGACGCCCCGGTCGCCGGTCCGGCGCAATGGCTGCGACAGCCGGTCGGGATGATGCTGGCGCTCGGCATAGCGGGCGACCTTGGCGCAGACCACACCCCGCGTATAAGTCTGCGAGGCGGCCCCGCGCACCCGCCCGATGCGCGTGCCGTCGATGCGCTCGACTTCGAGCGCACAGGCGCTCGGGCAGTCGTGCGGGCAGACGCTGGGCAGAATGTCGAGAGGCAAGCTCGTCCTCCGCTGCAGGCTCGACTGAGAATATAAGGGCCGGCCCGCGCGCCGGCACCCTCTCTGTCGCAGCGAGGATAAAGACATTTCGACCGGCGCCGGAAGAGGCGGCCCGGCCGCCGATCAGAAATGGATGCGCAAGCCGGCTTTGATCGTGTTGCTCTCCCGCTGCCAGGCAAAATTGAGCGAGGGTACGCGGCCCGCATGGTCAGCAGGGTCGCACCGGGAAATAGCCGCTCGAAAACACTTGGACATTGCGGACGGCATTGCTTCACATGAGCCGATTGCCGCGGCTGCGGAGAGCGACATGACCTTCACACTGACCCCGGAGCAGCAGGAGATCCGCGCCGCGGTGGCGCGGCTGTGCGAGCGCTTCGGCGACGATTATTGGCTGGAAAAGGACGATCAGGGCGGCTTTCCGCACGAGTTCCACCGGGCGATGGCCGAGGCGGGCTGGCTCGGCGTCGCCATGCCGGAAGAATATGGCGGCAGCGGGCTCGGCATCGCCGAGGCGGCGGTATTGATGCAGGCGGTGGCCGAATCCGGCGCCGGGTTCAGCGGCGCCTCGGCGATCCACATGAACATCTTTGGCCTGCATCCGGTCGTGGTCTTCGGCACCGAGGAGCAGAAACAGCGCTTCCTGCCGCCGTTGATCGCCGGCGACGAAAAGACCTGCTTTGCCGTGACCGAGCCCGATGCCGGGCTCGATACCACCCGGCTCAAGACCAGGGCGGTGCGCCGCGGCGACCATTATCTATTGTCCGGGCGCAAGATCTGGATCTCGACCGCGCAGGTCGCCGAAAAGATGCTGATCCTGGCGCGCACCACGCCGATCGAGGAGGTCGCGCGGCCGTCGCTCGGGATGACCCTGTTCTACACCGATCTCGACCGCGCAAGGTCGAGGTGCGCGAGATCGCCAAAATGGGCCGCAAGGCGGTCGATTCGAACCTGTTGTTCATCGACGGCCTCGAAGTGCCGGTGGCGGACCGCATCGGCGAGGAGGGCAGGGGCTTTCACTATATCCTGCACGGGATGAACCCGGAGCGGATCCTGATCGCCGCCGAGGCGGTCGGCCTCGGCCGCGCCGCGCTGGCGCGGGCCGCGCGCTATGCCGGCGAGCGGGTGGTCTTCGGCCGGCCGATCGGCCGCAACCAGGCAATCCAGCATCCGCTCGCCGAGCGCTGGATCGAGCTCGAAGCGGCCGAGCTGATGGTGCTGCGCGCCGCCGCCGCCTACGATCGCGGCGAGGAGCCGGGTCTGGTCGGCGCTTATGCCAATGCCGCCAAATACTGCGCCGCCGAGGCCGGGTTTCGCGCCTGCGAGACCGCGATCATGACCCATGGCGGCATGGGCTATGCCCGCGAATACCATGTCGAGCGCTATTTCCGCGAGATCCAGATCGCCCGCATCGCCCCGATCAGCCCGCAGCTGATCCTGTCGCACATCGCCGAGCGCGTGCTCGGCCTGCCGAAATCGTATTGATGTTACCAGCCGGAACGCCGCGAATCAGGGGCCGAGAAATGACGTTGCGCGTGGCGATCGGCGGGTTCGGGGCGATCGGCAAGGTGGTCGCCGAGCGTCTCGACCGCGGCATCGACGGGCTGACCCTCGCCGCGGTTTCGGCCCGCGACACGGCACGGGCCGAGGCGGCGATGGCTGATTTCTCGCGCAAAGCTGCGGTGGTGCCGCTGGCGCAGCTATGGCAGGTCGCCGACATCGTCGTCGAATGCGCCCCCGCCGCCCTGCTGCGCGAGATCGCCGAGCCGGCGCTGGACCATGGCCGCATCGTCATCGTGCTGAGCTGCGGTGCGCTGCTCGACAATTTCGATCTGGTCGAGCTGGCGGCGCGCCACGGCGGCCGCATCCTGGTGCCGACCGGGGCATTGCTCGGCCTCGATGCGGTGGCCGCCGCTTCCGAGGGCGGCATAGCGAGCGTGCATATGATCACGCGAAAGCCGCCGGGCGGCCTGATCGGCGCGCCCTATCTGACCGAGCACGGCATCGACATCACGCAATTGGCGCAGCCCCGCCGCGTCTTTGCCGGCAATGCGCGCGAAGCGGCCCGCGGTTTTCCGGCCAATGTCAACGTCGCCGCGGCCTTGGCATTGGCGGGGATCGGCCCCGAGCGCACCACCATCGAGATCTGGGCCGACCCCGGCGTCACCCGCAACATCCACCGGATCGAGGTCGAGGGCGAGGCCGCGCGCTTCTCGATGCAGATCGAAAATGTGCCCTCGGCCGAAAATCCGAAGACCGGCCGCCTGACGCCGCTTTCGGTCGTCGCCGCTCTCAAAAAGCTGGTGGGCCCGCTCGCAATCGGGACCTGACCGGACCGCAACACGAACCCGCGAGGCAAAAATGAGCCGAGATTTGGGCAGTCGGCCGGCCGGCGAGCGCGATGTTCTGGTGATCGTCGACGTGCAAAACGATTTCTGTCCGGGCGGCGCGCTGGCGGTGCCCGAGGGCGATGCGGTGGTCCCCGCGGTCAACCGGCTGGCGGCGCAATTTGCTCATGTGATCCTGACCCAGGACTGGCATCCGCCGGGGCACCTGTCGTTTGCCAGCTCGCATGCCGGCAAAAATCCGTTCGAGACGATCGAGCTCGCTTATGGCGCGCAGATCCTGTGGCCGGACCATTGCGTGCAAGGGACCGAGGGCGCCGCGTTTCACCGCGATCTGGATGTCCCGCATGCCGAACTGATCATCCGCAAGGGCTTTCTGCGCGCGATCAACTCCTATTCCGCGTTTTGCGAGAACGACCGGCGCACCCCGACCGGGCTGGCGAGCTATCTGCGCGAGCGCGGCTTCGAACGCCTGACCCTGGCCGGGCTCGCCACCGACTTTTGCGTGCTGTTCTCGGCGCTCGATGCCCGCGAGGCCGGTTTCGAGATCGCGGTCGCGGCCGGCGCCTGCCGCGGGATCGATCTCGACGGCTCGCTCGCCCGGGCGATGCGGGCGATGGCCGAGGCCGGGGTCGGGTTTCGCGATTAGAAGCGGCGCGGCAAGGATCGGCGTTCGACCTGAAAGGTCGGCTGCCGCCTCGGCGTCGCCTGCGCGGCAAAGGGGCTGACCGAATCCTGATCCTCGGCGCTGTCGCGCGGCGTTGGCCGCGGCGGGGCGCGGCGGGGCGCGGCGGCGCGGGGCTTCGCCGATTTTTTCGCCGAGTTCGGCCGCTCGCTGATGCGCACGTCGAGATTGTGACCGTCGATCGCGGTGCCGTTCATCCCGGCGACCGCGAGCTTGGCGGCCCGCTCGGTCGCGATGTCGACAAAACCGTAGCGCAGCCGCTTTCCGGTCGCCGGGTCGCGGGCGACAAAGGCGCTCAGCACCATGCCGAACGGATCAAAGGCCTCGGCCAACTGGTCATCGCTGATATCCGGCGGCAGGTTGGCAACGAACAAATTGCCTCGGAAATACTGCAATCGCATCGGCCCCGCCCTTCCCGACCTGGTCATCCCGCCCGCTAACGCGGGCCGAAGATGGATGGCGTCATCGCCGCGGGGGGAATGTTGACTTTGCATTGCTGCGTTGCACAAAAAGCGCGTTGCCATCCGCTTCGAGCCATAGCGATCACGACGGCGCTTGCCCGCCGAACGGCGCCGCGCGAAATTGGCGCGTCATTTTTGCGGCAACCTCAGGGGTAGTAATGATCCCGCGCAAGCGCAGCACCTTTTCGGCGATCGTCGACCGGCCGCCGCTCAAATTGCCGGACCGCGCCCGGATCGTCGTATGGACCATCGTCAATCTCGAATACTGGTCGATCTCGCGGCCGATGGCGCGGCAGGTACTGCCGGCCCCGACCGGGCAGGTGCTGCTGCCCGACATTCCCAACTGGGCCTGGCACGAATACGGAATGCGGGTCGGGGTGTGGCGGTTCTTCGAATTGTTCCGGCGCCTCGGCATTCGTCCGACCCTGTCGATAAACGCACGGGTCTGCGAGGAATATGAACGGGTGGCGCACGCGGCGCGCGAAGCCGGCTGGGAATTCATGGGCCACGCCTGGGAGCAGATGCCGATCCATAAGGTCGACGATCAGGCGGCAATGATTGCGAAATCCCTGGATGTGCTGGGACGCTTTGCCGGGGTCAGGCCAAAGGGCTGGCTCGGACCGGGGCTCACCGAAACCTACGAGACGCCCGAATTGCTGGCCGGCGCCGGGATCCAATATATCGGCGATTGGGTCTATGACGACGAGCCGACCGAGATCCGCACCCGGCGCGGCCCGCTCGTCACCCTGCCATATTCGGTCGAGCTCAACGACATCCCGATGATGCTCGTCCAGCACCACGAATCGCGGTATTTCACCGAGCGCTGCATCGACAGCTTCGAGCGGCTCTATCAGGAGGGCGAGGAGCGGGCCAAGATCATGGCGATCGCGATCCACCCCTATATCAGCGGCCAGCCGCATCGGATCAAATACCTCGAAGCCGTCTACGAGCACATCGCCGGCTATGCCGGGGTACTGCACTGGAACGGGGTCGAGATCCTCGACTGGTATCTGAAGGCGAAGGCGGCAGTCTGATAGCTCATCCGATTGCCTTCGGTGGGACCCGAGGGTGCTTTGTTCGCAGCGATTTGGCCACGGAGCAGTCGCGGGTTACGCCTTCGGCGCGGCTCCGCGTAATTTGGCAATTGCTGAGCGCAGCGTGGGCAACTCTTGCTCGACGACATCCCATACGAGGCGATCGTCACCGTTGCGTAAGCATGGATCAGCACGTTCCGGAAGGCGATGATGCGCGGCAGGTCCGGAATGCGCTCGGCCAATCGGGGATCGGCGCGGCGAAGGCCGGTGAAAGCTTCCCCGATGATTTCGAACTGACGTTCCACCGCAGCGCGCAGCAAGTCGTCAGCGATATAGTCGTCGAAGCTCCGCCCGACGGTGAAACGGGCAATCCGCTCCGCCGCAATATCAGCGTCCCAAAGATATTTCTCGGCTTCGTCCGCTGTCATGACCGCGGAAAAAGGGTTCGTTTTTCCGCGATGATCCGTCGCCTGAGATAGGGATTTTTCAACGCGGCTTTGGTGACAAGATCGACCTCACGCCCGAAGAGAGCCTCCAGCGCCTCACGCAGAGCAAAATAGGCCGCGGCATAACCGCCGGGCGGCATCGGCTCGAATTCGACGAGAAGGTCGATATCGCTGCGCGCGGCATCGAAGCGATTATCCGCTGCGGAGCCGAATAGATCGAGCTGACGGACCCCAAACCGACGGCATAGCGCGTCGAGCGCCGAGAGTTTGGGCTCGACGACGCTGGCATAGCCTGTCTCGATCGGATGAGGCTTCGTCATTGCGAAAATATAGCACGCGGCGCTGCCAGGACTGCCTGGTTGTTCGAGGTGCTCGGGCTGCCTAGAGTGCCACTGCCCAATCGAGAGACAGCTGATGCCGCCGCCCGCTTCGCCGACCAAACCCGGCCCGCTTGCCGGGATCAAGGTCATCGACCTGACGACCGTGGTATTGGGGCCGCTGGCGGCGCAGATCCTGGGCGATCTCGGCGCCGAGGTGATCAAGATCGAATCGCCCGGGGGCGACATCATGCGCTTTGCCGGCCCGTCGCGGCACCGCGAGATGGGCCATGTTTTCTTGAACCTCAATCGCAACAAACGCTCGCTATGCCTTGATTTGAAACGCCCCGAGGCCAGCGAGGTGCTGTTCGCGCTGGTTCGCCGCAGCGATGTCTTCCTGCATAATATGCGCCCCCAGGCGATGGCGCGGCTCGGCTTCGCCTACGACGTGCTGCGCGAGGTCAATCCGCCGCCTCGTCTATTGCTCGGCGCATGGCTACGGTCAGGATGGGCCGCTCGCCGACCGCCCCGCTTTTGACGACATCATCCAGGGGGCGAGCGGCTTTGTCGCGCTGGAACAGGCGACCGGCGGCGAGGCGAGGTTTGTCCCGACCTTGGTCGGCGACAAGACGGTCGGCCTGACCATGGTCTATGCGGTGATGGCGGCCTTGCTGCAGCGCGAGCGCACCGGCGAGGGCCAGGCGGTCGAGGTGCCGATGCTCGAAACCATGACCGCCTTCGTGATGGCCGAGCATCTGGGCGGGCTGACGTTCGAGCCGCCGCTGGGGCCGCCCGGCTATTCGCGAATGCTGGCGCCCGACCGCCGCCCGCATCGCACCGCTGACGGCCATATCTGCATCCTGCCCTACAGCGACCGGCACTGGCGCGATTTCTTCCATATCGCTGGAAGGCCCGAGCTTTCCGACGATCCGCGCCTCGTCGACGCCCAGACCCGCAGCCATCATGTCGCCGAGCTATACGCGCTGATCGCCGAATGCGTGCGCGGCGAGACGACCCATTACTGGATCGACAAGCTCAAATCGGCCGACATCCCGTGCGGGCCGGTCAATCCGCTCGCCGCATTGCCGCAGGACGAGCAGCTCGCCGCGGTCGATTTCTTCCCGCTGACCGACCACCCCTCGGAAGGCCGGATTCGCACCGTCCGGCCGCCGGTGCGGTTCGGCGAGGCGGATTGCGCCTTGCGCCATCCGGCGCCGCGGCTGGGCCAGCACTCGCGCGAGATCCTGCGCGAGGCCGGGCTGGCCGAGGCGGAGGTCGAGGATCTGATCGCCCGGAACATAGCGATCGCTGCCGAGTGAATGGCGATGCGGCTGAGCGATGAAGAACGGGCGATGCTGGCCGGCGAGTTCGGCGAGCCGCGGCGCTGGGCGATCGCGCATCAGATCGCGGTCGGCGAGTTCTTCGATGCCGCGGATTTCGTCGCCATATCGCAGGCGCATATCATGGCCGACACCGAGTCCCTCGGCGAGGCCGGGGTGCGGTTTCTGGAGGGGCTCGCGGCGGCGCCGCAATCACAGCGCCGGGTGCGGGTGCCGACAATCACCGATCCGCGCGGCATCGATTTCGCGGTCTATCGCCGGCTCGGGCAGAGCGAGTGGATGGCGGCGCTCGAAAGACGGGCGATCGCGGCATTGCGCGCCTTCGGCTGTGCTGATGACCGATACCTGCATCAACTACCAGACGATCATGGCGCCGGTCAGGGGCGATCATCTCGCTTATGGCGACACCGGAGTGGTGATCTATTCGAACAGCGTGTTGGGCGCGCGCAGCAATTTCGAGGGCGGCCCGTCGGCGCTGGCCGCGGCATTGACCGGACGCACCCCGCGTTATGGCTACCACCTCGAGCAATGCCGCCGCGCCACCCGGCGCTTTCGCCTGACCGAGACGCCGCGCGATCTCAGCGAATGGGGGGCGGTGGGCGGCGTCGTCGGCGAGGCCTGCGGCTCGTATTGGCAGGTCCCGGCGATCGACGGCATCGAGGCGAGCCCCGGCTCCGACGCGCTCAAGCATTTCGGCACCGCGCTGGCGAGCTTCGGCTCGGTCGCATTGTTCCACATGCCCGGCATCACCGGCGATTATGCCGCCTCCCTTGACCCGTCGCCCGAGGCGGTCGCGATCGGACGCGCCGAGATCGACGCTTTTGTCGCGCGCTATGCCGCCTCCGGCGACAAGCTCGACGTCGTCGTCTTCGGCGCGCCGCAATTGTCGCTGTTCGAGATCGCGGCGGTGGCGGACGCGCTCGACGGGCGCAGCATCCATCCCGACACGACGGTGCTGGTAACCACCTCGCCCGAGATCAAGCACGCCGCCGACCGCATGGGCCTGACCCGGCGGATCGAGGCGGCCGGCGGCGTCGTCGGCGAGGGAATCTGCTTTTACCAGAGCTATGCGCGCGAAATGGCCGAGGCCAATGGCTGGACCCGGCTGATGACCAATTCGGCCAAGCTCGTCAACATCATCGGCGGCTATGGCTACCGGCCGAGCCTGGCCAGCCTCGAACGCTGCGTCGATTCGGCGGTGGCGGGCCGGGTGCTGTGACGCTCCTGTTGCGCTGCCATCCGGGCATCGGGCCCGCCGGTGATCGGCATCGCCCTCGTCGCGGCCGACAATTTTTCGGCGCGCTATGATCTCGACCGTAGCCGAGGGATCTTCTCGCGGCCCGCTCACAAGCTCGCCGGCGAGAGCTATGTCGACCAGATCCTGGTTCTCGACAACGCCAAGGGCGGGGTCGCCACCGCCTGGATGCTGCACGAGATGATGGCGCGCACGATCGTGCCGCGGGGGCTGATCTTCAACCGGGTCAACCCGATCCTGGCGCAGGGCGCCGCCTTCGCCAACCTCGCGCTGGTCGACCGTTTCGATGACGGCGATGTGACCCGCTGTTCCGCACCGGCGACGAGTTGCGCCTCGATCCCGCCGCCGGCGTGGTCGAGATTTTGAACCGGGAACGCTGATCGCGACCCGCCTTAATCCGGCAGGCCGAACACCTCTTCGGGCTGGAACAGGCCGCGCACCGGTTGGAAGCCGAGCGAGACCAAGGGGCGCGGGCAGATCTCGGCGAAGGCGGCGGAGGTCAGCAGCGGGCGCAACAGGCGCTTGGTCAGCCCTTCGATGCGCGAGGCGAGGTTTACCGCCGGCCCGATCACGGTGAAGTCGAGCCGATCGGCGGAGCCGACATTGCCATAGATGACCTCGCCCAGATGCAGCCCGATGCCGGTGCGCACTTCGGCCAGTTCGTGCTCCCGGCGTTCCCGGTTGATCGCGGCCAGACTTTCGAGCCCCTGGGTTGCGGCGTCCAGCGCGCGCAGGCTCGACGGCGCAAAATCCTCGTCGTCATCGGCCGGAAAGATGGCGAGCACGCCGTCGCCCATGAATTTCAGAATCTCGCCCTTGTTCGCGCTGGATCGGCGACACGATCGCGTCGAAATAATCGTCGAGCAGTTCGATCACCGCCTCGCCCGGCAGGCGGTCGGACAAGCCGGTGAAGTTGCGCACATCGGTCATCATGATGACCGCCCGCATGCGCTCGCCCTGAGCCCGCAGGATCTGCCCGGCGAGGATGCGCCGCCCGGCCTGCGGCCCGAGATAGGTGTCGAGCAGATTGGTGCTGATCCGGCGCTCCGCGCGCGTCTCGGCGATCGCCGCCAGGGCCGGATTGATCTCTTCGAGGGCGGCGATGTCGGCCTCGCCAAAGCCGCCCGGCCGGTCGGTCGCCCAGGTCACCACCGGGAAGCGGCGAAAGGAGCGGTTCAACGGCAGCGCGACATAATCGGTGCCGCCGGCCTTGCGAATTCTCTCCAGCAGCGGGAATTCCGGCGCCGGCTGGTCGAGGCGTCGGCGGAACGGCGTCCCATGTTCGATCGTGCCCCGGATCGGGCTCAGCCGATATTCGTCGGTTTCGTCCGAGCCATGCAGGATGCGATATTCCTCGACGATCTTGCGGTCGCGCAACCAGCGGAAGCCAATGCCGCGAATCTGCGGATGCAGCACGCCCGCATGAAAGGTGGCGCGCCACAACGGCACGTTGTCGCCGAGCAGGCGCCAGCACAATTCGTCGAACAACTCGACCCCGCTGTCGATATGCGGGCCCTCGACCAGCAGCCAGCGCGAGATCTGTCCGCCCGGTATCGCGGCGCCGAGCCCGGTATAGGCGCCTTCGGTGCGGAAGAGTTCTTCGCCGCTGGTCCGCGGTGTCGGTTCGGCGGGTATGGCGAGGCTGGGCGTCGCGGACAGCTTCGTGTCCCTTCGGCTATTTGAAGGCGATCGGCATGTCCCATGCTAGGCGGGACGCGGGATAGATAGGAGCGGCGCGCGCCGATTGCCACGGGCCGGACGTTCCCCTGACGGTGAAGGTGATCTAGTTTGCCTCACCTGAACGGCAAAGCGGCAGCGCGGAGGAAGCGATGGCGGCCTTTACCACCCGGCCCGAGATCCGCGGCACCTTCGGCGCCGTCGCCTCGACCCATTGGCTGGCCTCGGCGGTCGGCATGAGCATGCTCGAAAAAGGCGGCAACGCCTTTGACGCCGCTGCCGCCGCCGGATTTACCTTGCAGGTGGTCGAGCCGCATCTGAACGGCCCGCTCGGCGAGGCCCCGATCCTGGCATGGAGCGAAGCCAGCCGGCGCTGCGACATGATCTGCGGCCAGGGGGTGGCCCCCGCCGCGGCGACGATCGGCCGCTTTCAGGCGCTCGGACTCGACCTGATCCCCGGCACCGGGCTGCTCGCCGCCGCGGTTCCCGCCGCATTCGGCGCCTGGATGCGGCTGCTGCGCGATTGGGGGACGATGCCGCTCGGCGAAATCCTGATGCCGGCGATCGCCTATGCCGAACACGGCTACCCGGTGGTCGAGCGCATCAGCGAGACGATCGCGGCGATGGCCGGGATGTTCCGCCGCGAATGGCCGAGTTCGGCCGCGATCTATCTGCCGCGCGGCATGCCGCCGGCGCCGGGGCGGCTGTTCCGCAACCCGGCGCTGGCCGCGACCTATCGGCGCGTGCTCGCCGAGGCCGGCGACGGGACCCGCGAAGGCCAGATCGAACGCGCCCGGGCGGCGTGGTATCGGGGCTTTGTCGCCGAGGCGATCGATCGCTTTTGCCGGCACGAAAAGGTGCTCGACTCTTCGGGGCGGCGCCATGGCGGGCTGCTGACCGGCGATGATCTGGCTGCGCTGGGAGGCCCCGGTCGAAGCGCCGGTCTGCTTCGATTATCGCGGCTGGACCGTGGCCAAGGGCGGACCGTGGTGCCAGGGGCCGGTGCTGCTGCAAACCCTGGCATTGCTGCAAGGGTTCGATCTCGACGGCCTCGATCCGCTGGGGCCGGATTTCGTCCACATCACCGTCGAATGCCTAAAGCTCGCCTTTGCCGACCGCGAGGCGTGGTACGGCGACCCCGATTTTGTCGAGGTGCCGATGCACACCTTGCTCAGCCCCGCCTACAACGACGCGCGGCGCCAGCTGGTCGGCGAACGCGCCTCGATGGAATTGCGCCCCGGTCGCCCGGACGGCCGCCTGCCGCGGGTGCTGGTCGGAGGTCGTGAAGCGGCCATCGGCGCCGGCATCGGCGAGCCGACGATTGGCGGCATCGGCGAGCCGACCATGGATCGCCAGGGGGTCGTCGCCGGCGACACCTGCCATGTCGATGTCGTCGACCGCTGGGGCAACATGGTCTCGGCGACCCCGTCGGGCGGCTGGCTGCAAAGCTCCCCGGCGATCCCCGAGCTGGGCTTTTGCCTCGGCACCCGGATGCAGATGTTGTGGCTCGAAGAGGGGCTGCCGGCGAGCCTCGCCCCCGGCAAGCGCCCGCGCAGCACCTTGTCGCCGTCGATGGCGTTCAGGGACGGCGCGCCCGCTCTCGCCTTTGGCACCCCCGGCGGCGACCAGCAGGACCAATGGTCGGCGCTGATGTTCCTGCACCACATCGATCACGGCATGAATCTGCAGGAGGCGATCGACTGCCCGGCCTTTCACACCGAGCACATGCCGAGCTCGTTCTATCCGCGCGCGGCACAGCCCGGCCTGCTGGCGATCGAGGACCGTTTTCCGGAGGCGGCGCGCGCCGCCCTCGCCGGGCGCGGCCATCGCCTGATCGTCGGCGGGCCGTGGTCGGAAGGCCGCCTGTCCGGCTGCGCCCGCGAGGAGACCGCGGAAGGCCGGGTGCTCAAGGCCGCGGCCAACCCGCGCGGCATGCAGGGCTACGCCGTCGGGAGGTGAGCCGGCAGCGCGCGATGCAGCCGGGCCGCCGGATGCCGGCGCAGCCGCTCGATAAATCCGCGCTGTCCTCTTGACCGTCCTTCGGGAGAAGGCCTACACACCGACACCGGTGCCTTTGTGCATGCGCTTAGGGAGATAAATGATGGCTCGCATCAGGCATATCGCAATAGCGACCGATGATCCCGCCAAGACTGCAGAATTCTACAAGCAATTCTTCGGCTTGACGGAACTATATCGCCAGCCCGGGGATACTGGTGAAAAGGGTGTCTGGCTCAGCGACGGCTATATATATTTCGCTGTATTAAAGTATGGCGAGCCCGGCGTCCCGAAACTCGGCCCCGGACAGACATCTGAACTCCGCGGCATTCACCACATCGGATTTCAGGTAGACGACCAGGAAGCCACCGCCAGGGCCCTGGCGCAAGCCAATGTCATGCCGGTTCCGATGCCGAACAAATCCGGCGATCCTCAGGCGACCCCGATGGCCGAAATCAGCACCGCGGCTAATTTGAAGTATCTGGGTCCCGATGCGGTGCAGTTCGATGTGCGCAGCCGGGGCTGGAACGAGGCGATCAGCTTTGGCATGCAGCGCTATGAGCTGACGCCGGCCGCCGACGAGCCGGCCGAATAAGCGGCCAGAGGGTTCCACCTGCGGATGGGCGGCGGCCGGCAGCGCGGCGGCCGCCCATTAACTAGCGGGCTGACCGGGGCGGCCCGGCCGGTGTAATATCGCCGCCATGCCCAGGCTCAGCGTCAACCTCAACAAGATCGCGCTGCTGCGCAATTCGCGGCGGACCGGGATACCGGATGTGGTGCGGTTCGGGCGGATCGCGCATGATGCCGGGGCCGATGGGCTGACCGTGCATCCGCGCCCGGATGAGCGCCATATCCGCCGCGACGACGTCCTCGCCCTTGCCGAGCTGATGCGGCCGTGGCAGCCCGGTTTCGAGCTGAATATCGAGGGCTATCCCGATCAGCGGCTGCTCGATCTGGTCGCCCGGATCCGGCCCGAGCAATGTACCCTGGTGCCGGACGCGCCGGGCGTGCTGACCTCGGAAGAAGGCTGGAAGCTCGGCCCCGAGGAGCGCGCGCTGGTGCGTGCCGGCGGTCGCCGCGCTGACCGAGATCGGCGCCCGGGTGATCCTGTTTGTCGATCCCGACCCCGCGGTGGTCGAGCGGGTGCGCGACGCCGGCGCCGACGGGATCGAGATCTATACCGGCGGTTATGCCGCGGGGTTCCGCGCCGGCGCTGCCGACGCCCGGTTGCAGGACTGCGCCGCGACCGCCGCGCGGGCTGTGGAGCTGGGCCTGCTCGTCAATATCGGCCACGACCTCAACCTCGACAATCTGCCGCCCCTGGTTGCCGCGCTGCCCGGGGTGGCCGAGGCCTCGATCGGCCACGAATTGACCGCCGACGCCCTGGTCATGGGCTTTGCCGATGCGGTGCGCGCCTATCGCGCGGCGCTCGGCGCCGGCGCTGCGGCCTGAACGCCATGATGGCGAATACTCCGCAAAGGGGTCTGTTGCGGTATGATATAGGTCCAAGGGCGAGAGCGGCGAAGCAGCGATGGCGACGGCCGGTGTGCCGGCCGATAACCGGTGCCGGCCGCGATGAGGGATGCCTGCCGCGATGAGGTATGTGACACGGGTGCTGCAGCCGGGCGAAACCGTCGTCTATGAGACACAGCTCCATTGGCTGATCTATCTGCGGGCGATCCTGGCGCTGATCGTCTCCGGCTTGCTGGCTGGCGGGGCGCTCGCCGTCGCCAGTGACCAGAGGCAGTATTTCAGCCTCGCCTTGTGGATCGCGGCCGCCATCTTCCTCCTGCTCGCGCTGTCGACCGGGCTCGGCGCGTTTATTCGCCGCACGACGACCGAACTCGCGATCACCGATCATCGGGTCATCTACAAGACCGGGCTGTTTTCGCGCCATACCCTCGAGATGAACGGTTCCAAGGTCGAGAGCGTCGATGTCAACCAGACGATCCTCGGCCGCCTGCTCGGCTACGGCACGATCATCGTGCGCGGCACCGGCGGCAGCCTCGAGCCGATGCGCCAGATCGCCGACCCGCTGACCTTCCGCAGCCACATCACCACCGCCGATCAAAGCCGGGGATAAAACTTCGACGCCGGCGGCGAGGCGCCGGTGCGCGGCCTCTCGAACCGGACCGATTGCCCCGCCGTTCGCCCGGCCGGTCCGCCGATAAAGCATCTGGCTTGCGGGCCGCTTCTCCCGTAAGCTCGCGACCGGGCTCAAAGCAGGAACCCCCGCCCGAATGATCGTTTGAAACAAGCGATCGGGGCTCGCCATGAGGAGTTTGTTCCGGTGCTGTGCCGCCCCTCGTCTTTGCTGCGCCGTGCTGCCGCGGTCGCGCTCGCCGCGCTGCTGCTGGCCGCCTCGGCTGCTGTCGCGACCGGGCCGGCAATGGCCCGCGCGGCGCCCGACAGCTTCGCCGATCTCGCCGCCAGGCTGTTGCCGTCGGTGGTCAACATCTCGACGACACAGATCTTAAAGACCTCCGACGAGGGCGGCGGCGGCCAGGGCGCCCCCGACCTGCCGCAATTTCCGCCGGGCTCGCCGTTCGATAAATTCTTTCACGATTTCCTCGAGCACGGCCTGCCCAAGGGCGACCATCCCGACCTCGAGCCGCGCAAGGCCACCTCGCTCGGCTCCGGCTTCATCATCGACCCGGCGGGTTACATCGTCACCAACAACCACGTCATCGCCGATGCCGACCAGATCACCGTGATCCTGCACGACAACACCAATCTGAAGGCCAAGGTCGTCGGCCGCGACACCAAGACCGACATCGCCCTGCTAAAGGTCGAGGCCAAACAGCCGCTGCCGGCGGTGGCGTGGGGAAACAGCGACGTCGCCCGGGTCGGCGACTGGGTGCTGGCGATCGGCAATCCGTTCGGCCTCGGCGGCAGCGTCACCGCGGGCATCCTGTCGGCCCGCCAGCGCGACATCAATTCCGGCCCCTATGACGATTTCCTGCAAACCGATGCGCCGATCAACCGCGGCAACTCCGGCGGCCCGATGTTCAACATGGACGGCCAGGTCATCGGCATCAATACCGCGATCTATTCGCCCTCCGGCGGTTCGATCGGGATCGGCTTCGCCATCCCCTCGGCGCTGGCCGAGGAGGTCGTCGGCGAGCTCAAGAACGAGGCCGATCACACCGTGCATCGCGGCTGGCTCGGGGTGCGCATCCAGGCGGTGACCGACGAGATCGCCGAAAGCCTCGGGCTCGCCAAGGCGCGCGGTGCGCTGGTCGCCAGCGTCAGCGACAAGGGGCCGGCGCAGACCGCCGGCATCCAGGCGGGCGACGTCATCCTGCGCTTCGACGGCAAGAGTGTCGACGACATGCGGCACCTGCCGCGGCTCGTCGCCGAGACCCCGGTCGACAAGACCGTCGCCGTCACCCTGTGGCGCAGGCGCGCCGAGACTACGGTTCAGGTCAAGCTCGGCAAGCTCGATGAGAGCGATCAGCGGCAGGCGAGCGCGCAGGAGACGCCAAAGAAAACCGCCAAGAGCGATGCCAGCCTGGTCAAGACCCTCGGCCTGACCCTCTCCGGCATCACTCCGGACCTCAAGGACAAGTTTTCCCTGGGCGACGATGCCAAGGGCGTCGTCGTCGTCAAGGTCGACAAGGATAGCTCGGCCGCCGATCGCGGGGTCCATCCCGGCGATCTGATCATGGAGGCCGCGCAGGAAGAGGTGAAGAGTCCGCAGGATGTCACCAGCAGGATCGACGCGGCAAAGAAATCCGGACGCAAATCGATCCTGCTGCTGGTCGAGCGGCAGGGCGACCTCCACTTTGTCGCGCTCCGGCTCGATCAGGGGTGAGCACCGGGAGCTGAGGAAATGAGGGCTCAGGCGGCGAATTCCGCCTGCCGATAGCCCTGGGCGTAAAGGAGGCCGGTCAGATCGGCATGGTCGAGACGCCAGCTCGCGGCGGCGGCGACCGCGGGTTTGGCGCGAAAGGCGATGCCCAGCCCGGCGGCGGTCAGCATCGGCACGTCGTTGGCCCCGTCGCCGACCGCGATCGCCTGTGCTGGCGCGATGCCCTGCTCGGCGGCGAGCGCCAGCAGGGTCTCCCTTTTGGTCGCGCCGGTCACGATCGGGGGCAGCACCTTGCCGGTGATGGCGCGGCCGACGATCTCCAGCCGGTTGGCGACGACGCGGTCGATGCCGAGTTCGGCCGCGATCCGCTCGGCGAAAACCGTGAACCCGCCGGTGACGAGCGCGGTGGTGGCGCCGCCGCGCCGCATCGTCGCCACCAGGCTGAGCGCCCCCGCACTCAGGCGGATCCGCTCGGCCGCCTGTTCGAGAATGCCTGCGTCGGTCCCGGCCAGCAAGGCGACGCGGGCTTCGAGCGCGCTGGCAAAGTCGATCTCGCCATTCATCGCCCGGCGGGTGATATCGGCGACGCGCGGGCCGATGCCGAGGATCACGGCCAGTTCGTCGAGCATCTCGTTTTCGATGAGTGTCGATTCGAGATCGGCGACGAGCAGCTGTTTTTTCCGCCCCGCCGCCGGCTGGACCAGGATATCGACCGCGGCGCCGCCGACGATATTGCGCGCGGTTGCGGCGACCGGCGCCGGGTCCGGAGCATCGAGGATCAGATCGCAGGCCAGCCCCGGCGCGAGCCAGACCGGGCCAGCCCCGATCGCCAGTGCGGCCGCGACCGAAGCGGCGAGGCGGGGAAGGTCCGAACCGGCGGCGCCGGCGATCAGGGTCAGGGCGAAGCGCATGCGCGGTCCTCCTACGCCTTGCCGCCGGCGGGCGACAAGCGGTTTGCCGGCGACGCCGGGCTCATGCCGGCGGTTGTCATCGCCGGCCCGACCGCGAGCGGCAAATCCGCGCTGGCCTCGGCGCTGGCCTCGGCTATGGGCGGCACCGTCATCAACGCCGACAGCCTGCAATGCTATCGCGACCTGCAGATCCTGACCGCGCGCCCCGGCATCGCCGACGCCGCCCGCGCGCCGCACCGGCTCTATGGCTTTCTCGATGCCGCGGAGCGCGGTTCCGTCGCCAGCTGGCGGGCATTGGCGCTGGCCGAAATTGCCGCGGCGATCTCGGCTGGCAGGCTGCCGATCATGGTCGGCGGCACCGGCCTCTACATCCGCGCGCTGACCGACGGTCTGGCGGCGTTTCCCGAGATCCCCGACGAGGTCAGGCGGGAAGCGGCGGCGCTCCACCGCATGCTGGGCGGCGCGGCGTTTCGCCGCCGCCTGGCCGAGCTCGATGCCGACGCCGCCGGGCGGCTGCCCGCCGGAGACCGGCAGCGCCTGATCCGCGCCTATGAGGTGGTCCGCGCGACCGGCCGGCCGATCGGCGCGTGGCGCGAGCGGCCGCAGCCAACCGCGCCCTATCGCTTCGCCACGATCCTCTCGATGCCGCCGCGCGACCGGCTTTACCCCGCCTGCGATGCGCGCTTTGCGGCGATGATCGAGCGAGGGGTGCTGGCCGAGGCGGCGGCGCTGGCGGCTCGGCGGCTCGATCCCGATCTGCCGGCGATGAAGGCGGTGGGGCTGCCCGAATTGATGCGCCATTTGCGCGGCGAGATTTCGCTGGCCGACGCGGTCGCCGCCGCACAGCGCGCCACCCGCCATTATGCCAAGCGCCAGATGACCTGGTTTCGCCATCAGATCAGGCCGGGGCTGATCCTCGATGAGCAATTTTCGGAAAGTTTGTTGCGCCGCTCACGTCAGTTTATTGACGAGTTTTTGTTGACCGGCCGGGAATAGCTGATTAGGTTGCCGGCCCCGCCTGAAGGCGACGGCGCCTCGGCGGCCTATCCCCGATGCGGTCTATCCATCCCGAGGGAGCTTGTCATGTCGGCCGAGCCGATCAGTGGTGCGGAAATCGTCATCAAGGCGCTCGTCGACCAGGGCGTCGATGTGGTTTTCGGCTATCCGGGCGGCGCGGTACTGCCGATCTACGACGCGCTCTATAAGCAGAACGCGTTGCGCCATATCCTGGTGCGCCACGAACAGGGCGCGGTTCACGCGGCCGAGGGTTACGCGCGCTCGACCGGCCGGGTCGGCGTGGTTCTGGTGACGAGCGGCCCCGGCGCGACCAACGCGGTTACCGGCCTGACCGACGCGCTGATGGATTCGGTGCCGATCGTCTGCCTGACCGGGCAGGTGCCGACCCATTTGATCGGCAATGACGCCTTTCAGGAGGCCGACACCACCGGCATCACCCGGCCCTGCACCAAGCACAATTATCTGGTCAAGGAGGTGCGCGAACTGGCGCGCGTGCTGCACGAGGCGTTTTACGTCGCCAAAAGCGGCCGGCCGGGACCGGTCGTCATCGATCTGCCCAAGGATGTGTTGTTTGCGCTCGGCGCCTATAGCGGACCGGAGGACGCGCGCCACAAAAGCTACCGCCCGCAGCTCGCCCCGGACCCGGCGCGGATCGCCCAGGCGGTCGAGATGATCGGCGCGGCGAAACGCCCGCTGTTTTACGGCGGCGGCGGCCTGATCAATTCCGGGCCCGAGGCGTGCGCCCGTTTTACCGAGCTGGTGCGGCTGACCGACGCGCCCTGCACCTTGACCTTGATGGGTCTCGGCGCGTTGCCGGCCAGCGACCCGCATTTCCTCGGCATGGTCGGCATGCACGGCACCTACGAAGCGAATCTGGCGATGCATGGCTGCGATCTGATGATCGCCGTCGGTTCGCGCTTCGACGATCGGGTAACCGGGCGGCTCAACGCCTTTTCGCCCGGCTCGAAAAAGATCCACATCGACATCGACCCGTCTTCGATCAACAAGAATGTGCGCGTCGATCTGCCGATCATCGGCGATGCCGGTCTGGCGATGGAGGCGATGGTCGCCGCGTTGCGCGCCGCTCCGGTCCGCGATGCCGGGGCCGCGCGCGCGCAATGGTGGCGGACGATCGAGGGCTGGCGCACCCGCGACTGCCTGCGCTACGACCGGGGTCGGCGCGACCTGATCAAGCCGCAATACGCGCTCGAACGGCTTTATGCGCAGACCCGCGATCGCGACGTCTACATCACCACCGAGGTCGGGCAGCATCAGATGTGGGCGGCGCAGTTCTTCAAATTCGAAGAGCCGTGTCACTGGATGACTTCGGGCGGGCTCGGCACCATGGGCTACGGGCTGCCGGCCGCGGTCGGGGTGCAGATCGCCCATCCCGAAGCGCTGGTCGTCGACATCGCCGGCGAAGCCTCGATCCTGATGAACATCCAGGAAATGTCGACGATTTCCCAATATCGGCTGCCGGTGAAAGTATTCATCATCAACAACCAGTATATGGGCATGGTGCGGCAATGGCAGGAACTGCTGCATGGCGGCCGCTATTCCGAAAGCTACACCGCGGCACTGCCCAGATTTCGTCAAATTGGCCGAGGCCTTTGGCGCGGTGGGGCGGCGGGTCGAGGACCCGGCCCTGCTCGATGACGCGATCGCCTGGATGCTGAAGGCGCCGGGCGCGGTGATCCTCGATGTCGCGGTCGACCAGGCCGAGAACTGCTTTCCGATGATCCCGTCGGGCGCGGCGCATAACGAGATGCTGCTCGGCCCGGAGGACGAGGCCGAAAAGCCGGTGTCGGAAGAGGGGATGGTGCTGGTGTGAGCGGCTTTTCTGTCTGCCAGCGGCGCCCTTACCGGCTTCGCTGCGCGAAGTACCCTCTCCCGCATTGCGGGAGAGGGGGGACCTGGCGCGCGAGCGACGGGTGGGTGAGGGTCCTTGCGATCAACTTTCGCCGTAGCCGGCCGGTGACTGACACCGAACGGCATACCGTCGCCGTGCTGGTCGACAATGAACCGGGCATTCTCGCCCGCGTCGTCGGCCTGTTTTCCGGGCGCGGCTACAATATCGAGAGCCTGACCGTCGCCGAGGTCGACCGCCGCAACCGCCTGTCGCGGATCACCATCGTGACCTCGGGCACGCCGATGATCATCGAGCAGATCAAGGCGCAATTGTCGCGGCTGGTGCCGGTGCACCAGATCCACGATTTGACCGAAGAGGGGCCGTTCGTCGAGCGCGAGATGATGCTGGTCAAGGTCGCCGGCAAAGGCGAGGCGCGGATCGAATCCTTGCGGCTTGCCGACATCTTCCGGGCTCGCGTCGTCGATTCGACGACCGACAGCTTTGTCTTCGAGATGACCGGCTCGGCCGAAAAGCTGAACGCCTTCATCGCGCTGATGGAGCCGCTGGGGCTGGTCGAAATCTCGCGCACCGGCGCGGTCGCGATCTCGCGCGGGGCCGGGAGCTTTTAGGGTCGCCTCGGTTCAAGGCGCTCGGCCGTTGCAAACCCTAACTCGTCTTTCCCGCGAAAGCGGGAAGCCAGGGCCAAGGTTCCAGCACCCGCTCCGGACCCCGTTTTCGGGGAGGCGACGACACCACAAAGGAGATGGAAATGCGGGTGTATTACGACCGCGACGCGGATGTGAACCTGATCAAATCGAAGAAGGTCGCGGTCATCGGCTATGGCAGCCAGGGCCACGCCCACGCCAACAATCTGCGCGACAGCGGGGTCAAGGATGTGGTGGTGGCGTTGCGGCCGGGCTCGGCCTCGGCGCCAAAGGCCGAGACCGCCGGCTTCAAGATCATGACCAATGCCGAGGCGGCGAAATGGGCCGACATCGTCATGATCCTGGCGCCCGACGAACTGCAGGCGGCGCTCTACAATGGCGAATTGCGCCCCAACATGCGCCAGGGCACGGCACTTGCCGTCGCCCACGGGCTCAGCATCCATTTCCGGCTGATCGAGCCGCGCCCCGACATGGACGTGTTCATGATCGCGCCGAAGGGGCCGGGGCACACCGTGCGCTCGGAATATCTGCGCGGCGGCGGCGTTCCCTGTCTGGTTGCGGTCGACCAGAACCCGTCGGGCAATGCGCTCGAAATCGCGCTCTCCTATGCCTCCGCGATCGGCGGCGGCCGCGCCGGGGTGATCGAAACCACCTTCCGCGAGGAATGCGAGACCGATCTGTTCGGCGAGCAGTCGGTGCTATGCGGCGGGCTGACCTCGTTGATCCTGGCCGGGTTCGAGACCCTGGTCGAGGCCGGCTATGCCCCCGAGATGGCCTATTTCGAATGCTGTCACGAGGTCAAACTGATCGTCGACCTGATCTATGAGGGCGGCATCGCCAACATGCGCTACTCGGTGTCCAACACCGCCGAATATGGCGACTATTCGCGCGGACCGCGGGTCATCGACGAGCATGTGCGCGCCGAGATGAAGAAGATCCTGGCCGAGATCCAATCCGGCCGCTTTGCCCGGGAATGGGTGCTCGAAAATACCGCCGGCCAGCCGAGCTTCAAGGCCCTGCGCCGCCGCGCCGCCGAGCACGAGATCGAAAAGGTCGGCGAGAAACTGCGCGCGATGATGCCGTGGATCAGCGAAAACCGCCTGGTCGACAAGACCAGGAACTGACCCGTCAGGCTGCGCCGCGGCCCAGCTTTCCCCGGGCGCTCACGCCCCCAATCAATGGCGCGTACCAGGGGCGGGGGCCGCGGGGCCAGGGATGCATTGCACCAGAGCAGACGCTCTGCGCAGCAGGGCGGCCGAATCTTCCGACCGGAGATTCCCGTCATCCGAAGACCAATGCGCGCGATAGCGAATGCGGAACGCATCGATATCCGCGGCCGCGAGGACCACGCCGATGCCCGGCCGGGTGCTGTCGCGCCCGATGACCATGCCGAGAAGCGAACCATGGTCGTCGATCACCGGTCCGCCGCTGTTGCCGGCGTGCAGCCATGCACGGATCAGGATTACCTGATGCCCGGAGCCCATTTCGCCGCGAGATAGGAAATTGCCGGTGGTCAGCACCGGCGTTTTGGGCTGGGTCGTCGATATTCCCAGCCCCAGGGTGACAACCCTCTCGCCGACGCGCAGGGTCTGGCGATATCGCGGCGCGAGGTAGCCCGGCGGCTTGTCGTCGGTCTGCAGCAGCGCGATGTCGGCCGCCGGATCGAGAGCGGCGATTCGGGCATTCTCGTTGCCGGCCGTCCTCCGCCCAGACCGACACCCCCTGACACTGGGTGATGACATGCGCGCTGGTAACCAGGTATCCGTCAGGCGAAATGAAAAAGCCGGTCCCGCTTTTGACCTGGTCTTCGTCGCCGGCCGGCGCCAACCGCTGGCCGGCTTGCATCGCGCCGGCGGCAGGCGACAGCACGATCAGCGTCATCGCAGCCAAGACCGCGGGAACTCGGTCAAGCCCGGTCCTGTCCGGCCCTGGCGCCGCCGCGTGCTAGCCTTGCCACTTCCCGTCTGAACTTTTGCAAGCCGTTCCGGATCCGGTATTCGCCGTGCCGTCGGCGTTGAAGCTGACAACCGAATAGGAGCGACACTGTTCTTTAGTAGCTGGATCTGTATAGCTGTTCAACGGCGTGATCTTGTGACGCTGGCCGGTCGTCGGCGTGACATAATCGACCGATTGATAGGCAACGGACTGGTAGGCGGCGGCCTGCCCCTCCGCCCTCGCCTGTTCGATCGCGGCCTGTTGCGCTGCGGCCTGTTGCGCGGCCAGGTCCATCGCTCTCTGCACCGCCAGTTGCCGGCATTGCGCATCGGCCTGGGCGCCGGTCAACCCGCCCAGAAACATGCCGGAGCCGGCGCCGATCAGGGCGCCGCGGCCGCCGCCGATCGCTCCGCCGATGGCAGCGCCAAGCAGCGTGCCAATGACCGCGCCGGTGGCGGTGTTGTTTTGGGTGCACATTTGGGGCAGTTCGCCGGACGCGGTCAGCGTCGGAGCACACCCCCCGGCCGAGGTTGCGAGGGCGATCACGACCACCAGGCCGACCGAGCGCTTCATCATCATGTGCTGACTCCCTCTCACATTCTGCTGCTGCCGTTCCTCAGCGCCGCAGGGATGCTGGCGGCGTCGCCAGTTCGCGATATTCGGCTGGGGCATCCCCCAACGGGCGCACGATTCCGTCGCGCAATGCCAAAGAGGCGAGATCGTTGCCGTCGGCATAGCATTGATAGCGACCGCCGGGTTTTCGATAGCATTTGACCAGGCCGCGGGACGGCCCGAGAAATTTCAACATGGCATTTCTATGGCGAAGCAATTCCGAGCTTCGATCCTTGGCTTGGTCGATGATCCCGTAAAGCTCCAGCCAGTTGGCGCCGACCTTGACCGTGCTGGCGCTCTGCACGCCGGTTACTTGGCCCTCTATGTCTGGCTTCGCCGGTAGCGACGGCTCGAGCGCAGTCGGCGGCGCCTCGGGGGGCGAGACCTCGGGTGGCGGCGTCGGCGGCAGCAGTAGAGCTGGTGAAGGTTTCGCCGGCGCCAGCGGCGGCTCGCCCGGCAGCGAGGCGGGCGGCGGAAACACCACCGGCACCGGCATCGACGATGGCGAGGGCTGCGGGTTCGCCCGCGGCGCGGGTTCGGGCGCCGGCTTCGGCGGTTCCGCCACCGCGGTTGCGGGCGGCGCCGGTGCTGAGTAGGGCGCTGGCGCGGGCGAGGTCGGCGCGGGCGGGGTCGGTGCGGGCGCGGCGTAGGGCATCGGTTTTGGCGGCTCGATCGCCGCCAGGTGGGTTTCAGTCGGCGCTCTCGACCACAGCACGACGTAGCCCAGCCCCAGCGCCAGCGCGATGACAACGCCGCCGAGAATGGCGACCGGCAGCCGCATCCCCGCCGGCGGCGCCTTCGGCCGGTTCGGTGCCACCCGGCGCCGGGGAATTTCCGCCTTTGGCGACCCGCCGACCCCGTCGCCGCCGGCCTCGTCCCAGATCTCGGTGCCGTTATTCGCCGCCTCGGCGATCCGTGTCCGCGGCGCGGCGCCGCGCCAGCTGGTCGTGGCGAATTGCTGGAGAATGTCGGATGAATCGCCGCGAAACGCGGCGGCGCCAACCGCACGCCCAAATTCTTCGACCGATGCGAAACGATCCTCCGGTCTCTTGGCCAACGCCCGCAGCACCGCCGCCTCGATCTGAGCATCGAGGCTCTGGACCCGTGCGGCAAGCGGCGGCGGCGGCGTTTCGAGGTGAGCCGTCATCAGCGCGTGATCGTTCTCGGCGGTGAATGGCGGGCTGCCGGCGATCATCTCGTAGAGCACGACGCCAAGGCTGTAGAGGTCGCTGCGCTCGTCGACATCATTGCCCTTGATTTGCTCGGGCGAAGCGTAAAGCAGCGTCGCAAACATCTGGCCGGCGCGGGTCAGCCGTTGCGAGCCGCGCACCCGGGCGATGCCGAAATCCATGATCTTCAGCAGGCCGCTATCCGCGATCATCAGGTTCGAGGGCTTGATGTCGCGATGGATCACGCCGTTTCGATGGGCATAGGCGAGGCCGGCGACTGCCTGCGCGACGACGGCCAGGCTTTCGCGCAAGGGCAGCCGGCGCACCCGCGACAGCAGCGCCTCCAATGTCTCGCCGCGCACCAGTTCCATGACCATGAAGGGGTTCGGCCCCTCCAGCTGGAACGTATAGAGAATAGTGATGTTCTGGTGATTGAGATTGCCGAGGCTTCGCGCCTCGTTGTGAAAACGGCTGAGGAAGCTGTGGTCGCGGCTCAACTCGCGCCGCAGCATTTTGATCGCCACATGCCTTCCGAGTTCGGTATCGCGCGCCGCATAGACTTGTCCGATACCGCCCTCGCCGAGCAGCTCGAGCAATTCGTACGAGCCGATTCGCCGTCCGCTCACGGCTCGCCGTTCCCCGGAACCGGCAACGGGCGCGTGGCCAGCGCCTCAGCCGATCGAGGCGGGTCCGCGCCGAGCACGAAAATACCAACCGAGACATTGTCGGTGCCGCCGGCGGCGAGCGCCGCGTCGATCAGAGCTTCGCAGGCGGGGCGCGGCGGCAGGCGCGCGACCGTCTCGGCAAGCGTCTGATCATCGATCAGATCGCTCAGGCCGTCGGAGCACAGGATAAAGACATCGGCGGCGCGAAGCGGCAGGCCCTTGTCCCAGATCGACGGCTGCGGTGATGGTTCGGTGCCGAGGGCGCGCAGGATTACGTGGCGTTGCGGGCTGCGGGCGGCCTCGTCGGCGGTCAGCGCCCCGTCGCGCACCAGTTCGGCCACCAGCGAATGGTCCTCGCTGATCTGTTGCAATCGGCCGTCGCGCACCAGATAGGCGCGGCTGTCGCCGATATGAGCGAGAAAGGCGGCGCCATCGCGCAATGCCAGAACGGTGCAGGTCGTGCCCATCCCGGCGCAGGCGGCTTCGGCCTGCGCGTGCTCGCGGATGGCTTCGTTCGCCGCCTTCAGGCACGCCGCCAGGACAGCGGGCGGCGAACCTTCCGAGGCATAATAAAGCCGCAGCACGGTATCGGCGGCAATCCGGCTCGCCACCTCGCCGGCGGCATGCCCACCCATGCCGTCGGCAACCAGAGCCAGCATGCCAAAATTGCCGCCGAGCGTACCGTCATCCGGCAGGACAAAGGCGACGACATCTTCATTGATCTCGCGCACGCAACCGAGATGGCTGAGCATCGTGCCGCTCACCGAGAGCGGCGCCGGCGGCGCGGCCGCGTTTCTCGATCGCATTTTGAACATCGGCCGCGCCCCTGCGCTCGGCTATTATCGCTGTCCGGTTGCGCTGCTCGCCTTATTGAAATTTCAGCAGGGCGCGCCCGTATTTGATCGGCACCGCGTAGGTTACGGTGCCTCGCACATTGCCATAGGTAAACAGGCCGATCACCTTGCCCTGGGCGTTGAACACCGGCCCCCCACTGTTGCCGGGCCCGCTGGTTACGGTCATCTGATAGACGTCACCCATATTTCCGACGATCGTCGCGCCGCCCACCTGCTGCGGGGCCGACCCGATATTCGAAATGATCCCCGAGATTACCGTCGGGTTTGGGATCTCCTCGACATGCTCGTGGGCTTCGCCATTCTCCACCGTGGTAAAGACCTCGGTGTTTTTGGTCGAAAACGCCGGGTAGCCGAGCACCATGACCCGCTCGCCTTCCTTGACGTCATCGGCATTGGCAAGCGGCGCGATATTGAGGTCCTGGGTCGCGTCGATCTTTACGAGCGCGACGTCGGCGTCGGTCGAGGCGCGAACCAGCCGGGCATCGACATCGAGCCGGCTGCCCGGAAACCGCACCTTCAGAATTTCGTTTTTCCCTTCGAAGGTATTGTCGCCCTTGGCGATGATGCTCGGCTGATCGGCATCGAAAATCGGGCCGCCTTCCTGCGGCTCCCATTTGACATAATTCTTGAACTTATTTTCGCTACTGCTTAGGTCGAAGACATGCTGTTCGATATATTTGGCATACGCCCGTTGCCCATTTGGCCCCGCGTTAAATCTAGGAATCATTTTGTCCGCATCAAATACAACTCCTTGGCCCTTTTCATATTCGGCAAACTGATTATAATTGATCATCCACCCTGATGCGACATGTTTGTTGGTCAGGATAAGACCCTGACCACTGATCACAAAGCCGGTGGCGGAGCCGCTAACTCCAACCTTGTAATTCGAATGCGATTCATCTTCACTGGTCAGCCAGCGATACAATTTACCGTCCGATATTACATAAGCCGGCAATAGCCCGACACCAGGCACATAAAACGTCTTATGAAACAGAGGCTTCCCGGTTTCCCGGTCGTAAAGCCGCCATTGCATCGTCACCAGAACGGTCGTACTGCCGAACTTGTCGATTATATCCTGGGGGCTGAGGCCCATCGCGCTCTTCTGCTGCGCGATTTGCGCGTTCAGCTGTTGATTCTTGATCCGCTCCTGGTCGATCTGGGCATTCTGCGCCGCCAGTTTGCTGTTCTCTTCGGAGACGGCGACGCGATTTGTGTAATAGAGCACGCCGGCGACCGCCCCGACCACGGCCAGCACGCCGGCGAGCGCATAGAGGCCGATCCGGCTCGCCGTCCGCCGTTGATCGGACAACATCCGCATCACCGTGTTGCGGCCGACGGTCGGCCGCTCGGTGGGCCGGTCGATCGGCGACGTGGCCGATGTCGGGGGGATGTCGGGGCGGCGGATATCGGCGGGTCCGGCGGCGAGACGATGACGCGGGTTGGCGTTCCGGCGATGGTATTGACGATGCGGGTGCGGCCGACAACGTTGGCGGGCCGTGGGTCGATATCGAAAGCGAAACTCGGCCCGGCGGTGCCGAACTGTATGGTATCGCCCGGCAACAGCTCGCTCTCGTCGGTGATCCGCTGGCCGTTCAGCAGCGTGCCGTTGGTGCTGCCCAGATCCGCGAGGGTAAAGCTCGCAGGGTCGCCCGCAACGACCTTGATGACGGCGTGCCTGCGGCTGACGGCGTCGTCGCGCAGCGCGTCGAACAGCACCGTGACACCCGGTTCCCGGCCGATGGTCAGCTCGGTCAAACCGTCGAGCGGCAGATACTCGGTCTGATTTACTTTGGAACCGGAAAGATGGCGGATGACGACACGCGCGGCCATGTTCGTGCCTTCCCTGCGGGTGCGCGATCAAAACCGGCCGGTAAACGACCGTTTTCCCGGATACTTCTATCATGAGTTGATGGATTTGGCAAGCAACGCCGACGGCCGCAACGGGTTCGGGCTTTCTCGAATCGGTCCGCTCGCCGTCGAATATCTGCGCGTTATCCGCTGCTTAACCGGCTAGCCGGGCGGTCCTCATCAAAAATAAACCAATTCGGTGTCCGATGCCGGGCGGAGGGCGGTCCGGCGATGCGCATTGCGGTCAAATCCTGCCATTCGCTGCGGACGCTGCTGATCGTCATGATCGCCGCGCCGATCCTGCCGACCGTCGGCCTCGGCCCGCTGGTCTTGGCGAGGCTCGGGCCGCGCTGGCACGAATTGGGCGCGGTCGCCGGGATCGCCCTGATCGGGATCGTCCTGCGGGTGATCGGCGGCATCGTGGCGCTGGCGGCGGCGGGACGGCTGGTTGCATCGACGCGGGCGCTCGCCCGGGCGGCCCGAGCCCTCGGCGAGGGGGCGGCGCCGTCCGAAACCCGCTCCGGGGTCGCCGAGATCGACGACGTAATTCGAGCGATCAGCGGCGCGGCTCGATCCCTTCGGCGGCGCTCCGAAGCATATCAGCAGGCGGAGGCGGCGCGGCGTGACGGCGAAGCCCGCTTGCGCGACTTTGCCGAGACCGGATCGGACTGGTATTGGGAGACCGATCGGGACCATCGCTTCACCTATCAATCCGAGCACATCCGGGATTTCGGCCAGGATCCGGCAAGCCGCCTCGGCCGCGCCCGCTGGGAACTCGCATCCGACGCTGGCGGCGAACCGGATAAGTGGCGCGAGCATCGGGCGGTCCTGGATCGGCGCGAGGCCTTTCGCGGCTTCGTCTATCGGCGCAAGGTCGGCGCCCAGCCGGAGCACATCGTGTCGGTCAGCGGCAAGCCGATTTTCGATGCTTCGGGGCAATTCCGCGGCTACCGTGGAACCGCGCGCGACATCAGCGAGCAGGTGCGGGCCGAGCGCAACCTGGAGGCGGCCAAGGCCGAAGCGGAGGCGGCGAGCTTGGCCAAATCGCGATTTCTCGCCAATATGAGCCACGAGCTGCGCACCCCGCTCAATGCGATTCTCGGTTTCTCCGAGATGCTGGAGCGGGGCACGGCCGGGGCGCTGGACCCTCGCCAGCAGGAATATGTCGGCTATGTCCGGCAGAGCGGGGCGCATTTGCTCGACATCATCAACGAGATCCTCGACCTGGCGAAGATCGACGCCGGAAAACTCGAACTCGATGAAGACGCCGGGATCGATGTGCGCCGCCTGACCGATGCCTGTATCGCCTTGGTCAGAGAGCGCGCGCTCGCCGGAACCTTGAGCCTTTCGGTCGAAATCGACGACGCGGTGCCGCCGCTGGTGGCCGATTCGACCCGGCTCAAGCAGATCCTGCTGAATCTGCTCGGCAACGCGGTCAAATTCACCGATCCAGGCGGCGCCGTCGGCCTCGTCGTGCGCCGCGCTGCCGATGGCGGCGTCGAATTCGAGGTGCGCGATACCGGATTGGGCATGACCCCGGCGGAGGTCGAGATCGCGCTCGAGCCGTTTGGTCAGGTCGATTGCGGCATCGCCCGCCGTCGCGAGGGCACCGGGCTCGGGCTGCCGCTGGCGCGGCGGCTGACCGAATTGCATGGCGGCTCGCTGCGGATCGATAGCGAACGGGGGCGCGGCACCAGGATGGTCGTCGGCCTGCCGGCGACACGGGTATTGGCCGCAGCGCCGCGCATCGCCGGACAGACGGGCGGGTTCGCGCGGAGTTCGCCGCCGCCGCCGGCTAGGCCGCGATCGATCGCCACCGGACGGCGCGACGGCCGCTCTCTCGCAAACCGATGCGTGTCCTCCATGTCAGCGCCGAACTGTACCCTTGGGTCAAATCGGGAGGATTGGGCGATGTCGCCGCCGGGCTGCCGCCGGCGCTGATCGCGCGCGGCGCCGATGTGCGCTTGCTGCTGCCCGGTTTTTCCGGCTTTCTCGATGCGTTCGAGAATATTGCCGACATCGCCCGCCTGCCGACGCCGTTCGCGCCCGAACGGGTGCGGCTCGCCGTTGCCCGTCTGCCCGGTACCGGGCGGCTGGCCTATCTCGTCGACCATCCGCCATTCTACGACCGGCCCGGCAATCCCTATGCGCGCCCGGATGGCAGCGATTGGCCAGACAACCACCGCCGCTTCGGGCTGTTCGGCTGGGTCGCGGCCGCGCTGGCGCGCGGCGCCGATCGCGGCTGGCGTCCCGATATCCTGCATTGCCACGATTGGCACGGTGCGCTGGCGCCCGCCTACCTCGCGGCGGCGCCGCCGGCCGACGCTGCGGTGCCGAGCGTGTTCACGATCCACAATATCGCCTATCGCGGGCTGTTCCCGGCCGGGATCTTCCCGGAACTGGCGCTGCCGCCGGAATTCTTCTCGGTCGATGGCGTCGAGTTCTTTGGACAGGTGGCGTTCATCAAGGCCGGGCTGTTCTACGCCGACCGCCTGACCACGGTCAGCCCGACCTATGCGCGCGAGATCCAGACCCCGGCTTTCGGCTGGGGTCTCGACGGGCTGCTGCGCAGCCGCGCCGGCGTGCTGACCGGGATTTTGAACGGGGTCGATGGCGAGGTCTGGGATCCCCGGCACGACGCGAACCTGCCGCAGGCCTATGGCGTCGAGAACGCGGCGGCGGGAAAGCGGGCGGCCAAGGCTGTCCTGCAGCGCCGGCTGGGGCTGGAGGCGCGGGTGAGCGCGCCATTGTTCGGCGTGGTCAGCCGGCTGACCCCGCAAAAGGGCCTCGATCTGCTGCTCGCCATCATCCCGCAGCTGGTGGCGGGCGGCGGCCAGCTCGCCTTGCTCGGCTCCGGCGACCCCGATCTCGAACGCGGTTTTGCGATAGCCGCGCAAACCCATCAAGGTTCGGTCGGGGTTGAACTCGGCTATGACGAGGCCTTGGCGCATCTGATCATCGCCGGCGCCGATCTCGTGCCGATGCCGTCGCGTTTCGAGCCCTGCGGCCTGACCCAGCTCTATGCCTTGCGCTACGGCAGCCTGCCGCTGGTCCGCCGGGTCGGCGGGCTCGCCGACACCATCCTCGGCGCCGATGCGGTCAGCCTGGCGAATGGCAGCGCGACCGGCTTCACCTTTGAGGAGGAGAGCGCGCAGGCGTTGACCGCCGCGATCGAGCGGGCCGCGGCGCTGTTTCGCGAGCCGGCGATCTGGCAGCGGATGATGCGCCGGGCAATGACCCGCGACTTCAGCTGGGACGCCGCCGCCCGCCGCTATCTCGATCTGTACCGCGAATTAGCCGGGAACCCGGTGGGCTAGGTGTCGAAGCTATGAAGGTTGTTCATCCGGGTCTGGGGTGTGAGGTTGGGGTTGTGAAGCCAGCCAACCCTGACCCGGAGGCCCGGATGAAGGTACACAAGAATGCGCGGCTGACGCCGCAAGGTCGACTCCTGCTGGTTTTGCGGATCGAGGAAGAGGGTTGGACGGTGGCCGATGCGGCGGCGGCGGTAACGTCGCCGGCTATTCGAGGCCTCGGACGATCGATTCGATGCGTCGATCGGGCGCAAACCACATCAGCGCTATCGCCACGTATAGCGAGATCGCGATCCAGGGTCGCACAAAGGCCAGCGGGATCGCGGCGGCATAGATCAGCAGCGACAGTTTGCCCTTCAAATCGCTGCCCACCGCGGCGGCGAGTGTCGAACTCTGACCGTTGCAGGCGATAATCGCCCACTCCAACAGCAGATAGCCGATCGAGGCCATCGCCAGCACCGCGCCATAGGCCGCAGTCGGCAGGGCGGTGAAACCGGTATCGTCGATCCATCGGATCACGAACGGCACCAGCGAAATCCAGAACAGCAGCAGCAGGTTGGCCCACAGCACCTTGCCATCGACCCGCTCGGTAGCGTGCAGCATATGGTGGTGATTGTTCCAGAAGATGCCGACATTGATGTAGCTCAGCACATAGGCCAGAAAGATCGGCAGGCCGGACCTCAGCGCGGCGAAGTCGGAGCCCGCCGGCACCTTCATTTCAAGCACCATGATCGTGATGACGATGGCGATCACGCCGTCGGTGAACGCTTCGAGCCGGCCCTTGCCCATTATCGAACTCAGAGCCGCACCGCGTATTGCCGGCCCCCTGGATACATTCTCGCATTACCTCGGCGGGCGGCGATCACGCGGGTTCGCTTACACATTAAACCGGAAGTGCATGATGTCGCCGTCGCGGACCACGTAATCGGCGCCTTCGAGGCGCATGCGGCCGGCATCCTTGGCGCCCTGCTCGCCGCCATGGGCAACGAAATCCTCGTAGGAGATGGTTTCGGCGCGGATAAAGCCCTTTTCGAAATCGGTGTGGATGCGGCCTGCCGCCTGCGGCGCCTTGGTGCCGCGTTCGACGGTCCAGGCGCGTGCCTCCTTGGGCCCCACCGTGAGAAAGGTGATCAGGTCGAGCAAGGCATAGCCCGCGTGGATGACCCGGCCGAGCCCGGCCTCGGCGAGCCCGAGCGAGGCCAGAAACTCACCTCTCTCGCCGGCGTCGGCGAGCTGCGCCAGCTCGGCTTCGATCGCCGCCGAGATCACCACCGAACCGGCGCCGCGCGCCGCGGCATACTCGGCCAGGCGACGGCTCTCGGCATTGCCCGCAGCGGCGCTGGCCTCGTCGACATTGGCGATATAGAGCATCGGTTTGGCGCTCAGCAGCTGCAGCGCATCGAGGCTCTTCAGCCGATCGGCGCCGACGACTGCCGAACGCGCCGTCGCGCCGGCGCGCAATGCCATCAGCACCGGCTCGATCATGTCGGCCAGCGCCTTGGCTTCCTTGTCGCCGCCGCGCGCCCGCTTGTGCACCGCCACGGCGCGGCGTTCGAGGCTTTCGAGATCGGCCAGCATCAGCTCGGTCTCGACCGTCTCGACGTCGCGGATCGGATCGACCGAGCCTTCGACATGAACGACGTTGCCGTCGGCAAAGCAGCGCACGACATGGGCGACCGCATCGACCTCGCGGATATGCCCGAGAAACTGGTTGCCGAGCCCCTCGCCGCGGGCGGCGCCGCGCACCAGCCCGGCGATATCGACAAATTCGAGCTGGGTCGGGATGATCTTCGCCGATTTCGCCAGACGGGCGCAGACCGCGAGCCGCTGGTCGGGCACCGCGACGCGTCCGACATTGGGCTCGATCGTGCAGAACGGGTAATTCGCCGCCTCGGCCGCTTCGGTCGCGGTCAGGGCATTGAACAGGGTCGACTTGCCGACATTGGGCAAGCCGACGATGCCGCAGTTGAAACCCATCGGCGGCTAAGGGCGCAGCGCGGCGGCGGGCGGGGCCGCCTCGGGCGGAGCGACGCGCCGAGCCACCTCGCTCATAAAGGCGTCGGGCATCCCGCCGAGCAGCAGCGGCGCCGTTTCGGCGACCGCATCGATCAGCGGCTCGACCCAATCGGTCATCTCGTCGGCCGGAAAATTCTGCAGCACATAGGGTTGCACCAGCTCCTTGACGCCGGGATGGCCGACCCCGATCCGCACCCGCCAATAATCGGGTCCGATCAGCGGGTCGATCGAGCGCAGGCCGTTATGCCCGGCGCTGCCGCCGCCGCGTTTGACCCGCAGCTTTCCCGGACGCAGATCGATCTCGTCGTGGATCACCACGATGTCCTCGGGCACGATCCGGTAAAAGCTCATGGCGGCGAGCACCGCCTCGCCCGATGCATTCATAAAGGTCTGCGGCTTCAGCAGCAGCCGGCGCTCGCCGCCGATCGTACCCTCGGCGAGTTCGCCCTTGAAGCGGTTGCGAAAGGCGCCGAACCCGTGCCGGCGGGCGATCGCCTCGACCGCCATGAAGCCGATATTGTGGCGGTTGCGGGCATAGCGGGGGCCCGGATTGCCGAGGCCGACGACGAGGCGCATGGCGGCGCCGCGGGCCTGGCCGCAGGCTTCTCGCTGCCGGCCTCAGGGCGCTGCTGCTGGTTCGGCGGCAGCGGGCGGCGCTGCGGCGGCGGTGGCCGCCTCCTCGCGCACCGCCTGGGAGGGCGCGATGCTGGCGATCGTGAAATCGCGCGCGGTGATCGTCGGGCGGCAGCCCTCCGGCAGCGTTACCGCGCTGATGTGGACGCTGTCGCCGATGTCGAGCCCGTCGAGACTTACGGTCAGATGGTCGGGGATGTTGTCGACCGGACAGATCAGTTCGATGCCGTGGCGGACGATGTTGAGGATGCCGCCGCGGCGAATGCCGATCGACAGCTCCTGGCTGGTAAAGACCACCGGCACGGTCACCGTGACCCGGCTGGTGGCGCCGACCCGCATGAAATCGACATGCAGCGGCGCATCGGTCACCGGATGATACTGCACTTCGCGCGGCAGGGTGCGCTGCACCGTTCCGTCCACCGCGAGGTCGACCAAGGTCGCCAGAAAGCCGCGCTTGGCGAGCGCCCGCGACAATTCGCGCGGCTCCAGGCTGATCGGCGTCGGCTCCTGCGCGCCGCCATAGACGATGCCGGGAACGCGCCCCGCCCGCCGCGTCGCCCGGGCGGCGCCTTTGCCGGCGCGGGCGCGCAACTCGGCGGTGAGGGAAGTGATCTCGGGCATCGAACCTCGTTCCTTTCAGGCAGGGCGGATGGGGCCGGTTAGACCGCTCGTTTCATTTTCGGTCAAGTTCTTAAGAGATCTGCCTCAGGCGCTGGCGCGCAAGCCCGCCATCGGCGCGGCGGCCCGGGGCGAGCGGCAAGGCTCAATCAAACAGGCTCGAAACCGAGCGCTCCTCGCTGATCCGCCGGATCGCTTCGGCGATCAGCGGCGCAATCGACACCTGGCGGATGTTGTTCGCCTGCTGCACCGCTTCGGTTGCGACGATGCTGTCGGTCGTGACCAGCGCCTCGATCGGCGAGGTCGATCACCCGCGCGACCGCGCCGCCCGACAGCACGCCATGCGTGACATAGGAGAACACCGAGGACGCGCCGGCCTCGATCAATGCCGCGGCCGCGTTGCACAACGTGCCGGCGCTGTCGACGATGTCGTCGACCAGGATGCAGCGCCGCCCGTCGACGTCGCCGATGATGTTCATGACCTCGGACACGCCGGCGCGCTCGCGCCGCTTGTCGATGATGGCGAGGTCGGCGTCGAGCCGCCGGGCGATCTGCCGGGCGCGCACGACGCCGCCGACATCGGGCGAGACGATGATCAGATCGCCGGCGCGCATGATGATCGAGGATATCCTTCACCAGCACCGGCGCGGCGAACAGATTGTCGGTCGGGATATCGAAGAACCCCTGGATCTGCCCGGCGTGAAGGTCGAGGGTCAGCACCCGGTCGGCGCCGGCGGCGGTGATCATGTTGGCGACGAGCTTGGCCGAGATCGGCGTGCGCGGAGCCGGATTTGCGGTCCTGCCGGGCATAGCCGTAATAGGGGATCACCGCCGTGACCCGGCGCGCCGAGCTGCGCTTCAGCGCATCGAGACGTGACCAGCAATTCCATCAGGTTGTCGTTGGCCGGAAACGAGGTCGACTGGATCACGAAGACGTCCTCGCCGCGGACGTTTTCGTGAATCTCGACAAACACCTCCATGTCGGAAAAGCGGCGCACGCTCGCCTTGGTCAGCGGCAGGTCGAGATAGGCGGCGATGGCTTCGGCGAGCGGCCGATTGCTGTTGCAGGCGAGAATTTTCATGGCAGCGGCCAGCACCAGCGCCGGCGGGCCGAGCCCCGCGGCTTCACCTAAGCCGTAATGTAACAATTCGCGCCGGGCCTGGCAACCGCGCCGCCGCAGCCCTGAACCGGCCGGGCGCAGCCGGGTTCAGCTCTTGCCGGCAGAATTTGGCGCGCCCCGCGCGATCAGCGCCATGATCCCGTCCTGCGCCGCAACCGCAACCGTGTAGGCGACATCCCCCCACGGGCCGGCGAGCAGGCCGGCCGGGACATCGTTCTCCTGCACCACGGTGCCGATCTCGCTGCCGTCTTTGCGCCGCACATGCCAGACGATCTTGACATGCTGCTTGCCCGATTCGGGTTTGGCCACCGCGACATCGGCATCGAGCAGCAGATCGGCCTTTGCCTGCGGACCGGAGACGATCGCGATATCCTGCCGCTTCAACAGCTCGGTAATGGCGTTCGCCAGCGCATCTGCGCCATCGCCTGGCGCTCCCTCGACACCGCGCACCAGAAGCCGGGTCTGGCCGCCTTCCTCAGCCTCGACCGGGGCCTTGTCCTGCAGCATGGCGGCGATCTGCTCGGCGCTGGCGGCGGCGAGACGGTCGACGGCATCGTCCTTGCCCTGACGCCAATCGCCCGCCGTGGCTTCGATCCGCTCGGCCCGCTCGCCGAGCAGTTTGCCCGAGGCGTCGTGCAATTCCCACAGCGCGACCAGCGCCTCCTTGCCATCGGCCGGAGGCATCCCCTGGATCCTGCCGTCGAGCTGGTAGCTGGCGATGCTCGCGGTGCGGTCGCTGGCGGCGATGTCGCGCTTTTGCAATGCCTTCGCCATCGCCGGCGCGAGCTTTTCGGCAGTCGCCCGCGGTCCGCCCTTGAGCGGCGCGATCGCGACGCTGGCGCTGTCGCGCAAGGTCAGCATCGGCGAACCCGGCTTTGGCACGTCGTCGGCAAAGGGATGCGGCAATGGCTGACACGCCGCCAACAACAACGCCGCCGCGGCGCCGGCGCGCCGACCCGCAATCATCCGTCGAGCGCGATGGCCGAAAGCCCGCGGCCATAGACGCCCTCGCCGCGCAGACAGGCCCGGCGATAGCTGAAGAACCGCTGTTCCTCGGCGACGGTATCGTGCGGCGCGGCTTGCACCAGCCCCACCCCGGCCCGGCCGAGACGATGCTCGACATAGCCGGCGAGGTCGAACAGGAAGTGGCCCGAACGCCGCGCCGGCGCAAAATACGCCTCGGCGCCGGGATCTTCGGCGATGACCGGCTGCGGGAATTCCGGACCGACCTCATAGGATAGCGCGCCGATGCGGGGTCCGATCCCGGCGCGGATATGCCGCGGCTCGGCGCCGAGCGAGATCATGCCGGCGACCGTCGCCTCGACGATGCCGCCGAGCGCGCCGCGCCAGCCGGCATGCGCGGCGCCGATCACCCGGGCGACCGGATCGATAAGCAGGACCGGGGCGCAATCGGCGGCCAGGACGCCGAGCGCCACGCCGGCGGCGCGGCTGACCATGCCGTCGGCCGAGGGCGCGTCCTCGCGGCGCCAGGGCTTGTCGACGCTGACGACGACGGTGCTGTGAACCTGCCGGCAGGTGACCAGCCGGTCGGCCGGCAGATCGAGCCGGTCCATCGCAATGGCGCGGTTGTGCGCAACATTCTCCACCGGGTCGCCCGATCCGAAACCGCAATTGAGCGACCCGAACAGCCCGGCGCTGACCCCGCCCCGCCGGGTAAAGAACGCGTGCCGAACCGCGCTGTCCGTGTCGAGCGCATCGAGAACGATCATCGCGCTGACTCCGCAAAGTCGAAACCCGGGGGCGTCGGCAGCCCCGGCGAGCCCAAGGCCACGGCTTTGAACAGATCGCCCATCTGGGTCGGGTCGAGCAAGCGTTCGACGCCGCTTTCGAGCTGCCGCCGCTGGGCCGCGGTCGCCCGCCGCGACAGGGCCGCCAGCCGCGCCGCGGCGCCGAGCGCGCCGAGAAACCGGCCCTGCGGCACCGGCCCGCTTGCATCGGCTCCGGCCGATTGGGCGGCGCGCATCAAGGCGGCGAAATCGACATGGGCGCTCAGATCGGCATTTCCCGGCGATGCCAGCGCTTCGACCGGACGGTGGCGCGAGAGCGCGCGCAGGCTCGACCCCGGCCGGCTCGGGAAATGGCCGTAATCGATCAGCAGGGCCATGCCCGGATCGCGGGTCAGGCGTGCGCCGAGGCTCGCTGCGAGGGCGAGCGCCGACGGGCAGAACTCGAAGACGCCGCCCGGCTCGGTGCTGTCGCGCAGCGTCTCGGGCACCAGCAGCGAGAGCGCCGGGTTTTCGGGCCCATCGGCAAACACCAGCCGGTGTTCAGGGTCGAGCGCCACCATCCGCTCCGACCAATGCCGCCGGCCGCGCACCAGCTGGCGGATCGGCAGCGCGTCGAGGAATTCGTTGGCGACGATCAGCGCCGGACCTGCTGGCAGGTCTTCGACCCCGCCCAGCCACACCGGGTTGGCGAAGCCGAGGCGGCGCTGCTGTTCTTCGCGCAGCACCGGGCTTGCCTCCACCAGATGCAGGCGCAAGGCGCGGCGAAATTCGGGCATTGTGCCGGCAGCGCGCAACAGGTCGTCGGCGAGCACGCCGCGGCCGGGCCCAAGCTCCGCCAGGATCAGCGGATCGGGTCGCCCGATCTGCTGCCAGACCAATGCGCACCACAGACCGATCAGCTCGCCGAAGATCTGGCTGATCTCGGGGGCGGTCACGAAATCCCCGGCGCTGCCGAGCGGCCGCCGCGCCGCGTAATAGCCGAATTCGGGATCGTGCAGCGCCACCGCCATATAGGCCGCGAGCGTCAGCGGCCCCTCGGCGCGGATGCGGCGGGCGATCTTGTCGGCGAGCGCGTTCCGGGTCACGGCGGCAAGGGCAGGGGCCGCCGCCGGGCCCACAGGATGATGACGATGCCGGCAATCAGCACCGGGATCGACAGCAGCTGGCCCATGGTCAAGCCGAAAATCAGATATCCCAGCTGCGGGTCCGGCTGGCGGAACAGCTCGCCAGACATGCGGGCGACGGCGTAGCCGACCAGAAACAGCCCGCTGACGACCCCCGGCCTTTGTCGCGCGTGGCGCCGCTCGGCGACGAGCAGCAACACGAATAGCAGGATCCCCTCGCAGAAGGCTTCGTAGAGCTGGCTCGGGTGGCGCGGCACCGGGCCGCCATTGGGAAAGATCATCGCCCAAGGGACGTCGGTCGGCCGCCCAAACAGTTCGCCATTGATGAAATTGGCGATGCGGCCAAAGAACAGGCCGATCGGGATCGCCTCGGTGATGATGTCGGAAAAGGCGAAAATCGGGATCTTGCGGCGGCGGGTGAACAGCAGGATGGCGAGCGTCACGCCGAGGGCGCCGCCGTGAAACGACATCCCGCCATGCCACACATAGAGCGCCTGGAGCGGGTGGGCGAAATAATAATCCGGGTTGTAGAACAGCACGTAGCCGATCCGCCCGCCAAGGACGACGCCGAGCGTCGCCCAGACGAAAAAATCGTCGACATCCTGTCGGCGCGCCAGATTTGGCGGTCGATCGGCGAGGGCCAGGCAATAGCGCCAGCCGATCAGCAGCCCGACAATATAGGCGAGCGCGTACCACCGGATCGCAAACGGGCCGATCGCGATCGCGACCGGGTCGATCGCGGGAAACGGAATTATGAACAGCGGCATCGGCCCATCATTGCAGGCGCGGCGGCGGGCGCGGAGCGCCGCTCGGCGCAGGGGTTGCCGGCGACAGCGGCTGGCAGGCCGCCGATGAGGCCGGCGCTGGGGATCTGCCGACGGCCTGATGCCGCGCCGGCGGCTCAGCCCTGGCAAAACAGCAGGATCGCACCATTCGCCTCGCGCGCCGGCACGGCAAGGCCGCCGCCGGGCATCTCGCCGAACCCAACCTGCCGGCCGGTCAGATAGTCGGCGGTGTGCTCGAGCCGTTCGACGCCGAGTTCGAGCGCGACGATGCCGGGCGGCGAGAACCCGGGATCGATCTCGATTCCGGGATGCATCGTGTGAAAATCGTCGGGCGTGCTGAACACCAGCCGGTGATGCCCGACATGGACCGCGGCGACGGCGTCGGTCGTCGTCACCTGGACGATCCCGAACAGCCGGTCGTAGGCCGGCAGCAATGGCGAGGTGCTGTCGACCAGCACATGCACCGCCTCGAGCCCGACCGCGCCGTTCGGGTGGGTCAGCCATTCCGGCCGGCGCATCAGCTCCGGCGTCAGATGGCTGCAGACAAAGCAGTCGAGCCCCGGGGTCTCCTCCGGCGGCAGCGAAACCAGGCTGAAGCGCGGGGTAGCCGACCCCTCGGGCAGCTCGATCCGGCGGGCGAGCGGGCGCGGCTCGGACGGGTGCAGCTGCCGGCGGCTCAGCGCCGCATGCGCCGCCTGCGCGGTCCCGGCGGGAGCGAACGCCACCGCCATCGGCCCTTCGCGCCGCGCCAGAAACCCATCGAGGCGTTCGACCGAATCGGCCGCATCGACGATGCCGAGCAGTTCGAGGTAATCGGTAGGGAACATCACGCAGTAATTGGCGGTGCCCTGCCCGATATGGCGGCCGCGCGGCGACAGGGTGAAACCGAGCCGGCTCCATACCGTGCGGGCATCTTCCAGCCCTTGGACGGCGACGATCACATGATCGATCCCGGCTATGGCGTCCATCGCCAGCCCCCCTTGCGCTACCGCATCCGTCGGCTCAGCAGCGATGCTCCGGAAACAGCGAAAGCAGCCCCGATCGCGAGGCCGGGCAGACGCCGCGCTCGGTGATCAGCGCGGTGACCAGCCGTGCCGGCGTCACGTCGAAGGCATAATTCCCGGCGGGGCTGCCCGCCGGGGTCAACCGCACCGTCACACGCTCGCCGGCCTCGGTCCAGCCCTCGATATGGGTGACCTCGCGGCTGTCGCGGCATTCGATCGGGATCTCGGCGCCGCTGTCGATCTGCCAGTCGATCGTCGGCGAGGGCAGGGCGACGTAGAACGGGATGTCGTTGTCATGTGCCGCCAGCGCCTTCAGATAGGTGCCGATCTTGTTGGCGACGTCGCCGCCGGCGGTGGTGCGGTCGGTGCCGACGATGCACAGATCGACCAGCCCCTGGCGCATCAGGTGGCCGCCGGCATTGTCGACGATGACCGTATGCGCGATCCCGTGCTGGCCGAGTTCCCAGGCGGTCAGGCTGGCCCCTTGGTTGCGCGGCCGGGTCTCGTCGACCCAGACATGGACCGGGATGCCGTCATCATGGGCGCGATAGACCGGGGCGAGGGCGGTGCCCCAATCGACGGCGGCGAGCCAGCCGGCATTGCAATGGGTCAGCACCTCGACCCGGCCGGTCCTGCCGCGACGCTGCCACGCCTCCTCGATCAGCCGGGCGCCATGCCCGCCGATCGCGCGGTTGATCGCGACATCGGCCTCGGCGATCTCGCCGGCCCGGGCCAAGGCGATGGCGAACCGGTTCTGCGGCGGCGCCGGCCGCAATGCGCCCGCCATCTCGCCGAGCGCCCAGCGCAGATTGACCGCGGTCGGGCGGGTCGCGGCAAGCCCCGCCGCGGCGCGAAGCATCGCCGGGTCGGAGGGGTCGGCAGCCATCGCCAGCGCCATGCCATAGGCCGCGGCCGCGCCGATCAGCGGCGCGCCGCGCACCTGCATGGTCGCGGATCGCGCGCGCCGCCTCGTCGAGGGTCGCGCAGCGCGACGACGACCAATTCATGCGGCAGCCGGGTCTGATCGATGATCTTGACCGTCCGCCGGTCTGCCGCCAGCCAGATCGTCCGCATCGGCCGGCCGCCGACATTCATCTCATCTCGCCCCGCCGGAGGCCGAATGTCCGAGCACCCGGCCGGCGACGGCGTCGAGGCGGGCGAGCAGCACCGGGTCGCGCCGCTCGGCCGCGGTGATCAGCGCGTGGTCGAGGGCGCGGCGGCAACCCTGCGGGCACCCGCCGGAATGGCCGGCGAGAAGCGGCACCACCTTCCGGATCAGCGCCTTGGCCCTCTGCGCGTTGGCCAGCAGAACGCCGAGGATGACGTCGACGGTCACGTCGTCGTGCTCGGGATGCCAGCAATCGTAATCGGTGACCATCGCCACCGTGGCGTAGCAGATTTCGGCCTCGCGGGCGAGCTTGGCCTCGGGCATGTTGGTCATGCCGATCACGTCGCAATTCCATGACCGGTAGAGCCGGCTTTCGGCGAGGGTCGAAAATTGCGGCCCCTCCATGACCAGGTAGACGCCGCCGCGCTTCAATGCCAGCCCGGCCGGCGCCGCCGCGGCGAGCGCGTCGCCGATCCGGCCGCATACCGGATGCGCCATCGAAACATGGGCGACGCAGCCCGCGCCGAAGAAGCTCTTGGGCCGGGCGAAGGTGCGGTCGATGAACTGGTCGACCACGACGAAATCGCCGGGCGCGAGATCTTCGCGCAGGCTGCCGACTGCCGAAAGCGAGACGATGTCGGTGACGCCGCAGCGTTTCAGCGCGTCGATATTGGCGCGGAAATCGATCTCGGAGGGCGGCAGAACGTGCCCGCGTCCGTGGCGCGGCACAAACACGACCGGGTGGCCGTCCAGCCTGCCGAAACAGAATTCGTCCGAGGTCGAGCCGAACGGGCTGTCGACCCGCCGCCACTCGACATCGGCGAGCCCGTCGATCTCGTAGAGCCCGCTGCCGCCGATGATGCCGATGACGGGGGCGGTCATCGGCGCCTCAGTGGACCACCGCCCAGATCTTGCGCTTGGCCGCGTAGAACACCCCGACGGCGACGATCAGAAACAGGAACACCATGACCCCGGTGCGGTGCCGGGTGTCGAGATTGGGCTCCGAGGCCCAGCTGAGGAACGTGGCGACGTCATGCGCCATCTGCGGCACCGTCGCCTTGGTCCCGTCGGCATAGGTCACCACGCCGTCGCTGAGCGGCGGCGGCATCGCGATCAGGTGGCCGGGGAAATACTCATTGTAATATTTGCCCGGCGGCACGGTGAACCCGGATGGCGTCGGCTTGAACCCGTTCAGGATCGCGAAGACATAGTCGGGGCCGCCGTCGCGCGCCTTGACGATCATCGACAAATCGGGCGGAAGCGCACCGCCGTTTGCCGCCCGCGCCGCCTCGTCGTTGGGAAACGGGCCGGGGATCGGGTCGGACGGACGGCACGGCCGCTGGAACATCTGGCCCTGATCGTTGGGCCCGTCGCTGCACTGGTCGGTGGCGGCGATCGCCTTGATTTCGCTCGGCGCATAGCCGAGCGCGGCAAGGTCGCTGAAATGCAGATGCTTGACCGGGTGGCAGGCCGAGCAGACCTGCTTGTAGACCTGAAAGCCACGCTGCTGGGCGGCGCGGTCGTAGGTGCCGAACACGCCGTCGAACGACCATTGCTGGCGCGGCAGCGGCGGGGTTTCGTCGGCGGCGCCGGCAGCGGCGGGCAGCAAGCGCCGCCAGCGCCAGCAAAAGCACCGCCGCGACCCGATATTTCGCCATCTCAGGCTTTCTCCATCGTCGTGCCGGCGCTGCCGCCGAGCACCGCGGCGGCGATGCTGGTCGGCAATGGACGCGGCCGCTCGAACCAGCCGATCAGCGGGAACAGGATCAGAAAATGGAAGAAATAATAGAAGGTGGCGATCCGCCCGATGGTGACGATCGTGCCCTCCGGCGGGTGCGCCCCGACATAGCCGAGCGCCAGCACATCGATCACCAAGAGCCAGAAGATCTTGTTGTAGACCGGGCGGAACCGGGCGCTGCGCACCGGCGAGGTGTCGAGCCAGGGCAGCACGAACAGCACCAGGATCGACGAGAACAGCATGATGACGCCGAGCAATTTGTCCGGCACCGAACGCAGGATCGCGTAGAACGGCAGGAAATACCATTCTGGCACGATGTCGGGCGGCGTCTGCAACGGGTTCGCCGGAATATAGTTCTGCGGATCTCCCAAGAAATTGGGCGCGTAAAAGACAAAAAAGGCATAGACCAACAAAAACACGGTCAAGCCGAACAGGTCCTTGATCGTGTAGAAGGGATGGAACGGGATCGAATCCTGCGGCCCTTTCATGTCGATGCCGAGCGGGTTGTTCGAGCCGTGGGTATGCAGGGCGATCATATGCAGGCCGACCACGGCGACGATGACGAAGGGCAGCAGATAGTGCAGCGCGTAAAAGCGGTGCAGGGTCGGATCGCCGACCGCAAACCCGCCCCACAGAAAGGTCACGATGCCGTGCCCGACCAGCGGGATCGCCGAAAACAGATTGGTGATCACGGTCGCCGCCCAGTAGCTCATCTGGCCCCAGGGCAGCACATAGCCCATGAACGCGGTCCCCATCATCAGCAGCAGGATGATGACGCCGAGCATCCACACCAATTCCCGCGGCCGCTTGTACGAGCCGTAATAGAGCCCCCGGAAGATGTGGATATAGACGATGGCGAAAAACATCGACGCGCCATTGGCATGCGCGTAGCGGATCAGCCAGCCGTAATCGACGTCGCGCATGATGCGCTCGACCGAATCGAAGGCGAGTTCCGAGCTCGGCGTGTATTGCATCGCCAGAAAAACGCCGGTGCCGATCATCACGATCAGCATGAACCCGGCCAACGACCCGAAATTCCACCAATAGCTGAGGTTGCGCGGGGTCGGATATTCGTAGAGCTCGTGCTCCATCGCTGCCATGAACGGCAGCCGGTAGTCGATCCAGCGGAGGATCCGGCGCGTTGCGCCGGGTCGCGTGTCGGCCATGGCGGTCTCCTAGCCGATCTCGATGATGGCGCCGGCGAACCGATCGGCCGGTGCGACGAAACCGGGCGTCGCAGCCTCGATTCTATGCCTGCGGCCATCATAGATCGACCCGTGGCGCCGACAAGGCCGGCGGCGGCGGGCGAAATCGCGCCCGGTGCGGCCGCGATCGGCGTCGGTGATGTGCTGCTGCGCCAAATCGGCCATTCAATCCCTCGTCACCGCGCGCCGGCTCCCGGCCCCGCCCGGCAGGCGAAGCTATACTGTTGAAGAAGCCGAACTATGCGACAGACTGCCGCAGAAATGGGCGGCCAAGCGGCGGCCATAGAAACCGCTATGATATAGGCAGGGCGCCGGAAAACCCGGCATCGGCCGCTTTCACCAGGGGTTGGATTGCGCCTCGCCCTGTTCGAGCCGGACATACCGCAGAATACCGGGGCCTTGCTGCGGCTCGCCGCCTGCTTTGGCGTAGCGGTCGACGTGATCGAGCCCTGCGGATTTCTGCTCGACGACCGACGCCTGCGGCGCGCGGCGCTCGATTACGCGGCCTTTTGTCCCATCACCCGCCATGCCTCCTGGGCCGCCTTCCTCGCCGATCGCGAGCCGCGATCGCGGCTGCTGCTGATGACGACTGCCGGCACGGTGGCGCTGCACCGATTTGGCTTCGAGGCCGGCGACACGATCCTGCTCGGCCGGGAGAGCGCCGGGGTTCCGCCGGCGGTGCACGATGCCGCCGCGGCGCGAATCGCGATCCCCTTGCACCCGCCGGCGCGATCGCTCAACGTCGCCCTTGCCGGCGCGGTGGCGCTCGCCGAGGCGTTGCGGCAGACCGGCGGGTTCCCTGCGCCATGAGCGAAGTCCTCGAAGGATTTCCCCCCGATCCCGGCCATTGCGAGCGCGCCGCCCTTTGGTTTGCCGCGCTGCGCGATCGCCTTTGCGCGGCGTTCGAGGCGATCGAGGACGAGCTGGCCGCCGAGCGTCCCGCGGATGGTCCGGCCGGCCGCTTCGAGCGCATCCCATGGCAGCGTCCGGGCGGCGGCGGCGGAATGATCTCGGTGATGCGCGGCCGGGTTTTCGAAAAGGTCGGGGTCAACATCTCGACCGTGTGCGGCGAATTTTCGCCCGAATTCCGCAACGACATTCCCGGCGCGGCGGCGGACCCGCGCTTCTGGGCGGGCGGCATCTCGCTGGTCGCTCATCCGCGCTCGCCGCTGGTCCCGGCCGTGCATCTGAACACCCGCCACATCGTCACCAGCAAGGCCTGGTTCGGTGGCGGCAGCGATCTGACCCCGATCTATCCCGATGCGGCGGCGGAGCAGGCATTCCACGCGGCACTCGCCGCCGCTTGCGCCGGTTACGACCCCGACTGCCATGCCCGCTTCAAGGCCTGGTGCGACGAATATTTCTTCCTCGAACACCGGGGCGAAGCCCGCGGCGCCGGCGGGATCTTTTTCGATTATCTCGACAGCGGCGATTGGGAGCGCGACTTTGCCTTTGTCCGCGCGGTCGGCGCGGCCTTCGCCGAGGTCTATCCGGCGATCGTGCGGCCGCGCATGCGCCTGCCATGGACCGCCGACCAGCGGCGCCATCAGCTCGTCCGCCGTGGCCGCTACGTCGAATTCAACCTGCTCTACGACCGCGGCACCCGGTTCGGGCTGAAGACCGGCGGCAATGTCGAGGCGATCCTGATGTCATTGCCGCCCGAAGCGGCTTGGCCCTAGCCGCCGGGTCAGACCTGCTGGATCGCCGAGAGCAGCCAGGCGCCGCCGCGCGGGCGGACAAAGGTCCAGATTTCCTCGGCCTCGACCGGCGCGCGCGGATCGCCCGCGACGATGTCCGCCCGCTCGCCCGCCGGACCGCCGAGACCGACGACATAGTCGATCGCGCGCCACTGCAGGAATGCGGTGGCGTATTGCCGGTCGCGCTCCTGCCAGCTCTCGGTCAGCTCGGCTTTGACCAGCCGCACGTCGGAAACGACGTTGCGCACGCCACGGCTGGTGTTGCGGGTCAGCTCATCCGAGAAGTAGCTCAGCATTTCCGGGGTCATCAGCCGCTGCAGGCGTGACAGATCGCCGGCGCTCCAGGCCTCCTGAATTGCCGCATGCAGCTGTTGGAACGATTGAAGATCGCCATCGGCGAGGTTGACGTCGCGGCCGCGATCGCGACCGGCCGGCGCCGCCGCGGCTCCCGCCGAGCGGGCCACGCCCCCCGCCGCCCCACCGGGCCAGCCGGAGGAGGACCTGCGGCGGAACAGCCGCACCGCCAGCCAGACCAGCACCCCGATCAGCGCAATCCACATCAGCGTGCCGACCGCCGAGCCCATGCCGCCGCCGGCTCCCTGCGCGTTGGCGCCGTGTCCAAACAGCCACGAGCCGACAGCTCCGCCGGCGAGCCCGGTCAGAAACGGATGGCGTTGCAAAAAGCTGCCGCCGGAAGCGGAGGAGGCTGGGCCGGGGGCGTAGCCGGAGCGCCCCGGCAATGGCGACTGCGGGGTCAGGCTGCGGTTCAACGGCTGCGCGCCGTTGTTTTCCCAACTGCGCGATCCGCGGCTGCCCATGCTCGATGGACGGCCGCCAAAGGAGCCGCCGCCCCGTGCTTCGGCGAGCGCGGGCATCAGCGCCAGGAAGGCGCAGCACAGCAGCGCCAGGATAACGCGCCAGTTCAGTCCGGGTCTCGACATGGCCTGATCCGACCAGATGCTGGGATCGCCGTCCGCTTGGATATGGTGCGGGCCCGGCCCGGCGAAAGCGCCGTCGGCAAAATCCGGTGCGCCGGCCTGGCGCCGCGGCGAGCGCTTCGCTTGATCGCCGCCGCTCGCCACCCAAATAACACTGGGAGAAATGTGATCCATGATCGGGCGCCGATGCGGGCCCGATCGCGGTCTCTCGCTCACCGACGAGGAGAAGAAGGGGATGTCCAGGCTGTCGCTGTTCAACTCGCCCCTGCTATTGGGCTTCGATCATTTCGAGCGGGCGCTCGACCGGGTCAGCAAAATCTCGAGCGACGGATATCCGCCCTACAATATCGAGCAGCTCGGCGAAAACGCCCTGCGGATCACTCTGGCGGTCGCGGGGTTTACGATGAGCGACCTCGGCATCACCGTCGAGGACAATCAGCTCGTGGTCCGCGGCAAGCAGACCGACGACGCCCAGCGCGTCTATCTGCATCGCGGCATCGCTGCCCGGCAGTTCCAGCGCTCGTTTGTCCTCGCCGAAGGGATCGAGGTCAGCGGCGCCTGGCTCGATAACGGGCTCCTCCATATCGATCTCATGCGCCCCGAAATCGAGACCCGGGTGCGTACCGTCGAGATCAGAAGCGCCGCCGCCGAGGATAGCGGGGCGCAGGGTTCGGGCAGGTAGGATTGGGCCGCGGCTGATGGCGCGGTGGAAAGGAAGGGATCGGATGGACAGGATCGAACGGATACGGCAGATGTCGGCGCGCGAACTGGCGCTGTTCGGAATGCAGGATTTGGCCTACATCAAAAGCGTCACGGTCGACGGCACTCACGGCTACGCGGTGCATGCCGCGGACGGCACGCAAATCGCGATGCTGGCCGATCGCGACGTCGCCTTCGCCACCGTGCGCCAGCACGATCTCGACCCGGTGAGCGTGCACTGACCGGTCGGCCGCCCAGTCGTCAGGCGGCGTCGCTGGCGGTGAAATCGGTCAGCAGCGCGTAAAGCGCGTCGGCGCTGTCGGTGCCTCGCAGCTTGTCGCATACGGCCCGGTCGCGCAGCAGCCGCGAGACCCGGGCGAGCGCCTTCAGATGGTCGGCGCCGGCGGTTTCCGGGGCCAGCAGCAGAAAGATCAGATCGACCGGCTGGTCGTCGATCGCCTCGAACGGGATCGGCCGCTCGAGCCGGGCAAAGATGCCGTAGAGCTTGTCGAGCCCGGGAAGCTTGCCGTGCGGGATGCCGATCCCCATCCCGATACCGGTCGTGCCCAACCGCTCGCGCTCGATCAGCACATCATAGATCATGCGCTCGTGAACCCCGGTCATCGCCGCGGCGCGTTTGGCGAGTTCCTGCAGCGCCTGCCTTTTGTTCGCCACGCGCAATTGAGCGACGACGCTGCGCGGCGTGATCAGATCGGCGATCTCCATGGCTCGGCCCGGCGGCGGTTGGGTCGTCAACGCCCGTCCGGGCAGCGGACGGCGGCGTGGCAGGCAAGCCGGATCGGGGCGGCCGCGATCCGGCCGCGCAACAGCAAAGGTTCAGGCATCGGCGTTCGTTATCGTTCAGGACTGCCGCGAACGGGCGCGCTGCGCGGCATCGAGCTCGGGATCGATCCAGCCGATATTGCCGTCGGCGCGCCGATAGACCAGGTTCAGCTCGTCATGGGAGCGGTTGCGGAACAGCAGCACCGGCGCGTCGGCGAGGTCCATGCGCATCGCCGCCTCGCCGACCGTCAGGCGCGGCAGCTCGGTGCTGATTTCGGCAATCACCGCCGGTCCGCCGGCCGGATTCTCGCCGTCGGCTTCCTCGGCCGGCGGCGCCAGCACATAGGCGCGGGCGCGCTCGGCGATTTCGGCCGGTTCGCGGATCTTGGCGTGATGGTCGCGCAGCCGTCGCTTGTAACGGCGCAGCTGCTTCGCCAGACGCTCGGCCGAGGCGTCGAAGGCGGCGTAGACATCGCCAACTGCGGCACCGGCATTGACGACGATGCCGCGCCCGATATGGATCGAGATTTCGGCCCGAATCAGATGAGCCTCCTTGGACACGACGACATGGGCTTCGATCGCGGTCTTGAAATACTTGTCGAGGATCGAACCAAGGCTCGATTCGACATGGGCGCGCAGCGCAGGGCCGATGTCGATTTGCTTGCCGGTGACCGTCAATTGCATGGACGCACTTGCCTTTCCCGCTTGTACCGGGCGGCCGTTCAGGCCTCCCGCCGGCGAAATTGGGAACGCCCTCGAACGCGGTCAAGCTGCGCACGCTAGGCGTAGCTCGCCTTCGCGTCAACAGCGGCGGGCCGGATGCCGGGCGCCGCCCGGCTAGGGTGCGAGCAGTTTTTCCCGGCGGCGCTGCACCGAGGAGGGGATGCGCATCGCCTCGCGATATTTGGCGACGGTGCGCCGGGCGATGTCGACCCCGTCGCGCTGCAGCAGTTCGACGATCCGCTCGTCCGACAGCGTGGCGGCGGCAGGCTCCCGGTCGATCATCGAGCGGATCAGATGGCGCACCGCCTCGGCCGAATGCGCCTCGCCGCCGCTCGAAGCGGGGATCGACGAGGTAAAAAAATATTTGAGTTCATAGACCCCGCGCGGCGTCGCCATGTGCTTGTTGCTGGTCACCCGGCTGACGGTGCTCTCGTGCATGCCGATCGCTTCGGCGATGTCGCGCAGGATCAGGGGCCGCAGCGCCTGCACCCCGCGGCGGAAAAACGCGTCCTGCTGGCGGACGATCTCGGCGGCAACCTTGAGGATCGTGGTGGCGCGCTGGTGCAGCGACTTGACCAGCCAGTTCGCGGCCTGCAGCCGGTCGGTCAGATAATCCTTTTCCGCCTTGTTGCGCGCCACCCGGCTGACCTGCGCATGGTATCGGTTGTTGACCAGCACCCGCGGCAGGGTTTCGGCGTTGAGCTCGACGATCCAGCCGCCCTCGGGCTGCGCCCGCATCAGGATGTCGGGCACCACCGGCTGCGCCAGCGGCGGGTCGAAGGCGAGGCCCGGGCGCGGGTCGAGCGATTTGATCTCGGCGATCATCTCGGCGACATCCTCGGCATCGACCTGACACACCCGCATCAGCGCCGCGAGGTTGCGCGTCGCCAGCAGGGGCAGGTTGTCGAGCAGGGTCCGCATCGCCGGATCGAGCCGGTCGCGGTCGCGCAGCTGGAGCGCCAGGCATTCCGGAAGGTCGCGGGCAAAGACGCCGGCGGGGTCGAATTGCTGGAGCCGGGCGAGCACCGCCTCGACCCGGGCCGGTTCGCAGCCGAGCAGCAGCGCCACGCCGTCGAGCGAACCGCCGCAGATAGCCGGTCTCGTCCAGCAGATCGAGCAGGTGGAGGGCGATCAGCTGGTCGCCCTGCTCGGTCAAATCGGTGCCGATCTGCTCGATCACGTGCTCGCGCAAGGTGCGCGGCCGCGCCGCTGTCTGCTCGAAACCCGGGCGGTCGTCATTGCTGAGCGGGCCGTTGCGGCTATGCCATGACTGCGGCTCGCCGCCGAGATCGACCGAGCCGTCGCCCTCGGCTCCGGCCGCGGCATGCCAATGCTCGGCTGCATCGGGAGCAAAATTGCCGAGCAGCGTCTCCGGCAGGGCGGTCGGAACCGCCTCCTCGCCGCCGCCCTCGGCTGCCGCCGGGGCGGCCTGCTCGGCCGTCGCCTCGCGCCGCTCGAGCAGCGGGTTCTGCTCGATTTCGGCGTCGACGAAATCGGTCAGTTCGAGGTTCGATAGCTGCAGCATCTTGATCGCCTGCTGCAGCTGCGGCGTCATCACCAACGCCTGCGACTGGCGCAGTTCAAGCCGCTGCGAAAAACCCATCCTGTTCACATCGCGCTCCGCTGGGAGCGGCTTATAGGCTAAACCGGTCGCCCAGGAAAACCCGTCTTACGTCGGCGTCGGCGACGATTTCAGCGGGTTCGCCTTCCATCAGCACCTGACCATCGTGTAATATATAGGCGCGGTCGACGATTTCCAGCGTCTCGCGCACGTTATGATCGGTGATCAGGACGCCGATCCCGCGATCCTTGAGATGGCCGATCAGGTCGCGAATGTCGCCGACAGCGATCGGGTCGATCCCGGCGAGCGGCTCGTCGAGCAGAATAAAATGGGGCTGGGTCGCCAAGCGCGCGGGCGATCTCGCAGCGGCGCCGCTCGCCGCCCGAAAGCGCCATCGCCGGGGTGCGGCGCAAATGGGTGATCGAAAACTCGGCCAGCAGCGAATTGAGCGTCGCCTCGCGCGCGTCGCGCTCGGGCTCGACCACTTCGAGGATCGCGCGAATGTTCTGCTCGACGCTCAGGCCGCGAAAGATCGAGGCCTCCTGAGGCAGATAGCCGATGCCGCGGCGGGCGCGGCGATACATCGGCAGATCGGTGATGTCCTGCCCGTCGAGGCTGACCACCCCGGTGTCGGCGGCGATCAGCCCGGTGATGATATAAAAGCAGGTCGTCTTGCCGGCCCCGTTGGCTCCGAGCAGCCCGACCACCTCGCCCGCTGAACCGAGACGTTGACGCCGCGCAGCACCGGCCGCCGTTTGAAGCTCTTGCCCAGACCTTGTCCCTGCAGCCCCTGGCCGGACGAGGCGCGACCGCGCGCCGCGCGATTGTCGGCGACCAGCCGCGGCCGCCGCTCGGCGGTCACCGCGCCTGCCGCGGAACGGAACGGGCTTTCCGCCGGTTTCATGGTTTGGCGGGACCCCTGGCCGAAGATTTCGCGGCCCCTGCCGAATGTCCGCCGGCGGCGTTGGCGTCCTCGCGCACAAAGATGCCCTCGACCCGCGGCGGCGGCGCTCCCGGTTTGCCGGCCACGGTCATCATGCGACTGACATTGGTGTTGAGGTCGAGCACGGCATATTGCCCTCTGATGACGTCCTGTCCGCGCGTGATCGTAACGTTCCCGAGCAAGGTGACGATGCCGGTATCGGCATTGTAGACGCCATAATCGCCGCGGCCGACATCCGTCGCATTCCAGACGACGACGTTGCCCTGCGCGTCGACCCGGCTGATCCGCGAATTCTGGTTGTCGGCGCCGAGCACCCCGGCCGTTGCGGCCGGCCCGGCCGACGGCGATTGGGCGCGGGCCGGCGGCGCTCGCGATCCGCTCGCCGCGGCATTGGCCGCGCCCGGCTTGGCGACGGCCGGGTTCGGCGGCGCCTTCGTCATATGCGCGGTCAGCACGTCGGCCCGGATGTGTTTGTCGGCGCGGGTGGCGACCGCGTCGCCGCGAGCGACGGCGATCTGCTTTGCGTCGTACCATTCCAGGCTGTCGCGCGCGGTCACCACATCGGTCGCGGTCGTCAGTCTGAGCGCCTTGCCGGTGATGATCGCGATCTGCTGGTCGACATCGTAAACCGCCTGGTCGCCGACCACCGTCTGGCTCGGGCCTCTGATCACCACATGGCCGTCGGCGTCGAGACGATATACCTCGTTGCCGCCCTCGGCGGTGTTGCTTTTGCTCGGGCGGTAGTGGGCGGTCAGGGTATCGGCGCGAACCTCGGTGGTGCCGCGCGTGGCCACCGCGTTGCCGCGGGCGATGTAGACTTGCGCCTGCTGCTGCCACTCGATGCCCGAATCGGCGGTGATGTCGATCGGGCGATTGTCGGTGGCCAGGCCCACCCAGCAGGCCTTGCGCCGCCGCACCAAGCGAGCCCAAAACCACAGCCGCCGCCAGCACCGCCAGCCGCGGCGCCATCTGCCGCCGCCGCGCCGCTTGCCGTGGTCCGGGTGCCGCGGCGGAGGCGCGGTCAGCCGGCATGGCGTTCGACCTTCCGCGCCGCCGGCTTCGGCTTGGTCCGGCCCTTGGCGAGGTGATGCCTGCTCGCCGGCGGTTTATCGGCCCGGCCGTTGGCCGGGTGCGGTCCGGCGGCGGGGCGATGGCTGGGCGCGGGTTTGACATGCGCCGCGTGGGCGAGGCTTTCGGCGCTGCGCCTGCCCGGCTCCACCGCTACGGGGCAGGCTCGCGGCGGCTTCGATCCGCGTCGCCGTTCTCGCGATCGCGGCCGGCAATGCCGGGGGCGGCGTCGCCGCCTTGGCCGGCCTGGCCCCCTTCAGCAGCAGATGCGACCGGCCGGTGAAGATGATGGTGTCGCCCTTGTCGAGAATGCGGAAGCCCTGCCCCCAGATATCGCCCGAGGGTCCGTGTCCCTCGATCGGCTCATGGCCCTCGGCGGTGTTGTTGGAAAAATCGGCATGGGCGCGGTTGGTCACAAATCGGGCGCCGTCCTGGTGGGTCAGGGTAACGTCGCCGAACAAATCGAGCAGCTGCGTCTGCGACTGGTAGATCCCGCTGGCGGCGCTCAGCACCGCCTTGCCGCCGCCATGCACGGTCATCACCGCCCGCGGCCGTTCGAGCGACATCAGGTCGCTGCGGTTGGAGACCTGGCGGCCGACGGCGGCGGTCACCAGATAGGGGCGGTTGAGCCGGTCGATCCCGGCGTAACGGGGATCGAGCATCTTGAGTTCGCGCGCCTCGCGCAGGTCGATCGCCGGGAAGCCGAGCCGCACGCTGTCCAACAGCGGAGCCAGACGCGGCCACGCCGCCACCAGCAGCAGCAGGGCGACCCCGAGCGCCGGCAGCACCCGTTTGAGCAAGGCGATGCGCTGGCTGTGGCGGTCGGCGGCGCTGCGCGGCCGCCACTGGCGGTCGGCGGCCGGGGCTGCGCGCATCGGGGCCGGGGCGGGACCTGGTGCGGCCGGCTGTTCCAGCGACCTCATCTCTCGGCCCGTCACGCGATCCCGGCGTGCAAGCAATCGTGCATGTGCAAAAAGCCGATCGGCCGCCCGTCGCCGTCGATCACGAACAGCGCGGTGATGGCGAACCGGTTCATCAGGCCCAGAGCCTCGGCGGCGAGCGCCGCGGCGGCGATCGTCTTCGGCTGGCGGTGCATGATTTCCGCCACCGGCCGGCCGAGCAGCGAATCGCCCATATGCCGGCGCAGGTCGCCGTCGGTGACCACCCCGATCAGCCGCCCGTCGCCGTCGCACGCGCCGAGGCAGCCAAAGCTCTTCGCCGTCATCACCACGATCGCCTCGGACATCGGCGCGGCCGGCGAGACCAGCGGGATCTCGGCCCCGGCATGCATGATGTCGGCGACCCGCAGCAGGCGGCGGCCGAGCCGGCCGCCCGGATGGAACACGCGAAAATCGGCGGACGAGAAATCGCGCCGTTCGAGCAAGGCGATCGCCAGCGCATCGCCCAGCGCCATCATGATCGTGGTCGAGGTCGTCGGCGCCAGGCCCATCGGGCAGGCCTCGGCGGCAGGCGGCATCAGCAGCACCGCGTCGGCTGCCGCGGCCAGCGTCGATTTGCGCCCGCCGGTAACCGCGATCAGCGCAATCCCGTAACGCCGCGAATAGGCGATGATGTCGTTGAGTTCTGCGGTTTCGCCGGAATTCGACAGGGCGAGGATCGCATCCGCGGCCCCGATCATGCCGAGATCGCCGTGGCTCGCCTCGCCGGCGTGGACAAACTGCGCCGGGGTTCCGGTCGAGGCCAGGGTGGCCGCGATCTTGCGGCCGACATGGCCGCTCTTGCCGACGCCGGTGACGACGATGCGCCCGCGCACCGCTGCACACAGCGCGACCGCGGCGGCAAAGCCGTCGTCGAGAGTTTCGGCCAGGCTTTCGAGGCCGCTGATTTCGGCGCGGATCACCCGGCGGGCGACCGCCACATCGGTCGCGCCGGCGGCGATCCCTGGCCCGACCGGTTGGGCGACCTCCGCCTCGGCCGCGGCGAGGACATCGTTCATCGCCACCGGGCGGCCCATCCGGTTCGAAGCAGCGGTGGCGGGGTTCGCAGAATTGACGGCCTGGCTCGCAGGATTGCCCGCCTGGTTCGCAGGATTGACGGCATGGCTCGCAAGATTTCCCGCCCGGTTCGCAAGATTGACAGCGTCGAGAACCCCCTTTCCCGATTGCGCGTTCAATGCGCGAAGATGTCTTGCTCCGCCCAGCCCCCGAGATCAAGCAGCACGCGATGCGGCAAAAACTCGAAGCTGGCCCGGGCCAGCTGGTCGCGGCCCTCGCGGATCAGCATCGCATCGAGCCGTTCGCGCAGCGCGTGGAGATGGAGCACGTCCGAGGCGGCATAGCGCAGCTGCTCGTCGGTCAGATTCGCCGCACCCCAATCCGAACTCTGCTGCTGCTTCGACAGGTCGACGCCGACCAGATCCTTGCACAGATCGCGCAGGCCGTGCCGGTCGGTAAAGGTGCGCGCCAGCCGCGAGGCGATCTTGGTGCAATAGACCGGCAGCGCCATGACCCCGAGATAGTGGTAGATCATGGCAAGATCGAAGCGGGCAAAGTGAAACAGCTTGGTCACGGCAGGGATCGGCGAGCAGCCGGCGCAGCCGCGGCGCGTCGTAGGCTCCGGGGGCGAATTGCACCAGATGTGCGTCGCCATCGCCGGCCGAAAGCTGGATCAGGCACAGCCGGTCGCGATGCGGGTTGAGCCCCATCGCCTCGGTATCGATCGCGACCGCCTCGCCGAAATCGATGCCCGCGGGCAGGTCGCCGTGATGGAGCCGGTAAGTCATCGCAGGCGACGGCAAACCGCCGCGTCACCGAGTGGTGCCCAGGAGAAGACTCGAACTTCCACGAGCAATCGCCCACTAGAACCTGAATCTAGCGCGTCTACCAATTCCGCCACCTGGGCCTCTCGGAACTTGCGGAGATAAGCCTGGCCCTGGCCGATGTCAACGAGCGATCGGGGGCGCGCCGGGGCGCCGATCCGAGAGCGGCGCGGCGTGCCTCTGATTTTTCGCGGCGGGTGTGATAGCCTCGCCCGAAGCTGTCCGGGAGCGCGGGGTCGGCGGGGTTGAGCTGCGCGCCCGCCCGACGCGCGCTGCCTGCGAATCCTGCGAGGGGAAAACGTGACTGCTGCTTTGCCGCGATACCCGGCCGGCATCGCCCGCCGGTTTGTCTGGGCGGCGGCGCTCGCCGCCTCCCTCGGGCTCGCCCCGATGGTTTTGGCGCAACCGGCGCCGCCGGCCGTGCTGGTCGCCGCGGCGCAGCTGCGCGACGTTTCCGGCACGGCGGAATTTGTCGGGCGGGTCAAGGCGGTCGACAAGGTCGACCTGCGCGCCCGGGTCGCGGGCTATCTCGGACCGCGCCTGTTCAAGGAGGGCGACCGGGTCAGCACCGGCCAGACCGTGTTCACGCTCGATCCCGCGCCATTCGAGGCGACGCTCGCCCAGCGCAAGGCCGAGGTCGCCGCGGCGGCCGCAGCAGCCGATTTTTCCGATTTGCAGGCCCGGCGCGGACGCGAGCTGATCAAGACCAAAACAATCCCCCAGTCCGAGCTCGACCTGCGCGAATCGGTCCTGCTCAAGGCGAAGGCGGCGCTCGCACAAGCCCAAGCGGCGCAGCAAGCTGCCGAGGTCGATCTGTCCTATACCCAGATCAAAAGCCCGATCGACGGGCGCATCGGCCAGGCCGCATATTCGCCTGGCAATCTCGTCGGCCCCAACAGCGGCGTGCTGGCGACCGTCGTCAAAGAGGATCCGATCCAGGTCGTCTTCAACGTCAGCCAGCGCCAGCTGATCGAGGCGCGCCGCGACGTGCCAAAGGAGCAGCTCGATGCGATCGTCGCCCGTCTGAGGCTCGCCGACGGCTCGACTTACGATCAGCCGGGAAGGCTCGATTTCGTCGGCGTGCAGGCCGATCCGAATACCGATTCGATCCCGCTGCGCGCGGTCTTCCCCAATCCGAAAGACGTTCTCGCCGACGGGATGAGCGTGCGGGTGATGCTCGAAATCGGCAAACCGGTGCAGGCGCTGGTGATCCCGCAATCGGCGATCGCCCAGGATCAGGCCGGCACTTACGTTTTTGTGGTTGACGCCGAGAACAAGGCCGTCAGGCGTCCGGTCAAGGTCGAGATCCAGCGCGATGGCACCGTGGTGGTCAAAGACGGGCTCGCCGCCGGGGACCGGGTCATCGTGCAGGGCCAGGCTCGGGTGCGCCCGGGCCTGACGGTGGCGCCGAGCACCGCTCCGCCCGTCTGAGGCGTCGAAGAGAGAGGCACGCCGATGATTTCGGCCGTTTTTGTCGACCGGCCGCGGATGGCGATCGTCATTTCGATCCTGATCACGCTGGCCGGGCTGATCTCGCTGGCGGCGATCCCGATCGCGCAGTTCCCCGACATCGTACCGCCCGAGGTGTCGGTGACGACCACCTATCAAGGCGCCAACGCCGAGGTCGTTGAACAGACCGTCGCCCAGGTCATCGAAAGCGAGATCAACGGCGTCGCCGGCATGCTGTACATGCGCTCGTTTTCGGGAAATGACGGCTCCTACAACCTGACCGTGTCGTTTGCGGTCGGGACCGATCCCGAAACCAACACGGTCAATGTCCAGAACCGGGTGCAGCGGGCGATGGCGCGCCTGCCGGCCGAGGTGCAGCAATACGGGGTCAAAGTCGACAAGAAATCTTCGGCGATCCTGCAGGTGGTGGTGCTGCGCTCGCCCAAGGGGACGCATGACAGCTTGTTTTTGTCGAATTATCTGCTGATCAACATCCGCGACACGATCAGCCGCATCCCCGGCGTCGGGCAGGCCAATTTGTTTGGCCAGCAGGACTACGCGATGCGCATCTGGCTCGACATGGACCGGCTGACCGGGCTCGGGCTGACCCCACAGGACGTGATCGCGGCGGTGCGCGCGCAGAATGTGCAGGCTGCGGTCGGCCGCATCGGCGGCGCGCCGGTCGTCGAAGCACAGCAGCGGATGATCCCCCTGACCACCCAGGGGCGGCTCGACACCCCCGAGCAGTTCGGCGCGATCATTGTCCGCGCCCAGCCGAACGGCTCGTTGATCCGGGTGCGCGACGTGGCCCGAGTTCGAGCTCGGCGCGTTATCAGGCGATGTGTTCTCGACCTTTAACGGCAAATCGGCCGCGGCGATGGGCATCTATCTGGCGCCGGGGGCCAACGCGGTGGCGACCGCGACGGCGGTGCGCAAGGCGATGACCGACATGGCCGAGCGCTTTCCCGACGACGTGACCTGGGAGATCCCGTACGACACGACGGTTTTCGTCAACGCCTCAATCCACAAGGTGATCTCGACCCTGATCGAGGCCTTTGTGCTGGTGGCGGCTGTCGTCTTCATCTTTCTCGGCAGCCTGCGCGCCACCCTGGTGCCGATCATCGCGGTGCCGGTGGCGCTTGTCGGCACCTTCGCCGCGATGCTGGCGCTTGGCTTTTCGGCGAACACCATCTCGCTGTTGGCGCTGGTGCTGGCGATCGGGATCGTCGTCGACGACGCGATCGTCGTCGTCGAGGCGGTCGAGCACATGATCGCCGAGCATCCCGAAATGTCGCCGGCCGACGCGACCAAACTGGCGATGGCCCAGATCACCGCGCCGATTATCGCGATCACCCTGGTGCTGCTGTCGGTCTTTGTTCCGGTCGCTTTCATCCCCGGCATCGTCGGCAAGCTCTATCAGCAATTCGCCGTTGCCGTGTCGGTGTCGATGCTGATCTCGGCATTGAACGCGCTGACCCTGTCGCCGGCCTTGTGCGCGCTGCTGCTGCGCCACGGCCCGCCGCCCGGCCGGATCATCCGCACGATGCAGGGCGGCATTGACGGCATGCAGCGCGGCTATACGAGCATTGTCGGGCGCATCGCGCCGCGGGCGCTGCTGACCCTCGCGCTGGTCGGCGTTGCGGTTGCCGCGATTCTGGGCTTCGGCCGCGCGGTGCCGGGGGGGTTTCTGCCCGAGGAGGATCAAGGCGCGCTGTTGATGGAGGCGCAGCTGCCCGAAGGCGCCTCGCTCAATCGCACTGGCGCCGTCGCCGCCGAGGTCGACAAGATCACCAAAGCGACGCCGGGCGTCGCGGCGGTCACGACGATCATCGGGTACAGCCTGATCGACGGCATCAATCAATCGAACAAGGCGACGTTTTTTGTCACCCTCGCCCCGTTCGACGAGCGGCACGGCGACGCAGAGAAGGTGTGGGGCGTGCTCGCGCGCTCTGCGCGGCGAATTCCTGAAGATCCCGGCGGCGATCGTGATCCCGTTCAATCTGCCGCCGATCATCGGGCTCGGCACCGGCGCCGGGTTCGAATACCAGCTGCAATCCTATTCGGGCGCCCCGGCCAGCGAGATGGCCGCAGTCGCGCGCGGGCTGATCCAGGCGGCGAACGAAGACCCGGCGCTGGCCGGCGTCTTCACCACCTACGGCGCCTCGACCCCGCTGATCCGGCTCGACATCGACCGCGAGCGGGCCGAGACCTTGGGCATCGGCATCAACGACATCTTTACCGCCTTGCAGGCGACGCTCGGCGGGTATCGGGTCAACGACTTCAACAAATTCGGCCGGACCTGGCAGGTCATCCTGCAGGCCGAGACGGCGCAGCGCATGCAGTCTGAGGACATCTTCGAGGTGCATGTGCGCGCCAAAACCGGCGCGCTGGTGCCGATCCGCTCGCTCGCCACGGTCGAGAACGTGCTCGGCCCCGGCTACATTTACCGCTTCAACAATTTGCGGGCGGTGGCGATCCAGGGACGGCCGGCGCAAAGCTATTCATCGGGTCAGGCATTGGCGGCGATGGAGCAGGTGTCGAAGGCAACGTTGCCGGCGGGGTTCGGCTATTCGTGGAGCGGCACCGCCTACCAGGAAAAGATTGCCGCCGGCCAGACCACGATGATCCTCGCGCTCGCCGTGCTGTTTGCCTATCTGGTGTTGGTCGCGCTTTACGAATCCTGGGCGATGCCGGCGGCGGTGATCGTCTCGATCACGGTCGGGCTGGCGGGCGCGCTCGGCGGCCTGCTGCTGACCGGATTGCCGAACGACGTCTTCGCCCAGATCGGCATTGTCGTGCTGATCGCGCTCGCCGCCAAGAATGCGATCCTGATCGTCGAATTCGCGATGGAAGCGCGGCGTGACGGCCTCGCCGTCGCCGAGGCGGCGCTGAGCGGGGCGCGGGCGCGGTTCCGCGCCGTGATGATGACCTCGTTCGCCTTCATCCTCGGTCTTGTGCCGTTGCTGATCTCGGGCGGCGCGGGCGCCGTCACGCGTCAGGCGGTCGCAACCGCGGTGTTCTTTGGCATGCTGGCCGCCTCGGTGTTCGGGATCTTCCTGATCCCCGGCCTCTATGTCGTGTTTCAGCGGTTGCGCGACGGGGTCAAAAGCCGCCTGTTCGGCGTGAAGCCGGACGCGGCGAAACCCGCCGCGCCGACGAAATCCGCGGCCGAATAGCGCTTCCCAGCTGGTTTTGCCGAGATAAGGAGCCATTCGATGAGCGACGCCAAACAGCGCGAGGCGATCTGCGCCATCGGCGCCTCGATCTTCGCCCGCGGCCTGACCGCCGGATCTTCCGGCAATATCAGCCTGCGCACCGAGGAGGGCTGGCTGATGACGCCGACCAATGCCTCGCTCGGCCGGCTCGACCCGGCGCGGCTGTCAAAGCTCGCGACCGACGGGCGGCTGGTCTCGGGCGATCCGCCGACCAAGGAAAGCTTTCTGCACCGGGTCATGTATCAGGAGCGCGCCGGGGCCGGCGCCGTCGTGCACCTGCATTCGACGCATTCGGTCGCGGTCTCCTGCCTCGCCGAGATCGATCCCGCCGACGTGCTGCCGCCGATCACCGCCTATTACGTGATGCGGGTCGGCAGGCTGCCATTAATTCCCTACTTCAAGCCCGGCGACATGGCGCTGGCCGAGGCGGTGCGCGGCTTCGCCGGCAAACACCACGCCGTCTTGCTGGCCAATCACGGGCCGGTCGTCGCCGGCACAAGCCTCGACGCCGCGGTCAACGCGATCGAGGAACTCGAGGAAACCGCGAAACTCTATCTGCTGCTGCGCGGCGCCAAGACCCGCTTTCTGACGCCGGGGCAAATCAGCGAACTCGAGTGAACCGGCCGCGCCGACGACAATCCGCCGCGTCCACTCAAGATTCCGGGGTAACCGATGACCCGCGTTCTGACCGCTCGGTTCATGCACGAGACCAATACCTTCAGCCGGGTGCCGACCGACATGGCGCTGATCCGGCGCCGCGACTTTCACCTCGATAACGAAATCCCGCAGGCGTTTCGCGGCACCCGCTCGGCCCTGGGCGCTACGTTCGAGGCGGCGGACAAATACGGCTGGACCCTGATCCATCCGGTCTCGGCAAACCCCAACCCGTCGGGCATCGTCACCGACGACGCCTTCGAGACGATCGCCGGCATGATCCTGCACGCTGCGGCGGACAAGGGTCCGGTCGACGGGGTGCTGCTGCATCTGCACGGCGCGATGGTCACCGACAGCCAGGAAGACGCCGAGGGCGAATTGCTCGCGCGATTGCGGCGCCAGCTCGGGCCGTCGGCGCCGATCGTGGTCACCCTCGACCTGCACGCGAACGTCACCCAAAAAATGGCCGACCAGGCCAGCGCGCTGATCGCCTTCCGCACCTATCCGCATGTCGACATGTATGAGCGGGCCTGGCAGGGGGCGGCGCTGCTCGACCGTGCAATCCGCGGCGAAATCCGGCCGCTGACCGTGATCGCCCGGCGGCCGATGATCTACGGTCTCGACCGCGGCCGCCACCAGAGCCCGCCGATGGCCGAATTGCTGGCCCGCGCCGATCTGATCGAGCAGCGCGGCGAGGCCTTGGCGGTCAGCATCTGCGCCGGCTTCAGCCGCTCCAACATCGGCGATGTCGGCCCCTCGGTAACGGTCACCACCGACGGCGGCGATCCGCGCGGCCAGGCGATCGCCGAGAGCTTTATGGATCACGCCTGGGAAACCCGCGACTTCAGCAGTTTCACCTTGCTCACGGTCGCCGAGGCGGTGGCGCTGGCCCGCGCCGGCAAACCCGGCGACAAGCCGCTGGTCGTCGCCGACTACACCGACAATCCGGGCGGCGGCGGCTATGGCGACGCCACCGCATTCCTGAAGGGCCTGGTCGATGCCCGGCTCGGCAGCGTCGCCTTTCACGCGATCTGCGACCCCGAGGCGGTGCAGCAGGGCATGCAGGCCGGGGTCGGCGCCAGGACGCGGCTCACCCTCGGCGGCAAGACCGACCCGTCGATCGGTGGCGGGCCGCTGTCGCTCGACGGCGAGGTCACCTGCCTGACCAATGGCAAATTCATCGCCTATGGGCCGATGGGCGGCGGGGTCGAGCGCAATTACGGGCCGTCGATGGTGTTCCGGGTCGGCGGCATCGACATCGTCGTGATCACCAACAACGGCCAGGCGACCGATCTCGGCCAGTTCACCTCGCTCGGCATCGACCCGACGCGCTATACGACGGTCGCGGTCAAATCGATGCAGCATTTCCGCGCCGCGTTCGCGCCGATCGCCCGTGAAATCGTGCTCGTCGACACCGGCGCGCTGTGCGCGGAAATCTACACCTCCGAGCTGTTCACCAAGGTCCGCCGCCCGGTCTGGCCGCTCGATCCGATCGCCGACCCGCATACCCGATAAAACCGATCGGCGGGAACTTGGCCCGTGGCGCCGGGGTTCCCCTAATGTTCGGCCCGCGCGCTCGCGCTCGATCTGCCGGGCCGAAGGAAGCAACCATGGACGATCAAAGGGATTCGGTCGGCGCCGGCGCTGGGCATCCGGCGCCGGCCGCCCCGCGAGCGCCGGGCGGGCGACCTGCCTCATGGGTGATCATCCTCAGCGCCTCGCTGGTTGCATTTGGGGTTTTCGGGCGGCAGCGTCCGGGGTCGCTCGCCGCCGCAGGCGGCCGCGCCCCCGGTGAGGCCGGGCCGGCCGGGCCCGGCTGGACGGCGGCGTCGGTCCCCGGACCGGGGTGGAAGAATGCCCTGCTGCGGGTGGTTTACGGCATTTCCGAAGATCGGATCCTGTTGATCGCCGGCGGCGTCACCTTTTACGCGATCCTCGCCCTGTTCCCGGGCATCGCCGCGGTGGTTTCGGTATACGGTCTGTTTGCCGACCCAAACGCTATTGCCGCTCATCTCGGCGCATTATCGGGCGTTGCCCCGGGCGGCGCCGTGGATGTAGTGCGGAACCAGCTGACCCACCTCGCGCAGCAGGACCGAGCCGCGCTCGGCTTTGGCTTCGCCGTCAGCCTGGCGTTTTCGCTGTGGACCGCCAATGCCGGCGTCTCCGGGTTGTTCGAAGCGCTCACCGTAGTCTACGAAGAAAAAGAACAGCGCAGCCTGATCAGATACTATGCCCTCACCTTGGCGTTTACTGCTGGGACTGTGGTCCTCGTATTGCTGTCGCTTGCCATGCTGATCGCGCTGCCAATTATCGTCGATCATCTCGCGCATCCCGGCATGCTGCCGGTGCTGCTGAAGATCAGCAGATGGCCAATCCTGTTCGCGCTGATCGTGTTGGCGCTCTCGATCACCTATCGCTTTGGTCCGAGCCGCAGCGCGCCGCAATGGCGCTGGATCAGCTGGGGCAGCGCGGTCGCCGCCTTCGGCTGGCTCGCCGCCTCCGCGCTGTTTTCCTGGTACGTGGCGAATTTCGGCCACTACAACGAGACCTATGGCTCGCTCGGGGCGATCATCGGCTTTATGACCTGGATGTGGGTGTCGATCGTCGTCGTGCTGGTCGGGGCCAAGCTCGACGCCGAGCTGGAGCGTCGCTCGACCCCGGCCGATGCGCCCGGCCGGCCCGCGATCAGCCGCTCGAAATCAGTGGAATCGCACGGCCCTGCATCGGTCTGATCCGGTCGCGCTAATCGGCGATGTCGAGACCGAGGTCGAGGATCGGGGCGCTGTGGGTGATCCAGCCCGACGAAATCAAATCGACGCCGGTGGCGGCCACGGCGGCGGCGGTTTCCGGGCTGATCCGGCCCGAGGCTTCGGTGACGGCGCGGCCGTCGACCATCGCCACCGCCCGGCGCAAGGTCTCCGGCGGCATGTTGTCGAGCAGCACCGCGTCGACCCCGACCGCCAGCGCCTCGGCGAGCTGGTCGAGCGTGTCGACTTCGAGCTCGATCTTGACCAGATGCCCGGCATGATGGCGCGCGCGTTCGAGCGCCGGCCGCACCCCGCCCGCCAGCGCGATGTGGTTGTCCTTGATCAGCATCGCGTCGTCGAGCCCGAAGCGGTGGTTGGCGCCGCCGCCGAGGCGAACCGCCTCCTTTTCCAAGGTGCGCAGGCCGGGCGTGGTCTTGCGCGTGCACACGATCTTGGCCTTGGCGCCGGCGATCGCGTCGGCCAGGACGCGGGTCGCGGTCGCGACGCCCGACATCCGGCACAGCAGGTTGAGCGCGGTGCGCTCGGCGGCCAGCACCGGGCGGGCGCGGCCGCGGATGCGGGCGATCCGGTCGCCGCGCGCGACCCGGGCGCCGTCGTCGCGCAGGCGCTCGATGTTGAGGCCGGCATCGAGCAATTCGAAGGCGAGCAGCGCCGCGTCGAGCCCGGCGACGACCCCCGGCTGGCGCGCCGCGATCACCGCCTCGACTTCGGCATGCTCGGGCACGATCGCGTCGGTCGTGATGTCGCCGGCGCGCCCCAGATCCTCGAGCAGCGCCGCCCGGACGATCGGCTCGACGATCAGGCGCAATACCATCGCCTCGTCTCCGCTCAGCCGAAGGCCAGCATCCGTTCGACCGCCTGGCGCGCCCGGCCGGCGATCGCCGGATCGACCGTCACCTCGTGGCTCATGGTTTCGAGCGCGCGGCGGATCTTCGGCAGGGTGATCCGCTTCATGTGCGGGCACAGATTGCACGGCCGCACAAAATCGAGATCGGGATATTGCAACGCCACATTGTCGCTCATCGAGCATTCGGTCAGCAGCACGACGCGGGCCGGCCGCTCCCGGCCGACATAATCGGCCATCGCCGCGGTCGAGCCGGTGAAATCGCATTCGGCGACGACGTCGGGCGGGCATTCCGGATGCGCCAGGACGATGATCCCGGGATGGCTCTGGCGCACGCTGCGCACGTCCTCGGCGGTAAAGCGCTCATGCACCTCGCAATGGCCCTTCCAGGCGATGATCTCGACCTTGGTCTGGGCCGCGGTGTTGTGCGCCAGATACTCGTCCGGCAGCATGATGACCCGCTTCGCGCCCAGCCCCTCGATGATCTTCTTGGCGTTGCCCGAGGTGCAGCAGATGTCCGACTCGGCCTTGACCGCCGCCGAAGTATTGACATAGGTCACGATCGGCACGCCGGGATGGCGCTCGCGCATCAGCCGGATATCGGCCGGGGTGATCGAGGCGGCGAGCGAGCAGCCGGCTTCGAGATCCGGGATCAGCACGGTCTTGTCCGGGTTTAGCAGCTTGGCGGTCTCGGCCATGAAATGGACGCCGGCCAGGACGATCACCTGGGCGTCGGTGCGGGCCGCCTCGCGCGCCAGGGCGAGGCTGTCGCCGACGATGTCGGCGACCGTATGGAAGATGTCCGGGGTCTGGTAGTTGTGCGCCAGCACCACCGCATTGCGCTCGCGCTTGAGCCGCAGGATCGCGGCGACATCCTCGGCCACGATCGGCCATTCGAAGGGCGGGATGTGCCGCTCGACGCGCCGATAGATTTCGGGAAGCGGCAGCGCCGCCGCGGGGGTCGGGGAAGCGGTTTCCAGCACGATCCTCTCCTTATGCTCATATTGAGCATTAAATGGTTCCGGAAAAGCCGGGCAAACGCGCCCGGCCTTCGGTTATGCTGGATATGAGGATAAGCCCGGTAACCGAACTGTCAAGATGCCGATCGGCGAAATGAGGGTCGCGCCGCGCGCAGCCGAGCGGCAACTTCGTTGCGGGCGGTGTTGCCGAATACCGCAGGTCCCCATATACTCAGAGGTTTAACGCTCAGTTGCGGGTCCAGATATGGCGCGTGTTACCGTCGAAGATTGTGTGCTCAAGGTGCCCAACCGGTTTGAGCTGGTGCTGCTCGCGGCGCAGCGGGCGCGCGAGATAACCTCCGGGGTTCCGCTATCGATCGACCGCGATGACGACAAGAACCCGGTCGTCGCCCTGCGCGAGATCGCCGACGAGACGGTCAGCCTGCTGCATTTGAAGGAGTCGGTCGTTCGCGGCATGCAGAAGAATGTCGAGATCGACGAGCCCGAGGAAACCCACGAACTCGAAGTCGACCCGAGCGTGTTCGGCGTCGCCCCGCCGGCCGGCGCATTGCTCGACGAAGAGGAGGATTTGGCCGCGGCGCAAGGCTTCGAGGATGTCGACGCCGAGGATGAGCTCGAGCTGGAAGAGGACCCGGCGCTCGCCGAAGATTTCGCCGAAAACGCGGACCCTCTCGACGAGGAACTGCCCGAAGAGGCGCTCGGCCTCGGCGACGATGACGAGGGCGATGATCTCGCCGACATCGCCGATGATGATCTGGCCCCGGACGATCTGGCCTCCAAGGGATCTGGCCCGGACGATCTGGCCCGGACGATCTGGCCGCGGACGATCTGGCCGCGGATGATCTGGCGCCGGATGATCTCGCCGGTGACGCCGACGAAGAGGAAGTCTGACGCTCGGGCGGCGGCGGGCCGCACCCGGCCGGCGGGGCTGGACCAGGTGATGCCGGCGCGAGCGCAGCATTCGCGGGCCGCTTTGATCGACCGGATGGCGGGACCCTCGTCATGATGCGGCAATTCGAACTCGTCGAGCTGGTCCAGTCCTACGATCCGAACGCCGACGAAGCCGCGCTCAACCGCGCCTATGTCTATTCGATGAAGGCGCATGGCGCGCAGTTGCGCGCTTCCGGCGACCCGTATTTTTCCCATCCGGTCGAGGTCGCCGGCATCCTCGCCCAGATGAAGCTCGACAGCGCCTCGATCGTGACCGGGCTGTTGCACGACACGGTCGAGGACACGGTCGCGACGCTCGACGACATCGAGCGCGTGTTCGGCCCCGAGATCGCCCGGCTGGTCGATGGCGTGACCAAGCTGTCGCGGATCGAGCTGCAATCCGATCAGACCAAGCAGGCCGAGAATTTCCGCAAGCTGGTGCTGGCGATGTCGGAGGACATTCGCGTCCTCCTGGTCAAGCTCGCCGACCGGCTGCACAACATGCAGACGCTGCATTTCATCAACAGCGACGACAAGCGCCGGCGGATCGCGCGCGAGACGATGGACATCTACGCGCCGCTGGCCGAGCGCATCGGCATGCATCGGATGAAGGACGAGCTCGAGGATCTCGCCTTCGCCGAACTCTATCCCGATGCCCGCGCCAGCATCCTCGCGCGGCTCGATTTCCTGCGCGACACCGGCGCCGCGATCGTGCCGCGCATCGAGGCCGAATTGCAGCGCAAGCTCGCCGAGGGCGGGCTCGACGGCACGGTCGTCTCCGGCCGCGAGAAATCGCCCTATTCGATCTGGCGCAAGATGCAGCGCAAGAACGTCGCCTTCGAGCAGCTCTCCGACATCATGGCGTTTCGCGTGCTGGTCGACGGCATCGGCGACTGCTACCACGCGCTCGGCGTGATCCACTCGGCCTATCACGTCGTTCCCGGCCGCTTCAAGGACTACATCTCGACCCCGAAACCCAACAATTACCGCTCGCTGCATACCGGCATCATCGGCCCCGAGCAGCAGCGCATCGAGGTCCAGATCCGCACCCGCGAGATGCACGAGGTGGCCGAACTCGGCGTCGCCGCGCATTGGACCTACAAGCAGGGCGCCGGCAAGACCGACGGCCCGCAATACCGCTGGCTGCGCGAGCTGCTCGACATTCTCGAACACGCCTCGGGTCCGGAGGAATTTCTCGAGCACACCAAGCTCGAGATGTTCCAGGATCAGGTCTTCTGCCTTCACCCCGAAGGGCGATCTGATCGCCTTGCCGCGCGGCGCCACGCCGGTCGATTTCGCCTATGCGGTGCATTCGCAGATCGGCGACACCTGCGTCGGCGCCAAGATCAACGGCCGGCTGGTGCCGCTGCGCACCCAGCTCGGCAATGGCGATCAGGTCGAGATCGTCACCTCGAAGGCGCAGACGCCGTCGCCGACCTGGGAGCGGTTCGTCGTCACCGGCAAGGCGCGCGCCCGCATCCGCCGCTTCATCCGCACCCAGCAGCGCGCCCAGTATCTCGATCTCGGCAAGGCGATCGTGCAAAAGGCCTTCCGCCAGGAAGGCCACGAGTTTTCCGAACGGCCGCTCGAAGCGGTGCTGAAGACCTTCAACTGCCCGGCCGTCGAGGATCTCTATGTCGCGGTCGGCGCAGGGACTGGCCACCGGGCGCGCGGTGGTCAACGCCGCCTTTCCGCAGCAGCAGGAGGCCAGGGCCAAGGTCGTCTCGCTGGCGCGCGCGCGCCGCAAGGTCGGACACAACGACACCGCGGTGCCGATCCGCGGCCTGATCCCCGGCATGGCGCTGCACTTCGCCGGCTGCTGCCACCCGCTGCCCGGCGACCGCATCGTCGGCATCGTCACCACCGGCAAGGGCGTGACGATCCACACCATCGACTGCGACACGCTTGGAAAACTTCGCCGACACGCCCGAGCGCTGGCTCGACGTCGCCTGGAGCAGCAGCGAGGCCGATGCGATCCATGTCGGCCGGCTCAACGTGATGATCGCCAACGAGCCCGGCAATCTCGGCAGCCTGACCACGGTGATCGGCAAGCAGGGCGGCAACATCAGCAATCTGAAGATCACCAACCGCTCGTCCGATTTCTTCGAGATCATGCTCGATATCGAGGTCGCCGACGTGAAGCATCTGACGACGATCATCGCGGCGTTGCGCGCCAACGCCGGTCATCAACTCGGTCGATCGGGCGCGCGGCTGATCGGCGGCGCCATCCCGGGTCGAGCTAATCGCCGCCGGACAGCCTGGGCGAGGGGAGCCCGATCGGATGATTCTCGGCCTCGGCAGCGACCTGATCGACATCCGCCGGATCGAGCGCACCATCGCGCGCTTCGGCGACCGCTTTCTCGACCGGGTCTTCACCGCGACCGAGCGCGGCAAATGCGATCGGCGGGCCAGCCGCGCGGCGAGCTATGCCCGCCGCTTTGCCGCCAAGGAGGCCTGCGCCAAGGCGCTCGGCACCGGCTTTCGCCGCGGTGTGTTCTGGCGCGATCTGGGGGTGGTCAATCTGGCCTCGGGCCGGCCGACGATGCGGCTGACCGGCGGCGCGCGGCGCCGGCTCGACGAGATCACCCCGGCGGGGATGGTGGCGCGGCTCGACGTCACCCTGACCGACGAACCGCCGCTCGCCCAGGCGGTGGTGATTATCACCGCGGTGCCGGCCTCGGCCGGCTGACCGCGAAAAATCTTCGCCGGCGCGGCCGGTTTTGCCGCGCCGCGCTTGACTCATCGCGGCACGCTTGGCTTGATCCACCGCCATCCACGCCCGCCAAGGCACATCATGAAAACCAATCCTGCGCGTAAGGTGATAGCAAAGAAGAAATCGGCTGGCGGCGTCGTCGACACGATAAAGACTGTCGTCTATGCCATTCTGATCGCCCTTGTGGTCCGAACGGTGGCATATGAACCATTCAACATTCCCTCGGGCTCGATGATCCCGACCTTATTGGTCGGTGACTATTTGTTTGTATCGAAATTCTCATACGGCTATAGCCGGTTTTCGCTACCCTTCGGATTGCCGTTGTTTTCCGGGCGTATCTTCTTTCACCCGCCCGACCGCGGCGACGTCGTGGTCTTCAAATTGCCGACCGACAATTCGACCGACTATATCAAACGGGTGATCGGCCTGCCCGGCGACACCATTCAGATGAAGCAGGGCCAGCTTTACATCAATGACAAGGAGGTGCCGCGCAAGCGCGTCGAGGATTATCTGTATCAGGAGGATGACGGCGCGGTCATCCCGATGAAACAGTATATCGAGACCTTGCCGAATGGGCGACGACACCCAATCATCAAGATTGGCGATGACGGCCCGCTCGATAATACACAGGAATACCATGTCCCTCCCGGCGACTATTTCATGATGGGCGACAACCGGGATAATTCACAGGATAGCCGCGTGCTGTCGGCGGTCGGCTATGTGCCGGCGGAAAACCTGATCGGCAAGGCGCAATTCATCTTTTTCTCGACCGACGGATCGGCGCGTTGGTGGGAGATCTGGAAATGGCCGTTCGCGATTCGCTACAATCGGCTGTTCCACGGGATCAACTAGCGATGCTCGGCGCCGCGGCGGATGGCGGCGGGGCGATGGCGCCGCCGGCCGGCCCGATCCGCGGCGCGGACCCGGCCGACAGCCTCGCCGCACTGCTCGGCCACGAGTTTGCCCGGCCCGAATTGTTGGCCGAAGCTCTGACCCATTCGAGCGCGCTGATGCCCGAGCGCGGGCGCGGCCGGCGCCGCCCGCCGGCCAAGCGCAGCTATGAGCGGCTCGAATTTCTCGGCGACCGGGTGTTGGGCCTGGTCGTCGCCGATCTGCTGTGGCGGCGCTTCGAGAGCGAGCCCGAAGGTCTGCTGACCCGCCGCCATACCCATCTGGTGCGCCGCGAGACGCTGGCGCGGGTTGCCGAGGGGATCGGGCTCGGCCATCACATCGCCTTGTCGCGCGCCGAGGGCGCAGCCGGTGCGGCCGCCAATCCCGGGATCCTCGCCGATGCCTGCGAGGCGGTGATCGCGGCGATCTATCTCGATGGCGGGTTCGCCGCTGCGGCCGATTGCATTCGCCGGCTTTGGGGGCCGCTGATCGCCGCGATGGCGGAGCCGCCGCGCGACCCGAAAACGGCGCTGCAGGAATGGGCGCAGGCGCGTGGCAAGGGGCTGCCGCTCTATCGCCTGGTCGCGACCAGCGGGCCCGATCACGCCCCGCTCTTTACCGTCGCGGCGAGCGTGGCGGGCGGGGACAGCGCCACCGCGACCGCCGCCTCGAAGCGCACCGCCGAAGCCGCGGCGGCCGCGGCGCTGCTCGAACGGATGGCGGGCGAGACGCACCAGGGCGGCTAGAACGGAGAGGCGGGCGATGGCTGGCAGGATCGACGACGGGTTGGCGGTGTTCGATCTGCCGCGGGCAGCGGTCGAGCCGCTGCTGCGCTCGCTGCGGATGGTCAACACCGCGGCCGATGCGGTGTTCTACGATGTCGGCGTGCTGTGGCGTCAGTTGTTTGCCCTTGGGGTTCAGGTCAGCACCGCGATCGACGCGACCGCGCCGGCATGGCAAACCCAGATCGCCGCGTTACAGGCGATGCCCGCCCATGTCGTCAACCTCAGCGCTCTGAGCGACCCCGAAGGGGTGATCCTGGTGGTCGACGCGCAGCGGGCGCCCTTTATCGAGCGCTATGCCGATATCGGCGAGTTTTTGAAGAACGGGCTCGAATTCGTCGGCTCGGATCCAGGCGGCGCGGCTGCGCCCTCGACCGCCGCGGTCAGGACCGTTTCGGTAACCGGGGTCGGCAGTTCGGCGCTCGGTTCGGCCGCCTTCGCCTGGAACCTGTCGCAGGCGCTGGCCGAGCCGGTGGCGGCGATTGTCCCGGGCTATGGGCTCGCCGATATCGTGCCGCAGGGGCTGGGCGGGTTTTTCGGCTTCGGCCTCGCCGATTACCTGCGTGAACTCGGCGAACAGGCGCTGGCGCTGATGGCGCCGCCGATGGCGGCGGTCGGGCGCCGGCTGTCGCGATCGATCCCGCAGCGCGCCGCGCCGGTCGCCGGCGAGGGCCCGCCGTTCCGCCGCGGCAGCCCCGAATCCGACATCCTCCACGCCATCCTCGAACACGCGCCGCAGATCACCCGCCTCTATGGCCACAGCAAGGGGTCGCTGTGCATCGGCAACGCCATCGCCGGTCTTGCCGCCGACCGGGTCAAAGCGCTCGAAATCACCACCTTTTCCGCCGTGATCCAGGAGGAAGGGGCGGCCAGCTTCAACCAGATCCTCGGCCGCATCGATCCGCTCGGCCAGCTCAACTCCTGGGGCAACCTGCCGGAGCGCTGGATCGAGGCGTGGCACAGCACCAACACGATGCTGCCGCTGACCGTCCCGGTGTCAAAGCTGACAGCCGAGGGGCTGCGTTCGGCGCCGCCGCCGCTGCCGCCGCCTGCGGCAGGCGTGGCCGCGCCTCCCTAGAGCGCACCGGGAAGAACACCCCGGCGCAGCGCGATGGATCGGCGCGCCCGCGCCGCCGGCCGGCTGCTTCGCACAGCGGCGCTGGTTGTGGCTTTGGCCATCGCCACGCTGCTCGGCTTATCGCCCGGATCGCCCCAGGCAGGCGCGCCCGGCGCGTCGGGGCCGGCGTCGGTCGCGGCGCTGCGCGACTTCATGATCCAGAATGTCTGTCTCGATGCGACAGGGGCGGTGGTCGAAGGCGTCAGTCCGATCGACGGCGACCGGCGCTGCGTCGCCCAGCGCGATTTGCGGCCCGGCGAAAACCTGCCCTATCACAAGGACGACCATCCCGCCTCCGGCGCCGAGGCCCAGGCGCCGCGCGGTTATCAGCGCAGCGACTCGTTTCCGGTCGCGACCGCGGCATTCGGGACGGTGGTCGAAAACTCGTTCGATTTCGGCGAAGGCGATGGTCGGCGGTTCGGGGTGTTCGACGCCGGCAGCGGGGATGGCGGCAATGTCATCCTGCTGTCGTCCGGCGCGGCCTCCTTCGCGATGACCGAAGACGGCGGCGGCGGATTCCAGCTATTCGTCGGAGCGAAGTGCCAGGGACGGGTCGACGCGGCGGCGCTGACCAATTCCTGGCTGATCGCCCGCCTCGATGCGGACCGGTCGATGCCGTTAATGGGTCAGGCGGTGGCTCGCCTCAAGGATCTCGGCGAGGCCAGGCAGGCGAACTGCCCCGCTCGCTTCGATGCCGCCTTCACCCGCTGGCGGGTGCAGCCGGTGCGCTACCGCGCGGCCGACGGCCAGGGCGCCGCGGTTACCCTGACCACCCTGATCTCGGAGCATTATGGCGGCGCGCGCCCGGATTCGGCTGACCATGTCGAGCGCTTCTATTTCACCCGCGAACTCGGCGCGACCCGGTGGGAGCGTTGGCAGAATCTGTCGCGCAGCCGCGATTTCAGCGCGGCCGAGCTGACGAAAAAAGCCGCCGCCCTTGCCGCTTCCGGCCGCTGCAGCAAGGCCGCTTCGCCCAGCGGCGGCGCTTTTGTCATGGTCGACTGCCGCGAATGGACCTTGATCGTTCCGGCCGGAGATGCCGCCGGCGATCCTCCCGGATTTTTCATCGATGCGGCGAGATCGCGTCATCTCGCGGCCGGTCTGCTCGCCGCCCCGCCCGATCGGCAATGACGGTTCGACATCGCGGATAATCGCCCCGGATGTGACGGCCGGCGCCCAACGCGCGATTGACGGCGGAGCGCGGTTCCGCCAAACCTTGGGGCCCGGGCCGCGGCGGACCTCCGCACGCGGCCGTCCGCCCCGCACAGGAGATCGCGAATGAGCGTGACGACGATGAACCACTTCACCGTATTGAGCGACGACCTCGAAGCCACCCGCCGATTCTATTGCGACCTGTTCGGCTTCCGGGTCGGGTGGCGTCCGCCCTTCCAGTTCCCCGGCTGGTGGCTTTATGCCGCCGATGGCGACGCCCCGATCCTGCACGTGATCCATCGCGATCCGTTGCCCCAGGAACGGGCCGGCGTGCTCGACCATATGGCGTTCAGCGCCAAGGACCTGCCCGCGACCGTCGCGACCTTGAAGCGCGAGCGCATCGAATACGAACTGCGCCGCCTGCCCGGCGGGGGCATCTGGCAATTGTTCTTCAACGACCCGCACGGCGCCAAGGTCGAGTTCGACTTCGCCAAGGACGAGTCGGCGCCCCCGGGCCACGCCGAGGCCTGACCGCCGGGACCGGGTGCTCGCGCGGCCCCTGCGATCGGCGGCGCTGGCGGCCACCTCGAGCGCGAATCGCCCGGAAACCGTCGGAAATCTTTACAGCGCTGATCCGGTTGCCGTAAAAAACCACGCTATTCCAAGCAGGTGTTCGGATGGCACGGATGTTGCCATCCTTAATCGAGAACCTTGCCGTTTTGTCGTGGTGGCGTGCATCAGCGGCGATGGCGAAAGGCGCAGGAGAGAACCTTATGTCGCAGGCGGTCCCCGCAGTAGAGCAGAAGCTGCCGCTTTCGACGGCGATTCTGTCCAATCTTGCATTGGTATTGCTGATGTGGAACCTGGCCCTGCGGCTGGCTCTTCTGCTCGGCGGCTGGACCGCGCTGTAGCCGCCCGAGGGGAGGCCTCAGCGCGCCCCGGCATGCTGCGCGGCCAGCCGCGTGGCCTTGTCGAGCTCGGCGTAAAAGCGCTTTGTCCCGCCGCCGAACCGGTATCGGCCATCGCCGAGGGCTGATCCCCAGGCGCCGAGATCGCCGCAGCTGGAAGGTGCTGCCGACATTTCCCGCGGCCGCTTCGCCGAGACGCCGGCGCACAGGCCGCTATCGTGCAGCACGCGCCCCAGATAGGCCGAAACCTCGAACAGCAGCCCGTCGGCAGGCCGCCCCGCTTTGACCCAGGCGTCGAGATTGCCGATGCCCCAATTATAGGCGGCGATCGCGTCGGGCCAGTCGCGATAGCGGCGGTAGAGCTGCGCCAGATAGGCCCGGCCGATCTCGCGGTTTTGCGCGCTGTCGAACCGGTCGCCGCCGCCGACATCGATGGCCGCCGCCTGGCTGACCTGCATCGGTCCCTGCGGCCCGGTCGGGTCCGGGCGCCACATCCCCTCATCGGCGCCGTGGCTCGATTCGGCGCCGTCCACGGCAAAGGCGACGCGATCGAGCGGGTCGACCGCAGCCGCCGAGGCAGCGCTGCGCGCCGCCTTTCGTTCACCCGCCAATGCCGGCCCGGCGATCAGCTGGCTCAGCAAAAGCAGGATTGCCGCCGGTCGCGAGCAGCGCATTGTCGAGATTCCGTAATGGCTTTAAACTCCGAGCATAGCTTTTGTTAACCGACGGTCAACCCAACAATCGGCCGAGTCGTGATAATAATGGGTTAACGCAATTTGTATCAATATCTAGTAGTTATTGATCGAGAAACTTTGCCATATGTGGAGGTCGGCCCGATACGGACCTGCGCCTACCCCGGCGCAAGATCGCTTACAGCACTTCGAACAGCCCGGCCGCCCCCATGCCGCCGCCGACGCACATGGTGACGACGACAAAGCGCACGCCGCGCCGCTTGCCCTCGATCAAGGCGTGGCCGACCATCCGCGCCCCGGACATGCCATAGGGGTGGCCGATCGAGATGGCGCCGCCATCGACGTTGTAGCGGGCAGGATCGATGCCGAGCCGGTCGCGGCAATAGAGCGCCTGAACGGCAAAGGCCTCGTTCAACTCCCACAGGCCGATATCGTCGATCGCGAGCCCGTGCTGCTGCAGCAGCTTGGGCACGGCGAAAACCGGGCCGATCCCCATCTCGTCCGGGGCGCAGCCGGCGACCGCGATCCCGCGATAGGCGCCGAGCGGCTGCAGCCCGCGGCGCTCGGCTTCGCCCGCCTCCATCAGCAGCGACGCCGAGGCGCCATCGGAAAGCTGCGAGGCGTTGCCGGCGGTGATGAACCGGCCTTCCTTGACGTTCTGCCCATCGGCAAACACCGGCTTTAGCGCGGCCAGGCCGGCGAGCGTGGTCGATGGCCGGTTGCCCTCGTCCTGGTCGAGCGTAACCGCGACAGAACTGGTTTCGCCGCTCTGACGGTTCTCGACCCGCATGGTCGAGGTCAGCGGCGCGATCTCCGCCGCGAGGCGGCCCTCGGCCTGCGCCGCCGCGGTGCGCTGCTGCGAGGCGAGCGCGTATTCGTCCTGCGCCTCGCGGGTCACCTGATAGCGCTCGGCGACGATCTCGGCGGTCTCGATCATGGTCATGTACAGATCCGGGCGGTGCTCGACCAGCCACGGGTCCTGCGCGCGGTACTCGTTGCGCTTGTCGTTCTGCACCAGAGAGATCGACTCGACCCCGCCGCCGATGGCGATCGTCATGCCGTCATGCACGATCTGTTTCGCCGCGGTGGCGATCGCCATCAGCCCCGAGGCGCATTGCCGGTCGACGGTCATCCCGGCGACCGAGACCGGAAGCCCGGCGCGGATCGCCGCCTGGCGGGCGATGTTGTAGCCGGACGAGCCCTGCTGCAATGCCGCGCCCAGCACGACATCCTCGATTTCGGCCGGATCGACCCCGGCGCGCCGCACCGCTTGCGCCACCGCATGGCCGGCCAGTTCCTGCGCCTGGGTGTCGTTGAAGGCGCCGCGATAGGCCCTGCCGATCGGGGTGCGGGCGGTCGAGACGATGACGGCTTGGCGCATGGTGTCCTCCCTGAGCAACGCCCCGGACGCGGTTCGCCGAAGCGGGCCTTGTGTTCGCTGAAGATAGTGGAATCTTTAGGTCTCATGTAGCATCGCCGCTCGCAACTCTGTTCGAGGAGAGAGCCCATGCCCGACGCTTATCCGCTTCCCGCCGGAGACCCGGCAGCGCTCGGCTTTGCGGCCAAGCCGCTGCAGCATCTCGACCGGCTGATCCGCCAGCATATCGAGGAAGGCCGCTATCCGGGCGCGCAGATCGCGCTGGCGCGGCATGGGCAATTGGCGCTGTTCCGCTGCTATGGCGACGCCAAGACCGAGCCGGGCAGGGAGCCGGCGACCGGCGAGACCTTGTTCCTGCTGTTCAGCCAGACCAAGGTGCTGACCAGTTCGGCGGTCTGGGCATTGATCGAGGAGGGCCGGCTCTCCTTCATGGACAAGATCGCCGACCACCTGCCCGAATTCGCCCGGCGCGGCAAAGCCGAGATCACCCTGCAGCAGGTGATGACCCATCAGGGCGGGTTTCCCTCCGGCGACGTGACCCAGGCGACCTGGACCGATCATGCCAGGATGCGCGCCGAGGTCTGCGATTTCTCGCTCGACTGGACCCCCGGGACGCGGCTGCAATACCACCCGCGCGCCGCCCATCTGACCCAGGCGATGGTGATCGAGGCGGTGACCGGCCAGGATTACCGCGAGGTGATCCGCGAAAAGGTGCTGGCGCCGCTGGGATTGGCCAACGACATCTTCGTCGGCGTGCCGGCGAAGGAGCAGGGGCGCTGCGCCGACACCTATGCGCCCGAGCCGCGCGACAACTCGCCCGAATTCAAGGCGGCGGGGATGCCCAGCGGCGGCGGCTATGCGACCGCGCGCGGCATGGCGGCGTTCTATCAGATGCTGCTCGGCCAAGGCCGGCTCGGCGAGGTGCGGATGTTCTCGCCGCGGCTGATCAGCTATGTCACCCGCAGCCACACCGGCGAGCGCGGCGACGATGCGATGGGCGGCATCCCGATGCATCGCGGGCTCGGACCCCATGTGCGCGGCGACAGCGACCGCATCCGCGGCCTCGGCGCGATCGCCGCCCCGTCGACCTTCGGCCATGGCGGCGCCGGCACCTCCTATTCCTGGGCCGACCCGACCAGCGGGGTGTCGTTCACCTACATCACCAATTTCGTCGCCCCCGACCCGTTTCATTCGGCGCGGCTCGACCGGGTCGCCAATATGGTCCACGCCGCAATCGACTGAGCCGAAGAAGGGCTGCGGCGCCGGCGTGCGTGCTTCGAGATGCGCTCTTCGAGCGCTCCTCAGCATGAGGAGGCTTGTGATGGCATCAAGTAACTCGGCTCACCCTGAGGAGGCCGCAATGCGGCCGTCTCGAAGGACGCACCACGCCAATCCAGCCGATCGTCGGTTTCTTCATCGCCAGCAAGGGCGCGGAGCATAGCGATGGCGCCGCGGGTCGATCCGGTTCGTTCCGATGCAGCATTGCCGGCGCATGCCGATGTCGTGATCGTCGGCGGCGGCATCATCGGCGCCAGTACGGCGCTGTTTCTGGCGGAAAAGGGCATCTCGGCGGTGCTGTGCGAAAAGGGGCACATCGCCGGCGAGCAGTCGAGCCGCAATTGGGGCTGGTGCCGCAAGATGGGCCGCGATCCGCGCGAATTGCCGCTGATCATCGAGAGCCTGCGGCTGTGGCAGGGCATGAACCAGCGGGTCGAGGCCGAGACCGGGTTTCGCCAGTGCGGCATTATGTACCTCGCTGAAAACCCGGCCGAATTGGCCCAGCTCGACAGCTGGCTCGATCACGCCCGCCAGTACCAGCTCGACACCCGCCTGCTGAGCCGGGCCGAAACCGCCGAGCTGATGCCGGGTCTGACCGGCGATTGGGCCGGCGCACTCTACACCGCCAGCGACGGCAAGGCCGAGCCCCAGCGTGGCGCGCCGGCGATCGCCGAAATGGCGCGGCGGCGCGGCGCCGCCGTGGTGACCCAATGCGCGGTGCGCGGCATCGAGACCGCGGCCGGCCGGGTCTCGGCCGTGATCACCGAAAAAGGCCGCATCGCCTGCGCTTCGGTGGTGCTCGCCGGCGGCGCCTGGTCGCGGCTGTTTTGCGGCAATCTCGGCATCGAACTGCCGCAGCTCAAAGTGCTGGCCTCGGTCATGCGCACCGCGCCGATCGAGGGCGGCCCGGAGATCTCTGCTTCCGGCGGTCTGTTCGGGTTTCGCAAGCGAATGGATGGCGGCTACACCGTGGCCACCCTGGGCGTGCGCACGATCGACCTGGTCCCCGATAATTTCCGGCTGTTTCGCGAATATCTGCCGGCGGCTCGGCTGCATTGGCAGAAATTGCGGTTCCGGGTCGGGCGGCGCTGGGTCGAGGAATGGCGGATGCCGCGCCGTTGGACGCTGGATCAGCCGACGCCGTTCGAAGCCGTGCGGGTGCTCGACCCCGAACCCGACCAGTTCGTCCTCGATCGCGCCAAGACGGCCGCGGCCCGGGCCTTTCCGCTGTTCCGCGACATGGAAGTGGCGGAGAGCTGGGGTGGCATGATCGACGTCATGCCGGACGCGATCCCGGTGATCTCGCCGGTCGAGAAAGTGCCCGGATTCTTCATCGCCACCGGCTTTTCCGGCCATGGTTTCGGCATCGGTCCCGGCGCCGGCAAGCTCGTCGCCGACATGGTCGCCGGCGATGCGACCCTGGTCGATCCCGCGCCGTTTCGCCTCAGCCGCTTCACCGACGGCTCGAACCCGCGGCCGCACCCGCTGGCCAGCTGACGGTCGGCCCCCTTGACATAACGATGAATACTGTCTGCGTGCCGGCAAATGCCTGAGGTTCCGGACCCGATCGAATCGGAGGCGGAGAAGAACCGTCGCCACAATGAAAAGATGGCGCGGCGCAAGGCGGCGCGCGACCGCATGCTGGCGACCAAGACCGAGGAGCGCGGCCTGCTGATCGTCCATACCGGCACCGGCAAGGGCAAATCGACCGCGGCTTTCGGCATGGTGCTGCGCTGTCTCGGCCACGGCATGCGGGTCGGCATCGTCCAGTTCGTCAAGGGCGTGTGGGGCACCGGCGAACGGGTGGCGCTCGAACGCTTTGGCGATCTGGTGACCTGCCGGGCGATGGGTGAGGGCTTCACCTGGGATACCCAGGACCGCGCCCGCGACATCGCCGCGGCGCGCCGGGCTTGGGAAACCGCCAGGGCGATGATCGCCGATCCGTCCTATCGGCTCATTCTGCTCGACGAACTGAACATCGCGCTGCGCTATGACTACCTGCCGCTCGACGAAGTGGTGGCGGCGCTTGCCGCGAAGCCGCGCGACCTGCACATCATCGTCACCGGCCGCAACGCCAAGCCCGAACTGATCGCCGCCGCCGATCTGGTGACCGAGATGACGCTGGTCAAGCACCCGTTCCGCAGCGGGGTCAAAGCCCAGCAGGGCATCGAGTTCTGAGCCTTCGCAACGCGTGCGGTGCGTCCCCGGCTGGCGCCGCCGCGATGGTGTCCTGGTGACCGCGGGCGCCGGGTCGGGCAGGTTTCGCGGGATGCTCTGGTGATGTATTCGCCGCCGCCCTGTACTAGTTTGCCGCGACAGCGGCGCAGAGGAGAGCGCGATGACCGATACGGCGACGATGGTGGCCCTCGGCGAGGATTATCCCGAATTGCGCGAATCGGTGCGCCGGATCTGCGAGCGCTACCCCGGTGAATATTGGCGCAAGCTCGAAGCCGAGCAGGCCTATCCGACCGAATTCATCGCGGAACTTACCCAGGCCGGGTTTCTCGCTTCCCTGATTCCAGAGGAATATGGCGGCTCGGGCCTGCCGTTGCGCGCCGCCGCGGTGATCCTCGAACAGATCAACGCCTCGGGCTGCACCGCCAGCCAGGGCCACGCCCAGATGTACATCATGGGCACGCTTGCTGCGCCACGGCAGCGCCGAGCAGAAACAGCGCTATCTGCCAAAGATCGCGTCCGGCGAATTGCGCCTCCAGGCCTTTGGCGTGACCGAGCCGACCACCGGCTCCGACACCACCAAGCTCAAGACCCGGGCGGTGCGTGAAGGCAACCACTATGTCGTCAACGGGCAGAAGGTGTGGACCTCGCGCGCGCGCCATTCCGATCTGATGCTGCTGCTGGCGCGCACCACCCCGGTCGACCAGGTCAAGCGCCGCACCGACGGGCTCTCGGTGTTTCTGATCGATCTGCGCGAGAACCTCGGCCACGGCGTCGAGATCCGGCCGATCGAGGCGATGATCAACCACAACACCACCGAGGTGTTTTTCGACAATCTGAAGGTGCCGCCGGACGCGCTGATCGGCGAGGAAGGGCAGGGGTTCCGCTATATCCTCGACGGCCTCAACGCCGAGCGCATCCTGGTCGCCCAGGAATGCATTGGCGACGGCCGCTGGCTGCTCAAAAAGGGCATCGACTACGCCAGGGAGCGCATCGTCTTCGACCGGCCGATCGGGCAGAACCAGGGGGTGCAGTTCCCGCTCGCCCGCGCCTTTGCCGAGTTGGAAGCCGCCGACATGATCTGCCGCCGCGCCGCGGCGCTGTTCGACGACGGCAAGGAATGCGGGGCCGACGCCAATATGGCCAAGCTGCTGGCCTCCGAGGCGGGCTGGCACGCCGCCGAGGCTACCTTCGCCACCTTCGGCGGTTTCGCCTTTGCCAAGGAATACGACATCGAGCGCAAATGGCGCGAGATCCGCCTCTACCAGACCGCGCCGATCTCGACCAACCTGATCCTCGCCTATCTCGGCCAGCACGTCCTGGGGATGCCGCGCTCGTATTGAGCCCGACAACCGGCATCGCACTCGAACCGGCGAACGGCTCGGGAAGGCAAATTTTGTCCGGCGCGCCGGCGCTGAGCCGAGCTGAGCCATTTGCGCGAAATACTTGCCGCCGCCAGCTAATCGAGAACGGAGATAATTCAGCGGCCGGGCATCGGCGGATTTCGCGCCTTGCGCTTTGCGCTGAGCTTATCCAGAAAAATTTGCGTATAAAAAGACATAGCCAGCCGGAAATTACGGAAGCCGAGAATTTCGTCACGCCACAGGATCATCCCCAACCCGACATCGAGCATCCTCTTCCACCGCGGCGCCGGCGGATAATCGAGCGGCGTGGTGCGGCCGGCCGCAATGTGCAGCAGATACTTGGCCAAAATCAGCTTGTTCGAACAGGTACGGGTCGAGGCTGGATATCCGAGCACGCCGCGATCCCACTCGCCATGGGCTGCCAATAAACGCGCCGGCTCGTCGTAACCGCACGCCAGCGCCCTTGCGGTGGTCCCGCCAAAACGGCCGTTCAATTCAAGAAAATAAGCGGTTCCGGAAGTCTTATCGATAATCATGTCGAAATGGTAGCAGCCGACGATATCGAGTTTATGGCAAAATGCTTCGCATTTTTGCCTGAGTGCGTCGTCGAGCGGGCAGGGCCGAATGGTCAGTGACACCCCCTCGAATTTCCGCTCGGCCAGGAAGGCGACATGATCGATGAACCGGCCGGCTCGCCCGCGACAGCCATGGACGATCAGGTTGGGCCCATCGACAAAACGCTGAAGAACCAGCGGGGCCGAAATCCGCTCGAAGCGGCTGAGGAAACGGCCGAGACCGATCTGGTTCGCGATGAATTCGGCCTTGAAGGAGGGCGCGACGGCGCCGGGGCGATCCGGCCGCGCCACCAGCGGAAACTGCCCGATGTCCGGGGGTTCGTCCGATGATTGGCCGAGGCGAAAGGTCGGCAGGACGGCAAACCCGACCTCCCGGGCCAATGCCAATTGGGCGGATTTGGATTGGAGAAAATCGATGACCCGGTTGTCGGGCAGCCAGATTTTGGTCCCGGCCGGCAGGACGTCGCGCAAGCCGTTCAGCCAAATTGCCAGATCATCGGCGAGACAGGTAACGCCGCTGACCTGCTCGGTTTCAAGAAACCGCAGGAACGCGGCCAAGCCTGCTGAGGTGGCAAGTTCGCTGCCGGTGAACCGCCGATACCCGGCGAGCCTGATCGCCGGTCGGACGCCGGGCGCCCGCGCATTGTCCTCGATGCGCACGAAAATCGGCGAGAGGCCCAACCGGCTCCAGCTTTTGAGACAGGCGAGCTGGGCTGGCCCGAACGGTCCGATAATCGCCGGCCGAAGCGCCTTTCTGATCGGCATGTCGCGCATTCAAATCATAAACCCCGATGATTTGTCGATCGCCGGGTCGCCGACCCTCCGAAAGTCAATGCCGCCGCGACGGCAGCGCCGTTTGCGCGCTGCGCTGCGCCGGGTCTCCGGCTTCCGCGTCACGCCGATAAATAACCGCGGAACCATAATCGGCGATCGCGGCCCATCTTCCGGTGTCGAACAGCCTTCTGTTCTTAGGATTTACGTAAATAATCAGCAGTTCCGGGGTAGTAACCGGATCGTCGAGCACATCGAGTACCTTGCGCATCACGGTTTCATCAAACGGATTGAAGAAGAAGGCCACTTTTGCGCCAGCCGGCGGCCGATACGCCGCCGCGTCGGCGTTCACCAAGGTAAATCTGGCGCCGGTGCTTGAGCGGTTCTGAATTTTCCTGACGTTCTCGCCGGCGATCTGGTGCAGGCCGGTCGAGAATTCGACCCCGATGATTTCCGCAAAGCCGAACTCGGCGGCAATCAGCAGGGCTTTGCCCTTTCCAGACCCGTAATCGATAAACAAAAAGCGAGCGAAATCGGCGATCGGCAGCGCGGCGAGGGTCGAGCGCAGCAGAGCGGCGCCGACTGGCGCATAGGGAGAGGCATGCCGCTCGAACCACTGGTCGCCGCCCAGAGCCCCAACCGGGATGCTCTTTGCCGTGTCGACGCCAAGCTCACAATCGAAATCATATGCCAGCCGCCGCGCCCGGACCACGCCGGGGGAGTAGTAGCGAGCGTAATGGATCACATTGACCGGAATGAGCCGTAACAAGCTGATAAGATTATGACGCCGGAGCCGCTGCAACAAAGACATCGTCTTCCCGGGGTCGGGATTTCGGGCCGGTGCCGGCCGGGTTGCCGGCGATCGCGGCCGACGACGCGCGGCTGTCATCGGCTGCTACTATAGGGGCGGCTGGGTTACGGCGGATCTAACAGGATGCGGGCGCGACCGCGGCTTTCGCCTCCGACCGGGCCCGCCATCCCCTCTCCCGGCCTGGCGGGGAGAGGGGTCTCGGATCGGGTTCAGCCCGCTTTGGCCAGGTTCTGGGCGGCGAAATCCCAATTGACCAGATGGTCGAGAAAGGCCTGGACGAAATCGGGCCGCCGGTTCTGATAGTCGAGGTAGTAGGCGTGCTCCCACACATCGCAGGTGACGAGCGCCGTCTGGCCCTCGGCCAGCGGGGTGACCGCGTTCGGCGTGCCGATGATCTTGAGCTGACCCTTGTCGGCGACGAGCCAGGCCCAGCCGCTGCCGAACTGGCCGACCGCGGTCGCCTTGAAGGTTTCCTTCAACTTGTCGAGGCCGCCGCAATCGCGGGTGATCGCCGCGGCGAGGTTGCCGCTGGGCGCGCCGCCGCCATGCGGCTTCATCGAATTCCAGAAGAAAGTGTGGTTCCACACCTGGGCCGAGTTGTTGAACACGCCGGTCTTTGTCGTGTCCTTGTAGCTCCCCTTGATGATCTCCTCGAGCGGCTGGCTCTCCATCGGCGAGCCTTTGATCAGGTTGTTGAGGTTGGTGACATAGGCCTGGTGATGCTTGCCGTGATGGAAATCGAGGGTATTTGCCGACATATGCGGCTCGAGCGCGTTCTTCGCAAAAGGCAGGGGCGGCAGTTCAAAAGCCATGGCGACCATCCCGGGTTATGTTGAGAAAGGCTCTGTGGAGAAACGTCCGTTCGCAATCACCGTTCCAGCGATCCGCAGCACCTGTCGCCGGCTGCGGCGATGATCCGACGCCACGACCGCGACCGGTTCCAGACCGCGCTGTTTGCGCCGGCCGCGCGCCGCGAGGCGCTGTTCGCGCTTTACGCCTTCAACTACGAGATTGCAAGGGTGCGCGAGGTCGTAACCGAGCCGATGCTGGGCCGTATCCGGCTCGAATGGTGGCGTGAAAACGTCGCCGCCGCGTTTGCCAATGGTAGCGTGCGCCGCCATGACATCGTCGAGGCGCTGACCGTCGCGATCCGCGGGCTGGGGCTTACCCGGGCCTATTTCGACCGGCTGATCGACGCGCGCGAGGCGGATTTCGCCGAAGGCCCGCCACCCAGCCTGGCGGCGCTCGAAGATTATGCCGAGGGTACCTCGTCGAACCTGGTGGCGCTCGCGCTCGAGGCGCTGGGGGTGCGCGATCGCGCCACCTTCGAGGCCGGGCGTCATATCGGCATCGCCTATGCGCTGGCCGGGCTGCTGCGGGCGGCGCCGTTCCTGGCGGCGGCGGGGCGGCCGCTGGTTCCGCTCGACCTGGCCGCGCGGGTCGGGCTCGAAACCGATCCCTATCGGCAATTGCCAGGTTCGACCGCGCTGCGCCGCGCCGTCGCCGAAATCGCCGCCGCCGCATCGGCTCATCTGCGCATGGCTCGCCGCCAGCCACGCCCGGCCGCTGCAGCCCTTCCGGCCCTGCTGCCGGCGGTCGTCGCCAAACATTCGCTAAAGCGGCTGCGGCATGCCGGCTACGACCCGTTCGACCCGGCGCTGGCCGGTCCCGACCCGCTGCAGAGCTGGCGGCTGGCCGCGGCGGTGCTGGGCCAATGGCTGCGGGTCCGCCGCCGGCAGCGAGCGTCCGGCTAGCCTCGCCCGGTCGCTCTGCCGGGCGCGCCCTCGGGCGCAATGTGGCGAGGCTCACGGCGCGGGCCCGGATACCGGCTGCGGCGATGCTTCGGCCAGGCCTTGCCGGCCATGCGCGAGAAAGCGGAGCCGCATGTCGCGGATCGCCGCGAGACGGTCTTCGATATCGGATGGCGTCAGCCGGCAGCCGAAATCCTCCGCCCCGCCAAATATCCGCGCAAGTATCCGATCGCCGAGCGCGCTCTTGTAATGCGCCGATTCCCAATACCAGCGCATCTTGCTGTGGCGGTCGCCCGGCGGCGGCACCGGCTCGGTGGTGAACCGGTCGTACCCGGCAAAGTCGTAGAGCGGCACCTTCGCCGGCAAGGCCCGGTTCTCGGCCTCGACCACCCGCACCAGCGCGCGCTTCCAGTCCTCGAAACTCGGCCACAGCCCGACCCGATGCAGCATTTCCAGGTAATCGGCATGATAGGGATGGATGTACAGGATCAGCCGGATCTTGTGTTTCGCCGCCAGCTCGATGATCCGCCGCAGATAACGAAAGCTTTGATACTGGTGCGGGTCGGCGAAGTCCGGGGCGGGAAAGCGGCGGTACTCGGCTTCGTAGGTGGCGCTCTTCTGCGCGAACAGCTCATGATAGCCGCTGCGGGCGACATAGACCCGGTATTGATGAAGCGGGTTGAAGCCCTGCGGCGTCATCGTGACGCTGGTCATCGGATCCTGGTCGAACAGCGTGTCGAGGCTGTCAAAGACCGCGCCGATGGTCAGGGTCGAGGCGAGACGGTCGCGCCAGACCTGCATCCGCCGCTGCGGGTTCGGCGCGCCGCCGCTATCGACCAGCAGCCGGCGCAGATCGGCGCCGGGCGGCGGCGGCTTGCCCGGCGAACTGGGGTTTTCCAGAAAGTCGAGAATATCGAGGCCGAGAACGACGGTATCGGGGACCCGGACCGCGATCGCTTCGCGCAGCATCGCCAGCGCCAATGGCAACCCTCTGCCATCCTCGGCGGCGTTGAACACGGGCTGCGCGTCGCCCGGCCATTCATGGCTTTGCGGGTCGAGCCCGATCTCGATCCGCGAATTGCCGAGCAGCAGGGTGCGGGGCGCCACCCGCTCCAGCTGATAGGTCTTGGCGATCCCGGTCTGCTGATAGATCCTCGGCTTCAACGCCGTCCAGCCGGGCGTCACCGGCGTGCCGTACATCCGATAGGGATCGACCCATACGGTCAGCGCTATCGCCGCGAGCGCGAGGCCGAGGGCGGTGGCGCCGACCCCGAGGAGAAAGCCAACGGGGCGCATCGCCCCCGCCTCAGAACTGCCAATAGAGGAATTCGCTGACCCGGGTGATCGCGATGACGCCGAAAAAGGCGAACGCGCCGACCATCATCGCCCAGCCGCCGCTCGGCGCCCAGCGCAGGCGCAGCAGCCTCGGTCCGGCCGGTCCCGGCACCGCCGCGCCGGTCCCGTCGACCGCTTCGAGCACCGGCTCGTAGCCGGCCAGCAGCTCCTGCGTCGTCGGCGCCAAAAAGGCGATGCCGAGCAGCGCGCCGACCCACAGATAGGTTTGGATGAGCGCGGTCCCCGAGCTCTGGTCATAGCGGATGCCGAGGGCGGCGGCCAGGCCTCGGACCGGCTCCAGGGCAAAGGCGAGCCCGGCCGGGATGACCGCGCCATGCCGGCCGATCATCCCGCCGAGCATATCGGCGGCGGTGGCCAGGTTGGGCGCGCGGAACAGCACCCAGCCGACCAGAACCGCGACAAAGGTCACGGCGAACCCGAAAGCGGCGCCGGCCCGCGAGCGGCGAAACCCGGTCAAAGTGGCGCTGCGGGCGCCGAGCGTGATCCAGGCGTGATTGATCATCAGATAGATCCCGTGCAGCCCGCCCCACAGCACGAATGTCCAGTTGGCCCCGTGCCACAGCCCGCCGAGCAGCATCGTGATCAGCAGGTTGGCATAGCGGCGCACCTTGCCGCGCCGGTTGCCGCCCAAGCCGATATAGAGGTAGTCGCGCAGGAAACGCGAGAGCGTCATATGCCAGCGCCGCCAGAACTCGATGATGCTGGTCGCCTTGTAGGGCGAAAAGAAGTTCATCGGAAAGCGAACGCCAAAACAGCGCGCCGCGCCGATCGCCATGTCGGAATAACCCGAAAAGTCGAAATAGAGCTGGCAGGCATAGGCGGCGGCGCCGCCCCACGCCAGGAACAGGTCGATCGGCTCGCCGCGCCCGGCGCGCGCGAACGCGGCGGTGGCGTAGGGTGCGATGCCATCGGCGAGGATGGTCTTTTTGACCAGGCCGATGAAGAATATGGTCAGTCCGACCGCGAGGTTGAGGGCGGTCGACGGCCCGCCGCGGGCGGCGGCCAGCTGCGGCTCGATCTCGTGAAAGCGCAGGATCGGTCCGGCGACGAGCCGCGGAAAGAACGTCACGAACACCGAATAGCGCAACAGATCCGGCGCGCGCGCCTCTCCCCGGTGGACATCGACCAGATAGCCGATCTGTTCAAAGGTAAAAAACGAGATGCCGAGCGGCAGGATGATGGTTTCGAGGACGAAATCGGTCCGGGCTACGGCGTTCAAATTGTCGACAAAGAAATGCGCATATTTGAACACCGCGATGCCGAGCAGATTGACGGTGATCGCACCGGCCAGCAGGGCGCTGGCCGCTGCTTCCCGGCGCTGCTCGATGCAGGCGGAAATGCCTCGTCCCGCGGCGAAGTTGACGATGATCGAGCCGAGCAGCAGCGGCACGAAGCGAACGTCCCACGCCGCGTAGAAGGCGAGCGACGCGGTGACCAGGGCAATATTCTGGGCCCGCGCTCCGAGGCCGCCGATCGCGTAATATAAAATGACAATAATCGGAAAAAACAAGAAGATGAATTTGTACGAATTGAACAGCAACTGCTCCTCCGGACCCCGTCTGTCCCACTCCTGCCGCCAAAATTATGGCGGGATCCGGCTGGATCTATCGTTAACAGTCGGGGCGGAACCCGAAAAAAACCTCAGCGGCCGCGGAAATCCGGCAGGCGGCGGTCGGCCATCGCCTTGATCCCCTCGGCGAAGTCCTCGGTGCGGCGCAGCCAGTCCTGCTCGACCAGCTCGCGCTCGGTGGCGGCCTCGATCGCATCGATCAGCCCGCGGCGCACGGTTTCGCGCGTCGACATCACCGCGAGCGGCGCCGATTGCGCGATTTCGAGCGCCAATGCCTGGGCGGCGCTGCGCACCTCGGCCTGCGGCACCAGGAGATCGGCGAGGCCGATCCGCACCGCTTCGTCGCCGGCGATGCGCCGGCCGGTATAGAACAGCAGCGCCGCCTGCTGGCCGCCGACGAGGCGCGGCAGGGTCGCGGTCAGGCCAAAACCCGGGTGAAAGCCGAGCCGGTTGAAATTGGCGCTGAACCGCGCCTCCTGGCAGGTGACGCGAAAATCCGGCACCAGAGCGAGGCCGAGCCCGCCGCCGACCGCCGCGCCATGCACCGCGCCGACGATCGGCTTCCGGGTGCGGAACAGGCGGATCGCCTCCTTGTACAGGTGCCGCCCGGCGGCGCTGCGGGTCCCCTCGGCGACGGTGCCGGTATCCATCCGCTTCGAGAAATCGGCGCCGGCGCAGAACGAGCGGCCCTCGGCGGCAAACACGATCGCCCGGATGTCGGGGTCGGCATCGAGCCGCTCGAAGGCGTCGCCGATCTCGGCAACCAGCGCGCTATCAAAGAAATTGTGCGGCGGCCGCCGCATCTCGACGGTAGCGACAAACCCGTCGCGGCTGACGCCGATTTCGCGATAGGTGGTCTCAGGCATATCTTTGCTCCCACAGGCCGGTCTTTCGGAACGCCTTACCCGGATTTGATCTGATTTGATCCGGGCATCGCCGCGTCGACTCCACGCAATGGTGAACGGGAAATGGATGGCCGGGTCAAGCCCGGCCACGAGGATTTCTGGAATGGAGGTTCGGTTCGACGCTTGACCGTGCGTCGACGACGGTAAGATCCGTTACGGCGCAGTCCTCTTCCCGGATCGGGTGCAGTCGGGATTTGAATCGAATGTCACCTGCGGTCCTGTTTTATCAGGACGTCAAGTCGCGACGGCTCGACCTGCCGTCCTGCTGGAGCCGCTCAAAGTCCGCAATTCGGGTAATTTGGGTATGGGCAATACGGGTACGGGTATGCCGGGGCCGGATAGGCGGTACTGGCAACGGCGCCGCCGACGATGGCGCCCGCCGCGACGCCGGCGGCGACGCCACCCCAACCTCCGCCGTAATAACCTCCTCCCCCGTAGTAACCGCCGCCCCCGCTGACATTGACGTTGCGGTTGACGTTGACGTTGACGTTGCCGCGATTCACGTTGGCGCTGTTGAAATTGCCGCGATTCACGTTGCCGCGGTTCACGTTGGCGCTGTTGAAGTTGCCGCGGTTGACGTTGCCGCGGTTCGCGCTGGCGCCGCTGAAGTTGCCTCGGCCAGCACCGGCCCAGGAACCGCCGCCGCCGCCGCGATAACCGCCGCCACCGGCGCGAGCACCGCCACGCCGCCGCCGCGATAACCGCCGCCGCCACCGCCGCGAGCCGCCGCCACCGCCGCGAGCACCGCCACCGCCTCGGCCGCCCCCGCCGCGCACGAGGACCAGCGGCGCGCCGGTCCCCTCCGGCACGGTGGCGGTGATATTGCGCACCATGCTGCCGCTCCAGGCAGCCGGGGCGGCGGATGCCCCGGTAGCCATTAACCCGACCAAGGCGATTGGCGCCATGTAAAGCAGATACTTCGTCATCGCTGTGGCCTCACTCGCTGTATTTGACTCCGAATTTCTGTCCAGTTCGCGGCTGGGGCGGGCGTCAGGCTTCGTCGACACATGGCCGGAGCCTCCCGAGAATATACCGCCGATCGGTACGGCGGGAAATTATCGAGGACGACCCGCCAACGCATCTATGTCAATTTGAGCGCCTATTATGGTATTTCTATATCCGAACGGTTGAAACGGCCTCCGATGCCGCGGCCACGTTATGCCTGCGGAGACGGAATTTCCTTGCCACCGGAGCAACGCGATGAATGGGAAGACCGCCTTTGTACTGTTATCGGGCGTGCTATCGGGCTCGCTGTGCGCCTGCGTGCAGCCTCCGGCCGCTGCCCCCGCCGCACCGACGCCGCCCCCGGTGCGCCGCACCGGCGCCGGCGCCAGCCCCGGTAGCCAAGGCGCCGCCCAGCAACCGTTGGGTCAGTATCCGGGGGGCGACCTGCAAAAGGCTGCTGGAGTTATCACCAGACGATCGGGCCGCGGCATCGCTGTTCTATATCGGCTATCAGGCAGCGCGCTTCGGTAGCAGCGCCATCAATGTGGGCGCGATCCCCAACACCGAGGAGTGGGCGGAGAACTACTGCGCACACCATCCTGGCGAGCCGGCCGTCGAGGCATTTAGGCAGGCTTATCGACAAA
>CAVZKP010000038.1:0-119867 GCA_963775875.1 uncultured Alphaproteobacteria bacterium
GCGATGCCGCGGGTCAGGAGGATAGTGCCGATGAAGATCGTCAAAATCGAGGATTTGCATTGCGATGCCGGCTGGCGGGTCAATTCGTTTCTGAAGATCACCACCGATGAGGGCATCACCGGCTGGTCGGAATATATGGAGGGCTATGGCGCGCAAGGGCTGAGCGGGGTCATCCGCAAACTGGGCGAGCGGCTGATCGGGCAGGACCCGCGCCCGGTCGAGCGGCACAGCGCCTATCTCTATGCCGCGACCAGGCAGGCCGCCGGCGGGGTCAACCAGATGGCGATCGCCGCGATCGAAAACGCGTTCGTCGACATCAAGGCCAAGGCATTGGGCGTGCCGGTCTATGAAATGCTGGGCGGCCCGGTGCGCGACCGCTTGCAGCTCTACTGGTCGCATTGCGGCACCTATCGCGCGCGCCACGCCGACAGGATCAAGGAATGGGCCGGGGTCGAGCCGGTGCGCTCGCTCGACGACATCGTGGCGCTGGGCGAGGAGGTCAGGCGCAAGGGCTTCCGGGGGCTCAAGACCAATCTGATCCGGTTCGACCAGGGCAAGCCCTATATGTACGGCCCCGGCACCGGCAACCAGCCGGGCTTTCCGGCGCTCAATATCGACCATGGCATCGTCGCGGCCGCGGTCGCGCAACTGGAAGCGTTCCGCCGCGGCGCCGGCCGCGATGTCGGGCTGCATCTCGATACCAACTTTAATTACAAGATCGACGGCTATATCAAACTGGCGCGGGCGTTGGAGCCGCTCGACCTGGTGTGGCTCGAGATCGACCTCTACGACCCGGCCGGGTTGGCATTGATCCGCCGCTCGGCCCGCACCCCGATCTCGTCCTGCGAGTCACTGTACGGCCGGCGCCAGTTCCGCCCCTATTTCGAGAACCAGTCGGTCGATTACGCGATCATCGACGTGGCCTGGAACGGCATTCTCGAATCGCTGAAGATCGCGGCCATGGCCGACGCCTACGAGGTCAATGTGGCGCCGCATAATTTCAACGGCCATCTGGGCTCATTGATCAGCGCCCATATGTGCGCGGTGGCGCCGAATTTCAAAGTCATGGAAATCGACATCGACGATGTGAGCTGGAAGGACGACATCGTTACCCACCCGCCGGTGATCGAGAACGGCGAAATGCTGTTGCCGACCGGCCCCGGCTGGGGCGCCGATGTCAACGAGGAATTCGTCAGGGCGCACCCGCCGCGGCAGTAACGCAATCTGCGGACAGCCATAATAAGGCGGGTCGGGTGCAGCGACGCCCACCGCCTTTGCTCGGCGGGCGCGCAGGCTCGGCTTATGGGTGGCCGAGCGATCCCCAGCCGGACCACCCGTTGCTGGCCGCGGTCTGCCAGATATGGTGGAGCGCGCCGTCGGCGCCGAGGACGAACAATTCGAGACGGCGGTCGCCGCTCGCCGCCAATGCCGGCCCGTTCAGCAGGCGGGCGCCGCCATTGCCGTATGACTGCCAGAATAACCATCCATTGCTCGCCTCAGTCTGCCAGCTATGCCACAGATTGCCGTCGAGCCCGGTGACGAACAGTTCGAGCCGCCCATCGGCACTCGGCGCCATTGCCGGATGATCCTGAAAGCCGACGCCGGCATCGCCAAAAGAAACCCACTCGGACCACGCCCCGCCGACCGCAAGCTGCCAGGCATGCCACAGGGCGTTGTCATTGCCGCGCACGAACAATTCCAGGCGGCCATCGCCACTGGCCGCCACCGCCGGGCGGTCGGTAAAACCCGCACCGGCCGAACCGAGAGCATTCCAGCCGGTCCACGCACCAGCCGGGGCCGTCTGGCGGAGGTTCCACATGTCCCCGGTTGCGGACACGACAAAGACCTGAAGACAACCCTGCGCGTCGAGGATCATAACCGGAGGATTGGTGATCAACTGTCCGGCGGGCGCGAAATGCGGGGACCAGCTGGAATTCCACGGCCCGCCCCAGACCGCCTGCTCCAGACGCCACAATTGCGGCGGGCCATCCTGCCCGGTGCCGCTGGCGAACAGGATCAATCGGCCATCCGCGCCGGCGGCGACAGTGGGAGGATTGATCGCGCCGGTCGGCGGCAGGCCCAGCGATGTCCATGCCGACCAGCCGTTCGACCAGCTCGTCTGCTCGATCTGTTCGAGGGCGCCGCTCACGGCAAGGGTGATCAGCCTGCCGTCGCCATTGCGGGCGATCGCGGCGGGCCACTCGGCAAATGGGCCGCCAAACGGAGCCCAGCCCGACCAGCCATTGCTCCAGGCGGTCTGCCAGATGTGCCACAAGCTCCCGTCGATCGAAAACATGAACAGCTCGAGGCGGCCATCGCCGCTCGGCGCTAATACGGCAGATCCCAGCAACTCCGGCATGATTGGTCCTCCCGGTGCAAACGCAGCATCTAGGCATAATCAGCGCCCGACCGGGAGGGGAAGCGTGAACCGCTTCACATGGCGCGCAAACTGTGGCCTTGGGCCGGCGCAGGAGCCTATCCAGGGATTGCCGGCTCAGGATTGCCGGTGGTCGCAGGGTAGGCATAGGCGATTCCTTTTGGTGCATTGCGTCAGATGAAAACGCCGATCGGCGCGGCGCGAAGGCGTTGCGGTGGGGTGGCGAAAGGCGCAGGCTGTCACCCAGCATCTGTGCGCAGCGGGAGGAACAGCGATGAGCGACATGACCCAGGACATGAACTTTCTGCAGGGCGTCAAGGTCGTCGATTTCACCCAGTTCGAGGCGGGCACCACCTGCACCGAGGTCCTGGCCTGGTTCGGCGCCGAGGTGGTCAAGATCGAGAACCCGGGCCGCGGCGACCCCGGCCGCAGGCTGCGCCCCGGCAAGCCCGATGACGACCCGTGGTATTTCCACCAGTTCAACGTCAACAAGAAATCGATCACGTTGAACCTGAAATCGCCCAAGGGGCTCGAGATCGTCAAGGAGATGATCAAGAAGGCCGACATCGTGGCCGAGAACATGGCGCCGGGCACGATCGAGCGCCTCGGCCTCGACTATGAGTCGGTCAAGCAGATCAACCCCAAGATCATCTATTGCCAGATCAAGGGGTTTGGCTCTGGCAGCCCGCATGAGAAAGGCCTCGCCTTTGACATGATCGCGCAGGCCGCCGGCGGCCCGATCAGCGTCACCGGCGAGCCCGACCGCCCGCCGGTCAAGCCGGGCCTGTCCTTTGGCGACACCGGCACCGGCATGCTGATGGCGGCGACGATCCTCGGCGCCTTGCACGAGCGCAACCGCACCGGCCAGGGGCGGCGGCTGCAACTGGCGATGCAGGACGCGATGATCCACTACATGCGCACCTGCTTTTGCACGATGGCGCGCACCGGCAAGCCGGCGCCGCGCAACGGCGCCAAATCGGGCGGCGGCAACAACGCCCCGTCGGGGCTCTACCCGGCCAAGGGCGGCGGCGCCAACGATTATGTCTATCTGACCACCAGCCGGGCCAACCCGGAGCACTGGTCGCGGCTGATGAAATTGATCGGGCGCGAGGAACTGATCGAGGACCCGCGCTTCGCGACCGGCGATCTGCGCGTCAAGAACGAAAAAGAGCTCGATGCGATCATCGGCCAATGGACCCGCCAGCACGAGAAGCGCGAGGCGATGGAGAAGCTGATCGCGGTCGGCGTGCCGTCCGGCGCGGTGTTCGACACGATGGAACTGCAGAACGAGCCGACCCTTGAAGAGCGCGGCATCATGCAGACCGTGCACCACCGTCAGGGCGACTACAAGATGGCGACCTGGCCGGTGCGGATCGACGGCAAGACGGTGCGGCTGAAGCCGTCGCCGGCGCTCGGCGGCGACAGCGCCGAGGTATTGCAGAACTGGCTCGGCATCGGCGCCGGCGACGTCGAAGGATTGCGCAAAGACGGCGTAATCTGAGACTTCGACTGGTTCACCCTCACCCGCCTCCCCCCGGATCGTCGTCCGGGGGCCGGCCCCTCTCTCGCAATGCGGCAGAGGGCGGACCAGGCCGGTCAGGGTCTGGTGGTGACTGGTGGGTGAGGGGCTGCCGGAGCAGGGAAGACGATGCGATTGCGGCTTTATGAAAATTACCGCTTTGTGCTGTATACGCCGTTTTATGCGGCGCATGCGATCGGGGCCTATGCCGCCGAGGGGATCGAGGTCGAGCTATTGCCTTCGCCCGGCATGGGCAAGGCCGAGGCGGCGCTGATCGACGGCGCTGCCGAGGCGCTGTGGGCCGGGCCGATGCGGGTGATGAAGCATCATGACGACAATCCCGCCTCGCCGCTGGCGTGCTTTGCCGAGATTGTCTGCCGCGATCCATTCTCGATCGTCGGCCGTTCTCCCAATCCCGGTTTCCAACTGGCCGATCTCGCCGGAATTCGCTTCGCGACGGTCAGTGAGGTGCCGACCCCGTGGCTGTGCCTGCAGGAGGATCTGCGCCAGGCGGGGCTGGACCCGGAGCGGCTCGACCGCATTGCCGGCCGCAATATGACGGAAAACCTCGACTCACTGCGCGAGGGCGGCATCGAGGCCGCGCAACTGTTCGAGCCGGTGGTCGAACAGGCATTGGCGACCGGCGCCGGGCATTTGTGGCATGCCGCCAGTAGCCGGGGCCGCACCACCTATACCGCCTTTGTCACCACGCGCGACCGGCTGGTCCGCGACCCCGAGCCGCTGCTGCGCATGACCCGCGCGATCTACCGCACGCAGCAATGGATCGAGGGCAATCCGGCGACCGAGATCGCCGCCGCGATTGCAGCGTTTTTTCCGGCGCTCGACCGCATCGTACTGACCGGCGCCATCGCCCGCTACCAGACGCAGCGGGTGTGGGGAAGCGATCCAGTTCTGCCCGAAGACGGTTTCGACCGGTTGCGCCGGGGATTGGTGTCGAGCGGTTTCATCCGCCGGCCGATCGCCTATCAAGACTGCGTCGACAATCGCCTGGCACTGCAAGTCGTATCCGAGCGATCCGGCCAATAGGTTAACGAACCGCTGATGCAGGCGCGGCCGCAGAACCTCGCCGCCGCGCCGCGACAGGTTCGACGCAGTCGAGCCGATGTTGTGCAGCCGCGGCAGCGGCGAATATCACTGATCACGCCACGCACCTGGCCAAAATCATTATAGAATTGCAATAATTTGCCTTAGCGGCCTTTTTTCTGTGCCGATGTTTTCCATCTATCCGAGGACGCCGGCGCAGTGCGGCGCATCGAGCAGTGGAGGGAGATGGAGAAGATGGCGACAATGGAAGAGATTGGACAGGAGAGGCAGCGGATCGCCGAACGGCTGGCCCGGCTCGACGCCGAAAGGGCAAAGCTGGCCGAGCAGATGAACGAACTGGAAATCGCCGAGCGCGTGCTGTCCCGGTTCGGGATGGGCGGCGCACCGGTGATGCGCGGCCGTCGGGGACGCCCGGCAAAAGCGGCGGCGCCGAGCAGCGGCGGACGCAGGATGCAAGCGGCCCAGCCGGCGTCCGGCCTGTCATTGAGCGACGCAACCTTGAAGGCGGTCGAGGCGCATGGCGCAGGGGCCACTGCCGCCGAAGTTCTGACTTACCTGTCGCGCGAGTTCGGCATGGCGGTCAGGCCGAACCATCTCGGCATTGCATTGCAGCGCCATCGCCGCGCCGGCCGGCTCGAAAGCCGCGATTCACGCTGGCACCTGCCGCATTCGGCGCAGGGCGAGGCGGTGCAATCGGCAATGGCCGGGTGAACACGGTCGCCGGCGCAGCGCCAGTCTACGCATTGCCGCCCTGCTGGTCGCCGGCCGAGAGCAACAGCCTGCGATAATGCAGCCTTCCGGCCGCGACCGCAAAGAGCCCTGTCGCTACAGCTTCAGCAGCCGCTTGGCATTGCCGCTCAACAGCTTGACCTGATCGTCGGCGCATAGCGGCAGGGTCTCGAGCCATTTGGTCCCGGGCGGGTTGTCGACGAACGGGTAATCGACCGAGAACATGATCCGGTCGATCCCCATCTCCATCACGCAGCACAACAGCGCCGGGTCGGAAAAGAAGCCGCTGGTGGTGATGTAGAAATGCTCGCAGAACACGTCGCGAAAGCTCTTGCTGCCCTTTCGGTCGCGCTCGAACCCCATGCTGATCCGCCACAGGTAGAACGGCAGCCCCTCGCCGAGATGGCCGATGATGATCTTGAGATTGGGGTAGGCGTCGAACACCCCGCTCAATACCAGGCGAACCCCCTGGGTCGCGGTTTCGACGGTAAAGCCCCAGGCGGCGCGCAACAGCGAGGGGTATTGCGCGACGTAATCCTGGTAATAGGCTTCGACGACCGCCGGATGCGGGATCGCCGGGTGCATGTAGAGCGGCACGTCGAGGGCGGCGGCCCGCTCGAAGATCGGCCAGAACCGCTTGTCGTCGAGAAACACCCCGTTGGTCAGCCCGTTGATCATGGCCCCCTTAAAGCCGAGCCGGGTGACGGTGCGCTCGAGTTCGTCGGCGGCGGCTTTGGGATCGGGGGTCGGGATCGCGGCAAAGGCGGCGAAGCGATCGGGATGGGCGCGCACGGTTTGATGGAGCCGGTCATTGGCGCCGCGCGCCAGCCGCACCGCGGTCTCGGCATCCATCTTTTGCAGCCCCGGATTGGCGTGCGAGAGCACCTGCATGTCGATGCCGGCCTCGTCCATCTCGCGCAAGCGCAATTCGCCGACATCGTCGAGCCGTTCGACCAGCCGCGGCGCGCTTTGCACGTCCATCCCGGTAAAGTGCTGTTTGACCTGCGCGTCGAGGTAATGCTCTTCCAGGGCGATGATGTAAGGTTTCGCCGCCATTGCTGTGTTCCCCTCGCAGCGGTGCCGAAGGCGAAGCCTTAACAGTTCGTCGCGTGCTTGTCACCCGGCGGGCGCGGCGATGGCGGCGAAACCGGGCGCCGGTCGGCCGGGCCTGTTCGCCGAGATCTATCGGCGGTAAATCCGGCCGGATATCCGCGGGGCGGACGCCGCCTCGATGATGCATTTTCGGATTGGGACAGGAGGTCGTTCGACATGACGGAGCCACATGGTCCGCTGCACGGCGTCAAGGTCGTGGCCTGCTCCACCGCGCAGGCCGGCACCGTGCCCTACATGCTGATGGCCGATCTCGGCGCCGAGGTGATCAAGATCGAGGTGCCGGAGATCGGCGACAATTCGCGCGGCTCGACCGTGCTGCCGGGCTTTCCCAGCACCTATTTCGAAACCAACAATCGCGGGGTCAAGAGCCTCACCCTCAACCTGAAGACCCGGGAAGGCCGCGAAATCCTGCGCAAGCTGGTCGCGACGGCGGATATCTTCGGCCAGAATTTCCGGCCCGGGGCGGCGGAGAAGAACGGCTTTGGCTACGACGAACTGAGGAAGGCGAACCCGAAGCTGGTCTATGTTTCGGTCTCGGGCTACGGCCCCAAGGGACCCAATGCCGCGCTGCCCGGCACCGATTCGATGGCGCAGGCGCTGGGCGGGATCGCGGAGGCCTATTCGACGCCGGGCCAGAAGCTGAAGACCGGCATCGTCTCGGTCGCCGACGAGACCTGCGCCATCCTGGCCTTTGGCGGGGCGCTGGCGGCGCTGACCTGCGCCCGCGCCACCGGTATTGGCCAAAAGGTCGATTGCTCGCTGCTCGGCGGCCAGATCCGCCTGATGGGCTGGACCCTGACGACGGCGATGTGGCGCAATCGCGATCCGGTCACCGGGCAAGCCCGGATCACCGGTACGCCCGAACGCCCCGGCCTCAGCGCCAGCTTCAACGACCGGGACGGCAAGCCGCTGGTGTTCCAGCTGAACGGCGCCCGCAAATGGCGCGACGCGATGGACGGCGCTCGGCTTTTACCAGACGCTCGAAGAGGCCGGCTTCGGCGATCTCGGCGTGGTCATTTCCTCCGACGAAAAACGCGCGGCCTTGCTGGGCCTGCTCGACGAATTGTTCGCGACCGGGGCGCGCGACGATTGGGTGGCGAGGCTGCGCGGCGCCGACATCGTCTCGGCGCCGATCAATACGTTGCTGGAGGCCTCGAACGATCCCGACGTATTGGCCAATGGCTACGTGACCGAAATCGACTACCCGAAGCCACGGCAAGAGGCTGAAGGTGCATGGCTCGCCATGGCATTTCTCGGAAACCCCGGCCCGGATCGGCGTCGCCCCGAAACTCGGCGCGGATAACGACGACGTCCTCGGCGATCTCGGCTACACCCCGGCGCAGATCGAGGATTTCCGCGAAAGAAAGATCATCTGAGGTTTTGCCGCGGGGCGCCGCCGCTGGCTCAGGAGGAGGAGCGGCGCGGCCGAGCGGCGCGGCTCATTCCCCTGATGATCGTCGGTCCCAGGCGGATGATCGGCAGGCTCGAACTCGTTCTTTGCCGATATGTAGCCCTCATGGATCGGCCCCCAGCCGAACCAAATAACCGCGCTCAGGAACAGAAACAAAATGCCGAACGGATTGAACACATGTCCAGCGCCGAGCGCATCACCCCAAAAGGCGCCAGCGGCCAGGAGCAGCGATATCGCGGTGACGGTGATTTTTGCCATCACAAAACCCTCCGTCTCGGATTAGCCTTAGCCGCACGATATTCTTTTCGGCTAGCGTAATCCTTGGGTATGGTCTTGTTAAGGGGAATATCGCCGGGTGGGAGACATCGGCATCTGGCCAGATTATAGTTTCATCGGCTGATCGGAAAGGAACCGCCATGCGTCCCCAGGCCGCCGCGATGAAGGCGCTGCTCGACCAGCCCGGACTGCAAATCATGCCCGGCTGTGGCGACGGCATGGGCGCCCGCCTGATCGAGGAAGCGGGTTTCCGCATCGGCTTTGCTTCGGGCTCGAGCATCGCCGCGATGCGTCTGGCGATGCCCGACATGGATCTCCTGAGCCTTGCCGAAATGGCCGACGCGGTCGAGACGGTGATCGCCGCTGCGCCCAATGTACTGTGGCTGGCCGATGGCGACACCGGCTATGGCAATGCGCTCGCGGTGCAGAAGACGATCCGCGCCTATGCCCGCCGCGGCGCCGCGGCGGTGCTGATCGAGGACAAGGCCTGGCCGCGGCCGCTCGGCCAGGGCGGCGCCAAACTGGTGATCGAGCGCGATGCCGCGATCTTGCGCTGCCGCGCCGCCGTCGAGGCCTGCCGCGAGGAAGGCCTGCTGCTGCTGGCCCGCACCGACGCCCGCACCTCGCGCGGGTTCGACGAGGCGCTGACCCGGCTGAAAGGGTTCGTGGCCGAGGGCGCCGATATCCTGTTTCTCGATTCGCCGCAATCGGCGGCCGAGATGCGCGAGGCGGTGGCGGCCTGCAACGGCAAGCCGCCGCTCGCCGTCACCTCGCCCGCCGGCAAGCATTTCATGCCGGGCGACGCCGAGCTGGAGCGGCTCGGCATCAAACTCGTCGTCTATCCGCAGGAGATCCTTGCCGCCACCGTACACGCGGTGCGCGCGGCCCTCGGCGGGCTGAAGGGCGGCGTCAAGCCGCCGATGGCGACCCCGCCCGAGCTGGCGACAGCGATCCGGGCGGCGGACTATCTGGCCCAGGACGCGCGCTGGCCCGACCCGGGCTGAGCAGGCGTAGGGCAGAAAAGCAGAGCGCATTCCGCCGCCAAACGTCGCGTTGCGGGAAGCGATTGGGCAGGCGCGCGGCGCAGAGCGCCAACCGGCAGCGGCGGTCGAGCAGGTTCACCGTGAAGACGAAGGTTCCATCAGGAACCCGATTGCGGCGATAATCCGGCATGGAGACGCTATGCCCAGCCTTGGAGAAAGGCGGAATGCGCTGCGCTGTTCCGCCCTACGCTTGCTACGGCAAAGCTTTGCGCGAACGAGTCCAGATAAGGATCGACGCAGGTCTTCGGATTATCGGTCATGATCGTGGTGCTCCAAGTTGTTGGAGCAGCGAGGATTATGTCGGCGGCACGCCGGTTGAACGTCCCCGGCATGGCAGCACGGATGAGACGGGCACGGTGCTCGACCAAACCCGATCAAATAGTTGGATGGTCACGACCTGCAGGTCAGTTTTCGACCGACTCGGACATTGCCGCGCGAGCCGAAGACAGAAGCGAAAGCGATGCGGAGCGGCAGGGCTGCAAGATCAACATGCACAGATGCGGAGAGGAAACGATGGACGATCCGATTTCACCGGCGCGGCGGACTTTGCTCAAGGCGGGCACCGCGACGCTCGCGACCCCCGTCGCCGCCGCGATCGCGCACAGATCGTCTCAAGGCTTCACTGGCTCTCTATCGCGATCATGACGCTGCGCGCCGCGGCATGCCGCTTGGTGATCAGCGGCCGATAGCCGGGATCGTTGTACCAATCCTTGATGGCCTGCTTGTTAGGAAATTCGACAACGACGACGCGGCTCGGCCGCTGGCCTTCGAGCATCTCATGGGTGCCGGCTTTGGTGAGATAACGTCCGCCGTGCTTTTCGATAAACGGCATTGTCTGTTTGAGGTAGTCGGCGAAAGCCGACTCATCGTCGATCTCGTGCTGGCCGATGTAAAACGCGGTCATTTATGGCTCTCCGGATGCACGGCTTGCTTTCGGGGGGTAAAGTAGACATGAGATTTTGCGGCGCAATGGTCCGCTCCTGGCTGATTGTGTTGAAAAAGTCTGCTTGAGACCGTTGCTGCGTCCTGATTCACTTCTCCCTGGCGACAGGAGATTCGGTCGATGATGGGCGAACGGAGGGTGATGCAGCAAGCGTAGGGCGGAACAGCAGAGCGCATTCCGCCTCCAAACGTCGCTTTTGCGGGAAGCGATTGGGGCAGGCGCGCGGCGCAGAACTCCAACCGGCAGCGGCGGTCGAGCAGGTTCACCGTGAAGACGAAGGTTCCATCAGGAACCCGATTGCGGCGATAATCCGGCATGGAGGCGCTATGCCCAGCCTTGGAGAAAGGCGGAATGCGCTGCGCTTTTCCGCCCTACGCTTGCTGCACGCTCGGCCAGTGTGACGAATCGGATGCCGAATTCCTTCCGGAGCCAATTTCGGCTGTCGCAATCGAGCACCGAGGGACCTGAAGTGCTCCGTCGGAAGTCCTCGCTGCAAAAGAGATCGATCCCAAATCCATAATGGGCGGCAACACTATTACCGTCTGCCCACTCGCGGACCACCTTGGCGACCCTGTTGCGTTCGGCTCTATCGCATGCACGCCCGAGTCCTTGGTGGAACAATTCCGGTTTTGATGCGCCAGCGCGGGCGCTCAATCTTAGGCCAAGCACAATAGCGACTGCGCGGCCGACGCCGCGCTTGAGTATTTCACGATCCAAGTTCTGGGCGTTCTCCCTGCAACGTTTCAGAGCACATATTCCTCCAATTGGCTCGAAAATCGGGTAGCTCTCTCTTGAAAGAGATGATCCGACGCCCATCGTGGAAACTACCTCCAAGACACGCATTCCTAGTACGATAGCCCCTTCAACTCTCGCAGAGAACTGGGAATTTAGGGGTGTATTCGGTGCCGTGCGGATCGATGTCGGCCGGCTTCGGCACGCCGAGCAGCTCGCACAGATCGAGAAAATGCTCCTTGGGCGGCCGAGCGTTCGGTGCGCGTGGTCCCGCGCCATTTGGCGATGAATTCCTCGGACAAGCATGGCGGCATTGCGGGCCGGGTTTCGCCGCGAGCTCGACCGGCTCTACGCGCTCACCGATGCTTCGGGGGCGGCACTGGGGGGGACGGCGCAACCTCGGCGGACGGGAAGGCGGGCGGCGGCGCCCCCGTCGCCGGCCGGGGCCTAGGGCGAGACCGCCGGCAGGGTCGCCGGATTGCCGGTGTTGATGCAGGTCGGATGGCCGAAGCCGCTGGCGCTGATGCCGGTGCCGCCATTGATGTTCGGCGCAATGTCGAAAATGATGTTGTCGGGGTGGGCGGCGTCGTTTCCGGGCACCACGCCGATCCCGGCCATATGGTCGAGGTTCAGATTGTGGCGGACGTGCCAGGCGACAAAGTGATCGGTGCAGGACTGATCGCCGCTGACCCCGACCGCGCCGATTTTGACGATCCCCTTTTTGTACAAGGCGAGCCCGCCGCCGAACACATTGACCCCGCCGATCCGCTCGCCGACCATCGGGTCGTGCGGCGTGCCGTACAGCATCGCATTGCCCTGATAGGCCTCGGCCGGATCGACCGGATTGCTGTGCTGCAGGCCGTAAAGGCTGCCGCCGGGCTGCACCGCGGAATAGAGGTTGGCGGTCGACAGGGCCAGCCCGTTGGGAAACAGGCTGGTCGAGGGCGGCGCGCCCTTGCTCAGGCTGAAATCGTTGGCGGTGTTGGCTTTTTGCGCCGAGATCACCCGGCTGCCGAGCCATTGATCGGTGTAGCGGCCGCCGGAAAAGGCAACGCCGCAGACGGTCCCGTCATTGGCGACCAGGGTCGCCCACATATTGAACCCGAGACCGCCATTGCCGCTGGCCCCGACCGCGCCCGCCAGCGCCGATTGCAGCTGGCCCCAGCTCGGCAGGCCGGCGCAGGCGCCGCCGCCATCGGCAAAAGCCGGCAAGGCGAACCCCGCCAGAGCGAGCCCGATCGCGCCCGACATGGTCCAGCGTCGAATGTTCATCTCTCCCCCCAATTCCAGTGGCAGGCTTGGCCGAGCCGCGCCGCCGAACCCATCGCGGACCACACCGAAGCGTGCGGTCTGCCGGCGGCCGCGGACCGCTAGTTAAACCTAGCGGATATTAGCGGAAAAGAGAATTCCAATCGGCCCGATCGCGCGCCTCGCGCAAGGCCGCGCTGCCCGGCGCCGCGGGAGAGCCGCGGCCTATACCGAAAAATACTTGGCCTGGGGATGGTGGACGATGATCGCCGAGGTCGATTGCTCGGGGTCGAGCTGGTCCTCCTCGGACAGGGCGATGCCGATTTCCTCGGCCTTGAGCAGCGCCAGCAATTGCTTCTGGTCGGCGAGGTTGGGGCAGGCGGGGTAGCCGAACGAATAGCGGCTGCCGCGATAGCCTTGCGCCAGCATCGCCTCGGTGTCGCGCGCTTCCTCGGCGGCAAAGCCCAGTTCGCCGCGGATCCGCCGGTGCAGGTATTCGGCCAGCGCCTCGGCCATCTCGACCGACAGCCCGTGCAGGTAGAGATAATCCTGGTAGCGGTTGTCGGCGAACCATTCGCGCGCGGCCTCGGAGGCGCGCCGGCCCATCGTCACCACCTGCAAGCCGATCAGGTCGCGCTCGGACTGGCCGACGTCGCGAAAGAAATCGGCGACGCACAGCCCGCCTTCCTTGTTCTGGCGCGGGAACGAAAAGCGGGTCAGCTCACGCCCGCCATCGCCATCGAACAGGATCAGATCGTTGCCCTCGGCGGCGCATGGCCAATAGCCATAGGCGGCCTGCGGCACCAGGATCTCCTCGCGGATCGCGATTTCGAGGATGCGGTGCAATACCGGACGCAGCTCGTCCTTGGCCCATTCGCGGTATTCGGCCAGGCTCTTGCCGTCTTTGCGATAGCCCCATTGGAACTGGTAGAGCATGCGTTCGTTGAGGTAGGGCACGATCGCCTTGGGCGATACCCGCTCGATCGTGCGCGGGCCCCAGAATGGCGGCTGCGGCACCGGCACGCTCGCGGGTCAGCTCGGCCCGGCGCAGGCGGATCTCCTCGACATCGACCGGGCGCAATGGCCGCGGGTCGGCGGCGCGGCCGAGCTTGCGCGACGGCTTGACCGCGCGCCCCTGGTTCTTCGCCCGGACCTCGCCCAGATGCGCGTCGAATTTGCCGGTGACGATCTTGTCCATCAGCCCGAGCCCGTCGAAGGCGTCGCGGGCATAGGCGACCCGGCCGGCGGCGTAGGCCTTGACGCAATCCTCCTCGACATAGCGCCGGGTCAGCGCGGCGCCGCCCAGCATCACCGGCAGGCTGAGCCCCTGCCGGCTCATCTCCTCGAGGTTCTCGCGCATCACCACGGTCGATTTGACCAGCAGCCCCGACATGCCGACGGCGTCGGCCTTTTGCGCCACCGCGGCTTCGAGGATCGCGCCGATCGGCTGCTTGATGCCGAGATTGATCACCCGGTAGCCATTGTTGGTCAGGATGATGTCGACCAGGTTCTTGCCGATGTCGTGCACGTCGCCGCGCACCGTGGCCAATACCACCGTGCCGCGCTCCTGGCCCGCGACCCGCTCCATATGCGGTTCGAGAAACCTGACCGCCGCTTTCATCGTTTCGGCCGATTGCAGCACGAAAGGCAGCTGCATTTTGCCGGCGCCGAACAGTTCGCCGACCGTCTTCATCCCGCCGAGCAGAATCTCGTTGATGATGTCGAGCGGCTTGTAGCTCGCCATCGCCAGATCGAGATCGGCTTCGAGCCCCTGGCGGTCGCCGTCGACAATGCGCTGCGCCAGCCGGTCTTCGAGCCGTTCCGGGCGACCCTTTTTCTCGCTGGCCTCGATCGCGCGGTTCTCGAACAGCGCGATAAACGCGTGCAGCGGGTCGTAGCCGTCATGCCGCCGGTCGAAGATCAGGTCCTCGGCGACCCGCAATTCCTCCGGCGGGATCTTGTGCATCGGCATGATCCGCGAGAAATGCACGATGGCGCCGGTCAGTCCGCGGCGCAGCGCGTGGTCGAGAAAGACCGAATTCAGGATCTGCCGCGCCGGCGGGTTGAGCCCGAACGAGATGTTGGACAGGCCGAGGATGATCTGGCATTCGGGCATCGCCTGGGCGATCTGCTCGATCGCCTCCAGGGTCCATAGCCCGAGTTTGCGGTCGTCCGCGTTGCCGGTGCAGATCGTAAAGGTCAGCGGGTCGAACAGCAGATCCGAGGCCGGCAGGCCGTGCCTGACACAGGCGAATTCATGGAGCCGGCGCGCCACCGCGAGCTTGTGCTCGACCTCCTTGGCCATGCCGGTCTCGTCGATGGTCAGCGCGATGACCGCGGCGCCAAACCGGCGCGCCAGCCGCAGCCGCTGCTCGGCCGCCGCCTCGCCATCCTCGAAATTGATCGAATTGATGATCGGCTTGCCGCCATAGAGCTTGCACGCGGCTTCGAGCACCGGAAATTCGGTCGAGTCGATGACCAGCGGCGCATTGACCGCGCCGCGCAGGCGGGTCACCGCCTGGGTCATGTCGGCAACCTCGTCGCGGCCGACAAAGGCGGTGCACAGATCGAGCGTGTGCGAGCCTTCCTTGACCTGCTCGCGGCCCATCTCGACGCAGCCGTCCCAGTCGCCTTCTTCCTGCAATCGGCGGAATTTGCGCGAGCCGTTGGCGTTGCAGCGCTCGCCGATCGACAGCCAGGCGTTTTCCTGGCGCAACGCCACCTGGCCGTAGAGCGAGGCGACGGCGGGGGCCCAGACCGGAACGCGGGTGCGCGGCGCCGGGCGCCGGCGCCCATCTCCACCGGCCCGGCCGATGCGGCGCAGCATCGCGTCGAGCGCGGCGATATGCGGAATGTCGGTGCCGCAGCAGCCGCCGATCATCGCGACCCCGTCCTCGACGACAAAGCGCTCGAGCCATTGCGCCAGTTCGGCCGGACCGAGCGGGTAACGGGCATGGCCGGCGACCAGCTCGGGCAAACCGGCATTGGGCTGGACCGAGATCCGCCCCGGCCAGTTCTCGCCCAGCCATTTGACGTGCTCGGCCATCTCGCGCGGGCCGGTCGCACAGTTGAGCCCGATCACCGGCACGTCGAGCGCGTGGATGATGGTCGCCGCCGCGGCGATGTCGGCCCCGACCAGCAATGTCCCGGTGGTTTCGATCGTGACCTGAACCAGGATCGGCGTGTCCTGGTGCGCGGCCTCGCGCGCCCGCTTGGCGCCGTTGACCGCCGCCTTGATCTGCAACGGGTCCTGGCAGGTCTCGATGATGATGGCGTCGACCCCGCCCTCGATCAGCCCGGCGCATTGCACCGTCAGCGCGTCTTCGAGATCCTGATAGCCGACATGGCCGAGCGAGGGCAGGCGGGTCCCCGGCCCGACCGAGCCCAGCACAAACCGGGTGCGCCGGTCATGGGCGAACTCGGCGACGGCCTCGCGGGCGATCTCGGCGGCGCGGCGATTGAGCGCGAACGCGCGGTCGGCGAGGCCGAACTCGCCGAGGGTGATCGGCGAGCCGCCAAAGCTGTTGGTCTGCACCGCGTCGCAGCCGGCCTCGAGATAGCCGCGGTGGATCTCGCGGATCAGGTCGGGGCGGCTGTCGCAGACGATCTCGGTGCAGTTTTCCTTGCCGAGAAAGTCGCGCTCGATGTCGAGGTTGCGCGCCTGGACCTGGGTTCCCATGGCGCCGTCGCACAGGACGACATGGTCGGCGAGGTAATCGAGGAAATGAGTCATCGTGACCGGTACATCGCCGCAAAGCCCCTCTCCGCCGCCTCGCGGGGGAGAGGGAGGGACCCGCGCCGCAGGCGTGGGAGGGTGAGGTGGCCTGGCAATGGCGCTCGGATTGATGGGAAAGCCCCCCTCACCCTGCCCTCTCCCCCCGCAAGCGGGTGGAGAGGGAGAATTTGCCGGGAGAATCCAGACATGCGCGCAGGCCTCGCCCGGGTCCGCATCACAGCACGACCGCCACGGCGGGCTTTTTGGCGCGCACGCCGAGCAGGTGGCAGATCGCCACGATCAGATCGGCGCGGTTGAGCGTGTAAAAATGGAATTCATGCACCGCCTCGGCGTGCAGCCGCCGGCATTGCTCGGCGGCGAGCGAGGTGGCGACCAGCCGCCGGGTCTCGGGATCGTCGTCGAGCCCGTCGAAATGCGCTTCCATCCAGGCCGGGATCGAGGCCCCGCAGGCGGCGCTGAATTTTTTTACCTGGGCATAATTGGTGACCGGCAGGATGCCCGGCACGATCGGCACCGCGATCCCGGCCGCCGCGGCGCGGTCGCGAAACCGCAGAAACAGGTCGACATCGAAAAAATACTGGGTAATCGCCCGGCTGGCGCCGGCATCGACCTTGCGCTTGAGGTTGTCCAGGTCGTGATCGGCGCTGCCGGCCTCGGGATGGGTCTCGGGGTAGGCGGCGACGCTGATCTCGAAATCGGCGACCCGTTTCAGCCCGGCGACCAGATCGGCGGCGTAGGGATAGCCGCCCGGCTGCGGCAGATAGGCCTGGCCGCCGGCCGGGGGATCGCCGCGCAGGGCGACGATATGGCGGATCCCGGCCTGCCAGTATTCCTGCGCCACCGCATCGATCTCGGCCCGGGTCGCGGCGACGCAGGTCAGGTGCGCCGCCGGTTCGAGCGCGGTCTGATGGCGGATGCGGCGGACCGTCGCATGGGTGCGCTCGCGGGTCGATCCGCCGGCGCCGTAAGTCACCGAGACAAAGCGCGGCGCCAGCGGCTCCAGGCGCTTGACCACCTCCCACAGCCGCGCCTCCATTTCCGCGGTCTTCGGCGGGAAGAATTCGAACGAGACGCGCGGCGGACCGGCGTCGAAATCGACCACCGGATCGGCGGCGAGCCGGCCGCGCGTCAGCCCCGTGCCGTAATTCCCGCTCATCAGCGCAATTCCCCCTCAAGCAGCACGGACGGCGCTTCCTCGCGCACCTCCCCGCCCAGTCGCCGGTTCGCCGCGGCCGGGCGGCGGGCGGTCCAGATCACCACGGTCAGCGGGTCGCCCGGCAATTGGCGCGGCGGGGACGGATCGAGACCGGCGGCGCGACACCATTCGGCGATCTCGCCATCGGCAAAGCCGAGCCGGCGATGGGCGTGCTCGTCGCGCAGGAATTCGAGCGCGTGCGGGGCAAAATCGACCAGCACCAGAATCCCATGCGGCCGCAACACCCGCGCCGCCTCGGCGATCGCCGCGGCCGGCCGATCGGCATAATGCAGCACCTGATGCACCACGACCGCGTCGAACGAGGCGTCGGGCAGCGCCAGCTGGTACATGTCGTCGCGGCGGACCCGCCCGTTTGCCAGCCCGGCGCGTTCGAGGTTGACCCGGGCGATCGACAGCATCTCGCGCGACTGGTCGACGCCGAGCGCATGTTCGACCCCGGGCGCCAGGATTTCGAGCATCCGCCCGGTTCCGGTGCCGATATCGAGCAGATCGCGCGGGTCGGCCGCGGCGACGATCTCGACCAGCGCCGCCTCGACCACGCCCTCATCGACATAGAGCGAGCGGATCCGGTGCCATTGCGCCGCGTTCTCGCGGAAATAGGCGCTGGCGAGATCGGCGCGCTGCTGCTTGATGGCGCTCAGCCGCTGCAGATCGAGGACGATCGTCGGATCGGCGACGCCGCATGCTTCCACCAGATGCCGGGCCAGCGCGCTCGCCGGGCTCGATCGACTGAGACGATAGAACACCCAGTTGCCCTCGCGAAAGCGGTCGAGCAGGCCAGCCTCGCACAGCAGCTTCAGATGGCGCGACACCCGCGGCTGGCTCTGCCCGAGGATCTGGGTCAGCTCGCTGACCGTGAGTTCGCCGCGCGCGCACAGCACCACCAGCCGCAGCCGGGTCGGCTCGGCCACCGCACGCAGCGCAGCCAGCAGATCGTCCATCGCTCGGTTTCTCGCCCGATGTGTCGCAGCAACATATGCAGATATCTTTATGTCCGCAAGCATATTCGCGGGGGAGCGCCGCTGCGGAGCCCGGGGCGGGCCTCTCCCCCCGGCGCGAGCAACCCCTTGCCGCTGCCGGCGATTTCCCGCAAAACTCTCGCGCCGTGACGAGGCGCCAATCCAATGCGAGCCAAACGATGAAACTTCGTGCGTTGCGCCTCACCTTCTCGGGTCCGCTGGTTATGCTGACCCTGCTCGCCTCGGGTTGTGCCACGACGCCCCAGAACCCGCAGCAGGCCGCGATCGTCGGCGAAGACTTTCACGACCCGTTCGAAGATACCAACCGCAAGATTTTTGAATTCAACCAGATCGTCGACCGTCATGTGCTGGCGCCGGTGGCCAAAGCCTACCGCGCGGTGTTGCCGCAACCGGTGCGCAACTCGCTGCGCGATTTTCTGATCAATCTGCAGGCGCCGTTGATTTTCGCAAACGACACGCTGCAGGGCGATTTTGGCCGGGCCAAAGACACGGTCGTGCGATTTGTCCTCAATTCGACGATCGGCATCGGCGGCCTTGTCGATGTCGCCGGGCGTTGGGGCATCCCCTATCACGAGCAGGATCTGGGGATTACCCTCGGCGTCTGGGGCATCCCGGAGGGCCCCTATCTGGTGATTCCGATCCTTGGCCCGTCCGACCCGCGCGATCTCGGCGGGGAAGTCGCCGAGGGGTTCGCCGATCCGTGGAACATCGTCGCCGCCAACAACAGCCTGCTGTGGGTATCCTTTGTCCGCGGCGGCGTTAGCGGCATCGACCAGCGCGCCCGCTACCTCGACACGCTGGCCGATATCGAGCGCACCTCGCTTGATTACTACGCCACGATCCGCTCGCTGTACCGGCAGCGCCGGGCGGCGCTGATCCGCCATGAAAACAAGAACCTGCCGCCGCCCTCCGGCTTCACCGAAAATGGCGGCCCGGCGGCGCCGGCCGCGGCGGTGAACTCGACATCGCTCGCGGCTGTTGTCTCCGCGGCACATACCGCTTCCGAGGTATCCCGATAATGCTGCGACGTTGGTTTGTGGTCGGCGCCACTATCGTGATCGCCGGCCTGCTGATTGCGGCGCGGCCCGCTGCCGCCGCCGACCCGGCCGCGGTGATCACCGATCTCGGCAACCAGGCGCTCCAGGTGCTCGGCAAAAATGTCGACCCGAGCCAGCGCGTGGTCCGGTTTCGCCAGCTGTTCAGCCAGGATTTCGACGTTCCCGGCATCGCCCGCTTTGTTCTCGGCCGCTACTGGCGGATCGCCACCCCGGCGCAGCAGCAGGAATTCATCCGGCTGTTCACCAGTTACATCGCGCTGGCCTACAGCAACCGGCTGGCGGAATACAGCGGCGAGACCCTGAAGGTGACGGGCAGCCGCGCCGCGCCCGACGGATCGGTGGTGTCGACCGAGATCGTGCGGCCAAACGGCGCCCCGCCGGCCAGGGTCGACTGGCTGCTGACCCAGCACGACGGCGCTTACAAGATCAGCGACGTCATCGTCGAGGGGGTCAGCATGGCGGTGACCCAGCGCTCCGAATTCGCCTCGGTGATCCAGCGCAATGGCGGACAGGTGCAGGGTCTGATCACCGCGCTGCGCCAAAAAACCGAAGCCGCCGGCCTGCAATAGCCTCGGCCTCGGGGGGCGGGGTCCGCCCCGGCCCGGTCACGCCCGCATCAGCGGTTTGTAGCGGATGCGGTGCGGCTGGTCGGCGACGCTGCCGAGGCGGCGGCGGCGGTCGGCCTCGTAATCGGCATAATTGCCCTCGAACCAGACGACCTGGCTGTCGCCCTCGAAGGCGAGAATGTGGGTGGCGACGCGGTCGAGAAACCAGCGGTCGTGGGTGACGACGACGGCGCAGCCGGCAAAATCGAACAGCGCCTCTTCGAGCGCCCGCAGCGTATCGACATCGAGGTCGTTGGTCGGCTCGTCGAGCAGCAGCACATTGGCGCCCTCTTTCAGCATCTTGGCGAGGTGGACGCGGTTGCGCTCGCCGCCGGAGAGCTGGCCCACTTTTTTCTGCTGGTCGGCGCCGCGGAAGTTGAACAGCGCGCAATAGGCGCGGCTGGCGATCTTGCGGCGGCCGAGATCGATCTCGTCGCGCCCGCCGGAGATTTCCTGCCACACCGTGGCGCTCGCCGCGAGCGTGTCGCGCGACTGGTCGACATAGCCGAGCTTGACCGTGTCGCCGATGCGAAAGCTGCCGCTATCGGCGGTATCCTGCGCGGTGATCAGCTTGAGCAGGGTCGATTTGCCGGCGCCGTTCGGCCCGATCACCCCGACGATCCCGCCCGGCGGCAGGCGGAAATCGAGCGCCTCGATCAACAGCCGGTCGCCAAAGCCCTTGGCGACCCGTTCGGCGCTGATCACCAATTCGCCGAGCCGCGGCCCCGGCGGCAATACCATCTGCGCCGTCTCGGGGGCCTTTTCGCGGCTCTCGGCGACCAGCGATTCATAGGCCGACAGCCGCGCCTTGCTCTTTGCCTGGCGCGCCCGCGGGCTCTGCCGCACCCATTCGAGCTCGCGCTCGAGGGTGCGCTGGCGCGCCTCTTCCTGCCGGCCTTCGACGGCGAGGCGCTGCTGCTTTTGTTCGAGCCAGCTCGAATAATTCCCCTCGAACGGGATGCCGCGGCCGCGATCGAGTTCGAGGATCCAGCCCGCGACCTCGTCGAGAAAGTAGCGGTCGTGGGTGACGGTCACGACGGTGCCCGGGTAATCCTCCAGAAAGCGCTGCAGCCAGGCGACCGATTCGGCGTCGAGATGATTGGTCGGCTCGTCGAGCAGCAGCAGGTCCGGGCGCTGCAACAGCAGCCGGCACAATGCCACCCGCCGCCGCTCGCCGCCGGACAGCGTGGCCACCTCGGCCTCGCCCGGCGGGCAGCGCAGCGCATCCATCGCGATCTCGACCGCCCGGTCGAGCTCCCAGCCATCGGCCTGATCGATCTTTTCCTGCAATTCGCCCTGCTCGGCGATCAGCGCCTCCATCTCTTCGGGCGACAATTCCTCGGCAAAGCGGGCGCTGACCGCCTCGAAGCGGTCGAGCAGAGCCTTGGTCTCGGCCAGTCCCTCGATGACATTGCCGAACACATTCTTGGCCGGATCGAGCGCCGGCTCCTGCGGCAGATAGCCGATCCGCGCCCCCTCGGCGGCCCAGGCCTCGCCGGAAAAATCGCGCTCCTCGTTGGCCATGATCCGCAGCAGGGTCGATTTGCCGGCGCCGTTGGCGCCGAGCACGCCGATCTTGGCGCCCGGCAGAAACGACAGCCAGATGTCCTTCAGCACCTCGCGGCCGCCAGAATAGGTCTTGCCCAGCCCCTTCATTACATAGATGTATTGGTAGGCCGCCATCTATTTCCTTTCCCTAGAGCCGAAACCATAATGAATAACCTAATATCAATCAATTATTCGTCATTCCCGCGACAGCGGGAACCCAGGGGCGCGCGGGCTCGAACGATCTCGCCCTGTTCAGGCCAGGAGCAGGCTCTGGACCCCCGCTTTCGCGAGGGCGACGATAAGCGATTGAGATAACCTGCATCATTCACGATAACTGCGGCGGAATTGAGGATTTCCACAAAATCCGACCGCGACGCGTTGCCGGCATCTGTCAGCAATTGTCGGCAAGGACGGTGCCGGCGAGGTGGAGCGAGCCGCAGATCAGCACCCTTCCGCCGCCGCCGATAGCGGCGATGCGGCGCGAGCGCGGCGGCGACCGAGGGCGATTCCTCGGCCGGGAGCCCGACCGAGCGGGCGGCGGCGGCGATCGCATCGGCGGGCAGCGGATTGTCTTCGCCGGGGATCGTGACGGCGTGAAGGGCGCGGGCGTGCGGCGCCAGCGGGGCGAGAAAACCGGCGGCGTTCTTGGTGTTGAGCATGCCGACGATCAGCTCGAGCGGGCGATCGCGCCAGGCCGAGACCGCGGCGGCCACGACCTCGCCGGCGCCGGGGTTATGGCCGCCGTCGAGCCACAATTCCCAGCCGGCCGGCATCGTCTCGACCAGCGGGCCGCGGGTCAGGCGCTGCATTCGCGCCGGCCATTCGATGCGGCGCAGCCCCGCGGCGAGCGTCTCGCCTGACAGAGCGGAAGCCGCCGAGCTGTTCGAGACAGGCGATCGCGGCGCCGGAATTGATGATCTGATGCGCGCCGACCAGCGACGGCAACGGCAGGTCGAGCCGCCAGCGCGGGCCGTCGTAGCGCATCCCCCCGCCATTGGCCGCGCAGCGCCATTCCTGGCCGAAACGGTAGAGCGGGGCGGCGATCGCGGCGGCGCGCTCGGCGATGACCATGGCCGCCTCGGCTGGCTGCGGGCCGATGATGGCGGGCGAACCGGGCTTCAGGATGCCGGCCTTCTCGCCGGCGATCGCGGCGATGGTGTCGCCGAGAAACGCCTGATGGTCGAGCGATATCGGGGTGATCGCGGTCGCCGCCGGGTGGCGGATCACATTGGTCGCGTCGAGCCGGCCGCCGAGCCCGGTTTCGAGCAAGACGATATCGGCCGGAACCCGGGCAAAGGCGAGAAACGCCGCCGCGCTGGTGATTTCGAAATAGGTGATCGGCGCCCCGCGATTGGCCCGCTCGCATTCTTCGAGCAGGTCGATCAGCCGGTCTTCCTCGATCAGCCTGCCGGCGAGCCGGATGCGCTCGTGAAACCGCACCAGATGCGGCGAGATGTAGGCGTGGACGCGGTATCCGCCGGCTTCGAGGCAGGCGCGCAGCGTCGCCACCGTCGAGCCCTTGCCGTTGGTGCCGGCGACATGGATCACCGGCGGCAGCTTTTCCTGCGGATCGCCGAGCGCCGCCAGCAGCCCCTCGATCCGGCCGAGCGACAGGTCGATCAGCTTCGGGTGCAGCCGCGTCAGGCGCTCCAGGACGATGTCGCTGGTCGCCGCACTCATGCGGCCTCCGGCGGCAGCGGCAGCGGCAGGACCGAAGCCGTCGGTTGCGGATCGCGCAACAGGCAGAGCAGCCGCCCGATCGTTGCCCGCAGCTCGCCGCGCGGCACCACCATGTCGACCATGCCGTGGTCGAGCAGGTATTCGGCGCGCTGGAAGCCGTCCGGCAGTTTTTCGTGGATCGTCTCTTCGATGACCCGCGCGCCGGCAAAGCCGATCACCGCGCCGGGCTCGGCCAGGGTGATGTCGCCGACCATCGCGAAGGATGCGGAGACCCCGCCGGTGGTCGGATCGGTCAGCAGCACGATATAGGGCAGCCCGGCCTCCTTGACCATCTCGGCGGCGATGATGGTGCGCGGCATCTGCATCAGCGACAACACGCCCTCCTGCATGCGCGCCCCCCCGGAAGCCGGCACCACGATCAGCGCCGCTTCCTGCAACACGGCGAGCCTGGCTGCGGCGAGCAGCGCCTCGCCGGCGGCCACCCCCATCGAACCGCCCATAAAGCCGAATTCGAACGCCGCCACCACCGCCGGATGCGCGCTGATTCGGCCATGGGCGACGACCACCGCGTCATTGCCGGCGCCATGCGCCGCCTGCGCCTCCTTCAGCCGATCGGCATAGCGCCGGCGATCGCGAAAGCGCAGCGGGTCGACCGCCGTCTTGGGCAGCTCGATGCGCGAATAGGCGCCGTCGTCGAACAGGATCTGCAAGCGGCGCGCCGCGGCGATCCGCAGATGGTGGCCGCAATTGCGGCAGACATCGAAATTCGCCTCGAGCTCGCGGTGAAACAGCATTTGCTCGCAGCCGGGGCATTTGCGCCACAAATTGTCGGGCACGTCCTTTTTGCTGACGACCGCCCGGATCTTCGGCAGAACGAAATTGGTGAGCCAGTTCATCGCGTCTCGCCAAGCCTCTGGTGCGGACGAAATTGGGGTGAACGGGCGGAAGCTGCAATACCGTTCGCATGCGGGCGGAGCGCAATCCGGTCATGACGCCGCCCCAAGAACGCGCAATGATTGCGAAATGGCGATCGTCTCGGCTACCACTCGGGCTGGAATGGAGACGGAAGGCACGGAGATGCTGGGACGAAACTTCCCGACCCCCTCCGCCGAGGAGCGGCCGGTGGGCGCTCCGGCGGCGCCGGCTTTGGCGTCGATCGGGCCATCGCCCGGAGCTCCATCGGCGGCGCTGCCGTTTGGCGCTATCTTCTACCTGCTTTCTCTCGGGCTGGTCGCCGCCGCGACGGTCGGCGTCTTTTTCGGCCTCGGCCTCTATCTGCTCGCGCATCGTCCCGCGCCCGGCGTCATGACCCCAGGCGCTATTGCCCCCGGCGCCGTGACCCCCGGCGCTGTGACCAAAGCCCCGACCATCTCGGCCGCGCGGGGGTCGCTCCGGGCGAATGCGGCGCGGCCTCTGGCGCCGCCAGCGGCCGCTATGGCCCCGACCCCGCCAACAACGAAGAACCGCGCCATGCCGGGGGCGACGCCGATCCCCTCCGCAATTACACCGCCCGCCATCGCCGGAGCGCCAGCCGCTGCTGCGGCGATTGCGGGCCGCTCCGGGGTCGGTTCGGCCGGCGCGACCATAGCCCCGGCCGGGCCGACCAGCCGCCCGGTCGCGCCGCCGGCGCCGACCGCGCACCTCTCCACCCGCCGCCACCGGGCCAGCCGGCGAGCGAGCCGCTCTCCGCCGCGCAGATCGCAATGCTGCTGGCGCGTGGCGACGCGGCGTTTCGCCAAGGCGACATTGCCTCGGCGCGGCTCTTTTACCAGCCCGCGGTCGCGGCCGGCGAGGGGCGGGGAGCGCTGGGGATGGGTGCGACCTACGATCCCGACTTTCTGCGCCGCAGCCGCCTGCGCGGTTTGCCCGCCGATCCGGCCAAGGCGCGCGCCTGGTATCTGCGCGCCCTCGCCCTCGGCGCGGCCGAGGCCGAGTCTCGGCTGGTCAAGCTGCAGGCGATTGCGCCCCGCTAGACCTGGCGCCGGCAGATGCCGAGTATCGGTCCGGGAAATGGCGCTGGCGCGATCCCGGTCCCGCTGGGTCTTGCCCTGTTGCATTTTCGCTGCCGCTGCGCAAGCCTCGCTGCGGAATTATCGGGGGAAAGCGATGAGAACGGGCGCCGATTACCGCGCGGCCCTGCGCGACGGGCGCCGGGTCTGGGTCATCGGCGAGGGCCGGGTCGCCGATGTGACCACCCATCCCGCGACCCGGCCGATGGTCGAGGAATACGCGCTCTGGTACGACCGCCATTTCGATCCGGCCTGGCGGGACATCCTGCTCTCGCCGTACCAGGCCGGCGGCGAACCGCTGCCCTGGGCCTATGTGGCGCCGACCAAATTCGAAGATCTGATCGGCATCGGCCGATCCTTTGCCAGGACGATCTTTCTGAGCGCCGGCAACATTACCCACACCCCGGCCTATGGCAATCTGATCGCGCTCGGCGTGTTGAGCGCGGTCGAGGCCCGCGGGCTCGCCCCCGAGCACGCTGCCGCGGCGGCGGCTTATCGCGACGGGATCGCCCGCACCGGGCGCTTTTTGACCTTTTGCGGCGGCGCGCCGATCATCGGCCAGCGCCTGCGCCCGGACCCGGCCGAGCGGGTCGCCCTGACCCTGCAGCGCGAGACCGATGCCGGGGTCGTCATCCGCGGCCGGCTCGGCATGCATACCAGCCCGGCCTATGCCGAGGACGTCTATGTCGGCGCCCTGTGCGGCATCGACATCGGCGGGCGGCGCGCCAGCTTTATCGTCGCGGTCGACGCGCCTGGCGTCACCGTCTTGTGCCGCAAACCCGCGGCGCGCAGCGAGAACCCGTTCCTGGCGCCGCTATCGAGCCGCTTTGACGAACTCGACGGCCAGATGTGGCTCGATGATGTGTTCGTCCCGTGGGAACGGGTGTTTTTCGTCGACCCCTCGCCCGAGGCGATCCCGCGCTGGCTGCGCTGGCACCATCTTTACGGCTGGCTGGCAAAGGCCGAGTTCAGCTTGGGCCTGGCATTGGCGCTGAGCGATGCCATGGGCCTGCGGGAGCACGAGCCGACGATCGAATACCTGATCGATCTGGTGGCGGCGGTGCAGACCACGCGCAGCTGCCTGACCGCGGCCGAACGCGACCCGGATTTCACCCCGGCGGGCTATTGCTTCCCCGGCCATGCCCATCTCGCCGCGGGCGGCATCGCCCTGTTCCAGGCCCGCCAGCGCATTTCCGAGATCCTGCGGATCGTGCCCGGCTCCTCGCTCGTCGTCGCCCCGTCCGACGATGACCTCGCCGACCCGGAGCTGGCCGCCGGTCTGGAGGATTCGTTCGCCGGCGGCGGGTACACCGCCCTGCAGCGCGCGGCGCTGCTGCAGCTGGCCGCCGACCACGTCTCCTCGGCGCTCGACGGCCGCGAATCGGCGTTCGAATTGCACGCCAGCGGCGGCATGCCCGGCTGGCGCCATTGGCTGCGCCGCAGCTTTGGCGACTACAACGCGCTGGCCAATGGGGTGCTCGGCGCAATCGGCCTGCCGATGCCGGAAATCGAGCTCGCTGCGCTGCGCACTGCCCCGCCCGCGATCCGCCGCACCGGCCCGCCGCCGCCGGCCGCGGCAAAGCTGTAGTCCCAGGCGGCTGGCCGACGCCGCGAATCCCAGCCGGTGCTGGTGCAGCGTTGGTGTCAGGCCGCCATTGGGCGGCGTGCATCGCGCGGGGGTCGGGGGCGTTCAGACGTCATGCCGGGCCTTGCACCAGGCATCGACGGAAGCCGGCAGGGTTCGTGCCGCTAGCGCCTCTACTCCTGGTCGTCATCACCGGGCTCGTCCCGGTGATCCACGCTCTCTTCGGCCCGATCGGGGCACGTGGATGGCCGGACCAAGTCCGGCCATGACGGCCTCAGGAGGAGCGAATATTTCGAATACCCGGTCAACTTTATACGGACCTGGACCGGACAGCCGTGGGCCAGGCCCGGCCATGACGGTTTGACTGAATCCAGCGCCCAGCATCCGGAGAATTGCCCGCGCTTCATACTGGCTGCGCGCGGGGTGCCAGGCGAAATCGGCCGGCTCGACAAGGGCGCCGCCGCCAGCCGCGCTATTCGACCGTCACGCTCTTGGCCAAATTTCTCGGCTGGTCGACATCGGTGCCTTTCAGGACGGCGACGTGGTAGGCCAATAGCTGGATCGGGATCGCGTAGAGCAAGGGTGCGACAAACGGGTCGCAGCTCGGCACGGCGATGCCGAAGGCCAGCCGGTCGGCGAGCCGAGCCACCCCGGCCGCGTCCGAGATCATTATCACCCGGCCGCCGCGGGCCATGACTTCCTCGACATTGCCGAGGGTCTTTTCGAACAGGTCGTCATGCGGCGCCAGCACGATGACCGGCACATTCTCGTCGATCAGCGCGATCGGCCCGTGCTTCATCTCGCCCGCGGCATAGCCCTCGGCGTGGATGTAGGAGATCTCCTTGAGCTTCAGCGCGCCCTCGAGCGCCAGCGGAAAGGCGCTGCCGCGGCCGAGATAGAGCACGTCGCGGGCCTCGGCGATGGTCTGGGCGATCTCGCGGATGCGCTCGTCATGGTTCAGCACCTCGGCGGCGCGCGACGGGATCTCGCTGAGGAACCCGGCGAGCATCGCCTCGCGCTCGTGGCCGATGGCGCCGCGCGCCCGCGCCAGGGCCACGCTCAAGCCGGCCAGCACCGCGAGCTGCGTGGTAAACGCCTTGGTCGAGGCGACGCCGATTTCCGGCCCGGCCAGGGTCGGCAGCACAATGTCGGCCTCGCGCGCGATCGAGCTTTCCGGCTGGTTGACGATGGCGATCAGGTGCTGCGCCTGGGTCTTGGCATAGCGCAACGCCGCCAGGGTGTCGGCGGTCTCGCCCGATTGCGAGATGAAGATTGCCGCCCCGCCCCGCGGCATCGCCGGCGCGCGATAGCGGAACTCCGAGGCGATGTCGACCTCGACCGAGATCCGGGCGATCCGTTCGAGCCAGTATTTGGCGACCAGCCCGGCGTGCCACGAGGTGCCGCAGGCGATGATCGTCACCCGCTCGATCCCGGCGAGGGCAAACGGCAATTCGGGCAGATGCACGGTGCGGGTCGCCGGGTTGACCAGCGCGTTGATCGTGTCGCCGATCACCGCCGGCTGCTCGAAGATCTCCTTTTGCATGAAATGGCGGTAGTTGCCCTTGCCGATCAACGCGCCCGAGGCGGCGGATTCGCGGATCGGCCGCTCGACCACCTTGTTGCCGGCGTCGAAGATCGTCACCGCGCGCGAGGTCACGACCGCCCAATCGCCTTCTTCGAGATAGGTGATGCGGCGGGTCAGCGGCGCCAGCGCCAGGGCGTCGGAGCCCAGAAACATCTCGCCATCGCCATAGCCGATCGCCAGCGGGCTGCCGCGCCGGGCGCCGATCAGCAAATCGTGCTCGCCGGCGAACAGAAAGGCGAGGGCGAAGGCGCCGTCCAGCCGCGCCAGGGTCTTGGCCACCGCATCCTGCGGCGACAGCCCCTGATCGAGGAAATGCGTCGCCAGGATCGCCACCGCCTCGGTGTCGGTCTGGGTCTGAAAGACGTAGCCCAGCGCCTCGAGCTCGCGCCGCAATGCCTGGAAATTCTCGATGATGCCGTTATGCACCACCGCGACCCGGTCGGTGGCGATCGGATGGGCGTTGGTCTCGGTCGGCAGGCCGTGGGTCGCCCAGCGGGTGTGGCCGATGCCGATCGCGCCCTGCACCGGCTCATGGTCGAGCCGCCGGGCGAGGTTGTGGAGCTTGCCCTCGGCCCGCCTTCGCTCGATCCGGCCATCGACCAGGGTGGCGATCCCGGCCGAATCATAGCCGCGGTATTCGAGCCGGCGCAGCCCCTCGAGCAGCCCCGCGGCGACCGTCTCCTTGGCGATGATGCCGATGATCCCGCACATCAGACCTTCCTCCGTAGCCGGGCGCGGATTTCGGCCGCGCGGCCGGGCTTGTCGACCTGCTGCCCGCGCGCCACGGCCAGCGCATCGGCCGGGACGTCGCGGGTGACGACGCTGCCGGCGGCGACGATGGCGCCGGCGCCGACGCTGACCGGCGCCACCAGCGCGGTGTTGGAGCCGATAAACGCACCCTCGCCGATTATCGTGCGGTGCTTGTTAACGCCGTCATAATTGCAGGTGATGGTGCCGGCGCCGATATTGACGCGCTGCGCCGATGTCGCTGTCGCCGAGATAGGAGAGGTGACTGGCCTTGGCGCCCGTGCCGAGCCGGGCCTCCTTGATCTCGACAAAATTGCCGACATGAACCTCGGCTTCGAGCACCGCGCCCGGGCGAAGCCGGGCAAACGGCCCGACGATGCACCCGGCGCCGACCACCGCCCCCTCGATGTGGCAGAACGAGCGGATCCGCGCGCCCTCGCCGATCTCGACGCCGGGGCCAAAGACGACGTTCGGCTCGACCACGACATCGCGCCCGAGCCGGGTGTCGGCGCTGAGAAAGACCGTCTCCGGCGCCGTCAGGCTCGCGCCCTCTTCCATCGCCGCGCGGCGCAGCCGGTGCTGCATCAATGCCTCGGCCGCGGCGAGATCGGCACGGGTGTTGATGCCGGCCAGATCCTCGACCGGCAGTTCGACCACGCCGCAGCACAGCCCGCGGCGGCGCGCGATCCGGACGATGTCGGTCAGGTAGAACTCGCCCTTGGCGTTGTCGCGGTCGAGCGCCGCCAGGAGATCCGCGGCGGGGCGCGCGGCGAGCGCCATGATGCCGCCATTGACCAGGCCGATGGCGCGCTCTTCCGGGGTCGCGTCGGCCGCCTCGACGATGCGTTCGAGCGTACCGTCAGCGGCCAGCACGAGCCGTCCGTAGGCGCCGGGATCCGCCGGCCGCAAGCCCGCAACCATCACCGCGGCCGCTGCCCGCCGCCGCTCGCCCAGCAGCCGGGTCAAGGTCGCGGCGGTCAGCAGCGGGGTGTCGCCGAACAACACCAGCAGATCCTCGATATCGCCCTGTGGCGCCAGCCGGCCGGCCAGCGCGGCGAGCCCGGCGCGGACCGCGTCGCCGGTGCCGAGCGGCGGGTCCTGCACGACGCTCTGTGCCGGCTCGACCAGCCGGGCGACCGTCTCCATCCCCGGCCCGATCACGGCGATTGTCGCTGCCGGCGCCAACGGGCCGAGCGCCGCCAGCAGATGGCCGATCATCGGCCGGCCGGCGAGCGGATGCATGACTTTGGGGATCGCGGATTTCATTCGCGTGCCGCTGCCGGCGGCGAGGATGATGGCGGCGAAACCGGATTGGCTCATCGATGGCCCTGATCGGAACTGCTCAGCCCGCGCCGCACTGTCGCGCGGTGACGCCGTCTCTTACAACACAAAGATTGTTGCAAAGTGTAGCACGACCACGCAGAGGTTGCCGCGGCGATCGGGGCGCGGGGCGGCGCCATCCGGCTCAGACGCTTTCCGCATCATCCCCGATCATCGCCAGAGCCGCCTCCTGGCGCTCGCGCGTGCGGGCCAGCCAGCCGTCGCCAAAGATCGAAAAATCGTCCAGCCCCCGGTAGAACTCCGCTTGCCGTTCGGCCAGCTCGTCGACCAGCGACCGGGCATCGCATTTGCCCGCCGCCGCCAGGGTCTCCGGCCCGACGCAGCCATCGACCTCGTCGCCGGTAAAGCCGAGCGCCCGCTGCAACAATCTTGCTGATCGCCAGATCCCGGCATTCACCCCCATATCGAAAACCATCAGGTCGACGCCGGAAGGCAGCGCATCCGCCCGCAGCGGGTTCCAGTAGAGCGAGCGGTAGATGGCGCGGGCGGTTGTGTCGGTCATCGCCGCGACCTGCCGCGCGCCGAGCTGCGGGTCGTCGGCCCACTGCCGATAGGTCGCCAAGGTGATCCCCATATTGGTGGCGCCGCCGGGATCGGCGGGATCGTCGACATAGCCGCCCTCGGCCTTCAGGGTGAAGGCGAGGCAGATGGTGAATGTGTCGGCCATTGGTTTCGCGCCCTGCGCCCCAAGCCCGCCGGTGGTCCTTGCGGAGCATAGCGCGAACCCGCAGAGTTGCCGCTATGGAACGCTTTCTCTTGGTCTTCGATCTCGACGGCACGCTGGTCGACAGCGCCGCCGATCTGCGCGCGGCGCTCAACCAGATGCTGCGCGAGCGCGGTCTGCCGCCGCTGTCGCTGGCGCAAGCGAGGCGGATGATCGGCGATGGCGCGCCGGCGCTGGTCAGCCGGGCGCTGGCGGCGAGCGGCGCCGAGCCGGCCGACGCGACGGGCGCGCTGCACCGCTTTCTCGAGCTTTACGAGGCCGATGCGGTGCGGCTGACCCGGCCCTATCCGGCGGTGCCGGAGACCTTGGCGGCGCTGCGGCAGCTCGGCTACCGCACCGCGGTCTGCACCAACAAGCCGCAGCAGGCGACGTTCGCCGTGCTGGAGGGCCTCGGGCTGCTGGCGCTGTTCGATGGGATCGCCGGCGGCGACCGCTTCCCGGTCAGAAAGCCCGATCCCGGCCATCTGCTGGGGTTGATCGGCGCGGTCGGCGCCCGGGCCGACGCGGCGGCGATGATCGGCGACAGCGAAAACGACGCCCTCTCGGCGCGGGCGGCCGGGGTTCCGCTGCTGCTGATGCGCTATGGCTACGCTCGCACCGACCCCGAATCGCTGGCCGCCGACGCGCTGCTCGACCATTTCGCCGATTTGCCGGCCGCGCTCGGCCGCCTCGGCCTCGGTCCGTGATGCGGCTCAGAAGAACAGCTTCTGGTCCTGCAGCCCGTCATAGAGATGGGCGACGTATTGGCCATAGCCGTTCCATTTCAGGGTCGGCACCCGCTCGTCGCTGCCGAGCACCCGCTCGCTCGCCTGGCTCCAGCGCGGATGCGGCACTTCGGGGTTGACGTTCGCCCAAAACCCGTACTCGTCGCCCTGCACCGTTTCCCAGAACGACACCGGCTGCTGGTCGGTGAACGAGACGTGGACGATCGACTTTGCCGATTTGAACCCGTATTTCCACGGCAAGGCCAGGCGCAGCGGCGCGCCGTCCTGCTTGGGCACCGGCTTGCCGTACATGCCGGTCACGAAAAAGGCGAGTTCGTTGCCCGCCTCGGCGATGGTCAGGCCCTCGACATAGGGCCACGGATACCAGAACTCCTTCTGGCCGGGGGCCTCGGCCGGGTCGAGAAAACTCTCCATCTTCACATATTTGGCCGAGCCCAGCGGTTTGGCGAAATCGACAAAGGCGGCCATCGCGAAACCGCTCCACGGCACCGCCATCGACCACGCCTCGACGCAGCGGTGGCGGTAGAGCCGTTCTTCGAGCGGCATCTTCTTTAATAGATCGTCGATGCCGATCTCGATCGGCTTGTCGACCATGCCGTCGATCTTGATTGTCCAGGGCCGGATCTTCAGCTGCTGGGCGTCGGCCGCGATCGACTTTTCCGAGCCGAATTCATAGAAATTATTGTAGTTCTCCGAATATTTTGGGTCGGTGATCGGCCGGTCGAGCGTATAGCGCGGGTTGCGCTTGAACGGGTAGAGCCCGGCCGAGGGATCGGCGTCCGCGGCCGGCGCGGCCACCGCCACGCCGGAAGCGAGCCCCGAGGCCAGCCCCGAGGCCAGCATCGAACCCGCCGCCATCGCCTTGATCAGCGCTCGGCGCCCGACATAGACCGGCTCGGGCGTCGCCGCGCTCTCGGGCAGGTCCCACCCTCTGTTGCGCCGGATCAGCATCGCCCTACCCTCAGATCGTTGCGCTCCATAATCTGGAGCGGCCGCACCCGCCGCCAAGTCACGGTTTCGCGAGCGGCGACGCGCCGCCGGATTACCGCGCCGCCGGACTACCGCGCCCGCTCGCTACTGCGCTGCGTCGGCGGTGCGCGAGGCCAGCACCTTTTCCGCCGGCCGTCCGGTCAGCTCCTGCATGTGGTCGAAGCGATGGGCAAAGCTGCCGACCCCCAAGGTCAACGAGCGCAGCTCGACGATCAGATCATGCAGTTCGTTTTGCGGCATATGCGCGCTGACCACGTCCCAGCCGGGCCAGTCGGGTTTGGCGTCGTAGCCCAGGATCTGGCCGCGGCGTCCCGAGACCAGCCGCTGCACCCGCGCGGTAAACGCGTTCGGCACCGAGATCTCCACCGAGTCGATCGGTTCGAGCAGCATCGGCTCGCATTTCGGCAGCGCTTCCTGGACCCCCTGCCGCCCGGCGGTCTTGAATGCCTGGTCCGAGCTGTCGACGGCATGGAACTGGCCGGTGATCAGGGTGACCGCGACATCGACCACCGGAAAGCCGAGCGGGCCGTGATGCAGGGCCTCGACCACCCCTTCCTCGACCGCCGGGATATAGTTGCGCGGGATCGCGCCGCCGACCACGCTGTCGGTAAAGGTGAAGCCCGAGCCGCGCGGCAATGCCTTGACCTCGATGGTCACGTCGGCGAACTGCCCATGCCCGCCGCTCTGCCGCTTGAAGCGGGAATGCTGCTGGGTTCCGTGCCGGATCGTCTCCTTATAGGGGACCGCGGCGGGCCGGCCGGTGACCGCGAGGTTGTGCCGGTTGCGCAAACGGTCCATCGCGATCTGCAGATGGATATCGCCCTGGCCCCACAGCACCATCTCCTGGGTGTCGGCGTTCTGGTCGAGTTCGAGGGTCGGGTCCTCCTCGACCAGCTTGCCGATGGCGCCGGTCAGTTTGACGTCGTCGGCGCGTTTTTCCGAGGCGATCGCCAGGCCGAACACCGGCTGCGGCCGCTCGGGCCGCGGCAGCGGGCCGATCTTGCCCGACGGGGTCAGCACCGCGCCGGTGGCGATGTCCTCCATCCGGGTCAGCCCGACGACTTCGCCGGCTTGCGCCGCGGCGAGCTTTTCGTGCTGCCCGCCGGTCACCCGCAACAGGCCGGCGACGCGGCTGCCGTTCAGCACCATCCCCTCGGTGATCGTCCCGCGCCAGACCCGCGCCAGCGAGAGCTTGCCGGTATGCGGCAGGTGAAAGGTCTTGATCACCTGGGCCAAGGGTTCGCCCTCGGCGGCGATGCCGAGCCGCGCCGCGGTCTCCTGCGGCGACGGGGTCTCGTGCCGCAGGGCCTTCCACAGCCGGCGGACCCCGTAATCGGCGAGGCCCGAGCCGAGAAACACCGGCACCACCTGCGCCCCTTTGAGGGTCTGCGTCAGGTGCCGGTAAATCTCCTCTTTGGGCGGCTCGACCTCTTCGAGCAGCTGTTCGAGCAGGGTGTCGTCGAAATCGGCGAGCTTTTCCAACAGGCCGGTGCGGGTCTCGCGCTCCTGGTCCCAGAACCCGTCCGGCAACGGGATCAGATCCGAAGCCTGGCCCGGCCGATAGCGATAGGCGCGCTCGCTGACCAGGTCGACATAGCCGGTGATTTCGGATTCGGCGCCGCGCAACGGCACCTGGCGCAGCACCAGCGGCCGGCTCGACACCGATTGCAACGCCGCCAGCACGTCGCGCACCCGCGCATTGGCGTTGTCCATCTTGTTGATGAAAACCATGTGCGGGATCTGGTGCAGGTCGAGAAAACGTAAGAGCGAGCTGATCGTCAGCGCGCGCTCGACCTCGGGTTCGACGACGACGACGGCGACATCGCTGGCCAGCAGCGCGCCCTGCGCCTCATAGAGCAGCTCGACCGAGCCGGGGCAGTCGAGGATCGCCCACGGGTCGCCGAGAAAGCTTGCGCTGGCGACGTTGAGTTCGGTCGACATCTGCCGGGCGCGCGCCTCGGGGGCATGATCGCCGACCGAATTGCCGTCGCGCACGCTGCCGCGCCGACCGGTTGAGCCGGCCGCGAACAGCAGCGCTTCGAGCAGCGTCGTCTTGCCCGACAGGTACGGGCCGATCAGGGCGGCGCAACGCGGGGCCGCGGGTACATTCGCCGACATATTGGCCATTTGGGCGCCTCCAGCCATCTTGTTGGACGACCGCGCAGGGGCCGAGACTGCGGCCCGGCGGCGCCCGGTCTATCCGTCAAATCTGGCGCGGCCGGCCGCTGTAACGCAATCGAAATCTGGCGGGCGCCGGTCGCAGCCGGCGCCGTCGCCCGAAGCTCAGGCCGAAAGGGCCCGGCAGGCGCCCTCGATGCGGGTGCAGGCGTCGCGCAATACCTCGGGCGAGGCCGCGTAGGAGATGCGGAAATGCGGCGACAGGCCAAAGGCCTCGCCATGCACCACCGCGACCCCGGTTTCCTCCAACAGATAGCGCGCGAAATCGCCGTCATCGGCGATGGTGCTGCCGGCGGGGGTGCGCTTGCCGATCACCCCGGCGCAGGACGGATAGACGTAAAACGCCCCCTCGGGCCGCGGGCAGAACAGGCCCGGGATCCGGTTCAGCATGTCGACCACCAGATCGCGGCGCTCCTTGAAGCTCTGATTGTGCACCGGGATGAAATCCTGCGGCCCGGTCAATGCCTCGACCGCCGCCGCCTGGCTGATCGAGCACGGGTTGGCGGTCGAGTTCGACTGGATCGCCCCCATCGCCTTGATCAAGGCCTTGGGGCCGCCGCCATAGCCGATCCGCCAGCCGGTCATGCAATAGGCTTTGGAGACGCCGTTGACGGTCAGGGTCCGCTCGTAAAGCCGCGGCTCGACCTCGGCGATCGTGTGGTAGTCGAAATCGTCGTATATGACGTGCTCGTACATGTCGTCGGTCATGACCCAGACCTGCGGATGGCGCAACAGCACCTCGGCGACGCCGCGCAGTTCGGCCTCGGTATAGGCGCTGCCGGTCGGGTTCGACGGCGAGTTCAGGATCAGCCACTTGGTCTGGGGCGTGATCGCCGCTTCGAGATCCTCGGGGCGCAGTTTGAAGCTGTTGTTTTGCGGGCACGGCACCGGCACCGGGGTGCCGTCGGCCAGCAGCACCATCTCCGGGTAGGACACCCAGAACGGCGCCGGGATCACCACTTCGTCGCCCGGGTTGAGGGTGGCGACCATGGCGTTGTACAGCACCTGCTTGCCGCCCGAGCTGATCGTGATCTGCGAGGTCTCGTAATCGAGATGGTTCTCGCGCTTGAACTTGGCGCAGACCGCGCGCTTCAGCTCGATCGTGCCGTCGAAGGTGGTGTAGCGGGTTTCGCCGCGCCGCATCGCCGCGATCGCCGCCTCCTGGATGTTCGGCGGGGTGTCGAAATCGGGTTCGCCCACCGACAGACTGATGATGTCGCGCCCCGCCGCCTTCAACTCGGTGGCGAGAGCGGTCATCGCCATGGTCGGCGATGGTTTGACCCGGGCAAGGCGATCGGCAAGGAAAGGCATGGCGGTCCCGAAGGTGTATAGGAGACAAACGACCGACGATACACGCGAAGCCGGCGGTTGTGAAGCCGGTTCCGGCTCTGCTCGGGTGCGGTTTGAGGCAACCAGGCAGTGCGGCAACGGGGCTCGGCAGCGGGTGGACCGCGCTTGACCTGCCGATCCCGATCGGTTGGTCTGGTGCGTCCGGCTGCGCGCTATGGAGGACGGAAAAATGAACCGGTTCAGCTGCACCAGGTCCTTGGGCGAGGACATCTACTTCACCACTCTGATCGCCGAGAACGAACAGCAGGCCAGAGAAATGGCGGTCGCCGAGGTCAATCAGAAATATTCGAGAGATGGCGGCCGCCCCAGGGAGTGGAGCGTCAGGGTTGTGGAATCGGACGTCGATGGCCCGGCCCGCATCCTCGATTGCGGCCATCGCGAGGCCTGAGCCGCCCGGCGCTCGCCGGCCAAACGATCCGGCTGCGGTGCCGCCGCCCGCCCGGCTATGCCGCGGCGATTTCCGTGGCGAGCCCGAGAGCCTCGCCGATGCGCTCGGCGGCCTTGAGACCATGGCCGGTCAGCACCGCGACCGTCGTCTCGCTCGGCGCGATTGTGCCGTCGCGCAACAGCCGGGTCAGCGCGGCGCCGACGGTGGCGGCAGTGGGCTCGACAAACAGCCCTAGCCGTCCCAAGATAGCCGAGCGCCGGCACGATTTCGTCTTCGCCGACCGCGACGACGCCGCCCCGCGAGCGGCGCAACGCCCGCAGCACTTCGGCGGTGCGCACCGGCCGCAGCGTGGCAATGCCGTCGGCGATCGTCGGGGCCGAGGCGAACGGCACGAACCCGTCGGCTTTGGCCGCCCACGCCGCGGCCAGCGCCGCACAATTCTGCGCCTGTACGGCATAGAGGCGCGGCCGCGCCTCGATCTCGCCGGCGCGTTCGAGTTCGTCGAAACCGCGGTCGAGGCCGAGAATGTTGCTGCCGTAGCCGGTCGGCACCAGGATGTTGTCGGGGAGGCGAAATCCCAGCTGCTCCCATAGCTCGAAGGCGAGCGTCTTGGTGCCCTCGATAAAATAGGGGTGCCAGTTGTGGCTGGCGTAAAAGCTTTCGCCGGCCGCGGCGAGCGCGGCCTCGGTCACCGCCTGGCGGGTGCCCGGGATCGCGCGGATTTCGGCGCCGGTCGCGGCGATCTGCACCAGCTTGGCGCGGGGCGCCGAGGCCGGCACGTAGATCCGGCATGGGATGCCCGCGGCCGCCGCGTAGGTGGCGATCGAGGCGCCGGCGTTGCCCGAGGAATCCTCGTGGATCGGCCCGACCCCGGCCTCGATCAGATGGTTGATCATGACCGCGCTGCCGCGGTCCTTGAACGACCCGGTCGGCATCTGCAATTCGAGCTTGAACCAGACCGGAACGCCGTGCCAATCGCGGCGGACCAGCGGCGTCCAGCCCTCGCCGAGCGAGACCCGTGGCGGCCCGCCGAGCGCCAGCGCCGCGGCATAGCGCCATAGCGAGGCGTCGCCCGCGGCGATCTCGCCCCGCGACAGGCCGCGCCCCGGCGTCAGGCTCAGATGGCTGCCGCAATCGCAGCGCCAGCGCGGCCGGTCGGCGGCCCAGGCGCGCCCGCAGGCCGGGCAATGGTAAATCGGGTCGGTCATCCTTTTCTCCGCCGCCCAGCAGACCACGGCCATCGCCCCGGCGCCAAGACCAAACCCCTGCCGCGGCCGGCGGCGTCTCCGGCATCGCCGGGCGCTCGGAGCGACAACCTGTCGTCTAGCTTAAACACGCGACAGTTCAGCCGCATCGGGGTATAGACGCGGCCGGCCGGCCGAATAGGCGGCTCGCTCGGCCAAACGGCCAAAACCGCCATCGACGGGAGGAAATGATCCATGATCAGCGCAACCCGTTTGCCGAAATTCGACCGCCGCAGCGTGATCAAGGCGGCCGCCGCCGCCGGCATCGCCCAGTTCGCCGCGCCCTTTGCCATCACCGCGCGGGCCGCCGACGAGATCAAGTTCGGCCTCGACGATCCGCTGACCGGCACCTATGCCCAGCTCGGCAAGAACGAGCAGATCGGCTGCCAGTTGGCGATCGACCAGATCAACGCCAAAGGCGGCATCCTCGGCCGCCAGGCCCAGCTGCTGGTCGAGGATTCGACCAGCGGCGATACCGGCACCGCGGTGCAAAAGGGCCACAAGCTGATCGAGCGCGACAAGGTCGATTTTCTGCTCGGCAACGTCAATTCGGCGATGGCCCTCGCGCTCGGCGAACTATCCAGCCAGGCCAGGAAACTGCACATCGTCACCGGCGGCCACACCGACGCGGTCACCGGCAGCGACTGTCATTGGAACGTCTTCCGCGTCTGCAACACGACGCGCATGGAAACCAATTCGGTGTCGAAGACGCTGTTTGGCAAATATGGCAAAAAATGGTACTTTCTTACGCCCGACTATGCTTTCGGGCACACCTTGCAGCAAGGTTTCGAGGCCAGCCTCAAGAAGTTCGGCGGCACCGAGGTCGGCGCTTCGCTGACCCCGCTCGGCACCACCGACTATTCGTCCTACCTGATCAAGGCGCAGGCGGCCAACCCCGACGTCATCATCTTTCTGCAAGCTGGCGACGACGCGGTCAACGCGCTGAAGCAGGCGGTCCAGTTCGGCCTCGACAAGCGCTTTCACATCGCCGGCGCCCAGCAGGAGCTCGAAGTCCTCGAAGGTCTGCCGCCGGCGGCGCGCATCGGCACCTGGGTGTTCGAATGGTACTGGGTCCAGCCCAATGTGCCGCATCTCGACGAATTCGTCGCCGCGATCCGCAAGGTCAATGACGGCAAGGTGCCGACCGCGCGCCATTGGTTCGGCTATGTCGCGGTGTGGACCTGCGCGCTGGTCGCCAACCAGCAGAAGAGCCTCGATGCGGTCAAGCTCGCCAAGGCGCTGGAAAACTTCAAGCTCCCGCCCGAGATCGCCTTGATGCCGTACGATGCCTTCTATCGCGCCGGCGACCACCAGCTGATGCCGACGCTCTATGTCGGCGATGCCGTCGCCCATGGCCCGGAGCCGGAAGATCTGTTCCATGTCACCGAACTGGTCAAAGGCGTCGACGCCGCCCTGCCGGTCGCCGACACCGGCTGCCACCTCAAATGGCCGGTCTGACCCGGCTGATGCCGGGCCCCGGCCGCTTGCCCCGATGACCCAGCTGATCCTGTTCAACCTGTTCAACGGGCTGGTCATCGGCGCGTTTTACGGGCTGATGGCGCTCGGGCTGTCGCTGATCCTGAACCTGACCGGCGTGATCAATTTCGCGCATGGCGGGTTTCTCGCCCTCGGCGCTTACCTCGCCTACACCCTGGTTCCCTATGTCGGGTTCTGGGGCGCGCTGGCGCTGGCGCCGGTGCTGACCGCTGGCATCGGCCTGGTGGTCGAGCGCGTGCTGATCCGCCGTCTCTACGGCCGGGATCCGTTGTACAGCCTGCTGCTGACCTTTGGCCTCGCCTTTATCCTCGAGGACGGCACCCGCTTCGTCTGGGGTGCGGCCACCCTGCCTTTCGCCATCCCGGCCGCGCTGTCGAGCCCGCTCAGCAGCCGGTTCTTTTTCCTGACCGGCTATCGCCTGTTCATGGTCGCCCTGGTGCTGGCCGCGGTGGCGGCGCTGTTTCTGATTTTGAACCGCACCCGGCTCGGCATGCGCATCCGCGCCGGCACCCTCGATCTCGAAACCGTATCGGTGCTCGGCGTCAACACCCGCATCCTGCGCAGCCTCAATTTCGGCCTCGGCATCTATCTCGCCGGCCTCGCGGGCGTGCTCGCCGCCGGCATGCTCGGCCTGCAGCCGACGATCGGCAGCGCGCTGATCATGCCGAGCTTTGTCGCCATCATCATCGGCGGCCTCGGCAGCCTGCCCGGCACCCTGCTGGGCGGGTTGCTGATCGGCGTCGCCTCGGGGATCACCACCGTGTTCTTTCCGTCCGCCTCCGAGGCGGTCATCTATGTGATGATGGCGCTGGTCCTGCTGGTCCGGCCGCGCGGATTGCTCGGCGAGGAAGGCCGGTTCTAGTGAGCCCGCTCACCCGGCGCAGCGCCGATATCGCGGTCTGGCTGCTGCTGCTGACCATGCCCTATTGGCTCGGCTGGATCGGCGGCTACACGGCGCTGGGAAGCCAGGTGCTGGTATTGGCGCTGGCGGCGATGTCGCTGAATTTCCTGTTGGGCTTCACCGGCGTTCTGTCGTTCGGCCACGCCGCCTATTTCGGCCTCGGCGTCTACGGCGCCGGGCTGACGATCAAATACCTGGTCCCGAACACGCTCGCCGGCATCGCCGTCGGGGTGGTCGCCGGGACCGTCGCCGCGGCCATCATCGGCGTGCTGATCGTGCGCCTGCGCGGCATCTATTTCGCGATGGTGACGATCGCCTTCGGCCAGGTGTTCTATTTCATCGCCTATCGCTGGAACTCGGTCACCGGCGGCGATGACGGGCTGTCCGGCTGGCAGCGCGCGCCGATCGACCTCGGCTTCGTCAAATTCGACATTCTCGGCAACGATCGCGCCTTCTATTATTTCGTGCTGGTGTTTTTTGCCGTCGCGGTGGGGATCATGGCGGCGCTGCTGCGCTCGCCATTCGGCCGCACCCTGCTGGCGATCCGCGAGAACGAGCGCCGCGCGCGGTTTCTCGGCATCCCGGTCGACCGGCATATCTGGCTGTCCTGGCTGATCTCGTGCCTGTTCGTCAGCCTCGCCGGCGCGCTCTATGCGCTGCTCAACAATTTCGCCGACCCGCACGATCTGCGCTGGGACCAGTCGGGCGATTTCGTGATCATGGCGGTGCTGGGCGGGATGCGGGTGTTCTGGGGACCGCTGGTCGGCGCCGCGATCTTTGTCGTGCTGCAGGATTACGTGTCGAGCCAGACCGCCAACTGGATGTCGTTCATCGGCCTGTTTTTCGTGCTCGTCGTGTTGTTCTTTCCGCGCGGCGTGCTCGGCATCATCGGGCGAAAGAGCGCGCGGTGAGCCTGCTCGAAGTCGAGGCCGTCTCGCGCCGGTTCGGCAGCCTGGTCGCCGTCGACGCGGTGTCGATGGCGGTCGAGGCGGGCGAGCTGCGCGCCGTGATCGGCCCGAACGGCGCCGGCAAAACCACCTTTTTCAACATGATCAGCGGATTTCTGCCGCCGAGCTCCGGCCGGATCCGGTTCGACGGCGAGGATATCACCCGGTTGCTGCCGGCGCGGCGGGTATGGCGCGGCATCGCCCGCACCTTCCAGATCACCGAGGTGTTCCCCGAGCTGACGGTGCGCGACAATCTGCGCATCGCGGTCGAGGTCGCCGCCGGCCATCGCCTGCGGCCGTGGATCTCGCGCCGGGCGGCGGCGGCGGTCGAGGCCCGGGTGACCGATCTGTCCGGCCGCGGCGGCCTCTCCGATCGGGCGGACCGGCTGGTCGGCGAACTGAGCCATGGCGACCAGCGCGCCACCGAGATCATGATGGCGCTCGCCCTGAACCCGCGTCTGCTGTTGCTGGACGAGCCGACCGCCGGGATGGGCGACCAGGAAACCTATGACATCACCCGGCTGATCCGCCGCCTGCACCGCGAGGAACAGCTGACGATCGTGCTGATCGAGCACGATATGCGCGTCGTCTTTCACCTGGCCGACCGCATCATGGTTCTGGCCGAGGGCAGGGTGCTGGCCGAAGGCGCGCCGCGCGCAGATCGCCGCCAACGAGGCGGTGCAGGCGGCCTATCTCGGACACGCGGCATGACCGGCCCGGCCCTCGTCGCCGAACAGCTGCACACCTTTTACGGCAAGAGCCATATCCTGCACGGCGTCGGCCTCGAAGTCGGCGAGGGCGAGATCGTCACCCTCTTGGGCCGCAACGGCGCCGGCAAGAGCACGACCTTGCGCAGCCTGGTCGGGCTGACCCCGCCGCGCAGCGGCGCGGTGACGGTGTTCGGCCGCGCCACCGCCGGCTGGCCGCCCTACCGCATCGCCGCGCTCGGGGTCGGCTACGTCCCCGAAGGGCGGCGCATCTTCGCCAATCTGACGGTCGAGGAGAATCTGCTGGTTCCGCTCGAACGGCCGGGGCCGTGGACCATCGCCCGCATCCACGCGCTGTTTCCGCGGCTGGCCGAGCGCCGCGCCAGCAACGGCCGCCAGCTTTCCGGCGGCGAGCAGGAGATGCTGGCGATCGCCCGCGCGCTGATCCTCAATCCGCGGCTGCTGATCCTCGACGAGCCGTCGCAGGGGCTCGCCCCGCTGATCGTGCAGGAGGTGTTCCGGGTGGTGACCGCGGCGCGGCAGGAGGGCATCTCGATCCTCCTGGTCGAGCAGAATGTGCGCGCCGCGGTCGAGATTGCCGATCGCGCCTATGTGCTCGACAATGGCCGCATCGTCTATTCCGGCGCCGCCGCCGAATTCGCCAAGGACGAGGAGCGGGTGCGCGCCCTCGCCGGCGCCAGCGCCGAAGCCTGGTCCGACGCCGACCCGCCCTAGCCCAGCCCTAGCCCCCCTTCGCGGCGAGCGGTCACCTCATTTAGGCGCGGCGGCCGAGGGATGGAACAGCTGCTCGCCCTTGACCTTGTAGCCGCCGATCGCGGCCTGGCCCTCGGGCGACACCAGCCACCGAGCAAAGCGGCGGGCGGGCTCCTGCTTGGCCTGCGGATGCTTGTTCGGGTCGAGCAGGATCACGTCGTAGCGGTTCAGCAATCGCGGATCGCCCTCGACCAGCACCGCGAGGTCGCCCTTGTTGCCAAAGCTCAGCCAGGTGCCGCGATCGCTGATCGTGTAGGCGCCCATCGCTTGGGCGGTATTGAGCGCCGCACCCATGCCGCCGCCGATATCGCGGTACCACGATCCCTCGCCCTCTTTGGCAGGGTCGATCGCGGCGGTGCGCCACAGGCGGTGTTCGAGCGCATCGGTGCCGCTCTTGTCGCCGCGCGAGACAAACGGCGCCTTGGCGGCGGCGATCGCCTGCAACGCCGCGACTGCGTCATGACCGCCCGCGATATGTGCCGGGTCCGAGCGCGGACCGACCAGGATGAAATCGTTCCAGGCGATCTGCCGGCGGTCGACGCCGTCCCCCGCCGCGATGAATTTCTGCTCGGCCTCGGGATCGTGGACCAGCACCAGATCGGCGTCGCCATGCGCCGCCGTCGCCAATGCCTGACCGGTGCCCTGCGCCAGGACATGCACCGAAATCCCGGTCTGCTTGGTGAAACCGGGCAGGATGTGCGCGAGCAGCCCGGAATTGTCGACCGAAGTGGTCGAGGCCAGCACGATCGATTGCGTCGGTTTCTGCTGCTCGGCGCGACTGGCGCCGCCGCCGAACGCGGTCGCCAGCATGGCGATCGCGATCGCCGCCCGTTTCTGGTTCATCGCGACTGCCCTCCCCTGGCGCCGAGCGCGAAAATCGTTGCGCTGACCACGATGCTAATGCCGATCAGCACAAAGCCCAGTCCGAGCGCCAGCGACAAATTGCCCTCGCTGGTTTCGAGCACGATCGCGGTCGTCATCGTGCGCGTGTAGCCGGCGATATTGCCGCCGACGATCAGGATCGCACCGACCTCCGAAATGGTCCGGCCGAAACCGGCGAGAATCGCCGTGATCAGCCGCGTCCGCGCGATCGCCAACAAATGGACCATGGCGCGCAGTCGCGTCGCGCCGTCCACCTGCAGCGGGCCGCCATACTCGGCCCATAAATCGGTCGTGCCGGCATGGGCGAGTGCGGCAACGATCGGCAGCGCCAGCACGGTCTGCGCCAGCACCATCGCGCCCGGCGAAAACAGCAGGCCGAGCCCGCCGAGCGGCCCGGTGCGGGAGAGAAGCAGATACAATCCCAGCCCGACGACTACCGGCGGCAGCCCCAGCAGGGCGTTGAGGGCGACGATCAGGAGCCGCCGTCCGGGGATCGGGAAGACCGCGAGAGCGGCGCCCAGCCCAATGCCGAGCAAGCTCGCCAGCATGGCGGCGGTCAGGCTGACCTCCAGCGACAGCCCGACGATGCGAGCGAACCCGCGGCTATCCAGAATCGTCCAAAGGTCGGAGAGAGACACAGATTGACCGATCCCTGGCCCAGCGAGCAGAGGTGCGAGACTGTCGATCGCTATCTGCCTTGTCCACCCGCGCCCCGCGCATCGGTCGCGCGGCGATCGGTTGGCGTGCTAGGGTTCGAGCGGCCGAAGGATGGGAGGAAGGCAATGAGCATCGGATTGACCCCGGCAGAACCGTTTGCCGCCCCTGTCGTCGATCGCCTCTCGGTCCGGGTGCTGGTCGACTCGGCTTACGACCGGTTCATCGCCGATGCCGCCCACCCGGTGGTCAGCATCGAGCATGTCCGCCATATCCCCGGCCATGAGCGCTCGACCTTTGCCGGCGAGTGGGGCTTGTCGTTGCACCTCGAATCGGCGCAGGCCGGCGCCCGGTCGCAGTATCTGCTCGATTTCGGCTACACGCCCGAGGTGCTGATCCGCAACTTCGAATTGCTCGACCTCGATCCGGGCCGGATCGACGGCCTGATCCTGAGCCACGGCCACCGCGATCATTTCGGCGGGCTCGAAGGGTTCGTCGCCCATCAATCGCGCCGCGTCTCTTCCGATCTGAAACTGCTATGCCGGCGGCGACAACGCCTTTGCCGAAAAATGGATCAAGCAGCGCGGCGCCGATCCGGTGTCGTGGGGAGCACTCGACCGCCAGGCGATCGAAGCGGCCCAAATCGGCACGGTTTGCTGCGATACCGCGCGGGCGCTGCTCGGGCCGTTCACCACCGGGCATATCGCGCGCCAGTCCTTCGAGCAGATATCGGGCAGCACCTTGGTCGAACCCGGGGCGCCGGCGCCCGAACACTTCACCGAAGCAGAGCGGCTGGGCCGCCTCGTCCCAGACCAGCATCCGGACGAACACGCGACCTGTTACGTCGTGCAGGGCCGCGGCCTCGTCGTCATCTCCTCATGCGGGCATGTCGGGCTGATCAACACGATCAAGGCGGCGATGGCGGTGTCCGGGGTCGGCAAACTGCACGCGGTGCTCGGCGGGTTCCATCTCGGGCCGGCGCCGATCGATTATGTCGAGCATACCGTCGCCGAACTCAAAAGCCTGGCCCCCGACGTGGTCGTGCCGATGCATTGCAGCGGCGGCAAATTCATCGCGGCGATGCAGCGCGAAATGCCCGATCGCCTCGTCACCACCAATATCGGCAGCCGCTTTACCTTCGGCGTTTAGCTAGGCCAGGCACGCACTTACCGCCTCGCGACCTCATGGCCGAATTGCGGCGCGACCTCGGCCATGAACAGGCGCAGGCTCTCGGCCGCGGCTTCGTGGGTTAGCGGGCCGAGGCGAAAGGTGGCGATCACCCCGCCGACCCCGATCCCGTCGATTTCGGCGATCGCCTCGGCCACCCGCGCCGGCGAGCCGTGGATAAAGCCGTGCTCGGCCCCGGCCCGGGCCGAAGGCAAATCGCCCGCCGGCACCTCGATCCGCAGCCCGGTCTCGCGGTAGATGCGGTTGCGCAATGCGGCCCGCGCCTCGACCATCGCCTGGAACATCGGGACGCCGATCCGCTCCGCCTCGGCGTCGGTCTCGGCGACGAAGACGTTGCGCCACACCCAGCATTGGTCGAGGCTGCCGGCGATTTTTTGGTCGTCGAAGCCGGCTTGCTGCATCGCCTCGCGGTAGCGCGCAAAGCGCTGCCGCGTCACCGCCAGCGGCTGTACGTTCATCAGAAACGGGCGCCCCTGATGCGCCAGTTCCAGCATCGAGGCCTCGCCGGAGGCGGCGCGGATCAGCGGCGGGTGCGGCCTCGTATAGGGAAGCGGCCGCAGCATCGGCACTTCGAGATCCCAGAACCGGCCATGATGGCGCAGGCTGTCGCCGGTCCAGGCCTGGACCATGATCGCCTCGGCCTCGTCGAGACGCGCCTGCGCCTCGCGATGATCGATGCCGAAACCCTGATAATCATAGATGTTGAAGGAGGAGCCGCGGCCGAGGCCGACGATCAGCCGGCCCTTGGTGATGTGGTCGAGCACCGCCAATTGCTCGGCCAGCCGGATCGGGTGGTGCAATGCCATCTGCAACACCGCAAAGCCGATTTTGCTGTGCCGGGTGGTGGTGGCGAGCGCGCCGGCAAAGCCGATCGGATCGGCATAGGCGCAGATGCCGTCGAAATGATGCTCGGCGAGCCAGATGACATCGACGCCAAGTTCGTCGGAGAGCCAGGCTTCGCGCAGCGTCTCGTCGATCACGACCCCGTCGCGCTCGGGATCGCGGCTGTCCGGAAACAGAAAATTGCCGAATTTCACCCCGGCCTCCATCCCGTTGGTGGCGATATCGCTGGCATCGTCAACCAGTCCGCCTCGATCGCGCAAACATCATGCCGGTTCGCCGGCATAGCTCGTCAGATCGATGAATTCCAGCACGGTGCCGTCGGGATCGTGGAAATAGGCGCGCGGCCCGTTCAGCACGCCGCCCTGCCGGTCTTCCTCGAAGGTGATCTCGATATCATGCGCGCGCAAATGATCGAGCGCGGCCTGGTAATCTTGATGCGCAACGGCAAAGGAATGATGCACCCCGCCGTGATTGTCGGGCACCGGGTTGATCGGCGGCTCGCGCTTTACCAGAATGAGACAGGTCCCGGCCGCATCGAGGAACGCCATCTGCCCGCCCGGCACCGTCGATAGATGCCGGCAGCCGACGATCTCGGTATAAAACCGGGTGCTGGCCGCGACATCGCTGACCGGAATGCTGAAATGGGCGACGGATTGGATCGCGATCATCCGAGTTTCTCCCGTTTGACGGCTCAGGGCGCTTCCGTCGGCCCGGCTTCGCCCCCCAGCAGGGCGTCGAGCAGCGGATGACGCGAAGCGGCGAACGGGTTGGCGATCGTCACGCCGCGCCAGGAAAAGCCGTCCTGAAGGTCTTCCGACAACAGCAGCCGGCGTCGGGTCGGCGCCGCGTCGGCCAGGCCAGCTCGCGGCGGATCGATGTTGGCGCCTGCTGACCCGGGACATCGTCAGGCGCCTGCGTCAGGCTGCTTGCGCGATGATGTTTGCCGATCTTTTCTCTAAAAATCCTGCGCAACATGACCTTCCTATAAGCAACCGGTAAAATACGATGACGGCGGTTGCGATTAAATATAACAAAATATATTCGCCAATCATGCCAGAATGGTAATACCTCGATCTGCTCATGCCGACGATCCAATCGGGGAAGACCAAAAGTATGATCAAAAAGCCGATCGCCGCGTAGCTCAGCATGGAGGAAACAGAAAATATTCCTTTGTTTTCCCTGGCATGCCTGAACGCCAATACTCCCCAATATAGGCTAATCGCGATCAAATTAAACCAAAGTACCGTTGCGTAACGAGCTGATAGTCCAGATGAAAATTCCGATCAAGACTGGTCCAAGAATGAAAGGATCATAACACCTGAGGGGAACCAATTCTGGGTTGCGGGTTCGCAGAAGCTGTCGCGGTGCTCTTGGGTATGACCGCGATCGAGCCGCTCTGGTGGCGTGCGCGGGTTATCGACAGGATCGGCGGCTTGGGTCTCGATGAACTTACCGGCGGATCAAGTCCGCCACGATGATTGTCGTTGCGCAGTTGTTGCAATAACGCATTCGCCAGCCGCCCCAGCCTGGACTGGCGATCCGGGTATAACGCCACCCAGTTACGGGTCGCCATCTCATATAGATAAGCGCCGCTCGGCTCTATATTCTCAAGAAGCACGGCACCACCGGTTTTCCGAGCCCGTCGGCGATCGCGAGTTCCTTGATAAGCTGCGTCGCATCGTTTGTTTCATCTGAGAAAAAATCAACATCATGGTAGAATTGTTCAACGCATCGACGATCGTACCGCGCCAATCCTGCCCGCCAAGAATTAACTGGTCATACCAAACACGGAGCCCTCGGGCGGAAGCAATTTTGATGAACTTATCGGCGATCTTCCGATCGGTGTGGGAATAACTGAGAAAAATGTCATGGGTCATGGGGGGCCTTCCGTCCTGGAGGCGCCTGCCGCGTCACACCGTCGGTCGGCATCGGACCGAAACATCTAATCATTTTCGATCGGCGCCGGCAAAATAAAGCTTCGGGTCGGCGGCGCGAATATGCGCTTCGGGCAGGCCCAGCTCGCGGCGCACGATGTTGGCGCCCTGCACCAGGCTGACGCATTTGTAATAGGCGATGCGCCGCGACAGCCCCTCGCGGCCGAAACCGCAATCGGTGGTGATCACCAGCCGCTCGGCCGGGATGTATTCGAGCGCCTTCCTGATCAGCCCGGCGACGTGCTCGGGCGGTTCGACGATCGTGTTGCAGTGATTGACCACGCCGATGCCGATCTTCTTGTCGGTCTGGTACTTGGCAAAAAGCGGCAAATCCTTGCCGCCGCTCGAGGCGCATTCGAAGGTGATCACGTCGGCATCGAGCTGCAGCAGATAGGGCAGGGCGCGCTCGTAGCTCGGCACCTCCCAATAGACCCGCTGCTGGTTGGGATTGCCCCAGCAGGTATGCGCCCAGATCTCGGCCTGGACGCCCTTGAGCTGGCGGTTGAACGCTTGCGTCTGGAATTCGAGATCGGCCTCGGTGCAGTCGGGCCGCGTCGTCAGCCCGTGATGGCGCGGCTCCTCGACCTGGATCACCGGGCACCCGGCATCGGCCAGTTCGCGCAATTCGGCGTTCATGATGTCGCACAGTTCCAGCACCATCGCCTTGTCGTCGGGGTAGTGCTGGTTCCACAGCATGCTCGCCACGCCGGGCGCGCAGATCGTGCCGAACTTGACCGGGCGGTCGCTGAGGCGCTGGGCGATCTGCCACAGCGCGGCGTATTCGAGCGGCCCGCGGCTCAGCTTTTCGGTGACGATCGCCGGCTGATAGGCCTCCTGCACCTCCCACAGGATATGGCCGGGCTGCAGCCCGTGCCGCCCCATCCAGCCCTGCGAGGTGCTGCGGTGCCCGTGAATGCCGCCCAGCCGCTCGATCGGGTAGAAGAACCAGGATTTGCCGCCGACCGCGAGGTCGAACCGGCTGTCCCCGTCGGTGACGATGTCGAGCCCGGCCGCCTCCTGCGCGTTGATCACCGCGGCGACCGCATCGAGATACTGCTCGCGGAACAGCGAGTCGCCGAGTGCGGCCTTGAACGACCGCCCTTGCAGGCTGGCATCGAACCACAATGGCCGCGGATACGACCCGGTGATCGCCGTCGGCATGATCATGTCGCGCGTCGTCTTCAGCATCGCGTTCTCCCTCTGGATGGCGAGCTTAGCAGACCCGACAGATTGGGTCGAATAAGCTGCTGCTTGACCTATCGAGGCTAGGGTGTCATTTATTCTACAGGTGACACTAACCTCGGGATTTGACATGCGAGGCAGGACACGCATCAACCAGCAGGGCCGCATTGTCATTCCGGCCGAATGCCGCGCTGCGGCCGGTTTGAAGCCGGGCGATGAACTCTTGGTCGAGACGGTCGGCGAAGGCGAATTGCGCCTGCGCACCAAACAGCAGGCGATCAAAGAAGCACAGGCCATCGTAGCGCGATACGTCCCCAAGGGACGCGATCTGGTACAGGAGTTGATCGACGAGCGTCGCGCCGAGGCGGCGCGTGAATGACGACGATATCGTTGCCGATGCTTCCGCTATTATCGCGTTGTTGGTCGGCGAGCCGATCACGCGCTTTGATCCGACGCGCCTTGCCGGAGCCTCGATCAGCGCGGTGAATCTATCGGAGGTGCTGGCGCGGCTGCAGGAGTTCGGCACCCCCGAGAGCGAAGCCGTCGTTGCTGTCGCGCGGCTGGAGTTGCGGATAATTCCATTCGATGAGCCTCAGGCGCGCATCGCGGCGAGGCTGCGCTCGACCACCCGGCGCGCCGGCCTGTCGCTCGGCGACCGTGCCTGTCTGGCACTCGGCGACCGATTGGGATGCCCGGTGGTGACAGCCGACCGGATCTGGGCAAGCCTCGATATCGGCGTCGAAATCGTGGTGATCCGGTAAACCGCGGCAAACAGCCGCCGTACCGCGGCTTGAAATCCGTCCCATCCGCACGGGCTTTCCGTCGGGAGTACACTTCGGGGAACGAGGAAGCGCGAGAATCCGTAGGGCGGGTGTAACCCGCCGTGCCCGCCCAACCGCTTGCGGCTGCACTGCGCTCCGCCCGCCCTGTGATTTACGATATTGTGCTCGTCCTGAAACGAGGTTCTCTCCGGGGAAACGTTATGGAGGCAGAAAGCTTGGAAGCCGCCTCCTCCCGGTTAAGTCAGCCTCAGTTCAGCGGCGAGCCCTGGATCGTAATACGGTGCAGCAGGCGGCGCTCACCGTGATAGTCATTGACCGCAAAGTGCCAAGTCGAACGGTTGTCCCACAATGCCAACGAGCCCTCCCGCCAATGAAAGCGGCAGGTGAATTCCGGGCGCGTCGCGTGGCGATACAAATATTCCAACAGCGGGCGTGATTCCTCCTCGGTCCAATCCTCGAACCGCAGGGTGAATCCAGGGTTGACGTAGAGCGCCTTGCGGCCGGTCTGGGGATGGCGGATGACCGCGGGGTGGGTCGCGTCCTGTGTCGCCAGTTCGGGATTGCCAATCCGGCCGACGAGGTCGCCGCGGCGCGCATGGGCCTCGGGGCCAAACACGTGACGGCTCGAATGACACGCGCGCAGCCCCTCGAGCGTCGCCTTGAGCCCGTCGGACAGCGCGTCATAGGCCGCGTACATGCTGGCGAATAATGTGTCACCGCCGGTCTTCGGCACCTCGCGGGCATAGAGCATCGAACCCAGCGCCGGCACCTGGTCATAGCTGTGATCGGTGTGCCACCCGCCGCCGATATTTCGAGTCTGCTCGGGCTCCTTGCGGACCTCGGCAATCATCGGATAGCCAGGAAGGACCGAGAAGAAGCGGTTGATGTCAATGGGCGCAAAGCGCTCGGCAAAGGCGACGTGTTGCTCCGGCGTCAGGCGCTGATCGCGGAAAAACACGACGCCGTACTCACCAAAGGCGTGGCGGATCTCGGCGAATGTCTCGTCCGCAACCGGGGCCGCCAGATCGACGCCGGCCACCTCGGCCCCGAGCCAGGTCGAGAGCGGCTCCACCCGGATGTGCTGGTAATTCATTTACCTTCTCCCGAAAACCTAATCGAACGTCAGAACCGTGCGCGCGACCTCGCCGGCTTTCATCGCCCGGAAGGCTTCGTTGATGTCGCCGAGACGGCCGCGCCGGGTCACCATCGCGTCGAGGTCGAGCCGGCCCTGCCGATAGAAATCGAGATAGAGCGGGATGTCGGTGCGAAACTGGTTCGAACCCATGCGCGAGGTCTGCACCTTGCATTCCGGGCGGATCGCCATCCACGGGAACTCGATCATCGCGTCCGGCGGCAACACCCCGACAATCGTCGCGGTGCCGCGGATCGCCAGGCTCTCGATCGCCTGGCGCACCAATCTCGCCACCCCGACCGCCTCGAACGCATGGTCGACGCCCAACCCGCCGGTCAGCGCCCGCACCCTCTTGACCGGGTCGTCCTCGGCGCTGTTGACAAAATCCGTCGCCCCGGCGCGGGTCGCCATCTCGCGTTTCGAGTCGAACTGATCGACCGCGATGATCTGCCGGGCGCCGCCGATCCGCGCCCCCTGGATGATCGACAGCCCGACCCCGCCGCAGCCGAACACCGCGACATTCTGCCCGGCCTGGAGCCCCGAGCTGCGCAACGCCGCGCCGACCCCGGTCAACACCCCGCAGCCGACCAGCGCCGCGCGGTCGAGCGGCAGTTCGGCATCGATCTTCACCAGCGAGTTCTCGTGCAGCAGCATCTTTTCGGCATAGCTCGAAATGCCGATGAACTGGCGCACCGGCTGGCCTCGCTGCGACAGCCGCGGCGTGGCGCTGTCGGGGCGGGTGACGAGCCCGCCGGTGCACAGATTGGGGTGTCCCGACAGGCATTGCGGGCAGGCGCCGCAAAAGCCCGAGAGGCAGGCGACCACATGATCTCCCGGCTTGACCGCGGTCACATCGGCGCCGACCGCCTCGACCACGCCGGCGCCCTCATGGCCGAGCACGATCGGCCGGTCGAGCGGGAACCGCCCGATCCCGTCGACCACGTGCAGATCGCTGTGGCACACCCCGGTCGCCACCGTGCGCACCAGCACCTCGCGTCCCCACGGCTGGTCGATCTCCACCGCCTCGATGGTCAGTGGCTCGCGCACCTTGCGAAACACCGCAGCCTCGATCTCCATGGCCTCGCCTCCGGTCAAACCGCCGCCAATTCGCCGTGGTATAGCCCGCGGGCGAGCGCTGCGAAAGCCGGCCGGTCGCCGCTTCCGCCCCGGGTCCGGGCCAAATCAGTAATCGGCAGCGCGGTCGCCCCGCTCCGGCAAGCCGCGAGCGTTCGGGATCGCGAGGGCGATACGCCTCGACACTGCGGCTTCGCTCGGTCAATTTGGCCATCGCTGATTTCGCCACCGCTGCCGCCCGTGCTCCGGGCGACGACCGCACCCACGCTGCGCTTGCCATGCCGACAATGATCCGATTGACCCTGATCGTGCTCGGCGTTGCTGCCTATCTCGGCCTGGCGGTCCTCGGCTGGGGCGGGTTTGCCGGGTTCTTCGCGCACCCGGCATTGATCGCGCTGGCGATCGTAACATTCGCGCTCTCTGGCGCGGCGTTCTTCGCCGGCGGCAATCTGAGCCCCGGCGAGCGCGAGGATCGCGGCAACCGCTGGGTCATCGGCGCCTTCGCGCTGATCGGGCTGCTCGACGCCTACCTGCCGGCCTATACCGACCGAACCGGGTTCTGGATCATCGACGGCGAGGCCATTCGCTGGCTCGGCGTCGCGCTGTTCGCCGCCGGCGGCGCGCTGCGGCTGTGGCCGGTCGTGGTGCTCGGCCGCCGGTTCAGCGGATTGGTGGCGATCCAGCCTGGGCACACCCTGGTCACCAGCGGCGTCTACGGGGTCATCCGCCATCCCAGCTATCTGGGGTTGCTGGTCAATTCGCTGGGCTGGGGCCTGGCCTTCCGCTCGATGGTCGGGGTGCTGCTGACCGCGCTGCTGATCCCGCCGCTCGTCGCCCGCATCCGCGCCGAAGAACGCCTGCTGCACAGCCAATTCGGCAAGGAATACGATAGCTACCGCGCCCAAACCTCCCGCCTGATCCCCGGCCTTTACTAGCGCGCCCCAGGGTCGCGAGCGATCCTCGCGATGTTTCCGTTGTCGAATTCCATTGTTCGCGCAGCGGGCTGTGCCTCGGGCGGCGAGGATGTCACCAGACCTGCCTCAGGGTCATTCGCAAGGTTTGCGCGTCGGGCTCGCCAACCGGCTTGGCGACGACCCTGTCATAATTGAGCGTCAAATCGCCTCCCGCCCACAGGCTCACCCCGGCACCGACGCCGATCCGCAATGTATCGGCCGCATTGCCCTGCCCGACGCTGTCGATGCTGGTCTCGCCGCCGGCGTTGTAATAGGCGTCCGCCGAAAGCCAAAGCGCGCGGGTAAGATTGCGGCTCGCATGCTCCTCGATCAGGAAAAGCGGCTTTTGGGTCAGGCTGGAAGCGCCGCCGACCCGGTAGTCGGCATTTGCCGTGAATATCTTGGTCGACAGATAGGTCTCGAACCATGTCCAGCCGCGGTCGGGCGTGTAGCTGTAGTTGACCGTCGGAAAGAACGTCCAGCGATTGGCGCTGGGGTTCAGCGGGTTGGTCGGATCGTATTTGCCGAGCGGGGTGCCGAGGAACAGGTGAAAACTGGCGAAGGGCTGGGGAACATAGGAGCGAAACTGCTCCCGGGTCAGCGCCGGCGCCCCGAAAATGTTCACCTGCCAAAGAAAGCCAAGATCGGAGACCCCCTGGTTCGCGGCGCCAAAAGCGTCCGAGGTCGCGTTCAGCGAGCGATAGGGCAAGACCACCGAGATTCCGCCGGTGCGACCCCAGTAATCCATGGTCCGGGTGACGACGACCGACTGCGAGAGCACGTTGGAGCGAATGCTCGACGTCAGATCCATGCCATCTTCGGGCGTTACCGCGGTTGAATAGCCGAAATTGTAGAAGGTGAGCCAGGTGTCGATCGGCGCGCTAAGGTAGTCGCGCGCGGAGCCGGACCATGCCTGGCCGGGGAACATCGCCAGCGCCGCCGCGCCGCAGAGCAGCGCCACGCCGGCGAGCCACGCTTTTGCCGAACCCAGCTCCGCCGACGCCAGGCCGGCTTCCCTATGGTCAAACCCGGCGGCGGCGGGGCTGTTGGCGCCCGGATGGCGCGCGCTCGAGCCGCGAGCGCGGTTCGGCCAGCGCATGCGGCCTCGCAACCGATGCGTTGTCCGGGCCGGCGCCGGCCGGGTACAGGGAGAACCGCGATCAGGCCGGTTTGGTAAACCCGATATCGTCGCTGATTACCGCGTTGGGCCCGATCGGAACCCGTCCCGGATTGGGGAGATTGAGCTTGCGGAAGGCGATCTTGTCGCGCCACACCTTGCGCAGGAAATCGGCGAAGACCTCGATCGTCAGCTGCTCGCCGGGGCACCGCCGATAGCCAAAGCCGAACGGCGCAAAGCCGGCATAATCGCAGACCGGCAATGGCTTGTCGGCGACCACCCCGAACACCGTGCCAAACCCGCTATTGGTCAGTCCGGCCTGGCGGCCGTCGCTCACTGGCCAGGTGGTGATCTCGAAGGGGCACCGGGCCAATCCGATCTGGCGGCATTTATCCTCGTCGATCTGGGCGCTGGTCGGCACGCTCAGGTAGCGATCGGGATCGAATGCCTGCGGGTCCTTCCAATGCATCGGCTCGAAGCTCGTCGCGGTGTGCGGCGTGCTGATGTAGCTGTTGCGCCGGAAGCGCAGGCCGAAGCGCTCATGCGGCGAGACGCCATAGGCGGTATTCCGCGCATCGTGGATCGCCGAAATGCTGCCGCCATTCGGCGAGATCGTGCGGAACAGCTCCATCACCAATAGTTCGAGCGGCGTGTAGGGCGCGCCGTTGGCGTTGTCGTAGGCGCCGCTCATCGTCTTTGCAAAAGCGGCGCGGACCTCGGCATTGCCGCCATCCGGCGAAAGGCGCGACATGATGCCAAAGATCGTATTGCCCCATTGGCTGAGCGCCACAAAATTATGGAACACTTCGAAGACAATATCCTTTTTGCTGAAATGCTCGCCATTCCCGGCATTTTTCAGCCAATAATAGGCAAAGGTCCGCTCGGGATTCGCCACCCGGCCATTGGCGACATCGTCGACCCGCTCGTCAATCCACGATTTGAGGAAGGGGAGCAGCGAGCGCACGGTCATATAATTATTGTAGACGATCTGCTGCGTCGGGTCGCGGTAGGCCAGGACGGTGTTGAAGCTCTCGCCGATTTGTCGAACCTTGTGCGGGATCGCGTCGCCCTTTACGCCGACGTGCAGATCCCAGTAGATGTCGAAATAATAGTCGAGATAGTGCCGCATGAACGGCTTGCCGGTATATTGCGGGTCGAGGAGTCGATCGAAGAATGAAACAACCTTGTCGCCGTACATCGGACGGTAGAGGTCCGGGGTCAGCGCCGAAAAATAGATCCGCTTGCGCAAATTGTTGGGGCCGCGCTCTTCGAGCCCCTGCAGGAAGACGGTGACGCCCTCCCCCTCGGTCGGTTTCCAGCCTTCGTAGATCAGCCCCCAGAGGTCGAACGGCAGCGCGTTTTCCTTGCTGAAGGTCACGTCGATCATCGGCAGCGTCGGCCGCTCGCCTTCGTAAAAACTGGTCAGGAAAAACGGGATGACCGCGTGCTCGACGTAATCCTGGCTGAAATTGCTTGGGATCGAGGCGCGGAATCGCTCTACCGCGGCGACGATCTCCGGCGGCGTTTCTGCTGCCTGGGCGCGGCCATAAAGCAGCCCCGCCGCCGCGGCGCTGGCGCTGCCCAACAGTAGCTCTCGCCTTTCCATCGGCATTCTCTCCCCAGAAATCCGATCGCTGGTCGAGGATTGCGCGCCCGGTGCGCCCCCGCCTCGACCGCTCGGCTCTATTGTACCGGCCCCCTTGCCGCCTGGCCTGAGCCGGCCGTCCCAAGACTATGCCCGGCGTCCCGTTCAGTGCCGACCTCCGGTCGGCTACGCAGCGGAGCAAACGGCCAATTCCCCGAACTGCGCGTTCGGGCTCGCCACGGCAACCGGCTCAGGCGGCCGGTGCCGTTGCAACCTGAGCGAGAACGCGGCGATGCCGGCTTGTCCGGATGATCAGCTTCTCCGCCTCCACGATCAGGAAGAACACGAGACCGCCCAAGAACAGCCACGGCCAAATCCACAGCGGGATGGCTTCGGTCTCGAACAAGTCCTGGAACGGCAGCGTGTAGGTAAACAGCAGCTGCAGCGCCACGACCGCGCCAATCCCCATCAGCAGATACCGGTTGCCCAGATGCGCCGTGATCGACAGCGACGAATCGAGCTTGTAGCGGCTGTTGAGCAGATAGAAGACCTGGCCGATCACGAGCGCATTCACCGCCACTGCCCGCGCCAGTTCATCGGAAGCGCCCTTCGACTTCATCCAGAAGAACGCCCAGAGGGTCAATGCCAGCAGCGCCAGTCCGACGAAGCAGACCCGCCAAACCCCGAAGGCGTCCAGTATCGGACGGTCGACCACCCGCGGCGCGCGCTGCATGACGTCGAGCTCGTGCGGCTCAAAGGAAATCACCAGCCCCAGCGCCACCGACGTCACCATGTTGACCCAGAGGATCTGCGGCGCCGTGATCGGTGCGGTGAAGCCGATAAAGATCGCCGCCATAATCACCAGCGCCTGCGCGACGTTCGTCGGCAGCATGAAGAGTATGGCCTTCTCAATGTTGTTGTAGACCGTCCGCCCTTCCTTGACGGCGGCGGTAATCGAGGCAAAGTTGTCGTCGGCCAGCACCATTTCCGCCGCCTCCTTGGTAACCTCGGTGCCCTTGATCCCCATGGCGACGCCGACATCGGCCTTCTTTAGCGACGGCGCATCGTTGACCCCGTCGCCGGTCATCGCCACGATCTGCTGGTTCGCCTGAATGGCTTTGACCAGGCGAAGCTTGTGCTCCGGGCTGGCGCGCGCGAAGACATCGACATCGCGGACCCGCTCCTGCAAGGTGGCGGTGTCCATCTCCTCGATTTCCGCACCGGTGATCGCGGTCTCGCCGTCGCCGATCCCCAACAGCCTGGCGATCGCTGCCGCGGTGATCCGGTGATCGCCGGTAATCATGGTCACCCGGATGCCGCCGGCATGGCATTCCCTCACCGCCTCGATGGCTTCCTTGCGCGGCGGATCGAGCAGGCCGATCAGTCCCAGCAGGACCAGGTTGTTCGGGAGATCCGCCGGACCGAGGTTTCCCGCGCTCAACCCCGGCTCTTCGGACCACGCCAATGCCAGCACCCGCTCGCCCTGCGCGGCGAGCGCGTCCGATGCTGTCTCGAAACGGCCGCGATCGAGGGGCATCGGCCGATCGCCGCCACCCGCCTGCCGGTCGCAATGTTCGAGGATCACCTCCGGCGCTCCCTTGACCAACAGGAACTCCTTTCCGGCGGCGTCCCGGTGCAATGTCGCCATGAAGCGATGCTCCGACTCGAACGGGATCGCATCGATCCGGGCATAGGCGGTCTGCTCCGCCTCCCGTTGCAGCCCCAGTTTGTTGGCAAACGGGTAGAGCGCGGCTTCGGTCGGGTCGCCTTCGACCTTCCACACCCCTTCTTCCTGGCGAATTTCCGCGTCGTTGCAGAGCAGCGAAACCCGCCCCATCAGCCGGAGAACCGAATTGGTTTCTGCCGGTTCCCCGTCCTTCAGAACCGCGCCCTCAGGGGCGTAGCCTTCACCGCTGACGGTATACGCCGAATCAGCCGTGACGGCCGAGACCACCATCATCTCCATCAAGGTCAGGGTGCCGGTTTTGTCGGAGCAGATCCGGGAAACCGAGCCCAAAGTCTCGACCGCGGGCAGCCGCCGGATGATGGCGTTGCGCTGGGCCATGCGCTGGACGCCAATCGCCAAGGTAACCGTGATCAGCGCCGGCAGCCCTTCCGGTATTACCGACACGGCGATGCTGACAACCGCCTGGAAGATCGTCACAAAGTCCATGCCACGGACCCATCGGCCATAGGCAAAGACGATCGCGGCCACCACGGCGATCACCGCGGTGATCGCGTAGCCCAGCTTCTTGATCTGGCGCAGCAGGGGCGTGTCCAGCACGCTCACCCCGGTCATCAGCTGGTTGATGCGTCCCAGTTCGGTCTCGCTCCCGGTGGCGACGACGACGCCCTTGCCGCGCCCGGACGAGACCAGGGTTCCGGAAAAAGCCATCCCCTTCCGGTCGCCCACGGTCGCCCGCGGCGGCGTCGCTGCCGTGGTTTTGTCGATCGGGACCGACTCGCCGGTCAGCGCCGCCTCTTCGGTGCGCAGATTCTTCACCTCGACGAGGCGCAAATCGGCGGGGATCCGGTCGCCCGATTCGAGCAGCACGATATCGCCCGGCACCAGTTCCTCGGCCGAGATCAGGCGCGTTTCGCCGCCGCGGATCGCGCGGGCCTCGGCGGAAAGCATGTTGCGGATCGAATCGAGGGCCTTCTCCGCCTTGCCCTCCTGGAGGAACCCGAGCAGGGCGTTGATCAGCACCACGCCGAGGATGACCCCGGCGTCGAGCCACAGACCCACCATCAGCTTCACAAAGCCGGCGCCGAGCAGCACATAAACCAGAATGTTGTTGAGCTGGGCGAAGAACCGCATCAGCGGCCCCCGCTTCTTGCCCTCCGGCAGGCGGTTGGGCCCGTATTTCGACAAACGCTGCGACGCCTGGCCCGGGTCCAGCCCCGCTACCGGGTCGGTGCCCAGCCGACCGATCACTTCGTCTGCGGCGACAGAATGCCAGGCTGCGGTTTCGTCGCGGAGTTTGGCGCCGATTGCTGCAGACATAACGTGCTCCCTTATGTCTTCTTACGACTTATCCGGCACAAACTGCCGGCCTTCGAGCGTCGCGAGATCGTCATAAGCCTGATCCATCAAGCGGCGGGGTAGTTTCGTCTTGTGCCGCGGCACCTGTTCGTAAGGGATCAGTTCGAGCAGGTGGCTGATGCAATTCAGGCGCGCCCGCCGCTTGTCGTCGGAGCGGACGATGTACCAGGGAGCGTATTTCGTGCTGGTCGCCTCGAACATCAGGTCGCGCGCCTGCGAATACTCGAACCATCGGCTGCGCGAGCAAAGATCCGTCGGGCTCAACTTCCATTGGCGCAGCGGGTCCTCGATGCGCGCCTCGAAACGGCGCTTCTGCTCCTCGTCACCAACCTCCAACCAGTATTTGATCAGAAGGATGCCGTCATCGACGGCGTACAATTCGAACTCGGGGCAGACTTGAAGGAACCGGCGGTGCTGCGCTTCCGTGCAGAAGCCCATCACATACTCGACGCCAGCCCGGTTATACCAGCTGCGATCGAAGATCACGATTTCACCAGCCGACGGGAAATGCGACAGGTAGCGCTGGAAGTATAGTTGCGACTTCTCGCGGTCGGACGGCGCCGGCAGCGCCACCACCCGGAAGACGCGGGGACTGACCCGCTCGGTGATCGCCTTTATCGTGCCGCCCTTGCCGGCGGCGTCGCGCCCTTCGAAGATCACGACCACGCGCAGTCCGTGGTGTTTGACCCAGTCCTGCAGGGCGCACAGCTCCACTTGCAGCTTGCGCAGCGCTTTTTCGTATTCCTTGCGCTTCATTGGCTGTTTGACGGTGCTCACCGATCTTCCTCCCCGATAAGATGCTGTTTTCGACCGGCCGGCGGCTATTTGCCGGAGGCAATCCGCAGCGACTCGGCCAGATGCCAGGCATGGTGCAGGGTGCTGTCCGCCCACTGGATCGCATCGAGATGGGTGCGCGCCGAATTCGCCGAGGTTCGTTGCAGCGCCACCGCTTCCAGAATTTCTTCGCGGCCGGTGTTGCGCTCGTCATCAAGCTGTCGCGAGGCCGCTTCGAGCGCGCTGAAGACCGCGGGATCGGGCGACGAGTTTGGATCGGTCGTCGAATCGACCCACGCCGCAAGCGCCCGCGCACCCGCGTCGAACCCGGCCGGAGGCTGCCAGCCGCTGACCGCCGGCGGCATATCGGACAGATCGTCGTGAAGTTGCGTGAGATGATCGAGGGCATGGGCGAGCCGGACCAGGCGCGGCTCGAATGTGCCCAGATCGGTGGTTTCCAGCGACAGCGATTCCAGAAAATGCTCGATTTGGCCGACCGCTTCGAGCGGTGGCTGGTAACTGATCGATTGGCCGGCGAGACGGCGGCGCACCGCATCGACCGAGCCGTGGGCGACCTCCAGGACCGCCCGCCAGGCGGCTTCGAGCGCTAAGCCTCCTCCGGCTTCGGCAAGCGTCGGCTCGAGCCGGGAGACCGCCGAATCGGCGCCGCTGCCGGAAATCCTGACGATGAAACGCGAGAAACCGTCAAGCCACGGATAGAACGCGGCAACCCCGACAAACTTGAAAATGCTGCTGAAGGCGGCGAGGGCCAGCACGCCGTGGGGATCGTCAAGCTGCGAACCCACCCAGCCTCCGGCTGCGGCAAGCGGTTGCAGCAAGACAATCCCGAGAATGCCGATCGTCACATTGTAGACGATATGCGCCAATGCCGCGCGGCGCACCGCCAGTCCGGCGCCGATTGCCACCATAGCGCTGGTCGCGGCGGTGCCGACGCTCTGCCCGACGATCATCGCGCAAGCCTGGTCAAACGTCAGCGAGCCCGCATGCAGTGCAACCAGCGTGGTCGCGGCAGCGGCGCTCGAACTCTGCATGACAATCGACATCAGGATCCCGACCCCGGCGAGAATCCACTGCCAGCCGAAACCGCTGCCGCCGATGGCATCGAGATTCCAGGAAATCCCTTCCATGCCGGTCTGCAGATATTCGATCCCGAAGAACAGCAGTCCAAAGCCGGCGAGGATCGCGCCCACCGATCGCGTCCGGCCCTTGGCGATCAACCAGAGAAAGGCGCCAATGCCGAGCATCGGCAGGGCGAAGGCAGAAACGCTGACGCGAAAACCCAAGAGTGCGACCAGCCACGGCGTCGAGGTCGTGCCAAAGGTCGCGCCGACGATGACCCCCACCGCCTGCACAAAGGTGACCAGGCCGGCGCTGACAAAGCCGATGACGGTGAGTGTTGTCGCGGTCGAGGATTGAAGCGCGACGGTGAACACCGCGCCCGATACGATCGCGCTCAACCGGCCGCCGACCAGCGTTTGCAGCGCCCGGCGCAGCGAGTCGCCGGCAAGGCCCTTCAGACCTTCGGTGAGGTGATGGATCCCGAGCAGGAACAGGCCCAGTCCACCCACCAGCGTCACGACGGAAGAGGCGTTCATTCGCTCCCTTGGTGCCGAACCTTTGACGGCGGCAGCTTTGTTGACCGTGATCGGCGCTGCGGTTTGCCTTGCCTGCCGCCACAGCTCACCCCAATCGGCCGGCGCCGCGGCCGCAGGCGAGCCATGGCGCGTCGCTAGAATCCCCGAAGCAGTTCGCCGAAATCCGATCGTTCGGGCCGCTCGCGCCGCTGCGGGATCGCGGATGGCGTGAACCCCGGCACTGCTCCGGACCTGACCTGGCTGGGAACATAGCCGAACTCGCGCTTGAACGTGCGGCTGAAGCTCGATGCGTCGGCGAAGCAGAGATCCTCGGCGATCCCGGAAATCGATTGGGTATTCGAGGGATCGGACAGGACCGCACGCGCTTCGAGCAGCCGCTGGCGCTGAATGTATCGAGCCACGCCGCCGGTGTCGTCGAACAGCCGGTAGAGATTGGATCGGGACATTCCGACCAGCTTGGACAGGGTCGTCGGCCCCAAATCCGGGGTCCGCAGGTGCTGGCGGACCGCCTGCCGCACCCGCTCCCGGCGGCCGACATCGATCTGCCCCCTGGCGATGGCGACCCGCTCGGCCGATGGGGCGACCGCCGCGGCCACCATCGCGCCGACCGCGTTCGCCAGCCGGGGGAAATCGGCCTCGGTCACCGCCGGCAGGTGGCGCGCCAAAACAATGATGTAGTCGCCCAGCAGATGTCCGAGCGGGGTGTCCAGGGCCGACCCGCAGGCAGCATCGAGCAGCGGCGCGATGTCCCGGAACGCATCGCGCGTGATCAGAAACTGGAACCGGTCGACATGCGTGCGTTCATGCGCGAATTCTTGTCCCAGCGACCACAGGAAGGGCACGCCCGCCGGTATCTTGAGCGAGGCATCCGCCGTCCGGACAAAGTGCGCGCCCCGCGGGCAACAGCAGATAACCCAGTGATCGATCGGATCGCACCGCAGATTGTCTTTGGTCCGGACCACACGGACCGGTGGCGCGGAGGTTCGGCTCACGGCCAGCCCGCCGAGATTCCACATGTGGATGTGGGCGGGAAATCCGTAGCGGGTCGGCTGCTTGGGTATGACCTCGATGACCGGCTGAAACCACTCGCGCCAAGCTTCGAGCTGATCGCGTTCGCGCAGCGCGCGCGTCCCAAAGCTATCGGGTGTCATGGTGGCCTCCTGCACTTTTCTCCCGAAGCGCTGTAGCCTCAGTGAATGGCCGGATTTCAGCCGACTCGCGCCATTAACGACGGCCAGAATCAGATACCGCGCTGCCGATCCGGACGGCCTATTTTGACAACAAAACACTGTTAAGCCGATCGCCTGTCAAGTGTCTTCCGCGCCCCTCGCCGCGCAGCCCACGCCTGGAGGCGCCGGGTGTCCATCCGGCAGGTTCCGGCAGAGTCGGGTCATTTTTGCGGCACCGGGCGGCGGCGGCGCCAACCATCGCGCCGGATCTGCAGGCGCGGCGGCCGCTGGCTTCCTCTTGATCGGGGTGCTGCCTCCGAGTAGCGTGGCTCGCGGCCGGTCGGCGATCCGATCCTTCCCAAGGAACGCAACGCGCGGGCCGATCTCGACAATCTTGCCTTGGTCGGCGGCCAGCGGCGGCAAGAGCCATTGGCGCGCATCACCGCCACGCCGGGTCAGACAGCCGAGGCAGTGCGCATCAACCGCCAGCGCGTCTGCGGTCGCTGAGGACCTGCCTGCTGGAGTTGACAGGCATCGCCCGGCTGGCGATTTTCCCAGCCGACGGGCTGCGGGACTATATCGACGGCGACCTGACGCACGGTCGGGAGCCGAACCCTAAGAGCGTGGACGGGCGGGGTTGCCGCCGATCGGCTTGCCGGCAACGACGCGGGCGCTCGGCGGTGCCAACGAGCCGGAATTTGGAGATGTAGATGAATAGGCAGCCGCGAAAGCTGATCAAATTAGCCTTGCAGGGCGGTGGCTCGCATGGCGCCTTTACCTGGGGGGTCCTCGACCATCTGCTCGAAGACGACCGGCTTTCGATCGCGGCCATCAGCGGCACCAGCGCCGGCGCGATGAACGCCGTTGCCCTGGCCGACGGCATGGCTCGCGGCGGTCCGGCCGAGGCGCGCGCCTGCCTCGAAAGGTTCTGGTCGGCGATCAGCGCCTCGGCCCAGTACAGCCCGATCCGCCGGTCGATCGTCGATGTCTTTATGGGCAATTGGAGCCTCGACGCGTCGCCGGGCTATATTTTTATGGACCATCTGTCGCGCCTGTTCTCGCCCTACGACCTCAATCCGATGAATTTCAACCCCTTGCGCGAAGTCGTCGCCAAATGCGTCGATTTCGACGCGGTCAATGACGCGGGCGGCCTTAAAATATTTCTCGCCGCCACCAACGTCCGCAGCGGCCGACCCAAGATTTTTCGGCAACCGGCGATCGAGCTCGACTGCGTCATGGCCTCGGCTTGCCTGCCGTTCATGTTCAAGGCGGTCGAAATCGCCGGCGAGGCCTATTGGGATGGCGGCTATATGGGCAATCCGGCCCTGTTCCCGCTGGTCGACGAGTGTGAGGCCGGCGATGTCGTGGTGATCCAGATCAACCCGTTTTACCGTCCCGATATCCCGCAATCGGCGCGAGACATCCAGAACCGGCTGAATGAGATCACCTTCAATACCAGCCTCCTCAAGGAATTGCGCTCGCTCGCCTTTCTCTGGGAAATTATCCATTACGAGAACCTCGAGCGCGAGCGCTTCCGCGATGTGCACATTCACGCGATCCATGACGAAGAGACCATGCTCGCGCTCGGCGCATCGAGTAAGCTCAACGCCGAATGGGCGTTTCTGACCCATTTGCGCGACCGCGGAAGAAAGGCCGCGCGGGACTGGCTGTCGCGCCATTACGACGATCTCGGCGTCCGCAACACGCTCGACCTCTCCTGGATCTTCGACGAAAGCCTCAGACCGGCGCATTTGCCGGAAGGCGCCGCCCGGGGCACCGCGATCAAGGAGGCGGCCAAATGAACCGGTCGCGCGATCGCGATGATCCGCGCCGCCGCGGCCGGTACCCGGCCGTGGCAAGCTGGCGCCGCGCATGAGCAGGTGACGCAATGGGGCTGTTCGGCATCCTGCTCGGCCTCGCGCTGCTGGTCTGGCTGGCCTATCGGGGATGGAGCATCCTGTTGCTGGCGCCCGGGGCGGCGCTGATTGCCGCCGCCTTTGCCGGCGGGCCGCTGCTTGCCTTCTGGACGCAGACTTTTATGGACAACGCGGCGCGCTTTATCGCGCAATTCTTTCCGCTGTTTCTGCTCGGCGCGCTGTTCGGCAAGCTGATGGAGGATAGCGGCTCGGTCGCCGCGATCGCCCGCTTTATGACCGCGAAGCTGGGGCCGCAGCGCGCGGTCCTGACGGTCGTGCTGGCCGGTGCGCTGGTCACCTATGGCGGGGTCAGCCTGTTTGTTGCGATCTTCGTCCTGGTGCCGATGGCGCAGGCCCTGTTCCGCACCGCGGCGATCCCCAACCGGCTGATTCCCGCCACCGTGGCCCTGGGCACATCGACCTTTACGATGTCGGCGCTGCCCGGGACGCCGGCCATCCAGAACGCGATACCGATGCCGTTTTTTGGCACCACGCCATTGGCCGCGCCGGGCCTCGGCATCATCGCTTCCGCGATCATGCTTGCTTTCGGCCTGTGGTGGCTGCGGCACGCCGAGACTGCCGCCCGGCGCAATGGCGAGGGGTTTGGCGCCGCTGCCCCGGTTCCCGTCGACCAGGCGGCCGAAGAGGAGAGGGTGCGCCAGCGCGCCACCACGGCGCGCGAGTTCGACCCGCCAGAGGTCCATCACGGCCACCCGAGCCGCGGGATGCCGCCGATCGGCTTGGCGGCGCTGCCGCTGCTGGTGGTGATCAGCGTCAACGTGCTGATGACGCTCGTGATCCTGCCGAGCCTCGATGTTTCATTCCTCGCCGAGGAACGGTTCGGCGCCACCTCGCTCTCCGCGGTTGGCGGCGTCTGGGCGGTGGTGACGGCGCTCGCCGCCGCGATCGTCACCGTCATCGCGGTCAACCGAGGGCGCCTGATGGGGGTGCGCGACACCATGGATTCGGGCGCCAACGCGTCGGTGCTGCCGGTGCTGAGCGTCGCCAGCCTGGTCGGCTTTGGCGCGGTCGTCGCCGCGGTGCCGGCGTTCGCAATCGTGCGCAACTGGGTGCTGTCGATCGGCGGCGGACCGCTCGTCTCGCTGGCGGTCGCGACCAATTTGCTGTCCGCCCTGACCGGCTCCGCCTCGGGCGGCCTGACGATCGCGCTCGAGGCGCTCGGCTCGACCTATATGCGCCTCGCTGCCGCGCACGGCATCGCCCCGGCGCTGCTGCATCGCATCGCCGTGATGAGCGCCGGAACGCTCGACAGCCTGCCGCAGAATGGTGCCGTCGTAACCTTGCTCTCGGTCTGCGGATCGACCCATCGCGAAGCTTATTTCGACATCGTCATGGCCGTCATCGCCGGCCCGATCATTGCGCTCGCGGTGGTCATCCTGCTCGGCTCCTTCTTCGGTTCGTTCTAGGTTCCAGGCTTGCTATCGACGTCACATACCGTCTCGGGAAAGGGGGAATCATGCGGTTCGGGGGATGGATTGCCGCGGCAGCATTGGCATTGCTGGCGCCGAATGCGGCGCTCGCCGCGACCGAAGCGAATTTCAACGCAAACACGACGGGCGATCTCGTCGCGCTTTGCGAGGCGACGCCCGACAACGGGCTCGGCACCGCCGCCGTCAACTTTTGCGAGGGCTATCTCCAGGGCGCGGTAACGGTGGAGATGCTGAACCTGGCCGCGTTTCGCGGATCGAAACTGTTCTGCCTGCCAAACCCGCCGCCGACGCGCGCGGCGACGATGAGCGAGTTCGTCACCTGGGCCCGCGCGGCGCCGGACCGCATGGCTCAATCGCCGACCGACGGGTTGTTCCGCTTTTTGAGCGAACGCTACCCTTGCCCGTCAGTGCGCTGAACCACCGCGCTCAATCAAAAAGGGGGATCCCATGAACAAGATTTTTATCGTCGCCGCTCTTGCTCTGCCGATCGTCGCCTGCGCCGATATGACCCCGACCCAGCAACGCGCGCTGACCGGGGTGGCTGCCGGCGCCGGGGTCGGCGCCGTCTTCGGCGCGATCGGCGGCAATGCCGGGCTCGGCGCGGCCGCCGGGGCGGGAGCGGGCCTCGCCGGCGGGCTGCTCTTCGATCAGTCCCGACGCGCTCAGGACCGAGCCTTCCACCAGGGGTACGCCGCCGGCCGGCAACGCGGCTGATCGAAGCCCCTTGCGGCAGGCATGCCGATGGCGGCGGCTCGAACACCCACGCGCCGCCGGGCAGCCTGGTCGCGATCTGGATCGGGGTGGATGCGGATTAGCTCTTGGGTTGCAGACAATCGGCAAAGTAGTTAAGGTCAAGAGCGAGTAACGTGAGCCGGTCCCATGCCGCCGAGGCCGATAGCTCAGATGATTGTCAGGCGAGCGCTTCAATGCTGATGCCCACAGGGAGGATCAGAGAATGAGATACCTGTTGACCGGCGTGGCGGTGGTTGCCACGCTGATCGTCTCCGCGCCGAGTTGGTCGCAACCAGCCAATCCATCCGGCGGCAACCCGATGGGTATGCCGGGTCCCAGCACCGCCGCGCCGGCGCCGGCGCCTACCCCAACGGGCCGGATGCCCGCAGGCGGAAGAGCGACATCGGAGCGGGCCATCATCCCGACCGAGCCGGGGCAGTCGCCGCTACACCGCCATGCGCGCGCCAGTTCGCATGGCAGGACGACCCGGCATCGCGCTAGCAGCGCCCAATCGGCCTCGAACGCCACCAATCAGCTCAACCGCGAAGAACTCTCCCGACTGCAGTCGGGGAATTTTTCCAATCCTCCGCCCGACACCTCGGGGGTGAATCGGATGCCCGCAGGGGGACGTGCAACATCGCAGCGATATGGGCAATAGCGCCGGCGGATCGATAAGGGCTTTGGCGAGTTCTTTATGATCGCTGTGCTGCACCCGGTCGATTCTCCCCGGCGTCACGGCGCGACGCCCCCAATGTGAGGTTGCGCAGGCCTCGTGCGCTGCACACAGCCGGACGGATCGGTTCGGTCGTCGCGCGGGTGCGCGAGAGCCCCGCGGGGGCTGGGCTCCCCTCGGCCCGGCGAGGCAGTCTTGAGGGGCGTTCCGCGGGGGTGGGGTTGCGGCGCCCCGCCTCCTTCGCCCTGAACCCGGACGCCGCCGGTCGCGGATTGGATCCCGCAATGATCAATCCGGTGGGGAGGAGGGCGGCGTGCGGATTTGGGATCTGCGGCGTGGCGATGACGACGACGACCGCACCAGCCCGCATGGCCGCAGCTTGCGCAGCCTCGTCTTTTCAGCCGTCCTGGAATTCAATTATCTCAAGGCGCCAATCGGCTTTTTAGCGCTTTTTGTCGCTCCCGCGTTGTTGATCGGGATCGCGCCCTCGGTCGTGATCGCCTACGGACGGCTGATCGTCCACACGCCCAGCTTGACCGGCGGCAGTCCGATCGTCGCACCGGTCGTTTTGATCGCTTTGGCGGCCATCGCCTTTTGGCTCGGCCGGCTGCTTTTTGCTTTGGCGTGGGAGAATTTCTGGCATCTTCATTACAGCCTGGTGCTGCCGATCTTTGTTGCATTGCGCGAGATTTTGCGCGTCGCTGCCGAAAAGTTTCGCGGCCGATCGACGACGCCGGAGCAGCTCGATCGCGGCCGCCGGGTCTGCGCGGTAATTGCGGCACTGCTGTTCGCTGGCGGCGGGCTCATTCTTGCCACCGCCGTCGAAGTTTCCTTCAGCCTTCGCCTGGTTGATATCCTGCATGTTCAATGGCGGCCATCTGGCAACCGCGGCGCTCGGCAATGCGGCAGTGATCCTCGGTCTCTCGGCTGCCATCGAAAGCTTTTATTGGATCTGGCGCGAGCTTTCGCTCAAGGGGGCGGTTCTCGACTGGGTGCCGGGGCCGGCGAACCTTGAGGCGTCGTTCGTCAGGGTGGCTCATCTGTCCGACCTGCATGTCGTCGGCGAGCGCTATGGCTATCGCATGGAGGCCGGCACCGAGGGACCGCACGGCAATCGGGTCATCCGCAGCGCGCTGCGCAAGCTCGCCGCCATCCATTTGTCGGCCCCGGTAGATCGCGTCCTGATGACCGGGGACATCACCGATGCCGGTACCCGGGCCGAATGGGCGGAGTTCGTCGATCTTCTGCGCAATTGTCCCGAGCTGCGCCGGCGGGTGTCGCTGGTCCCCGGCAATCACGATGTCAACATCATCGACCGCGCCAATCCGGGGCGCCTCGACCTACCGTGGAGCGCTGGTCAGTCGCTGCGCAAGCTGCGCGTCCTGCTTGCTCTGGATACATTGGCCGGCGACCGCTCCCACATTGTCGAACGGGGAACCGGGGCGATCGGGCCGTCCCTGCGTGACTTTCTGCGCCAGGGCCGGCGCGCCGAACTGCTGCGCGACTTGGCCAACAGGGGCACCATCAGCGGCCGGCGCGAGATGACCAGGGTATGGGAGGCGATCTTTCCGTTGGTGGAACCGCCGGCGATGGGCGCTTCCTATGGCGTGATCCTGCTCAATTCGAATGCGCGAAGCCATTTCGCGCTAACCAACGCGATCGGCGTCGTCGGGCCATCGCAACTCAAGGCATTGCGGCTCCTCCTGAAAAATACCCAGCATCCTTGGCTCATTCTGCTACACCATCAGGTCGTGGAGTATCCGATGGCGTCGATTGGTCTGCGCGAGCGCATCGGTCTGGCGTTGATCAACGCGCCGGATTTGGTGACGGCGATTGCGCCCCACGCGCGCCGCGTTATCGTGTTCCATGGCCACCGGCACCGGGATTGGATTGGGGTTTGCGGTCAGACTGTCGTGTGCTCGGCGCCGTCGACGTCGCTCGGCAGCAACAGCGCCGACGGATATCACGGCAGCTTCCACATTCACCAGCTCGCTGCCGGGCCTGACAGCCTTCGCCTGGTCGCTACCGATCGCGTCGAGGTATCGTAGTAGAGAGCCCCACTTTTCCCCCACATCCGATAAAATAACAGGAGAACCGCGATGTTGACGGCAGGCAGTTTCAGCTTTGGCAATTTTCTGCTCGATGTCTTCGCTGTGTTTATATTTGTGCTGTGGTTCTGGCTGCTGATCACGGTGATCAGCGATTTATTCCGCCGTCATGATATCGGCGGTTTTGGCAAGGCGGTATGGGTTATCGTTTTGATCGTGTTCCCTTATCTGGCGGTATTCATTTATCTGATTTCGCAAGGTCGCGGGATGGCCGAGCGAAATAGTCAGCGGGCGCAGCAGGCCCGCGACGAACTGCGTCACATTGTCGGGTTTAGTGCGGCCGACGAGATCGAGAAGCTCGAGCGGCTGAAAAACGCCGGCACCATCTCCAATGAGGAATATACCCGATTGCGCGCCCGGGTCACCCAGTAGCCGCCGCCCGGCAGCACTACGCCAGGATGCCCCATCGCCGCAGCCGGTCGCGGTCCTCGCGCAGAAATCGTGTGCCGATATCGTTGCGATAGCGCAGATTTGGCACGACCACCCGCCGGGCCAGCCGATAGGCCGCGCGCTGCGCCGCCTCGACGGTGATGCCGCGCCCGGTGACGATCATCAGATCGCCGATCACCCCGCTGGTGACGAGATGGCCGTCGACCAGCGCGACTTCGCAAAAATGCAGCTGGGCTTCGTCCTGCGCCGACAACTCCCCCTTGAACAAAATTGGCATCCCCTTTGAGAGCGTGTCGTAACCGTCGCGATAGGGAAACGGCGGGACGGTCAGGACGATGCCGACCGCAAAACCCGGATGGGTCGCGATCTCATCCCGGTCGCGGGCGATCATCCGGGCAAAGATCGCGTCCCAGCCTTCGGCGTGCAGCGCTTCGAGGATCGCCGAGCCCGGATAGCCGAAACGGCAGGTGAATTCGAGCGGCCAGATCCCGCGCTCGTCGACGATCGTGTTCAGGTTGATATAGCCGCAATAGCCGGAATGGCGCAGCGGCTCGGCCATGCGGGCGAGCGTGGCCTCGAACAGCCGCTCGGCCCCGCGATAGCTGACCAATGTCCCCATCTCGCCGGTGAGTTCGCCGAGATCGCCGGGAAACAGCCGCTTGTGTTCCCAATCGAGACAGGCGGGGCTGAGAAAGCGTTGGCCGTTGAAATAGGCGCCGACCCCGATTTCGACCCCGCTCACATGCTGCATCAAGACAAAGCTCGGCGCCGCGGCGCTGCGCCAGCGCTCGCGGTGCATCGCGATCAGCGCGGCGACATCGCTGCCATCCTCCATCTCGCCGACATAATTGTGGGTCGATGGGAAATTCCCGCCATTGAGCTTGTAGACCCAGCGCCCGCCGCGCTCGCGCAAAAAGCCCAGTGCCGCATCGAAGCTGGCGAATTCGTGCATCGGCAATACCGACATCCCGGCCCGGCGCATCATGCTCTGGCCGAACGCCCGGTCATTTTCGAGCCGGTCGCCGAGGCCGGAGCCGCCGATCACCTGATAGCCCTCGCGGCGCAGCGCGTCCTGGATCGCCCCGTGCTCGACATCTTCGAACAGCATGATGCCGTCATGCCCGGCCTCGCGCAGCCAGGGCAGGTCGCGCCGCCAATCATCGGTGCGCGGCACGATCCCGCCGAGCACGTCGGCGGCGTCGCGCTCGGCGGCGAAAACCCGCACCTGGTGCCCGGCGGCGATCAGCCGCCGGTAGATATCGCCGAGATCGTTGTTCTGACCGATGCCGAGAAAGCGCATCCGCGCACCCCGCTAAACCCGTCCCGAACGAGAACGCACGCCATCATCGATCGGCTCCGATGGCGGGAATTTTCCTGTCCCGGCAAGTGTTGGCGCAACGATGGCCGATCACCCGATTGCCTTCGCCCACGAGGCTGCCGGCGACGCTGCCGGTGACTGCGGGCCAGCCGTCGCGGCCGCCGGCCGCCGAGCGGGGCACACCCGCTTCGCCGCGCTGCTGGCGTTGGGTCGGTGGTTGCAGGCAGCGGGCTACAGCTTTGTCACCCCGACGCCGTCGACTTGCAGCCGGGTCAATGGGCGGCCGGAAAATGCAGCGGCGCGCACCCTGCGCGATTTCTTCGGCTGGAGCCGGCCCGGTCCGATCGAGCTGATTCCGCCGCCGCTGCCGGCGCTGATGCGGCGCGCCGGCATTCTCGACCATGCCGGGGGGCTGGTTGCCAGCCGGCTGCGCTTTTCGACCTTGCAGGGGCTGCTATTCGCCCATTCGCGCTATCCGACACTCGCGGCCGACGCCGTCTTCTTCGGGCCGGATACATATCGTTTCGCAGCGCTGATCGGCCATGTCCTCGGCGGCTGCCATTCGCCGCCCGGCGCGATCCTCGATCTCGGCTGCGGCAGCGGCGCCGGCGGCATCCTCGCGGCCCGGCTCGCCGGCGGCCGGCCGTTTGTGGTGCTGGCCGATATCAACCCCGCCGCCTTGCAGCTGGCGCAGGTCAACGCCGCCCTGGCCAATATCGAGGCGGCTTGCCTCGCCGCCGATGTGACCGCCGCGCTCTGCGCCGGCCCGCCGGCGAGGTTCGATCTGATCCTCGCCAACCCGCCCTATCTGGTCGACCCGGCACGGCGGCTCTATCGCGACGGCGGCGGCGAGTTGGGCGCGGCGCTGTCGCTGCGCATCCTGCGCCAGGCGATCGGCCATCTGGCGCCGGGCGGCCGGCTGGTGCTCTACACCGGCTCGGCGATCGTCGGCGGCCGCGATTTCTTTCGCGAGCAGTCTGGCGCGATCGTCGGCGCGGCCGGGCTCGCGGCCGATTACCGCGAAATCGATCCCGACGTGTTTGGCGAGGAGCTCGAGGCAATGCCCTACCGAAGCGCGGAACGGATCGCCGCGGTGTCGCTCGTCGTCCGCCGTCCCGCCTAGGAGGAGCCGATGTCGCCGCCGCCGATCCGCGCCGCCGATCCCGACCCAATCGCGCCATCGGCCGGTTCCGCGGTCTCGCCGGCCCCCGGATCGGGCACCGCGCCCGAAACCCTGCATCGCCGGCTCGCGCAGTTCAACGAGAAGCGGCTGCGTCCGTCGCTCGGCAGCGCCGATTGGCGGGCCGATCTCGCCGAGGAATTGGCGATGAAGGCGCTGGAAGCGGCCTTTGTCGAAGGCGAGCGCGATGCCGTGGCGGCGCGCGCCGCAACCGCGCCCGAGGATGCCGCCGGCTTTGTCGCCTGGTTCGAGGCGCTGCGGCAGAGCGGGCCGGGCCAGGGCGATCCGCTGTTTTCGTGGCTCGCCGACACCGCCTCGATCACCGAGATGCGCTGGTTCATCCAACAGGAGATCGGCGGCGAAGCCGGGTTCGAGGATCTGGTCGCGCTGACCCAGATCCGTCTCCCGGTCGCGGCCAAGCTGGAACTCGCCCGCAACTACTGGGACGAGATGGGCCGCGGCAATCAAGACGGCATGCACGGGCCGATGCTGGCGCGCATCGGCGCCGCGCTGGGGGTGCGGGCGACCATCGCCGGCACGGTCTGGGAGGCGCTGGCGCTGACCAACATGATGGTGGCGCTGGCCATCAACCGCCGCCACGCCTATCAATCGATCGGTGCGCTGGGGGTCATCGAGATGACCGCGCCCGGCCGGGTCGCGCTCGTCGATCGCGGGCTCGGCCGCCTCGGCGTGGCAAAAAAGGCGCGCCACTATTTCTCGCTGCATGCGGTTCTCGACGTGCAGCACTCGGCGGCGTGGAATCGCGAAATCCTGCATTCATTGGTCGCCGCCGAGCCGGCCGCCGCCCGGCCGATCGCCGAGGGCGCCCTGTTGCGGCTGCGCTGCGGCGGGCGCTGCTTCCGCCGCTATCGCCGCGAATTCGGGCTCGGCGATGCGCCGTCGCCGAATATGTGACGGATCGCGCGGCTTTGCCGCTGCGCAGCGGTCAGCCGCCATCTCTTGTTGAACGCGGCCGGCAAAGGGTCTTAACCTCGCCAGCACCGGCGGGCGATGCGGGCCGGATATGCGATACGTCATCGGCGGCGCCGAGGCCGGTGGCGGACGACCAACACCCCTCCGTAAGTCTCGAATTGGTGGCGGATGATCACGACCAGCCCGATAGTGTTCCTCGTCGATGTCGACAACACCCTGCTCGACAACGACCGGATCCAGGCCGACCTCAAGCGTCACCTCGAACGCGAATTTGGCGCCGATTGCCGCGACCGCTACTGGACGATCCTCGAAGATCTCTTCACCGAACTCGGCTACCGCGATTATCTGGGGGCGCTGCAGCGCTATCGGGTCGAGCACCCAAAGGACATCCATCTGCTGGCGATGTCCTCCTATCTGGTCGACTACCCGTTCGCCAACCGCCTCTACCCCGGATCGCTCGACGTGCTCGAACGGTTCGCCGGGTGGGGCCGGACGGTGATCCTCTCCGATGGCGATGTCGTCTTTCAGCCGCGCAAGGTGGAGCGCTCGGGGATCTCCGAGGCGGTCGAGGGCCACGTGCTGATCTACATTCACAAGGAGGAGGAACTCGACGACATCAGCCAGCGCTACCCGGCCGGGCATTACGTTCTGGTCGACGACAAGCCGCGAATTCTGGCCGCGGTGAAAAAGGCCTGGGGCGACCGGGTGACCACGGTGTTGCCGCGGCAGGGCCAGTACGCCCATGCTGCCGATGTCGCCTCCTACCCGCCGGCCGATCTTGTGGTCGAGCGCATCGGCGACCTGCTTGCCGACGAATTGCCGGCCTTGCTCGCCGGCAAATTGAGGTGACGAAAACCGTACAGCTTTGTCGGCCGCGATCGGAATTCGCCTGAGCGAGCTCTCCCCGATCTACCCCATCTTGACGGACAACACCCTCTGGCGCTGCGGCGAGTGGCGGCGGCGCCGCGGAGCGGGCCGCCGCAATGCCCCGATTCCGAACCCTGCGATGCGGGGCGGGGCATTGCCGGGTTTTCGCCGGCCATCGGCGGGCAGCGCTCGGTGGGCGCTCAGGCGGCCCGCGCTTGCGGCCGGGCAGCGATGGCGCCGGGGCGCCGGGCGGTGGGCTCCGCGCTGTCTTCCTTCATGTCCATCAGCTCACGCAGCATGTCGCGGCCGCGCGACAGGCGGGAGCGGACGGTGCCGATCGGGATGCCGAGAACCGTGGCGACCTCCTCGTAGCGCATGCCTTCGAGGCCGACCAGCAGGATCACCTGGCGCTGCTCCTGCGGCAGGCGGGCGATCGCCCGTTCCAGATCGCGCAGCTGCAACGCCGCCCCGGCATTGGACGCGACGGTCAGCATCGGGGCCACATCCTCGACCGGCACGGCGACGCCTTCGCGCACCGCGCGGCGCACATCATTGACATGCTGGTTGTGCAGGATGGTGAAAAGCCAGGCCCGCAGATCGGTTCCCGGCTGCCACAGATGCTGCTTGGCGACGGCCCGCAGCAGGCAGCTCTGCACCAGATCGTCAGCCCGCGAGGCGTCCCGGGTCAACGCCCGGGCGTAACGCCGCAACCGCGGGATTTCGGTCTCGAGAAGCCGCGCGAAATCGCTCATTCGGATCACCCTGTATCGTGTCGGCCCGGGATCGTTCCGTGCCGTTGGATGGTCCTGATATAAAGGTGGGTTGTAACCCCTTGATGTACCGTAATCGCAGGTTGGTAATAGAATTGTTCGGTTACGTAACCGAATAACCTTTGTTGGCTGGTAGCGGACACAATCAGGAATCGATTGCCCGCTGCCGGCTGCCCGGCAATCCCGACTGCAGCCGTGCGGGGATAAGTTGCGCCCGGAAATGCCGCGCGCCTGGGTCCCGCCCGCAACGAAATTGGCGGCCAGCAAGCTGGCCGCCAACTCCAAAATCTACCTTTTCTTACGCCTCTCGCCCCGGTCGCGGGGCCGGAAACGTCCGCCTGCGCTGCGCTAAATGCCGCCGCCCTTATAGCGGTTGCGCTCGGCGGCGACCTGCTCGGCGGTGTAGGGCGGCGCGTTTTCGTCGAAAGATGACCATCCGCCGTCGCGATAGGCGGCAGCGCGAGCCTGCGGGTCCACCCATTGGTGGCGTTGCAGGATTTCCCGGGCGGCCGATGCCCGAGAATCCTCGACCCGCGCGGTGACCAGGGCGCCGCCGCGGCGCACCCCTTCGGCATAGAAATTGGCGTCGCGCTCGGGTACGCCGGCCCCGGTAAGCGAGCCGACGATCCCGCCGGCCGCACCGCCCACCACCGCCCCGGTCGCGGCGCCGGCGGCGGTGGCGATCAGCCAGCCCGCAGCGACCACCGGTCCGACACCGGGGATCGCCATCAGGCCGAGGCCGGTCAAGAGGCCGCCGACGCCGCCCACCACCGCTCCGATGCCGGCGCCGGTCCCGGCATCGGCGGCAGCGTTTGACGGATGGCGCTCGCGATAGCGATTGTCGACATTGTTCGAGATCATGCTGATCTCGGAGTGCGGCACGCCGAATTCTTCCAGCGCGCCGACCGCCGACACGGCGGCATCGTAGCTGTCGTAAAGAGCCGTAACGATTTGGGTCATCGCGGAGTCCTCAATGAATCGGATGCAGCTGCTGCACTTGCGTAATTGTCAGATTATTTGGCGACGACATTACCTTGATAGTCGAGTGCGACGTCGACAGTGGCGGAATCTTTGACGGCCTTGCCGCGCCAGATCCCGTTTTTGTCTTTGACCAGTCCGGTAACCTGAGAGTAGCCGGCTTTTTGGATCCGGGATTTCGCCTCTCCCTTGGTAAAGCTGTTCGCGCCGGCGGCCGGCGCTCCCGGGTTGTTCGCATCCGAGGTGGCGATGGCGGGGGTGCTGGCATGGTGATTGGCGGGAGGCTGCGCGTTCTGTGCAGCAGCGCCGTTTGCCAGAGCCACGCCGCTCAGCACCGCGATGACCGCAGTAGCCATAAAGCGTTTCATTGACCTATTCCCGTTTGAAAATTGTCTGGTTCGAGCGCCGCGTGCGCTGTTGGCCGGGTGGATAAAATAATTATTTCTTCGCCGCGTCGCGAACCGCGTCCTTGGCCCCGCCAATAGCGTTCTGCACCTTGCCAGCCGCCTTTTCCGCGGCTCCTTCGGCCTGCGTCTTGGCGTCGCCGGTCGCCTTGCCGAGTGTTTCCTTGATGGCGCCCTTTACCTGATGTGCGGCGCCCGCAATCCGATCCTTGTCCATGGCAATTCTCCTTGGTTGTATGGCCGCCAACACCGGCCCGCCGCAAAAGTTCGGAAATCCGGGGCTTGGCTGGCATGTCGGCATTTTCTGGGCTGGAGTATTGCCCCAAGGCGGGGCGAAGCCGCAGCAGCAGCGGCCTGGCCGGCGTCGCCGCCTAGCGCGCCAGCTTCTGGCCCCGTTTATTGTGCAGGTAAATCCACTGCCCCAACAGCGCCGTGCCCAGCATCAGCACATTGGTGACCACAAACACCCAATTTCTCAATAGCCAACTATAGATGACGAAACCAATGGACGCCATGATCTGCCCGACGAACAGCCATTTCGACACCCCTTGCGAGGTGCGGTCGCGCCATTGCGAATAGACCTGCCGGCCAATTGTCGCCAGCAGGATGGCGGCGGCGACCCAGCCGATCAATTCCGTTGGCATGGCGGTTGTGGACAGTGACCGCCGCTTCAGCCGGACGGGTCGGCACGAAGCGCGAATAACAGAACCGATCGGCCGGTGGCGCCGTAACTGTCGCCGGTCGCGTAGCTGCCGGGCGCCGGGTCCCCGGCGAGGTTGGTGTCGACCAGCAGCGACCACTGGCGACTGCCGGCGGTCTGCGGCAGGGTGAAATCCACAAGATCGTGGTGCGCGTTCAGCACCAGCAGCAAGGTCGCGTCCTCGCCGCGGCGGTGGATGCCGGTGGGCTGGGCCCGGCCGTCCATCAGCATGCCAAAGCAATGCATATTGCCATCGTCCCAGTCTTCGGCCCGCATTTCGGCGCCGGAGGCGTTGATCCAGGTCACATCCTTGACCGCGAGCTCCTCATTATACTCACCGGTCAAAAAGCGGCTGCGGCGCAGTATCGGATAATGACCGCGCAACTCGGTCAGCCGCTGCACGAACCGGATCAGCGAGTGGCCTTTTTCCACGATGTTCCAATCGAGCCAGCTGATCTCGCTGTCCTGGCAATAGGCGTTGTTGTTGCCATGCTGGGTGCGGCCGAACTCGTCGCCGGCGAGCAGCATCGGCGTGCCCTGCGACAGCAGCAGGGTGGCGAGAAGGTTCTTGATCTGGCGCTCGCGCAGCGCATTGATCGCCGCATCATCGGTCGGACCCTCGGCGCCGCAATTCCACGAGCGGTTGTCAGAGCTGCCATCGTTGTTGTCTTCGCCGTTTGCCTCATTGTGCTTGTCGTTGTAGGTCGCCAGATCGTTGATCGTGAACCCGTCATGGGCGGCGACGAAATTGATGCAGGCCCAGGGCTTGCGGCCGCGATGGTTGAAGCAATCGGCGGAGGCGGCAAGACGCGGCGCCAGGGCGCTGGCCGGCGCCGCGCCGCGCCAGAAATCGCGCACCGTATCGCGGAACTTGTCGTTCCATTCGGCCCAGCCCGGCGGGAACCCCCCGACCTGGTAGCCGCCAGGGCCGCAATCCCAGGGCTCGGCGATCAGCTTGACCGCGGCCAGCACCGGGTCCTGGCAGCAGGCCTTCAAAAATCCGCTCTGGTTGTCGAAACCGTTCGGCTCGCGCGCGAGAATGGTGCCGAGGTCGAAGCGAAACCCGTCGACATGGGTCTCGCTCACCCAATAGCGCAGGCTGTCGGTGACCAGTTGGATCACCCGCATGTGGCTGAGATTAAGCGTGTTTCCGGTGCCGGTATCGTTGATGTAGTAGCGCTGCTGGTCGGGCATCAGCCGATAATAGGAGGCGTTGTCGATGCCCTTGAACGACAGGGTCGGGCCGCGCTCATTGCCTTCGGCGGTGTGATTGTAGACGACGTCGAGGATCACCTCGAGCCCGGCGTCGTGCAAGCGCGCCACCATCTCCTTGAACTCGCGCAGGGTCTGCTCGCGTTCATGGGCATAGCGCGGGTCGGGGGCGAAGAAGCCGATCGTGTTGTAGCCCCAATAATTGGCCAGGCCTCGCTCGAGCAGGTGGCTGTCATTGATGAAAGTATGGATCGGCAATAGTTCGACCGAAGTCACCCCGAGCGACTTTATGTAATCGACCACGGCTTTGGTGCCGAGCCCTTTGTAGGTTCCGCGATGCGCTTGCGGAACCAGGGGATGGAGCTTGGTGAAACCGCGCAAATGCGTTTCATAGAGGATGGTGCGGTCCCACGGCACCGCCCGACCCTGGGGCTCGCCCTGCCAGTCGAAATTGGGGTCGACGACCACGCATTTGGGCATAAACGGCGCACTGTCGCGCTCGTCGAACGTCGTGTCGTCGCCCAACTCCATCTGGTAGCCGAAGACTGCCGGATCCCATTCGAGCTCGCCGAAATGCCCTCTCGCATAGGGGTCGAGCAACAGCTTGTTCGGGTTGAAACGGTGGCCCTGCTCGGGCTCGTAGGGGCCGTGCACCCGGTATCCGTAGATGGTTCCCGGCGTGACCCCGGGCAGATAGCCGTGCCAGATCTCGTTGCTGTATTCGGGAAGCTCGATGCGCGCGGTTTCGCGTTCGCCGCGCTCGTCGAACAGGCAGATCTCCACTCGGGCTCGCGTGCGCCGAGAACAGCGCGAAATTAACCCCTTCGCCATCCCATGTCGCGCCCGAGAGGATGCGGCAAACCTTCCCGGACCTGAATCTTGTCCACCCGATCATTCCCTCTTGTTCGACGCTTAGCCCTGGTCGAGGCGGGCGTCGTATCCGACCGCGGGGCGCCCGCAATCATCTCGACATACCCTCGGTCTTGGCCAATGAGAAGCGGGCGAACCGCGCCGGCGGGGAAATCGAGGATCGCCGCCCTGCGCTCGTCGGCGCCCATTGTCGCGGGAATGAGCAATGATCGGTTGATAGATCAGGAATCATTATGGCTCGGGGCGGTTAAAGACCGATCATCCGCAACCAGCCGAGACGGTCTCAGCGTCAAACGAGGGCATCGACCAGAAAGTTCTTTCGCTGACCGGATTTTCCCGCCCGCCACCGGCAGGTCCGGGCCTGGACGGGGTCGGCGATGCGGTATGACCGCCGCATGCCCTCACGCTGGGGCGGGCGCGCACGCTCGACGATCAAGCGCGACATGTCGGCACGCATGGCTCAGCTCCTACAGGGAAAGGTGACCGCGCAAGCGAACGCAGCCGCGCGGCGAGGAGCCGGCGGAGGCAATGTTTCCCGGAAATGACAGTCGGCGCGGTGATATCTGGCGGCGCTGATTCGGACCAAGCGCAGTTGTTTGTCAACCCAGGCATTCGATTTTGACGCTGCCGGCGGCCTCGCATTATCGTCGCCGGACGAGCGTCGCGTCGCGTGACGCCGCGAGCGCAGCCTGACCGCGCGCAGAGGATTGGATGAACGAACCGATGCATTTCGACCTGGTGGCGATCGGCGGCGGCTTCGCCGGACTGTGCGCAGCGGTGCGAGGCGCCGAATTGGGGCTGCGCACGGCGGTGCTCGAAGCCGGCGCCGACGAGGGATATCTGTGCAGCTCGCGTTGGGCCGGCGGGATTTTTCACGTCTCCTATCATGATGTGAAGCTGAGCCCGGACGAGCTCCTGGCCGCGATCAACCATCAGACCGGCGGCGAAGCGGATCAGGAATTGGCGGCGGCGATTGCCGCCGATGCGGGCCGCACCGTCGACTGGCTCGCGAGCCAGGGCGCCGCCTTCACCCAAGGGAGCCCGATCGGCTGGCATCGTTTCACCTTGGCGCCGCCGCGCGCGGCAGTGGCCGGGCAGGATTGGCAGGGGCGCGGCCCGGACCGGCTGCTCGGCGAATTGCGCCGGCGGCTCGAGGAACGCCAGGGCCGGCTGCTGCTCGGCGCCCGGGCGGCAGCACTGCGCCTGGAGCACGGCCGGGTCGTCGGCGTCACCGCACACCGGCAAGGCGCGGTGCTCGATATCGGCGCCGCTGCGGTGGTGATCGCCGATGGCGGGTTTCCCGGCAATGCCGAGCTGTTCCGCAACTATATCGGGCCGCGACCCGACCGGGTGCTGATGCGCCATGCCGGCAGCGCGATCGGCGACGGCCTGAAGATGGCCGCCGAGGCGGGGGCGGCGCTGATTGGGCTCGACCGCTTTTACGGCCATCTGTTGAGCCGCGACGCGATGGAGAATACCGGGTTGTGGCCCTATCCGCAGATCGATGCGGTCGCGACCGCGGCCATTGTGGTGGATCGGCGCGGCGCCCGGATCCTCGACGAGGGGCTGGGCGGCATTTCGATCGCCAATGACCTCGCCCGGCTCGACGACCCGTTATGCGCCACGGTGATCTGCGACGCGCCGATCTGGGAGACCGCCGGCAAGGCCGCGCAGATCCCGCCCAACCCGCAACTGCTGGAGGGCGGCGGCAGCTTGCACCGGGCCGATACGCTCGCGGGGTTGGCCGAGATGGCCGGGCTGCCGCCGGCAGACCTGGCCGGGACCGTCGCCGAATACAACGACGCGGTTCGCTTCAACCGGCTCTCGACCTTGCTGCCCGAGCGCTCGACGCGCAGCGGCGCCCCGCGGCGGATCGAGACCCCGCCCTTCTTCGCGATCCCGATCTGCGCCGGCATCACCAACACGATGGGCGGCATCGCCATCGACGGCCACGGCCGGGTCAAGCGGCCGGACGGCTCGGCGATCGCCGGTCTCTACGCCGCCGGCGGCGCCACCGGCGGGCTCGAAGGCGGCGGCGCGCTCGGCTATGTCGGCGGCCTGATCAAAGCCTGCGTCTTCGGCCTGCGCACCGCCGAACACGCCGCCAGCCCGCGAGATTGACCGCGCCCCTGATCAACGGATCTCGCCTGTTGGACGGCCAGTGTCGCCCGCGACCAATTTGGCCTCTTCGATCGAGGATTCCATGAGCGCGGCCAAGCGCTGGCGCAGCCCGTCGGCGACGCGTTCCTCGTCGCTTAAACCGCTGCCGGCGGTGTGCAGGGATGTCACCGGCGCCGGCTCGCCAAGCGTTATGGTCACTTGCTGAAGCCGGGGAATAATTCGGTCGCGTGGCAATGCCTCGAATGTGCCGCTGACATAGGCTGGCACCGCGGGCGCGCCGCTGCGCAGCAGCAGCTGACCGATCCCCGGCAGAAAATGCTGCAGTCGGCCGTCGGGCGAACGCCATCCCTCGGGAAACCACACGAGGGAACCTCCCGCCTGCAGGACGCGTCGCGCCAGTTTCGAGGGCCGCGCCGGGATGCATCGCGTCCACCGGAAAGAGATGGACGGCACGGCAAAAAACTCGCCCCAGCCGATGCGGGAAAAACCGTTGGGCGTCGCCGGCCCAATAGGTCTGCCGCGAACGCGACCAGCTCAATGCCGCGGCGACGACCAGGACATCGAGATAGCTGACATGGTTGGGGGCGATCACGAACGGCCCGGCAGAGGGCAGTCGCTCGGCGCCCTTGACCCGCAGGCGGAACAGCCCGCGCATCAGAAGCCGGTTCAACGAGTAGAGAGCAAACCCGATCGCCGTCAGCAACGGCCCGGTCGCGGCCATCCAATCTTCGCCGTCAGGCGCAATAGCCGGGGCGCCGCTCCGGGCGGCGTCAATCCGGCGTTCTATCGAGAGGCGCAACAAATCGCGGATTGTTTGAATATTCCCGAGATCTTCATCCGACAGGGCGATGCCTGCGCGTTCGTGCAACGTGATCGCCAGCTCCATCCAGCCGAACGAATCCAGGTTCAGATCGAGGCTGAGAACAGTATCGAGGTCGAGGCGTTGGTCCGGAAAGCGTTGTCTGAGAACGCGCCAGACCGACGCGGCGACTGGATTTTGGAATAGGACCTGGTCCTCGGGGCTCAGCGGTTGCGGCGTACGGGCAGCACCGCCGGCCAGCGCCTGAGCATAGAGTTCAGGCAGCAAAAAGCGGCGGTATTTGCCGAGCCGGGTCCGCGGCAATGGCTGGCTGGTCAGCGCAAAACCGGACAGGCGTTGGTAGGAGGGGAGGCGCTGTGCCCTTTCTCCGAGAATCACGCGAATGCCGTCATGCAAATTTGTGGCGCCCCGATTGTAGAGCTTTGCCGGATCAGGCCTCACCAGCGCAACAAGCGCGCCCTTCTCCTCCAGCACTGCGATCTCGGCGATCTCCGGAGCATCGCCGTAAACGCGTTCCAGCTCGTCGGGGCTGACTTTCTTGCCGCCGCCCAGGACCAATGCTTCTTTTACTCGCCCGGTGACGAACAAAAACCCGTCCCGATCGACAAAGCCGAGATCCCCGCTTCGGAACCACCCGTCTGTGGTGAATGCAGTGCGATTGGCTTCGGGATTGTTCAAATAACCTTTGGTGACTGAGCTGCCGCGCAGTTCGATCTCGCCGACGCCGCTGTCATCGGGCTGAGCAATGCGGATCTTGCCGTCGGCGAGCGGTCGACCGGCACTGCCGGCCCGCCGTTCGCTCGGCCGATTGCCGGTGAACAGTGAAGCGGTTTCGGCAAGCCCATAGCCGGTCAACACCGTCCAACCCAGACCTTCGAGCTCCTCCTCGATTTTTCGCTCGAGCGGCGCGCCACCCGAAACCAGCAACTGCAGCTTCGGCGCGACGCGCTTTCGAAGCGGCATGAAGATCAGACGTCCTGCATGAAGCCCGGTCCATCGCTGGAATAGGATGGCTGATCTCAGCAGAACCCGCCAACCGACCCGCACCAGCCGCCGATGAGCGCTGATTCGCAGCGCAATTGTCCCCATCAGCGCTTCGTAGAGCCGCGGCACGCCGACCAGAGCCGTGACGCCGCCCCCGCGCAGCGCCTGCATCAGCGATGGCCCGGTGGTGCCGGCAGGCAGCACGACGGCTGCTCCACAAATTAGCGGGGTTAGCATGCCGACGACAAAAGGATAGGCGTGATGCAATGGCAATGGCAGGAGAACGCGGTCCCTCGGGCCCACAGCCGCCAATCTCCGCAGCGCCTCGACATTGGTCGCTAGGTTGCGATGGCTAAGCACAAAGGCTTTGGGTGTGCCGGTCGTTCCCGAGGTCCAGGACAGGAGCGCCGGTTCGTCGCCGCTGGCGTCGGGCAGATCCTCACTCGTTTCAAGCAATGCCGAACGCCATTGCGTCGCATCGGCCGTGAGATTTCGATTTTCATCGACCAGGATTGTGCCGATGCCCTGAGCACGCCAAAGAGCACCGCTCGCTTCGAAGTGATGACACGCGGTGATGACCAGTCGTGCATTGCTGGATTTGAGCGCCACCTCGAACAAGTCGGGTCCTGCAAGCTCATCGATCGGTACCAGAACGCCGCGGGCGGCAAGAACGGCCAAAGCACAGGTGATCCAGACCGGCGAGTTCGGCGCCCAAAGCGCCACCGCGGCGCCACGGCCAATCCCACTCTGGCGCAGTCCATGAGCCAAACGCCGAGCGTGATCCGCGAGAGTTCTGCTGTCCCATGTCTCGATGCCGCTGTCGTTGAAGGTCACGACGGCCGGGTGATGTTCGCGCTGCGCCAGCGTGCGCAACAACCCGCCAACACTCCACGACACGGCTCTGGTGTCCGCCCGAACGCCGGTATCGACGGCGGATTGCGCTTGCGGTACGGGCTCGCCGATCGACGATATCATCGACGGGCTTTGATCAGAGTGATCGACTGGCGCGGCTTTGACTGCTCGACGATGCCAGCCGAAATCCCAGACGCGCATGCCTTTGACCCCGAGGCCGCGGATGTGATTTTCGGATCGCCCCGGCACAATCCGCAGATCGCAGTCAGCGATTTTAAGAGGGACCATCCGCAGCTTGTCAGTGTCGCTCGCCGAGGCGATCATCACCGGCCATGCCGGGCGTTGAAACCGCAAGCTAAATTGATGGCGTCAACAGCCGCATCGTTTGACTGCAGAGCGCCCCGTCGTAGCGCCTAATCATTCCACAATTGCCGACGATAGACCGGGATTCCGGGATCTGACATGTTGAGCGATGTCCTCACTCGGGCCGAGATGAGGCAGGGTAAAGCCGAATGGCGGCGGACCGCCATGGCCGGCGGGGACCGAGCCGCCCGGACCGGGTGCGTGAGCGGCGACCAACTGCTGCCACACCCAGCGAATGCTCTGGTGGGTCGTCTCGTGGATATAAACACGGCCGTATGGGTCAAAGCCAAAGAGCGCCGCCTCGTCGTCGTTGCGGACATTCTGAAACGCCTTGTTGATCGCGGTAAAACAATCGGCGAGACGATCCCCGTCCGCGAGCCGCGTATGCCGCAATAGCTCACCAATGTTCAGAGTGTGCAACGGCGCCGAGCTGCCGGCGTTCGGCATCTCCCGGGCCAGCTCGAAAAAGACCTGCGACAACAGAAAATTGCCCTTGATCAGCTCGAACACCCTCAGCGCCTCCTCGGAGGTGCAGGCCGCGAGGTCGGCGCTGTGAGGCTCGGAAGGACCATGTTCCGAGTGGGTCAAACCACTCAACGCGGCGGCGATTTCGTTTTCGACCCAGCGGCGCACTTCGGGCGGCGCTGATCGCAGTTGGTCCAAGGAAAACGTGAAGCTGGTCATCGCCGGTCCCTCCTATGCGCGTTCAAAGAAGATCTTTCTGGGGCACCGGTTCGGGGCCGGCGTTGACACAGGTCAACACACCCGCTCGTCGCATCGTGTCGAACGGCGTCATTTCTGCCAAAGGATCAGCGGCAGTTCGGCCGGCACGCGGACACCCGGGCGACACGGAATGATCCGCACGGTGTATTCCTCGGCCGGTCGTGTCCCCGGTGCCGTCCCGGTGTAGAGATAACCATTGGCGGCACCGATGATTGGTTCGCCGCGGGAAAGTTCGCCAACAAACGGCGCCTCGGCTCCGTGCTTATCGGCATAGAGCTGAACCGCCACATCTTCCGGCAGAATATCGGCAAGATAGACCGGCACCGAGAAATGGCAAACTCGATCGTCTCGCGACAGGGTGGGCGCCCCGACATGCAGTCCCGACCAATACTGGCGCAGTCGAAGCTCCCAAATTCGCATGGCTTGCGCCGCTTGTCCCCCGTCAGCCGTGCGGCGGCGAAACTCGGCCGCAGCGCCTAGGTAATATTGCTCGACATAATTGCGCGCCATCCGGCTGCTGCTGTAGGCCGGCGTCAGCATCGCCATGCTGCGCCGCATGCGCTGAAGCCAGCGCCGCGGCAATCCCGCCGCATCGCGATCGTAAAATTCCGCAACGACCTCATGCTCAAGGATCGAATAGAGGGCTTCGGCGTCGTGCGCGTCGCGCTCGCCTTCGGACCGCTGTTCGCCGCCCGCTTCGATCGCCATCGATCGCCCAGCCAACCTCCGGCGTATACGCCTCATCCCACCAGCCGTCGCGCTCGGAGAGGTTGAGGCCACCATTGACGAGAACCTTCATTCCGCTGGTGCCGCAGGCCTCCCAGGGGCGCCGCGGAGTATTGACCCAGACATCCACGCCCTGCACCAGCTCTTGGGCAAGTGCGATGTCGTAATCTTCGAGAAAGACAATGCGGCGCCGGAATTCGGAGCGGTGCGCGAGATCGATCCACTCGCGGATGAATTTCTTGCCTTCCTCGTCCGCCGGATGCGCCTTGCCGCCAAGGACGAGCTGGACGGGGCGCGCCCGATCGTTCAACAGGCGCGCCAGCCGCGGCGGATCGGCGAGCAGCAAATTCGGCCGCTTGTAACCGGTGAAGCGTCGCGCAAAACCAAGCGTCAGCGCGTTCGGATCGAGCACGTTGGCGGATTGCGCAACGATCTCGGGCGGATGGCCGCGACTGGCAAGGTGCCGGGCCAACCGGCTGCGAACGGCTTGGATCAGCACCTGCCGCTCCTCACCCGCCATCACCCATAATTCTTCATCGGTGAGACCCGAAACCAACGCAGGCAATGTCTCGGGCATGCCGCGCCAGCGCTCCTTGCCGCAGGCGGCGGTCCACAACTGGTCGGCATGCGGCGAATCCCAGCTCGGAACATGCACCCCATTGGTGACGTGGCCGACCGGCACCTCTGCTTCCGGCCAGCGCGGAAACAATGGCTGGAAGAGCCGTCGGCTGACATGACCATGCAGCCGGCTGACGCCAAAACTCTCAATTGAGCCGCGCAGTGCGAGATACGCCATGTTAAACGGCTCGTTGGCATCGTTGGGGCCAACCCGGCCCAACCCTACGAGCTCTTCCATCGGGATTCCGGCTTCGGCGAGGAAATCTTCGAGATAGCGCGCAAATTTGGCAAACAGCTCGGGCGAGAACCGGTCAAAGCCGGCCGCCACCGGAGTGTGCGTCGTGAACAAATTGCCGGCTCGCGTCGCCCACATAGCCTCCCAGAACGACAGACCCTGAGCGCCGCATCGTCGCCCGTATCCGCTCGAGAATGGCGAAGGCAGCATGTCCCTCGTTCAGATGGCAGATCTCGACCTCGGGGGCGAGCGCCTCGACCGTGCGCCAGCCGCCGACCCCGAGCACGACTTCCTGCAGGATGCGGATCTCGCTTCCCGCGTCATACAGCTTACCGGTGATGCCGCGGTCGGCGGCATTGTTGAACGGGGCGTTGGCATCGAGCAGATAAAGCCGCACCCGGCCTACCACCGCCTGCCAGACGCGCAGCGCGACCGCGCGGCCCGGCAGGTCGAGACGGATCTGCAGCCAGCCTCCATCGGCGTCGCGCGCCGGTTGAATCGGCAATGAGCCGGGGTCGTTGTAGGGATAGGCTTCGTGCTGCGTGCCCGCCGCGTCGATGAGCTGCCGGAAGTAGCCCTCCTGATAGAGCAGCCCAATGCCGATCACCGGGATGCCGAGGTCGCTCGCGGTCTTTAGAAAGTCACCGGCGAGGATGCCAAGCCCGCCGGCATAGAGCGGCAATCCCTCACCGAGGCCGAATTCCATGCTAAAATAAGCCACGCCGGAGAGCGCAGAGGCGCCATGCGTGGAGGAAAACCAGCTCGGTGCCTCACGATAGGCCTGACGGGCGGCGGCGAGCCGCTCGACCTCGCCAACAAATGCATTGTCGGCAGCAAGTGCCCGCAGCCGCTCGTGCGAAATATCCTGAAGGATTGTCCACGGGTTTCGGGTGCGATTCCATGCTTCCGCATCGATCTGCCGCCACAGTGCGTCAGCTTCGTGGCTCCAGGTCCAACGCAGATCGAGCGCCAGCTCTGTCAGCGCCTCCAGTCCGGCCGGAAGATCACGGATCGGCAATGCCGGCATTGCTACGCCCTCGCCGCAGGTCAGGGAGAAAGATTAATCCACCCGCCCGGCATCGCGCGGTGAGGGGAAGCCCTCTGCCACGCGTTCCCAAGCAGTCGACACGATCCGCCGAGACGATGGTTTTTCCGCGGACCTCGATACATCAATAATTCTGATACCGATAAGAACATGCCGACGCTGGGTCCTCTCGCGCCCCATAAAACGCTTCCGCCGTCGGGCGATCGGCGTTGACCCAGATCAATCCATCAAAATCCACGGCGGTGTAGCTTACCGGACTTTGCGAAGGGGAAGCAGATGCCCGCCTTACATGATAACTTTATGCCGCAGCACAGTGGCGAGATCCGCGAAGCGCTGATCATGATAGAGGGAGATGACGGTGCGTTCGAGCTTCTCGCACATGGTTGGCTGGCCGATAGCGAGGGCGGTAGCGGTCAGCTGTTCGCTCTGGTGCGAAGCACCCGAACCGATCGCATCCATCTGTTGGTCCACGACACCGAACCGGATCGGCACCATCCCTACAGCTGGCACCGGATGAGCCGCGACGCGCTCCTGGTCCTGCAAAATCGCATTGCTCGGATGCGAGTCGATCGGATTGCGCCCCAGGCGCCGCGGCGCTCTCCTTGGCTAGTCCGTGCATCTGAAAAACCGCCAGCTCGCCCGACTGGGTGAAGGACGTCATTGGTGGCAGCCTCACCCGCCGCTGCAGGACGGCCCGACTACTCCTCCTCTTCTCTGACGCCGCTGACCGTCATCCCGCCCGGCGCCAACGATAGGCTAAGACCGGCGCGGGTTGCGATCATGCGGATCATGACGCCATGCTCATTCTGCATCGAAGTGCCGCTGAACCCACTGCCGATTGTTGCACCGGCGGTAACGGCACCATAGGTTCCCAGGATATCCGATGGTTTTTTCAGATTGTACACGTCGCCTGAGGCCGTGTAGCTCGTGATGCCGACATCGGCGATCGAGAGACCGCTGACCTGTAAACGAAACAGCCGGCCCTGGTAAATCAGCATGCCCGTGCCCCAGGTATAGCCGATGCCGGCGGCGACCGATCCGCCCGAAAACTCGACAGTGGCATCCGGCACATCGTAAGACGCAATCGCCGGCAGGGTCATCAGTAGGAGAGACACCAGTCCCACCCCCAGTCGCCGCATCTCCGCCTCCTTGCGCTAAGTCCTGACAGATGAAAACCTGATCTGCAGCGGCGACGCGATGACATGGATCAACGACTAGCAACCTTCCATCTCACCTGCCTCAGGCGCAAAGAATGGATCAATCACAGTAACGGGCTGGCCGCTTCCTCACTGTACCGCGCCAGCGCGTCGAGCACGTCGGTGCGGCTGACGATACCGACCAGCCTGCCGTCGTGCACGATCGGCAGGCGTTTCACTCTGCGGCGGCGCATCAGCGTTGCCAGGATGTCGATCGGCGTCTCTTCTGCGACAGTGACGACCGGGCTGGTCATGACATCGCGCGCCTTCAAATGTCGGGCAGTGGCGATCTCCTCCAGGCACGCCGCATTTTCTCTGAAGAGCCGCAGCCACCAGCCTCGTGGGCTGCCCGCGGGTGGCCGGCCAAGCAGATCCCCTTCGCTGACAATGCCGACGACGCCTTGCTCGCCGTCGATGACGGGCACCGCGCTGATCTTGTGCTCAAGCAATAGACCGGCGATTTCCGCGACGCTTGTCTCGGGGGTTGCCGTTACGACCTTTGTCGTCATGATCGCCGCCGCAGTCTGCAAAACCGGTCCTCCAGGTTGATATTATCGTCTCTCGTCCGGTTCCGGCTCTTCTTGTTTGAGGATCTCATAAACCCGAGCCCGCGACGCCGCGCGGACCCTGCTCTAGCTCGGTGCCGATGTAATCGTCAGCGGTCGCCCCAGGTGAATGCTTCGAGCACCTCGGCGGTCGAGGCTTCCGTTTCGACGATCCGCACCAGCACGGCGTCATCGAGCGGCCCAACGATTTCAACGATCTCTGTCGCGGTCGCGGGGCGTGATCTCAGCGTCTTCGTATTTCCTCCGGCGTTGCTTCCCTGGAAGATCATGTGCGAACCGACTCTGCCGGCGGCAGATGATGCTTGCCGAGGGGCACCACCGTACTCGCTTGCGGACCTTCGGCGCTTTCTGAATGCTGCGCGACAAAACGCACCTCGTCGCCGACGGTCAGCTTGTCGAAACCGCCATTGGCGACGCTGTTACGATGGAAATAGATCTCGGTGCCATCGGCGGTCACGATGAAGCCGCAATCCTGCTCGGCAAGCAGGCGCGCGATCCGTCCGTGATCGGGTACTGCATGCAGCTTCACATCGCCGCGCCGCTCGCGAACGTAGTCTTCAAGCAGCCGGCGCACGGCGTCAAACGCGTCGCGGACGGCGACATGGGCATCCTCGTGCGCGTGGTGCGCCTGAGGATCGCGGCCGACGACGATCTCGCGGCCGGGAACACCGAGATCGACGCGGACGCGGAACAAGTTGCCCTGCTGTCGGCGAGGATGCTGGCATTCGACGACGACACGGCAGGATATGATCCGATCGAAAAAGCGTTCGAGCTCCTCTGCGCGTGCGCGTATGCGCGCCGCAACCGCCTCCGAGCTGTCCATGTGACGAAAGGTGACCTGAAGCGGGACCTGCATTCAACTTCTCCTCCGCGTAATGGCGCGCTGGCGCTGCAAACGCCGTAGCCCGAGCCTAAGGTCATCGAGACTTCGGATGTTGAGAATGTCCGTCGGCTCGAGCCCGCCGCGCCGCGCCTGATAGACCGCAAAGCGCATAAACCCGAGCGCGCCCGTACCGTCCAGATCGGCGAGCATTTCGAGGTTGCGCGCAATATCCGAGTTCAGGACAGGCATTTGCTACACTTCGCAACAATCGCAATATTCATACTATTAAAGGCTCGGGCGGCCTCTGCGCATTGATCCAAATCATCCCGTATTTGGCGTGAGGTCCCATACGCTCGACGTTGGTGTGCCCGCGCGGTGTTCGAGTAGACGGCGAGCCCGAGGGCCAGCGCACGGGCGTCATAGGTGACGCGTTCTGCATCGTCCGCCGGCCGACAGGCGAAGCTGGGCCACGGTTCCTTGAAATATTCGGTTCGGGTAGCTGTCAATCGGCGGCGAAGGATCTCGCGCGGGCTTGGCGAGTGGCGCAGCCCAACCTCGAACCTGCCTCCGCGCGTCTGCATAGGTATCCCGTGTGGTCGCACGTTTCCGCAACCAGTTCGGGCCGTGGGATACCTTGGGGATACCTAGAGCCACGACGGTTTTCGCGGCTTTCTCTCTATCTTCTAGGAAAGGCTGGTGGGCGCGACAGGGATTGAACCTGTGACCCCTACGATGTCAACGTAGTGCTCTCCCGCTGAGCTACGCGCCCGCACCCGCACCCGGGGGTGGCGGCAAGGGTGATAGCGAAAACCCCGGCGGCAGGCAAGCGCGGGCCGGCATCGCCGGCATGCGCCGCGATCGAGGAGCATTTCGGATGACGGCAGGATCATCGCCACAGGGCGTCGCATCGCCACAGGGCGTCGTCGAGCGCGATCTGATGGTTCGGGCGCGCGACGGGGTGGGTCTGGCGACCGATGTTTATCGTCCGTCCGGCGCCGGCCGGTTTCCGGTGCTGCTCGAGCGCACCCCTTACGGCAAATCGGCGCCGAGCCGCTCCGAGCGCACCGCCGCCATCGCCGCGCCGCGCTCGCGCGCCGAGGCGTCAACCCGAATTCGGGCGAGCCCGAAGGCGCGATGGAGCAGCCGCGGATCGCCATCAACCGGGTGTTTGTCGATCGCGAGCGGCCCTCGCACCTGATCCTGCCGGTGATCGCCTGACCTCGGATCCCGGCGCTGCCGTTGCGGTCGCCGGCCGCAGCCGATAGGTTTGCCTCGGATTGCGGCGGAGCGGGTGATGCGGGCGGGAATGTTGCTGCTGGCGGCGGCGCTGCTCGCGGCCGGTTCGGGATCGGCGGCGGTTCGGGCTGCGGGTTCGGGCAACCTGATGAACGATCGTCTGCTGGCGCTGCCGCCAGCCCGTCAGGCACAGGCGCTCGGCAACAGTTTTCGCCGCGGCTGCGTCGGCGTCTCGGCCTTTCCAATGGGCGTCACCGCCACCGGTAAAGGTAAGGGCAATGCCTATTGGAGCGTGCGCTGCAAGAACGGCAAGAGCTACGTCGTGCAGATCGCGCCCGACAAAAAAGGGACGGAGATCGTCGCCGACTGCAAGGTGCTGCAGGGCACCGGCCGGGAATGCTTCAAAAAGTTCTGAGCAGCGGCGCCGGCGCCCGGTTCACCAGCGCAGCGGCGGCCGGCACACCGAATACCACAGGCCTAGATTCTGTTCGCGCCAATGCGGGTCGGCGCAGTTTTTCTGAACCATCGCCGCCGATTCGGTCGAGTCGGCGGGCGGCGGGGGCGACGACCCCGAGCACCCCGCCAGGATTGCGGCCGTCAGGATCAGGATTCCCAGTCTCACCGGTGCCTTCCCTCGTATCGCGACCAGATCGAGACCGGAGGGCCGCGATCCTGTCGCCCGGCGCCCGCGACCGCCAGTTGGATTGTCCGCTCGAAACTGCGGCGATTAAAAGGCGAAGCTGCGGCGGGCTGCGGCGCCGGCCCGGCACAAGCCGCGGCAATCGCCGCCGAGGCCGGTGCGCCCGCGCCCGAGCCGATGTAATATTGCCGATCCGCCCCGCCGCTGCGTGGGGCGACGCTGCGACGCGGAGTAGAGCCTTATGAAAAGCGACGACCGGCCGCGGAACTATCGCAAGGATACTCTGCTGACCCATCTCGGGCGCCACCCCGAGGCGCATCACGGCGCGGTCAATCCGCCCGTCTATCACGCCTCGACGATCCTGTCGGCGAACATGGCCGAGTGGGAGGCCAAGCGCGCGCCGGGCCAGCGTTTCGACGTGATCCGCTATGGCCTCTTGGGCACGCCGACCACCTTTGCCCTCGAAGAGGCGGTGGCGGCGATCGAGGGCGGGTATCGCGCGATGCTGATGTCCTCGGGCCTGGCCGCGGTCACCGCACCCCTGCAGGCCTGCCTCAAATGCGGCGACCATGTGCTGATGGTCGATTCGGTCTATGGGCCGGCGCGCAATTTCTGCGAGAAGGTGCTGACCCGCTGCGGCGTCGCCACGACCTATTACGATCCGCTGATCGGCGAGGGCATCGCCAAACTGATGCGCCCCAACACCAAGGTCGTTTACACCGAATCGCCGGGCTCGCTGACCTTCGAGGTGCAGGACATTCCGGCGATCGCCGCGGCCGCGCACGCCGCCGGCGCCAAGGTGCTGATGGACAACACCTGGGCCTCGCCCTGGCTGTTCCCGTCCTTCGCCCGCGGCGTCGACGTGTCGATCCATGCCGCGACCAAATACATCGTCGGCCATTCCGATGTGATGCTCGGCGCCGTCATCACCACCGAGGAGATGTATCTGCCGGTGCGCACGATGGCCGCCGATCTCGGCCATTGCGCCGGACCGGACGACGCCTATTACGCATTGCGCGGCCTGCGCACGCTGTCGGTGCGGCTCGAACGGCACCAGAAGAACGCGCTCGAAGTGGCGCGCTGGCTGCAGACCCGGCCCGAAGTGTCGCGCGTGCTCTATCCGGCCCTGCCCGACGATCCGGGCCATGCCTTGTGGAAGCGCGATTTCCTCGGCGCCAGCGGCCTCTTCGGCGTGGTCCTCAAGCCGGCGCCCAAGGAAGCCGTCTATGCGCTGATCGACGCGCTCGACCTGTTCGGCATCGGCGCCAGCTGGGGCGGGTTCGAGAGCCTGATCCAGCCGACCACGCCGGCGCGCATCCGCAGCGCCACCCGCTGGACCCCCGAAGGCCCGACCCTGCGCCTCCATATCGGCCTCGAAGACCCGCAAGACCTGATCGAAGACCTCGAAACCGGCTTCCACGCCCTGCGCAAGACCGCCGCGGCGGCGTAACCCCGCTTTGCCGCGATCGATCAGCGCTTCGCCACGTGGAAGGCGATGTCAAGCCGCTGATCTGGATGGTCGGCGTCAACCTCGCCGCCATCAGTGGGAGACGGAATTCGCCCGCCGCATTTTCTACCCGCTGACCAAAGGCGTCGCTGATTGCGCGGCCTACGGCCCGTGGTTTCTGCTGTTTTGCGTCTCGGGGTCATGGCGGGTGCTGGCCTACTACCTCGATAACCCTTCGTTTCAGACCACTCCCGAGACGGTTCTATGAATTATCGCAATGCAATTCGGGGCGTCGGGGCCGCCGAATCAACCCGGCTCGGGGGCAGGGGGCCGGTAAGGCTTGATCTCGATCTCGCCCTCCCGTTGCCGCATCGCGTAGCCGTCATGCCATGCCTGCATGTTCAGCAGCGTTTCCATCTTCACGCCGAACGCCTTCTCGATCCGCAGCGCCATTTCCGCCGACAACGACGCGTTGCCGTTGACGAGATCGGACAGCGTAGCGCGGCGCACGTCCAGCACCTTCGCCGCTTCGCTGACCGATAAACCGAGTTCGTTAAGAATTTCCTCGCGGATGAACGCGCCCGGATGCGGCGGGGCAATCGCTATTCTGGCGGGTGTGCGGCTCATCAGTGGTAGTCCTCCAAGTCGAGGTCGCAGATTTCGTTCTGCCGAACGTCAAAGGTCAGCCGCCAATTGCCGCTGACCGAAATGCTCCATGTCCCGGCGCGGTCGCCCTTGAGCAAATGAACGCGCCAGCCGGGCGACCCGATAACGCCACCGATGTCGGCCGCCGCGATTAGCACCGCGAGGATGTTGCGCAGCCGCCGCACCAGATCGTTGCGGAGTTCCCGGCTGTCGTCGTCTTCGATGAGGCGCAACAGGCCCCGGTGCCGGACACTTCGAATGATCATGCCTGCCAGAGTGTACGGATATACCGTACATTTGTCAAGCGGCAGACGCGCGACCAGAGCCAGTTCGCTACCCCGGTAGAGACGGAGTTTCGACTGTGCTGATCAGTGCGGCGTAGCACCTATGACCGGATAGAAATGGCGGTTCTCAGGCGTCACCCCACCCCGAACCGCTTGATCGCGTCGGCGGAGAAGTTGAGGCCGAGGCCGGGGGCGGTGGGCATCGCCAGGAGGCCGTTCTGCGGCGCCGGGACCTCCTCCCAGAGCTGGAACAGCCGCGGCATGTATTCGACCGTCAGCCCGTTGGGGACGGCGCCGACCAGGTGCACGTGGATCTCGGGGACGCCGTGGCTGACCACCGGCAGGTTGAAGGCTTCGGCCATGCCGGCGATCTTGAGCCATGGGGTGATGCCGCCCGAGCGCACCTGGTCGATCATCACGATATCGACCGAACGGGCCTCGACCATGTGGCGGAACGGCACGATGCCCCAGAGATATTCGCCGCCGGCGACCGGGGTCGACAACGCCGCCGCCACCCGCGCCAGCCCGGCATAGTCGTCATGCGTCGTCACGTCTTCGAGCCAGTAGAGCCCGACCCCGGCATCCTCGACCCGGCGGCCGATATCGATCGCCTGCTCCGGCCGCCAGCGCTGGTTGATGTCGCACATCAAATCCATGTCGGGGCCGACCGCCTGGCGGATCAGCCGGGCCTGCTCGACCTCGCGGGCCGGCGAGGTCACGCCCGGCAGGCCCAGTTGCATCTTGGTCTGGCGATGGCCCTTTTCGCGCAGCCTTTGGGCGGCGGTCACCGCCTCGTCGAGCTTGAGCCCGCGGCGCAATGCCCCGCTCGCATAGGTGGCGATCTGGTCGCGCCCGCCGCCCAGCAGTTTCCACAAGGGCAGGCCCAATGCCTTGCCCTTGATGTCCCACAGCGCGACGTCGATCGCCGACAATGCCATCGTGAAAATACCGGCCGGGCCGGCCGAGACCGCCGCGGCGCGCAATTTGGCCGCCACCGCCTCGACCCGCATCGGGTCCTCGCCGACCGTGAGCGCGCCCAGCTCGTCGACGGCGTGGCGCAGGGTGCGGGTCAGCGCGCCGCCGAAATAGGTGACGCCCAATCCTTCCACCCCGGCGTCGGTGCCGAGCCGCAGCCAGACGATCGGGTTCTTGGCATTTGGGTTTTCCGAAAAGCCGGCCAGCGGCTCGTCGTTGGGCAGCGCGACAATCCCGGTCTCGACCCGCGTGATCTTCATGATGCCACTCCGAACCGTTTGATCGTGTCTTGGCCGAAGGCCGGGCCCGAGGCAATGCTCGACAGCTTCACCGGTCTCCGCCGCACAGCGACGCCGCGCGACAATAGCATGCTGGCGCCCGCAGACCAGGGCGGGGGCGGCCAGCGCTACCGCCGCGGCAATCGGGCGGCTGCCGGGCTCACGATCCGCGTGCGGCGCCAGCCCGGCTGATCGTGTCGATCACCGCCGGACGATGGCTATCCTGCGCCCAGCTCAGCACATCGCGCCCGGTATAGTCGGTCTTCGCTGGATTGGCGCCCTTGGCGAGCAATGCCCGGACCAGTTCGAGATTGCCGCGGCTCGCCGCGATCATCAGCGGGGTTATCCCGTCCTTGTTCTGCGGATCGACCTCGGCCCCGGCGTCGAGCAGCAGCTTTGCCGCCTCGGTCTGGTTTCGGTCGGCGGCCAAATGCAGCGGCGTATCGCCGAGCGGGTCCTCCACATTGAGTTTGGCGTTCGCCTTCAGCAGGATCGCGATGATCTGCAGATTGCCGTTCATCGCCGCATAGTGGAGCCCGGTGCGCGAATGCTCGTCGACCATGTCGGGGTTGCCCTCGCCGCTGCCGACCAGCTGGCGGACGGCTTCGGCGTCGTTCTTCGCCGCGGCGCGGGCCACATTCGAGTAATAGTCGCCAAATAGATTGATGTCGGCATGGGACGCGGCGCTGCCCAGGATCACGGCGATCATCGCCAGCCCGAAAACCGCGATCAGCCGCCTGCTGGTCAACCCTCCACGGCGGCGCGGCGAAGGTTTCTGCCCTGACATCGGCCGATCTTAGCAAATCCGCAGCGGATGACTATCTTGAGGCCTCTCGCGGTTCGGCCTCCGGGGAAGTTTCTTGATCGACAGCGCGCGTCTCGGCCTGCCTGAATTCGCGCCCGGCCAGGTCTGGCTGGTCGGCGCCGGCCCCGGCGAGCCCGGATTGCTGTCGGCGCTGGCGTTGCACGCGCTCGCCCATGCCGACGCCGTCGTCTACGATGCGCTGGTCGATCCGCGCATCCTGCGCCTGGCGCGGCCCGGCGCGGCGCTCGACTATGCCGGCAAGCGCGGCGGGCGCCCATCGCCGAGCCAGCCCGATATCTCGGCCCGGCTGGTCCGCCTCGCCGCGGCCGGCCACCGCGTCCTGCGCCTCAAGGGCGGCGATCCCTGCGTTTTCGGGCGGGGCGCCGAGGAAGCGCTGGCGCTGGTCGCCGCCGGGATCCCGTTCCGCATCGTCCCCGGGATCACCGCCGGCATCGGCGGGCTGGCCTATGCCGGCATCCCGGTCACCCACCGCGATATCAATTCGGCGGTGACCTTCATCACCGGCCACAACAGCGCCGGCGCCGTTCCCGACGGGCTCGACTGGGGCGCGATCGCCCGCGGCGCCCCGGTGCTGGTGCTGTATATGGCGCTTAAGCATCTGGGAAATATCGTCGAACGGCTGCTCGAAGGGGGCCGCCGCGCCGACGAGGCGGTGGCGATCGTCAGCCGCGCGACCACGCCCGCCCAGCAAGTGCTGGTGTCGACCCTGGGCGAGGTCGTCGCTGCCGCGGCGCACAGCGAAACCCCGGCGATCGTCGTCGTCGGCGAGGTCGTGCGGCTGCGCGCCGATCTCGATTGGGTCAGCGCCCTCGCCAGCGCCAACCCCGATCCCGACCCGCTCAGCGATTGGCGCCGGGAACCCACAGCACGTCGCGGGCGCCGTTGTCGTTGACCCGGCGGCCGAGCACGAAGAGGTGGTCGGAGAGGCGGTTCAGGTATTTGAGCGCTTCGGGGTTGACCGGTTCGGCCCGCGCCAATTCGCTGACCAGGCGTTCGGCGCGGCGGGTCACGGTGCGCGCCAGATGCAGATACGCCGCGGCGGCGCTCCCGCCCGGCAGGATGAACGAGTCGAGCGGGCGCAGCACCGCGTTGATCGCGTCGATTTCAGCTTCGAGGCGTTCGACCTGGGCGGCCAGGATGCGCAGCGCGCCGGCACCGCGCCGGCCGTCCTCGGGCGTGCACAGATCGGCGCCGAGGTCGAACAGATCGTTCTGGATACGGCCGAGCATCGCCGCGGCATCCGGGTCGGCCCCGGCATCGACATGCAGCCGGGCGACGCCGATCGCGGCGTTGGCCTCGTCGACGGTGCCGTAGGCGGCGACGCGCAGCGCGTGCTTGGGCACCCGGGCGCCATCGCCGAGCGAGGTCTCGCCCGCCGTCGCCGCCGCGGGTATAGATCCGGGTCAGCCGCACCATGACATATCGCCGGTCATTACCGGGCGCGCCTGCCCGGGCGCTAGCGCCGGCCCAGCAGCATCAGCAGGGCGAGCAGCAGCAGCGCCAGCCCCTGCATGACGACGCGCATCTGCATCAGCTTGTTCGAGCGCCGCGGATTGCCGCCGCGCAGCATGGTCGCGAGGCCGAGGCCGAGCACGACCAACACGCCGATCAGCGCCAGCCCGAGCAGGATCGTCACAAAGGTTGTCATCGGCTGAATATGATCCTCTCGCCCGGTTGCGGCCAGAGTGATCTCGGCGGCGGCCGGCGGCGCCTGGTCGGGCTAATTCCGGCCGGCGATCAGGCCGCGGGCGATGATCTGCGCCTGGATCTCGGCGGCGCCCTCGAAGATGTTGAGGATGCGCGCGTCGCACAGCACCCGGCTGATCGGGTATTCGAGCGCATAGCCGTTGCCGCCATGGATCTGCAGCGCGTTGTCGGCATTCGCCCAGGCGACCCGCGCCGCCAGCAGTTTGGCCATGCCGGCCTCGATGTCGCAGCGCCGGCCGCGATCCTTCTCGCGCGCGGCGAAATAGGTCAGCTGGCGGGCCACCATCGTCTCCGCCGCCATCAGCGCGAGCTTGCCGGCGACCCGCGGGAAATGGCCGAGCGGCTTGCCGAACTGGCGGCGTTCGAGGGCATAGCCGAGCGCGAGTTCGAGTGCGTTCTGCGCCACCCCGACGGCGCGCGAGGCGGTCTGGATCCGCGCGCTCTCGAAGGTCGCCATCAATTGCTTGAACCCCTCTCCCTCGACCGCGCCGAGCAGCCCGTCGGCCGGCACCGCGAAGCCGTCAAAGGCGATCTCGTATTCCTTCATGCCGCGATAGCCGAGCACCGGGATCTCGGTGCCGCTGATCCCCGATGCCGGAAACGGGTCGGCGTCGCTGCCGCGCGGCTTGGCGGCGAGAAACATGCTGAGCCCGCGATAGCCGCGCCCGCCGCTGGCGGTGCGCGCCAGCAAGGTCATCAAATCGGAGCGGGCGCCGTGGGTGATCCAGGTCTTGGCGCCGTAAATGCGATAATTGTCGCCGTCCCGCACCGCGCGGGTGGCGACCGCGGCGAGATCGGAGCCGGCGCCAGGCTCGGTAAAGACCGCGGTCGGCAATACCGCACCGGCGGCGATCCCCGGCAGCCAGCGCGATTTTTGCGCGGGGGTGCCGTTGAGCCGGATCAGCTCGCTGGCGATCTCCGAACGGGTGCCGAGCGAGCCGACCCCGAGATAGGCCCGCGACAATTCCTCCGAGACGACGCACATCGCCGTCTTGCCGAGGCCGAGCCCGCCAAATTCTTCGGGGATGGTCATGCCGAAGACGCCGATCCCGGCCAATTCCTCGATCAATGGCAGCGGGATCAGCAGATCGCGGCGGTGCCAATCCTGGGCAAACGGGGTCACCGCCCGCTCGGCAAAGCGGCGCACCTGGTCGCGGATCAGTTCGAGGGTCGCATCGTCGAGGCCGATCCGCCCGAACCCGCTCTCGCCGCTCTCGGCCAGCACCGCGCCGAGCCGCAGGCGGGCCGCCGGGAGCGCCGCCATCAAGGCGCCGGCGTCGCCGGTGCGCAACCCCGCCGCCGCGCTCTCGCTCAGCCCCAGATCGTGCGGCCGGGCGAATTCGCCCTGGGCCATCGGGATGCCGCCGGCGAGCTGGGCCAGATATTCGCCATAGGCGATTTCGAGGAGCAGCGCCTCGGCTTCGCCGAATTCGCCGCCATCGTCGAGACGCCGCGCCCAATTGCCGATCTGTCGCAGCCCCTCGACCGAGGCCGCGACCCAGGCGAGCCCGTGGCCGGCGAACTGGTGGGCCTCGAAGCGCTCGGGCTCGACCGCCCCGTCCGGGGCGACATCGGCGGCGAGCTTGGCCAGCGCCGCGGCGAGAAACGACTCGGCGGCGCCGAGCGCGCGCCCGGCCGCCGCCAACAGCATGCGCCGGTCATCGGTCACCGCCGCCCGCTCCTCCGGTCAGCCAACCCGGCTAATTTTGCCGCGCGGTCAGTCCTGCGGCAATTGATAGCTGCGCGGATAGGTGGTCGGCAGGTTCGGATCGGAAATCTTCTGCGAGTCGGGCTGGGTCATCCTGACCGCCGAGATGTCGTCCGAGATCCCGTTGGGGTTCTGGATGCTGCCGGCCCGCTTGGGCGCGCCGATACTGCACCCGGCAGCGGTGGCGAGCACCAACGCGACCACGAGACCGAGGCGCAATATGATCATCCACCGCTCCGTTCAACGGAATAGCACATACGCTATCGCGAATAGAACCACGACAAGCACCAGCGAGACCAGCAGGACGTACCGCACCACGCCTTCCTTGGTCGCCTGCCGCGCTTCGGTCTCGTTCACGACGATGCGTTTTGCCATCGCTGCCCGTCCTTGCCTGCTGCAACTCGCTGTTTTGAAAACGCCAAGATGCGGCTTTCGATCCGGGCCCGGCCGGCGCGGGCCGGCCGGCGAGGCGCAGGCGAGTTGACGCGGACGGCCTGCCGGCCTACATCTGCCACCGTGACTGCGCACACGACATGCGGCCGGCGCGACCGGCGAATTACCGTCCCGAGCCCCGCGAGGGTTCGGGCTCCGTTGGTTCGCCCCATTTGTGCCGAGGATCACGATTATGTCGCCAGTTGCCGCGAGCGCTGCTGAAGCCAGTCTTTCCGATACGGCTTGTTTTTCTGTTCACGCCCTGGCCGAGCCCGGGGTGATGCCGCGTATTCTTGAACTGTTCGCCAAACGCGGGCTGGTGCCGTCCTTGTGGCACAGTGCGATCGCCGACGCCGATCCGGCCCGCTTGACGATCGAGATCCAGATGCGTGGGCTCGGCCGCGACATCACCGATTACATCGCTGCCTGTCTGCGGCAAATCGCCTCCGTCGACGCGGTATTGACCTGGTGCCAGGGGCATCGCGCCGACTGACCGGAGCATCGCCGCCAATGTCGTTCCGCGACCATATCGAGCGCTGCAACAATTACGCCCCGGCCCGGGTCGTGCCGCTGTTCGCCGGCGCCGAGCGGATCGGGCTGGTCCGCCGCGACAACGCCGAGGCGCTGCGGCGGTTTCCGCGACGTGTTCGCGGTCTTCGAGGACCGGGTGGCGCTGACCGCGCAAGGCGATGCCGCGGCGCTCAGCCGGGCGGTCGATCGGGTGGTCGATGCGCTGGTCACGGAAAAGCAGATCCCCAAAGTGCGCAACGAGACCTTCGATGTCGCGCTGCGCTGGGGCATCGCCGCCGCTGTTTCGTCTCGACCGCGGCGCCGTCCCGTTTTTCGGCACCCGTGCTTATGGGGTGCACCTGAACGGCTATCGCCGGGACGCAAACCAGCTGATGCTGTGGGTCGGCCGCCGCGCCGCCAATAAAACCGTGGCGCCGAACAAGCTCGACAATTTGGTTGCCGGCGGGATCGGCAACGGCCACGGGCTGGTCGAAACCCTGGTCAAGGAAGCCGATGAAGAGGCCATGATCCCGCCCGGCCTGATCGCCCGGGCGGTCCCGGCCGGCGCCGTCTGCTACCGCATGGAGACCCGGCTCGGCATCCGCGACGACGTGCTGTTCGTCTACGACCTCGAAGTGCCGGCCGATTTCGTCCCGCAAAATCGCGATGGCGAGTTCGCCGGGTTTGAACTGATGCCGGCGACGGCGGTGATCGAGCGCATCCGCACCAGCGCCGATTTCAAGTTCAATGTGAACCTGGTGATGCTCGATTTCGCCATCCGGCACGGGGTTCTGCGCCCGGACGATCCGGAATATCTCGATGCCGCGACCGGCCTGCATCGCCGGCTCGACTAGGCGGCCACCGGATGCTTCGCGGGTAAGCCTGGCGAACGGCTCGGCGCGCTAGCACTCAGCCTCCTGATGCCTCGCCATTCCCCAGAAGCTGGTCGCGCAGCGCGACGGCTTCGTTGTGCGCCTCGTCCCGGGCGGCGAAAACCAGCGTGACCGGGCCGCTGCGCGCCAGATTGCGCAATTCCTCGAGCAGTTCGGGATGCGCCCGCAACTCGGCCGAATAGCGCCGGCGAAATTCCTCCCAGCGCGCCGGGTCGTGCCCGAACCACCGTCGCAATTCGGTGCTCGGCGCCAGCCCCTTGATCCAGGTGTCGATCGCGGCATCCGCCTTCTTGAGGCCGCGCGGCCACAGTCGATCGACCAACACCCGGGCGCCGTCGCTCGCGGCCGGGGCCGCGTATGCACGCTTGATCCGGATATTGCCTGCCTCCATCCTGTCGGCCATCACCCTCTCCACCCGGTATTTGCCCGCGGCGCCGCCGATGACCCAACACGCCCCGGGCGCCCCCGGAATTCCGCCGACCTGGACCAGCAGCGCCAAGGACATGGTCGGCTGCGCGCTGGGCGCCTCGCGGCTATGGTTCACGCTCGGCTTCGGCATCGTCAACGAGGTCTATTATCCGCGGGTCGACATCCCGCAGATCCGCGATCTCGGCTTTATCGTGGCCGATGGCGAAGGCTTCTGGGCCGAGGTCAAGCGCGTCGCCGATTATCAGCTTCGGCTGCTGGCGCCGGGCGTCCCGGCGGTCGAGATCCTGCACCGGCACGAACGCTATTCGTTGCTGCTGCGCATTGCCCCGGCATCGCGGCGCGACGCGCTGGTGATCGAATGCCGGCTCGACGGCGATCGCCGATTGCGACCCTATGTGCTGCTCGCGCCGCATCTCGGCGCCACCGGATACGGCAACATTGCGGCGGTGCTGTCGCGTCACGGCCGGGTAACGCTGTGCGCCGAGCAAGGCCCGTTCGGCGCTGCGCTGGCCGCGGTCGACGAGCGCCAGCGCGACGCCATCGGCCGGGCCAGCGCCGGCTATGTCGGGACCAGCGACGGCTGGCAGGATTTCGCCCGCAACGGCGCCATGACCTGGGAGTACGAACAGGCCGGACCGGGCAACGTCGCCCTGATCGCCGAGCTGCCGCGCCGCGCGGTGTTGTCGCTCGCCTTTGGCAGCAGCGCCGAGGCGGCGGCGACCCTGGCGGTCGGCAGCCTGTTGCAGCCGTTCGACAATCTGCTGCAGCAGCACGCGGCGCTGTGGCAGGGGTGGCAGGCCCAGCGCAGCGAACGCTACGCCGTTCCGCTCGACCTGCCGCGAGCCCTGGCCGACGAGTTTCTGGTCTCGACCATCGTGCTGCGCAGCCATCTCGACAAGACCTTCCCGGGGGCGATGGTGGCAAGCCTCAGCATCCCCTGGGGCGACAGCGGCAACGAGCGCGGCGGCTATCATCTGGTCTGGCCGCGCGATCTGGTCGAGACCGCCGGCGCATTGTTGGCGCTCGGCGCCGATCAGGAGGCGCGCGATACCCTGCGCTATCTGATGGCGACCCAGCTGCCCGACGGCCATTGGCACCAGAACCAGTGGCTCGGCGGCACGCCCTATTGGCAGGGCGTCCAGCTCGACGAAACCGCGTTTCCGGTGCTGCTCGCCGCCGCCCTGGACGAGCGCGAGGCGTTGGCCGGCATCGAGGTCGAGGACATGGTGCGCCGCGCGCTGGGCTTCATCGCCGCGCGCCGGGCCGGCGACCGAGCAGGACCGCTGGGAGGAGAGCGCCGGCCTCAATCCCTTCACCCTTGCGGTCGCGATCGCGGCGCTGGTCGCCGGCGCCAGCCTGCTGCCGCCGCCGGCCGCGGACTGGGCGGTCGAGCTCGCCGATTTCTGGAACCGCAATATCGAACGCTGGACCGCGGTGGCCGGCACGCCGCTCGCCGACCGGCTCGGCGTCAAGGGCTATTACGTGCTGGTCCTGCCGGGACAGGTGCTGGAGCGCCCCGACATTTTTCGCCAGGTCATCCCGATCCATAACCGGGCCGACCATGCGGCGGTTCGCGCCGACGAGCTGGTCGGCACCGACTTCCTCCAGCTGGTGCGCTTTGGCCTGCGCCGCGCCGATGACCCGCTGATCCTCGATTCGGTCCGGGTGGCCGACGCCTTGCTGAAAACCGACACGCCGTCGGGTCCGGTCTGGCACCGCTACAATTGCGACGGTTATGGCGAGCACGATGACGGCAGCCCCTATGACGGCACCGGCCGTGGCCGCGGCTGGCCGCTATTGACCGGCGAACGCGGTCATTACCAGCTCGCCGCCGGTCACGACCCGCTGCCCTATCTCGAAGCGATGCAGGCGATGGCGAGCCCCGGCGGCATGCTGCCGGAGCAGGTGTGGGACGCCGAGCCGATCCCCAGCCGGCGGCTCGCGCCGGGGCGGCCGACCGGATCGGCGATGCCGCTGGTCTGGGCTCACGCCGAATTCATCAAGCTGCTGATTTCGCGCCATCAGGGTCATCCGGTCGACCGGCCGCGGGCGGTCTGGCAGCGCTATCGCGGCCGCCGGCCGATGGCTCGCCACGCCTTTTGGTGGCCGCACGCCCCGATCTCCGGCTTTCCGGCCGGGACCAGGCTGGTGCTGGCGCTGCCGCTGCCGGCAATCGTGCATTGGGGCCGGGACGGGTGGCGGGATGTCGCCGACGAGCCGACCCGCGACAGCGGCCTTGGCTTTCATGTCGCGGTGCTCGAGGTTGCGCAACTGGCCGCGGGCTCCCGCATCGATTTCACCTGGCGGTGGCAGGGATCGGGCGAGTGGCGCAATCGCGACTATATGGTCGCGGTCGAACCCGCCGAGCCGGCCTGAGCGCGGGCGCCTGAAAATCCGCTTGGCCGGATCCAGCCCGATCGTTGTAACCTTGCCGATCGATGTCTCGCTCTGTTGGCGTTGTCGGCAACCCAACCTTGGCGCATCGCACAAACAGGGGAACGCGAATGAGCGAACAGCGCAAAACCAACAGCAGGGGCAAGCCGGTCGCGGTGGTGGTCGGCGCCACCTCCAAATGGCAGTCGGATGGCCGCAATACCTTATTGGCGCATGGCCGGACGGTGGACGACAGCGAGCTGCCGGTCGGCGTGCGCTGGGGCGTGGGCGGCGCGGTCGCGCAGAAATTCGCCCAGGAAGGTTTCTTCACCGTGCTGACCACCCGCAAGGAGGCCAATGCCGCCAGACTGGCGGCGGCGATCCGGGAGCAGGGCGGCGAATGCATGATCGTGGAACTGGATCTGGTCTCGCAGGATTCGATCGCGGCGGCGTTCGCGACGATCCGCCGCGAAGCCGGCGACCCGGAGGTGCTGATCTACAATGCGGGCTATCTGGAAGGCCGCGATCTCCCCGCCGACAAAGAGCTGCTCGAATACATCCCGGTGGAGATGTTCGATACGACCCAGCATATCGCCTGCCGCGGGCCGTTTCTCGTCGCCAAGGAAGTGCTGCCGGCGATGCGCAAGAAAGGCGCGGGTTCGTTTTTCTTTTCCAACAATTCGAGTTCGCTGCGCGGCAAGAAGCGGATGACCGGCCAGTCGCTGTACTATCCCCGGGTCATGATGCGCACCTTGGCGCAGGTGCTGACCGAGGAATATTCCGAGCACGGCGTGCACGTCGCCAACATCGTCATCGACGGCACCATCGACTCGCCCGGCAGCCATGCATTGCCGCGCAACCAGAACCGCCCCGATCTGGTGATCAATCCGGTCAAGATCGCCGAGGCGTTCTATTACCTGCACACCCAGGACAAATCGTGCTGGACGCACGAGCTTCAGCTGACCCCCTATCCGACCAAGCCGAGCTACTGATCGCCGATCGGGGGCTCACCCCCCAACCGCGGCGGCCGGGCCTGCCGAACCCGCCTGAGCGCTAGCGCAGTTTCCGATCGAATTGGCGCGCTTTCCTGCGCACAGAAACCGATGTCATTGCGAGGAGCGCAGCGCGCGACGCGGCAATCCCGGCTGATAGTGCGGCATCGGCGCTAGATTGCTTCGCTTCGCTCGCAATGACCATCTGGCACCGCGGTTCGATCCGGTCGGAAACTGCTCTAGCCGAGATCGCTGGAACCGGGCCGGGTCGCGGCGTCATGCTGCGCCACCAGCTCGCGCAGGCGCGGGATCAGTTCCTCGCCATAGCGAACGGCGTCCGGCCGGGGATCGTAGCCTCGGATCAACAGGCTGGTGGCGCCCAGCTTGTAGTATTCGAGCAGCGCCTTGGCCACGGTTTCGGGGGTGCCGACCAGCGCCGTCGAGTTTCCCTGAGCGCCGGTCGCGGCGGCCAGCGAGGTCCACAGGCAGGTGTCGTGCAGCTCGGCTTCCGCGGCGGCCTGCAGCAGCCGTTTCGAGCCGAGATTCTGGCGTTGCGGCGCCGGTGCGCCGCCGCGATTGATCTGCACCCGGTCGAGGATGGCCCTGGCCCGGTCCCAGGCTTCGCCCTCGGTTGTCGCCAGGATCGGGCGGGTTGACAGGCTGAAGGTCGGGTTGCGGCCGCACCGCGCCGCCTCCCGGCGCACCCGATCCATGAACCGGGCGGTATCCTTCAGCGGCTCTCCCCACAGCATGAAAACGTCGACATCGGGGGCGAGCGCGCGGATCGCCGCGTCGGAGCCGCCGCCGCCGTAGATCGGGATATGCGGCTGTTGCCGGCAACGGATCTCCGAATAGGTCCCGCGGGTCCGGTAGAACTCGCCCGCGTGGTCGAATGGCGACAGCGCGGTCCAGGTCCGGCGCAACAGCGAGACATACTCCGCGCAGCGGCGATAGCGCGCCGCATGGTCGGTCCAGTCGCCATCCTTGGCCTGGTCGGCGTCGCTGCCGCCGGCAATGATGTGGACCGCCAGACGGCCGTCGCTGAGCTGGTCCAGGGTGGCGAGCTTGCGGGCGGCGACCGGCGGCGCCACAAACCCCGGCCGGTGCGCCAGCAGGAAACCCAGCCGCTGCGTGACCGAGGCGGCATGCGCCCCGACCAGAAAGCCGTCCGGCGCATCCGAGAAATAGCCGATCAGCACGCGGTCGAACCCGGCCCGCTCGTGAATGCGCGCCGTCTCGGCCACCACCTTGGCGTCAAACGGAGGTCCGGAAGGCGGGATCAGCTCCGACGATACGCGCGGCGCGATCCAGCCGATCATCTCCACCGGCATGGCGCCGCATCCCCGAACCGAACCAGCCCGCGTCGGGCGGAATACCGCGGCGTCTTCCGCCAATGCGTTGCGGCCGCCCCGCTCCTCATCGGGGGGACCGCCATTGGCGGAATCCGCGCGTCCGCTGTTCCGCCCTGCGGCATTACCCCCAGGCGGCCTGGCCGCCGACGGCGGTGATCGTGATATGGCCCATCGTGGTATCGGCCTTGGCGCCGTGCCAATGGCGTTCGCCGGCCTTGATGTGCACGACATCGCCGACCTTGATCTCGTGCTTTTCGTGCTCCGTCGCCACCATGCCGGAGCCCGAAGTCACGACCAGGATCTGGTCGCAGGTATGGGTATGCCAGCCGGTGGTGCAGCCTTGGCTGAAATTCACCACGCTGCAATTGTAGTTCGTGGAATCGCCGGGTTCGATGATGGTCTGGCGCGACCGGGAAACCGGCCCGGTCCAGCCTTCGATCGGCGAGGCGCCTTCTACCGGCACATTCGGTATGTCTTTAAGTGTGACCACCTTCATGACGGCTCCCTCCTGGTGTTGATGAGCATTCAAGCTATCCGCCGAACCATATCAGCTCGGGCCCGTCGCCTTCAATGAGCCGCGCGGATCGAGCGGACCCAGGCCCCGTGTGGTAATCGGCCGGCAATGTGGTAAGCTCGGGGAGCGCTTGATTCCCGAGCCGCAAAAGCTATCATTTTTGGTGTCAACGAGGGGAGCGACTATGGCCTATGAAGGCATGATTGCGGAGACCATTGCGATCACCGGCGACAAGGGTGAGTCGATCTCGGCCTATGTTGCCCGGCCGTTGGGTCCGGGCCCGTTCCCCGGCATGGTGCTGCTGCATCACGCGCCCGGCTGGGACGAGTGGTACCGCGAGGCGACCCGTAAGTTTGCTCACCACGGCTACGCGACGATCAGCCATAACCTCTATCATCGCGCCGGCGAAGGCAAAGCCGACGACGTCGCCGCCAAGGTGCGCGCCGAGGGCGGCGTTCCCGACGCCCAGGTCATCGGCGACACCGAGGGCGCGGTGGCATGGCTGCGCGCCCAGCCCTGGCTCAATGGCAAGGTCGGGGTCTTCGGCACCTGCTCGGGCGGTCGGCAGACCTTCCTGTTTGCCTGCCATACCAAGAGCATCAACGCCGCGTGCGAGCTGTGGGGCGGCCGCGTGGTGATGAGCAAGGAGGAGCTGAACCCGAAACAGCCGACCGCGCCGATCGAATTCACCAAGAACCTCTCCTGCCCGCTGCTCGGTCTGTTCGGCAACGAGGACCGCTCGCCGACCCCGGAGCAGGTGGACCAGCACGAGGCCGAGTTGAAGAAGCACGGCAAGCAGTACGAGTTTCACCGCTACGACGGCGCCGGGCACGGCTTCTTCTATTACGACCGGCCGATGTACCGCATCGAACAGGCAGTGGACGGCTGGCAAAAGGTGTTCGGGTTTCTGCACAAGCACCTGGCCAAATAATCTCGGCCAATACGGCTGAAAACGGGCATGTGCACCTCGATCGTTGAGGTCGTCAGCGCCGGCGGCGCCGGCAAGAGCGAGGACGGGTGGATCGATCTGACCCACTCGGTGGTGTCCTACGACCACCCGCACCACGCTCTGTTGGAAGAGGCGATCACCATCGATTTCGTGAACTCGGCGCTCGGACCGGGCGCCCGGGTCGCGGTCGAGCTGACCCTGGAAGCGGCCAAAGAGCTGAGCGGCGCGCTCGCCCGGGCGATAGCCGCGGCCGAGATCGAGGAAAGCGCCCGTCTGCGCAAGGGGTGAGACCAGTTCTGGGGGTCAATACTCGGCGGTCGCCAGCCCTGGCGAGAAGGATCCCTCGCCGCGATATGCTGCGTCCGCGAACATCGATGGAGACCTCGCGGTGAACGGAACTTCCAGCCACCTCGTCTGCCCGTCCTGCGGGGCGATCAATCGCATCCCGCCGGACCGCCCGGCGCGCCAGGCCAAATGCGGCACCTGCCATCAGCTGCTGTTCACCGGAACCCCGCTGATGGCCGATGCCGCGACGTTCGAGCGCCACCTGACCCGCGACGACATCCCGGTGCTGGTCGATTTCTGGGCGCCGTGGTGCGGGCCATGCCGGGCGATGGCGCCGGCCTATGAGCGCGCCGCCGCCGAGCTCGAACCGGAGTTTCGCCTGCTCAAAGTCAATACCGAGGACGAGCCGGCTTTGGCGGCCCGCTACAATATCCGCAGCATCCCGACCTTGATGATGTTTGCCGGCGGCCGCCCGGTGGCGCAGCGCGCCGGCGCCAGCGACACCCGCAGCATCGTCGCCTGGACCCGGGCAAACGCGCCCGCCGTAAATGCCCAGCCCTCCGGGGGACCTTGACCCATCGGCGCGGCGACCCGGCGCGCGTCGCGGAGAAGCCCGCCACGGCAACCGCCGCAAACGCGGGATCAGCGAAGGGGTAAAGGCACGGCCGCATCGATGGCGGCGGCGGTCGCGGCAGCTTGGTCGCGCGCGAGGCGCCTTCCGAAAGAAAGTCGCCGCGCCGCGAGCGATCGCTGAAAAAGCGGGCCCGACCGAGGCAAGACGCCGCCCGCGCGATGCGAACTTGCCTTGTCGTTCGCGTTATGCGAACATGAGGGCGTGCAAATCGTCATCGCTCGCGAGGCCGGAAAGGTCCTTGCTCGGATGCAGCCGGCAAGAGCCAAAGACATTCGCGAAGCGGTCGACAAGGTGGCCGCCGACCCGACCGCGCCGAACAACAATCTGCGGCCGCTCAAGGGCGTACCGAACGGGTTCCGCATTCGGGTTGGCGATTGGCGTGTCTCGTATACGCTGGATCGCCGGGCCGGCGTCATGAGCGTTTTCGAGATTGCCCCGAGAGGAGGAGCATACCGATGAGCGACCCGTTGCGAATGCGCCCGCTCGGCGAGCACGCCGCGTTGGTGCGCGATCGTCTCGCCGCTCTAGCCGGTGCTGAACTCGTCGACGACCCGGACCGCGCCGAACTCGTGGTGATGACCCCCGACGACCTCGCCGATTTGATCGAAGACGCTGCAGCAATCGCCGCCTATCGCCGCACCCGCGACCAGGAATGCGTGCCGATCGGCGTGGTCGACCGGCTGATCGCCGGAGAGAACCCGGTGCGGGTCTGGCGTGACCATCGCGGTCACTCGCTGCGCCATCTCGCCGAGCGCGCCGGGATCGGCGTCGGGTACCTGTCGCAGATCGAAAACGGCGAGCGCAAGGGCACGGTTGAGACGCTGAAGAAGCTCGCCGGTGCGCTCGACCTCGACCTCGACGATCTGACCTGACTCGGTCAATACCGGGCGTTGCCCGGGGTGCGCGGGAACGGGATCGCGTCGCGCACGTTGGAGAGGCCGGTGACATAGGCCAGGGTGCGCTCGAAGCCGAGGCCGAACCCGGCATGCGGCACCGTGCCGTAGCGCCTCAGATCGCGGTACCAGGCGTAGTGCTCGCGGTCGATGCCGCACTCGGCCATGCGCCGGTCCAGCAGGTCGAGCCGCTCCTCGCGCTGGCTGCCGCCGATGATCTCGCCGATCCCGGGCGCCAGCACGTCCATCGCCGCGACGGTCCTGCCGTCATCGTTGACCCGCATATAGAACGCCTTGATGTCCTTCGGATAGTTGATCACGATGACCGGCTTTTTCGCGTGTTTTTCGGTCAGGTAGCGCTCGTGCTCCGATTGCAGGTCGATGCCCCATTTGACCGGGAACTCGAAATTCTGCTTCGCCCGTTCGAGCACGGCGATCGCCTCGCCATAATCCATATGCACGAATTGCGAGCCGACGATCCCCTCGAGTTTCGCCACCAGCCCCTTCTCGATCCGCTGGTCGAAAAAGGCGAGATCTTCCGGCCGTTCGTTCAGCAAGGTCTCGAAGATGTATTTCAATAGCCCTTCCGCCAAACCCGCATCATCCGCCAGGTCGGCGAAGGCGATCTCCGGCTCGATCATCCAGAATTCGGCGAGGTGGCGGCTGGTGTTCGAGTTTTCGGCGCGGAAGGTTGGCCCGAAGGTGTAGACCTTGCTGAGCGCCAGGCAGTAGGCCTCGACGTTGAGCTGCCCCGAAACCGTCAGGAACGCCTCGCGGCCAAAGAAATCCTGCGCGAAATCGACCTTGCCCTCGGCCGTCCGCGGCAGATTGGCGAGGTCCAGGCTCGACACCCGGAACAATGCCCCGGCCCCCTCGGCGTCGGAGGCGGTGATGATCGGCGTATTCACCCAGAAAAAGCCGTTCTCGTCGAAAAAGCGATGGATCGCCTTGGCCAGGCTGTGCCGCACCCGCGTCGCCGCCGCGATCACGTTGGTCCGCGGCCGCAGATGCGCCACCTCGCGCAGGAACTCCAAGGTGTGCGGCTTGGGCTGGATCGGGTAGGTCTCCGGGTCGTCGACCCAGCCGATCACCCTGACCGCGCTCGCCTGCATCTCGAAGGGCTGCCCCTTCGCCGGCGATGGCACGATCGTTCCGGTCGCTTCCACCGCGCAACCGGCGGTGAGCTTCAGAACCTCGTCGGCATAATTGGCCAGGCTGTCCGGGGCGACGACCTGCAGCGGATGGAACGAGGAGCCGTCCGACAAATGCACGAACGAAATGCCGGCCTTCGAGTCGCGCCGGGTGCGCACCCAGCCCTTGACCGTGACCGGCAAATCCGTCGGCGCCTCGCCGGCCAGGATCGCGCGCGCGCTGAACGCTTGGCTGTCCATTGCGCGACAGTGACTCCGGGGCGGCGACCTTGTCCAGCGATCCCGACGCCTGGTTCAGGATCGCGATCGGGGCGATGACCGGTCAGGCCGCGCGGTCCCAGCCCCACCAGGCGCACAGCGCCTCGCCCATGATCAGCCGCTTGTCCTGCTCGCCGAGCCACGGCAATTCCTCGGTGAACATGGTCACGCATTGCCGCCACGAGCACGGCATCTTGGTGATGTCGGTGCCCCAGAACATGCGGTGCGGACCGAATGCATCGTAGATCTGCCGCAGATAGTCGTGCATCGCCGGAAACGGATAGGGCTCGCTCGAATAGCCCGGCGCGCCGGTCGCCTTGACCGCCACATTGGGCAGTTTCGCCAGGCGCACCAGCTCCGGCATATGGGTCATCGCCGCGGCGTCCTTCAGCGTCGTCGTGCCGCCTCTGCCGCCCAGATGGTCGATCGTCAGGCGAAGCCCGGGGTGGCGCTCGGCGATGCGGCCGAGTTCCGCCAGCGAATCCGTCGCCAGCGCGGCGATCGGCACCCCGGCCTTTTCGGCCGCCGCCCACAGCCAGTCGATTGTGCCGTCGCGCAGCCATCGCCGCGCCGGATCGGCGAGGAACCCGTAGCGCAGCCCGAGCATGCCCGGCTGTTCGCGCCAGCTGGCGATGCGGGCGCGCGATTCCGCCCGGTCGAGCGGCGCCGCACCCATGATCGCGAAGCGGCCGGGGTAGTCCTTGACCGCCTTCAATGCCATCTCGGTCGAACCCGGGTCCCAACCCGGCGGATGAATCACCGCCGCGTCGACGCCGCCCTCATCCATCAACGCGATCGCCTCCTCGGGGGTGAATTTCGTCACCTGGCGATGCGAGAGGTTGCTCGGCAGGCCGGTTCCCCACAGGTGAATCTGGGCGTCGACGATCAGCATCGCATGCGCTCCCTATAAGCCAGCCGAACCCTCGATCGGAATGCTAGCGACAACGCTGGCGGCTGTCAGCCATCGCGGCCGGCGGCTCCCGGCAGCGGTCGCCGGCGGCACAGACCGCATCCCGCCGATAGCTCGCTGCGGTCAATCTGTCCGCGAAACCGGGTGCGCCGCTACCCCAGCGCCTGGCGCAATTGGCGGCCGGCGACGACCAGCAATGCGAGGTCGGGGGCGAGGCTGGTGCGCAATTCGCGGGCCAGCGCCTCGGCCGGGGCCAGGGCGGCGGCATGGGCGGCGGCCCAGGCGGCAAGCGGGTCGGCCGCCACCGCGTGCTCGCTGGTCAGGATGCGCCCCGCGGCATCGCTCTGCAGCGCCAGCAGATCGTCGACCGTCGCCTCGACCGCCAGCTTTTGCCATTGGGTTTCGGCCGGCAGCCGGCGGGCGGCGGCGCGCATCTCGTCGAGGGCAAAGCGCACCCCGACCTCGTAATAAACCCGCGCCGCCCGGCCGAGCGGCTGCGCCGAGCGCTCGGCCAGTTCGGCGATGTCGAAGGCCGGCGCCAGAAAGATCATCGCGCCGATCCGCGCCGCGAGCGCCGCCGGAACGCCGGCTTCGGTCAGCCGCAGGCCGCGCTCGGCGGCGACGCTGTTGTCGCGCGGCGGCAGCAGATCGGCGAGCGACGCAGCCAGGCTGCGCAACACCGGCGCGTACCGCGCGGGGTCGGCGGCGAGATCGAGATGGCGATGACGCAGCAGCCAGGCTGCGGCGTGCTCGACCACCAGCGCGATCTCCAGCAGCATCTCGGCCTGGGTTCGCGCCGCAACCTGGTTGTCGAGCGCTTCGATCTCGGCCCATAGCCGCCGCAGCTCGAAGACATCGCGCACGATCAGATAGGCCCGCGCGATATCGGGCGCCGGGCAGCCGGTGCGCGCCTGCATGTCGCCGACAAAGGTGATCCCGGCGCGGTTGACCAGATCGTTGGTGACGACCGTGGCGGTGATCTCGCGGCGCAACGGATGGGTCGGGATCGACGGCCCGAGCCGGTCGCGCAATGCCGCCGGAAAATAGCGGCGCAATTCCTCGGCGAGCTCGGGCGCATCCGGCAGGTCGGAGGCCAGCAGCTCGCCGTCGAGCGCCATCTTGGCATAGGCGAGCAGCACCGCCAGTTCGGGCCGGGTCAGCCCCTGGCGCTGCGCCGCCCGCGCCGCGAGCGTCTCGTCGTCGGGCAGGAATTCGAGCCCGCGGTCGAGCCGGCCCGAGCGTTCGAGATCGCGGATCAGCCGCGCCTGGCGGTCGAGAGCGGTGGCGCCGCGCGCCTCGGCGACCGACAATGCCTCGCCCTGCAGATAGTTGTCGCGCAGCACCAGGGCCGCGACATCGTCGGTCATGCCGTGCAGCAGCGGCTCGCGTTCCTCGGCCGCGAGCGCCCCGGCGGCGACCGCGCGGTCGAGCAGGATCTTGAGGTTGACCTCGTGGTCGGAGGTGTCGACGCCGGCCGAATTGTCGATCGCGTCGGTGTCGATGCGGCCGCCCTTCAGCGCATAGGCGATCCGCCCGCGCTGCGTCACGGCGAGATTGGCGCCCTCGCCGACCACCTTGGCGCGGATCTCGTCGCCGTCGATGCGCAGCGCGTCATTGGCCCGGTCGCCGACCTCGGCATGGCTTTCCTGCGGCGCCTTGACAAAGGTGCCGATGCCGCCGAACCACAGCAGATCGACCGGCGCCGTCAGCATCGCGGATCAGCTCGGCCGGGGTCAGCCGGTCGTCGTCGATGGCGAAGCCGCGCTTCATCTGCGGGCGACAGCGATCGATTTGACGCTGCGCTCGAAGACGCCGCCGCCCGGCGAGATCAGCGCCCTGTCGTAATCGGCCCAGCTCGATCGCGGCAGTCGAACAGCCGCTGGCGCTCGGCGAAGCTGCGCCCGGGATCGGGATCGGGATCGACGAAGATGTGCAGATGATCGAAGGCGGCGAGGAGCCGCAGGTGGCGCGACTGCAGCATGCCGTTGCCGAACACGTCGCCGGACATGTCGCCGACGCCGACGCAGGTGCAGATCGGCTGCCTGAATGTCCGTGCCGAGCTCGCGGAAATGGCGCTTGACCAGCTCCCAGGCGCCGCGCGCGGTGATGCCGATCGCCTTGTGGTCGTAGCCGGCCGAACCGCCCGAGGCAAAGGCGTCGCCGAGCCAGAAGCCGTATTCCTCGGCGATGCTCGTTGGCGATGTCGGAGAAAGGTCGCGGTGCCCTTGTCGGCGGCGACGACGAGATAGGGGTCGTCGCCATCGTGGCGCACGACCGCTGGCGGCGGCACGATGCGTGCGCTGCGCGCTCGGCGACGATGTTGTCGGTGAGGTCGAGCAGCGCCGCGCATCAGGATCTTGTAGCACTCGACGCCTTCGGCCTGGAGCTGCGCGTCGCGCTCGACCGGCAGGCGGGCGCTTCACGACGAAGCCGCCCTTCGAGCCGATCGGCACGATGACCGCGTTCTTCACCATCTGCGCCTTCATCAGGCCGAGGATCTCGGTGCGGAAATCCTCCTTGCGGTCGGACCAGCGGATGCCGCCGCGCGCGACCTTGCCGGCGCGCATGTGCACGCCCTCCATGCGCGGGCTGTAGACATAGATCTCGCAGAGCGGGCGCGGCAGCGGCAACAGCTCGATCTCGCGGCTGGCGAGCTTGACCGCGAGATAGGGCTTGGGCTCGCCGTCGGGCGCGCTGGAAATAGTTGGTGCGCAGCGATCGTCGACGAGCGTCAGGAAGCCGCGCAGGATGCGGTCCTCGTCGAGGCTCTCGACCGCGTCGAGCTCGTGCCTCGATCGCCTGGACGCGCCCTCATCCGCCGCGCGCGGTCGCGCGTCGGTGCGGATCGAAGCGCTGCTCGAACAGGGCGCACGAGGCGTCGCGGCGATCTCGGGATGGGCGCCCAGCGTGTCCTCCATATAGGCCTGGCTGAAGGCTGCTGCCGGCCTGGCGCATCACCTTGGCATAGAGCCGCAGGACCGTGACCTGGCGCGTCGAAGCCCGGCGGCGAGGACGAGCCGGTTGAACCCGTCGTTCTCGACGCGCCGGCCCAGAGCGCGACCAGCGCCTCCTCGAAGCGCGCCTTGCCGCCGCCGCGACGGTCGATCGCCGCGCCGCGCGGCGAGCGTGAAATTCGTGCATCCAGACCGGCGGCGCCGTCGTCGCTGTCGATCCCGTACGGCTCCTCGGCGATGACCTTGAGGCCCAGATTTTCGAGCATCGGCAGGATGTCCGACAGCACCACCGGCGCGGCGCGCGGTAGAGCTGGAAGCCCAGCTCGCCCGGCCTCGGGCGGATGGCAGCAGGTCTTCCGAGCGGCGAGCCGGCCAGCACCTCCTCGATCCGCGCGAGGTCGGCGATCGCCTGCGCCGGGCGGGTCAGCGCCTGATAGGCGACCGGAAACGGCTTCAGCCGGCGCAGCCGGCCGCCGCGCCTCGGCCTCGCCGAACGCCTGGGTCGCGGCCTCTTCGAGCCGGTCGGCCCAGCTGCGCGCCGCCTCGGCGAGCTGCCGCTCGAGCGCGCGCGGCATCGACCGTCGGCACCGCGCCGCGGGTCGTCGCGGATGAAGATGGACGCGCGCCAGCACCGATTCGTCGAGCTGGGTCGTAGAAGCTGCGACGCCGGCCGGCGAAGGCCTGTTCGAGAATCGCGGCGAAGCGCTGGCGCAGCTCGCGTGTCGTAGCGCTCGCGCGGCACATAGACGAGGCACGAGACGAAGCGCTCGAGCGGGTCGCGCCGCACGAACAGCGCGATGCGCTGGCGCTCCTGCAGGTTGAGGATGCCGATCGCGGTGTCGAGACAGCTCGTCCTCGGCGATCTGGAACAGCTCGTCGCGCGGATAGGTTTCGAGGATGTGCAGCAGCGCCTTGCCGTCATGGCTCGGTCGGTCGACAGCCCGGCGCGCGCGACGTGCGCGACCTTGTGGCGCAGCAGCGGGATCGCGCGCGGGCTTGCGGCATAGGCGAGCGAGGTGAACAGCCCGACGAACAGCCGGTCGGCCGACGACCTGCGCCGTCGGCGCCGAACCGGCGCACGCCGATCGCGTCCATGCGCACCGGACGGTGCACGGTCGCGCGGCGGTTCGATTTGCTGATGATCAGGAGTGCGCGGCGGCAGGAGGAAAGCGCGCACTCGGGCGGCAGGCGCGCGAAGATCGCGCAAGCCCGTCGAACACCGAGATGGCTCGGTCGCGCAGGAGGCCCAGCCCGCTGCCCGGCAAAATGTCGGGCGAGCCGCCGTTCGGCCGCGCCGCGATAAGCGGTATTCGCGATAGCCGAGGAAGGTGAAATTGTCGTCGTCGAGCCAGCGAGGAAATCGGCCGCTTCGGCCTGTTCAGCTCGGCGCCGACCGGGGCTGCGACGGGCTGCGCAGCTCGGCGCAGCAGCGTCGCGCAGCGTCTCGCGCATCTCCGCGCCAGTCGTCGACCGCGGCGCGCACATCGGCCAGCACGCTCGCGAGGCTCTGGCCAGGAGCGCCTCGACGCGGCCTCGTCGGTGATCGTGCTGATCTCGATCATGCATCGCCGATTTGCGCAGGCCGGGCTTCGCCGATGTCTCGGCGTCGATCGCCGACGTCGAAGCCGGCCGCCGCGGTCGCGGCGACCGCAGCACCGGGTGGATCACAGGCGGACATTGGCGCCCTCGCCGTTGAGCGCGGCGGTCACGGAATCGACCAGGAACGGCATGTCGTCGTTGACGATCTCGACGATGGTGTGCGGCGAGGACCAGCCATCGCCGTCGCTGCGGGGTTGAAGACGCGGAGCTTGGCGGCCTGGCCCGGGCGTCGGCGCCCGCGAACTGCCACAGCGACAGCGCCGCGCCGTAGAGGTCGCGGGGCCGCGCCCAGCGATATCGGCCGGCGGCACGTGCCGTAGAAGGCGGCGATGCCGCGTTCGGCGGCGCCGCGCTCGGCCGGGTCGAGCGCCTCGGCCGCTACGGCCAGGGCCTTGTGCAGCAGCTTTGCTTTTTTCGCTTCGCCCGCCGGCTTGGTTTCGCCGGCCGGGTTGCCTTCGCCGGCGGCGTTGCGTTCGCCCGGCGGCGTCAATTCGATCGTGTCGGTCATCCCAGGTTAAACACTGGCGATTGCGCTGCGTTCGGGCAAGATGTTCGAGCGCCAAGGATTGTGGCAAGTGCCGCCTGACTGGGCGATGATGGCGATGGCTCGTCTGCGCCGACCCGATCCATGCGCGTGTTCTCCGATCTTCGCCGCGGCGGTCTCTATTCTTGCCGCTGGCGATTCTGTTCGTCGCGATCAGCGCCCGGATCGTTGCCGACAGAATCGCCGACTGGAGCTGTTCTCCACCTCCCACTCGATCAAAGCGCATCGCCCTGTGCACGCCGCCGTGGAAGCCCGTGGATCTCATCGTCGATATCATACCGCTTCATCAGCCTCGCCGAAGATCGGCGAACGCCTGGTCGGCGACCATCGTGGCGAGCTGGCTCCGACCGCTGGTGCGATTTCCGGCGCCGCGGTCGTCGCCTTCGACATCGATTTCGCCGAGCCCGACCGCACGCTCGCCCACATGCTGCTGCCGCTGATCGCCCGGAACGGCGGCGACCCTGGCCGAGGGTGCAAAGCTGTTGGCGAATTTGCCCGATCCCGACCAGCGTCTGGCGGCGGCGATGAGCCGGGTCCCGGTGGTCAGCGGGTTCATCCTGACCGATCGCGGCGCAAAGCGGGCGCCGGCGCTCAAGGCCGGCTTCGCCTTCGCCGGCGACGACCCGCTCGGCCATGTCGGCAATTTCACCGGGGCGATTGCCAACCTGCCGGTGCTGGAAGCGGCGGCGGCCGGCGACGGGTTTCTCAACCAGTATCTCGATTGGGACCATGTGGTGCGCCGGGTGCCGCTGATCCTGACCGTAAACGGCAAGCCCTATCCCTCGCTCGTCGCCGAGGCGCTGCGCCTGGCCTTTGGCGCCACGACCTATATCGGCCGGGCCGCCGGCGCCAATGGCGAAAGGAATTTCGGTCAGGACACCGGGTTGACCGCGATCCGCATCGGCCCGCTGACGGTGCCGACCGACGCCGCCGGACGGGTCTGGCTGCATTATGCGCCGGTCGACCCCGGCCGCACCGTATCGGCCGCCGATGTTCTGGCCGGCAAGGTCGATCCGTCGCGGTTTGCCGGCGACATCGTGCTGATCGGGACATCGGCGGCCGGGGTCATCAATGATTTGCAGGCAACCCCGCTGGCGCGCGCGGTTCCGGGGGTCGATATTCACGCTCAGCTGCTCGATGAAATCCTGCAAGGCGAGTTTCTGACCCGGCCCGATTGGGCGGTCGGCGCCGAAATCCTGTTCGCGCTGGTGGTCGGGCTCGGGCCTGATCCTGATCGTGCCGCGGCTCGGTGCCTTGCCGAGCGCGGTGCTCGGCGGCGTCTCGATTGGGGCGGCGCTCGGCGGGTCGTGGTTGGCCTTCAGATACGCGCATCTGCTGATCGACCCGGTCTATCCCGGCGGCGATCACGCTGGTCTACCTGGTGACCAGCTTGGTCGGCTACCTGCGCACCGAGGCGCGCCAGCGTGAAATCCGCAGCGCCTTTTCGCGCTACATGTCGCCGCACTATGTCGAGGAACTGGCGGCGCACCCGGAAAAGCTGGTCCTCGGCGGCGAGATGCGGATCATGACCATCATGTTCTGCGATATCCGCGGGTTTACCAGCCGGGCCGAGGGCATGGACGCCCACAGCCTGACGCATTTCATGAACACGTTCCTGTCGCCGATGACCGAGATCATCACCGAGGAAAAGGGCACGATCGACAAATATATCGGCGACTGCATCATGGCCTTCTGGAACGCCCCGCTCGACGATCCCGATCACGCCAGGAATGCGGTGCGCGCGGCCCAGCTGATGCGCGCCAGGCTGGTGGAGTTAAACCATATGTGGGCGCAGGAGGCGGCTGCCGCGGCCAAGCCGTTCCGCTCGGTGCAGATGGGGATCGGCATCAACACCGGCGAATGCTGCGTCGGCAATTTCGGCTCGCAGCAGCATTTCGACTATTCGCTGCTGGGCGATCCGGTCAATCTGGCCTCGCGCCTCGAAGGGCTCGGCAAGGTCTATGGCATCGACCTGG
>CAVZKP010000039.1:0-65216 GCA_963775875.1 uncultured Alphaproteobacteria bacterium
TCAGGCTCATGACGGCGCGCGACGACGACCTGCGCGTCCGGCCTGGCCGAATCCAGCACGGTAATCGAGGCGGCAAGCGTCCTCAGACCTTCGTCGGCGAGGTGATGCGGGCCGCGAAGAAGGCCGGCCATGTCGGCAACAGCTTCCGCTCAAGCCAGGGCCGCAGCCGGTCACGGTTCGGCCGCGGCCGGCGCGCGGCGGTCTCGATCCGGCTGCGTTCCAACGCCCGGCGCGTGGTGATGAAGGCGCGCGTCGTCCGCCACCAGGGCACGCGGTTCCGCTCCGCGCCGCTGCCCAAGCACATCGCGTATCTGAAGCGCGACGGCGTGACCCGCGACGGCGAGGACGCGCGGATGTTCGACGCCGCCTCCGACACGGCCGATGAACGCGCCTTCGCCGAGCGCTGCGAGGATGACCGCCATCATTTCCGGTTCATCATCTCGCCCGAGGACGCGGCCGAGCTGGCGGACCTCAAGACCTTCACCCGCGAGCTGATGCAGGATGTCGAGAACGATCTCGGCACGAGGCTCGACTGGGTGGCGGTCGACCACTGGAACACCGACAACCCGCACGTCCACGTCCTGATCCGTGGCCGGGCCGACGATGGTCAGGACCTGGTCATCAGCCGCGACTACATCAGCCGAGGCTTTCGCGATCGCGCCGCCGAGCGCGTCACCGTGGAACTCGGTCCGCGCAGCGAACACGAGATCCGCACCGCGCTGGAAAAGGAGGTCGAGGCAGAACGCTGGACCAGCCTCGACCGCGCGCTGCGCGATATCGCCGACGAATGCGGCGGCGTCGCCGACTTGCGGCCAGGTCCGGCGCCGAACGATCCCGGAGATGCGCCGCCTGATGCTCGGGCGGGCCGCGAAGCTCGAACGTCTCGGTCTCGCCGACCCGGTCGGGCCTGCCTGCTGGACGTTGAAGCCGGGGCTCGAGCCGACGCTCCGCCAGCTCGGCATCCGCGGCGACATCATCAAGACGATGCACCGGGCGATGAGCGGGGCGGCCGGGAGCCGGACATCGCCGGCTTCGCGATCCACGGCGATGAGCCGTCCGATCCGGTGCTTGGCCGGCTCGTCAAACGCGGCCTCGATGATGAACTGAAGGGATCGGCCTATGCGATCGTCGACGGCGTCGATGGGCGCACCCATCATCTCAAGTTCTCCGATCTTGAGACTGACCGGCGACGCGCCGTCCGGCGCAATCGTCGAGGCGCGAGCCTATGACGACGCCAACGGACGGCGCCGCCTGTCGCTCGCCACCCGCTCCGATCTTTCGATCGAGGCGCAGGCTGCTGCGTCCGGCGCGACCTGGCTCGACCGCCAGCTTCTCGCCAAGGACCCGCCGCTCAGCGGCGGCGGGTTCGGCGCCGAGGTGCGCGACGCGATGGAGGCGCGCGTCGATCATCTGGCCGAGGAAGGGCTTGCGCGCCGGCAAGGACAGCGCGTCGTGTTCGCCCGCGATCTCCTCGACACCTTGCGGCGGCGGGAACTGGAGGACGCGGCGGCGAAACTCTCGGCCGAGACAGGACTTGCTTATCAGCCCGCGGCGGAAGGCGAGCGTGTCTCGGGCGTCTATCGGCAACGGGTGACGCTCGCCTCCGGCCGGTTCGCCATGATCGATGACGGGCTCGGTTTCCAGCTCGTGCCGTGGCGGCCGGCACTCGAGAAGGAACTCGGCCGCGAGGTGCGCGGCGTCATGGCGCCCGGAGGGAACGTGGAGTGGAGTTTCTCGGCCGGAAACGGGGGCTGGGACTATGAGGATTGCAGCGCAAACCGTCCGATTGCTTCGCCACCGTGTCCAGGTTCCCGACCCCTCGCAGTTCGGGCTTGCGTCCGCCTTTCGCGATGCGGCTGATCTGGTGTCGCCATGAACGCGACCAAGATCCTCTGGGGCCAGATGCTTCTCGTCTGCGCCGTCGTGCTCGCCTTCGTCTGGGCGGCGACGGAATGGACGGCCTGGCAGCTCGCCTTCCAGCCGCAGCTCGGCCACCCCTGGTTCATGCTGTTCGGCTGGCCGGTCTACCAGCCGCCGGCCTTCTTCTGGTGGTGGTTCGCCTACGACGCCTACGCCCACGAGATCTTCGTCACGGGCGGCTTCATCGCGGCGCCGGCGGTGTCGCCGCCTTCGTCGTGGCGGTCGCCATGTCGGTCTGGCGCGCACGCGAGGTGAAGAAGGTCACGACCTATGGCTCCGCGCGCTGGGCCGAGGCGCGCGAGATTCGCAAGGCGCCGGGCTCCTTCATCCCGACGGCGTTCTTCTCGGCCGCTGGCGCGGCGCCTATCTCCGCCACGACGGCCCGGAGCATGTGCTGTGCTTCGCGCCGACACGATCGGGCAAGGGCGTCGGCCTGGTCGTGCCGACGCTGCTGACCTGGCCGGGCTCGGCCATCGTCCACGACATCAAGGGCGAGAACTGGGGCTGACTGCCGGCTGGCGCGCGCGCTTCGGCCGTGTGCTGCTGTTCGATCCGACCAACACGCAAGAGCGCCGCCTACAATCCGCTGCTCGAGGTCCGCCGCGGCGAATGGGAAGTGCGCGACGTCCAGAACATCGCCGACGTGCTGGTCGATCCCGAAGGCGCGCTGGAACGCCGGAACCATTGGGAGAAGACCAGCCATTCGCTGCTGGTCGGCACGATCCTGCATGTGCTCTACGCCGAGCCGGACAAGACGCTCGCCGGCGTCGCCAACTTCCTGTCCGATCCGAAGCGGCCGATCGAGACGACGCTGCGCGCGATGATGACGACGCCGCATCTGGGCGAAGACGGGCGTTCATCCCGTCGTCGCCAGCGCCGCGCGCGAGCTGCTCAACAAGAGCGAGAACGAGCGCTCCGGCGTGCTTGTCGACGGCCATGTCGTTCCTCGGCCTCTATCGCGATCCGGTCGTCGCCGACCGTCACGCGGCGCTGCGACTGGCGCATCCGCGATCTCGTCGAGGCCGAGCGCCCGGTGACGCTCTACCTCGTCGTGCCGCCGTCGGACATCAGCCGGACCAAGCCGCTCGTCCGGCTTGATCCTCAATCAGATCGGCCGGCGTCTGACCGAAGAGCTGGAATTCGAAGCAGCCGGCGGCATCGGCTGCTGCTGATGCTCGACGAGTTTCCGGCGCTCGGCCGGCTCGACTTCTTCGAGAGCGCGCTGGCCTTCATGGCAGGCTACGGGCTGAAGAGCTTCCTGATCGCCCAGATCCTGAACCAGATCGAGAAGGCCTACGGCCAGAACAACTCCATTCTCGACAACTGCCATGTGCGGGTGAGCTTCGCCACGAACGACGAGCGCACCGCCAAGCGCGTCTCCGACGCGCTCGGCACCGCGACCGAAATGCGCGCCATGAAGAACTATGCCGGCAGCCGCTCGAGCCCGTGGCTCGGCCACTTGATGGTCTCGCGCCAGGAGACGGCGCGGCCACTGCTCACGCCCGGCGAGGTCATGCAGCTCCCGCCCGACGACGAGCTGGTTCTGATCTCCGGCTGCCCACCGATCCGGGCAAAGAAGGCGCGCTATTTCGAGGACCCCGAGATGCAGGCGCGCATCCTCCCGCCGCCGCGCTGACCAAGTCCAAAATCGCCGCCGACCGACGAACGCCTTCCGGCCCCGCACGACGGCGATTGGGCCGGCGCCGTCGTCGCGCCAGCGGCATCCGACACAGAAGATCCCGCCAACGCCGGAATTCGGCGCGAACCGGAATTGCCGGAACACGAAGAGATCGTGCCCGAGCCAGCGCAAGCCCGTTCAGGAGTTCGAGCCCCCGGACGAGGAGCCGGACGACGAGGTTCAGCGCCAGCGCGTCATGCAGCGCACCTTCGGAACCGTCGCCCGCCAGGTCTCGCTCGATCCAGGCGACGACATGCAGATGTGACGCCCATGCGCACCAAGCACACTTTCGTCTTCCCCCGGATCTCGCCGGCGAAGCTCGCTGACTATGCCGCTCGCAAGCGCGTGCCGCAGGCGCTGGTGGTCGAGGCGGCGCTCGCCTCGCATCTGTCGCCCGATGGCGCCGACCGTCTGGAGGCTGCGCTGGCGCGACGGCTCGATCGCATGACGCGGCAGATGGAGCGGATCGAACGGCACGTCACCATCTCGAATGAGGCGCTGGCCGTGTTCGTGCGCTTCTGGCTGACCAGCACGCCGGCTCTGCCCGACACCGCTCTCGCGGCCGCGCAGACCAAAGGGCGCGAGCGCTATGACGGTTCGTCGAAGCGCTCGGCCGGCGGCTGGCGCGCGGGCCGCAAGCTTGCCGACGAGGTGAGCCAGGACGTCGCTTCCGAGTCGGAACAGCGACGCAACGCCGAACGGCACCTGACAGCCGACCCTCCCGGCCGCCTGTCTTTCTATCCCAGAGCCCTCCCGCCTCATCATCGTTGTTGCGGAGTCCCATTTCCGGCTCTTTCTAATCAACCCCGCTGACACATCCGCCTCCGAGTGAGGCGAACTTTGCGGGGTTCGCAGTGACGACAATCTCCCTCCGATCTGAAGCTTTCGCCCGCGGCGCGCGCATGCTGCGCACCGCGCTCGGGCCGGCGATCTCCGCCTATCTCGAAGATCCCAGCATCGTCGAGGTGATGCTCAATCCCGACGGTCGGTTGTGGATCGACCGGTTGTCGGGCGGCCTCGAAGACACCGGCTGCCGCGTCACGCCGGCGGACGCCGAACGCATCGTGCGCCTGGTCGCGCATCATGTCGGCGTCGAGGTGCATGCCGGCAGCCCGCGCGTCTCGGCGGAGCTGCCGGAAAGCGGGGAGCGGTTCGAGGGCCTGGTGCCGCCGGTGGTCGCGGCGCCGTGCTTCGCCATCCGCCGCCCGGCCGTCGCCGTGTTCACGCTCGGCGACTATGTCGACGCCGGCATCATGTCGGCGGCGCAGGCCGAGCTGCTGCGCGTCGCGGTGCGCGAGCGCAAGAACATCCTCGTCGCCGGCGGCACCTCGACCGGCAAGACCACGCTGGTCAACGCGCTGCTCGCCGAGGTCGCCAAGACCGGCGACCGGGTCGTGCTGATCGAGGATACGCGCGAGCTGCAATGCGCCGCGCCGAACCTCGTCGCGCTGCGCACCAAGGACGGCGCCGCCTCGCTGTCCGATCTCGTCCGCTCCGTCGCTTCGGCTTCGGCCCGACCGCATTCCGATCGGCGAGGTGCGCGGCGCGGAGGCGCTCGACCTCTTGAAGGCCTGGGGCACCGGCCATCCCGGCGGCGTCGGCACGCTGCACGCCGGCTCGGCCATCGGCGCGCTGCGCCGCCTCGAGCAGCTCATCCAGGAAGCCGTCGTCACGGTCCCGCGCGCGCTGATCGCCGAGACCATCGATCTCATCGCGGTCCTCGCCGGCCGCGGCTCCGCGCGCCGGCTCGCCGAGCTGGCCGCGGTCAAGGGCCTCGGCCCGACCGGCGACTACGTCCTCACCCCCGCAGGAGAACCGTGATGCTGCTCAACCGTGCCCGCCGTGCGCTCGCCACGGCTTCGACCTTCGTCTTCGTCGCGCTCGCGACCGCGCCGGCCTATGCCGCCGGCTCCAACATGCCCTGGGAGCAGCCGCTCACGCAGATCCTGGATTCGATCCAGGGTCCGGTCGCCAAGGTCATCTCGGTGATCGTCATCATCGTCACCGGCCTGACGCTCGCCTTCGGCGAAACCTCTGGCGGCTTCCGCCGGCTGATCCAGATCGTCTTCGGCCTGTCGATCGCCTTCGCCGCATCGAGCTTCTTCCTGACCTTCTTCCAGTTCGGCGGCGGAGCGCTGGTGTGATGGAGCAGGATGCGCCCATCACCGGCTTCTACGCGCCCGTCCATCGCGCGCTGACCGAACCGATCCTGCTCGGCGGCGCGCCGCGCGCGGTCGCGATCGTCAACGGCACGCTCGCCGCCGCCGTCGGGCTTGGCCTTCGCCTCTGGATCGTCGGCGGCGCGATCTGGCTGATCGGCCATGTCGCCGCCGTGTGGGCCGCCAAGCGCGATCCCGCCTTCGTCGACGTGGTGCGCCGGCACCTGCGCTATCCGCAGCATCTGGTCGCGTGAGGTTCGATCGATGATGAACCTCGCCGAATACCGCCATCGCACGCAAAGCCTCGCCGACTTCCTGCCTTGGGCGGCGCTGGTCGAGAAGGGCGTCATCCTCAACAAGGACGGCTCCTTCCAGCGCACCGCGCGCTTTCGCGGACCCGATCTGGACTCGGCAACGCCGGCCGAGCTGGTCGCGATCACCTCGCGTCTCAACAACGCGCTGCGCCGCCTCGGCTCCGGCTGGGCGGTGTTCATCGAGGCGCAGCGCGTGCCGGCCCATCGCTATCCCGTCGGGCAATTTCCCGACGCGACGTCGGCCTGGTCGACGCCGAACGGCGTGCGCAGTTCGAGGAAGAAGGCGCGCATTTCGAGAGCCGCTATTTCCTGACGCTGCTGTGGCTGCCGCCGGCCGACGACGCCGCGCGCGCCGAGAGCTGGCTCTATGAGGGCCGCTCGCATGCGGGCGCCGATTGGCGCGCGGTGCTGGAAGGCTTCATCGACCGCACCGATCGTGTGCTCGCGCTGATCGAGGGCTTCATGCCTGAAGCCGACTGGCTCGATGACGGCGAGACTCTGACCTACCTGCATTCCTGCATCTCGACCCGCCGCCAGCGCGTGCGCGTGCCCGAGACGCCGATGTATCTCGACGCCATCCTGGTCGACGAGGATTTGACCGGCGGCCTCGAGCCACGGCTCGGCCGCGCGCATCTGCGCACGCTCACGATCATGGGCTTCCCGTCGCAGACCTGGCCGGGCCTGCTCGACGATCTCAATCGCCTCGCCTTTCCCTATCGCTGGGCGACACGCGCCGTCTGTCTCGACAAGACCGACGCGACCAAGCTGCTCGGCAAGATCCGCCGCCAATGGTTCGCCAAGCGCAAGTCGATCATGGCGATCCTGAAGGAGGTGATGACCAACGAGGCGTCGGTCCTGATGGACTCCGATGCCGCCAACAAGGCGCTCGATGCCGACGCCGCGCTGCAGGAGCTCGGCACCGACCTTGTCGGCGAGGCCTATGTCACCGCCACGGTCACTGTCTGGGACGAGGACCCGCGGATCGCCGATGAGCGCCTGCGTCTGGTCGAGAAGACCATCCAGGGCCGCGACTTCACCTGCATGCGCGAGGGCGTCAACGCCATCGAGGCGTGGCTCGGATCGCTCCCCGGCCATGTCTACGCCAACGTCCGCCAGCCGCCGGTCTCGACGCTCAACCTCGCGCACATGATGCCGTTCTCGGCGGTCTGGGCCGGGCCGGAACGGGACGAGCATTTCCAGGCGCCGCCGCTGTTCTTCGCGCGGACCGAAGGATCCACGCCGTTCCGCTTTTCGCTTCATGTCGGCGATGTCGGCCACACGCTGATCGTCGGCCCGACCGGCGCCGGCAAGAGCGTGCTGCTGGCGCTGATGGCGCTGCAGTTCCGCCGCTATGCCGGCGCGCAGGTCTTCGCCTTCGATTTCGGCGGCTCGATCCGCGCGGCCGCGCTCGCCATGGGCGGCGACTGGCACGATCTCGGCGGCGCGTTGGCCGACAACGCCAGCGCGCCCGTCGCCTTGCAGCCGCTGGCGCGCGTCGATGATGCCGGCGAGCGCGCCTGGGCGGCGGAGTGGGTCGCGACGCTGCTCGCCCGCGAGTCCGTCACCGTCACCCCCGAACTGAAGGAGCATCTATGGTCGGCCCTGACCTCGCTCGCCTCCGCGCCGGTTTTGGAGCGAACGATCACCGGCCTGTCGGTGCTCTTGCAGTCCAATGCGCTCAAGCAGGCGCTGCAGCCCTACACGGTCGCCGGACCCTGGGGCCGCCTGCTCGATGCGGAGACGCGAGCGTCTCGGCGAAGCGGAGGTGCAGGCCTTCGAGACCGAGGGCCTGATCGGCGCCGGCGCGGCGCCCGCCGTGCTGTCCTATCTGTTTCACCGCATCGAAGATCGGTTCGACGGCCGGCCGACCTTGCTCATCGTCGACGAGGGCTGGCTCGCGCTCGACGATCCCGGCTTCGCCGGCCAGCTCCGCGAGTGGCTGAAGACGCTGCGGAAGAAGAACGCCTCGGTCATCTTCGCCACCCAGTCGCTCGCCGACATCGACGGCAGCGCCATCGCGCCGGCGATCATCGAAAGCTGCCCAACCCGGATTCTACTGCCAAACGAACGCGCGCTCGAGCCGCAGATCGCGGCGATCTATCGGCGCTTCGGTCTCAACGACCGGCAGATCGAGATCCTGAGCCGGGCGACGCCGAAGCGCGAATATTACTGCCAGTCGCGCCGCGGCAATCGCGTGTTCGAGCTCGGCCTCTCCGAAGTCGCGCTCGCCTTCACCGCCGCCTCGTCGAAGACCGACCAGACCGCCATCGAAGAGATCCTCGCCGCCCACGGTCGCGATGGCTTCGCCGCCGCATGGCTGCGCCGCAAGGCCCTCGATTGGGCGGCCGACATGCTCACCCGCAAAGAAGAGGTTTCGTCATGATTACGCGTCGCCTGCGTGCCGGTCTCATCGCCGGCGTCGCCGCCCTGTCCATAGCCGCCTTCAGCTTTCCCGCCCACGCGCAGTGGATCGTGTTCGACCCGACCAACTTCGCGCAAAACATCCTGACCGCTGCACGCGAGCTTCAGCAGGTCAACAATGAAATCCAGATGCTGGAGAACCAGGCCACGTCCCTGATCAATCAGGCGCGTAACCTGGCGAGCCTTCCCTATTCCTCGCTCGCGCAACTCCAGCAGCAGATCACGCAGACCCAGCAGCTTCTCGCGCAGGCGCAGCGCATCGCCTACAGCGTGACGACGATCGATCAGGCGTTCACTCAGACTTATCCGCAAGCCTATTCCGGCTCGACTTCGTCGCAGCAGCTTCTCGCCGACGCGCAGACGCGCTGGCAGAACGCGCTCGCGAGCTTCCAGGACACCATGCGCGTGCAGGCCGGCGTGGTCACGAACCTCAACAATACCCGCACGCAGATCAATGCTCTCGTCTCATCGAGCCAGTCGGCCACCGGCGCACTTCAGGCCGCCCAGTCCGGCAACCAGCTCGTCGCCCTCCAGACCACGCAGCTCGCGGATCTGACCGCGCTCATGGCATCGATCGCCCGAGCGCAAAGCCTCGATGCGGCGCGCACGCTCGAGACGCAGGCTCAAGCGCAGGCGCAGACCACCAATTTCCTCAACTACGGCTCCGGCTATCAGCCCGGCTCCGCGCAGATGTTCCACTGATGCGCGGCCGTCTCCTCAACCTGCCCGCCATCGCGCGCGCCGCCGGCTTCGCCCTGGTCGCCATCGCGATCGTCGCCGCCACGCTGCATTTTCGGACGAGCGCGCCACGCGCCCGAGGGCCTGCACGTGAGTCCAGCCGCAGCCTCCGATCCGCTCACTGAGGAACTGCAGCGGTGCCAGGCGCTCGCCACGCAAGCGAAGGATGACGCCGCTTGCGAAGCCGCCTGGGCCGAGAGCCGCCGCCGCTTCTTCACCTATCAGCCCACCCCGAGCGCCGCGACCCCGCCGGCCGCAGCTCCGAAATCCTCCGACAGGTAAGCGATATGGGCGGCACCGGCGTCATCGACAATTTCCTGGGCACGTTCACCCAGTACATCGATTCCGGCTTCGGCTTGGTGCAGGGCGATGTGCGCTGGCTCGCCGGCGTCCTCATCGCCATCGACATCACGCTCGCCGGCCTGTTCTGGGCGATGGCGCCGGACGAGGACGTGCTCGCGCGCCTGATCAAGAAGACGCTCTATATCGGCGTCTTCGCCTTCATCATCGGCAACTACAACAACCTCGCGCAGATCATCTACAACTGCTTCGCCGGGCTCGGCATCGAGGCGGGCGGCGGCACGATGAGCGCCGCGCAGCTTCTTCAGCCGGGCAAGATCGCCGAGGTCGGGATCGACGCCGGCAAGCCGATCCTGACCGCGATCTCCGGCATGATGGGCTTCACCAGCGTCTTCGCGAACCTGGTGCAGATCGTCATCCTGCTCGTCGCCTGGCTGATCGTCGTCATCAGCTTCTTCGTGATGGCGATCCAGCTCTTCGTCAGCCTGATCGAGTTCAAGCTGACGACCCTCGCCGGCTTCGTCCTCGTGCCGTTCGGACTCTTCGGCCGCACCGCGTTCCTGGCCGAGCGCGTGCTCGGCAACGTGGTGTCGTCCGGCATCAAGATCCTGGTGCTCGCCGTCATCATCGGCATCGGCTCCACGATCTTCGGCCAGTTCACCTCGGGCTTCAACAATCCGCCGACGATTTCCGACGCGCTGACGCTCATCCTCGCGGCGTTGTCGCTGCTTGGCCTGACCATCTTCGGTCCCGGTATCGCCAACGGCCTGATCGCCGGCGGCCCCCAGCTCGGCGCGGGCGCCGCCGTCGGGACTGGCCTCGCAGTGGCGGGCATCGGCGCCGCCGGAATCGCCGCGACGGCAGGCGGGCTCGCCGCGGCGGGTGGCGCCATCGCCGGAACGGCTCGCGCGGGCGCTTCGGTGGCCGGCGGTGCGACCGCCGCCTACCGGGCCGGCGGCGCGGCGGGCGTCGCCCAGGCGGCGGGATCCGTCGCGATGAGCCCGCTGCGCCGCGCGGCGGCCAGCCTGAAAGAGAGCTTCGCCTCCGGAGAACGCGCCGTCATGCGCGGCGGTGCGTCCCAAGGCGGCGCCAGTGCAACGGCTGCTTCAGGTGCGTCCGGCGGCGGCTCCGACGGCCCGCCAGCTTGGGCGCAGCGCATGAAGCGCAGTCAGACCATCAACCGCGGCGTGACCGCCGCCGACCATGCCATCCGCTCCGGCGATCGGCCGAGCGGCGGCAGCCAGGTCGACCTTTCCGAGGGGGAGTAAACCCATGTTTCGACGATCCACCGTGCGCTACGGCAAGACGCCCGAGCCAGAGACGCCCTACCAAAAGGCCGGCCAGGTGTGGGACGAGCGCATCGGCTCCGCCCGCGTCCAGGCGAAGAACTGGCGGCTCGCCTTTTTCGGCGCACTCGCGCTGAGCGGTGGCCTTGCATGCGGCCTCGTCTGGCAGTCCGCGCGCGGCACGATCACACCCTGGGTCGTGCAGGTCGACAAGCTCGGCCAGGCCCAGGCGGTGGCGCCGGCCGTGGCTGACTATCAGCCGACCGACCCGCAGATCGCCTGGCATCTCGCGCGCTTCATCGAGGAGGTGCGCAGCATTCCTGCCGATCCCGTGGTGCTGCGGCAGGACTGGCTCGACGCCTACAACTACGTCACCGACAAGGGCGCGCTGGCCCTCAACGACTACGCCCGCACCAACGATCCGTTCTCGAAGATCGGCAAAACTCAGGTGTCCGTCGAGGTGGCGAGCGTCATCCGCGCCTCCGACAACAGCTTCCGCGTCGAGTGGGTCGAGCGCCGCTATGTCGACGACGCGCTCGCCTCCACGGAACGCTGGAGCGCCATCCTCACCATCGTCGTGCAGACGCCGACCGACGCCGATCGGCTGAAGAAGAATCCGCTCGGCGTCTACGTCCACGCCCTCAACTGGTCAAAGGAGCTCGGCTGATGCGCATCGCCACGCTTTCAACCCTATTGCTTATGTCCGTCTCGCTCGGCGCATGCGCCACCGCCTGGAAGCCGCCTGAGATCAGCTACGACAACACGCCGAAGCAGGCGGTGCTTCAACCCGATCCACCCAGGCCCGTGCAGATCGTCGAGCTACCGAAGCCGCTGCCTCTACCGGGCCAGCTCAAGCCGATTCCAGTCGGACGGACCGCACCGCCCGAGGCAGCCGATCCCCACGCGCGTGTCGATCAGGCGAATGGCGCGGCCCGGATCCAGCCGACCCGGGCGGGCTATCTCAACGCCATCCAGGTCTACCCTTTCTCCGATGGCGCGCTCTATCAGGTCTATGCCGCGCCGGGCGAAATCACCGACATCGCGCTCGAGCCGGGTGAACAGCTTGTCGGTTCCGGCCCCGTCGCCGCCGGCGACACCGTACGCTGGATCATCGGCGACACGGAGAGCGGTATCGGGGCGGCCAAGCGCATCCACATCCTGGTGAAGCCGACGCGCGCCGATCTCATCACCAACCTCGTGATCAACACCGATCGCCGCACCTACCATCTCGAGCTGCATTCGGACGAAAAGACCTACATGGCCTCGGTCTCCTGGGCCTATGCGGAAGACCAGCTCATCGCGCTTCGCCAGCAGAACGCTGCGGCCGACGCAGCGGCGCCCGTCGCCACCGGCGTCGATATCAACGCCCTGAACTTCCGGTATCGCATCGAAGGCGACAATCCCGCCTGGCGGCCGCTCCGCGCCTTCGATGATGGACGCCAGGTGTTCATCGAGTTCCCGAGCGGCATCAGTCAGGGCGAGTTGCCGCCGCTCTGGGTCATCGGCGCCGAGGGTGACGGCCAGCTCGTCAACTACCGCGTCAAGGGCAACCACATGATCGTCGACCGGCTCTTCGGCGCGGCCGAGCTCAAACTCGGGGGCAAGCACCAGCAGACCGTGCGGATCGTCCGCACCGACGGGAGGCCGCAGTCGTGACGGACGCTCCCCATGACGACGGAGGCGGACCATCCGAAGCCAATCGGCCCGCGCAGGAAATGCGGCTGCGATCGAGCCGACCGCCCGTCACCCGGCTGTCGCGAAAAGTGCTCCTGGGCCTGGGAGCCGCCGCTGCGATCGGCATCGGCGGCGCTCTATTCTTCGCCCTAAAGCCTCAACACCAGACAACCGGCTCTGAACTCTACAACACCAACAATCGCAACACGCCTGACGGCCTGGCGAACCTTCCTCGAGACTATACGGGACTACCGAAACCCGCTCCCCAGCTCGGGCCGCCGCTTCCGGGCGACCTCGGGCGGCCGATCCTGAATGCCGGCGCACCCGCGCCCGGCATGCCGCCGGCGGCGGGACCAAGTCCCGAGGAACAGCGCATTGCCCAGGAGCAAGAAGCGGCGCGGGTGAGCCATCTCTTTGCAACGACGAATGTCGGTCAGACCGCGTCGCCTTCGCCGATACCGACGTCGGCGCAGTCTGCTCCCGCGGCGGCAAGCGGTGGATCATCCGACCTCACGTCCCAGGATCACAAGCTCGCTTTTCTCAACGGGAACGTCGATCGACGGACAACCAGTCCCGATCGGATCCAGCCGCCGGCCAGCCAATACGTGCTGCAGGCCGGCGCGGTGATTCCGGCATCGCTGATCACGGGCCTGCGATCGGACCTGCCCGGCGAAGTCACCGCACAGGTGACTGAGGATGTCTATGACAGTCCCACCGGAAAGTTCCTGCTGATCCCGCAGGGCGCGCGTCTGGTCGGGCAATACGACGCCCAGATCGCCTTTGGCCAGTCGCGCGCGCTGCTGGTCTGGAACCGCCTGATCATGCCCAACGGCCGCTCGATCGTGCTCGAGCGTCAGCCTGGAGCGGATACGGAGGGCTACGCGGGCCTCGAGGACGAGGTCGACAACCACTGGGGCACGCTGTTCAAGGCCGCGATCCTCTCGACCATCCTGAGCGTCGGGTCAGAAGCCGGCATGAGCGGCAATAACAACGGCTCGCTGGCCGAGGCCATTCAGCAAGGGATGTCGCAAAGCGTCAACCAGACCGGCCAGCAGGTGGTTAGCCGCTCGCTCAACATCCAGCCGACGATCACGATCAGGCCTGGTTTTCCGGTGCGCGTGATGGTCACCCACGATCTCGTCCTCGAACCCTACGGCGCGTGAGGAAGCAACATGGCAAAGCTGAAGCTCGGAACGATCCCGGACGACAAGCCGGTCAAGCTGACAATCGAGCTGCCGGCCGCCATTCATCGCGACCTCGTTGCGTACGGCAATGCGCTTGGGCGCGAAACCGACCAAGGCGTGGTCGAGCCCGCGAAGCTGATCGGTCCCATGCTGGCGCGGTTCATGGCGACCGACCGCGCCTTCGCGAAACTGCGGCGGACAGAGTCGATCTCGAAAACAGCGCACCCTGGGAAATCCAGATCAGAACAGACGGCGTGAGCGTGCCTCGTCGCGCATGAAGGCGACGAACCGGCCGACGGCAGGATCTTCGGCGTCGGGACACCAAACAAGCTCAACGTGCACCCAGGCGTTCTCCTCCCGGATCGGCCGATACACGACGCCCGGGAACACGACCTCGGACTGGCTCCTCGTGGCGAGGGTGATTCCGAATCCGGCTCCGACCAATGCGAACACGCACTGCTTGCTCACGGCGTGGGCGTAGAACCTGACGCCACTGCCCATGAACGATGCATAGAACTCGCGCGCGGACTGACTGTTGTCCCAGCCCTGAACGAGGAAGGTTTCCTTCCGCAAGCTCTCCCAATCGAGCGCCTCTTGCATTCGAGAGCGGATGTTCACGAGGGATCGCCGCAACCACGCGCTCACGGTAGAGCGGCGCCGTGACGGCGTCGGGCCATAGCGTGTGGCTCGTCATCAGAGCAACATCGATGCGGCGCTCCTGTATGGCTGTCTGGATCTCCCACTCGTTCATTTCCGCGACAGTCAGCACGACCTCCGGGTGTTTTTCCCGCCACCCGAGCAACAGGCTGCGAAGAGGTTCGCCGATCGGCGGCATGCGCACCGCAAGGCGCACTTCGCCCACTATGCCGGTGCCGTTTTGATCGCCGGCATGTCTGATCGCATCGAGCTCAGCCAGTGCGCGCCGGATGTGCGGCAATACCGCCTTGCCCCCGCTGGTCAACCGAACCCCGCCATGCCCGCGCTCGAACAACGCGAGACCGAGTTCGTCCTCAAATCGTCCCACGCGGCGACTGATCGTGGACGTATTGATTCGAAGGGACTTGGCGGCACGCGTGAAGTTGCCCGCGGCTGCCGATGCCTCCAGATACATGAGATCACGGATATCCATGTCCGACAGGCTTTGCAAATCTCACTCTGCGCCTCCCATGCATGGATCGGCAGCCGCGCCGTGGTCGATCGCCGAGCGATCCAGTCGCTTGCGCTCGTCGTAATCGCCGGCCCGGCCATCCCCGGCTGCCGATCGACGGCTCTACGCAGCGGCGCCCATCGCTGTCGCTTGGGCTTGCGTCGTGGGCATCTCCGCCCGTGACGCGCGTCACGCACCCGTCAAGACCGCCGGCTTCGCGAACGCACGCGAGCCGCTCCTGGGACACTTCGAGATAGCCCGCGACTGCAAGCGTCTTACCGATCGCCCGCGGCGAGCCCAGACGCCGCAATGGCCAGCGCGCCCGGCAGAGGATTCGCTCCATCCGCGCATCCGTCACGGTGACGATGTCCGTGAGCTGACGCATCAGGCCGAATTCGATCATGCCGGCGAACAGCTCATACGTCGCTCTCGCGATGCTGCGCCCCGTCTTCTCGTCTCGCGAGCAGAGATCGACGCCGAACCTGCTGCTCTCCCAGATCGTATCGGACGCCGGCGCAGGCTGTCCGTCCAGCAGCAGCAGGGAAGGTGTCGCGGAGCATGGTTGGGCCGGTTGTCGGCAGAAGCCGCACGCACCCTTGAATGCGGCCGTCGTCATCCCTCTGCAGCAGGTACGCCGGCCGGCAGGCATCGAATTCGTCGATCTCCATGTCGCCGCTGACCTCGACGTCCCAGCCGAGCCGTTCCTTGAAAATCCGGTAACGAAGCCGGTGCATTTCGGCGAGGTCGTCAACGAACTCGCCATAGCGATCGGGGGTGATGAGTTGGAGCATGTTCGCCTCCTGGCAGGTTTGGTCCTGCGCGATAGAAGGCGATCAGCGGGGCAGCCCACATCCTGTGCAGTTGCACAGGGGATGGAGAATGGAACCTATTCGGTGGCGGCTTTAGAGGCGGCCAACTTGGCGACGGCCTGGCATATCGTCCTGACGCCAAACTTCATCTTCGCATTGTCGAGATGAAACGCCGCCGTGCGGCGGGAAATATTCAGCAGGCGTCCGATCTCCCATGCGGATTTACCCTGCGCGGCCCATTCGAGGCATTCGAGCTCTCGCGGCGACAACGCGACACCATCAATGACGCGATTGATCGACAGCCTTCGGCGTGCGTGAGCATGAAAATACATCGCCATGAGCTGCAGCACAGACCGATTTTGCTCGATGCAGCGCTGGAACGCCGGGCGGCGTTCGTCCGCGGCGAACGTGACCGCCGCGACCGGACCACGGGAGTCGTGAACGGGCACTGTGAAGCCACAGCGGATCCCGAACTGCGCCGCCTCGTCGAGCAGCGCGCATTGCGGCTTCGACAGACGCTTCACCGTGAATTCTTGTCCCCACTCGAACGGCTCTGTGGCCTGTCAGCGCCTCGACAATGACCGGATCGACCCGCTCATAGTGTTCCCGCAGATAATGATCGGTCCACTCGACCGGGTAGTTCGAGATGAGTTCGGCCGCATCGCCCCTTCTCGACGGCATGGAAAGATACGCGAAGCAGCTCAGATCGAGCGCCGCACCCGCATCGGCGAGCACGGTACGGAGACGCTCGTTGTCGCCGCTGGCGGCAAGGCCGTCGATAAACGCTTGGAACACACGATGCATGCGGTTACGCCAGTTTCATATAAACACTCGTCGTCAGCTCGGTGGCGGGAAGCGATGATCCGCGAGGGTTGCTTCCATCGAGGTCCGGGGCGTCGCCAATTCGCTCTTTAGGCGTTCACGCAGATTACCCAGCGGACAAACGCTCCCGCGGTTGCACGCCCCGCTCGATGGCCTGCGTTTGGGCGTGCATCGTCTCGGGTGCTGCCCAGGCCCACACGGCCGCTCCGACCCCACCCTTCGGACGAACTCGAATTTTAGCATACTCCGCCGGGCCGGAAAGGTCAGCCTCGTCGGCCTCCTGCCTCAATCCGGTCACAAACGTGACACTCGACATTGCGGTGACGACAACTGCGGCAAATCGCAAAAGCAATAGATGACCATCCTATTTCTACGCCAAGGCCCGCTACTTCCCGATGGTTCAGTTTTAACTCTTCCTTCTTTTGCCAACGATCGCTTTCAATTCGCTCGAAACACCCAAGGAGATCGAGATGGCAACGAGTTTGGAAGCATCGATCAAGCGCACGATAAGGCGGCATCAGTTGCGGGAAATGGTGCCGCTCGCCGACAGCACGATCTATGAGATGGAACAGCGCGGAGAGTTTCCTCGACGCTTCGCTCTATCGCCGCGCTGCGTTGTCTGGGATCTGGCGGAAGTCGAGGCTTGGCTCGCATCGCGCCGGTCAGTTCCGATCGCGCGCGCCAAACACCCCGACGTCCAGCAGCGTCGCGCCCGCCCCGTCAAAGCGCCGGGTCGGGCTCAAGAGACCGGCATCGAAGGCGGGATAAGCGTCGGCACGTACTTTCGACCGTTTATCCAGGCCTCAACGATGTCCGACCATTCCTGCATCATGTGCCGACGCTGCACTTCGTATTCGGCCTTGTTGTAGACGCCGCGAGAGGATCGGCCGTCCTCATGCGCGAGGCACTTCTCAATCCAGTCGCTGTTGAACCCCAGCTCATTCAAGAGCGTCGACCCCGTCCTTCGCAGATCATGGACCGTGAACGGCTCAAGCGGCAGGCCTTCTTGCTTCGCCTGCTCGACAACGGAATAGGTCACACGATTGAAGGTCGCCCGGGACATCGGCGCGTCCGCATCATATCGCGAGGGAAGCAGATACCGTGAGTTTCCCGCACAGGTCTTCAGGGCAATGAGAATGTCGAGCATCTGACGCGACAGGTAGACATTGTGCGCCTTCGAGCGCTTCATTCGCTCCTTCGGAATCGTCCAGACAGCATTCTCAAAATCAACCTCGTCCCAGATCGCGTCCTGCAGTTCGCTCTTGCGGACCATCGACAAAAGGAAGAACCGCATCCCAAGCCGAATGGTCGGCAGCGTCGGGACTTTCTCGAGAACCTTGAACAGAACCCGAATCTCGGAAGGAGACAGCGACCGATCCTTCGGCACGAAGGTCGCGATCGATGCAGGGCCAACCTCGTCCGCGGGGTTGGCAACCTTCTCGCCGTGCAGGATCGCAAACCCGTAGATCTGCTTCAGGATATCTCGCACGTGGATGGCCGTTGCCGGCGCGCCGCGATCGACGATGCTGCGCGCAGTGCGCCCGCAGGTCATCCGGGGAGATTTCCGTCAGCAGCCTGTTGCGCCAAACCGGGAGCAGCTCGCGCTCGAAGATCGAGCGTCGCATCGCGCGCGTGCTGTCCGCCATCGGCGCCGCGGTCAGCCACTTCTCTCCAAATTCCCCAAAGCTCTTGGACTTCCTTCAGCCGCCGCTTCTCGCGCTGCTTTTCGATCGCCGGCGAGATCGCCGTCGGCGATGTCGCGCCTCGCGTCGATGCACTTCTCGCGCGCCCGGGCGAGCGACAATCCGTCGGGTCCATATTTGCCGAGATAGATCGTCTCCCGGCGCCCGTTCAGACGGTAGTCCATCCGAAATGAGAGCGCGCCCTTGGTCGTGACGTGGACATACATCCCGTCGCGGTCCGCGACCTTGTAGTCTTTTTCCTTTGGTTTCAGAGCTTTAATTGCGACGTCCGTCAGCATGCCACACCTCGCCAGAAAACTACCGTCAGGCAATTTTGGCGCGCCGACGATCAGAAAATGTGTGTATTTTCAGATCACTAGACGATAAAAACTACCGTCAGAGGCCCGCGTGACCATGACGGTAGTCGCGATTGTGATGAGAGGCAATAGGGTCGACCACCGTCAGCCAGTCCCGTCAGATCGGATTTCTGCACCCCGATAGCCACCGATAGGTGGTGACTGGTTTATTTATTTATTTCAGTGACTTATGGCGTTTTCTGGGATAGTCTGGGATACCCTCGGATGGGCCAAAATCATTCCCACTCGATGGTTCCCGGGGGTTTTGAGGTCACGTCGTAGACCACCCGGTTGATGCCGCGGACCTCGTTGATGATGCGGGTGGCGGCGCGGCCGAGAAATTCGTGGGCAAACGGAAAGGTGTCGGCGGTCATCCCATCGGTCGAGGTCACCGCGCGCAGGGCGCAGGCGTAATCATAGGTGCGCGCATCGCCCATCACCCCGACGCTCCTGACCGGCAGCAGCACGGCAAAGGCCTGCCAGATCGCGTCATAGAGCCCGGCATTGCGGATCTCCTCGATAAACACCGCATCGGCCTTGCGCAGGATTTCGAGCTTGTCGCGGGTGACTTCGCCGGGGATACGGATCGCCAGACCCGGGCCGGGAAACGGGTGGCGGCCGACCAGCCGCTCGGGCAGGCCGAGTTCGCGGCCGAGCGCGCGCACCTCGTCCTTGAACAGCTCACGCAATGGCTCGACCAGTTTCAGTTTCATCCGCTCGGGCAGGCCGCCGACATTGTGGTGCGATTTGATCGTGACCGAAGGGCCGCCGATAGCGCTCACCAACTCGATCACATCGGGGTACAGCGTTCCCTGCGCGAGAAACTCGACATCGCCTAATTTCTGCGCCTCCTCGTCGAACACGTCGATAAAGGCGGCGCCGATCCGCTTGCGCTTTTCCTCGGGGTCGGTGACGCCGGCCAGCCTGGCCAGAAACAGCTCGCCGGCATCGCGGTGAACCAGCGGGATGTTGTAGTGGCGGCGGAACAGGTCGACAACCTCTTCGGCCTCGCCGGCGCGCAGCAGGCCGGTATCGACAAAGATGCAGGTCAGCTGATCGCCGACCGCCTCGTGCAATAATGCCGCCGCGACCGCGGAATCGACCCCGCCCGACAAACCGCAGACAATATTGCCGTGGCCGACCCGATCGCGAATATGGTCGAGCGCGTGGGCGCGAAACAGCGCCATCGTCCAATCGCCGCGGCAGCCCGCGACCTTATGGGTGAAATTGCGCAGCAATTCCGCCCCCTGCGGCGTGTGCGCCACCTCGGGGTGAAATAGAAAACCGTAAAACCGCCGCTCGTCATCGGCGATCGCGGCATAGGGTGCGGCGTCGCTGGCGGCCACCGCGCGGAAGCCGGCCGGCAGCGCCTCGACCTTGTCGCCGTGGCTCATCCACACCTGGGCGCGACCGCCGCTGGGCCACAGCCCGTCGAACAGCAGGCAGTCGTCGAGAATGTCGACGAAAGCGCGGCCGAATTCCTGATGCTCGCTCAACGCCACGCGACCGCCCAACTCGTCGCACATCGTCTGCATGCCATAGCAGATCCCGAGTACCGGCACCCCGAGCTTGAACGCGATCGCTGGTGCGCGCGGCGAACTGCCCTCGGTCACCGAGGCCGGGCCGCCCGACAGGATGATCGCGCGCGGGTCGAAGTTGCGGACCTTTTCCTCGTCGACCGTATAGGGATGGATCTCGCAATAGACCCCGCTCTCGCGCACGCGGCGGGCGATCAGCTGGGTGACCTGGCTGCCGAAATCGAGGATCAGGATGCGGTCGGACATGGCAAATGGTCCTCCGGGATTTCGAAAGTCGGTAAGGCGGAGCGGCGCTCGAACACGGCAACAAAAAAACCGTCGGTGCCATGCCGCGCCGGTGTCAGGAACAGATAATCATCGCCGCCGGGGCAGGCGCCGCCGATCGTCTCCTCCCAGGCGCGCGCGGCGGGGAAGAGCGAGAATTCGGGCGCCGCGGCGAGAAAATCTTCGGCCTGCGCCGCATCCTCCTCGCGCAGCAGCGAGCAGGTGGCGTAGATCAGGCGACCGCCCGGACGGACCAGGCGGGCGGCGCTGCGCAGGATCTGCTGCTGGCGCTCGACCAGTTCGGCCAGATCCTCCGGGCGCGAGCGCCATTTGGCGTCAGGATTGCGCCGCCAGGTCCCGGTGCCGAGGCAGGGCACGTCGACAAACACCCGGTCAAAGCCGCCGGCATGGCGCTTGACCCATTTGTCGCGTTCGCTCGCGAGCACCCGGCGCTCGACATTGCCGGCGCCGGCGCGCCGCAGCCGGCGGGCGGCGCGTTCGAGCCGGCGGGCCGAGACATCGCAGGCGACCAGCTTGCCGCGGTTGGCCATTCCCGCCGCCAAGGCCAGGGTCTTGCCGCCGGCCCCCGCGCAGAAATCGACGACCCGCATCCCGGGCCGCGCGCCGGCCAGCAGGGCGGCGAGTTGCGAGCCCTCATCCTGCACGTCGAAGAGGCCGTCCCTGAACGCGGCGAGACCGGAAAGCGGCGCTCGCTCGGCGAGCCTGAGCCCGACCGGGGACCATGGGGTCGGCTCGGCCCTGACCCCCTCGGCGGCGAGCGCGCGGCGCGCCGTATCGCGGTCGGTCTTCAACAGATTGATCCGCAAGTCGGTCGATGCCGGGCCGTTGAGCGCGGCCATCTCGCGTTCGAGGCTGTTGCCGAAAACCCGTTCGAGATGCGGCTCTAGCCATTCCGGCACGCCGTTCGCGACCGCGCGGGGCATCTGCGGGTGGCGCAGGGTGCGGCTGCCGAGGCTGTCGACCAGCGCCGTCTCGCCGGCATTCAGCGTCGCCGGGCGAAAGCGGTCGCCATCGCAGCAGGAAGCAACCGTTTCCGGCCGCCAGCCTTCGGCCAGCACCAGCCCGGCCAGCACCCGGCTTCGCGCCGCGGTTTCGAGCGTGCCCTTGCCGATCCGCGCGATCCACCAGTCGAGCGCCGCGCGGTGGCGCAAAACGGCATAGACGTGACCGGCGATCTGCGCCCGGTCCTTGGCGCCGATATAGCGCCGGCGGCGGAAATAATCGGCGGCGGCATCGTCGGCCGGGCGCGCCCCGGTCTCGATTTCGGCGAGGATCTCGATCGCGGCGGCGACCTGGGCACCGGGGGTCAAGAGGCTCCTGAACCGCCGGCCATCAGCCGGGCGGCGCCCCTCGCCCCGGCGCTCTCCCCGGGCTTGCCCCAGGCAGAGATCCGCGCCGCGCCCCGGCCGGGGAAGGCAAGATCAATGTTCGGACGGATAATTGGGCGCCTCGCGGGTCATCGCGATGTCGTGGACATGGCTCTCGCGCAACCCCGACGGCGTGATCCGGACAAAGGTGCAATTTTCCTGCATCTCGCGGATCGTGCGGTTGCCGGTATAGCCCATCGCCGCGCGCAGCCCGCCGATCAGCTGATGGATGATGTTGCCGACTGGCCCCTTATGCGGCACCCGGGCCTCGACCCCCTCGGGCACCAGCTTCAGCGTGCTGGTCACCTCCTGCTGGAAATAGCGGTCGGCCGAACCGCGCGCCATCGCCCCGATCGAGCCCATTCCCCGATAATATTTATAGCTGCGGCCCTGATAGAGGAACACCTCGCCCGGGCTCTCATCGGTGCCGGCGAACAGCGAGCCGAGCATCGCGCAGTCGGCGCCGGCGGCGATCGCCTTGGCGAGATCGCCGGAAAACTTGATGCCGCCATCGCCGATCACCGGCACGCCGAATTTGCGGCATTCGGCGACGGTGTCGACGATCGCGGTGAATTGCGGCACGCCGACCCCGGCGACCATCCGGGTGGTGCAGATCGACGCCGGGCCGACCCCGACCTTGACCGCATCGACGCCGGCCTCGATCAACGCCCGGGCGCCCTCGGCGGTCACCACATTGCCGCCGATGACCTGGGTATAATTCGACAGATGGCGTATCTCCCTGACCGCCGCGATCACCCGGTCGGAGTGGCCGTGCGCGGTGTCGACCACCAGCACGTCGAGCCCGGCGGCAAACAGCGCTTCGGCCCGTTCGACCCCGTCGGCGCCGGTGCCGGTCGCGGCGGCGGCGCGCAGCCGCCCGTGCCCATCCTTGCACGCGGTCGGAAAGCGCTGCGCCTTTTCGATGTCCTTGACGGTGATCAGCCCGATGCAGCGATAGGCTTCGTCGACGACCATCAGCTTTTCGATGCGGTGCTGATGCAGAAGGCGCTTGGCTTCCTCGCGCCCGACACCTCTCGTGCACGGTTACCAGGGCGTCCTTGGTCATCAGCTCGGCGACCGGCTGGCGCGGATCACTGGCAAAGCGCACGTCGCGATTGGTCAGGATGCCAGCGAGGCGGCTGGAGCCCCGCTCGACCACCGGAATCCCCGAGATGCGGTGATCGGTCATCAGCCGCAGCGCGTCGGCGAGGGTCTCGTCGGGGTGGATGGTGACCGGGTTGACCACCATCCCGGCTTCGAATTTCTTGACCTTGCGGACCTCGTCCGCCTGCTGTTCGATCGGCATGTTGCGGTGAATCACGCCGATACCGCCAGCCTGGGCCAGCGCGATCGCCAGCGCGCTTTCGGTCACCGTGTCCATTGCCGCCGAGACCAGCGGGATGCCGAGCTCGATCTCGCGGGTCAGCCGGGTGCGGGTGTCGGTGCCGCCGGGCAGGACCGCGGAGGCCGCCGGGACCAGCATTACGTCGTCGAATGTCAGCGCCTGCCGGATCTCCATCCGCGCCTCCTCAGCGATGACGGCGCACTATACATCAGCGCACCGCGGTCAACAGCCATGGGCACAGATATAGGCGCGGCGCGGCGGTTATGCGCCCCGGCGGAACCCTTTCGCGACGACATAGGTCTCGGCCGATTCGGCGCGGCTGGCCGGCGGCTTGGCGTGGCGCAACTCGGTAAAGGATCGCTTGAGGCGGACGAGCAATGCGCCTTCGGTTCCGCCCTGGAAGACTTTAGCGACAAAGATCCCGCCCGGGTTGAGGATTTCCTCGGCGACGGCGAAGGCCGATTCGGCGAGGGCGACGATCCGCAGATGATCGGTCGCGGCGTGCCCGGTCGCCGCTGGCGCCATGTCGCTCAGGACGGTATCGGCGCCGCCGCCGAGCGCCTCCCGGATCGCCGCCGCGGCCTGCGGTTCGCGCAGATCGGCGCGCAGCAGGGTGGCCCCGGCGAGCGGCGCGGTTTCAGCAAGGTCGACGCCCACAATGCGGCCGCGCGGACCGGTGCGTTCGACCGCGACCTGGGTCCAGCCGCCCGGCGCGCAACCGAGATCGACGACGCGGCGTCCCGGGCGCAGCAGGTGAAAGCGCTCGTCGAGCTCGATCAGCTTGAAGGCGGCGCGCGAGCGGTAGCCCTGCCGGCGGGCCGCGGCGACATAGGGGTCGTTGAGCTGGCGCGACAGCCATTCGGTCGAGGACGGCTTGCGCCGGCGGGATTTATGCAACCGCACCGCCGACGGCCGATCGCCGGTGCCGCCCGCGCCCTTGGCCACCCTAGCCCTGGATCAGATCGGACAGGATGCCCTCGCGCACGCCGCGATCGGCAACCTTCAAGCGGCCGACCGGCCAGGTCTCGCAGATCGCATCGAGGATCGCGCACCCGCTCAGCACCAGATCGGCGCGCTCGCGCCCGACGCAGGGGCTCGCGGCGCGGCCGGCGAGGTCGAGACCGGCCAGGTGAGCCGACACCGCGGCGATCTGCGCGAAGGTCAGGCTGCTGCCGTCGACCAGGGCGCGGGTATAGCGCGGCAGCGCCAGATGAATCCCGGCCAGGGTCGTCACCGTGCCCGAGCTGCCCAACATCTGCACCCGGCCGCTGCGGATTTGGCGCAGGATGCGATGGGCGTTTTCGAATGGTCGCAAGGCGCAGGCTGCCTCCTCGACCATCATCCGATAGGTCGCGGGCGATACCTCGCCGCCAAAGCGGTCGGTCAGGGTGACGACGCCCAAGGGCAGCGATACCGACCCAAGGATCTGCGGGCGGCGGCGGCGCCGCTCCCGCCCGGCGGCGAGCCGCAGCCAGACGATCTCGGTCGAGCCGCCGCCGATGTCGAAAACGATCGCGTAGGGGACGTACGGATCCAGCAGCGGGGCGCAGCCGGAGACGACCAGACGCGCCTCCTCGGCGGTCGAGATGATCTCGATCTCGAGCCCGATCTCCTCGCGCACCCGGCCCAGGAACGCCTCGCAATTCGCGGCGCGGCGGCAGGCTTCGGTGGCGACGTAGCGCCCGCTGGCGATGCGGCGCAACGCGATCTTGGCCGCGCAAACCTTGAGGGCGTCCAAGGTGCGCGCGATCGCATCCTCGGACAGCGCCCCGGTCGCCGCCAGCCCTTCGCCGAGGCGAACGATGCGCGAGAACGCGTCGACGACGCGGAACCCGCCGCCCGCCGGCCGCGCCACCAGCAGCCGGCAATTGTTGGTGCCGAGATCGAGCGCCGCGACATGGGTCGGAAATCGCGGCGCCGGGTGCGCCGAACGGGCCGCCGCGGCACAGTCGGCGAGGATGGCCGGTGCCGGCGGCAACGCGCCGACGGACGCAAACCGTCCCCCGGCAGAAGCGGCAGCGCCGCCTCCAGCTGCTCCCCCGATGCCCAGCGGCTTCTCCACGGCCGGCGTCCCATCACCACGATCGTCGATCGTAGCGCAGCCGCGCCTTGAAACAAAACCTTTCAAATGCTCGTGATTGCGGCCGGCGCCGGATTTGGCCCCGGGGCGAGCTCAACGGAGCCAGCCGGCGAGGCCCGGATCACGCATCCGAATTTGACGCGATTGCCCGATCCGCCATTGCGCCGCAAAGGCTGTTTTCAACCTGCATCCCGGCGATGCCGGCGCGGTTGCCGCGAGCCCCTACCCACCATCGGTCCAATGTGATAGCGTCGCAGGATTGCCGGCTATGGGTGGCGGTGCCGCGTACAGCCGCCTGGTGGGGGATCGTCTAACGGTAGGACAGCGGACTTCTGACTCCGCCAGTCTAGGTTCGAATCCTAGTCCCCCAGCCAGCCTATCCTAGTGCTTTCGATGGTCCGATAGAGCCGACGACGCGTGGTAGAAAACACCGCGTTTTCCGGGCCATTGCGGCACCGCCGGGTTGGCTGCGCCGGTAGAGCGACGGCAGGCCGGCGAAAGAGCGAGCGATGCCGCGGAATTTCTCTCTCGGGCGTTGTTGCACTGGCGGAACTCTGTGGATGCGCATCGCCGGAGATCGCGAGTACCCGCAGATCAAGCCGCGCCAATGCGAACGGCCACGCTGGGGCCGTTTCGGTGATCGGATCTGGAATTCGCCGAAAGCGAAGCCGAGTGCGGTTCGCTGCTCCTGCCAGCTCAGCGGCAGGTGTGGGCGCTCGATCAGCATCGTGGCGGTGAGGCTGGGGGGCTGTCGTCGCTCGAGGATGGCGGTGGTGATGTCGGGGGCGAGGTAGGCGAGGCGGAGAATCTAGCTGTAGTAGGATCGATGCAGTTTCTCGGTCTTGGCCAGATCGGCAAACTTGCCGGCAGCAGCTGTTCTTGAAACGGTGGGCGTTGACGATCGCCTTGATCAGGCTGGGGTCGGGTTTCGCGGGTGGCGCGAACGGATCGGTGTGGTCGATCACCATTCGGACTTCCTTGCCAGCGCGCCGCAACTGCACCGGGTGAGAGAGCGGCAGAGTTGGCTGCGGCGAGGCGATCGTCGAGCAATGCGGCGAGCCGGCGTGGATGCAGTTGGATGATCACCTGATCTGGACATATGTCGACCCGTTGGACCAGGGCGAGAAGGATGAGCCGCATGCGCAAAGGCGACACATGAGCCCACTCTTCGGCGAGTTCGGTGGCAGGGCCATCAGGCTCTGCTGCAGCATCGGCTCGCCGGCCTGGGCCGTGAGAATCTCGAACAGGCTCGCGGGCTCCGCATGGCCCGCGAAGGCAGGCTCGGAACGGCTCAAAAGCGATGTCGGCGATCGCCTGATCGAGGTTCAGTGGCCGTAGCGTCGCTGTCGCGACGACCCCGCCGGCCTTTCCTGCGACGACGTCTTCGCCGGGTTGCGCAACCCCTACAAGGTCGCCGTCCAGATCGGGCTGAGGCAAACCGCCGACTGGCTTGATGCGTGGTTCTCGCAACCGAGCGTCTACGGCATCGCCGCGAAAACGACCGGCGAGGTGGTCGCCGGCACAATTTCGCCTGCGAGCACAATTTGCGTTCTGGTCATAAAGGGCGTGGGCCACAGCTATCTCGGAACCCCAAACGCGCTGCATTCGCTGATCTGGACCCGACCTATGGACGCGACCAGGTCCCGGACAAAGTGAGCTACATGACCAATTCGGGACAAACCCGTGTAGCGATTGCAGGAGTAACCAGCCCTGGTCGACGTCGCACCTGCGACAGGTTATACTTATCCCAGAATTGAATCATCAATAGACTACAGAGGCAAGTGAATACGAGGACAGGATATTAGCAGTACACACCTATTTGGCTAGCGGGTATGATCATGAGAGATTACTTCAGTTCCCTCGACGAAAACTCACTGATTGGCGGGTATCGTCACGACCGGCGCCGCCCCCTTGACGCCGGTGTCGGCGATCGAGAACAGCAACATGATGATGCCGAACGTATACTTGGATTGAATGTCAGTCCCAGCGATCCAAAACCATCTTTTATCGTATTCTACGGCGACGTAGGCGTCCTGCGGCGGCGCATCTGTGACCCAAACATGGAATGCCGGACCATTAAGGGCTCCTTGCCTGAGTCTCGACCAGTCCGGGGGCCGCTCTTCCCTCTTCCACATCTGCTTTGGGCACCTGCACGATGGCAGCGAATTCGAGCATGATTTGCAACATCGAACGCGTCATCATGTCGATCTCGTCGTCTTTTCCGGCATAGCCGCCATAGTTTACCTTGAGTTCTCGTAAGTCTGGCTTTATTCCAAGGAGGCTCTTTAACTCCCTACCTCTGGCTGCAAGCGCTGGATCCTTGCTCGGTCCGAAGATGAGAACTGAACTCTCGGTTCCCGCCTTGGAACGCTCGATCCGGATTTGGATGGCGCCGGCGAGCTGACCTTCGCGCATAAGGTCCACGAGCCGGGTAAATTTTGGGTCGGCTGGCCGCCGAAGCCGGTTCGACTCATTATTGAGGCCATTAATCGAATCCAACATTATCGGCATAATGCGGTCTGCAAAATAGCCCGACTGCAGCATAAACAGCACCGAACTCGGGGGGATCGGCGTCATCAGCCGCTTCAGGAAATCCACCCCGGTGAGCGGTGAATAAATCACCGTAGGCCGATCGGTGTAGGTGCCTGCGGCGTTCGCAGCTGCCGAGCGCCGTGAAGGGACCGACGATGCCCGCGGTGAAGTTCCCGGCGGTAAAGCTGCCGCCAATCGCGCTCTGTAACTGGTATCCGGCAATGACCTGGGCAACTTCGAGAAAGATCGGCATATCCGCGTAACGCAGCTTGACGATGTTGAGTAGCGTCTGCTCCTTCCAGGAATTGCCGATGGCGCTCGCGTAGTCGATCCTGTCGTGAGCCACTGTTCCCGGCCCGATGCTGGTGCACGTCGCGAGCAAGAGGCTCAGCAGAGCAACGGGGAGCTGTCGGAGCATTTCTGTCTCTAGGTGGCTTTCAGTTCGAACACATTGAAATGCCACGGGGCGTGATCGATAAAGAGACCGGGATCGACCAACTCGCTGCCGTCGCGATGGTAAACCTCTGTCCCCATCATGTCGCTCAGACGCCACCATTTGCCGCGCAGTTCGGGGAACGGCAGCGGCAGGCGGCATTGACTTGGGTTGCCAGCGTAATTGACGACGATCACATGGCGGATGTCGTTATCGCCAGCCCAAGCGGAAGCGATGAAATCGTCGAAGCTCGAATTGCCGGGCCAGGCGGGCCGTGGCTGGATCTGCGACCACGCGCCCTCGCGAAAGGCGGGCGTCTGCTTCAATGCTTGCAATAGCTTGGCATAGAAGGCTGCGATCTCCCGATTTGTCGGCTCGACCGGGCCGCGACAGAGATGGGTAGGCACCCGGACCCGCGCTCCCTCGGACTGGCCTTGATAAAAAAAGCGCAGGCCAGGTGACAGGTAGGTGATGATCGCTGCCGCCTGGTGCTGCGGCCAAGGAAATGCGGACGCGGCGCGCGGCTCGTCGTGATTTTCGAGAAAGCGCACCAGCTTGTCCTGATAATCAAGACCGGCGAGCAGATGGCCGCGGATTGGCGCTGCATGCCCGTCCCGCAAGCGGTCGTAGAGCCGCTTGTCGTAGCAGTAGCCGAACCCCTGCTGCTGCAAGGTCCATTCGAGGTCCCAATAGACCTCGGCCATGAAGGTAAAAGCGGGATACCGAGCGTGCACTGCTGCTGTCGCCTTCGGCCAGAACGGCTCGGGCGTGATTCCCCAAGTCCGCTGAAAAATCTCGGGCAGCAGCAGCATTGCCATGTCGCAGCGTATGCCGTCACACTTGCCGGCAATCGCGATCAGTTCGTCGATCCGCGCCGCCTGCAGATCGGGATTGGCGTAGTTGAGCTGCAAGGTATCGGGCCAACCCGGAAAGTTAGGATCGCGACCGTAGGCCAATATTTTGGGCCCACGGTCGGTCTGTTCCCGCAGGTAATTCTGCGGTGCGTTCGCCAGCGCCTCCTGGCTGCCTTCGATGTAATAGTCGGGATGGGTCTTTACCCACGGGTGGTCGGGGGCGGTGTGGTTCGGCACAAAATCGAGCAGCAGCTTGATGCCGCGCCTTGCCAGCTTTTCGCGGAATTGCGCCAACGCCCTCTCTGCGCCGAGTGCCTCACTCACGGTATAGGCGGTGATCGCAAAGCCGGAGCCGCAAATGTCCTCCTCGGTCAAATCGGGGAGCACGGTCTTGAACTCCGCTCGCCATTGTGGGTTGCCGCGCGAAACCGCCCGCCCGGCAGCGCCGGTCTGCCAGACGCTCAGCAGCCAGATCCAGTCGAAGCCGTTCTCGGCAAAGCCGTCGATCGTCGTGTCGTCGATATCGGCCAGAGTTATAAGCTTACCAGCTTCGCGCGACAGACGATCGAGCCATACACGGGTGTTGATCTGAAACAACGACGGATAGCGGGGCGAGGTCGGCATGCGTTCCTCCCGGCCTACGCCGTCTCTTCTCTCGGCCGAACGCCGCCTCGCGGCCGCCCTGCAGAAAGGTCTCGGCATCGAGCTTGCCAAAAATGTCGATCAGGCCGGCGATGACCCCGGTCCACCCGGTCTGATGGCTGGCGCCGATCCCGGCGCCGTTGTCGCCGTGGAAGTATTCGTAGAACAGCAAATTGTCGCGCCAATTAGGATCGCGCTGGAATTTCTCGGCGCCGCCAAAGACCGGCCGCCGTCCGCTCTCGTCGCGCAGAAAGATCCGGGTCAGCCGGTTGACGATTTCATGGGCGACCTCGAACAGGTTCATCAAGTTGCCGGAACCCGTAGGACACTCGATCTTGAAGTTGTCGCCGTAATAGGCGTAGTAGTGCATCAGGGCGCGGATGATCAGCGCGTTGACCGGCATCCAGATCGGCCCGCGCCAATTCGAGTTGCCGCCAAACATGCCGCTGTCGGATTCCGCCGGCAGATAGCTCACCCGATATTCCTGACCGCCGGCGTTAAAAACATAGGGATGCTCGGCGTGGTAGCGCGACAGCGAGCGGATGCCGTAGGGGCTCAGAAACTCGTTCTCGTCGAGCATGCGGGTCAGGATCCGGCGCAGCCTGTTCTGATTAACCAGGCCCATCATGCCCCGCTCGGCGATGCCGTAGTGACCAACCCCGGTTTCATGGATCAATTCGCGGAGCTCCGGCATGCGCCGCAGGCGGTCGGCCACTCCGGCTGTCAGTCTCGGGACCCGGTCACGCTGCCATTTCTCCACGGCTGTCGCGGCGCAGAGCGGCAGGAGACCCACCATCGAGCGGACTTTGAGCCGGGTGGCGTTGCCATCGGGCAAGCGAAGCACATCGTAGTAGAAGCCGTCCTCCTCGTCCCACATGCCACCAGGACCGATCCCGTTCATCGCCCGGGCGATCAGTACGAACTCCATCGCGTAGTTCGCCGCCAGCTCCTCATAGGTCGGGTCGTGCGCGGCGAGCTCGAAAGCGATTTCGAGCATGTTCTGGCAGAACAAAGCCACCCAGGCGGTGCCGTCGGCCTGTTCCAAATAGCCTCCGGTGGGCAATGGCGCACTGCGGTCAAAGACGCCAATATTGTCGAGGCCGAGAAATCCGCCCTCGAACAGGCTGCGGCCGAAGCGGTCCTTGCGGTTCACCCACCACCCGAAATTTGACGTCAGCCTGCCGAACATCCGCTTCAGAAAATTGAGATCGGTCTGGCCGCGCACCGCCTGTTCCATGCGGTAGATAAAGATCGTCGCCCAGGCCTGTACCGGTGGATTGACATCGCTGAAGTTCCACTCATAGGCCGGGATCTGTCCGGTCGGATGCAGGTAGGCCTGACGGAGCAGCAGGTCGAGCTGCTGCTTGGCGAAGTCGATGTCGACAGTCGCCAGGGCAAGAGTATGGAATGCCAGATCCCAGGCCGCAAACCACGGATATTCCCACTTGTCCGGCATCGAGATGACATTGTCTCCGATCATGTGGAACCACTCGCGGTTGCGCACCTGGAGCGGTTTCGGATTCATCGGATCGAAGCCGTGTTCCTCGAGCCATTTGTCGGTATCGTAAAAGAAGTACTGCTTGCTCCACAGCATCCCGGCCAACGCCTGCCGCATCACGCGAGCCGCATCCTCACCGACGCGCGCCGGCGTGATCGCCTGATAGAACGCGTTCGCCTCGCCGCGGCGCTGTTCGATGATCTGATCGAATTGCCTGCCGAAGCGGTCGCGGGAAGCAGCATCGCTCAGACGCAGCCGGATAACGGCGGTCTCGCCCGAACCTATGTTGAGCTGGTAGTGCGCGGCCGCCTTGGTCCCGGTCTGGCTTCGGGTTGACGGCCTCCTGCTTACCTGAAACGACGTAGTTGTTGATCCCATCCTTGACATAGGGTGTGCCGTTGGGAGTGCCAAAGAGCCGCTCGCTGTTGGTGTCGTTTTCGGTAAAGAGCAGCTGTGGATTCCCGTCGCAAAGCAGCACGAAATCGCCAAGCTCGGCGTGCGTCGCTTCGATTGCGACCGTGTTTTCCCCGGGCTGCCGCCGTAATGACGGTTTGGGCTGGTCGGGCCACCACGACCAGGTGTTGCGGAACCAGAGCGTTGGCAACACGTGCAGCTGCGCCGCCTCGGGCCCCCGATTGGAGACGCTGATCTCGATCAGGATGTCGGTGGGCGTCGCTTTAGCGTATTCGACAAAGACATCGAAATAGCGGTCTTTGTCAAACACGCCGGTATCGAGCAATTCGTATTCGGGGTCGTTGCGACCACGCCGCCGGCTGGTTTCGATCAGATCGCCATAGGGATAGGCATTCTGCGGATATTTATAGAGATACTTCATATACGAATGGGTCGGCGTGCTGTCGAGATAGAAGTAGTATTCCTTGACGTCCTCGCCGTGATTGCCCTCGCTGTTAGTCAGCCCAAACAGCCGCTCTTTCAGGATCGGGTCCTTGCCGTTCCACAACGCAACGGCAAAGCACAGCCGCTGATGGTCATCGCTGAACCCGGCCAGGCCATCCTCGCCCCAATGATAGGCGCGCGATCGCGCCTGATCGTGCGTGAAATAGTTCCACGCATCGCCATTCTCGCTGTAATCCTCGCGCACCGTGCCCCATTGTCGCTCACTGAGGTACGGGCCCCATTGCTTCCACGGCACCCCGTTCTCGCGCGCCTGATCCAGACGTATTTCCTCCGCCGTCTTCCCGCGTTCCGGGCTCATCTGGCTTCTCCCGTGTAATCGGCCGTTCTATGCTGAATGTTACTCAAGCTATAGGAGCGTTTTCCCCCGCAGCAATGCGCTAAATTCTCCCTATGCGCAGGACTTGGCAAGCCCTAATCAACCGGCGAGCGTCGCGGTTGCTCCTCGCCCATAGCGGGTTGATCGTGCATCGCGCTGTTGGGATCATCACGTTGGTGTTTTCGATCGCCGACCGGCCGTGGCGCAGGTCGCGCTCGTTGTCGCCATACGCGCCGACCAATGGGCCAGCATTGTCGCCATCTGCGAACCGCCGCTCATTCGGACTTTTCTTTATGGCCGAAATAGCGGTAGGCCTCTACCGTCGGGAAATTGATAAAAAACTCCGACCACGTTCCATACAATCACAGGTCGCGAGGCAATCAAAATCCCGTAATAGACCCAGAGGATCTGAAAAGAGCCCATGATTGCGCCATCATTGGGTACATACCGGCGCGCGACCGACGTTTGAGCATTCTGACCAAATCCGGCACGGCGGCAAAGGTTGTTCCCAACCCCGCTAGACAGCCGAAGATCTCTGACCGTTGCAGCCCGGGGAAGAATAGACTTTGCCTGTCGAGTGGAACCAGGTCCTGGCCACCGTAGAGCGTGATAAGGCTCAGGGAGGACAACAAGTGTTATTCGATGAGATTGCCCCATCACGACAACCGAATCCGGCGGGTCCGACCAGGTCGCGGCCGGTAGCGAATTAATTCACTGACCACTACGAACTCACAATCATCCGCATACACTGACTTGGACACTCGACGCGAGGCCGGTACTGCGTCGCCCAACGTGTATTCCACTGTCTCGATGCTGATTTCCTCGCGCGCTAGCCGATGAAAGACCCGTTCCAGACTTTCACGGCGGGTATGTTGCGGTAATAGCCAAGGACGCACAGGGTGCCGGTATCGAGCAGAAAATGTTGCCCGGCGGCGGCTGGCAGCCCGATCCACCGCGCTCCGAGCACGCGCAGCACGTGGCCGTGCGCGAACAATGCGACATCGCCATCAGCGGTGCGCGCCCGGGCGATCACTCGGTCGACGCGCTCGGCTACTTGCTCCGGCGCCTCGCCGCCCGGGCATCCGTCTCGGAAGATCAGCCAGCCAGGCGCCATCTCATGGATTTGCTTCGGCGTCAGTCCCTCATAGTCGCCGTAATTCCACTCGGCGAGGTCGGGATCGATGACAGCCACATCGCCGAGCCCGGCCAATTCGCACGTCTCGCGCGCCCGTTGCATCGGGCTGCACCGAACGAGCGCGAACAACTCCTTGGCGAGCACCGGCCGCAACCGCTCCGCGAGCCGGCGCCCTTTATTGGTCAAGGGGATGTCCGTCGTACCGGTGTGCCGGCCGCTGAGGCTCCACTCAGTCTCGCCGTGCCTGACGGCGAACGAGATTCACGTTCGCCTCCTTCGTGCTCAGACGTTGTCGGCTTCGGTCGAACGGATCGCTGCGGACGCCGCTTCCTGACCCCATCTCCAGCCGGTGATCTCCGGCATGTCGTCGCCGTACCGGGCGATGTATTCCCTGTGGTCGATGAGCCTGTCGCGGATCGCCTGCTTTGCGTAGGCGGCACGCGCCCCGAGCTTCGGCACGCGGTCGATCACGTCGCTGACCAGATGGAAGCGGTCGAGGTCGTTCAGCACGCACATGTCGAACGGCGTTGTCGTCGTGCCCTCTTCCTTGTAGCCGCGCACATGGATGTTGCGATGGCCGTTGCGCCGATAGGTCAGCCGGTGAATCAGCGACGGATAACCGTGGAACGCGAAGATGATCGGCTTGTCGGTGGTGAACAGCGCGTCGAAATCGTGATCCGAAAGGCCATGCGGGTGCTCGCTCGCCGGCTGCAGCTTCATCAGATTGACGACGTTGATGACCCGGATTTTGAGATCGGGCGCATGCTTACGAAGGAGGTCGACCGCGGCGAGGGTCTCCAGCGTCGGCACGTCGCCACAGCAGGCCATGACCACGTCCGGCTCGCCGCCCTTATCGTTGCTGGCCCACTCCCAGATTCCGAGCCCGGCTTCGCAGTGCTTGATCGCTTCGTCGATCGTCAGCCACTGGGGGGCCGGCTGTTTGCCGGCGACGACGACATTGACATAGTTCCGGCTGCGCAGGCAGTGATCGGTGACCGACAGCAGGCAGTTGGCATCGGGCGGCAGATAGACGCGGACCACCTCGGCCTTCTTGTTGATGACATGGTCGATGAATCCGGGGTCCTGATGGCTGAAGCCATTGTGGTCCTGGCGCCAAACATGACTGGATAACAGGTAATTCAGTGAGCCGATGGGCCGCCGCCAGGGAATGCCATTGCAGACCTTCAGCCATTTGGCATGCTGGTTGAACATCGAATCGATGATGTGGATGAAGGCCTCGTAGCATGAGAAGAAGCCGTGGCGGCCGGTCAGCAGATAGCCTTCGAGCCAACCCTGGCACTGGTGCTCGCTGAGCATCTCCATGACCCGTCCGTCGGGCGCCAGATGATCGTCCCATGGCTCGGTCTCCGCGACCCAGGCGCGGTTGGTGACCTCGAGGACATCCTGCCAGCGATTTGAATTGCTCTCGTCGGGACTGAACAACCGGAAATTCCGCGAATCCATGTTCAGCTTCATGACATCGCGCAGGAACCTGCCCATCACGCGGGTGGATTCGGCCGTGACGGCGCCGGGTGCGGTCACGTCGACAGCGTAATCACGGAAATTGGGGAGCCGCAGCTCGCGCAGCAGCAAGCCGCCATTGGTGTGCGGGTTGGCACTCATACGGCGCATGCCCCGCGGTGGGAGGTCGGCCAGTTCGGGCCGCAGGCGGCCGTCGCCGTCGAACAGTTCCGCGGGTCGGTAGCTCTTCATCCAATCTTCGAGGATACGCACATGCGCCGGGTTCTCGTGCATCTCGCCCATCGGCACCTGATGCGACCGCCAGTAGCCCTCGGTGCGCCGGCCGTCGATCTCTTTCGGACAAGTCCATCCCTTGGGCGTGCGCAGCACGATCATCGGCCAGCGGGGGCGTTCGCTGAAACCATTCTCGCGTGCATCGGCCTTGATGCGCCGGATGTCGCCGATGACCGTGTCGAGCGTCGCGGCCATCAGCTCGTGCATGGCCTGTGGCTCATCCCCCTCGACGAAGTGCGGGGTGTAGCCATAACCTCGGAACAGGTGGTCCAATTCCTCGTGGCTGATCCGGGCCAGGACGCAAGGATTGGCGATCTTGTAGCCGTTGAGGTGGAGGATCGGCAGAACCACTCCGTCCGTCGCCGGGTTCAGGAACTTGTTGGAGTGCCAACTGGTCGCCAGCGCTCCGGTCTCCGCCTCGCCATCGCCGACGACGCAGGCGACGATCAGATCGGGGTTGTCGAAGGCCGCGCCGTAGGCGTGCGAGACGGCATAGCCGAGTTCGCCACCTTCGTGAATCGAGCCGGGCGTCTCGGGGGCGACGTGGCTTGGAATGCCGCCGGGGAACGAGAACTGCGTGAAGAGGCGCTTCAGGCCTTCTTCGTCCGAAGAGATGTTCGGATAAACCTCGCTATAGGTCCCCTCGAGGTAGGCGTTCGCCACCAGGCCAGGCCCGCCATGCCCGGGGCCGGTGATGTAGATCATGTTCAGGTCGTGCTTTTTGATCATCCGGTTCAGGTGGACATAGATGAAGTTCAACCCCGGCGTTGTTCCCCAGTGGCCCAATAGACGGGGCTTGATGTGGTCCTTGGTAAGGGTCTGCTTCAGCAGCGGGTTGTCGTAGAGATAGATTTGACCGACCGACAAGTAGTTGGCAGCCCGCCAGTACGCATCAGTTAAACTCAGCTCGTTGTCGGATAACGCGTTTGCCATGATTGCCTCCTATGGATCGATCCGGTGTCGTCGAGCCACGCTTCGCGCCGCGTCAGCAAGTGGTCGTGCTTGTTGAGAACGGACACGAACCCGCCGCTCGCGAAGATCAGGTCAGGGCGGCTGCCCGCGCCGGCTCTGAGACTCCCACCGACGGCTGCTTTGCCGGCTCTTTGATGCGGAACCAGGCAACGTAGAGAGCCGGCAGGAAAAGCAGGGTCAGCAGGGTCGCGACAATCAGCCCGCCGATGATGGCATAAGCCATCGGCCCCCAGAACACCTCGGACGCGATCGGGATCATGCCGAGCGAGGCTGCGGCTGCGGTCAGCACGATCGGCCGGAAGCGGTTTGTCGTCGCGTCGATCACCGCATCCCAGGGGTGCAAGCCCCTGGCCATGTCCATGTCGATCTGATCGATCAGGATCACCGAATTGCGGATGATCATGCCGCTCAACGCGATAATGCCGAGAATGGCGACAAACCCCATCGGCGTGCCGGTTGGCAACAGAGCCGCGACGACGCCGATCAGGCCCAGCGGTGCGACGCTTATCACCAGGATCATCTTCTGAAAGCTTTGCAACTGGACCATCAGGATGATCAGCATCAATATGATCATCAGCGGAAACACGGCGACGATCGAGTTGAGCCCCTTGGCGCTTTCCTCGATGGTGCCGCCCGCCTCGATCGTATAATCCGCTGGCAGTTTCTTCGCGACAGCGGCAATCGCCGGCGCCAACTGATTGTTGACGGTTTTTGCTTGTATGCCGGGCACGACGTCGGCCTGCACCGTGATGGTCGGCAGCAGATTGCGGCGCCAGATCACTGGCTGCTCCAACCCGTATTGGATGCTGGCGACCTGGCTCAGCGGGATCGTCTTGCCGTTGTCCAACGCGACTTGCAGATTTTTCAGGGTCTGTAGCGAGGCACGTTGTTCCTCGGTTGCCCGAGCCGTAAGGTCGGTCAGATAGATCGAGTCGCGAACCTCGGTGACGACCATTCCGCTGGTAACGGCGTTCAACGCTTCGGCAAGCGATTTCGAACTGACCCCGAGCTGACGCACCCGATCCTGATCGACCTGGATCCGGAGGCTCTTCATCGGCTCATTCCAGTCGAAATTGATCAGTCGCGTATTCGGGTTCTGTCCGATTGTCTGGGCAACCAGAAACGCCGCGTCGCGCACACCTTGGGGGGTTGCGCCGCTGACGCGGTATTGCAGCGGCCATCCGACCGGTGGTCCCAACTCGAGCGCCGAAATCCGGCTATTGAGGTTGGCGAACTGGCTGTCGAGCGCCTTTTGCAGGCGGGCGCGGACGATTTCGCGCTCCTTGATCCCCTTGGTCACGACAACCGCCTCGGCGAAGTAATCGTTGGCCAGCTGAACGTTAAGTGGCAGATAAAAACGAACCGCACCCTGCCCGACGTAAAAGCTGTAATGATCTATGTTGGGGTCACCCTTCAGCAAGCCCTCAAACCGCTCGACCTGGTGTTCGGTCGCGTAAATCGAGGCGTCTTGCGGCAGGTTGAGATCGACGATCAGCTCCGGCCGGTCTGAGGCCGGGAAGAACTGTTGCTGGATGAAGCCGTAACCGTAGAGAGAGGCGGCGAAGAGCCCCACGGTCACGGCAATAACGAGCCAGCGGGCGCGCATGCAGAAGATCAGCGCGGCGCGGAACAGCCGCATAAAGCGGCCGGGTTCGGCATGGCCATCGCCGTGGGATTTCATGGTTTTTGGCAAGATCGTCACGCCGATAACCGGTGCAAACAGCACGGCAACAATCCACGAGGCCAACAGGGCGACCGCGATCACCGCAAATAGCGAATAGCAATATTCGCCGGCGCCGCTTTTCGCGAAGCCGATCGGCACAAAGCCGGCGACCGTGACCAGGGTTCCGGTCAACATCGGAAATGCCGTCGTCGTCCAGGCATGCGTCGCCGAGTGCTCGCGATCGACGCCCAACTCCAGTTGGCTCACCATCATTTCGATCGTAATCATCGCGTCGTCGACGAGCAGGCCGAGCGCGATGATCAGGGCGCCCAACGAGATGCGCTGCAAGCTGATGCCCGAATACTCCATGTAGACAAAGACCATGCCGAGCACGAGCGGGATCGAGCACGCGACCACCACTCCGGCGCGCACTCCCAGGCTCAGGAAACTGACCCCGAGCACGATTGCGATCGCTTCCCACAAAGCCTTGGTGAAGCCGCCGACGGCTTCTTCGACAACGACCGATTGATCGGCGACCAGATGCGGCTCGATGCCGACCGGCAGCTTCGCGGTGATCTCCGCCATCTTGTGCGCCACCGCCTCGCCAAAGACGAGGTTGTTGCCGCCCTGTGCCATCGAGATCGCGAGGCCAATCGCCGGCTCTCCGTTAACCCGAAACATCGGTTGCGGTGGATCGGCATAGCCTTTCTTGATTGTCGCCACATCGGCGAGCCGAAAGAATTTGCCGTTGGCGAAGAAATTCACATGCTTCAGATCGTCGACCGAGCTGAATGCGCCGGAAACGCGTATCGAGAATTTCTGCAAGCCGGTCTGGACGACGCCGGAGGGGGTGACCGCGTTTTGCTCCTGTAAGCTCGAAATCACCTGATCGCGACTGACGCCGAGCCCGGCGAGCTGGCGAGTATCGAATTCGAGATAGAATTTTTGGTCCTGGGCTCCGATCAGCTGCGCCTTCGCGGCATTCTTGATGGTCAGCACCTGCGTGCGAATTTTTTCGACATAGTCACGCAGCTCGCGCTGGCTGTAGCCATCGGCCGTAAACCCATAAATGATGCCGAAGACGTCGCCGAATTCGTCATTGAAATACGGCCCGAGAACGCCCTGCGGCAACGTTCCCTTGATGTCGGCGACCTTCTTGCGAACCTGATACCAGATGTCGGGGATTGAATTTTTCGGCGTGCTGTCGAGAACATTGACATAGACGGTAGAGATTCCGGCTTTGGTTTCACTTTTTAGATAGTAAAGCGACGGCGTTTCCTGCAATTTCTTTTCGATTCGGTCGGTAATCTGCAGCATCGTGTCGTCGATCGTGGCCCCCGGCCAATAGGTCTGCACGATCATCGTTTTGATCGAAAACGACGGGTCTTCCTCGCGCCCGAGTTCGGCATAGGAAAGGACCCCGGCGACGACGAACAACAGCATGAAAAACCAAACAAACGAGCGATGGTTAATCGCCCATTCGGAAAGATTGAAGCGCTTCATTGGGGGGTGTCCGCCTCGAGCAGACTGACCTTCTGACCTGGGAGTAGTTTCTGCACCCCGGCGGTGACCACGAGATCACCTTCGGCGAGCCCGCTGCCGACGACGACCGAGTCGCCCTGGTAGCGGTCCACGGCGATCGGCTTCAGCTGCACCGTGTGGTCTTTTTCGACGAGCCAGACGGCCGCTTTGCCGTCTTTTTGGAATAGAGCGCTGCCTGGGATCGTGACGGTTCGGGCTTGATCTAGGATCACCGTGCCGACGACGTTGGCGCCGAGCCGCATCTGCGGCGGCGCGTCGGGCAGCGAGACCCGCACCGTGTAGGTACGGGTCGCCGGATCGGCCTGCGGCGAGACATAGCGAACCGTGCCGGCGGCTTTTACGTCGGGGTTGCTAACCAGGTGCACCATCACGGTCGGGTTTTTCGGCGGGCTTTTGAAAGCGCCCTCGGCGATGTTGAATACCGCCTCGCGCTCGCCCGGCCGCGCCAGGCGGACGACCATCTGTCCCGCGCTCACCACCTGGCCCGCATCGGCACCGACCGCGGTGATGACGCCGTCATTGTCGGCCTTGAGTTCGGTGTAGCCGAGATTTTCGCTGGCCTGAACCTGCTTGGCGCGCGTCGCATCGAGTTGTGCCGCTGCAGTTTTGAAGGTCTTGAGCGCCTGGTCGTATTTGACCAGGGTCGTGTGGCCGTTCTTCAACAATTCGCGCTGCCGCGCTTCCTGCGCCTGGCTCCGGGTTACCTCGGCTTCCGCCGCGGCGACCTCGGATTTGGCAACTTCGAGGTCCTGGCGATATTGCTGCGGATCGAGCCGGGCGATCAGATCGCCGGTTTTGACTGCGGTCCCGACATCGACCGGCCGTTCGAGGATTTTACCCTGAACCCGAAAGCCGATATCGGCTTGGTAGCGCGGCTGGATCTCGCCGGTCAGCGACAGGGTATCCCCTGATTGGCGGTATTCAACGGTAACCGTGCGCACCGGCCGGATGGATTGCGCCGCAGCCTTATCTTCCTTGTGGCAGGCCGCCAAAACCGACAGCAAAATGAGAGTAGCAGCCGCCCCCGAAGAAAGGGTCAGCAAGCGGGTCGAGCGCTTCCCGGCAAGACTTGTTCCACGCATCATAGGCAAATCACTCGGTCTGAGCTGGCTCAGGGAAGGCGGCATCGGAGATGCCGCGCGAGGGCCGGGTGCGGCGATCAGTAGCCAGATGGGTAATACTGATAGGGCGGCGGCGTCGGATAAGCAGTGGAGGATGCGGCGGCCGCACTGGTCGCCATCGCCGCCACGCCAGCGCCGACCGCGACGCCGGCAGCGACGCCGCCCCAGTTGGGCCCGTAATAGCCACCCCCACCGTAACCGCCGCCGCTGACCGCGACATTACGGTTTACATTGACGTTACCGCTGACGTTTCGGTTCGCCGAGACGTTGCGGTTCGCCGCGACGTTGCGGTTGCCCGACACGTCGCGTTGAAAGTTACCGCTGTTGAAATTGCCCCGGTTAGCGCCGCCAGCGCCCCGATTAACACCGCCACCGGCGCGGCCGACGCCGCCGCCGCCGCGGCCGCCACGCTGCACCAGCACCAAAGGCGCGCCTTTTTCGGCACCGACCCCAGCAACAGGGTCGACGGCCCCGATCCCGCGCCATCCGGATGAAGGCGCAGCCGATGCCTGTGCGGTCATCAGCACGAACGGCACGACATAGACCAATAGCTTCTTCATGAGCGGGGACCTCATTTGTTGAGGTATTTGGCTTGGATCTGTTTCCAGCCTTCGATCGCTTGGCCGCAGGTGGCCTTGTCGAACGGCCGCCCGGAGCCGTAGCCGAGGGCGCCGGTAAAGGTGAAGGCGGCCTTGAGCCCGAAATGGATCGCGATCAAATTGGCCAGATCCATCGCTCGCGAGATCTGCTCCTGCCTACCCGCATCAGACGAGCATTCGACCACTTGCCCCGCCATTACGCCGACCCGACGCAACCCATCAAGGAAGGATTGATTATCGGCGGGCGGCGTGGGCACACCCTGCGCGGGTGCTGCGGGGGCGGTCGCCGGGGCCTGCGCCAGCGCTGGGCCGGCTGAGGTCAGCGAAGCCAGTGCCAATATGGTGGCCCAACGTTGATACGGTCGCATCTGTTCGCCTTTCCTTCCAAACTCGTCAAAGTTTAGCGTTGCACCCGGTTGTACCCGCTGGCAGATTGATCTGGATCGTCAAGTTGTTCCAAATGACGCTCTCCCCAGCATCGAGCATGGAGAACGCATACGTGACGGCCGGTTCCTCGACGATCCCCGGCAATGCTGGGGGCGCTACCAGTCTGGCGCCTAGGTTTTTACGATTGCTTTTGCCAAACGAAGTGATAACTGCATGAATTACCGCGCTGGTGCGCGTGTATCGTTCCGTTGGCGTCCACCTTGCCGCTAACATGCATCTCGAACTCGTCAGCCGCGGTCCTTCGCATCGCGAACTCGCCATGCGGATTGACCATTCCAGCGAATGGATGTCCTGTCTCGGTGGTATACTGCAGGTGGCCATGCACGATCGTGAGCGGCCCCGGTGTCCGATCCGGACAATAGCCCATTTTCCCGCCCCTCGCCACGTGAGTTTGATTGGCTTTCACCGACGAGACCAGCTGATAAGTCCCGTCGAATTGCGCGCCAACGGCGGGGGACGATGGAGTTTGCGCAGCTGCGCTGGCAAGCAAACCGAAAAATCCAACGATCGACAATAGTCCAATCTGCATTCGCATTTGGGTTCGTCCTCCTCACCATGCCAGTGTTGTCATCGATAAGCGCTCTTCTGCCACGTCACGTCATACACACAAGCCCCGATCACCCTGCCTTTGAGCACGTTTTGGGCATCTATCTGGCCCTCAAACTTTTGACCGACGCCGGTCCGCATCGCCAGCGCACCCTGTGGCGTTACGTATCCCTGAAACCTGATGTTTTGAACGTCGAACTGTGCGAGGCCGTTGGAGATGGTCAGAGGCGGGGCAGCGTAATGCGGGCAGTTTGAGGTGCTTTCTCCTACGCCTGGCAGGGCGTTGCCCTTGCTCATATTGGTTACAGGACCACCGATCCAGGTTCCGTCGAAGGCGGTCGTCGTGTTATCGGCCGAGCCTGCCGCATAGCTGCTCGGCGTGATTGGACCCGTCGCCTCAGGTGCGGGTTGCTGTTGAGCGCATCCAGCGATTGCGAGGATGGATACGAATAACCAGAAAGAGGGTTTCATCTGCTTCACCGTTATGCTGCCGCCCGATCATGCGACGCAGTTCTTCATCTACGGTTTTTGTGCCGGCGCATTGCCTTGCACTGCAGGCTGGCCTTGCGCGTGCAGGCTGGCCTTGTGCAGGCGGCTTTGCCGCAGGCGTTCCGCCGCGCCGCTCGTAACGCCTTTCGACACGCCCACCGCGCCGCTCCTGACGCCGCTCCATACCGGAGGTTTGCGCCTCCGCTCCTGTGGATGAGACGGCAAAGCCCAACGCCGCCGCCAATCCGAGCAGCGAAACCATCCTTCGACGCGAGACCAATCTCGATTTATCATCTGAAGTCATGTTCGACCTCCTGCGCTTTCGAGTAACCGGGTACTTTAGATTTCGTATTTGCATACGACGCTGATTTCAACCGGACCGACAGCGGGAGCGGGTTCCCAACTTTCCATTGTGGCCGATGATCCCGCTCCCGGATCCAGGTCATCACGCGGCGACGTCTGCGTTAGTCCACCGCAACCGTGACGCTGGTGTTCCAGGTGATGTCAACCTGGTCGCCAACCTTAAGCTTATCGAGCACATCCGGATCGGCGACACGTCGGCTGTATTTCCATCCGTTCGGACCAACGAAGGTGATCGACGGTGCGTCTTTGTCGATGGCAGAGACGGTCGCGGTGATCGTTCTGTCCACGGCTGTGGCGCCCCCTGGCCGCTCCCCCTGCCCCATCGTGGAGGCCTTGCCCCCGGTATCGGTCGCAGCCTCGCCCGGCGGCTTCAGTTTTACCAAGACGGTGTTGTTATACGTCACCGACACCTTGTCGCCGACCTTGACCTCATCGAACCGGGGCGCGCTTGGGGGCACATCGATCGTTTGGAACGTGCCGTCGGCCGTCTTGACGTTCATGACGCGCTTGTCATGGTCGATGGTCTCCACGGTGCCCGATATCGTGACGCTGTGGGTGAGCTGCTTGACCTCCTGCGCCCAGCCGGGCAGGGAAAGGGCCAAGACCAAGCCGGACGCGGCTAGGATTGCGTTTACTCCCTTCATGCATCTGTCTCCTTTTGGGTTGGCGGACAAGCAAAGCTCGCCTGTGATCAAAGCTTAAACAGCGGGGTTCGCCGCTGGCTATGCAGAAGTCACGGATTTAGGGGTTGATGAACCGCGCCCCCGGAACACGTGCCAGGGTGGTCAGCGGGGTCTCGCTGAAGGCCGCCCGGTAGGCCGTCTCGAAAGGTCCCAGCTCCGCGAAACCGAAGCCGCGGACAAGCTCTAAGAGGTTCGTCCCGTCGGGAGCGGCGTCACGCAATGCGATCCGTGCCCGACTCAACCGGCGCAACAGCAGATATCGGATCGGGCTCATGCCAAGGAATTCGGCGCAACAAGTAGCGCAAAGTCCGCTCGGTCACCCCCATCAGTTCGCACAACTCGGTCGTGCGCAGCGGCTTGCCGAGATGGTCCGCCAGAACCTCCTCGAACCCAATCATGATGCGGGCGTGACGACGCTTGGTCGGGCCGTAGGCTCGCACGCTGGCGCCCGTCAGGCAGGCGACCAGCGTCTGGATCAAACCTTGCTCGATGGCGCGCGCGACCTCCGTATGCACCAATAGTCTGGGCTTGGTCTCGGCGAGGCGGCAGACTTGTGCATGAAGGCGCCGCAGGCGCGCCACATCACGTGGGGAGGGGCGCAGGATTTTTCCCTCTGATGGTAAAGTGAAAGGTTTTCCGGTAAGAGCCCGGCCATATTGTTCGAGCCGCGCCGGGTCCAGCGCGATCACGTTCCATACAAAGGAGCCAGGTGTTGACTGGTGCAGCCGCTCGCCGCGGCCGCGGAACACGATCTCGCCCGGCCGCAATTCGGTCCCGGCCCATACCGGAAGTGGCCCCGATTGCGCCGAAAAACTCACGAAAGAGAGCTGTGGCCCCAGGCAAACATAGGCAACCCGGGGAAAGTCCTCCTCGCACCGCAACACCTCTACATCGTGCAGCTCAGCCCAGGTCAGGCGGGCCTTGAACTTGGAGGTTGGTGCAATCAGGATTTTGATTTGCGCCTGACGCAAGCTCGCCTCGTAGTGATCGAGTTCGAGGAACGTGCGCGTGCCGCTTCCCGGCATTCATCTCTCTTTACAACCGAAGAGCCAGGCCAAGCATCCTGCCAGACGCTGAGGATAGATCGCCCAATCGCGACGCCTATGCCGATTTAACGAATTTCCATGGCGGCGCGACGATTTCAGCCGGCTTTAAATCTTCAGGGGGTCGACGCAGTGCCGCCGAGGGCGCTTCTCCGAACAATGACCGGTAAGCGACCGCAAAGCGGCCCAATTCCCAGAAGCCATAATCGGTGGCGATCTCGGTCACGGTCGCCTTCTCCGCAGCCGCGATGCGCAACGCCCGATGCACCAGGTGCATGCGCCGCAGCCACAAATAGCGCTTCGGACTCATGCCGAGATACTCCTGACAACAGTCACGCAGCGTCGTATAGGAAGCGCCCACCGTTGCGCAAAGCTGGGGCATATAAAGCGGCCTATCGGGGGTCGACGATAGGACCTCCTCTAGACGCCGCATGACCCTGGCGCGCTGCCGATGGACATTGCGCACATGGTCTGATTGGCCCTCGGTCACGCACAAAATCATTGCTTCGACCAGAGCCTCTTCGATCGCTCGCGCTACTTCTGGCTTCGCGAGAATGTCGGGAGCGGTCTCCGCGAGATGGCCCGCCGCTCCGTGCAGCTGCCCCAGCCGGGACGCCGCAGCTGCAGGCGGGCTGAGCCATCGAGGGAATGCAGGTGGCGTCAATGATCGCCCAATCGTCGCCTCGCTAACGGCGGCAAGGTCCTCGGGCGTCAGCGACATGGTACCCCATCCGCACACCGCAGAGGATCGCAGGTAATACGGCCGATCCAATCCGAACATTGCGATTTGATGTCGCGATGTCTCGATCCCGTTGACCTGCATCGTCGGCTGATCGGGATCGGTAGCGAAGAGGATCAGCGACCGCTGCCCGCTCGGCGTTACCCTCATGATCCGAGGCAGTCTCTCGTCGAGGCGATGCATCCACAGGCGATGCAGGTCGATGCGCGTCGTCTTCGCGCGGAATTCGCCGCGGTTCGTAAGCACCCCGTCAATCTGCAGGTTTCGTATCCCTGCGAAATACATCTCTGGGTCGGCGAATGTATGGACGGCGCTCGACGGCATTTCGAGCCTCCGCTGAAGCAGGCTTTCGAACACACAAAACCGTTCGTGCCTATCCCAGGTTAATCAGCGCGATATGTCAATAAGAAATTCAGATTGTTGTAATCTGCAGGACGAAGGACTGACCGCCGCCTGGCTAACATCATTCAAAAAATGTGCGGCTGGAGCCGGTTAATCCGAACCCGACGTCGTCATAGTTTTGCGCCGCTGCAGCCGATTTAACGAATTTCCATGCCGGATCGGTGATTTCGACCGGTGTTGGGTCTTCGGGAGGTCGACGCAGTGCCGCCGACGGCACTTCTCCGAATAGTGACCGGTAGGCGACCGCAAAGCGACCCAATTCCCAGAAGCCATAATCGGTGGCGATCTCGGTCACGGTCGTCTTCTCGGCATCCGCGATCCGCAAAGCCCGGCGCACCAGGTGCATTCGCCGCAGCCACAGATAGCGTTTCGGGCTCATGCCGAGATAATCCTGGCAACAGTCGCGCAGCGTCGTATAGGAAGCGCCCACGATCGCGCAGAGCTGGGGCATATAAAGAGGCCTATCGGGGGCGGATGCCAGGACCTCCTCCAGACGCCGCATGACCCTCGCGCGATGGCGATGGACATTGCGCACATCACCTGAATGCCTCTCCGCTATGCAGAAAACCATCGCTTCCACCGACGCCGTTTCCATCGCTCGCGCGACCTCGGGCTTAGCGAGGATGTCCGGGGCGGATTTCGCCAGGTGGGCCGCCGCTTCGTGCAGCTTCCGCAATCGCAATAGAGCAGCTGTCGGAGGCGTCAAGCTGCGGGCGAAATTCGCCGGCGCCAATTCGCGCCCGATAATCGCCTTGCTCGCAGCGGCAAGATCCTCGGGCATCAAGGATACCGAGCCCCATCGACAAGGCGCCGAAAATCGAAAGTACCATTCCCAATCCGGCCCGTTTCTGCAAATTTGGCCGTTCGCTACTTCGACGCCGTTGATCAGCATCGACGGCTCGCCGGGATGGGTCACGAACACGATCCCTGTTCGCCTCCCACTGGGCGTTACTTTGATTATCCGAGGCAGGCTCTCGTCGGAGCGGTACATAAACAATCGGTGCAGGTCGATATGCGTCAACTCGGCACGGAACTCGCCTCGCTTCGTAAGCACCCCGTCAATCCGCAGGTTTCGGATCCCTGCAAAATACAGATCTGGGTCGACAAATGTGTGGAGGGCGCTCGACGGCATCTCGACCTCCGCTGAAGCAGGGTTCGAACGCGCAAACATCCAACCTTTTCCCAAAAGATTGATCGGCGCCAATTTGTCAACCTAAAATTCAGTTTTTTATAAGCCCGATGACGAGGGCTGACCGGCCGGGTGCGCCGCTGCCAGTCCGCGCCGGATGCGCATTTGGTCATACTGCGGGACAGGTCCGCCCGCGGAACACGCGGCGTGCTGGCGTGGTCGTGGCGGTCAGCCCGCCTTTCACTGAATTCGGGGCGGCAACAGGTAAAGCGTCATGGCGAAGATCAGGTACACCATCAATGCCAGCACGCCGACGAACCACGCCGCTCGCCCGCCGTTGGTGACGAGCGTCGCGGTAAGGGTGGCGACGAGCACCATCACCACCGCGCCCGGCCAGAAGTGCAGATCGATCGGGGTCGGGCCGATCAGGTAACTCAGCAGCACCAATACGGGCGCCACAAATAGCGCGATCTGAGAAGCGCTCCCGAGCGCGATGCCGACACTTAGGTCGAGCCGGTTCTTGCGCGCGCCGGAAAACGCCGACGCCATCTCGGCGGCCCCGCCTACCAGCGCCACAACGATGAAGCCGACGAAGGCAGGGGTCATCCCGAATGCCTCCGCCGCCTTCTGTACGGACTCGACGAAGATCTCGCTCACCAGCGCCACCAGCACCGTCACCCCGGTCAGCGTCGCCAAGGCTAGTCCGAGCGGCCAAGGTGCTTCGCCCGCCTCAGCGTGCTCGGCGCCGGCGAAGATCTCGCGGTGCGTTCCGAGCGTGAACAACAGCCCCAACCCATATCCGAGGATCAGCAGCACGGCCAAGCCAAGGCTGAGCTTTTGCGTAATTTCCGCACCCGGTACCGAATCCGCTTCGCCGACTGCCGAAGGTATCAGCAGCGCGATTGTCGCCAGGAACAGCAGACCTGACTGCAGACGCGCCCCGGCCCGGTTGAATTCCTGCACGTGATACTTGAGTCCGCCGAGCAGAAAGGAGGCCCCTAGCATGAATAGCGTGTTGGTGACGATGGCGCCGACGATGGACGCCTTCACCAGCGTGTACTCCCCAGCGCGCAAGGCGGCCAGGGCGATGACCAACTCGGTCAGATTTCCCAGGGTGGCATTGAGCAGACCACCGGCCGCGTCGCCGGTTTTGGCAGCCACGGATTCGGTGGCGTGACTGAGCAATGCAGCGAGTGGGACAATAGCCAGCACCGACAGGACAAAGAGCACCGTCTGCGCTTCGGGCGCGAGCTTCGCGGCGGCAAACACTACAGGCACGAAGGCCAGCAGCCAGAGCATCGGGTTGCGGCGGATTTCTCTAAATAAAAGAGTCATGGGGTATGATTTGTGCAGTCATTGGCCCGAATATTCTTTCTTTGGCCCCTGCTGCGTTGTGCATGTTGTGGAGCTGACGCTCGCGGGGCTGCCTGTTTCACTCCGTTGAACGCGGGCAGTCACCCGGAGGGCCTCCACACTGAGCGCCACGACGAGGCCGGTCAGCAGGATACCAGCAAGGCCGATCATTACCGCGAGCAACCGTGACACAACATGTCGCGGCGTCAAATCGCCGTAACCGATGGTGAGACCGGTCACAAAAGTGAAATAAAGAGCTTCGTCGATGCTCCATCCTTCTATGTGCCCGATCAGAAGTCCGGGTCCGATCATCGCTAAAATAACCCAGGAGGTGATCGGCCAGACCACCCGAAAAAGCCGAAAGAGTTCTCTGAAGAAGATGCGCCTGATTTGCCTTGGTTGCATTAGCATCCGGCTCCAGCCGATTTATCACTTGAGGGGATAGCGCGAGCGCACCTGCAATTACGTTCTGTGCACCCTTCGGCTGGCCGCGCGTTGTTGCCGCGCGCAAACAACTCGCCCGCGCGCTTCACCATCTCCTGCTCCCAGCCCGATGATCATCGTCGGACAACTCCAACCTCCGCCGACAGTTCGGCCAGACCTTTGTGCCGCGAAAGCGCCGCTATCGCCACTCATCCTTGCTGATGCCTCGATGAATTCTCCTCCAATGCCTCCTTAGGACTCGGGCGGCCTGTCGCTGATTTCGCTGGCCAAAATCCGCAGCCGCCGCAGAAGACCATCGGCTGACCGCGTCGCCTATGCATTTTCCACAAATTTGCAGCGCAGAACGCGTATCAGCCTCGAAGTGGCCTCCCCTAGAGGCCGGAGCGTGGCTACGCATTTGTTCACGCTTGTGTACCTCCCCAGAACGACGCCCGCGCAAACGCGTATCTGCCGCAATTCGCGCGACAACACCTGTCGAGTTGGGGCCCAGCTCAAAGGCGATCGGCTATTCCGTAAAGTCCGTTATTTCTGCATAGCCGGCGCACAAATTGGCGGTCTAGTTTCTTGTTTAGGGCGAGTTGTGGGTATCGGGCCGATTTGACCCATTGCGTCTTTCGCATCTCGCCGTTGCACCGCCGGATCAGTTCTTCCGGAGCCCAGGCGCACTGGTCAGGCGCAAGCGCCGGAAGGCCGAGACGCGATGACCGCCTATGGAGGCTCAAAATGATACGACGCTTTTTTGCTGCTGTCAGCTTTCGTCCTATTTTCGGGCATCATGGGGGATAACTCGAGAAGCTTGGCCGCCACGAATGATCCGTCGCCTAAATCTTGATGCGCGCCGAAAGAGATTACGAAATTCATTTGACTCTGTCCGGGCGAGCGTTTTTGTTGCAGCGCAACAAGCCCATTTAACGGTCGTCCGTCCTTTGACCTAGATCAAGGACCTGTCACGCCAAGCCGACTATCCCCTCGTTATGCAACAGGTAAATTCACAAAACTGTAAAAATAATCTGAAATTCTATCCAATAATGCAAGAGATGAGAGGATGACATGAAAAATAATCCTGGGTCGCTATGACGCTGAGAAGCCGGCGAACTTGCCATCGCCCCGGCCGGCGCCTGGGGCCAGCGACCTGATCGACTATTGGGTCGATGCTTGGCAGCGCTCAATTCTACTGATAGACGTGCTGCGGCAGCGCGGCAACAACAGTATCGAACACAACGCCCGCAAGGCGCCGAACGTGCTGAGCTTTGCAGCCGAACTGGTGCTTGATGGCCGCTCGCTGCCCCGGCCGGTGAATTACGGGTTGGTGCGGATCATCCCGCCTACGGGCACATCCACCGACCAGAACAAGCGACCGTTCATCGTGTTCGACCCGCGCGCCGGACACGGCCCGGGGATCGGCGGCATGAAGCACGACAGCGAGATCGGCGTCGCTCTCAAAGCTGGCCACCCTTGCTATTTCGTCGGCTTTTTGCCCGATCCAGTGCCGGGCCAGACGATCGAGGACGTGTGCGAGGCCGAGGCCAGGTTTGTCGAAGAAGTCGCCAAACGACACCCGAACGCCGAGGGCAAGCCTTGTCTGATCGGCAACTGCCAGGCCGGCTGGCAGATCATGATGATGAGCGCGGTCCACCCCAATCTGGTCGGGCCGATCATGCTCGCCGGCTCACCGCTCTCCTATTGGGCGGGTGTGCACGGCAAGAACCCGATGCGCTACCTGGGTGGCCTGCTGGGCGGGACCTGGCTGACGTCGCTGATGGGCGATCTCGGCAACGGCATCTTCGACGGCGCCAATCTGGTCGCGAATTTCGAGTCTCTGCACCCCGACAACACCTACTGGAAGAAGATCTACAACGTTTATTCTCAGGTGGACACCGAGCCACCACGGTTTCTCGAATTCGAAAAGTGGTGGGGCAGCCCGGTGCTGCTCAATGCCGAGGAAATGCAAACGATTGCCGATCAGCTGTTCGTCGGCAACAAACTGGCTTGCGGTGAATTGCGCAACGCCAAGGGGGTGCGCGTCGATCTGCGCAACATCAAATCGCCGATAATCGTGTTCTGCTCCTGGGGCGACGATATCACTCCGCCGCAGCAGGCAATGCACTGGATTCTCGATCTCTACGATCATGAGGACGAGATTGTCAAAGCCGGGCAGACGATTGTCTATTGCCTGCATCAGAGCATTGGGCATCTCGGCATCTTCGTCTCGGGAAAGGTGGCGACGAAGGAGCACGAGGAGTTTGCCAATGCGATGGACATGATCGATTTGATGCCGCCCGGGCTTTACGAGGCGGTGATCACGGGGGTCGACGAGACTGTCGAAAATCTCGATCTCGTGCAGGGAAGCTACCTTTTCAGTCTCGAGACCCGTACGCTCGACGACATCCGCAAGATCGGCGGCAACAGCGCCGAAGACGACCGCGCATTCGCGACGGTGGCTCGGGTTTCCGAAATCACTCAAGGCGTCTACAGCACCGTGATGCGGCCGGCAGTGCGCGCGATGGTGACGCAGACGAGCGCCGAACTCATGCGCCGCAGTCATCCGAACCGCCTCCGCTTCGAGATGTTCGCCGACGAGAACCCTTTCATGCGGCCGGTTGCGGAGTGGGCTAATACCGTGCGCGAGAACCGTCGCCCGGTGCGTTCGGATAATCCGTTCCTCGCTTGCGAACGGATGATGTCGGACATGATCGCCAGCGGGCTTGAAATGTGGGGCAACGCGCGAGACGCTGCGACGGAGGCGTTTTTCTTCAGTAGTTACGGCTCGCCGCTGCTGCAAGCGATGGTCGGGCTGCGCGCCGACGAAACGTTGCCTAGCCGGCGCATCGCGCGGGATGTGGCGCGAGAAGCCGCCGCGAAACAAGCGGCCGCGCATCTCGAGGAGCGGATCGATCAGGGCGGGCTGATCGAGGCGGCGGTGCGTGCCTTGATTTATGTGCGCCTGCCAGAGGGCAAGGTCGACGAGCGCGGATTTGCCGCACTGAAGCAGATCGGCGCGGAGCTGCCGGCGGCCAAGCGGGTCGGCTTCGCCCGGTTCAAGGATATTGTGAAGGAGCAGTACCTGATCCTGCTGTTGGACGCGGAGCGGGCGATTTGCGCACTTCCGAAGCTGTTGCCGGGCAATCGCCGGCAGTGCGACGAGGCGCTGGCATTGGTACGGCGGGTACTCTCCGCGCGCGGCGCGCTCCCAGAAGAGGGCCGCCGCAGGCTTGAGCGCATCGAGGCGATGTTCGCCGGTCCGCCCCCGGAGGTCGGCCGGGATAAGGCAGCATAAATTGGCCCAGGAATGCGGGGATCCATGAAGACCGAGGCAAACGGGCCGCGTGAACGGTATGACCGCCTGATGCGTGCAGCCCGGCAACTGCCGCCGGTAACGACAGCGGTTGCGCACCCCTGCGATCAGATCTCGATCGAGGGGGTGGTCGAGGCGGCTCGGCTCGGGCTGATTGACCCGATCCTCGTCGGGCCTCCCGCCCGTATCCGCGATGCGGCGGCGCATGCAAAGTCCGACATCTCGAACTTTCCGCTGGTCGCGTCGGCGCACAGCCATGATTCGGCCGCCAAAGCCGTCGAGCTGGTGCGGCAGGGCAAGGTCGAAGCCTTGATGAAGGGCAGTCTGCATACCGACGAGCTGATGGGTGCGGTGGTTGCGCGCGACACCGGTATCCGCACCGCGCGGCGCATCAGCCATTGCTTTGTGATGGACGTCCCTGGCCACAGCGAGCCGCTGATCATCACCGACGCGGCGGTCAACATCGCGCCCAGTCTCGCCGACAAGGTCGACATCGTGCAGAACGCGATCGATCTCGGCCGGGCGCTCGGATTTCCGGAGGTCCGGGTCGCGATCATGTCGGCGATGGAAACCGTCAATCCCGCCATCCCGTCGACGATCGAAGCCGCCGCGCTGTGCAAAATGGCGGAGCGCGGGCAGATCACCGGAGGGATCCTCGATGGCCCGCTCGCGCTCGATAATGCGATCAATGCCGAGGCCGCGGCGATAAAAAATATCGTCTCGCCGGTGGCCGGGCGGGCGAATGTGCTAGTGGTGCCGGATCTCGAAGCCGGCAACATGCTGGCCAAGAGCCTCTCGTTTCTCGCCGGTGCAGCCGCCGCCGGCATCGTCCTCGGCGCCCGCGTGCCGATCATCCTGACGAGCCGCGCCGACTCGGTGACGACGCGCCTCGCCTCCTGCGCCGTTGCCAGCCTTGTCGCCGCCGCCCGGCGCCAGAGCGCTGCGGCCGCCATCCGCTAGGCGGAGGAAAACCGCGATGCCACCCGAACTGAGGCATTCGTCGATCCTGAAGGGACAAAAGGCGTTGGTTGTCGGCGTCGCCAACGATCGCTCGATCGCCTGGGGCTGTGCGCAGGCGATGCATCGGGCCGGCGCCGAGATCGCGATGACCTATCTGAACGACAGGGCTCGGCCCTATGTGGAACCGTTGGCCAAGGCAGTCGAGGCGCCGCTGCTGCTGCCATTGGAGGTTCGGGAGGCGGTGCAGGCGGATGCGCTGTTCGCCGCTATCGCCGAGAAATGGGGAGGGCTCGACATTCTGGTGCATTCGATCGCCTTTGCGCCACAAGAAGCGCTTGCCGGGCGGGTCACTGATTGCCCGCGCGACGGGTTTCTGACCGCGATGGAAGTGTCGTGCTGGTCATTGCTCGATCTTACCCGTCGCGCCGAACCGCTGATGACATCCGGGGGCACGATCTTCGCCATGAGCTATCACGGCGCCAACGAGGTCATCGAGAATTACGGGATTATGGGACCGGTCAAGGCCGCACTCGAATCGGCAGTGCGTTATCTTGCAGCCGAACTCGGCCCCAAGGGCATCCGCGTGCACGCGATCAGCCCGGGCCCGCTGGCGACCCGCGCCGCTTCAGGCATCCCCGATTTCGATGCGCTGATGGAGCGGGTGGCCGAGCGTGCGCCGGCACGCCGTCTGGTGACGATCGAGGAGGTGGGTACGGCCTGTGCGTTCCTGTCCAGCTCCTACGCCAGGGCGATGACCGGCGACACGATCTATATCGATGGCGGCTATCACATCCTCGGCTAAAGGATACCCAGCATGAGAAATGCGACAGAGCCGCTGATCGGGGTTATCAACGCCGGTTCTTCATCCCTAAAATTCAGCTTTTACGAGGGCGAAAACCGGCTCCTGAGCGGCCAGGTCGACGGCATCGGGGTACTTGCCAAAGCAAGCGCCGCCGGGCCCCAGGGCGAGTCCATCGCACCGCCAGAGCTGGTCGGAAGGCCGGCAACGGCGCCAAGCGAATTGTTGCCGGCCATCATTCCATGGGCGCGCGAACGGCTCGGCGGGCGGCAACTGGCGGCTCTCGGCCACCGCGTCGTCCATGGCGGTATGCGTTACTCGCGGCCGGCGCGGGTCACACCCGAATTGCTGGTCGAGCTCGAGGCGTTGGTACCATTGGCGCCATTGCACGAGCCACACAATTTGGCGCCGATCAAAATGGCGCTGAAGCTAAATCCTGACCTGCCGCAGGTGGCGTGCTTCGATACCGCCTTCCACCGGACCGCACCCGAAGTCGAACAGGCCTTTGCGCTGCCCTATTCCTTTTACGAGGAGGGCGTGCGACGCTACGGCTTTCATGGGCTCTCCTACGAATATATTGCCTCGATCCTGCCGCAGCGTGCGCCGGAGATTGCCGATGGCCGGGTCGTCGTGGCGCATCTCGGCAATGGTTGCTCGGCCTGCGCCCTCAAAGACGGTGTTTCGGTCGCGACAACGATGGGATTTACCGCGCTCGACGGGCTGCCAATGGGAACCCGCTGCGGCGAACTCGATGCCGGCGTAGTGCTGCACCTGATCCAGCAAAAGAGGATGGACGCGAACGAACTGGTCGATTTGCTCTATCGCCGTTCGGGTATGCTTGGTCTGTCTGGGGTTTCGTCTGATTTCCGCGAATTGCTGGCAAGCGAAGAGCCGCGCGCGCGATTTGCCGTCGATTTGTTCTGCTACCGGGTAGCTCGCCATATCGCGTCATTGGCGGCGGCGCTCGGCGGCCTCGATGGCGTCGTATTCACCGCCGGCGTCGGCGAGAACGCTGCGCCAGTGCGCGCCGCCATCTGCCGCGCCTGTGCCTGGTTAGGCGTCGAATTGGACGCGGCGGCGAACAACGAGCACCGCGAGCGGATCAGTACCCGCACGAGCCGCACCGCCGCCTTTGTGATCAAGACCGACGAAAACCTGATGATCGCCCGCCACGCCCGCGCTCTGGTGCAACGTTGACTTCTGAGGGAGAGGGAAAATCATGTCCGAAACTCGCAACACGGGACAGCCGCCTAGCGCCGGCATTTTCTCCGCCACTGATCTCAAACGCCGCATGGTCGAGCGCGAGGCGGCAAAAGCGGCGGAAGAATTGCGCCGAATGCAGGCGCAGGAGGAGCAGCAAAAGGCAGTCATGGCGGAATTCCAACAGCCGCCGGCGCGTTCGCCCGAACAATTGATGTCACAGGTGATGCAGCTGGTCAGCCAAGCCGCCGACCGCGGCCAGAGCGAGGTCCAGGTCTACCGGTTCCCAAACACGATGTGCACCGATCGCGGCCGCCGCATCAACAACACCGAGCCCGATTGGCCGCAGACCCTTGAGGGCCGCCCGAAAGCCGGATACGAATTCTGGCGCGAGCACCTGCAGCCGCTCGGTTTTGGGCTAAAGGCCGAGGTTCTCGAATATCCCGGTGGCATGCCCGGTGACATCGGCTTTTTCCTGACCTGGCGCTAGACATCTTCTCCTAAACGTCGATGGCAGAGCTCGCTGAGCCAAACCGCCTGGGCGCCAAGCCTGTGCTTACATCGCACTCGCCGCCCCTCGGAGAAATGTCACGATGGCAGATGAACCTTATCACGTCATAGACGAACAAAAACTAGATCCCGCCGGAAGGGTGGCGGTGATCGAGCGCGGTGTTCTCGTGTTGCTTGTTGTCGGCCTCCTCATCGGGGTGCTGGCGATCGTGAAACCGTTCACGACCGCGATTCTGTTCGGCGCCACCCTCGCGACTGCGGCTTGGCCGCTTCGTCAAGCTCTGGTTCGTCGCGGGCTTGGCCGCGGAGCGGCAGCCGCACTCTTGTTGTTGTTGGCGCTCGTGCTCATCGTTCTGCCGATGCTCGTCGCCGCACCCCACCTTGTCGGCCAATTGGGCGAGGGGGTGCAGCGGGTGCAGTCATATTTCGCTGCGACGCCGCAGCGGCCGGCCTGGCTCCAGAGCCTGCCCTTGTTCGGGCGGCGCGCAGCAGCATTCTGGGACCGGGTTGTCGAGGTCAAGGGCAACCTGCGCACGCTGTTGGAGCCCTATACCGCCGATCTGGAGCAGGTGATGATCGGCGTGGCGCGGGCTCTGGCAGATAGTCTGGTCCAGGTGCTGCTATCGCTTATCGTGGCGACGATGTTCTGGACCAGCGGTGACGTGCTCGTGGCAGTGCTACACGATGTGCTCCGGCGCCTCGGCGGTCCGCTTGCGGAACGAGCGCTCGACGTCGCGGCCGGGGCGATACGCGGCGTCGCGTACGGCGTGGTCGGCACCGCAGCGATCCAGGCCGGCCTCCTCACGCTCGGCCTCGCCGTCGCTGGCGTTCCGGGATCAGCGATGCTCGGCTTTGTTGCCCTGTTGCTGGCGATTAGCCAAATCGGCGGCCCACTGCTCGTTGTGATCTGGGGTGGAGCAGCCTGGTGGCTGTTCGCGCAGGATCAAGCGGCTTGGGGCGTGTTTATGATTGTTTGGGGGCTGTTCGTCAGCATAGCCGACAATTTCATCAAGCCCTGGCTTATCGGGTTCGGCATCGAGATGCCGATGTCCCTAACCATCCTGGGTGTTTTCGGCGGCTTTATCACTTTCGGCTTTTTGGGCCTGTTCATCGGCCCGACCCTGATCGCCATTATGTTCACCTTGGTGCAGGCTTGGCGAGCCGCCGTTTCAGCGCACCCGGGCAGCAAGGTTATGAAGCCGGCCGCATAGGTTGCGAGACCCGTGGCTTCGATCATCGCCGCGATCGAAGCCGTGTTAATGTGACTTAACATTTAATTCGAAGAGTGGAACCAATGCCCGATGAAAAGAACGAGGAGCTTGAAGTCGCCGGCAAGCTGAAGCGGAAGGAATATGAGCACGAGCTGGCGCGGCTTCACGTCGAGTTCGTCAAATTGCAGCAATGGGTCGTGCATCAGGGTCTCAAGGTTTGCATAATCTTCGAAGGGCGCGACGGCGCCGGTAAGGGCGGCACGATAAAAGCGATGAGCGAACGGGTCAGTCCCCGGGTCTTTCGCGTCGTGGCGTTGCCGGCCCCGACTGAACGGGAACAGACCCAGATGTACGCTCAGCGCTATATCCCGCATCTACCGGCGGGTGGCGAGGTCGTGATCTTTGACCGCAGCTGGTACAACCGCGCCGGCGTCGAGCGCGTGATGGGGTTCTGCAGTGACGATCAGGCAAAGCGTTTCCTGCAAATAGTGCCCTTATTCGAGAAAACCGTTGTCGACTCCGGAATAATACTTCTGAAATATTGGCTAGAGGTCAGCCCCGAGGAGCAGACACGGCGACTTGAGGCCCGCATCGATGACAACCGCAAGATCTGGAAGCTGTCTGACATGGACCTTAAATCCTACTCTCGTTGGTACGATTACTCGCGAGCGCGTGACGAAATGTTTCTCGCGTCGGATACCGCCTGGGCGCCCTGGTATGTGATCCGTTCCGATAATAAACGGCGAGCGCGGCTGAACGCGCTGAGCCATATCCTGAGCAAGATCCCATACGAGGAATTACCGCGGGAGAAGGTAAAGCTGCCCAAGCGGCAGGGAGCCGGCGATTATAAAGAGCCCGATTACCCCTTTCGCTTTATCCCTGAGGTGTTTTAGCGGGGGGCGGGTGAAAAAGTCAGCCTCGGGGTGTAGTCGATGCTAGGCGGCGATCGTTGCGGCGCGACAGTTTGGGCCCCTGCTCGCGAAGCCAGCCTTCCAGATCGGCAACCAGGGGGTGCGCTCAGCTCCTGGCGAACGGCCCGGCGCCGCTCGGCGCTCGCTCGCCGTTGATCGCGCGGCAAATCGGGTGGATGGTCGGTAACCGCTCGGTGAGGGCGCCGGGTCAGGCGGCGGTGCGCTGAAGGTCGGCTGGCGTCCAGTTCCGGGGCAGGAGATCGGCGATTTCCGGGCCGGGTGATCGGCGATGCGGGCCGGCACGTCGGCGAGGTAGTGCTGCGGGTCACGGTCGTTGAGCTTGGCCGTCTCGATCAGGGAGTAGATCGCCGCGATGCGGTGGCGGCGACGGTAGTTTCGCCGGTCATATCCTGCGCCTCAGTCTCGAACTTCTCATACGAACGCAACTTGCTCCGGCCGAGGCCTCGTGCCGCGCCCGTTCCGATCGCTACTTTTCCGTTCAGCCTGCCCATCAGACCTTCTCCTTGACGATCTCGCTGTCGATTCGGGGGCGCGCTGTTGGGCGCCTCAGACGATCTGGTTGCGCAATTGCGTTTCGCCACGCCACAGACGCCCCAGATTGTCGAGCAGGATCTCGATGACGTTGTCCTCGTAGCGCCGGGTCTCGCCCGCGGTGTGGGGCGTGATCAGCACATGCGCCATTGCCCAAAGCGGCGAACTCGGCATCAGCGGTTCTTCCGCGGTCACGTCGAGGCCGGCGCCGGCGATGCGGTGCGCCGCCAGCGCCTCGATCAGTGCCGCCTCGTCGGCGACCCGCCCGCGCGCCACGTTCACAAGATGGGCGGTCGGCTTCATCCGGCTGAGCGCTTCGGCATCGATCAGGTTCTCCGTCTCGGCGGTGAGCGGACAGGTGAGGGCCACGAAATCGGCCTCGGGCAAGAGCGCGTTGAGCTCGTCCATGGCGTGCACCCGATCCGCAGCACCGCGGCCCGAAATCGGATGGCGCCGCAATCCGACGACGTGCATATCGAAAGCCTTGGCCAGTTGGGCCAGTCGTCCGCCGATGTCGCCGAGGCCGACGACGAGGAGCGTCTTGCCGCCGAGTTCGTCCTCGCGTTGGGCGAGATCGCCGATCATCCCGCGCCAGACCCGCTTTCCCTGGTTGTCGCGGGCCTCCGGGAGACGACGGCTCAAGGCCAGCATCAGCGCCATCGCGTGTTCGGCGACCGCGCGAGCATTGACCCCGCGGGCACTCGATAGCCGGATGCCGCGCTTTGCCAGCTCTTGGCGCGGGAATTGGTCGGTGCCGGCGCCGATCGACTGAATGAAGCGGAGCCTCTTCGACCGATCGAGGAGCTGGTTCTGCCACAGCCCGGAGACCACCAGCACGTCGGCTTCGCCCACCCGCTTCGCCAAGGTCTCAGGATCGCGGACCGCGAAGCTGTTGATGCCGGTCTCGAGCGCCGCGAACCGCTCCTGGAGCCGATAGGCTACATGGGCAAAGCAAATGACGATGTTATCGGCAGCGGGGATCATGGCGCATGACACTCAACAAAGCTGATGCTCCGGCCGGAGAGCCGATCGCCCCGGCCGATCTCGCAGACGAGGGAGAAACGATGAGCAATCCCGCCTTCAAATTCGACCATGTTCACATCATCAGCCAAGCCAATTGAGTTTATTGAATAATTGTAGCAAGGATGGCGGGCCATGCTCGACGAAGATGAGAACTATGTCTACGCCATAGCCCTCTGAATGGCAGGTCGTTGGAACCAGGGCGGGCGAATTCACCGGGCGATCCTGAGCCGGGATCGATCCAATCATTCATGTGTGTACCCGAGAGCTCGATATCCCGCTCGTCGCTTCGCCGCCATGCGCGCCAGCACCGGCACCGCCTCATCGACGTAGTCGACGACGAGAACGTCTGTGTTTCCGCCATGCTGGTGGTGAAGACGGCCAACATATTGAGCCAATGTGCCTTTCCAGGTAATGGGCATCGTCAGGAACAGAGTATCGAGCCTGTGATCGTCGAAACCTTCTCCGATATAGCGCCCTGTCGCCAGGATGAGGCGTTCTTGATTATCGGCCACGCGCAGGGACGCTTCAGACGCCTTGCGTTCGGTGACCGACATCCCGCCCGAAGGACGACGAGATTGCGCACAAAGCGCGAGAACCGGCTCTGCAGGTATTCGAGATGGTCCTTGCGTTCGGTCAGCACGATCGGCGAGCGTTTCGCTTCCAGCGCCTTCAGCGCGTCGTCGAAGATCAGGTCGTTGCGCGGCTCGTCGCTCGCGAGCGCCGCATAGACCGCCGGCATGGCGGGACGCTCCGAGGCATTCAGCGGTGACGGCAACTGGAACTTTGTCGATCGATGCTTGACGCGGTGAGTGACGCCCCGCTCGGCCGCCTGCACACGCGCGTCGACCCGGTGTCGGATGGGGCCGCATTGCATGAAGATGATGGGATGATGCCCATCCGATGACGCCGGTCGGCTTGCGGCGTCCGCCACCGATGACCCCTATTTCCTTCGGATCGATCTCGAGGAAAGTTTTGAGACGTTCAACCCATTGGGTGAGCAACTCACGGCGATGGACGAGAACCAGGGTGTTGCGTGCTGATTCCGACGATGTCGCTCGGTCATTTCGAGATCATGTCGCTCGCTGTTCCGACATGATGTCGCCCGCTTGAGGGCGTGCTGCTGGCGATCTGGTTTTGGCAAGTAGCGGGTCGGTGGTCAATCCTTTGCGGCTGATCTGGGTCGGGTTCGTCGTAGGCTGTCGCCGACGAGATCGATGCGATGGGCGTTGTGGACGATGCGGTCGAGGATGGCGTCGGCGTAGGTCGGATCGCCGATGACCTCGTGCCATTTATCGACGGGGACCTGGCTGGTGAGGATGGTGGAGCGGCGGCCGTAGCGTTCTTCGAGGATCTCGTAGAGATCGCGGCGGGCGCCGGCGTCGAGGTGGTCGAGCCCCCAATCGTCGAGGATGAGGAGCTGGGCGCCGTTGAGGCTGTGCATGATACGGGCGTAGCGACCGTCGCCGCGAGCCAGGGCGAGATCGGCGAACAGCTTGGGGACGCGCTGGTAGAGCACCGAGCGGTTGTCGCGGCAGGCGTTGTGGCCGAGAGCACAGGCAAGCCATGACTTGCCGACGCCGGTTGGGCCGCACAGGATCAAATTATCGTGCGCGTCGATCCACTCGCCATCGGCGAGCTTATGGAAGAGCGCGCGATCAAGGCCGCGCGGGGCGCGGTAATCGATATCCTCGACGACGGTGTCAACGGCGGACGGAAAGCCGGCCACGGGGCGAATCGGTCGCTCCTCGTTGAGCTGATGCAGAAACTCGCCGATCGTCGTGTTGAGATCGGCCAGGCTGTAGAAGCGGCGATGGCGCAGTCGACCCAAAAGCCAGCGCTCGACGATCAGCACGGCGGCCTCGACCTTCGCTTTGTCGCGCGGCCGCCGCGGGCGGGCCGGCAGGATAGCGGTGTCGTAATGGGCCGCCATGTCGGCGTAGGTGCGATTGATCTGCGGCTCGTAGAGACAGGCCTTGATGACGGCGCCCCCCGCTTTCGAAAGCCGGGGCGGGCTCTTGGTGTTGTCCGGCACCAGCAGCTTCGGCACGCCGCCGATCGCCTCGAATGCTCTGGTGTGGGCTCCGATCCAGTCGGCGAGCGCCTGGGTCCAGCTCGCCTCGGCATAGGTGAAATTGGACGCGCCCAGCACGGCGACAAAAATCTGCGCCGGCCTTGTCTTGCCGGTCAGCCGGTCAATGATCACCGGCACCGTGTCGCCGGCGTAATCGACAAAAAGCTTGTCGCCGCCGGCATGGGTCTGCCGCATCGTGAGCGAGATGTCAACGGCGGACGGAAAGCCGGCCACGGGGGCGGCGTAAAAGTCGGCCATTGGGGCGGTGGTTGATCGATATGCAGAGGGCCCCCGCGGGGGCCCTCTGCATATCGGCGGCTCGGTTGGATCAGGTGTCGGGGATTTCGCCGGTGTCCGGATCGACCGCGAGACCGGCATCCTGAGCGAGCTGGCGTCGGCGTTGGGCCTTGGAGTGTTTCAGGCGATAGGAGTCGCCGTTCATCTCCAGGATGTGGACGTGGTGGGTGAGCCGGTCGAGCAACGCGCCGGTCAAGCGCTCGGAGCCGAACACACTGGTCCATTCCTCGAACGGCAGGTTGGAGGTTACGCTCGTCGAGCTTCGCTCATGGCGCTGACTGAAGACCTCGAACAACAGCTCCGCCCCGGTCTGAGAGAGCGGGATGTAGCCCAGTTCGTCGATGATCAGCAGCTTTGCGGCGGCCAGGTTTTGCTGCAGCCGCAACAGTCTGCGCTCGTCGCGCGCCTCCTGGAGTTGGTGGACGAGGCCGGCGGCAGTGACAAAGGTAACGGAGAAACCGCGCTGACACGCGGCCAGGCCCAGAGCCAGCGCAATGTGGGTCTTCCCGGTGCCGCTGTTGCCGAGCACGATGATGTTGTCGCGGGCAACGACGAACTCGCAGCGCGCCAGCTCCAATACCAGGGGCTTGTTGAGGCTGGGCATGGCGGTGAAGTCGAAGGTATCCAGGCTCTTCACCGCCGGGAAGCGGGCATCGCGGATACGCCGCTCGACCAGACGGCGCTCCCGGTCGATCAGCTCCAGCTCGGCCAGACGCAGCAGATAACGGGGATGATCGACGCCCTCCCGGGCGCACTCGCCGGCGACCTTCTCGTACTTGCGCAGGAAAGTCGGCAGCTTCAGCGTCTTCAGGTGATGGGCGAGCAGCACCTGGGGCGGGGCGGCGGTCATGCTGCGCTCCGCGATAGCAGAGCGGCATAATCGGCCGCCGCTGTGGTCTTCACCTGGGCGGCGGGAAGATAGGGATACCGGGCCAGATCGAGCCGGGCCGGACGCCGCTCGATGCGGGCCAGCACGAGTTGCTTGACCGCATCGAAGCCGATCGCGCCGAGCTGCATGGCGTCCACGACGGCGGCGGCCACGATCGTTTCCTCGAATGCCTCCATCAGCCGCAGGATCTGGATGAACTCCTTCTTGCCGCGATTGCCCATGCGGCTCTCGAGCAGACGGCGGATGCGCTGGAAACCCTCGGGCAAGGTCCAGCTCTGCAGCGGTGCCGCCTGGTCCAACGCCCCGGGCTTCTGCTCCAGGAGCGCCAAGTAATGCTTGGGATCGAACACGAACTGATCCCGGCCGTAGATCCGACCGTGGCGGGCGATGATCTCCGAGCCGGCGACGACGACCACCTCATCGACGAAGCCCTTCACCAGGACACTCTGGAAGGCGAAGCGGGTCGGGACCGAGTAGTCGTTCATCCGGTAACGGGCCAGCCCGGTCGACGACACCTTGGCCGGCTTCTTCTCGCAAGGCTCGAACAGACCCTCGGGAATGCCGCCCAGCACCGCCAGATCGCGCACAAGCCGCTCGCCGATCGTCTCTGCATGCCGGCCGGCATGCTCGCCCTGACGCGCGCGGCACCGCTGCGCCAACGCCGCGTTCAGCGCCTCGAACGAGGCCGCGTGCGGCAGCGGGGTGATGAAGGTGCGCTGGGTGTACTTCACCAGCCCCTCCACCTTCCCCTTGTCGTTGCCCTTGCCCGGCCGGCCGAAGCGGTCCCGGAACAGGAAGTGGCTGATCAGCTCGGTAAAGGCACGGGTACGGGTGCGCTGGCCATCGCCCAGGATCCGCGCTACTGCCAGCTTGGTATTGTCATAGAGGATAGACAGCGGCACGCCGCCGAAAAAGGCAAAAGCCGAGACGTGCCCGTCCAGGAACGCTTCCGTCGTCTCCGCCGGATAGGCCTTCACAAACGGCTCGTCGCAATGGGGAAGAGCGAAGCAAAATACGTGCATCACCGTGCGCACGCCGCCGACGATGCCGATGCACTGGCCAAAATCCACCTGAGCGTGACCGGGCGGATGCGCCAGAGGCATGAACGCCTCCTTCATCCGCGTTCGCTTCAGCCGGACGTAATCCTTCACCACCGTGTAGCCGCCGGCATACCCGTACTCGGCCCGCAGCCGCTCGAAAATCCGCTTGGCCGTGTGACGCTGCTTAGCTGGCGCGCTCCGGTCCGCCTCCAGGATCGCGTCGATCATCGGCGTCAACGGTCCCAGCTTCGGCTTCTCCGGCGGCCTGGTCCGCTGGTAGCCCGGCGGCGCCGAAAACCGACACATCTTGGCGATCGTGTCCCGGCTCAGCCCGAACACCCCCGCCGCTTCCCGCCGGCTATGCCCCTCAAGCAGCACATACCGGCGAACCGCCGCATATACCTCCACCTGAAACACCCCCGACCGTCCCTTCCGAAACCCGAAAAGGACAGCCTCGCAAGTCGCCGGCTTTTACGCCGCCACGCAGCGGCCCTACGCCGCCGCTCCGTGGCCGACTATTCCACCCCCGCGTACAATTCCGGCCCGCCGACAATGTTGTCGGCCTCCTCGCCTTCGCCCTTGAGCAGCAGATCGGCCTTGGCGATGGCGTAGGTCTCACCGTTGATCTCCTGCCCGAACAGATGAGTGAAGACCTGCTTGCCGTGCTGTTCGGCCAGTTCGTTCAGCGTTTCTTCCGCTACCGTTAGCATGCCGCCGGTGCCGCAGGCGCCGTCATAGAGCAGATAGGTGCCGGAGGTGATCTGGTCGGCGATGGGCACGAAGATCAGCTTCGCCATCAGCTTCACGGCGTCGCGCGGCGTCCAGTGCTCGCCGGCTTCCTCGTTGTTCGCCTCGTTGAAGCGGCGCACGAGTTCCTCGAAAATCGTGCCCATGGCGTGGTCGTCGAGGCCCGGATGCTTCACCGAGCCGTCGCCGTTCAGCACCGGCTTGGGGCCGAGATTGATCGAGCTATCGAGGAATTTCTCGATCAATGCGCCCAGGACGTCGGCCTTGGACAGCTTCGGGATCTGATTGCGAAACTCGAAATTGTCGAGAATCTCCTGCACGTTCGGCGAGAAGCCATGGATTTGGTGGGTTCAAGCACCGCATCGAGGCGGCGCAGAACCGTCATCGGCAGGATGACGTCGCGGTATTTGCCGCGCACATAGAGATCACGCAGCGCATCGTCGGCGATGCCCCAGATGAAGTTCGTAACCCAGTTTAGATCGCCGTTGCTCATGCCCGTTCCGTTCCCCCGCGGTTGCCGGCGCGTCCGATGGGGGCGCCGCCGGATTGTTGTTCCGCTGTCGTCGCGGCGCCGTTCAGCCGTTCGTATTCCTCCACCGAGATCACCATGACCACGCCGCGCCCGTGCTTCTCGATGAGCACCGGCTCTGCGCGTGCGGTGTCGATCATCAGCCCAAAGGCGTTCTTCGCCTCCCGCGCCGACATGGTTTTCATGGCCGAATCCCGTGGCGATCAATTGCGCGATTTGGGACGAAATGGCTCTTTCAGGCAAGCTCAGGCTTCAACATGGGAAGGGAGCACGCCTATTGGGGCCTGGCGTAGGGTTCGGAGGCGGACGGTGGAACTGAAGATGAAGGCAAGATTACAGGAAGCGCGCGCTTCCTGTAAGTCCTTGTCTGCACGCTGGTTTTCAGCTTGGTGCGGCGGGATGAGTGGCACCGACCATGCCAATCGCTTGTTTTTGCAGCCGTTCTCTATGATTACCTCA
>CAVZKP010000040.1:0-95410 GCA_963775875.1 uncultured Alphaproteobacteria bacterium
AGGAGGTCGGGTGCCAATTTGCGCAGCGTCAGATAGCGGTCCGCCGCACCCTGGAGTGGATCTTCGCTGGCAAGATCGGCCAATTCTCTCACCTTGCCGTGAACGCGCAGCAGCCTGGCCCAGCCGACGGTTTCGTCGACAACCGTGAAGGCGTCGCGCTTACTGCCCTGTGCCGTACTGAGCGCTTCGATCGTGTCATGGAACAGGCGCATCAGGCGGCCGACATTCTTGTCCCGGCGACATAGCGTCGTTCACGGACCTTTCGGGCGCGCGCAAACAATCCGCCGACAAGCTTGTCCGTCATATCGAGCGCAGCGTCGGTGAGCCGCGCCTCGAGGTCGATCACCGAAGCGACAAGGATCGCGCGCCGCCGCTGCATGGCATAGCGGCCGATCTGATGCGGGTCGGTTATGTGGCCCTCGCGGATGCTCTTTGAAAACGGTCTTCATGGATCCGTCCGGCAGCCTCGGCCGGGACGCCGATCCCGCGGACCCGGCGGAGCCGGTCGGTTCGGCTTTGGGCGGTCGAGGCGTTTCGCAGCCAGGCGAGGGGTGTCACCTCGAATGCCGGATCGGGGACGAGCAGCGCGTCGAGCTCGGCGAACTGCGTCGGGGAGAGGCCCGCGAGCAGGGCATCCGCAGCCTGCTTGCGTCCGCGAGCCCGTCCCGCGATGGCGGTGCGTTCGATAACCGTGGGCGCCGGAAGAATGATCTTCGCCGCACGCAGGGCCGCGATAACGCCGGCGATGATCGGCGAGCCGCGGTCGGTGCTCCAGGCGGACTGCGCCGCCGCCTCGATCATGAAGGGCAGGTCGGCATTGCCCGGTGGCCGCAAGCCAAGCGTCGTCGCGAGCATCAGCGCGTGGTCCGTCATCGTCTGTGGCCGGCCGGCGTAATCGGCGAAGGCGGCGGCAGGAATCCCCAGCTGCGCCGCCAACCACTCGGCGAGGGCGCCGATCGGCTCCTCCATTTGCACCAGGCCCATACCGGGATGGCGAAGCAACATCAGATGCACGGCAAAGCCCAGCCGGTTGGCGTCGCCGCGGCGGCCCGCCACGAGATCCTGGTCGGATCGCGTAAAGGTGTAATGCCGAGCCGGGGTATCGGGGTCATCCGGGATGCCGAAAAGCAGCCGGCGTTCTTTGTCGGTAAGCAATGGTCGGCGCGCCATCGAATCCCCCCTCTCTCGTCCCGAAAATGCCCATCAGGATTGTGGACGCCGCAGGATTTAATGGACGTATTTTGTGGACGGAAGTGCATGGGCTGAGAGAAATGTCAGCGGCCCGTCCACAGAACGGTCGTTTGCGAGACGGCATGGGCGCCATTCTCGGCTATGCGCGGGTATCGACCGGCGATCAGGATGTCGCCGGACAAACAATGCGGCTGACGCAGACTGGGGCGATCAAGGTCTTCAGCGATGTCCATTCCGGCCGCACTATGGAGCGGCCCGGCCTGGAAGCGCTGCTCGCCTATGCGCGCGAGGGCGATACGCTCGCGATCGTTCGTCTTGACCGCCTCGGACGCTCACTCGGCGAATTGCTGACCACGGTCGCCATGCTCAAGGAGCGCGGCATCGCCCTGCTCAGTTTGGAGGAAAGAATCGACACCAACTCAGCCGCCGGTGAATTGGTCTTCCATGTCTTCGGGGCGATCGCGCATTTCGAGCGGCGTCTGATCGCCGAGCGGACAAAGGATGGCATCGCGGCGGCCCGCGTGCGCGGCAAGCTTCCTGGGCGGCGGCCCCTCGGGATGCGAGCAGCGCCGACGCCGCCGGTTCGGGTACGGCGGCGACGTCGATCAGGTCGAGATTGGATACCCGGCGTCCGTGTGCAAACGCCGTATCGGCCGGCAGGATCGTCCGCGCCAGACCGTCGCCAGGAAAATTTCCGTTGGTGTCGGCATAAGGAACGAGATCGACCTGATTGGCCGCTGTCGAAGCGCCGAAGGCCGGGTCCAGTTCTGCCAAAGACAACAGCACCTGGTAGCCATCGGTGCCTGCGGTTATGACGTAAGTACTGGTCAAGGATGCCGGGGTCGCTCGGATCGATCAGGTTATAGAACGGTGGCCCGGTATAGCTGTCGCCGCTGACGGTTTCCGTTATCGGGCTGACGTTCTGCGGGTCGGCGCCATGAAACGCGTAGGCGCCGGGATAGCTGACGTTCCCGGCCAATGTGACGCTCGTCGACTCCGGGGCGTTCGTCACCTGCGGCAGGGCCGTCACGGACAGCAGCTGCAAGCTCGCGAGACCGAGGACCTCGCGGCCACCGGCGCCTGGCGCGGTGGATACCAGCGAGGCGGTGTTGCCGGAAAAGGTTACGAGATCCGGGGTCGCACTCCCGCTGAAGCTAGACTAGGGTCGATTTCGCCGAGTGAGAACAGCGACTGGCCGCTGCCGGTGGCGAGCACGTAATAGCGCAAGATCGCGTCCTTGCCGTTGTCGCCTGCCGGGGTGTCGGTCGTGATCGCGCCGTAGATCGGCGAGATCGGGCTCGACGCGGCGGCGCCTCCGAGCAATCCCCACAATGAGTAACCGGTCACGCCTCCTACGGTGACCAGCCCTCCATATTGGGCCAACGATGCGGTCGACAGATCGATCGTCCCGGCATTGCCGGTCGGCCCCGAAAGGTTGACGATTGCATCCGCCATCGCCGGCCACGGCGCCGACGGCATTCCGCTCGCGAGTATGGCAGCGAGCACATCGGCCCTTCTGCACCGCTTGATCACCATTCGTCCCATGCAGGAATGAGATTCAGTCCGCTATATTTCTTATAATATATCGTTCTAGACGAGGCAGAATTTGGCGCATCGCGATTTATGCCGCCCTACGAGGCCGTGCCACGATTCGAAGGGTGCGACTACCCGGGCACGGATAGGCGTCAGAACGTTATATCCAACACAATATTTCGTTGATAGGCTTTAAGCCCAAGATGTATATCCCGCTACCTCAGAGGACCCTGATGACATCCCTTGCCAATCAGAAAGAGCTGAAGGTTGTCGGCACCCGGGGTCGAGAAAGTTACCGGCCGTGCCAATTTCGGCGCCGATCGGGCAGTGCCGGGGATGCTTTATGGCAGGATCAAGCGCAGCCCGCATGCCCATGCTCGCATCCTTGGGATCAAAGCCGACAAGGCATTGGCACTACCCGGGGTCAAGGCTGTGGTGACCGCTGCAGATTTCCCAGAGATCCGCTCGGAAGAGGCCTTTGTCGGCGAAGGTCCGATGAACTTCCGTGACCTGTCGCGCAACATTATGGCGCAGGACAAGGTGCTGTACGAAGGTCATGCCGTCGCCGCCCTCTCGCCGATATCGCGGCCGAGGCGGTCGAACTGATCGAGGTCGGCTACGAGGTGCTGCCGCACGTCATCGATGTCGAGGCGGCAATGGCGGCGGATGCACCGTTATTGCACGATGATTTCTTCACTCAGGGCGTCGAGCCCAAGCCGGAGAAGCCGTCGAATATCGCCACGCGGGTGACCTTTGCGAAGGGCGACGTCGCTGCCCGGGTTCCGTCAGGCCGATGTCGTCGTCGAGCGGCGATATACGACCCAGCCGGTTCATCGGGCCTATATCGAGCCGCATGCCTGCATCGTCTCGGCCGCCTCAGACGGACAGGTGCAGATCTGGGCCAGCAGCCAGGGCCAATTCATGATCCGCGCGTATTGCGCGAAATTGCTTGGCATCGATATCGCCAACGTCCGCGTCACCCCGGCCGAGATTGGCGGTGGGTTCGGTGGCAAGACACTGGTTTATCTGGAGCCGGTTGCGCTGGCTCTGTCACGCAGGTCTGGGCGGCCGGTCAAGATCGTGATGACCCGGGAGGATGTACGCGGGGGTGGAATAGTCGGCCACGGAGCGGCGGCGTAGGGCCGCTGCGTGGCGGCGTAAAAGCCGGCCACTTGCGAGGCTGTCCTTTTCGGGTTTCGGAAGGGACGGTCGGGGGTGTTTCAGGTGGAGGTATATGCGGCGGTTCGCCGGTATGTGCTGCTTGAGGGGCATAGCCGGCGGGAAGCGGTGGGGGTGTTCGGGCTGAGCCGGGACACGATCGCCAAGATGTGTCGGTTTTCGGTGCCGCCGGGCTACCAGCGGACCAGGCCGCCGGAGAAGCCGAAGCTGGGACCGTTGACGCCGATGATCGACGCGATCCTGGAGGCGGACCGGAGCGCGCCAGCTAAGCAGGAGCAGAAGCCCGGGGCGTTGGACCAGGCGGCACCGCTGCAGAGCTGGACCTTGCCCGAGGGTTTCCAGCGCATCCGCCGTCTGCTCGAGAGCCGCATGGGCAATCGCGGCAAGAAGGAGTTCATCCAGATCCTGCGGCTGATGGAGGCATTCGAGGAAACGATCGTGGCCGCCGCCGTCGTGGACGCCATGCAGCTCGGCGCGATCGGCTTCGATGCGGTCAAGCAACTCGTGCTGGCCCGCATCGAGCGGCGTCCGGCCCGGCTCGATCTGGCCCGGTATCCCTATCTTCCCGCCGCCCAGGTGAAGACCACAGCGGCGGCCGATTATGCCGCTCTGCTATCGCGGAGCGCAGCATGACCGCCGCCCCGCCCCAGGTGCTGCTCGCCCATCACCTGAAGACGCTGAAGCTGCCGACTTTCCTGCGCAAGTACGAGAAGGTCGCCGGCGAGTGCGCCCGGGAGGGCGTCGATCATCCCCGTTATCTGCTGCGTCTGGCCGAGCTGGAGCTGATCGACCGGGAGCGCCGTCTGGTCGAGCGGCGTATCCGCGATGCCCGCTTCCCGGCGGTGAACAGCCTGGATACCTTCGACTTCACCGCCATGCCCAGCCTCAACAAGCCCCTGGTATTGGAGCTGGCGCGCTGCGAGTTCGTCGTTGCCCGCGACAACATCATCGTGCTCGGCAACAGCGGCACCGGGAAGACCCACATTGCGCTGGCTCTGGGCCTGGCCGCGTGTCAGCGCGGTTTCTCCGTTAACTTTGTCACTGCCGCCGGCCTCGTCCACCAACTCCAGGAGGCGCGCGACGAGCGCAGACTGTTGCGGCTGCAGCAAAACCTGGCCGCCGCAAAGCTGCTGATCATCGACGAACTGGGCTACATCCCGCTCTCTCAGACCGGGGCGGAGCTGTTGTTCGAGGTCTTCAGTCAGCGCCATGAGCGAAGCTCGACGAGCGTAACCTCCAACCTGCCGTTCGAGGAATGGACCAGTGTGTTCGGCTCCGAGCGCTTGACCGGCGCGTTGCTCGACCGGCTCACCCACCACGTCCACATCCTGGAGATGAACGGCGACTCCTATCGCCTGAAACACTCCAAGGCCCAACGCCGACGCCAGCTCGCTCAGGATGCCGGTCTCGCGGTCGATCCGGACACCGGCGAAATCCCCGACACCTGATCCAACCGAGCCGCCGATATGCAGAGGGCCCCCGCGGGGGCCCTCTGCATATCGATCAACCACCGCCCCAATGGCCGACTTTTACGCCGCCCCCGTGGCCGGCTTTCCGTCCGCCGTTGACACCAACGCTGCGCGGATGTTGGAACGTGCCGGTTTGATCGCGCGCGGCCGGCGGCAGGTCACGATTCTCGATCGGCAAGGCCTCCTGGGTGAATCGTGTGAATGTTATCAATTGGTCCGGTCGCGGATCGCTTTTCACCTTCCCAGATCGTACGGATGTCAAAAAAGCGAGCCGCCCTAAGTCGGTAATGTACATTACCGACAATACCCGCCCGACGGGATTACAATCCAGGCCTGCCGGCGGGTGACAGGCGCTCTCCGGCGAGGCTTAGGCAAGCCGCAATCGATTCTCCAAAAGAGCGTCTCTGCGCGACATTAAAGGCCGAGCGTGCATTGCGATGAGAGGACAGGGTCAGAGACAGGCCGGAGCGGCTCGTCCGCGGCCAAGCCGGCGTTCACCGCCGAGACGCAATTCGCCGCTCGCGGCTGACCGATTCGCGGTGGTCGGGCTCGGCGCCTCGGCCGGCGGCCTCGACGCGTTCCGCAGGCTGCTCGCCGCGCTCCCCGGCGGCACCGGCATGGCTTTCATCCTGATCCAGCATCTCGATCCGACGCATGCGAGCATGATGGTCGACCTGCTGTCCGGCCATACGCCGCTCCGAGTCCAGCAGGCGGCGGACGGGATGGCGATCGAGCCCGAGCATGTCTATCTCATTCCGCCGGCCAATTATCTCTCGATCGGCGGTGGGGTCCTGCGGCTATCGGAACCGCGCGAACGTCACGGCGCGCGGCTGCCGTTCGATTTCTTTTTGCGCTCGCTGGCCGAAGAACTGGGTGAGCGGGCGATCTGCGTGATCCTGTCCGGAACCGGCAGCGACGGCAGCCTGGGGCTGAAGGCGGTCAAGGAGAAGGGCGGGCTGGTCATCGCCCAGGATCCGGCCGAGGCCGAGTATGACGGCATGCCGCGCAGCGCGATCATGACCGGCGCCGTGGACCTGGTGCTGCCGGTCGCCGAGATTCCCGAAATCCTCGCCAAATACGGTCGGCGGACCGGACCGGCGCCGGACGAGCATCCCCCGGATCGGTTGGGCGAGATCGTCAATCTGCTGCGCACCAAGACGGCGCACGATTTTGCGCTCTACAAGCCGGGCACATTGTTGCGCCGGATCGAGCGGCGCATGGCGCTGGCCGGTATCGACGATAGCGGCCGGTATCTCGACATGCTGCAGCGTGATGCAGGCGAACTCGATCTGCTCGCCAAGGATCTGCTGATCAACGTCACCAGCTTCTTCCGCGACCCGAAAGCCTTCGAATTGCTGGCGGAGGCGGTCGTTCCCGATCTGGTGCGCCGGCACCCGGCGGACCGGCCGCTGCGGATCTGGGTTGCCGGCTGCAGCACCGGCGAAGAGACCTATTCCCTGGCCATGCTGTTGCTCGAAGAGATCGCGGCGGCCAAGCGCAATCTGAAGCTCCAGGTCTTCGCCTCCGACGTCGACGAGGAAGCGGTCGCTCTGGCCCGCGAGGGGCGCTATCCGGGATCGATCGCGGCCGATGTGTCGCCGCCGCGGCTCGCCCGCTTCTTTACCGAGGAGGAGCATGGCTACCGGGTGGTGCCCGAACTGCGCAGCGTGGTGGTGTTCACGGTGCAGGATGTGCTGGCCGATCCGCCATTCTCGCGCCTCGATCTGATCTCCTGCCGCAACCTGTTGATCTATCTGCGACCCGAGGCGCAGGAAAAGGTGCTGTTGCTGTTCCATTTCGCGCTCAGCGAGGGCGGCATCCTGATGCTCGGCGGCTCCGAGACGGTGGGCAGTCTCGACGACCGGTTCGCGCCGATTTCCAAGGCGCAGCGGATCTATCGGCAGATCGGCCGCAGCCGGCCCGGCGAGGTCGATTTTCCGATCGGCTCAAGCGGCGGCGCGCGCGCGATCTGGCCGGGAGCGCCACACCCGCCAGCAGCGCGGGGCGTCACCCCCGGCGATCTGACGCACCGATTGCTGGTCGAGACCTATGCGCCCGCATCGGTCCTGATCAACCGCAAGCACGAATGCCTCTATTATTCGGGACCGACCGACCGGTATTTGCGGGTGGCCGCCGGGGAGCCCAGCCGCGACCTGCTCGACATGGCGCGCGAGGGGCTGCGCCACAAGCTCAGGGCGGCGATCCGGCAGGCGAGCCGGGAGCACGCGCACGCCATTGCCACAGCCGCGCCGGCGAGCTTCGGCGGCAGCGTCGTCGCGGTCCGCATCGAGGTCCATCCGGTGCACAGCGAAGGCGAGGAGTTGCTGCTGGTCAGCTTCTTCGACGAACCGGTGCGCGAGCCCAGGCCGGACCGGCCGATCGAATCGGCGGAAGACGTCTCGCGGGTCGCCGAGCTCGAGCGGGAACTCGACGTCACCCGCAAGGAGCTGCAGAGCGCCATCCACGACCTCGAGATCGCCAACGAGGAGCAGAAGGCGATCAACCAGGAAGCCATGTCGGCGAACGAGGAGTTCCAGTCGACCAACGAAGAGCTGATGACCTCGCGCGAGGAGCTGCAATCGCTCAATGAAGAGTTGACCGCGCTCAACAGCCAGCTCCAGGAAACGCTCGAACGCCAGCGCAGCACGTCGAACGATCTGCAAAACATCCTGGACAGCTCCGGGGTGGCGACCCTGTTCCTGGACAGCGCGCTCAACATCCGCTTCTTCACCCCGGCGGCGAAATCGCTATTCCGGGTGATCGCCTCCGACATCGGCCGGCCGCTCTCCGATCTGACCCCGCTCGCCGCCGACCACAATCTCCTCGCCGACGCCCGCGCCGTGCTCACCAGCCTTGCCCCGCTGGGGCGCGAGATCGAAGGCGAAGGCGGCGCCTGGTACGTCCGCCGCATCCTGCCCTACCGCACCCAGGACAATCGAATCGACGGGGTGGTCATCACCTTCGCCGACATCTCCGAGATCAAGGCGGCGGAACGCGAGATCCGGGCGGCGCGCGCCTATTCCGACAGCATCATCGATACGATCCGCCAACCGCTGGTCGTGCTCGACGAGGAATTGCGGGTCGTCTCCGCCAACCGTTCCTTTTACCGGACCTACGCGCTTGCCGCCGAGGCGACCGTCGGCCGAATGCTCGGGCTCGCCGGCGATCGCCATTTGGAAATTCCGGGGCTGCGCAGCTTCCTCGGGCGGGTCCGGGCCGAGCCCGTTGCGGTCGAGGATTACGAGATCGAAATCGAGCTGCCGCTGCTCGGGCGGCGGCTCCTGCTGCTGAATGCCCGCGAGATCCGGGACGGGCCGCTAAAGGGGCGCAAGATCCTGCTGGCAATCGACGACATTACCGATCGCCGGCACGCGACCGAGGCGCTGGAGGCCGCCAGACAGGAAGCCGAGCAGGCCAATCTCGGCAAGTCGCGCTTTCTCGCCGCCGCCAGCCATGATCTGCGCCAGCCGTTGCAGACGATCAGCCTGCTGCATGAAATGTTGGCAAAGAAGGTCGAGGACGAAGACACCTTGCGGCTGGTCGGCAGGCTCGACGAGACCGTGAGCTCGATGTCGGGCATGCTGGACACCCTGCTCGACATCAACCAGCTCGAGGCCGGGATCGTCCGCCGGGAGATGGTCGATTTCCCGATCAATGCCGTGCTCGAGCAGCTGCGCACCCAGTTTACCTTTCACGCCGCGGCGCATCGCCTCGGCTGGCGCGTCGTCCCGAGCCGCCTCAGCGTGCGCAGCGATCCTCGCCTGCTCGAGCAGATGATCCGCAATCTCTTGTCGAACGCGGTGAAATACACCAATCACGGCAAGATCCTGCTCGGCTGCCGGCGGCGCGGCGCGATGCTGCGGATCGAGGTCTGGGACACCGGGATCGGCATTCCCGAAGAGCAGCTCCAGGCGATTTTCGGGGAGTTCCATCAGCTCGACAATCCGGCGCGCGAACGCAACAAAGGCCTCGGCCTCGGGCTCGCCATCGTCGAGCGCCTGGCGCACCTGCTGGGCCACACGATCGATGTTCGCTCCCGTCCAGGCAAGGGCTCGGTCTTCGCCGTCGAGGTGCCGCTCGGACAGGATGCGCCGCACTGGCGGCCTCGGCCGGTCTGGCGTGAAGCAGCCGACAACCGACAACAAAGCGGCGCCATCCTGGTCGTCGAGGACGATCCATCGGTGCGCGAAATGCTGGCCCTCCTGTTCGAAGACGAGGGCTACCGCACAACGACGGTCGAGGACGGGAGGAGGGCGCAGGAATTGGCGGCGCGCGGGGCGATACGCCCCGATCTCATCGTCGCCGACTACAATCTGCCGAGGGGGCTGAACGGTCTGCAGGTCGTCGCCGGCCTGCGGGAGACGCTCGGTCGCGAGGTCCCGGCAATCATCCTGACCGGCGATATCTCGACCGACACCTTGCGCGAGATCGCCCGGGGCGGCCACCTGCACCTGAACAAGCCGGTCAAGGCGAGGGAATTGATCGACCTGATCCGGCGCTGCCTCGCCGAGGCGCGGCCGCCGGCGCCGGCGAGCCCCCGGCAGCCGGCCGAAGCCGACGGCGACGGCCAGCGACCGCCGACCATCTTCGTGGTCGACGATGACAGCGCGGTGCGCGAGGCGCTGCGCGATCTGCTGCAGGCGGACGGCCGGACGGTCGAGGTCTACGCCAGTTCCGAGGCCTTTCTCGAAGCCTATCGTCCCGATGGCGAAGGCTGCCTGCTGGTCGATGCCCGGATGCCCGGCATGGGCGGGCTCGCGCTGCTGCAGCAGCTCCAGAACAAGGGACATCGCCTGTCGGCGATCATGATCACCGGCCAGGGCGACGTGCCGATGGCGGTCGAGGCGATGCGGGCCGGGGCCGCGGATTTCATCGAAAAGCCGATCCGCCGCGACGAATTGTTGGCCAGCATCGAGCATGCCCTGGAGCACATCCGGGATTCGGCCAAGCTGTCGGTGCGGCGCGAGGCGGCGGCGATGCGCCTGGCCGGGCTGACCGCGCGCCAGCGCCAGATCCTGGACCTGGTGCTCGCCGGCCATCCCAGCAAGAACATTGCCGCCGATCTCGGCATCAGCCAGCGCACGGTCGAGAACCATCGCGCCGCGGTCATGAAAAAGACCGGCTCGCACTCGCTCTCGGCGCTGATCCGCCTGGCGCTCGCCGCCGGCTCCGGCACCGCGGTATCGGCGCCGAGCCTTGGGGGCCAAGAGTGAGCGATCGATTACCCGAGCGGCAAACAGAAGGCTGATTGTTGCTCTCGAGGCTCTTGGCGGCGAGGCCGCTCGGCCGGATCAAGGTGGCGTGCGCATCGAGCCGGTAGGTAGATTCCGAGGCTGGTGCCGTCGTTATCCAGCATCCATATTTAACGGGGAAGTTCCCCGCCACATGTTTTGGAGGAAGTTATGGAGTTGATTTTGATCATCTTGGTCGTTGTCCTACTTTTCGGAGGTGGTGGTTTTTGGGGCTACAGCCGCTGGCGGTGACAGGTGCGTCATTCACTTGCGGGGTGACGATTGCAAGCGGCGGTACCGACCGTACCGCCGGTTCGGCACATCCCTACCGGCGGCAACGTAATCACGCGGCGTCGTGGGTTCTACGTAGAGACGACGGAGTTCGGTGGTTGAAATGAAGCTTTCTGCTTCGGTTTCTCAGTTCGGACCTGAGTTCGATGATTTTCTATTCGCGCCGATCGCTGCGGATCGGAATGGAATGCAGCCCAGCGTCCTTTTGCCGCTGGCGCGCCTCGACATCGACCCATGGCGGGAGGCCGCAGAACTGGCCGGTTTGCCGGGAGAAACGTTGGTGCAGCAGGTGACGGGAACAGCATCGCGATTGACGCGGTCTCGACGCGGCCGGCGAGATACACCGCTGCCAGAGCATCGGCAATGAAGCGGGCCGATGCGAGATGATGTGATGTAAAATCGCTTTGGGCCGAGAGCACCACGCGACTACACCAGCAGATTGATTATCCTCGGCGGCCCGAGGCGATCGTTCGGGTCGGCTTGACCCATTCGATGGGAGCGAGTCGGCGCCAACCCGGTCACCGTTTCGCTGATCTGCGCAAGCGGTTAGCGGAAGCGGCGCCCGGCTCGCGGCGGCAGCCGTTACGCCGCCATCACAGTACGTCCTCTAGTCTAGCGGATGATTTTGCCGCAATTCATTGAGCTCGACATATTCTTCGAGACTTTTCAGCGAGGCGTGGCCGGAGAACTGGCTGAGGCGGGCGATGTGGACGCCTTGGGCGACGCCGCTCGAGATCGCGCCACGCCTGAGGCTGTGCCCGGCAAAGGTGGCACCGTCGAGCCCGGCGAGGCCGGTCCATTTCTTGACCACAAGGGCGATCGAATCGGTGTCGATCGGGTTGGTACCAATGCGGTAGCGGTCGGCTACCGGCTTTCTATTCGTTCCCCTGCGCACCCGGGGCGGCGGCAGGCGCCAGATCCGGCGGAACAGCGGCCCCTCGGCAATTCGGGCGGCGCCGAGCAAGGCTTCGAGCGCTACGACCGGGCACAGATCTGTCTGCCCGACCGGTAGCCATACATTCGTGCCATGCGCCTCTTGGTCATTCTTGCGCCACGGCAGGAACAGGGCAATGCCGTCCTCGTGCCGGGTCAGCGCGGCAATATCGAGCCGGGCCAACTCGGAGGGCCGCAACGCCGCGGCGAACCCAACCAAGATCAGGGCCCGGTCGCGCAACCCGGGCAAGGTGCCGGGGATCTGCTGCACGGCGGCGCGCAGCGGATCGAGCATCAGCGCGGTCTTTTTGCGCAACGGCCGGCGGTGGGCGCGGCGAATGCCGGCAAAGGTGGCCGATACCAGCGGCGAGGCCGTCGGCGGCGGGTAACCGGCGAGCAGATGCAGATAGCGCAGCGCCGCGTGACGCAGCCACAAGGTGTTGACCGCGAGCCCCCTGCCCGCCTCGGCCGCGAGAAACGCCGCCACCGTGTCGGGCGACGCCGGCAGCGCGGTCTGCCGGTGCGCGGCACACCAATGGGTGAAACGGGCGACGGCGGCGCGGTAGGCGCGGCGCGTGTTCTCGGCTCGCGCCGCCCGCCGGTAATCGGCGGCGGCGGCTTCGGCCGCGGCGAAGGTCAGCGCCGGCGCCGGCAGGTCTACGATGGTCTCGAATTCGAACCAGTCGCGCACCGCGTCCGGGTCCGTTCCCGTCGGTAGGCGCGGCGCGAGCGTAGCCGCCGTCGGTGCGGGAAGGACCATCGTCAGGGCCGATTCGCCATCCGCGGTCATCGCGCGCCGGCTGCACGGCGACGATGCGGTGCCGTCACCGAGCGCCGCGCTCCGATGCCAACCGGCGATCCGCGCTGACTCTCTCCGACGTGCGGCTTCGTGCAGGGTGGCGGCCCGAGCCCACTGGCGACGCCGTCACGGCTGATCCCGCGGTGGCGATCTGCGCGCCAAACCCGCGGCTTTCTTGAGGTCGCTCATCCCTCCCCCTGCCCTCCCCGTCTCCGCCGGTGCGCGCCGCTATGCGGTATCCTCGTCCCTGGTTGGCCTTGTCGTAACCTTCGTGCCAAAAGTGCCGATCTGAAAAGCGATTGATTTGAATTGTGTACGCCGAGGTGTGTGCAGCAATCCATTGATATTTCGAGAGAGTTCTGCTTTTCGCGGCAATCGGCGCGGCTGAGTGCGCCATGTGAGCAGCCCGATAGAGAGACCGGCCCGTCAGCTCGTCGCACCGGTAATGGTCCTCGCCTCGGCGGCGATGCGGCTGATGGTTGCGCGATGCACCCGGAAGTTGCGCGCGATCTCGGCGCCGGCGCGGCTGGCGGCGAGCATCGCGAGAATCTCGGCCCGTTGATGGGCCAGGAGCTTTGGACACCGGCCGCCTCTTCGGCCCTGTTAGCCGAGCATCTGCATCATCATGCGCCCGGCCGGTCCGGGGGTGTCGATCGCCTCGGTCACGGAGCGGAAGTTAGCGCCCGCGGCATCGATCGTCTCAAGGATATGGAGGAGATCCTTGAGCGAGCGCGCCCGGCGGTCGAGATGGGGTATTCGGGCATCCGGAGGGCGGTACCAGGCGATCAAGCGGATCGATATCCGTCAGCGTTGCGGTCGTTGCACTCCAGCTTGCGATGCAACCTTGGGGACTGATGATGGATCACTACGTCGGGCTGGACGTGTCGGTGCGCGAGACGAGCGTGTGCGTCGTCGACGAGACGGGGAAGCTGTTGAAGGAGGCGAAGGTCCCGACCGAGCCGGGATCGATCGCATCGCTGCTCGCCAAGGGCGGCTATGTCTGCAAGCGGGTCGGCCTGGAGGCCGGGCCGATGTCGCAGTGGCTCTATGCCGAGTTGGCTGCGGCGGGCCTGCCGGTGATCTGCGTTGAAGCGCAGCACATGCGCAGCGCGCTGGCCGCGCAACGCAACAAGACGGATCGCAATGACGCGCGCGGCATCGCGCAGATGATGCGTGTGGGCCTCTACCGTCCGGTGCACGTCAAGACGCTGCAGAGCCAGGAGCGCCGGCTGCTGTTGACCGCCTGCAAACTGCTGCAAGCCAAGTTGCTCGACCTCGAGGCCGAGCTGCGCGGCACGCTGAAGAACTTCGGTCTCCGAGTAGGCGTCGTCGGCAAGGGCGGTTTTCGTCAGCGCGTCCGCGAACTGATCGAAGGACGCGAGGCATTGACCGCGGTGATGTCGGCGTTGCTGGAGGCGCACGAGGCGCTGCAGACCCAATACAATGTCCTGCACAAGCGGCTGCTGGACCTGGTGCGCGACGATCCGCTCTGCCGGCGGGTGATGACGGCGCCCGGCATCGGGCCGGTGATCGCGTTGACGTTCCAGGCCACGGTAGACGTGCCGACCCGCTTTCCAAAATCGCGGTTGGTGGGCGCGCATTTCGGCCTGACCCCGAAGCGGTATGCCTCGGGTGAGACCGACCACAGCGGGCGGGTGTCGAAGTGCGGCGATGCAATGATGCGCACGGCTCTGTTCGAAGGGGCCCAGGCGCTGCTCGTCTGCACGAAGAAGTGGTGCAGCCTCAAGGCCTGGGGGATGGCCGTCGCCCGCCGGCGCGGGGTGAAGCGCGCCATCGTGGCGGTGGCGCGCAAGCTCGCGGTGATCCTGCACCGCATGTGGCTGGACGGTCCGCTGGGGCAAAGAGGTTCCGACCGCAGTGTAATCGAGCCCGCGCGCGAGGCGCGGAACGAGATCCGCCTGTCCGGCGGAGCGGTGTCCCTCGGGGACGGAGGGTGAGGCGAGTGCGCTGTGGAAGTTGACGGCGGCCCTGAACGCGGTGCCGACACGTCGTGGTCGTGATGTGACCGCCCGCCCCTCTGACCCCATGATGCGGCGGCCCGAGTGCCGACCGCGGAGAGAAGTTTGATCCCTGGGGACTATGCCGCCTGCGTGCCGGACATGGGCAAACGGAAGGAAAAAAGATGACGATGACCTATTGAGGCTTGCCCGAATAGAGAAGCTTCCACACGACGACCGTGTCGCCCTCGCGTAGATGGTCCAGCAGGCGGTGTAGCTCTGGCCGGTCCCAACGCCCGCCGGAGGCGGTCTCCTCGAACAGTCGGCGGCACCCAGTCGCTCTGAGCGCTTTCGTTTGCAGGGCGTTGTTCTGCTCGTCACCCTTTGACACGCGGGCATAGCCGAGCAGCATGGGTGTCGCCCAAACCTGTTGCCTATGCCTACGATTTGGCAACGGGATTTCGCGCAGCGCAAGCCCTTGGTTCTGCGCGTCCCGGTTTTTGCTGCGCAGACGATCGTTTGTGAATCGCCGTAAAGGGCAATATCTGACGCTGGTCGCTCGACCGACGAGCGCGAAGGTTCAGATCATGGGGAGCGCCACTATTCCGGACCTTGCAGCCAGCCCGAGGAAGACGGCGCCGACCAATCGGTGGGAACATCGATATCTTGGTGAGGAGCGATTTCCCGAGACCCCGTCCGCGCTCGAGATCGAGCACTTCTTCACGCTCGATCAGGATGAGCTTGTCTCGATTCGGGAACGGCGGGGGCCCCTGAACCAGTTCGCGCTCGCCCTGCAGATCGGCTTCCTCAAGATGACCGGCAGAACTCTCTGGGATTGACCCGGTTTGGTGGACACCCTGAAGCTTTTGCCAGAGGTGCTGCCGATGCCAAGAACACGCCCACCGTATTCGCCGGAATTTCGCCGACAGATGGTCGACCTGGTCCGTGCCGGCCGTAATCCTGACGATCTTGCCCGCGAGTTTGAGCCGAGCGGCCACTCCATTCGCGCGTGGGTCGCCCAGGCTGGCCGAAACGAGGGCCGCCGGGAGGAGATGGCTCCCGCACTGACCGCGGCCGAGCGTGATGAGTTGATTGGGCTTCGGCGTGAGAACAAACAGTTGCGGCTGGAGCGCGATATTCTGTCAAAAGCCGCGGCTTGGTTCGCTCGGGAGACCGGCACGCTGCCGTCGGGCTCTTCCGGTTCATGAGCGCGAACCAGGCCTCTTTCCCGATTGCCGCAATGGCGTGCGTGCTCGGCGTTTCCAAGGCGGGCTATTACGCGTGGCTGCAACGGCCACCATCCGCCCAGGCCACGGCCGGCGCGGCCGCGCGATTCGCCTGGTCCAAGGGAAGCGGTGACTCTGCTTTCGGGCTGCACCATACGCGTCCAGCCAGGGGAGCGGCTCGACGTCGTTGACGCCGATCCCGGTGACGTCAAAAGGTTTGTGTCAGCAGGAGCGGGGTGCTGAGGCGCTGGTTTTGGTTTTCGTGATGGAAGACGGCGAACAGGATGCGGTCCATCGAGGTGCGATGTGAGAAGACGCCGATCGGCCGGGTTCGCCGGCGGACCTCGCGAAAGCGACGTTCGATGGCGTTGGTGGTGCGCACCCGCTTGCGCTCGGCGAGGGATTTGTAGCGCCAGCAGGTCAGCCGCTCGTCGAGATCATCGCGTAGGCAGCGTACCGCTTTGGGATAATCGTCCTGCCAGTGATCGGCGAAGCGGCGGGCGGCGGCCCGCGCCTGCGGCACGGTTTTGGCATTCATGACGGCGTGCAAATCGGCCTTGACCGCCGGCTGATCGGCCACCCGCACCTTGCCGAGGAGGTTGCGAATCTTGTGCACCCAGCAGCGCTGAACGGGGCTCCCCGGATAGGCGATCGGCAACGCGGCGAGCAAACCCGCGCCGCCATCGACGCAAATCATCTCGAGGCCGGCGCCGACGAGGCCACGGCGGATCAGATCGCCAAGGAAGCGCTCCCATTCGGCCGCGCTCTCGCTCTCGCGCCAGACGGAAGTCGATGATCTCCTTCTTGCCGTCGGGGCGCAGCCCGAGGGCGACTAACATCGGGCGCCGGATGGCGCCGGCGCCCGTCTTGCGGGCGAGCACGACGCCGTCGAGCATCAGCACGCGGTATTGATCCTTGAGTGGGCGGGCATGAAAGGCGGTGACCACCGCGTCGCGCTGCCTGGCGACTTGGCTCACCGTCGCCGGGCTGATCAGCCGGCCGAGGATCGGCAGCAACGCCTCGCCGACCTTTCGCGTCGACAGCCCCAATACAAAGCAGGACAGGATCATGCGATCAATATCATGCGATCAATATCATGCGATCAATGTGCGCGCCGCGCCGCGCGTAAGCGCGCAGCACCGCGACCGGGGCAAAACGACGGGTCCGCGGCACCGCCAGCGCGATGTCGCCGAGTTCCGTCAAGACATGGCCAGAGTAAGAGCCGTTGCGCCGATCGTCCCGATCGAGCGCGGCCATCCGGTCGAGATGCTCGTCGATGGTCCGATCCATCTGGCCGCGCAACACATCGGCGATCGCCTGGCGGCCGAGCGGCCGATAGCTTTCGCCCCATTCCAGCCCGTGCGCCTGCATGCCCTTCACCAGTTCGAAGGCCCTCGGTAAACTGCGGATCGTCACAGCCTGTGGCATTGGGGATGCTCCTCTTGGCGGACCTCAGCAATCCGCCGAGTACCCCCTCTCACCGCACTGACACAAATCTCCGTACATCACCCAACCCTCGCGCCGGTTGACGGGCGCGGGCGGGCGACGATAGGCTCGCCATGCCTTACCACGCCCGCGACACGCGGCAGGAGCAGACGGCATGGCCAGGATCGTCCTCGGGATCGCCACCTCACACACCCCGATGCTGAATACTCCGGCCAAGGACTGGCCGAGTTTCATCGACCGCGACGCTGTCCGCGACTTTCTCGACAAGGACGGCAATCCCGCGACCTACGAGGAGTTGCTGAGCCGCCCCGACCCGAGGGCGCTGCCGGAGTTGACGCCGGAGCGCTTTGCCGCGCGCCACGACGAGGCGAAAGCGGCGGTCGAGCATCTGAGACAGAGTGTGCGCCGCGCTGAGCTCGACGCGCTAATCATCGTCGGTGATGACCAGAAGGAGCTGTTCTACGAGGATCACCTGCCTTCGATCCTGGTCTATTACGGCGACACGATCCGCAACGTGCCGCTATCGCCCAATTTTAGGGGTCCGGGATGGTCGCGGCTCGCCACCGCGCGCTATTACGAAGAGAAGGAGCCGCGCGATTATCCGGTTGCGGCGCCCCTGGCATTGCATCTGATCGAAGAGTTGATCGACCGCGAGTTCGACATCGCCACGTCGAACGGGTTGCCGCCCGGACATGGCGAAGGCCACGCTCACGCCTTTGTGCGCAAGCGGCTGATGGAACGCCAGGACCTGCCGGTCGTGCCGATATTCCTCAACACCTATTACCCACCCAACCAGCCGACGCCGCAGCGCTGCTACAAACTCGGCCAGGCGGTCCGCGCCGCGGTCGAGAGCTGGCCGGGCGAGGCGCGCATCGGTATCGTCGGCTCCGGCGGGCTGAGCCATTTCGTCGTCGACGAGGAGCTGGATCGCGGCATCATTAACGCCCTGGCCCGCAAGGACGCCGAGGTGCTGCAATCCCTTCCGCGCAAAAAGCTGAATTCCGGCAGCTCGGAAATCCGCATGTGGATCGCGGTCGGCGGCGCGGTTGAGCATTTGGATATGGCATGGTCGCACTATGTCCCGGGCTACCGCACTCCGGCCGGGTCGGGCACCGGGCTCGGTTTCGCCGTTTTCCAGTGAGGTCGGCAATGAGCAGGCAGAAGGACAGCGAGGATCTCGTCCGCGTCGGCCCCGGCACGGTAATGGGCGAATTGATGCGGCAGTATTGGCTGCCGGCGGCGATGTCGTCGGAATTGCAGCCCGACAGCGCGCCGATGCGGCTGATGCTGCTCGGCGAGCGGCTGATCGCGTTTCGTGATACGAGCGGCCGGGTCGGGGTCATGGACCACCGCTGCCCGCATCGCTGCGCCTCCTTGTTCCTCGGGCGAAACGAGGAGAACGGCATCCGCTGCGTCTATCACGGCTGGAAATTCGACGCCGACGGCAATTGCCTCGACATGCCGAACGCGCCGCCACACCAGGACTACAGGGAAAAGGTCAAGGCCAAGGCCTACAAGGTCGCCGAACGCAACGGCCTCGTCTGGGTTTATATGGGCGAGCGCGCCGCAGCCCCGCCCTTGCCGGGCATCGAGGCCTCGCTGTTGCCCGAAAGCGAATTGCAAATCACCTTCGCCCAGCGCGAGTGCAACTGGCTGCAGGCGCTCGAAGGCGACATCGACACTTCGCATTTCGGCTTTCTGCATGCCGGCTCGGTCGACCCCGAGAATGTGCCGGCCGACAATCTGATCCGCTGGACCGTCGCGAACCGCGCCCCCGAATACCACGTGACCGACACCGATTGGGGCACGATGTATGCCGCCTATCGCCCGGCTGAGGCGGGTAAGACCTACTGGCGCTTTGCCAATTTCCTGTTCCCGTTCTGGACGCAGACGCCGCAGGGCGCCTTTGATCGGGTCAACAGCCGCGCCTGGGTCCCGATGGACGACCGACATACAATGTTCGTCAGCCTGTCGTGGAAAGGCCTGCCGGCCGACCGCGCCGCGCTGAGCAACAGCCGGGTGCTCGCCGGCTCGAAACTGACGATGGATTTCCAGCCAAACACGACCGATTGGTACGGCCGCTGGCGGCTCGCCGGGGTCGAGGGCAACGACTGGCTGATCGACCGCGAGGCGCAGAAGAATGGCGGGATCTATACCGGCATCACCGGCATCCAGGCGCAGGACCAGGCGGTGACCGAGAGCATGGGCCCGATCACCCACCATGAATTCGAGAATCTGGGACCGAGCGACATCATGATCGCCCGCACCCGCCGCCGCCTGCTGCGCGCCGCCCGCGCCTTCAAGAAAGACGACGCGGTGCCGCCCGGCGTCGACAACCCCGACGTTTATACCAACGTTCGCAGCGGCGACTTCCTCGCCGACGCCAAGATCAGCTGGCGCGACGCCTACGCCACGCAATCCCGCACCGCCATCCGCCCGTTAGCGCAGGCGGCAGAGTAAGGCGTTTCGCATATAAGAGGTTGCTTCTATCTTACTCCCGCAGGAGGCGCTGGCGGCCTTCGACCACCAGCGCCGTATCAAGGAACGCAAGGGGGTGTGCTAGGCTCCTCCCCGCCAGGGGTACAAGTTGATGCCGGTACGGAGCACAGAGGCGGTCGCGGAGCCCGCCGTCCACGAGCGAACAGGGATCTACTTAAGATTCAAAGTATCACTATTAATGGGCGCACTCTAACATAGAGTCCTTGGCTTCCGCACAATGGCTACTCGGTCACGAACCCGTTTTTTTGGTCGGCGGTGATCGCGGCAGGGTTGCGGTCGGCGGGGTTACCCCAGCCGCCACCGCCGCCGGATTCGAGGATCAGCACGTTGCCGGGGTAGATTTTCAGGCCGGTTTCCTTAGTTTTGATCGGGCGCGGCGGCTTGCCGTCGGAATAGAGCGTGTAGCGGTGCGGCATGCCGTCGCCGCCGCCGAGGATGCCGCAGGCGCCGTGGCGTACGCCATCACCGGCGGTGTTGGCGATCGCTGGCTCGGCGGTCTCGACCACCATCTCGACCACCCCGCCGGGCCCGCCGCGGTATTTGCCGGCGCCGCCGGAATCGGGGCGAAACTCGTGGCGGCGAAAGAACAGCGGAAAGCGCAGTTCGGTGACTTCGAGACTGCCGAACTTGATCCCGCCCGCAGCCTGCCATTCGCCGGCCCCGGGCCAGCCGTCGCCGGCCAATGACGCGCCACCCCCCGGTCGCGCCTGAAAGAAATGCCAGATAAACGGCTTGCCGGCGGGGGTATTGCTTCCGGGCACAGCGGCCTGACCGGGGGTGCGCGGGTCCTTGCCCTGAATGGCGATCCTGAAGCGGCGGCCCCAGCCGGCCATCGCCCGCTCGGGGCAGGCCGGGGCCAGCGCCTTGATAATCGCTTCCAATATTTCCTGGCCGCAATGATTGGTGGCCAGGGTCACCGGCATGCCGGGATTGGCCCACACCACCGTCCCCTGCTTGGCAATGACCGTGATCGGGCGAAAAGTGCCGTCGTTTTTCGGCGTGTCCGGGTCGATCAGATAGGACAAGGCCACGACCACCGCCGAGCGCATGTTCGGATAGGAGGAATTGACAAAGCTCGCGACCTCCGCATGTGAATCGGACAGGTCGATGAGGAGGTCGCTGCCGCGCTTTTCGACGGTCGCGCGGATATGGATGTCCTCATTGCCGCGCCCGTCATCGTCGAGCAGGGCCTCGCCGCGATAGACTCCGTCTTTCCATTGCGCGATGACCGCCCGCGTCTGACGTTCGGCGCCGTCGAGCACCGCCTCGATCGCGGCATCGGCGACCGGCCAGCCAAATTCGCCGGCCAATGCCAACAGACGCCGCTCGCCGACATGGGCCGACCCGATCATCGCCGCGAGATCGCCGCGAAAGTCGCGCGGATGGCGCACATTGGTGGCGATCATTTCGAGCACGTCGCGGCGCAGTTCGCCGGCGTCATAAAGCCGCAGCGGGGTGATGCGGATGCCTTCCTGCCAGATATCGGTGGCAGCGGCGTTGTAGGCGCCGTGGGTCGCCCCGCCGATATCGCTCTGATGGGCGCGGTTGATCGACCAGAAGCGCGGCTGTTCGCCCTGGAATACCGGAACGAAGACGGTCAGATCGGGCAGATGATTGCCACCGTGATAAGGGTCGTTGAGCAGAAAGACGTCGCCCGGATGGATGTCGCTGGCAAAGAACTCGGTCACCGCCTGGGCCGCGTAGGGGAGGGCGCCGACATGGATCGGCACATGCTCGGCCTGGGCGATCAGCCTGCCGTCGAGACCGCAGATCGCCGTCGAAAAGTCACGGCTCGAATTGAGGATTTGCGAATAAGATGTGCGCAGCATGGCCTCGCCCATCTCTTCGACGATCGCCAGAAGGCGGTGCCGGACGACCGAGGCCACAATCGGGTCGACACGATCTGTCAAAATCTTCCCCTCGCCGTTTGCCCGCCGCTCGCCAGCCAGCCGATAGGAGCTTTGCCTGATGCCGCGAAAACCGAACTACCGGATCGAACGCGCCGAACGCGACCGCGCCAAGAAGGCGAAGAAGGAAGAAAAGATCAAGCAGCAACAGGAACGCGCCGCACTGCGCAGAGCCGGCGACAGCGACGGCGCCGACGATTCGGCGCCCAGCGAGCCGGAAGCCCTCTGACCCCCATCCTCACCACGTCGCGAACATGGCGGCTACCGCGACCGCCATGACCCCGGTCGTCAGCCAGCCCATCGCCCATAGCGGGCGCGTCACGACAAACGCGCCCATCACCCGGCGCTGTCGGGCCATGATCATGATCACGACCATCAGCGGAACCGCCACGACGCCGTTCAGCACCGCCGCCCAGAACAGTGCCTTGATCGGGTCGATCCCGACAAAGTTGATGAAGATGCCGATCAAGGTCGCGACCGCGATCGTGGCGTAAAACGCCTTGGCGTCGCGCGGCATTCGACTGAGGCCGGTCGGCCAGCCGAACGCCTCACCCAGCGCATAGGCAGCGGATCCGGCGAGCACGGGAACGGCGAGAAGGCCGATCCCGATGATGCCGGCGGCGAAAACGGCAAAGGTGAAGACGCCGGCGATCGGCCGCAATGCCTCGGCCGCCTGGGCCGAGGTCTGAATGTTGGTGATCCCGTGCGCGTTCAACGTCGCCGCCGCGGTGATGATAATGAACAGGCTGATCAGATTGGAAAATCCCATCCCGAGATAGGTGTCCACGCGGATGCGGCTGATCTGGGCCCGCGCCTCGTCCGGAGCGTCGCGCAACGGGTGGGCGGCGGGATCGATGCGCTCATCCTCTGCCTCCTCCGACGACTGCCAGAAGAAGCAGTACGGAGTGATCGTGGTGCCGAGAACGGCAACGATCGCAACGAGGTAATCCGTGCTCCAGATCAGGCCCGGCACCAGGGTGTTGTAGACGACCTTGCCCCAGGGCACGTCCACCGCCAGCGCCGTAGCGACATAGGCAAACAGCGATACCGCCGTCCACTTCAGGATCCGCACATAGTTCTCATACCGGGCAAATACTTCGAGAAGCGCGCAGACGACGGCAAACCCGACGACGTATAGACGGGCCGGGCCACCCAGCAGCAGCTGCAATGCGGCGCCCATCGCCCCGAGGTCGGCGCCGAGATTGATAATATTGGCCGCGAGCAGTAGCGCCACGATGACGTACAGCAACCATCGCGGGTAGTGCTCGCGGATGTTGCCGGCGATGCCATCGCCGGTGACCCGGCCGATACGGGCGCTGACTTCCTGGATCGCCGCCATCAACGGCCAGGTGAACAGCATGACCCAGGCCATGCCGTAGCCGAATTGCGCGCCGACCTGCGAATAGGTGGCGATGCCGCTGGGATCGTCGTCGGAGGCGCCGGTGATCAAGCCTGGGCCGAGAAGGGCCAGAAATCCGCGCTGTCGCGGCCGGCGCGGTATCCAATGACGGGCGATCCGCCCGGCAAGCGGGAGGTGATGCCCGGTTTGGCTGGGGGCGAGCGGTGCCTCTGTCAATCGTCGAGCGCCTCGGGAAATTGGAGTTGAAATTCGAGCTGCATGCTCGGCCCTTGGAACCATTGCGGCAAGGGCGGGAAACGGCCGACCGCGCGGATCATTTCCTCGATCCTGAGGTCGATGTCCGGATAGCCCGAGCTCAGCCCGACGCTAAGCATCGCCACCGTACCATCGTCGAGCACCAGCACATTGATAATTGTCTCCCCGCGCCGCCCGCCGACCACAGATCGCGACAACAAGCCGATATGCTGGCGGGCGAGATAGGCGAGATAGGCCAGGTACTCGTCGCGGGTGGCGGCCGGACCTGGAAATCGCGCCGGCCGCGGATTGAGGCGCCCCCGCTCCGGCACCCGCCGGATCGGCTGGCGCATGGCCAAAGCCGGTTTCCGCGGCGGTTTGGGCGCGAGCCTCCGTTCGGCTTCTGGAGGCTTCGGCAGGGTGATTTTGTCAGGCTCCGGCAAGGGCGGCGGCGGCATGATCGAAGCGCTCTGCTGCGGCGCTTCGAGCGGCGATTCCTCTGTCGTCGCTGGTTCCTTGTTGGGGGCAGGCTCATCGCTCTTGGTCCGATCGCGTCCCTTTGCCTGCGTGTCGCCGATATCCGCCGACGCGATGCGCCCGGGCGGGGGCTGCGTCTCCGCCTTCGGCTGAGGCTTGGGCTTGGGCTTCGGCGAAGGCGCGGCAGGCGGCGGTTGAAACACCAGCTGCACCGGGATCGGCGTCACTTCGGCCGGCGGATGCATCGGCCAATCGAGCAGCAGCAGAAGCGGCAGCAGATGCAGTATCAGCGATACGATCGGCCCGAACGGGCGACGACGCCGTTCCGAGCCGACCGGCGCCTCGCGATCGGACAGCGGGGGCGATTCGGAAGGCGGCGGCCAGACGATCGGGATCGCGGGTTCGCGGCGGGATGCTGGAGATTCGATCGCCAGCGGGGCTGGCGTCAGCGACAGTCGCGGCGACGGCGACCCCGGCGCCAGAAGCGGCTCGCTGCGACCCTCGTCGATCGGTGCGTCGATGCGGAACACCGCCCGATGTTATCACGCCATGCCGGCCCCGTTGGCGAGAGCCAGCCACGCCGCCTCATCGAGCAGGACGACGCCGAGCGCCGTCGCCTTGGTCGCCTTCGAACCGGGATCGGCGCCGGCGACTACATAATCGGTCTTGGCCGAGACCGAACTGGTGACATTGGCGCCCAGCGCCTCGGCCCGGGCCTTGGCTTCGGACCGGCTCATGGCTTCGAGCGACCCGGTAAAGACGATGGTCTTGCCGGCGAGCGGCGAGGCCGCGCCCGGTCGCGTTGATCGGGCCCGTGCCTCATAGTCGAGCACGGTGACCTCCTTGTCGAGATCGTCGAGCACTGCGCGGTTATGCGGTTCGGCGAAAAAGCCGATGATGTCGGCAGCCATGTCCGCGCCGATGCCGTGGACATCGACGAGACCGGCCCGCGCCTCGCTCGCCGGGTCCTGCGCCATTTCCATTTCCGCCCGCCAATGCGCCAGCGAGCGGTAGTGTCGGGCGAGCAGCCGCGCCGTCGCCTGCCCGACCTGCGGGATGCCGAGCGCGTTGATAAAGCGGTCGAGCGCGATATGGCGGCGCTGGTCGATCGCGGCGATGAGCTTTCTGGCGCTGACCTCGCCCCAGCCCTCGCGCTTGGCGATCTGTTCGGGGTCGAGGCGGAAGATATCGCCCGGCTGACGAATCAGCCCATCCTCCCAGAATGACTGGATGTGCCTGGAGCCGAGCCCCTCGATATCAAAGCCGTCGCGGGCGACGAAGTGCTTGAGCCGCTCGACCGCCTGCGCCGCGCAGATCAGCCCGCCGGTGCAGCGCCGCGCCACCATGCCCGGCTCGCGCACGGCGAGGCTGCCGCATATTGGACAGTGGTCGGGAAAGTGATAGGGCGGCGCATCGGGCGGACGGCGTTCGCTCACCACTCCGACGATCTGCGGGATCACGTCGCCGGCGCGCTGGACGATGACAGTATCGCCGATACGGACGTCCTTCCGCGCGATCTCGTCCTCATTGTGCAGGGTGGCGCGCTGCACGACGACGCCGCCGACGGTAATCGGCTCGAGTGCCGCGACCGGGGTCAGCGCGCCCTGCCGGCCGACCGAGATCAGGATGTCGCGCAATACCGTCTGCGCCTGCTGCGCCGGAAATTTATGCGCCAATGCCCAGCGCGGCGCCCGGCTGACCATGCCGAGCCGCTCCTGCAGCCCGAGATCGTTGACCTTATAGACGACGCCGTCGATGTCGTAGGGCAGCGCCGCGCGATCGGCGGCGATGTCATGGTAATAGGCGAGCACCCGGTCGACCCCGCGGCACAGACGCGAGCGATCATTGACGGTCAACCCCCATTGCTGGAATTGCGCCAGAGCTTCGGCATGGGTGCCGGCGAAAGGCGCGCTCGCCTCGCCCCACGCATAGGCGAAGAATTTGAGCGGCCGGCGCGCGGTGATTGACGGGTCGAGCTGGCGCAACGAGCCGGCGGCGGCATTGCGCGGATTGGCGAAAACCGGCTCGCCGGCGGCGGCGCGTTCCTCGTTCAGGGCGAAAAAGCCGGTGCGCTCCATATAGACTTCACCGCGGATCTCGATCAGCTCGGGCCAGCCGGAACCGGCCAGCATCTCCGGCACGCTTGGCAAGGTACGGATGTTCGCGGTCACCTCCTCTCCGGTGACGCCATCGCCGCGCGTCGCTGCTTGCACGAGACGGCCCTGTTCGTACCGCAACCCAAGCGACAACCCGTCGATCTTCGGCTCGGCCATGATCTCGATCGCGTCCTCGGCGACCAAGGCACGGTCGGCCGGACGGCTGAAGAAATTGCGGATGCCGGCGAAAAAATCGCGGACATCGGCTTCCTCAAAGGCGTTTTCGAGCGACAGCATCGGCCGCGTGTGGGTGACCTTGGCAAACCCCGCGGCGGGAGCCGCGCCGACTCGGCGCGACGGACTGTCGCCGCGGACAAGTTCGGGAAAGCGGGCTTCGACCGCGGCGTTGCGCCGGCGCAATGCGTCGTAATCGGCATCGGAGACCTCCGGGGCGGCATCAGCGTAGTAAAGCCGGTCGTGCCGTCGGATCTCCTCGGCCAGTGTCGCAAGCTCGTCGCGAGCCTCGTCCTCGGTTAGTTGATCGATCGGCTGCGGGTCGGGCCCGGCGCTGCGGCGCGACGCACTCATGCCCGACCCCCAGCGGTCAAGCCGCCGGCGACCATGCCTCCGGCGATCAGGCTCGCGGCGGCGGCGCGGGCTTCGGCGGTCACGGTCCGGCCGGACAGCATGCGGGCGATCTCCTCCTGCCGCGTTTCCGGATCGAGCTCCTCGACGCGGGTCACGGTCTGGCGCTCGAGCAACCGCTTGGCGACGCGCCAGTGATGGGCGCCACGGGCCGCCACCTGCGGCGAGTGAGTAACGACGAGAACCTGCAGGCTGGTGCCGAGGCGCTGCAACCGCTCCCCGACCGCCGCTGCGACGGCCCCGCCGATGCCGCTGTCGACCTCGTCGAAGATCAATGTCGGCACCGAAGACGTGCCGGCCAACACCAGCTTCAACGCCAGCATGAAGCGCGACAATTCACCGCCCGAGGCGATCCGCGCGAGCGGCCCAAACGGCGCGCCGGGAATGGTGGCGATCTCGAAATCGGCGCGCTCGCAGCCATGCTCGCCCCAATCGGGCTCGGCGAGCGGGGTCAGCACCGTGCGAAACCGCGCCTTGTCGAGCCGCAACGGTTTCAGTTCGGCCATCACGCCGGCATCCAGACGATCGGCGGCGGCGGCGCGCGCGCGCGAAACGCCCTGCGCCGCGGCGACATAGTCGGCGCGCGCGGCGGCGGTGGCCCGGGCCAGGCTCTCGGCATCCTCGGCCCCGGCCTCGATTGCGGCGATCCGGCCGGCAAGGGCGGCGCGCAAATCCGGCAGACCGGCGACCGCGATCTGATGCTTGCGGGCGGCAGCGCGCAGGGCGAACAGCCGCTCTTCGACTGCTTCGAGCTCGCGCGGGTCGAGTTCGAGGCTGCGGGCGGCGGCTTCGAGCGCGGCCAGCGCTTCGGCGGTCTCGTTCGCGGCGCGCTCGGCCGCGGCCAATGCCTCGTCGAGCAGCCCTTGGGCGCGCTCGCTGGCCCGCTCCAGGCGGCGCGTCGCGCGCGCCAGCGCGGCCTGCGCCCCGGCCTCGCCGCCTAACTCGACGACCGCCTCGTTCAGGGTTTCGGCCAGCCGCTCGGCGTTCTGCAACAGGGACCGGCGCGCGGCAAGGCGGTCCTCCTCGCCGGGTTCGGGCACCATCGCATCAAGTTCGGCGAGCTGGTGGCGCAGCAAATCCTCCTCCGCGCGGCCGGCGGCAGCGAGCCGTGCCTGCTCCTCTTCGCGCAGGCGCGCCGCGCGCCAATTCTGCCAGGCCCGCGCCAATACCGCAGCGCCGGCCGAATGCTCGGCGAAGGCGTCGAGGATCATGCGATGGTTGGCGGGATCGAGCAGGCCGCGCTGTTCGAACTGGCCCTGGATCTCGACCAGGCTGTCGCCGAGCTGGCGCATCAGGCCGATGCTCGCTGGCTCGTCATTGACGAAACCGCGGCTGCGGCCGTCGGCGCGCAGCAGCCGGCGCAGGACGATGGTCTCGCTATCGCCGTCGAGGCCGGCTTCGCGCAGGATCGCCTGGGCGGGGTGGTTGCGGCCGACGGCGAATTCGGCGGTGACCGCCGCCTCGCCGGCGCCGTCGCGCACCAGCCCGGCCTCGGCCCGCTTGCCCAAGGCCAGCCCCAGCGCATCGAGCAGGATCGACTTGCCCGCCCCGGTCTCGCCGGTCAGCACGCACAAGCCCGGGCGAAAGGCCAAATCGAGCCGATCGATCAAGACAATTTCGCGTATGGTCAGCCCGAGCAGCATTCCTCCCATGATATAGGCGGCGTGGGGGCCAAACCAGCGCCCGACGCGGCTCCGCCCGCAGGCGTTCGGCCTGGGCGACCGCGGCGGCGAGGTCCGATGCTGTGCGGTTAGGCGCGGATCTCTTGCCGCTGGAAAAGAACGTAGGCGATCGCAAAGATGACGATCATGGTCGCGACGAGCCCGGTCAGCTGCGGCCAGATCAGCAGGAAGCTCTGCGCTGCGGGGAGCGGGGTGCCGAGCAAGGCCCCCTGGATCTGGCTGTAAAGTACTGGGCCGAGGGCGCGGGTCGCCGGCTGTAGCAGGGCAAGGGCGATCTCGGCGTAAAGCGTGTTCGGCGAAATCCGGTCGATTACCTGGGAAGTGTGGAGATAGGCCAGGTTGGGGCCGAAGATGGTATCGGGCGGACCGGCGATCATCGTTGCCGCCAAGGGCGTGATGACCGTCCAGAACAGCGCGAACAACAGCCACATGCCAAGCGCCGCGAGGGCCGCGGTAGCCGGCGCCCGAAACACCACCGAGAACAGCATCGCCATCGCGAGCCACACGCCGCCATAAGCGAGGGTGGCGACGAAGAAGCCGAGCATGCGGATCGTCTCTTCGGTGCTCGGCGGCAGGCCGAGCAGCAGCAGGCCGAGGCCGATGACCAGCAGCCACAAGGAGACCAGACCGATCGCCAGCGCCAATAGCCCAGCCAGAAACTTGCCCAGCAACAGGGCGTCACGGTAGATCGGCTGCGCCAATACCCGGCTCAAGGTGCGCCGGTTGAACTCGCCGTTGATCGCGTCAAAGCCGATCGCGATCGCCACCAGCGGGATCAAAAAGCCCAACAGCGCGATGAACGACGGCAGCGGGTCCTGCGCCATCGTGAACAGCCGCAGAAACAGAAACGGGCTTTGGCCGATCGTGGCGCGAATCGACAGGATCGCGGCATAAGCGGCGCCGATCGCGGTCAGGAACACGAGCGTTTCCAGCAGCCACATGCGGGCGCCCGACAGGTAATCCGCCGCCTCCTTGGCGAGGACGATGCCGACCCCGGTCCAGGGTGAGCCGCTACGCCGCATCGCGGGCTTCGTCGAAATAGCGGGTATAGACCTCGTTGAGGCTGGGCTCGGCGAAGCGGATGCCGAGCAGCCCGCTATTCGGCGCCAGTTCGCGGGCGATCTCAAGCCGCAGGTCGCGCTGGCAACCGACGCGATACCGGTCGGGGCCGAGCGGCTGCACCCGCACGACCCCTGCGATGCCCGCGAGCCGATCGGCGATTTCGGCGCCGCGCGCCTCGATATCGATGACATAGCCGCCGCCGAGGACCTGCTGGGCCAGATCGGCCACCCTTCCGGCGAGGGCGATCTTCCCGTGATTGAACAAGGCCACCCGGTCGCACACGCTCTGCACCTGGTCGAGATGATGCGAGGACAGCAGGACGGTGGTGCCGTCGGCCTTGAGCCCGCGGATCATGTCGAGGAATTCCTGAGTCGAATGCGGATCCAAGGTCGCGGTTGGCTCGTCGAGGATGGCGATGCTCGGTTTTTTCATCAGGATCTCGGCGAGACCTAGGCGCTGGCGCATGCCGCGCGAAAACGTCGCCACCCGGTCGCGGCCGACATCGGGAAGCCCGACCCGAACCATCGCTCTCTCGAAGCGATCGTCGATCTCATCGCGCGCGAGCCCGGCCAGCCGCCCGGTATAGGCGAGGTTGTCCCGCGCCGAGAGCCCGTCGTAAAAGCCTACCGAATCCGGTAGGTAGCCGACCCGACGCTTGACTTCGAGCGGCTCGCGCAACGGGTCGAAGCCGGCGACCTCGGCCAGCCCCTCGCTGGGCTCGGTCAGGCCAAGCAGCATCAGGATCGTCGTCGTCTTGCCGGAGCCGTTAGGGCCGAGGATGCCGACGATCTCGCCGGCGCCGACCTCAAGGTCGATATGGTCGACCGCGATCGTCGCCCGATAGCGTTTGGTCAGCCCCCGCGTGCGAATCACGATATTCCCGGCCATCGCCGTCTCGCTAGCGCCGGCCGTAGCGGGCGACGGCAAACACGACGACGAGCAAGGCGATGGCGATAACCCCGATCCCGACCATGCCCCACAACGTCGACGTCAGGACGGTAATGCGGAAATCCGCCGATTGCGACTGGCCGCCGGCGGCGTTGGCGCTGACCGTCGTCTGATAATCGCCGGCGATGGCGCGGGCGGAGGGGGTAAAGACAAGCTGGACCGATTGCGACTTGCCGGCGGCAAGCGCCGGCACCTCCCTCGGCTCGAAACTGGTCTTCCAGCCGTCGGGCGCGGTGGCGCTGAGCTCGATGTTGCGCGCCGCTTCACTGCCGTCATTGCGGACCACGATCGTCAACGGGCTCGCCTTGCCGGCATAGGCCTCGCCGCTGAGCCGCCCGCCTTCGCCGGACAGCGACAGGCGCGGCTGGCCGAAAATTGTGATGCCAAGCGGCAAAGCGGCCGAGGCCGCCTCGCTCTTGGCGTGCATCGTCAGTTTGTAATCGCCGGCCGCCGTGTCGCGCGGCAGCGACACCGACATGTCGATGTCTTTCGACTTCCCTGCCTCGATCGGGATGCTGGTGATCTGCTGGCTGCCATAGGCCTCGCTAAAGGTGACCTCGAAGTTTCTCGGGGCGTCGGCGGCAAAATTGATGGTGGCGTCATGGCCGCTGTCGTTGGCGACCTTGACGGTATATTTGAACGCGGTCGCCGCAGTGCCGCGCAAGGCGGGGAAATTGGTCGAAAGCTTGAGTTTGGCCGGTAATTCCTGACCGATCGTCAAGGTGATCGGCAGCCGCAGCTCGCCCGCGGCGCCACTCGCGGCGACGAGAAAATGATAGTCGCCGGGGCCGGCCCCGGCCGGCGGTTCGAGGCGCAGCTGTAGCTTGGCCTCGCTATCCGGCGCCACGATCGCGCCGCCGACCGGCTGGCCGCCGCCGAGAATGGTCGCCTTCCAGCCCTTCGCCGCCTGGGCTACGGCCAGCGTCAGCTGCTGCGGCGGCAGACGGAAATTGCGCAATGCGAGATCGATGGTCGCGCTCTCGCCGGCACGTACCGTCAGGGCGGGATATTCGGTCGTCAGATAAATGCCGGTGATCTCGCCGGGATGCGCCGCTGCCTTGGGGGCGGCGAGGGCGCCGGCGCCGGCCAGATTCGCGGCCAGCACCACCACAGACAAGAACGCGAGAAGCCATCGCAGCATCCCCGAGCACCCCGAACCTTGTGGTCAGCGCATCCTTGGCCGCAATGCAAGCGATAGCACCGCGGCCGGCGGCTGAAATACGTCAGTCGGCGGCCACGGCGAAATGAACAATTTTTAATCTTGCCGGCGAGCCTCGCCGGCTCATCCGCACGACGCGGGATCGGCGATCAGAACAAGCTGCCGATGGTCCGGCCGAGCCAGTTTCGCGTTTGCGCGTCTGGCTCCTGGCTTCCCTTCAGCAGGGCATAGGCGTCGCCATACCACTCGCTGCCCGGATAATTGTAGCCGAGCACTGCGGCGTTGCGTTTGGCCTCATTGGTTAAGCCCAGCGCCAGATCGCATTCGACCAGACGTTCGAGCGCTTCGGGGACATGGGTCGTCGTCTGATAATTGTCGATCACGCGCTTGAAGCGGTTCATTGCCGCCAGGTATTGCTCGCGTCCGAGATAATAGCGGCCGATCTCCATTTCCTTGCCGGCCAGATGGTCACGGGTGAAGGCGAGCTTCAGCTTGGCGTCGCGAGCATATCTGGTGTCGGGAAAGCGGCGGACCACGTCCTCGAGAGCCTTTAGCGCGAGTTCGGTGATCTTCTGGTCGCGACCGACATCGACGATCTGAACATAATACGATATCGCCTTCAGATAATAGGCGTAGTCGACGTCGCGGTTGCCCGGGTGAAGCTGGATAAAGCGGTCGGCGGCGATGATCGCCTCATTGTAATTCTCGGCCTCGTAAAGAGCGTAAGCCGCCATCAGCTGGCTCTTGGTCGCCCAGATAGAATAGGGATGCTGGCTCTCGACCTGGTCGAAGGTCTTAGCCGCCTGCCCATAGCGTTCCTCGACCATTTCGTCCATCGCCTGATTGTACAGATCGTCGACCGGTTTTTCGATATAAGCATCCTTGTTTGTGCTGCCGCAGGCAACGAGCCAGACGGTCAGCGCGGCGACCCCTAACCATCGGCAAAAGGACGACGGACGCATCAGCAACACCCGGCAAGCCCCAACGATTTATGTCGGCTGTCGATTTATGTCTGCGGCGCGCTACAAGCGCAAGGCCGGCGAACCAATTACCCAGGGGTCACGCGAGAACCCGCTGCCTCGCGTCCCGCAGATCGAGCGCCGTAGGCCGGGATGCCAGAGCAGCATTCGTATAGGTCCAGGCCTCGGGGTCGGCAAACAGCGCCGCAAGCAACCGTCTGGTATGAGCGTGGCCCGAACGCACCCCGCGAAAATGGCCGATGATCGGTGCGCCGGCCAGGTAGAGGTCGCCGACGGCGTCGAGCATCTTGTGACGGACGAACTCGTCCTCATAGCGCAGACCGCCGCTGTTCATCACCCGGTCGCCGTTGACGACGATCACATTGTCGAGCGATCCGCCGCGCGCCAGGCCGGCTTCTCGCAGGCGAGCGACATCGTCGAGAAGGCCAAAAGTGCGCGCGCGGCTAAGCTCGGATTTGAAGATGCCGGGTTCGACGACGACGCTGATATCCTGCCGCCGAATCAACGGGTTTTCGAAATCGATCTCAAAGCGCATCGAAAACCCGCGATCGGGCGAAAGCCCCGCCATGGCGCCGTCGGCGACGACGCTGACCGGTTTCAGCACCTCGATCGCGCGCCGCGGCGCGTCCTGCTCAACGACACCGGCGCATTCGATCAGAAAAACGAAGGGTGCCGCGCTGCCATCCATGATCGGCACCTCGGGTCCGTCGAGCTCGACAATCGCATTGTCGATCTCGGCGCCCGCCAGCGCCGCCATCAGATGCTCGACGGTCCCGACACTCGTTCCTTCGCCATCCGAAAGCACGGTGCAACGCGCCGATTCGGCAACATTCGCCCAATTTGCCTGGATCTCGATCCCGGCATCGGTGCGGCGGAACACAATCCCCGTCCCCGGCGGCGCGGGCAGCAAACTCATCGCCACCCGAGAGCCCGAATGCAGACCGATTCCGCGGCAGCCGATTATAGTTTTGAGCGTTTGTTGCGGTAGTGCCGTGATTTCCCCCAACATGCGACTGACTTCTCGAACACTAACCCCCGACCGATCGAAAGCTACCGGTGTAGATGGATTGCTTCAAATCACTCTTTGTTGCGAATTGTTACATCAAGACGGTGAAGAATGTCGCCCAGATCAGATACTTAGACGCGATTTCGCAACCGACGCGGCAGCAGGGCGCTGCCGCGATCACGGTTGGGCGAAACTCGACGCGGCTCAATTGGCCTGACGCCGCAAGAAGGCGGGAATGTCGAGCAGATCGTCCTCCTTTGCCCCCGGCCGATCTTCCGGCCCCAGCGGGGCGAGGCGAGGTTGCGCCGGTTTGATAGCGGGCGGGATCGGCTGGCGGGCGCCCCGCTCCGCCTCTGGCGGCGCCGAGCGGGCCCGGCCGACCCCGGTGACGCGTTCGATCAAGCTCGGCACCCGGCCCTTCGGTTTTATCGCGGCATCGCGGGTCGGCGGCATCACCGGCACGGCCGGCTGGGTCAGCGGCACCGGCCGGGGCGGGCCGGGCTCGACCGGCTTTGGCGCGATAAAGGCGCCGCCGCGCATGGCAACGTTTTCGGCTGCCGCCGCCTCCTGCGGCACCGGCTCGCCATCGTGCTCGGCACGGGCGCCGTCCCGGACGGCGTCGACCGTCGGCGCCGCCGCGTTCTGGGTCAGCACCGGCTGGGTATAGCCGCCCGAACTCGCCTCGCGCAGGGCCGGCGCCCCGGCGGTCTCGCGGTTGCTGACCAGGCTGATGGCCGGCCGCGCCTGGGCGAGCGCCTCGGCATCAATACCGGTGGCGACCACCGAGATTCGCATCTTGCCCGACAGGGTTTCATCAAAGGTCGAACCGAAGATGATGTTGGCGTCGGGATCGACTTCCTCGCGGATGCGATTGGCGGCTTCGTCGACCTCGAACAAGGTCATGTCGGGGCCACCGGTGATGTTGATCAGCACCCCCTTGGCGCCCTTCATCGACACGTCTTCGAGCAGCGGGTTCGAGATCGCGGCCTCGGCGGCGTCGATCGACCGGCGGTCGCCTTCAGCCTCTCCGGTGCCCATCATCGCCTTGCCCATCTCGCTCATCACCGTGCGGATGTCGGCAAAATCGAGATTGATCAAGCCGGGCATCACCATCAGGTCGGTGACGCCGCGCACGCCCGAATGCAGGACGTCATCCGCCATCTTGAAAGCGTCGGCAAAGGTCGTGCGATCATTGGCGACGCGGAACAGATTCTGGTTCGGGATGATGATCAGGGTGTCGACGAATTTCTGCAGCTCCTCGATCCCGGCCTCGGCGATGCGCATGCGGTGGCTGCCCTCGAAATGAAAGGGCTTGGTGACGACGCCGATGGTCAGGATGCCCGATTCGCGGGCGATGCGGGCGATCACCGGCGCGCCGCCGGTGCCGGTGCCGCCGCCCATTCCGGCGGTGATGAACACCATGTTGGAGCCCTGCATCGCCTCGACGATCTCGTCGAGCGCCTCCTCGGCGGCGGCGCGTCCGACATCGGGGCGCGATCCGGCGCCGAGCCCGCGGGTGACGCCGATCCCCAGCTGGATCTTGCTGTGAGCGGTCGATTGCTGCATCGCCTGCGCATCGGTGTTGCAGACGACGAACTCACACCCGACCAAATTCGAGCGGATCATGTTGTTGACGGCGTTCCCCCCGGCGCCGCCCACCCCGACAACGGTGATTCGGGGCTTCATCTCCTGCTCGTCCCTGGGGATGCTCAGATTGATCATGTGTCCTCCACTGCTGCGCCGCTCGATCATGCCCGGACGGGTCCGGGCTCCCCCTTTTTTTGCCGACATCGATCTAACCGGTTTTACCCCGCATCGGTAGCCGGACCGGCATCAAAACGACAATTTGCGGTCAGATGTTCTCCCGCAGCCAATTTCCCAATCGACCAAAGATCCCGTTCGGCGGCGCGGCCGGCGCGCGCCCGGCTCGCGGCGCCTCGGCGCGCTCCGACATGGCGAAATGGAGAAGCCCGACAGCGGCCGAAAACGCCGGCCCGCCGGTCGCTTCGGCGAGGCCGTCGACCCGTAGCGGGCGCCCAATCCGAACCTGCTTGTCGAGGATCAAACCGGCAAATTCGCGCGTGCCGTGCAGTTGACAGGCCCCGCCGGTCAGCACCACGCGGCGCCCGGCGACCTTGTCGAACCCGCTCGCTTCGAGCCGGTTGCGCACCAGCTCGAAGGTCTCCTCGATGCGCGGCGCGATAATGCCGACGAGAAAGGATTTCGGCACGTGATTGACATGCCCTTCTTCCTCCTCGCCGATCTGCGGCACCGCGATCATCTCGCGCTCGTCGGTGCTGGCGGAAATCGCGGTGCCGAACAACGTCTTCATCCGCTCGGCATGGGCCACCGGGGTCGACAGCCCGCGGGCGATGTCGTTGGTCACGTGACCGCCGCCGACCGGCACCGAATCGGCAAAAATCAGATTGCCGTCAAAAAACACCCCGATCGTCGTCGTCCCGCCGCCCATGTCGATCACCGTCACCCCGAGGCCGATCTCGTCCTCGACCAGGCACGAGAGCCCGGCGGCGTAGGGGCTGACGACCAGCGCCTCGACGTCGAGGTGCGAGCGCCCGATCGCCGCGCTGTGATTGCGCACCCCGGCGGCTGCAGCGGTCACCATGTTCATGTTGACGCCGAGCCGCTCGCCATACATGCCGCGCGGGTCGCGAATGCCGCGGCTCTCGTCGATCGAGAACCCGACCGGCACCGAGTGAATGATCTGGCGGTCGCCAGGCTCGCGCAGCAGATAGCCCTGATCGAGCACGCGCTGCAATTCGACCTCGCCGACCTCGCGCCCGGCAATGCCGATCTCGGCCTTGACGATGCGCGAGGCTGAGAACCCGCCCGACAGATTGGTCACCACCTGCTCGATGGTTTCCTTGGCCATTTCCTCGGCTGCGTGCACCGCGTTGACGATCGAGGTTCCGGCCGCTTCGAGATCGACGATCGTGCCGTTGCGCAGGCCGCGCGAGATTTGGTGTCCGATGCCGACGACCTGCGGCTTGTCGGGCTCGACCCGGGCGATGAAGCAGCACACCTTGGTGGTGCCGATATCGAGCGCGGCGACCAGGCTGCCATGCGGCCGATGACGTGGTTTGGGCGGTCGCACCACCCGCCGCGGCTTGCCCTTGGCGCGCTTGGCGGCTGGCGCGGCCTCCCTGGGATCGGTTTCGCGCGTCCGCACCTCGTCGATCGCGGTCATGTATTCTTCGCCGGCAGGCGTCCTTTCTTGGCTATCGGAGCTTCCTTTGGCGGCTCCGGGGCGACGCGCACCACCAATCGGTCGGGCAGACGCATGTCGATCGCCTGGACGTTGCGCTGAAGGATGGCGCTCGAGCGTTGCAGGCGGGCGAGATCGGCCCATGCCGCCGCCGGGTCGTCGGCGGGCAGTAGAACATCGATGGTATGATCGATGCGCAGGTTCCAGCGCCGGTCGCCGACCAGCACCGCCGCGGTGACGCGCGGCGCCAAATCGGGTTCGTTCGCCAGCATTTTCAGTAGCTCGGCCGCATGGCTAGCGGCGTTCTCGCCGACTATTAGCGGCAATTTGGCGAAGCGGTCGAGCCGGGTGACCGGGATTACCGCGCCGGTGCGGTCGATCAGCTCGATCTTGCCGGCGTGCTGCCACAAGGCCAGCGGTTGGCGCTCGACGAGGCGCACATAAAGCGTTTGGGGAAGACGGCGCTCGATCAACGCTGAGCTGACCCAGGGCAGGGCTTCGAGCTGCTGCTTCGCGCGGACCGGGTCGACCGCCAGGATCGGGGTGCCGAGCTGGGCGCCGAGCGCGGCGAGAATCGTCTCGCGATCGGTCGTCTGGCGCCCCTCGACCCGGATGTCGGCGACCCGCAAACCCAGCGCCGCGGTGGCGCCGAGCAGGCGGGTCGAGACGTTGTGGAGGACGGACTGGCCCAGCGGCGAGCGGCTGAACCCGGCCGCGCCGACAACCGCGCCGGCCAGGATGGCGGGGATGCCGAGCCACCAGCACGAGTCGACGCAACCGCCCGGTCCAGCCGCGGCGGCGCCGCGCCGCCGCCGTCGCGGCGCTCACCCCTCGCATGCCGCGTTCTCCACGATCCAGACCACCAATTCATCGAAGCCGATCCCGACATGGCGGGCGATGTCCGGCACCAGCGAGGTCGGGGTCATCCCCGGCTGGGTGTTGACCTCCAGCAGATAGAGCCGGCCGCCGCCCTCCGGCGTGTCGTCATAGCGCAGGTCGGCCCGGCTGACACCACGGCAACCAAGCGCGCGATGTGCCCGCAACGAGATGTCCAGCGCCTCCTCGTAGGCGTCGTGCGGGATCGGCGCCGGCACCAGGTGAGTGGAGCCGCCCTCGGCATATTTGGCGGTGTAGTCGTAGAACCCGCCGCGCGGCACGATCTCGCAGACCCCGAGCGCGCGGTCGCCCATCACCGCCACGGTCAGCTCGCGGCCGGGAACAAAGCGCTCGACCATGATTTCGCAACCAAAGCGCCAGCCCAGCACCTCCTCGCGCCAGGAATTGTCGCCGATCCGGACGATGCGCACGCCGACGCTCGACCCCTGATTGGTCGGCTTGACGACAAAGGGCGCCGGCGGCACGTCACACCGGGCGAGTTCTTCAGGAGTGGCGACGATATCCTCGGCGACCGGCAGGCAAGCGGCGCGAAAGACCGCCTTCGCCGTCGGCTTGTGCATCGCCAGAGCCGAAGCGAGCACGCCCGAATGGGTGTAGGGGATCGCCAGCATCTCAAACACCGCCTGCAGCGTCCCGTCTTCGCCGCCGACCCCATGCAAGGCATTGAAGATTACGTCGGGGCGCGGCTCGAGCGCACGCAGCAAGTCTGGCAAATCGCGGCCGACATCGATCGCCCTGAGCCGATAGCCGCAATCGGCGAGCGCCTTGGCGCATTCGCGACCGCTCGACAGCGAGACCTCGCGCTCGGGCGACCAGCCTCCCATCAGCAATGCTACGTTCTTGCTCACCGTTTCGGCGCTCCTTCGGCAATCGGCTCGATGCCCGAGAGCGGACGACCGACGCGGCGGATTTCCCATTCGAGCGCGACACCGGCCGTCTCGTAAACCCGGCGTCGCACCTCCTCGCCCAACGCTTCGAGATCGGTGGCGGTGGCATTGCCGGTGTTGATCAGAAAGTTCGTATGTTGCGGCGACACGATCGCGCCGCCGCGAACCAGGCCGCGGCAACCGGCAGCATCGATCAGCCGCCAGGCGCTGTCGTCCGGCGGGTTTCTGAAGGTCGAACCGCCGGTACGGGCGCGGATCGGCTGCGAGGCCTCGCGCGCAGCTCTGATCTCGGCGATCTGCCGGGCGATCGCAGCAGGATCGCCCTCGCCGCCGCGCAGCCGAGCTTCGAGGAAGATCCAGTCGGGGTCGACCGCGCAATGGCGGTAGGAAAATCCCATCGCCGCACTGTCGATTGCGTGGCTGCCACCACCGCGATCGAGCGCGATCGCCGAAACCAGCACATCCTCGATCTCGCGCCCATAGGCGCCGGCGTTCATCCGCAGCCCGCCGCCCAAGGTCCCGGGGATGCCGGAGAGAAATTCCATCCCGGCGATCCCGGCCTCGGCTGCGAACAGCGCGATGTTGAGATGGAGTGCCCCGGCACCGGCCACGATCTCCCGCCCTTCGATGGCGAGGTCGGCAAATCTCCGGCCGAGCCGGATAATGACGCCGGAAATCCCGCCGTCGCGGACCAGGAGATTGGCGCCGCCGCCGATCACCGTCACCGGAATATCCCGCGGCAGCGCGGCCAGGAAGGCGACGAGGTCTTCGCGGTCATCCGGCCGATACAGCATTTCCGCCGGTCCGCCGACGCCAAACCAGGTCTGCCGCCCGATCGGTGCGTTTTCGATCAGCCGGCCTCGGCTGTCGGGGAGCCAGTCCATCGGCGGCGCTTGTCTGCGCGGGGCGATCATCCGGCACGGCTCCGCCGCGCCAGCGCCGCGAGATCGCCGGGCAGGCTGTTGGCCCAGCCGGTGATCGAGCCGGCGCCGAGGCACACCACCATGTCGCCAGGCCGGGCCAATTCGGCGATCAGCGGCGCCAAATTTCCGCGATCGGCGAGGGCGCGGACGTTGCGATGCCCGTGCTCGATCAGCCCGGCGACCATCGCGTCCCTGGTCACGCCCTCGATCGGCGCCTCGCCGGCGGCATAGATGTCGGCGACGAGAACAATGTCGGCGTCGTTGAAGCAGGTGCAGAAATCGTCGAACAAATGCGACACGCGGCTGTAGCGGTGGGGCTGCACGACCGCGACCACCTTGCCGGCCACGATCGCCCGCGCCGCCTTCAGCACCGCTGCGATCTCGACCGGATGATGGCCGTAATCATCGATCACGCTGACCCCGTTCCACTCGCCGGTCTTGGTGAAGCGGCGTTTGACCCCCTTGAAATTGCGCAGGGCTGCGCGCAGCGCGTCGTCGCCGAGCCCGAGCGCCTCGCCGACTGCTGCCGCGGCCAGCGAATTCTGCACATTGTGCCGGCCGAACATCGGCAGGAACAGGTTGGGGATCGTGCGCCCGCGCTCGGCCAAGGCATCCGATATGACGATGTCGTAGCGCGCCCCATCCCGCCCGAGCCGGAGGTCGACCGCGCGGATATCGGCTTGCGGGCTCATCCCATAAGTCAATACCCGGCGATCCGACAGTTTGGGGATCATGCCCTGCACCACCGGGTGGTCGATGCACAACGCCGCGAAGCCGTAGAACGGGATGTTGCCGACAAAGGTCTCGAAGGCCTGGCGCAATGCCTCGAACCCGCCATAAAAGTCGAGGTGCTCGGGATCGATATTGGTAACGATCGCGACCGTCGCCGGCAGCCGGGTAAAGGTGCCGTCGCTTTCATCCGCCTCGACCACCATCCAATCGCCGGCGCCGAGCCTGGTGTTGGTGCCGTAAGCGTTGATGATGCCGCCATTGATTACGGTCGGATCGAGCTGGGCGGCTTCGAGCAGCGCGCCGATCAGCGAGGTCGTCGTCGTCTTGCCGTGCGTGCCGGCGATCGCCAGCGACCATTTAAGCCGCATCAACTCGCCCAGCATCTCGGCGCGCCGCACCACCGGCAGGCGCCGCGAGCGGGCCGCGACGACCTCGGGATTGTCGGACCCGACCGCCGAGGAGATCACGACGACCTCGGCCGCCCCGAGATTCTCCGCGGCGTGTCCGACCGCGACCGGGATGCCGAGCTCGATCAAGCGGCGCACATTGGCGCCGTCGGCGACGTCGCTGCCCTGCACCCGATAGCCGAGATTGTGCAGAACCTCGGCGATGCCGCTCATGCCGATGCCGCCGATGCCGACAAAATGCAGCGGTCCGATGGTCAGCGGCAGCGCTCTCATGCCGCACGCCCCTGCAATGCATTGCCGGGTTCGAGCGCCAGCGCCATTCGCGCCAGGTGCCGGGTGGCGTCGCGCCGGCCGAAACTCCGCGCAGATTGCGCCGCGAGAATCAGCGCTGCATCGTCGCCCAGGAGATGTTGCAGCAAAGCAGCAAGGGTATCGGGCCGCAGATCCGTTTGCGCGACGACCCATCCGCCCCCGGCCGCGGCGAAAGCCCGCGCGTTCGCGGTCTGATGGTCGTCGGTGGCATGCGGATAGGGGATCAACAATGCCGGCCGGCCGATCGCCGACAGCTCGGCCACGGTCGATGCCCCGGCCCGGCAAATCGCCAGCTGCGCGCGCGCCATCCGCTGCGGCACATCGGCGAAAAAACTGTCGATTTCTGCGGCGATTCCGGTTTCGGCATAGGCTTTGACAACGGCTGCGAGATCCTCCGGGCGCGCCTGCTGGCTTACCTTCAGCGCGGCGCGCAGATCTGTCGGCAATCGCGCCAGCGCCGCCGGCATAATCTCGCTCAAAACGTGTGCGCCCTGGCTGCCGCCGAGGATCAGCAACTCGAATGTCCCACCCGGTGAGGACGGCCTGTAGGCGGGCTCGCCGATGGCGAGGATCGACGGCCGCACCGGGTTCCCGGTATGGACGGCGCGGGCGCTATCGGCCGCCCGCATCGCGGCGGTCTCGGGAAAGCCGGTGGCGATTCGCCCCACCCGCGGCGCCAGCAGCCGGTTGGCGCGCCCGAGCACAGCGTTCTGCTCGTGGATCAGGGTCGGCAGCCCGAGCGACGTCGCGGCCAGCATGGTCGGCACCGATGGGTAGCCGCCAAAACCGATGACCGCCTGCGGTGCCAGCCGGCGCAGCAGCCGGCGCGCCTGAACCGTGCCTGCCGCCAGTTCCGCCAGGCCGCGCGCGGCCTGAACCGGACCGCCGCCGAGCCGTCCGGCACGCACCCGATGAACCGTGACTCCGGGAACGCCCAAGGCGAAAGCATCCGCCCGCGAATCGGTCAACAGATGCACTTGCCGGCGGCGTTCGACGAGTTCGCTCGCCAGCGCCTCTGCCGGGAACAGATGGCCGCCGGTGCCGCCGGCGGCGAGAACAAAGGTGGCGCTCACAAGGCGCTTCCGGCGAGCCGGCGGCGGGTCAGCGCCAGCAGCATTCCCATCCCCAATCCGAGCGCGAGCATCGAGGAGCCGCCGTAGGATAGGAACGGCAGGGTCATCCCCTTGGTCGGCATCATACGCAAGGTCGAGGCCATGTTGATGACCGCCTGCAACCCGAACTGGGTCAACAGGCCGGTAGCCGAGAGCAGCACGAACAGGCTGCCCTCCTGGCGCAGCCGCGAAAGCCCGCGCAGCACGATAAAGCCAAACACCGCGACCACGACGAGGCAGACGATCAGGCCGAATTCCTCGCCGGCGACGGCGAAGACGAAATCGGCATGGGCATCGGGCAGCACGTATTTGACCGTGCCCTCGCCCGGGCCACGGCCCCACAGCCCGCCATTGGCGAAGGCTTCGAGCGAGCGGTTGACCTGATAGCTGTCGCCCGCCGTCGGATCGAGGAAATGATCGACCCGGATTCTGACATGCGGCAGCCAGGTATAGGCGGCGGCCAATGCTCCGACCCCGCCGAGGCCGAACAGCGCCGCCCAGTAGAGCCGCAACCCGGCCATGTAGAATTGGCCGAACCACACCGTGGCCACGACAGCAGCCATGCCGATATCGGGCTGGGCGATCAGCATCCCGACAATCAGCAGCAAAAGTGCCGCGCAGATCAGGTTGCCGGGAAAGCCCCGGCGCAGTTTTTGCTCCGAGAACAGCCAGGCCGAGACGACGGCGAAGCACGGCTTGACGAATTCGGAAGGCTGCAGCGCCACCAGCGGAAAATTGATCCAGCGGCGCGCGCCCTTGATTTCGGCGCCGACGACGAAGGTCAGCGCCAGCAGCACGAGCGAGATGCCAAAGCCGATAAAGGCGATGCGGCGCACTGTCCGAGGCGTCTGCAACGAGACGACGAACATGACTGCGATCGTCACCGGCAGAAGGGCGAGATAACGGCGCACGAAGTGCAACCCGTCATAGCCGATGCGCTCGGCCACGGCCGGGCTCGCCGACAGGCTCATCACCACACCAAAGCCCATCAGCGCGGCGAGCGCGGCGAGGCTCCACCGGTCGACGGTCCACCACCAGCGCGCCACCGGGCTCTGATCGATGCGGGCGAACCTCATTGGGATACGGTCCTCGCGATCCGGGCCGGGCATCCCGCCGGGTCGAACCGCCGGCCCACCGTTGAGCCGGCACGCCCCACATATATAGATGATCCTGATGCGCCCAGCTACTATCTGTGCGATGCTCCGGTTCTGCGCGATGCCCCGGCCGATCATCGCCCGTTACCGCAGCTTCAACGTGGCCAGCCCGGCGATCGCCAGGATCGAGGCGATGATCCAGAAGCGGATGACGATCGTCGGCTCCTGCCAGCCTTTCTGCTCGAAATGATGGTGCAGCGGCGCCATCCGGAATACGCGGCGGCCGGTAATCTTGAAGCTGGCGACCTGGACGATGACCGAGACCGCCTCGAGCACAAACAACCCGCCGATGATCGCCAGCACCAATTCGTGCTTGGTGACGATGCTGATCGTGCCGAGCGCGCCGCCGATCGACAGCGAGCCGGTATCGCCCATGAACACCATCGCCGGGGGCGCGTTGAACCACAGAAAGCCGAGGCTGGCCCCGACCATGGCGCCGCAAAACACCGTCAGCTCGCCGGCGCCCGGAACGTGGTGGATTTGCAGGTAGTTGGCAAAGATCGCGTTGCCGACGAAATAGGCGATCAACGCAAAGCAGCCGGCCGCGATCATCGCCGGCACGATGGCGAGCCCGTCGAGCCCGTCGGTCAGGTTGACCGCGTTCGACGCGCCGATGATGACGACGACGCCGAACGGCACGAACAGCCCGTCGAGATCGATCAGCACGTTCTTGAAAAACGGGACGGCGAGGGTGTTCGCTAGCGGCGCCGGGGTCACATGGCCGAGGGCGACGCAGGCGAGCGCGCCGACCCCGATTTCGAGCGCGATCTTGGTCCAGCCGGACAGTCCGCGATGTGAATTGCTGGTCAGTTTCTTGTAATCGTCAAAGAAACCGATCAGCCCGAAACCGACGGTGACCAGCAGCACGATCCAGACATAGGGGTTGGTCAGATCCGCCCACAGCAGGGTCGCGACGGTCAGCGCCAGCAGGATCAGGAACCCGCCCATCGTCGGCGTGCCCTTTTTGCGGACCAGGTGGCCGGCGGGGCCGTCGAGGCGAATCGGCTGCCCATTGGTTTGCTTCGACCGCAGCCAGGCAATGATCGGCTTGCCAAAAGCAAAGCTGATCAGCAGCGCGGTGACTACCGCCCCGCCCGAGCGAAACGTGATGTAGCGGAACAGATTGAACGCTTGGAAGTGATCGGCCAGCGGAAACAGGAGCGGGTAAAGCATCGGATCAGCTCTCGCGCCGAGCCGATTCGGCGGCGAGCCGCGCGACGACATGGCCGAGGCGCACGCCATAGGAGCCTTTGACCGTCACGACATCGCCGGGATTGAGGAAATCAAGAAGCGCAGGGATAGCCTGATCGGCGGACCGCCACAACCCGCCCCGGCGCCCCTCGGGCACAAGCTCGTAGAGGGCCGCCATCGCGTCGCCGACCAGGAACACACGGTCGATCCCCGCCGCGGCAAGCGGGGTCGCCAGTTCGCGGTGGAAACGCTCGGCCGCGTCGCCGAGTTCGAGCATGTCGCCGAGCACCACCACCCGACGGCCGCCAGCCGTCGTCTCGGTGGCGGCGAGCACCGCAAGCGCGGCCGCAACCGCCGCCGGGCTGGAATTGTAGCTCTCGTCGATCAGGGTCAATATCCCGCCCCGCCAGGCGAGCTGGTGGCGCCGTCCGCGGCCCGGCATCGCTTCGAGTTCGGTGAGCGCCGCCGCGGCGGATCGCCAGTCGCAACCCGCCGCCAGCGCAGCGCCGAGGACGGCAAGCGCGTTCATGACCCAGTGCCGACCGGGAAGGGGCAGGCGAAAGCGCAGCGGCGAGCCGGCGATGACCACCTCGGCCGTGCTGCCGTTGGGCTCCAATACGCAATCGACGAGTCGAATTGTGGCTTCGGGGTCGGCGCCAAAGCCGATCACCCGGGCCGCCCCGGCGTTCCTCGCCGCTGCGGCCAGGCCGGGAAAGTGGGGATTGTCCCGGTTCAGCACCGCGGCGCCGCCGGGCTCGAGGCCAAGAAAGATTTCAGCCTTGGCCTCGGCGATGGCCGCGACCGATCCGAAAAAGCCGAGATGGGCCGGCTCGACCGTCGTGATCACCGCGATATGGGGCCGCGCCAGCCGAGTCAGCGCGGCAATTTCGCCGGGATGGTTCATTCCCAGCTCGAACACGCCGTAAGCGGCGCCGGGCGGCAGGCGGGCCAGCGACAACGGAGCGCCCCAATGATTATTCAGGCTGCCGGCGGAGACGAAAGTCGGACCGCAGGCGCCCAGCGCCAGGCGCAGCGCCTCCTTGGTCCCGGTCTTGCCGACGCTGCCGGTCACCGCCACGATCCGCGCGAAGCTGCGGGCGCGGGCAAAGCCGCCGAGGGCGCGTAGCCCGACGAGCGTATCCTCGACGCGCAGCAGCGCCGCCCCCGCCGGCGGCCTGGGGATCTCGCGATCGACTATGGCCGCGGCGGCGCCGCGTTCGAATGCCGCAGCGACAAAATCGTGGCCATCATGATTGGGGCCGTGAAGGGCAACGAACAGATCGCCAGCGGCGAGCGTGCGGCTGTCGATCGAAACGCCCGTTGCCGCCCAACCGAGAGCGCTGGTGCCGCCGGTCGCCCGGACGGCGTCCGCGGCCGACCACAACGGCGTCATCTGCCGCCTCGCGCGATGGCTGCAACCCGGCTGCGACCGGCGCATTCGCGGGCAACCACGGCATCGTCGAAGGGGAAGGTCTCGCCGCCGACGATCTGCCCGGTCTCGTGACCCTTGCCGGCGATCACCAGCAGGTCGCCGGGGCCGAGATCGGCGATCGCGGCTTCAATCGCGCGTCGGCGATCGCCGATCTCGATAGCCTCCGGCGCAGCGGCGAGGATCGCGTGGCGGATCTCCGCCGGGTCCTCGCCGCGCGGATTGTCATCGGTCACGTAAACCCGGTCGGCGGCATCCGCCGCGACGCGCCCCATCAGCGCCCGCTTGCCCGGGTCGCGGTCGCCACCGCAGCCGAACAGCGCCACCAGACGCGCGGCGGCATGCGGGCGAAGCGCGGAGAGCACGGCAGCGAGCGCGTCAGGGGTATGCGCATAATCGACGACGATCGGAGCGCCGCCCTCACCTTCGGCGACGAATTCGAGCCGGCCTGGAACCCCGCTCAAGCCGGCGAGCGACGCAATCGCCGCTTCGGCCGGAATCCCGGTGGCGATCGCCAGACCCAGCGCGCATAGCGCGTTCATCACCTGAAATTCGCCGAGCAGCGGCAGTCGCAGATCGTGGCGCCGTCCAAAAATCTCGAGCACCAGATCCTGACCGCGGTCCCGCGGCCGTGACGTCATCACCCGCAAATCGGCGCCCCGTTCGGCGCCGTAGCCGAGAACCGGATGCCCGCGCTCGCGGCACAGCGCCGCCAGATGCGAAAATTCCCCGCTGTCGCGGTTGAGGATCGCCGGCCGCCCCGGCGCCAACAGATCGGTGAACAGCCGTTCCTTGGCGGCGCGGTACTGCGCCATGTCACGGTGGTAGTCGAGATGATCGCGGGTGAGGTTGGTAAAGGCGGCTGCGGCGACCGCCAGGCCGTCGAGGCGGAACTGGGCCAGACCGTGGCTCGACGCCTCGACCGCGACATGCTCGACCCCCTCTCCGCAAAGGACGGCGAGGTCGCGGTGGAGGGCGATCGGGTCGGGCGTCGTCAGCGCACCCGGACGGCGCCCGGCCGGAGTCACCAGGCCGAGGGTGCCGAGGCTGGCCGCGGGATGACCGCCGGCGGTCCAGATCTCACGGGTGAAATGGGCGACCGAAGTCTTGCCGTTGGTGCCGGTGACGGCGGCGATGGTTCGCGGCTGCCGGCGGTAAAAGCGCGCCGCCAGCTGCGCCAGGCGGCGCTGCGGGTTCCCATCGGTGACGACCGTCACCCGGGCGCGCGATTCCGCCGTGAGGTCGAGCGCCGCCGCGTCGTCGGTCAGGATCGCGACCGCGCCGCGGGCTACCGCATCGTCGGCGAACTTCCTGCCGTCGAGCCGCGAGCCGGGCAGAGCGGCGAACAGAAAACCAGGAAGCGCCGCACGCGAATCGGCAGTAAGCCCGACAATTTCCGGATCGCCCTGCAGGCCGGATGCGGCCGGGCGATGGAGGACGCCGATCAGCTCAGTAACCTTCAATCCGCTTACCTTGCAGGCTTACCGGCATCAATGCTTGTGCGACCGCGGGCGAGGATTCGTCGACCGGCTGCACTCCGAGCAGCGGGGCGATGCGCACGATGGTGCGGCCCACGGCCGGGGCCGCGGTCCAGCCGGCGGTGGCGTAACCGTGGCTCGCCTTGGTGCCGTGTGGCTCGTCGACCATCGCCAGGACCAGGTATTTGGGGGCGGTCATCGGGAAGACGCCGAGAAAGCTCGAAAGCAGCTTTCGGTCGGCATAGCGGGCGCCGACGACCTTATCCGCGGTACCGGTCTTGCCGCCGACAACGTAGCCCGGCGCGTCCACCATCTCGCCGGTGCCGTATTGGACGACCAGCCGCAACAGTTTACGCATGTGATCGGAGGTTTCCGGTGAAATCACCTGTCGGCCTTGCGGCGCATCGCCCGGCGGTATTTTGAGCAGTGTCGCCTGACGCAGCACCCCGCCATTGACCAGCGCCGAGGCCCCGCTGGCGATCTGCAGCGGCGTCTCCGAGATGCCGTGGCCAAAGCCGATGGTCATGACGTTGACCTCGCGCCAGTGCGTCGGATAGTGCGGCCTGCCGATCTCCTTCAGCTCGAAGGTCGGCGATGTCAGCAGGCCGAACCGGCGCAGATATTCCTGCTGCCGCTCGGCGCCGACCGCAAGCGCGATCTTGGCCTCGCCGATGTTCGACGAGTACATCAGGATTTCCGGTACGCTGAGCGGGCGATGCTTGCCGTGATAGTCGGAGATCGTGAACCGCCCAATTCGGATCGGGTGCGTCGCGTCGAAAACCCCGGTCATCGTGGTGGCGCCCGAATCGAGCGCCATCGCCGTGGTGAAGATCTTGAACACCGAGCCGATCTCGTAATCGCCGAGAGTGACCCGGTTGAACATCCGCTCGGCCACTGGAATGTTCGGATGGTTGGGGTCGGGCGCGTCCGGATGGTTCGGATCGAAATCGGGCAACGACACCAGCGCCAGCACTTCGCCGGTGTTGACGTTCATGATCAGCCCGGCGCCGCCCTTGGCGGTGAAATCGTCGACTACGCGCTGCAATTCTTCGCGCAGGATATACTGCAGGCGAAGATCGATCGATAGTTGCAGCGGCTCCTGACGGCCGCGCAGCTGGTCGTCGAGGCCGCGCTCGATCCCCGCCAGCCCGTTGTCGTCGATCCCGGTATATCCGAGCGCATGCGACAGCAGGCTGCCATAGGGGTAGACGCGGCGCTCCTCGTGAGCGAATTGCAGCCCCGGTATGCCGAGCTGGTTGACCGCGTATTCCTGGTCGGGGGTCAAACGGCGCCGGACCCAGACAAAGCCCTTGGCTGAGGTCAGCTTGGCAAAGAGCTCGGCGCGGTTGAGACCCGGCAAGGTGGCGACGAGCTTGCTGGTCACCTCCGCGGGATCGACGATCTGCCGCGGATTGGCGTAAAGCGAGGGCGTATCGAGCGTCGTCGCCAGCAACCTGCCGTCACGGTCGATGATGTCGGCGCGACCGGGCGGTGGCGGCGGCGTCGGGTTAAAGCGCGCAATATGCGGCACGGTAACGGCGCCGGGCAGCAGCGTGACCTGGACGAGCCGCCCGGCGATGACGGCGAAGAGCAGGATGAAGGCGGCGCCGGCGACCAGCAGCCGGGTGCGGCAGCCGTCCAAGGCCCGCCTCGCCGGCCCGTCCGGAACCACCGGCACGCAGGGCGGCGGCTTGAAATGCCGCGGGCGGCAGGGATTGTTGTCAAACTGGTGGACCGCGCTCATCACCGGTTCTCCGCAATCCGCGCGATCAATTCATCGAGCGATTTAACCCGGGGCATCGGGCTCGGGCGCGCCGCCGCTTTGATCAGCAGCGGGCGGGCCGGCTCGGGTGCTGCCCCCCGGGTCTCCGCCGGCTCTCGCGTCTCGAGCGCGGCGGTCACCACCCGGGCGGGCTTTTCGGTCGGCCGGCTCGGCGCGGACGGTTGTTGGCTTGGCAGCGCCGCGCCCTGGGCGGGCGAGATTTCGGCGACGGCCGCGGCGTCCACAACCGGCGCCGGTGGTGGTGGCGGCGGTGCCGGTGGCGGGCGCATCGGAATGACGGCGACGCTGGCGATCAACTGCTTCGTCGCAATCGGCGCCAGGGACAAATAGCGCTGGTTCATCTGAGCGAGCGTGTCCGGCCGGTTCAGATAAGCCCATTCGGCGTCGAGCACGCGGATGTCGCGTTCGGCATCGTCCGCCCGTTTGGTGGTTTGGGCGAACTGGTCGGCGAGCGCCTGAACCTCGTACTTGACCGCGAACATGGCAAAGCCGGTTGCCGATACCAGAACCAGCCAGAACAAGGCGGAGAGCCTGATCATGCGGCGTGCCCTCGTTGCCGCTCGCGCCGCGGCGGCCAGGGTGGAGCGGCGGTTCGCTCGGCTGCACGCAGCCGCGCCGACCGCGCGCGCGGGTTGCGGGCGAGCTCGTCGGGGCCCGGCTTGAGCGCCCGGCGGTGCAGCAGACGGAAGCTCGGCGCCGCCGCCGCAGCGGCGACGGGCTCATGGCGTGAAGCGCGCGGCGCGGTGTCGCTGCGCCGCCGCAAAAAATCCTTGACCCGCCGATCTTCGAGCGAATGGAACGATACGATTGCCAGCCGGCCGCCCGGCATTAGCAGCCGCTCGGCCGCGCCGAGCCCGCGATCGAGCTGACCGAGCTCGTCGTTGACCGCGATGCGCAGCGCCTGAAAGGTGCGGGTCGCCGGATCGAGGCCAGGCTCGGCTCGAGGCACCGCGGCGCGGACGATCTGGGCGAGTTCGAGGGTGCGCCGGATCGGCTGCTGCTGCCGCGCCGCGGCGATCGCGCGCGCGATCCGGCGGGAAAAGCGCTCTTCGCCGAATTCCTGGATCAGCTGGGCGAGGTCATCCTCGGCGAGGGTCGCGACGAGATCGGCGGCGCTCTGTCCCGCCCCGCTCATGCGCATGTCGAGCGGCCCGTCGAGCCGGAACGAGAAACCGCGTTCCGCGCTGTCGAGCTGCATCGAGGAAACGCCGAGATCGAGCGTGATTCCGGCGATTGGCCCCGGGGTTGTCGGCCGCGGCGCGGACGGCCCCGGCGCACGCAATGCCAGCAGCCGATCCATGTCGCCGAAATCGCCCTGGATAATGGCTAGCCGGCCGGCAGCGACGCCCGCCAGCTCATGGCCGCGCCGCACCGCCTCGGGGTCGCGGTCGATCGCGATAACCCGACACTTGGCAGCGGCGAGCAACGCCCGGCTATAGCCGCCGGCGCCAAATGTGCCGTCGACATAAAGGGCATCGTCATGCGGCGACAGCGCCTCGACCACCGCTTCGACCAAGACCGGCACATGCCCGCCCGGATCCCTGGCCGGGCTTCCGGCGGCGCCGGCGCCAGGTTCCGGATGCGGCGGCGATGGACGGCCCCTCTTCATTCCGCGCGCCGGTCAGACGAGCCACCGAGCGGCGGGATCCTGGTTCCCTGCCGACGGGCGCGTTCGCGCAGATTTGCCAGATGCTCGGCGAAGCGGCCGGGCTCCCAGATCTGAAAGCTCTTGCCAAGGCCCACAAAGGCCGCGCTGTCGGTGATGAAGGCGTGTTCGGCGAGGTCCGGTGGCAGCACCACCCGCCCTTCGGTGTCGAAGGGCAGCCGCTGCGACGGGGCGAACAGCAATACCGACAGGTTCTCCTGCTCGTCGGAAAATTCCTCGAGGGTGTCGACCCGGGCGATCAGCTCTTCCATCCGATCGATGCCGTTGGCGTCGATTGCCGGATACTTGTACGATGGAAACGCGACGATGCCCGGAAAACGTTGGGCCGCCAACGAGGCGCGAAAGGTCGCCGGCACTGAAACTCGCCCCTTGCGGTCGACCTTGTTCACGTAAGTGGACAGAAACATGCCACTTCTTCCCCCAACGCTCGCCCACGGACGCTCGGCAAGGGGCGCCCGATAGATGCCGCCGAAGTTCCCCCCATCGGCCGCACCCGTCCATGGGTTGACATGGGATAGCATGGGGCTTTATGGGCGTCAATGGATTTTCGTAATAAAACTTGAGATTTTGTAGTTTGTACGATCGATACCACTCCGACACAGCATGTAGTTGCCGGACACCAATCGGACGCAAGCAGCGGATAGACTGTCTCATCGACGGCGTTGGCCGGAACGTAGGGTGCATCGGCCGTTTCGCATGTGCCGCGCAAGGCGGCCGGATGGGATGGCGATGTGCGGCGGGCGGCGATCGGTGCGGCGGTCGGGCTTTCGCCTTCAGGATCCGCCCCGTCATCACCGGATCATCCCTCCGCGGCGACCAGTTTGCTCGGCAGGCGCGGCACCATCTCCAGTGTCTGGTTGGCAACCAGAAATTTACAATGGTCGTAGAGGGCAATCCGCGCCGCTTCGGTGCGGTTGTTGCCGTAGAGACCGGTCTCGACCAAGCGATCGAGGTACCACACGGTCTGAACATTGACCGACAGGGTGATCAGTTCTGATCTCAGCGGATTTGCGTCTCTCGCCATCGCTACACCAAATCTACGAAACCCTTGCCAAAAGAATGCCATAAAAAAGGCGATATTGGCCAGCGGAATCATTCGTTGCGACCGGCGGCCCCGGCGGTAGCGACGGATCGCTCTACCCAGCACACATCGCGCTTCCAGAATTGGCGATAAAAAGAACGGGCGACCCCGTGAAGGCCGCCCGCTTCGTCCCCCCGAGTGTGGCGCGCAGGCTTGGCAACGTCGCCCGCAGAGGTATCGCCAATCGCCGGGCCGCAGCCGCGGGGATCAGCGTCGCGACCACACCCTTCCGAGCTTATTCGGACGCGCTGGCGCGGCAACTGCGCAATCAGCGATCCACAGGGTTTTCCCCAAAAAAGCGCAGTTATCCCCCGTCGATCCGCCAAATCTTCCACCCGTGACAGGTGACGTCGCCTGGGGCGAGCCTCGCAGCGCCATCCAGCGCGAGAATTGATTCCGAACGGCGCCAGACGGCGGGTAAGCCGGGTTCTGTACCGTCTCCACGTCGCCCGACGGGTTTGTGGAGGCGGTGACGGCCATTCCTCTGGGACGCCCGTCACCGGGCGCCTCGTGCGACCGACCCGAGCGGCGGCGCGGAGGTCCGCCCGGCACCGTCGGCGCCGTTTCCATTTGGAAACGACCCCGGATGCCTGCCGCTCCTACTTGGTCTTGCTCCCGGTGGGGTTTTCCCTGCCGCCGCCGTTGCCGGCGGCGCGGTGCGCTCTTACCGCACCGTTTCACCCTTGCCGCCCGCACCGGTTAACGCCGCGGCGGGCTCGGCGGTATACTTTCTGTGGCACTTTCCCTGGGGTCGCCCCCGCCGGGCGTTACCCGGCACCGTACCTCCGTGGAGCCCGGACTTTCCTCTCCCCGCACAGCGGCGGAGAGCGGCCGTCCAGCCGTCTGGCACCCCCAGATTTGGGCGGCGCGCGAGTTTTGTCAAATGCCGCGGCTCGCTGGCGGTTGTCGATGAATGCCGGTCAAGGGCTAATAGTAATCCCAACCGCGGCGGCGAATTCCTTTTTGACGCCGCCGCCGAACAGTGGGTTTACCAGGCGGGTGGTGTTGCCGGCGCGCGCATCCACCCCGGTCACGCAGGCCATATAGGGCGAGATAAAGGTGTTGTGGGCGGCGTTGCGCGAATCGATCCCCAGGCAGGTCGGCGCGACTTCGAGATCCATCGCATCGATCGTGTCGGCAAAGCTGTAGCCGTTCTCGATCAGCAAGGCCACTCCGCCTTTTCCGGCCGCCGAACCGGCGCCGCTGATTCGCGAGATCTGTGTCTGCTCCAGGGCGATGCCGGCAGCGCCGCCGGCCGAAATCGGCGACAGCGTAGATTTCGGAACTCAGCACGTAGTTGAGCTTAAGTCCGCCGGCCCGCGCGCCACCGCTGGCGTTGTTGACGATCAGATGATCGATCTTCAGCGAATTCTGGGCATCGGAAAAGTCGTCTCGGCCGATGACCACGGCATAGCTGTCGCTATTGGCATTGACGAACAATGTCCCTTGCTCGTTGAAATAGAAGCATCCCTTTGGCGAAACCGCGGTGCCGCCGGAGCACTGGATCTCGAGCACCGGTTGCGCGGAGATCGTCTTGCCGTTGAGGATGGCGCCCATCGAAATCACCCGAAAGCCGGTGTCCGACCGGGTTCGGTAGTCGATAACCAGCGGGCGGGTCAGTTTGAACGTGCCGTGGGGAAGAAACAGAGGCTGGTCGGATGCAAGCGCTGCGGCGAGCGCCCGGTTGATCGCCGCGGTATCGTCGGTTGTACCGTTGCCGGTGGCGCCATAGCAGCGCACGTCGATCCACGCCGTGGCGGTGCAGGCCGATGCGCTGACTGTCGCCGGGCTCGCTCCGGCAACCCCGGCATGAACCGGCTTTGCAGCGGTCATAACGAACATAACAAGAACGATCTGCATAATACTCGGCTTCCGGGCCATGGCTGTTTCCTTTCCGGACAAGGGCGCCCCGATGGGGGCAGCCAAAGCGGGCGTTTAGCGGTCGTTTACCCTAACTGCGATGGTTATAACGCGGGTTCGAACCATTGTCGCCAAATTTTCTCTCTATGATCGCAGATTTTTGGTGGCTCCATCAAAATACGCGCAATCCTATCTGATTGGTCAAGAACCTGGCGGAAGCCACACCCGGTGCTGGGTCCGCTGACCCGGCTCAGCGCCGGTTCGGCCTGCGGAAAAATCCGTGCAAAATGATCCCGCCGAGGATCATGCCGGCGCCGATCGCCCGCCCCGCGGTCAGTCGCTCACCCAACGCCACCACGCCGAGGAGGATCACGGTCACCAGCTCGCAATTGGCGATGACCGCATAACTGGCGGGGCCGAGCCGCGGCACGCTGTAGGAAAACAGGGTGACGGTCAGCGCCCCCGGCCCCAACGCGATAATCAGGATCAGGAGCCAGGTGCCCGGCGAGGACGGGACGTCGAGGCCGAGAAAGAGGCTCGCCCCGGCAAACGTTGCTGCCAGCCCGAGATAGAGAAAAACCGCGCCGATCAATGGCGGGTGAGGCCGCATCAGCACCGAATTGGCGGCGAGATAGAGCGCGTAGATCACCGGCGACGGCAGGATCCATGCGAGCCCACGCGGGTCGAGGCCGCCGCCGCGCAGCCCCGGCAAGGCGATCAGCGCGGCGCCGGCAAGGATCATCGCGACGCAGAGCGCCGCGCGCAGCCCGATCCGCCGCTTGAAGATCAGCCGGTCGAGCGCCAGCGTCAGTGCCGGATAGGTATAGAACAGCAGGATTGCGATGCTCGTATCGAGCGTGTGCAGGCTTTCCCAGAAGCACAGGGTCTGACCGGCGCCGAGGGTCGCCCCGACCAGCGCGATCCGCCACGCACCGCCGCGCAGGGCCGCGCCAAAGCCGTGGCGCGCCGCCGCCGAGGCCGCGGTCAGCAAGACCAGCGCCAGGCCATAGCGCCACACCAGCATCGAGGGGGCGCTGATCCCGGCCTTGTAGAGCTGCAAGGTGATGATCGGCATGAAGCCAACCATCACGCTGCCGCTGACCGCGGCGAGCGCCGGCCGCCACATTCGCGCCGGCCCTATGGTCGCCGCAGATATCTCGACGGGCTCGCCGGTGGCGGTCATTCGCTCGGCCTGTGGCCGCTCAGTTGAACGCGTCCATCGCCATTTTCGGCGCGGATTGTCAACGCCGCCCGGTATCGCTGCGCCGGATGTCGAAGCGGTGGCTTATTCGCCCGGCCGTTCGTACCAGACCCGGCCGTCCTTGATCGTCAGCTGGGCGATCAGGCGGCGCTTGGCGGCGACGGTGTTGCCGTCGCTGTCGCGCAACGGGAAATTGCCGTCGCGCAATTCGAACACGGCGATGTCGGCGTTGGCGCCGGGCGCGAGCGTCCCAACCGTGCGCTCATAGCCGAGGATTTTGGCCGGTGCGGCGGTCGCGCGCGCAACCAGATCGTCAAGCGACATGCCGAAATGCAGGAGTTTCGACATCGTCGTCGGCAGGTCCCACACCGGCCCCTGCGTGGCGCTGGTAAAGGTCAGGTCGGTCGAGATCGTGTCGGGCAGAAAGCCCTGATCGAGCGCCTTCTCGATCATCGGAAAGCTGAAATGGTTTCGGCCATGGGCGCAGTCGAAGATGATGCCATGGCGTTGCGCCTCGACGACCTCTTTGAGCACCAACTGCTTCTCCTGGCCCATGATGCCGTGCGCGCGGCCGTGATAGCAGTGGGTGACGATGTCGCCGGGCTTCATATGGGCGAGCAATTCGGGCAATGGGATCGGCGAGTCGGTGATGTGCATCATCATCGGCACGCCGCCGGCCATGTCCGCGGTCCGGCGCGCCAGTTTGACCGGCTCGTCGGTGTATTCCCAAACCAGGCCCGGCCCGTAGCGCAGCTTGACGCCGATCGCGAGGTCGGGGTTCTCGCTGATGGTGCGAGCGCAGCCTTCGGGGTCGGCATAGGGAAAATGCGACAGCTCGCCACCCCTCGCGCCGCCGACAATGCCGATCGCCGACAGATTGACAAAGGCGCGGGTGCGGGTGCGCACCTCGCGGTCGATCACCTGGCGAAGCCCGGCAAAGGTCGCCGAGCCGGCGCTGCCGGCGTCGCACAGGGTGGTGACCCCGCTCGCCCGGCAGAACCGGTCGGTATCGCCGGCCATGTCATGCGCGTTGACGAAAATATGGGCGTGGATGTCGACCAGCCCGGGCGTCACCAGCCGGCCCTTGGCGCTGATTGTGCGGCGGGCGTCCGCGACCGGCAGTGACGGCGCCGCCGCGACGATCTTGCCGCCGGCGATGCCGATATCCATGACCCCGCGCAGCCCGGCGCCCGGATCGAGCACCTCGCCGCCGGTCAGCAGAAGATCATATTTCATCGCCGCCCCTTTCGATCCCGTGGAGTGCGCCATGGTCCGCGATCGGCGCGCGGCTGGCAACCCCGGCCCGGCGCCGGCGCGCAGGGCAGCTTCCCACCCGGCACTGGCGCTGGCGCATTGTCCTTCGGCACCCAGCCGCCCTAAACTCGGGCCTTTGCCTAAAGTGGAGGCAAGGTTTGGATCAGGCCCTTGCCCAGCAGCACCGGCCCGCTGTCATCCTTCCGCGCCGTGGCATGGTATTGGTGGCGGCGCTGATCGCGACCTTCATGGCTGCGGTCGAAAGCACCATCATCGCCACCGCGATGCCGACGATCGTCGGCAACCTCGGCGGGTTTCGGCTGTTCAGCTGGGTGTTCGCAGCCTATCTGCTGACAATGGCGGTATCGGTGCCGATCTACGGCCGGCTCGCTGACATCTACGGCCGCAAACGGATCTTTTTCGTCGGCACCGGCATCTTTCTGGTCGGCACCACGCTTTGCGGCTTTGCCCGCACCATGGTGGTGCTGGTGATATTCCGTGCCATCCAGGGGATCGGCGCCGGCGCCATCCAGCCGATCGCCAGCACCGTCATCGGCGACATCTACACCCCGGCCGAGCGCGCCCGGGTGCAGGGCTATCTGTCGAGCGTGTTCGGGGTCTCGGCGATCATCGGCCCGGCGCTCGGCGCCTTTATCGTCGTGCACATGCATTGGGCGCTGGTGTTCTGGATCAACCTGCCGATCGGCGCGATTGCCATTGCGATGTTCGCGATCTATCTGCCCGAGCGGGTCGAACGGCGCCAGCACCGCATCGATTATCTCGGCGCGATCCTGCTGATCATCGGCGTCGGCGCGCCGATGCTGGCCCTGGTGCAGGCGCGCAGCCTCGAGGGGGGCAGCATCGCGTCGCTGGTCGGGTTCGGCCTGGCGACATTGCTCGCGCTCTTCATCCATGAGGCGCGCACGCCGGAGCCGATGGTGCCGTTCCGGCTGTGGCGCAACCGCGTCGTCGCGCTGTCCAATTTTGGCATCTTCGGCACCGGGTCGACGATGATGGCGGTCAGCGCCTTTCTGCCGACCTATGTGCAGGGGGTGATGGGCCGCAGCCCGGCCATCGCCGGGTTGGTGCTGGGCTGCATGTCGGTCAGCTGGATGTTCGCCTCGTTCGCCGCCGGCCGGCTGATGATCCGCACCTCCTATCGCCTGGCCGCGGCGCTCGGCGGCGTGGCGCTAGCGATCGGCGCGGCGATGCTGAGCCAGATGCAGCCTTCGAGCGGCATCGCCTGGGCGGCGACCGGCTCCCTGGTCATGGGCATCGGCATGGGCGCCTGCAACACCGCGTTTCTGGTGTCGATCCAGGCCAGCGTAGGGTGGAGCGAGCGCGGCGTCGCCACCGGCGCCAACATGTTCATGCGCATCATCGGCCAATCCTTCGGCGCAGCGCTGGGTGGCGCGATCCTCAATTTCGGCGTTTTCCGGCGCGTGCCCGATGCCGCCGACGCGGTCAACCGGCTGCTGGAGCCAACATTGCGCCGGGGCCTCGGCGCCAGTGAGATCGCGCGCCTGACCGATGCGGTCGCCGCCTCTTTGCACGAGGTTTATCTGATCGCGACCCTGCTCGCGGTGCTGACCTTCGTCGCCGCGGTGAGCTTTCCGGCGCGGTTGAGCCCGGTCCGCCCGGCCGCGCCGGCGGCGCGTTGAGCCGACCGCGCGTTCCCCTATAATCGCGCAAATCCCTGAATGGAGGAGAACGCAATGGCGGTCATTCTCGGAACCGACGGCTTCCGCTACCAGGTCGTCGATGATTGGGCCAAGCTGCCCGATGGCTGGAAATTCGACGCCGATGTCGCCGCGGTCGGGGTCGACCGGCACGACAACGTCTATGCCTTCAGCCGCGGCGCCCATCCGATGATGGTGTTCGACCGCAACGGCAATTTTCTGCGGTCATGGGGCGAGGGCGTGTTTCACCGCCCGCACGGCGTCCACATGGCGGCCGACGACACGGTGTTTCTGACCGATGACGGCGACCACACGGTGCGCAAATGCACCCTCGAAGGACGGGTGCTGCTGACCCTCGGCGTCGCCGGCAAGCCCGCCCCCTATATGAGCGGCGAGCCGTTCCACCGCTGTACTCATACCGCCCTGTCGCCGCAGGGCGAGATCTATGTCTCCGATGGCTACGGCAATTCCCGGGTCCACAAATATTCGCCCGACGGCAGATTGCTGAAATCCTGGGGCGAGCCCGGCACCGATCCCGGTCAGTTCAACATCGCCCACAATGTGTGCTGCGACCCCGATGGCTGGGTCTATGTCGCCGACCGCGAGAACCACCGCATCCAGGTGTTCGATGGCAACGGCAAGTACGAGGCGCAGTGGAACAACATGCACCGGCCATCCGGCCTCTACATGGAGAGCGGGACCAGGACGCCGCGCTTTTACATAGGCGAGATCGGCGGTGGCATGGGGGTCAATTACGATTTGCCGAATATCGGTCCGCGGGTCAGCATCTATTCGCACAAGGGCGAGATGCTGGCGCGGCTCGGCACCCGTCCAGCCGGGCTCGAACCCGGCCAGTTCATGTCGCCGCACGGGCTAGCCGTCGATTCCCACGGCGACATCTATGTCGGCGAGGTGTCGTTCACCAATTGGGGTAACCGCTACAAGGGCCAGGGCTTCCCGCCCGGCCTGCGCGCCCTGCAAAAGCTGGTCAAAGTGGACTGACCATGCCCGAAAACCCACGCTGGAAGCGCCGTCCGCCGGGCTCGAATTGGGGCGATTGGGGTCCGGACGATCAGCTCGGCCGGCTCAATCTGCTGACCGCGGACAAGGTGCTCAACGGCGTCGCCGAGGTGAAAGAGGGCAAGACCTTTTGCCTGAGCCTGCCGCTCGACTATCCGGGCGGCACCGTGGTCAACCCGCGCCGCCATCCGCCGCGGCTGATCGCGAACCGGCGCAACGGCATGCCCTACATGACCTATCCGCTCAACCGCGAGGACCCGCGCCTGGTCGATGTGATTCTGCGACGACATCGTCGAGATGACCCTGCAGTACTCGACGCAATGGGACAGCCTCGCCCATGTCGGGCAGCTATTCGATGCCAACGGCGACGGCGAGCCCGAGATCGTCTTCTACAATGGCTACCGCGCCGGCGAGCACATCGTCGGCCCGACGGATTATCGCGGCGGCCGGGCGGTCGAAACGGCGAGCATGTCGGCGCCAAGGCGCTGTCCGTCGACAACATGGCCGCACATCCGATCCAGGGCCGCGGCGTGATGATCGACCTCGAGGCGCATTTCGGCCGCGACGGCAAATTCGTCAGCTATGACGAGCTGATGCGGATCATGGATGCGGACAAGGTAACGGTCGAGGAAGGCGATCTGGTCTGCTTCCGCACCGGCTACGATCGGGTCATCCTCGGCATGAACAAAGAGCCCGATGCGAAGGTGCTCGAACAATACCCGTGCGCCGCGCTCGACGGCCGCGACGAGCGGCTCTTAAACTGGATCACCCGGTCGGGGGCGGTGGCATTGATCTCCGACAACCGCGCGGTCGAGGCCTCGCCCTCGCGGCCATGCGAGGAAGACCGCTGCGCCTCGTTGCCATTGCACGCGCATTGCCTGTTCAAGCTCGGCGTCTATCTCGGCGAGATCTGGTGGCTCTCGGAACTCGCCGACTGGCTGCGCGCCCATGGCCGCTCGCGCTTCCTGCTGACCGCCCCGCCACTGCGCCTCCCCGGCGCCGTCGGCTCCCCGGCCAACGCCATCGCGACGGTCTAGCGATCGATCGCCTGGCCTCTGCCAACGTAGATCACTGAGGCCGCGCCGCACCGAAGACCTTTGCCGGTATTTGTTGCTATTCCTCCTGCTCGATGATGGATCGGCACTTTTCTATCCGATCAGCCACGGGCAGCACAGCACAAGGTCACACATGAACAAATAAGCAACTTTACTGGCACTATGGCATTCAACCTCGACCCCGCTGGTGCGGGGCCGAGGCGAGATGGCAAGGGTCAGTTCGGGTGGAAGACGAGGGTGCGCAGCTCGATGCTTTCGCGCGGGAAGGCGTCGGGCGGAGTGGTCGGGTCGGTGAACGAGGTGTGCGGCATGAAGCGGGCGCGGCCGTCGGTCTTGGTGTCGGCTATCTTCAGCAACAACGCCTGATCGCGCCGCATCTCGGGCACGTAGTACCATTCATGCGCCGGGTTCCAGGTCACCGAATAGGTCTCGCCGACCCGGTCGCGATAAACGAGGTCGGACGGCACCAGATCCTTGGGGTCGACCGTGCGGGCGTCGCACACCGCCAGCGGCGCGTCCTGTAATGGCCCGCGGATCGGGCGCCACAGATTGATCACCTGGACCCGGCCCTTCAGCAATTCCTCGGCCTCGTCGGGCAGCAGGTCGCGGACCCGTTGCGGACCGGAGCGCGCGGTGTGGTCGACATGGACGCGGGTCGCCGGCTGGCGCGGTCCGCCGGCCACGCGGTCGGTCTGACCCGGCACGCGGCGGCGCTGCAGATGATCGAAGATGAAGACGCGGCTGGCGCCGGTCTGCTCGGCGATAAAGCGCTCCGCCTCCGGGTAATAGACCCGGCGCACCTCGTCATCGTCCCAGAAATCGCGCACCGCGGTCTTTTGCTCGACCAGCGCGAAGCCCTGGCGATCGAGGTCGATTTCCGAGGCGATCGGCCGCATGTCGCGGATATGCACCCGGTGCGGCTCGTGCGCCATGTTCGAGCGGACATCGCCGGGCGCCGTCTCATAGGCGAAATAGCGCGGGCGCTCGGTCATCGGCGCCAGATAGTTCAGCTCGCCCTCGACATAGGGCAGATCGGCAAAGCTGGTCATCGTTCGATCCTCCGTGGGGGTTGTCAGATTGCTGGTCGATCGGGCGAAAAAGCCGGCATGCGTCAAAAGCACAGGAATTTGCGCCATTCCGGCGAATCTTGGAACTCTTTCGATAGGTGCGACGCCGGCGGAACCGGGGCGGCGCGTCGAAGCCATGTTTCAACGACGCGGCGAGCAGCATGGATCATGCCCACCGGCCGCCGGTCGGGTACTGCCTGCGTCGCCGACCGAACCCAGCCGGCGGCGGCGTCGATCATCGGAGGCATCATTCCCTCCAAAACGGCTTGTCGCTCAGATACTCGGCGTCGGCGCGGGTGATGCCGATATCGGCGAGCATCCTGTTGTCGAGTGTGGCGAGACTGGCCCGATCGCGGGAGCGCCGACGCCATTCGCGCAACATCGCCAAAATTCGCCCCGCAGCGGCGCTAGCCGATTGCGCTGCGGAGCGCCGCCGAGGCCCGGCTAACCTTCCCGGCATGGCCTCGAACCGGATCGCACTCATATGAAATCTCCTAAACCCAGCATGCATTCCCGACAAGTCTTCGAGAATGTCCTTGCCATGTAGATGGCTGATACAACATTCATCTGCAAACGAGAGTTTTTCAGCGACAGCTTAGAATTTCTCATCCCGGATGAACGACCATCTACCCCCTCTCGGCGCGTTGCGGGCTTTCGAAGCGGCGGCGCGGCATATGAGCTTCAGCAAGGCTGCCGAGGAGCTGTTCGTCACCCCTGCCGCGATCAGCCATCAAATCCACACCCTGGAGCAGGATCTCGGGGTCAGGCTGTTTCACCGCCTCAACCGCTCGGTCGAACTGACCGCGTCGGCGCGGGTGCTGCTCCCCGGGCTGTCGGAAGCCTTTGCCGGGATCCAGTCATCAGTCAGACGCCTGCGGGCGCACAACGACACCGGAACCTTGACGGTGACCGCCTCGCCCTCTTTCGCCGCCAAATGGCTGGTGCTGCGGCTGCACCGGTTCCAGAAAATTTGCGCCCAGGTCGATGTGCGGATTTCCGCCACCGACGAGGTCGTCGATCTGACCAAGGGCGATTTCGACATCGCCATCCGCTACGGCGCCGGGCATTACCCCGGGCTCGATGTCGAGTTACTGTTTACCAACGAGGTGTTCCCGGCGTGCAGCCCGCGATTGCTGATGGCCGGCCCGCCGTTGCGCACGCCCGACGATCTGCGCCACCACGCGCTGATCCACGATCAGGCGGTCGAGCGCGATCCGCTGGTGCCGACCTGGCCGATGTGGCTCAAAGCCGCTGGGGTCAAGGACGTGCCGGCGACCGCCGGGCTCAGCTTCAACAATATGAGCCTGGCGCTCGATGCGGCGATCGCCGGCCATGGCGTGGTGCTGGCCTACAGCACGATCGCCGCCGCCGACCTCGCCGCCGGCCGGCTGGTGCGGCTGTTCTCATTGGCGCTGCCCGACCAGTTCGCCTACTACGTCGTGACCGCGCCGGGCGCGCTCGAGCGGCCGAAAATTCGGGCGTTCCGCCAATGGCTGCGCGAAGAGGCCGACCGGCAGCCCGAGGCGGCGGCGGCAACGCCGGAATGAGCGCCGCCGAGACGCGAGGCTCGCCGCCCTACACGCACACAGAGCGGCGGGCTCACCGCAGCAGAACGGCCGACCGGCGGTCGTCTGCCGCGATGCGGCGCCAGCCGAGCAGGCCCAGCGCGAGCAAGGCGCCGCCGAGCAGCGGCAACGATGCGGGCTCGGGCGCGTCGACGATTGCGGCATCGATGCTGGTCAGGCTGTTCGAACCCGCGGTTATCGTCAGGATCTCGGTCAGGGAGTAAGGGCCGCTAATCGGTGGCTCCGAGACCAGGCTCGCCTGATTGTCGGATAATCCGCTCGACAGCAGGCTGCCCGTGCCAAATTGCGTGTTCGTCGTGTCGTAATAGGTCGACATCAGCGCGCTGCTGTTTGAATATATTCCGCTGATTTCGCTGAGGAATTCTTTGGCGGCGGTGGTAGTGGTGAAATTGGTCTCGCTTAGCGAAACCGTCAGCGTGCCGCCCGACGTACCGGTGGCCAGATCAAGCGACGTCAGGTCGAGGATCGGGTCCGCCGCCGCCCCTACCGCCGGGAACCCGGCGCCGATATCGATACTGGTGGTGAAATTGCCGATGGCCCCGGAATAGGACGCCGTTCCGGGGCTTGCCAAATCATTGGCGGTCCCGGTGTTGACGCCATCGGTGGCCGACAGAAAGATCTCTGCGCGAGCCTGGGATGCATATCCGGCGGCGACGGCCAATGCTGCGATCGTCAGCGACTTGCACAGGATGTTCATAACACTAACCCTCTTAGTAAACTCTTATGTCGCTGGCGGTCTCTGCCCGCGACGTCGGAATTTACGAAAGAGAAACCAATATTTCGATAAAATAGAAGGTTAACAAGTCGATATTCGTAGTTAATTTAACTATGCGTAAGTCTGCCGCTGGTGCGCTGTCGTCGCTGTTGCCTTAGCAGCGTCGGCTGGCCGTCATCAGGAAGATAGCTACCAAACCGGTTGGCAACCCCGGCTCGTCGCCGAGCGGGCGGGCCGCCGCTCAAAGCAGGGCGGCGGCGCGGCCGGCGGCGCCGGCCTTATCCCATCGTCGAGTTGAACGCGCCGCCATCGAGCAGCAGGTTCTGGCCGACGATGAAGCCGGACGAAGCGGCGCACAAAAAGGCGCAGGCATCGCCGAATTCGGCCGGATCTCCGACCCGGCCGGCCGGGTTGGCCTGGCCGCGCTTGGCCAGCAGTTCGTCGAACGAGATGTTCTGCCGCCGCGCCTCGAACTCGATGCCCGAACGCAGCCGGTCGGTCAGAAACGGGCCGGGGAGCAGGCCGTTGATCGTCACATTGTACTTCGCCACCTGGCGGGCGATGCCGGCGCAGAAGGCGGTGAGCCCGGCCCGCGCGCCGTTGCTCATGCCCAGATTGGCGATCGGCGATTTGACCGAGCCCGAGGTGATATTGACGATGCGGCCGAACTTGCGCTCGCACATGCCGTCGACCACCGCCTTGATCAGCATGATCGGGGTCAGCATGTTGGCGTTGACCGCCTTTTGCCAGTCCTCGACCGACCAATCGCGAAAATCGCCGTGCGGCGGCCCGCCGCAATTGTTGACCAGGATGTCGGGCGCGGGGCAGGCGGCGAGCGCCGCGGCGCGGCCGGCTTCGGTCGAGATATCGCCGGCGACCGCCGTCACCCTGGCGCCGGTCTCCTGGCGGATCTCCGCGGCGGTCTGTTCCAGCGTCTCCCTGGTGCGCGCGGTGATCGTCAATTCGACCCCGGCGCGCGCCAGCGCCGTGGCGCAGGCCCGCCCCAGCCCCTTGCTTGCCGCACAGACGATGGCCTTGCGGCCGCGAATGCGCAAATCCAGCATGTCTTCCTCCCGTCCTTGTGGATCAGCTTGGCGGCAACGGTGTAGCCTGGATCGTCATTGCCGGCGACCGGAAAGAGCGGGGCCGGCGACGGCAGAGAATGGTGCGAAAGGCAGCCCTTTGAAGCTGACCCTGATCCTCGATACGGCGCAAGCCGGCGTCTGCGCCAGCCTGTTCGAAGAATGGGAGGATGCCGGCGGCACGGCAAAAATGGCGCCAATGATCCGCCACTTCGACTCCGACGCACAAGCGGTGGTCTGGGCCCGCTCGCTGGCGCGCCGCCGCGGGCTGGGCCAGGTCTATCTGACCGACAACCGCAAAACCGCCCGGCGCTGAACCCGGTGGGGTTCGGTTGGGCGATTATCGGATTTGATCAATCAATAAGGCTGGCCATAGGGCGGCGACCCATAGCCCGGCGGCGCATAACCAGGCGGGCCGTAACCAGGCGGGCCATAACCAGACGGCGCGCCATAAGGCGGCGGCGGGTTGTAGCCAGGGTAGATCGGCGCACCGGGCGGAGGCGCGAACCCTGGCACTTGGTTGCCGCGGGCTGCCATGCATTCGCCGTACAGGACGTCGTATTGCTGCTGCAGCGACATCTGCGCATAGCCGGCGCCGCTGGCCCCCGCCACTGTGCCGAGGGCCGCACCCGAGGCCGCGCCGATCGCCGCGCCTCGGCCGCCCCCGATCGCCGCACCGAGCCCGGCGCCCAGCGCGGTGCCGATGATCGCGCTGCCGACCGCCTGGTTGTTTGCGGCGTAGGCTCCCGCCGCGGTCTGGTTATAGGCGTATTGCCCACAGACCTGCTGGTCGGCAGCAAAGGCGTCGAACGTCTTGCCCGGCCCGGGTGCGACCGGGATCGTCGGAGCCATCGGCGGCGCGACGCACGCCGCCAACGAGACCAGCAGCGCCACGGCGCCAACCGCGCGTGGATCGATGCGCATCATGTTCATGACCCGTTCTGTCAATCCTGAACGATCTTGAAGCGGCGGCTTGTTCCACGCAAGCGCTAACGGCGGGGGTTGGCACGCCTCCTCTCGCGACGGTAGCCGAGCCATCCTACCGAGCGGTAAATTCGGGCATGACCTCTTGGGCAAAGGTTCGAAGCGCCGAGAGCGAGCCGCCGACATCGATGACCATGACATATTCGACGCCGCCCGCCTCGAGCTGCTTGAGCCGGCCGACGATCTCTTCCGGGGTGCCGATTAGCGCATCGGTTTCGGTGGCCCGATGCATATCTGCGGCTGACATCGCCCGGCGCGGCCGGCCGAGCGACGGCGAGCCGCCGGTCGGCGACAGCGACAATTGTTGGACGTTGCGCATAAAGGTCATGCGCAATTCGTGCGCCGCTTGGCGTTCGGCCGGGGTCGTCGCGATATGCAATGCCCGGGTCAGCCCGACGCTCATCGGGTCGAATTGCCGGCCTTGCGCCTCGACCGCCTTGCGGTAGATCCCGATATTCTCGGCGACGAGCTGCGGACTGCCGGCCTGGCCGAGCAGCAGGTTGAACCCGTCCTCGGCGGCCTTGCCGATTGATGGCGCGCTGTGGGCGCCGATCCATAATGGCGGATGCGGCTTTTGCACCGGCGCCGGCTCGATAACGACGTCCTCGTAATGCCAGCGCTTGCCGTGATGCGAGAAGCGGCCCTTCGTCGTCCACGCCTTGCGCAGAAATTCGACCGCCTCGTCGTAGCGCTCGCCGGCTTCCTCCATCGGCATGCAGAAGCCGTGGAATTCGCCCCAGCGGTAGCCCTTGCCGATGCCGAGATCAAGGCGCCCGTTCGACAGCAGGTCCAATGTCGCCGCCTGCTCGGCGAGCAATGCCGGATTGTGCCACGGCAACACCAAGACCGCAGTGCCGAGCCGGATGCGCGAGGTCTTCGCCGCCAGATAGGTCAGAAAGCTCAAGGTCGCCGAGATCTGCCCAAACCCGGTGAAATGATGCTCGACCAAAAAGACGCTGTAAAAACCAAGCGCTTCGGCTTCGCAGATATAGTCGATGTAATCGGTGTAGATCCGGCTGTCGCTGGCCTGCTCGCCGATCTCGGTGCGCGCGCCGCCGAACAATCCGAAACGCATGACTTGTCCTCCTCAGCTCGCGCCGCCCGGGCCGTTAATGAAAGCGCGGCATGACTTCCTCGCACATCAGCCGGATCGCGTTCAGCACCCGAGGGTGCGGGATGCGACCGCCGCAATTGAGTTCAGCCAGGATGCCGTCGAGCCCGATCTCCTCGTCGACCTCGCGCAGCCGGTCGGCAAAGCCCTCGGGCGACCCGACCAGGACCTGGCCGCGCAGCGCGTCTTCGTAGGAGAGGTTGCGCAGCCGCTCGGCCCGGCGGACCCGCTGCTCGGCGGCGGGACCGCCCGAACGCCGCGCCGAATCGATCGCCAGATCGGCCTGGCGCTGGAAAAAATTCATCAGGCTGTCGCGCAACTCGTCGCGGGCGCGCTCCTCGGTCTCGGCGATATAGGCCGGAACCCGCAGATAGACCTGGCCCCGCCCCGGATGGCCGGCGGCGGCGTAGGCCTCGCGGTAGGCGCGGATACCGGGGATCAGCTCGGAAAAGGTGCCGTTGCGCACCGCGACAAAGACCGGATGGCCCTGCGCGCCGATCTGCGGAAAGGTGTCGGCGCTGGCGGCGGCGATGCGGATCGGCGGATGCGGAAGCTGATAGGGCTTGGGAACAAGGGTCACATTGTCGAAGCTGTAATATCTGCCCTGATAGGAAAACGCCTCCTGGGTCCATGCCCGCTCGATGATTTCGAGGGTCTCGGCAAAGCGCTCGCGGCTTTCGTCGTAGGAGATGCCGTAATCCTCGTAGGTGCGCACGACGCCGCTACGCCCGACCCCGAAAATCAGCCTGCCGCGGCTCAGCTGGTCGACGGTCGCCGCCTCCTCGGCAAGCCGCAACGGGTGGCATAGCGGCAAAACCTGGACGGCGATGCCGATCTTGATCCGCCGGGTGCGCGCAGCGATGGCGTTGGCGACGCCGAGCGGCGCCGACATCACCGAGCGCTGCGGCGCCCCGTGCAATTCGGCGAGCCACATCGCATCGAGACCCCAGCGGTCGGCGGCTTCGACCTGCTCCAGCGCCTCGTCGAAGGCATCCGCCTGGCTGCGTCCCGGCAAGGCCGGAAATTCGTGGAACATGCCGAATTCCATGTTCTGCTCCTGCTTCAGATGCCGAGGGTCCGGGCATAGGCCTCGGGGTAGCGCGGACCGGCGGCGGCGCCCGGCCCAAAGATCTCGTCGAGCGTCCGCAACGTCGCCGCGGACAGCACAATCTCTGCCGCCGCGGCATTCTCCTCGAGCCGATGCTGGTGGCTGGTCCCGGGGATCGGCACGATGGTATCGCCGCGCGACAATACCCAGGCGATCGCCAGCTGCGCCGGGCTGCACCCTTCGACTGCCGCGAGCCGTCGCGACACGGCGACAAAGTCGAGGTTGCGCCGCAAATTCTCGCCTTCGAAACGCGGCATATGCCGGCGCGCGTCTTTGTCGGCGAGATCGTCCGCAGACGCGACCGTGCCGGTCAGGAAGCCGCGGCCGAGCGGGCTGTAGGCGACAAAGCCGATGCCGAGCTTCTGGCAGAGCGGCAGGATGGTGTCTTCGACTTCGCGCGACCACAAAGAATACTCGATCTGCACGGCGCTCATCGGATGGGTCGCATGCGCCCGCCGGATCGTCTCCGCCCCGGCTTCCGAGATGCCGAGAAACCGGACCTTGCCCTGGCGCACCAGGTCGGCCATCGCGCCGACGGTATCCTCGATCGGCACCCGGGGATCGACGCGGTGGATGTAATAGAGGTCGATAAATCCGGTACCGAGCCGGGCAAGGCTCCGCTCGCAGGCGAGCCGCACATATTCCGGCCGGCCGTCGCCAGCCGCCGAACCGTCGGGATTGCGCCCCATATTGCCGAATTTGGTCGCGACCACGTATTTGTCGCGGCGCCCTTTGAGCGCGCGCGCGATCAGTTCCTCGTTGCGGCCGCTTCCATAGGCGTCGGAACTGTCGAGAAAGTCGACGCCGATTTCGGCAGCGCGCTCCAGGGTTGCGAGCGCCGAGGCGGGATCGGGTTCGCCATAGAAGGGCGTCATCGTGGCGCAGCCGAGGCCGATCGCCGATACTTCCAGTTCACCGAGCTTGCGGCGCTGCATGGTCATTCCTCTTTCGCCCAGCCGGCCCATCTGATCGGGCGGGCCGCCCCGCTCCGAACAAATATCGACCGTTACCCAATCTAGCGTGAGTTGCTCGCGGTGCGGAGGATTTCCGCCCGCTTGGCTGCAGTCGTGGTGATGACAGTCCCGCGACGGCGCACTAAGCTTGCGCCATGGATGGCGAGATTTCCTGCGGAATTATCGATCTGCAGCGGCCGGCGGCAGCGCGGCTGCCGCTGATCCTCGCCTCGCCGCATAGCGGCTGCGACTATCCGGCCGATTTCCTCGCCGCCTCGCGCCTCGACCCGGTGGCGCTGCGGCGCTCCGAAGACAGCTTTGTCGACGAATTGTTCGCCGCCGCCCCGAGCCTCGGCGCGCCATTGCTGTCGGCGCGGTTTCCGCGCGCCTATCTCGATGTCAACCGCGAGGCCTACGAACTCGATCCGGCAATGTTTTCCGACGCATTGCCTGAGTTCGTCAACGCCCGCTCGCCCCGCGTGCGGATGGGGCTGGGCACGATCGCCCGGATCGTCGCCAATGGCGAGGAGATCTATGCCGGCAAACTCTGTTTTGCCGAGGCGAGGCGGCGCATCGACGGGCTCTATCGCCCCTATCACCAGGCGCTGCGCCGGCTGGTCGATGAGACCGAGGCTTTGTTCGGCGGCTATCTGCTGATCGATTGCCATTCGATGCCGTCGGCTGCCGGCTCGGTCTGCGGGCGCGACGGCGCCGACTTCGTACTCGGCGATTGCCATGGCGCCGCCTGCGCGCCTTCGATCCTCGAAGCCGCCCGCCAGTTCCTCGCCGAGCGCGGGTTTGCCGTCGCCATCAACGCGCCCTACGCTGGCGGGTTTACCACCGACCATTACGGCGATCCGCGGCGGCAGCGCCATGCGCTGCAGATCGAGATCAACCGCGCGCTTTATATGGATGAGCGCAATTACCGGCGAAAGCCCCGTTTCGCGCGGCTCGCCGTGGAGATGGGCGAACTGATCGGCCAGCTGAGCCTGGCCGCGCAGGAGTGCCTGGCCGACGCCGCCGAGTAAACCGCCGCGGCTGGCGCGCCGAGCCCGCGATTGATCCGCCGCCCCGTCATTCTCACTTCAAAGAGAGCGAGGCACGGGAGAAGTCGATGAGCGGGATCGGGCCGCAGACTGCCGCGGATTTTTCCATCGAGCAGGACTGGCAGGGCTATGGCGAGGAGCAGCACGCGGTCTGGCGGCTGTTGTTCGAGCGCCAGCAAAAGCTGCTGGCCAGGCGGGCCTGCGGCGAATATCTCGACGGGCTCGGCGCGCTCGGCGTCGCCGCCGGCGGCATCCCGGATTTCCGCCGACTCAGCGATGCGCTCGAGCGCGCCACCGGATGGCGGATCGTCGCGGTGCCCGGCCTGGTCCCTGACGCGGTGTTCTTCGCTCATCTCGCCCACCGTCGATTTCCGTCAACCTGCTTTATCCGCCGCCGCGATCAGCTCGACTATCTGCAGGAGCCGGATGTTTTTCACGACATCTGCGGCCATGTGCCGTTGCTGATGAACCCGGTCTTCGCCGACTACATGCAGGCCTATGGCGAGGGCGGGCTCAAGGCCCAAGGGCTCGGCCATCTCGAGCGCCTGGCGCGGCTCTACTGGTACACGGTCGAGTTCGGGCTGATCGCGACCACGGTCGGCTTGCGCATCTATGGTTCAGGTATCCTATCCTCGGCCGGCGAGTTGCTCTATTGCCTCGACGACCCGCGGCCAAAGCGCGTGGGCTTTGATCTGCGCCGGGTCATGCGCACCCGCTACCGGATCGACCGGTTTCAGCAAACCTATTTCGTCATCGACGATTTCGCTCAGCTGTTCGCGGCGACCCGGCCGGATTTCACCCCGATCTATCGCGAGATCGCCGCCCTGCCCGATCTCGATCCCGGTCAAATGCTCGACGATGAGCGTCAATTCACGCCGCCACCGGGCGATGCCGCCGGTGCGGGCAAAAAAAATGGGCCGCAGCTTAGCGCGGCCCAAGTTTAGGGAGGAAACGCCTAGAAGACGTACGGTAAGACCACAACCGGCGATCGTTACCGCACTGCACAATCTAATGCGTCGCGCCGCGATGTCAAGCAGGTTTTTTCGAAATGACTGGCATCGTTGGCGATTCCAGGCCAGATCAGGGAGTTAGACCACACCCGGCGGCAAAATAATGTGCATCGCACAAGGACGTAATTTTGACGATGGCCAATCCACCGGCTTCCCCCTTGGCCCGCCCGCCGCCGAGATTGGAACGGTGTTCGGCTCTGTTTCTCGATGTCGACGGCACCCTGATCGAGATCGCCGCCCGTTCCGACCTGGTTCGGGTGCCGCCCGAATTGCCGGCGCTACTCGGCGATTTGGCCGCACAGCGCGGCGGCGCGATGGCGCTGATCAGCGGCCGTCCGCTTGCCGAACTCGACCGCCTGTTTCTGCCGTGGCGCGGGGCGGCGGCCGGGGTGCATGGCAGCGAGCGCCGGCGCGCCGACGGCACTCTCCACCACCACATCGACGAGGTGGCCGCGGCGGCACTTGAGCAGATTCGGCCACGGCTTGCAGCGCTGGCACACGCGGGAAGCGGTTTGCTTCTCGAAGACAAGCAAAGCAGCCTGGCGCTGCATTACCGCGCGGCGCCCGAGCGCGGCGCGGAAATCCTCGCTGCTGCCGAGATACTCCGTCGCGAGGCCGGGCCGGCGCTGCGGCTGATCGCCGGCAAGATGGTCGTCGAGCTGCAGCCGCGCGGCGCCGACAAGGGCGCTGCCATCGCCGCCTTTCTCGGCGAGCAGCCGTTTTTCGGCCGCCATCCGGTATTTGTCGGCGACGATGCGACCGACGAGGACGGATTTGCCGAAATCAACCGGCGCGGCGGCGTCGCGATCCGAGTCGGGCCGCCGGCGGAAACCCTGGCGGGCTACGGCTTGCCCTCGGTCGCAGCGGCGCTCGCCTGGCTCGCCGAAACGCACCGGCCGGCTTGAAAATCAATCCACTGCGGGAACATTTGCGCCACTACCGGCGTTCGGGAGGGAAACGGTAAGCGGGGCAAAAAAATGGCGGAGGGCGATACGGCTACATCCGGCGCATCGCGCGCAGATTTACATTCCTGGGGGGCAGAACCGGTTCGCCAATTCGCTTCGGGAGCGAGGAGTGCCGCAGCAAACCGCCGGTTGGTCGTTGTCTCCAATCGGGTCGCGGCCGAAAGCGGAAAGCCGGATTCGGGCGGCCTCGCGGTCGCTATCAGCGCCGCGCTGCAGACCAGCGGCGGCATCTGGCTCGGCTGGAGCGGACGAGTAGCGGAACAGGCCGATGGCGAGCCGGAGGTGATCGCGCGCGGACCGCTCACCTACGCCACCCTCGACCTGTCGCGTCGCGATTTCGACGAATATTATCTCGGCTTTGCCAACCGCGTGCTGTGGCCGCTGTTTCATTTCCGCGGCTCCCTCGTCGACTATTCGCGGCGCGACTTTGCCGGCTATCTACGGGTCAATCGCCGGTTTGCGCTGGCCTTGGCGCCGATGCTGCTGCCGCAGGATCTGGTCTGGGTCCACGACTATCATCTGATCCCGCTCGGGCGCGAGCTGCGCCGCCTCGACCACAGCCAGCCGCTCGGCTTTTTCCTGCACACGCCATTCCCCCCGGCCGAGCTGTTGCGCATATTGCCAAACCACCGCGACCTGATCGAGGCGTTGTGCGCCTACGATCTGGTCGGCTTTCAAACCAAGTCGGACCTCCACGGCTTTTGCGACTATCTGCTGCGCTTTGCCGGGGCCGAGGATTACGGGCAGGGCGTGCTGCGGGCGTTCGGGCGGATCGTGCGCGCCCAGGTTTTCCCGATCGGGATCGACGCCGCCTCCGTCGCGGCGCAGGCTGCCGCCGCCGATGGCACCCGTCAGATGCGCCGCCTGGGGCAGAGCCTGGGCGAGCGGACCTTGATGATCGGGGTCGATCGGCTCGATTATTCGAAGGGTCTGCCCGAGCGGTTCAAGGCCTTCGGCCAGCTGCTCGAAACCTGCCCCGAGACCCGCGGCCGGATCGTGTTTATGCAGATCGCCCCGCCTTCGCGCTCGGAGGTTCCCGAATATCAGGAGATCCGCCGCACTCTTGCCACCTCGGCCGGCCATATCAACGGCCGCTACGGCGAATTCGACTGGACGCCGCTGCGCTATATAAATAAGAGCTTCAACCACAAGGCGCTGACCGGATTTTTCCGAGCGAGCCGGATCGGGCTGGTGACGCCGCTGCGCGACGGCATGAACCTGGTGGCAAAGGAATATGTCGCCTCGCAGCCGGCGGAAGATCCGGGGGTGCTGGTGCTGTCTTGCTTTGCCGGCGCGGCTCAACAACTGGGCGAGGCGGTGCTGGTCAACCCGCATGATGTCGAGGGCATGGCCGAAGCCATCCGGCAGGGGCTGAGCATGGCGCTCGGCGAGCGCAAAGAGCGGTGGACCGCGATGATGGCGACGATCGAGCGCGACGACATTACCGCCTGGCGCAAAAGCTTTGTCGGCGCGCTGTCGGCGATCGGCGCGGGCGGATGAGGCGGCCGACGTGACGGCAGCGAGCGGTTCCGCAGCGGTGGCCGAAGCCTGGCTGGTCGGCGACATCGGCGGCACCAATGCCCGCTTCGGCCTGGTTTCCCCGGCCCGCCAGGTACTGCACTGGCTGAGCTACGCGGTCGAGCGCTATTCGACGATCGACGATGCCTTGGCGGCCTATCTTTCCGCCCGTGGCGATCTGCCGATGCCGCGCCAGGCGGCCATCGCCGTTGCCTCGGCCATCGTCGGCGACCATGTGTCGATGACCAACCATCCATGGAGCTTTTCGATCGTGGCGCTGAAGGCGCGGTTTGGCTTTGATCGGCTCGAGCTGATCAACGACTTCACCGCGCTGGCGCTGGCCCTGCCCTATCTCGGACCGGACGATCGGATGACCATCGGCGGCGGTGAGGCCGCGCCGGGCGCGCCGCTGGCGGTGCTGGGTCCGGGATCAGGATTTGGCGTCTCGGGGCTGGTCGCCTGCGGCTCGGGCTGGGTGGCGCTGGCCGGCGAAGGCGGCCATGCGACGATGGCGCCGGCGACCGATCGCGAAGGCGCGGTGCTCGACCATATGCGCCGGCGTTTCGACCACGTCTCGGCCGAGCGGCTGCTGTCGGGCCCGGGTTTGGTAAACCTCTACAATACCTTGGGGGAAATCGACGGCGTCCTGTCACGTGGCTACACCGCGGCGCAGATTACCGATCTCGGAACGCGCGGCGAAGACCCGCTATGCGCCGAGGCGACGACAATGTTCTGCGCGATGCTCGGCACCATGGCCGGCAATCTGGCGCTGACCCTGGGGGCGCGCGGCGGCGTCTTTATCGGCGGTGGAATCGTGCCGCGGCTCGGGCAGTTCTTTGCCGATTCGCCGTTTCGCGCCCGGTTTCAAGCCAAGGGCCGGTTCGAGCCCTATCTCGCGGCGATCCCGACCCATGTCGTGACCCATCAATTGCCGGCGTTTCTCGGCTGCGCCGCGCTGCTGGCCGGTTGAAATGGGACCGGCATCGACCCCGCAACAGGTCGACCCAGGGCTAACCGAGTCAGTTCAGGGTCCAACTCCCCACCCTCGCCCGGCACGCCGCCGCAGCCGCCGCCCGATCCCGACCGCCCGCGCCCGGTCGAGGAGCCGCCACCGGTCCGCAATGCGTCCCGCGCTTCGGCGATGGGCGTTTCGGCAACTACCGTCGGCTCGGGATAAAGCGACCGTCCTTGGCATTGTCTGCGGCTCATCTGTGCCTATAATTTAGTCACTGGGCATGGCGAGCCGCTGTGGATCGCGCGCACCGGTAACCGTCGGAGATTATCCGGCGCAGCAAAGGATCTGCGGCCATGGGCCTCATTCTGATCATCGTTCTCCTGCTGATCCTGTTCGGCGGCGGCTTCGGATATTACCGCGGCGGCTATTATGGCCGCGGCGGCGGTTATGGCATCGGCGGCCTGCTCGGACTGATCATCGTCGTCATTCTGATCGTGTGGCTGCTGCATGGCGGCGGATATCTGAGCCGTTACTGAGCCTCGATCGCTTTCGGCAGCGTGCCGCCAAACCGCCCCCAGCGACGCATTGCCAACCGCCGCAGGCCGCTTTGACGGCGGCGCCCCGTCGGCGGTAGAATCGGTGACCCTTCGACAGGATTGTCCGATGAGCCCAACAGTTGATCGAGGTGTCGCCGCCGGTGCGCGGGAGCGATTGCGGATTCGCACCGAGGCGTTTACCGGGTCGACGGCGGGGCTGGCGGGCGGCAACGTCCAGGCCAATCTGGTCATCCTGCCCCGGACGTTGGCCCATGATTTTTTGCGTTTTGCCCAGGCGAACCCCAAGCCCTGTCCGGTGCTGGCGGTTTCCGAACCCGGCGATCCGCGGTTGCCCGGACTGGGCGAGGATCTCGACATCCGCACCGATCTGCCGAAATACCGGGTGTGGCGGGGCGGCGAACTGGCCGAAGAACCTCTAAACCTATGCCATGTATGGCGCGACGATCTAGTCAGCTTCGCCCTCGGCTGCTCGTTTTCGTTCGAGCAGGCATTGATCGAGGAGGGGATCGAGCTGCGCCATATGAGTTGCGGCTCGAATGTGCCGATGTACCGGACCAACATCCGCTGCGTGCCGGCCGGGCCGTTCGCCGGCCCGCTCGTCGTCTCGATGCGGCCGTTGGCGCCGGCCGACGCGATCCGGGCGGTTCAGATCACCTCGCGGTTTCCCTCGGTGCATGGCGCGCCGGTGCACATCGGCCTGCCCGCGGCGATCGGCATCGAGGAGCTGTCGCGGCCCGATTACGGCGACAGCGTTCCGGTCGGGAGCGGGGAGTTGCCGGTATTCTGGGCCTGCGGCGTCACCCCGCAGGCGGTGATCGCCGAGGCCAGGCCCGATTTCTGTATCACCCACGCGCCGGGATCGATGCTGATCACCGATCTGCTCAATATCAAGCTCGCCAGCCTGTAGCGGCGCAGGCGATGGCGGGACCCGACGACCCGCGCGCGCTGGTCGATCAAATCGAGCGGCTGATCCAGACCGATGTCGGGCGCAATATCGGCCCGCTATGCGAGGCGGCAAGCGGCGGACTGTGGGGCGCCGCTTCGGCATTGGCTTCGGCGCGCCCTTGCCGGATCGGATTGATCACCGGGTTTTACGTGCCGACCGGCTCGCCACCGGCGGCGGAAACCGACGGGCCGGTGGGGACGGCGCTGCTGGCCAGGGCGCTCGTCGAGATTGGCGTGCCGTGTCGCCTGGCCACCGACGAGCCGTGCCGCAGCGCCTGCGGCGCTGCATTGGCCGCGGCCGGCGCCGCCCGGGCGCCGATCGACGCGGTCGCAATCGGCGCGCCGCTGACCGCAACGGTCGAGATCTGGCGTACCGCCGGGATCACCCATGCGATTTCGATCGAGCGCTGCGGGCGCAGCGCCGATGGCACGCCGCGCAACATGCGCGGTCTCGACATCGGCTCCTACACCGCCCCGCTCGACGATCTGTTCGCGGCCGGTCCGTGGGACACGATCGCCGTCGGCGACGGTGGCAATGAGATCGGCATGGGCGCCTTGCCGCGAGGTTTGATCGCGCAACATGTCGCGCATGGCGAGGCGATCGCCTGCGTGACCCCGGCGCGGCATCTGATCGTGGCCGGCGTCTCGCATTGGGGGGCCTATGCGCTGCTCGGGGCGCTCGCCTGCCTTCGCCCGGAGTGGCATGCTCTCTTGATCCGATGCCTCGACGAGGGCCTCGACCAGCGGGTGCTCGAAGCCACCCTCCGCGACGGACCGGCCGTCGACGGCGTCTCGCGGGTGCAGGCGCCGACTATCGACAATCTCGACCTCGCCCAGCATCACCGGAAATTGCGGATGATCCGCGCGCTCGCCGAGGGCGGGCATGCGCTATAGGGAGTTTGTCTTCGAAAGCTACCGATACGACGCGGCAAACGCCACGCTGTCGCTACGTTATCGCTTGGCCGACGCGATGCGGTTCGAAGAAACGCTGATCTTCGACTTTCCATCGCGGCCGCTGTCGGAGCCCGCCGAGGCGGTGCTCGACCGGATCTTCCGAATGATTTTTTTGCTGGCGGGGGTCAGCTATTACAAGGCGTTCGTGCCGCCAATTCTGGTATGCGAGGCGTTTCCGCTCGATCTCGCGACCGCCGAATTCCTCGAACGCTTTTACGAAAAAGGCCTCGCCGAATTTGCCTGGCAAAACCGGATCTCGTTGCGAGGCCATTGCCAGTGTCGCTCGGATCCGGTCGCGCCGCCGGCGCCGATCGCGCTCGATCTGCCGCGGCGCACCTGCGTCCCGGTCGGCGGCGGCAAGGATTCGGTCGTCACCCTGGAATGCCTGAAAGCCGGCGGCGAGGACCTCGTGCTATTCTCGCTGGGCGACGCCCAACCGATCGCCGCCTGCATTGCCGCCTCCGGCCTGCCCTTCATCCGGGTTCGCCGCCGCCTCGACCCCGGCCTCTTACAGCTCAACCATGGCGAAGCGTTGAACGGCCACGTGCCGATCACCGGGATCTTGAGCGCGATTGTGCTGGCCTGCGCCGTGCTCGCCGGCTTCGATACGATCGCGATGTCGAACGAGCATTCGGCCAGTGCCCCGAACCTGATCGTCGACGGGGTCGCGATCAACCATCAGTTCAGCAAATCGCTGGAGTTCGAGCGCGATTTCGCCGCTTATATCGCCAAGCCATATCTCGCCGGGTATCGCCTATTTTTCGCTGCTGCGGCCATTGTCGGAGGTCGAGATCGCCCGGCGCTTTTCGCGGCACCGGCAATATTTCGGTAGTTTCCGCAGCTGCAACACCGCGTTCCGCCAGTCGCCGGCCCAGCGCGGCCAGCATTGGTGCGGCGATTGCCCGAAATGCCGCTTCGTGTTCCTGGCCTTGGCGCCATTCGTCGCCAAGGCGGAGCTGATCGCGATCTTCGGTCGCAATCTACTGGACGACGAAAGCCAGTCGGACGGGTTTGCCGCATTGGGTGGCTGGGGCGGGCACAAGCCGTTCGAATGCGTCGGCGAGATCGCCGAGAGCGCTGCGGTGATGGCCTATTTGGGACGCCATCCCGACTGGCGCGACGATACGGTCATGCGGCGGCTGCATGCTGTTTTCCCGTCGTTGCGACAAGCGGATCCGGCGGATTATCGCGCACTGTTCACCACGCGGCATCCGCACCGGGTTCCGGATAAGTTCATGACCATGCTCGATGCGTGCGGCTGAACTGGGCCTGGCGCGGGTCGCGATCTGGGGGCTCGGCCGCGAAGGCCGGGCGGCAATCGGGTTTCTGCGTGCCCGGCATCCGCACCTGCCTCTGCTATTGCTCGACGATGCCGAGGACGCGCAAATGCCGACCGGCCTCAACGGCATCGACTGCGCCTTTGGCGCCGAGCGGATCGCCAGCGCGCTTGGCCATGTCGATGTGCTGGTCAAATCCCCCGGGGTCAGCCTCTATCGCCGCGAAATCGAGACTGCGCGCGCCAATGGGACCAAAATCACTTCGCTGCTGAATTTGTGGTTCGCCGAGGCGATCGACGTTACGACAATCTGCGTCACCGGAACCAAGGGAAAGAGCACAACCGCGTCCCTGATCGCGCATATGCTGGGCAGGCTCGGCCGCAGGGCGGCGCTGGTCGGCAATATCGGGGTCCCGATCACCGAGATCGACCCGGTGACGAACGATTACGCAGTGGTCGAGGTATCGAGCTATCAGGCTGCCGATTTCGATGGCATCTGCGATGTGGCGGTGCTGACCTCGCTGTTTCCGGAGCATATCGACTGGCACCGCACGCTCGACGCCTATTACCGGGACAAGCTCAACCTGTTGCGCCGCAGCCGGCGGGCGATCGTCAACCGCGAGGCGGCCGTTATGGCCGATTTTGGCCAGTTGTTCTTCAACGACGAAACTGCCATCCACGGGCGCGGGGCGGACATTTTCCAGGGTCCCGAGCGGATCGGTCCGGTGCGCAATCGCTATCTCGCCAGAGCACATAATATCTCCAATTTATGCGCGGCGCTTACTGTCGCGAAGGTGCTGGACATAGATCCGGCCGCCGCGCTCGACGCCAGTAGCGACTTTGCGGCGCTGCCCCACCGCCAGCAGGAGCTCGGTGAAATCGGCGGCGTTCTGTTTGTCGATGACAGTATCTCGACCGCACCTGAATCGACGATCGCCGCGCTTTCGGTTTATGCCGGCCGCGACATCACCGTCATTGTCGGCGGCTACGACCGCGGCATCGACTATGGCAAGCTTGTCTCGATCCTGGCGCAGGGCGCGGCCCAAGCGGTCATCTGCCTCGGCGCCAGCGGCGAACGGATCTATGCCGCCGCGAAACAGCAAAGGCAGGCGGTCGTGGACGCATATCCGGCGCGATCGATGGCGGACGCGGTGGCCCAGGCCAAGAAGCTGACCCCGGCAGGCGGCGTTGTGCTGCTGTCGCCGGCGGCGCCGAGCTACGGCTACTACCGCGACTTCGCCGAGCGCGGCCGCGACTTCGCTGCCAAGACCGGGCTGGCGGCCGGCGCGGCGGAGAGACCCGGATGAAATCGCGGTTGCGGCGGCGGCTCGGCTCTCACCCGGCGAAACGAGCGCTCTGTCTGATCGTGGCCTGCGGCGCCGCCAGCGCCTGCGCCGGGAAGCCCTTTCTGCTGAACGGCGATGCGAACTCAGCCCAGGTCGGCTACAGCGGCGACGACCTCACGCCCGCCACTGCCGTGGCCAAACAGCATTGCGCCCGCTATGAGCGGGTGCCGCGTTTTCTCGAAAGCGGAGAGAACGTCGCGTATTTCGCCTGCGAGCGCCCGTAGCGTCTAGCGATCTTTCTGGTCACGGCGATGCACCGGGTATCGGGGACGAAGACGGCGGCGCACCCCTCGTCGCTGTTTCGCCTCGCCGTGTTGTGGCTGGCCGGAGCTGATCTGCGCCTGACGGTGTTGGCGGTACCACCGGTCCTGCCGTTGATCCATCGGCAATTCGCCCTCAGCGAGCGGGCGATCGGGGCGCTTTCGGGATTGCCGGTGCTGCTGTTCGCGATCGCCGCGATCCCGGGATCGCTGCTGATCGCCCGCCTCGGCGCCCGCGGCACCGCCATCGCCGGGCTGCTGTTCGTCGCTTCAGCCTCGGCGGCCCGCGGCATCGGGCCGACGGCGCCGATGCTGTTCGCGATGACCTTGCTGATGGCGGCGGGGATCGCGGTGGTGCAGCCAGCCTTGCCGGCACTGGTCGGCGAGTGGTTTGAGCACCGGCCGGGGTTCGCCACCGCGGTCTATGCCAATGGGCTGCTGATCGGCGAGGCTCTGCCGGCGGCATTGACGATCCCGTTCGTGCTGCCGCTGGTCGGCGGCGGCTGGCCGGCGAGCTTTGCCTTCTGGTCGGTTCCGGTCGCGGCGACCGCGCTGCTGATGGCGCTGTGCAGGTCGGACGCCCCGCGCTCCGCCGGGTCGATGCCGGCGCGCTGGTGGCCCGATTGGCGCCACCGCGAGACCTGGCAGCTTGGCCTGATGCAGGGCGGCACCGGTGGCCTCTATTTTGCCTCGAACGCGTTCATCCCGGATTATCTGCACGCCATCGGGCGGCCCGATCTGGTCACCCTCTGCCTCGCCGCGCTGAATTTGGGCCAATTGCCGGCCTCACTGGCATTGCTGGTCTGGGCGCGGCGTCTGGGCGGCAGCAAAACGGCGCTCGTGCTGATGCAGGTCCTGGGTCTGATCGGCATCGGCACATTCTTCGTCCCGCAGCCCTGGGTTGCCGGTTTCGGCGCCGGGGTGATCGGATTTTGCTGCGCCTTCACCCTGATCGTAACCCTGGCCTTGCCGCCGCAGATCGCCGCCGCTGGCGACGTTCATCGGCTGTCGGCTGGGATGTTCGCGATCGGATATTCGCTGTCCTGTGTCGTGCCGCTGTTGGGCGGCGCCCTTTGGGACGCGACCGACATGCCCGCCGCCGCCTTCCTCGCCGCTGCCGGCGCCATCGCGATCGTTCTCGCCGCGGCTCTGAGTTTCCGCTTTCCCGGCTAGAGTTCGCCCTGACCGAGGCCTGCGCCCGGTTGCCCGATGCCGGGTCCGTCCGGTAAAGGTTGATCCTGCTTTGGCGGGCGTCGCGCCCGAGACACCAGCGACAGGAAAGGCGAGCCGTCGATGACCATCGAACTGCACACCTGGAACACCCCGAACGGCCGCAAGATCAGTGTGGCGCTCGAAGAGATGGGTCTGCCCTATACGGTGCATCCGATCAACATCTCGAAGGGCGAGCAGTTCGCTCCGGCATTTTTGAAAATCAGCCCGAACAACCGCATCCCGGCGATCATCGACCCCGAAGGCCCCGGCGGCCAGCCGATCAGCGTGTTCGAATCAGGTGCGATCCTGATCTATCTCGGCGAGAAGACCGGCAAATTCTGGCCCGCCGATCTGCGCCGCCAGGTGCCGGTGTTGGAGTGGCTGATGTGGCAGATGGGCGGCTTTGGCCCGATGCCGGGGCAGGTGCATCATTTCCTGCAGGTCAAGGCCGAGCAGGACCGGCGCTATGGCCTCGACCGATATTCGAAGGAAACCCGCCGGCTCTACGGCGTGCTCGACAAGCGGCTCGGCGAGGTCGAATTCGTCGGCGGCGACATCTCGATCGCCGATTTCGCGATCCTCGGCTGGGCCTGGCGGCACGAACGCCACCTGGTCGATCTCGCCGACTTCCCCAACGTCAAGCGCTGGTACGAGACGATCATGGCCCGTCCCGGCGTCAAGCGCGGGTTCGAGGTTGCGCTGGGCTGAGATTGCCACGCCCCGGCGGAGGGTCTCACACCGGGCGCTGCGGCGACTTCAACCGAAAATCGCCCGACGGCGCTCGAGACTGGAGCGCGGGCCATACTTCGCGCGCGCTGTAATAGGCCTCAAACCCGGGAGTGGTTTCGGGTAAGCTGACCCACGGCAGCTTTGAGCGGGTATAGATATGCACGTCCGGCGGTAATGCGGCGGGGTCGTCGAGCGTGCCGACGCGGATGAAGCGCAGTTCGGCGCGGCCGCCATATTCGCTCCAGACCGCGGTCCGACAATCGGGGCAACGATAGATTTGGTGCGGACGCCCGCTGTCGGTGGGAACCGCCACCGGCTGGGGATCGCCCGAGCGCAGTGCGACCCGGTCGGCCTCGATCAGGGCATTGATGACGAAGGCGCTGCCGGATTGGCGCTGACAATCGCGGCAGTGGCAGCAATGCACGAACATCGGTGCGGAATTGAGCCGATAGCGCACCAAACCGCAGGCGCAGCCGCCTTCCAAGCCATTATCCATCTCGCTCCTCCGGTTTTTCGGCGAAGCTGGCGCACAAGCTCGGCGCCCAGCTAGGCCGGACAACATTATGCGATTATATCGAGCACGGTCATGGAGGCTCCAGGCGATGGCGAAGGTGATCAAGACGCTGGGCGCGCTGAGCGATCGCCTCCAGGCCGGCGCCAGCGTGCGAAATGTATATGGCGATCCGGTCGAACTCGATGGACGGACCGTGATCCCGGTAGCCCGCATCAGCTACGGCTTTGGCGCAGGCGGCCGAGCGAGCGGCGGCAAGGGCGGCGGGTCCGAACCGGGGGGAAGCGGCGGCGGCGCCGGCTTGAGCGCCCGGCCGCTGGGCGTGCTGGAGATCGCCGCGGGCCGAACACGCTTCATCCCGTTTGTCGACCCGGCGCGGCTCGGTGTCTCGCTAACGATCGGGTTCCTGGTCGGCCTCGTCCTCGGTCGCCGATCGCGAAGCAATGCTGCGAAATCATCGAGGTGAACCGACCGCATCGCCGATCCAGAAGCGGAAGGTGTTGTTCACCGGCTATATCCGCTATCTGTGGGTCGTTGCATCCTTGGAGTTGGTCGAAAAAAATGAAGCAGATTGTGCTCGCCGCTTTGATTGCACTCGGTCCGCTGGCGCTCGCCCAGCAAGTACAGGCAGCCGCCTGCGTAAACGGCGCCTATCGCGCTGGTTGCGTCGGCCCGCATGGAGCTGCCGCCGTGCATAAGGCCCCTTACCGGGCGCCTTACCGGGGGCATTCGGTCACCTGCGCCAACGGCGTTTATCGCGCGGGATGCGTCGGACCGCACGGGGCTGCGGTCGTGCGCAAGCCATATTAGGCGAGCCCGGGGACGGATCGTCGACGGTGGGCGACAGCGCAGCTGAGCCCGCCATCGACGGCCGGCATGCCCGGAACTTCGCTGTCTGCCCGGGCCAACCGCGGAACCGGGCGTTGCCGGCCCTCTGTTACTAGCTGTGAGCTTTCATTAGGTTGTCCATCCGGTCCGGACCGAGGAAGCTGAGGTTGCGAAGCTTCAGTGTCCAAGGGGGACCGGATGAACGTCCATAAGAATGCTCGCCTGACGCCGCATAGTCGAGCCGAGCTGGTGCGTCGCGTGCTGGTTGAGGGCCGGGCGCCCAAGGCGGTGGCCACCGCCATGGGGGTGAGTGCCAAGACGGTGCGCAAGTGGGTCGAGCGCTTTGCCGCCGCGGGCGCCGCCGGCCTCGCCGATCGTTCCTCGCGGCCGCATCGCCTTTACCGGCCAACCCCCACGCCAACCGCCGAGCGGATCGAGGTGCTGCGGCGCCAGCGCTGGACCGGCAAGCAGATCGCCCGGCAAACCAGTGTCTCGCCGGCTACCGTCAGCCGGGTGCTCAAGCGTCTCGGCCTTAGCCGGATGAGGGATCTGGAGCCGGCGGCGCCGGTGATCCGCTACCAGCGCAAGCAGCCCGGCGAGATGATCCATCTCGACATCAAGAAGCTCGGACGCTTCGACCGGGTCGGCCACCGCATCACCGGCGATCGCACCGGCCAAAGCAACAGCCGCGGCATCGGCTGGGAGTTCGTCCACGTCGCCATTGACGATGCCTCGCGCGTGGCCTTCTGCCAGGTCATGCCCGACGAGAAGAAAGAGAGCGCCGTCGCCTTCCTGAAGGCAGCCTTAGCCTACTACAAGAGCCTCGGCATTACCGTTGCCCGGGTGATGACCGACAACGGCTCATGCTACAAGGCGTTCGACTTCCGCGACACCTGCCGCGATCGTCGGCTCAAGCACATCCGCACCAGGCCCTACACCCCGAAGACCAACGGCAAGGCCGAGCGCTTCAGCCAAACCGCGCTCAGGGAATGGCCTTACGCCCAGGCCTACCCCACCTCAAACCATCGCGCCGCCGAGCTGGCTGCATCGATACAACTGGCATCGACCACACGGCGGGATAAAATCCCAAACGCCAATCAGCCGCCTCAGCCTCGCTGAGGACAACCTATTGAGGCTCAACAGCTAGAGCCCGCCGTCGCCGCCGCCAACCGGTCTACCGGAAAAATTTCCCCGGCCGGCAACAGGGCCGGCCTCCTCGCGGCCGCTGCGCTGTCAAATTTTCCCGCCTCCCCGGTCCTCCACTGCGCTTCGGCCGCTCGCTGGCTCGCGGTGACGGCGGCGCCGTTGCGGTCTCCGAGCCCGAGACATCGCCGGGGACGGTCCCGGCGAACAACCGAAAAGGAAACCTCTGATGGCGATCACCCTCGGCACTTTCACCCAGCTCGATGACGGCGTTCTGACCGGGACGTTCAAAACCCTCAACGTCAGCGTCTCGCTGGCCATCGTCCCGATCGACAAGACCTCCGACAAGGCTCCCGATCACCGGGTCTATGCCGGACCGCGCCACGAAGTCGGTGCCGGCTGGAGCCAGGTCGCCAAATCGAGCGGCGAGACCTACATCAATCTCAAGATCGGTTCGCCGGAATTCGGGCCGAACTGGGTTCGCTGCCGGCTCGTCAAGCTCGAAAAGCCGGCTGAAGACGGCGCCACCCACATCGCTCTCTGGGAACCGCGCGACTAGCGATCACCATCGCCCCGCCGCCTGACACGCGGCGGGGCTTTTTCGCGCAACCGCCCTTTTAGGTGTTCGGACCGACCTCTGCTCCCACTTTCAGAAGCCGTCTCGCCGGAGTTCCGATCCTCCCATGCCGGGCCGCGCCGGTCGCAAGTCGGCGCGGCAAAATCGGCACCCCCGCGCCCCGCTTCGCGGCGCCGTCGGCGTCCTTGACCCAGCCCAGCCCGGCAGGGCGCCCGCTCGCGCGCGCCAACCCGATCATCTTCTCAGATAGGTTGACGCCGGTGACTTTCGCCGTGCCCCGCTGGCGGATCGCCCGGGTGTAGAAACCTTCCCCGCAGGAAATGTCGACCACTGCCTTGCTGGTTGGATCGCCGATCAGCCGCATCAAGGTGAAAGCCTCGATATGGGTGCGCCACGGCTGCTGCTTCGAGCGTTTGTATTGCTCCGCGATCGGATCGTAATTCGGCGTCATGCTTCGTCCCCGATCAACTGTTGAAACGATCCGGTTTAATTCGGGTTTGGCAACGCGCGCGGGACGATCGCAGCAATCTATCGACAGGGGAAAACAGCTAAGCCAAGTACTGGCGAGGTTCAACGATGGTCCGCAGCCAGTTGCCGATCTCGGTGGTGCGGCGAATGGGGTCCATGATCTCGCTCGCAATCCCATACCGCCAGATCAGGTCGCGGCGGGTAGGCTCTGCATCCAGGGCGCGATAATCGGCGGCGATCGCGACAATCTCGGACGGCTCAGCGCCAAAGCCCTCTTCGACAAGCTCCGTAGCTCTGATCTCGATGAGGGCGGCCGAGACCGCCAGAGTATGCTCGGGGTGATATTGGGTGCCGAGAAAGCCGCCCCCGCATGGGGTTTTTGTGCCTATCGCCTGGATGGCGGAGAGTTCGTTTGCGGCCAGGACCTGGGAGTTCGGCGGCAGCGTCTCGATCTCGTCGAGATGCGAGCAAAGCGCGTCGAAAACGGCCGGACGGGACGCGAGAAGCGGGTGAGCCCGGCCGGCTTCCGTCACAGTGATCGCCCGAGCGATCGGGATCTCGCGTCCCCGCGGGTTGCGCCGGACCGAGCCCCCGAGCGCCACGGTGGCAAGCTGCAAACCCCAGCAGCTCCCCCAGACGGGCACGCCAGCGGCGAAGGCGGCTCGAGCGAAATCGATCTGTCGCGACACGGAGGGGGTCGGGTCGTAGATATGGAGCGGCGAGCCGGGAATCATCACACCGTGGAAGTCCGAAAGCGCGGTGCCGAACGCCAAGGCTTCACCATCGGCGATGTTGAGGAGCATGCAGCGGATACCCGGGCGATGCAGCTGAACAGCCGCGGCAAACAGCGAAAAGTTGGAAGGGATGCCGAACCTCGTGCGCTCGGCCTGCCAGACCGCCGGCGTTCCCTCAGCAATCGAAATCTTCGGCATCAGATCCCCGTTGATTTCCACTCAGTAATTTAGCCGGGGTCCTGGCAAGCCCGACTTTTCAACACAATCTGCCGATTCCGGTCGTTCGCATCCACGAGGAAGATTTAGTCGGATTCTTGTAAGTGTGTTGCCCGGAGCGCAGCCAACAGGATGCGCCACTGGATGCGCTGATCGTCGGCAGCCGGAGCAGGAGGTGAACTTCGTTCTTAGCCTCGCGTGGCCACTTGGAACTTGGCAGCGGCTGCGGGCGCGCCCGGCAAGACCGGCGGCTCCTCGGCAGCCGCCGCCGGCGGCGGCTGCGTACACCGCACGGCGAAAACCGCAGCAGCCAGCCCGAGCGCGACAAAGCCGCCGAACAGCGCGATCATGCCGAACGCGTTCCGGTACGGCAGCAAGGCGACGACGAAGCTGCCGAGAGCGGCGGCGGCCATCTGCAGAAAGCCCATCAGCCCCGCCGCAGTGCCGGCGCGCCGCGGCTGGATGCTGAGCGCCGCCGCCATGACGGCTGGCCCGCTCATGCCGTCGCCGATTTCGGCCAGCCCGATCGGCACGAACAAGAGCCAGACGCTGAGCGGCGCCGTACCTGCCCACAGCGCCATCGCGAGCGCGGCGGCGCAGGCGAGCGCCCGGCCGGCAAGCAGCAGCTGCAAGCTCCCGAAGCGCGGCACAAACCGCGCCGCCACAGCATTGCCGAGCATGTAGGTCGCCATCGGCAGCAGGATCATCAGCCCGTAGGTGCTCGGCGGCTGGTGCAGCGCCTCCGCCAGGATGTGCGGCGCGCTGGCGATGAACGTAAACCACGAGGCGCTGGTGCAGGCGCCGCACACCGCAAAGCCGACAAAGGCGGGCGAGCGCAGCAGCGCCAGGTTGGTCTCCGCCATGCCGGCAAGATCGAGCCGGACCCGCTGCCGGTTGGTCTCGCCGAGCCGGATGACGGTCGCAACAAGAACAACGCCGCCCAACCCGCCGAGCACCGCGAAGATCGCCCGCCAGCCAAACCATTCTGCGACGTAGGCGCCAAGCGCAGGCGAGATCGCCGGCGCCAGCGTCATCGCCATCATGACCAGCGCCAATCCGCGCGCCGCCGCCTCGCGCTCATAGACGTCGCGGATCATCGCGCGGCTCAGCACGATGCCGGCGCAGGCGCCGAGCGCCTGCAGAACGCGTCCCGCGATCAGCGCCGGCAACGACCATGAGGCGCCGCACAGCGCCGTGCCGAGGAGAAATGCCGCGAGACCCGCGAGCAACACCGGACGCCGCCCGAAGCGGTCGGAAACCGGGCCGTAGACAAGCTGCCCGGCGGCAATCCCGGCGAGATAGAGGCTCAGGACGAGCTGCACATGCGCCGGCGTATCGGCGAAGGCCGCGACGAGCAGCGGCAAAGCAGGGACGATCATATGCAAGCCGCAGAACGCGAGCGCCGTGATCGCCGACAGCAGCGCCAGCGACGGTGCCGTCCTGCCGCTCATCCGGCGCCAGATCGCAGATCCGCCAGGCGTCGGCGCTGGCTGCCGTCGGCCGCGAAATTCCGCGGGTCGAGCCAGCGCTCGAAGGCGGCGCGCAGCGCGGGCCAGTCGCGGTCGATGACCGAGAACCAGGCGGTGTCGCGGTTGTGCCCGCGGGTGATCATCGCTTGGCGGAATAGGCCCTCATAGTGAAAGCCGAGCCGGAGAGCGGCGGCGCGCGACGGCAGGTTCAGCGAATCGCATTTCCATTCGTAGCGGCGGTAGCCGAGTTCGTCGAACACCCGGCGCATCATCAGGTACATCGCCTCGGTCGCCGCGGGCCGGCGCTGCAGAAGCGGGCTGAACACGAGACCGCCGATCTCGATCGTGCCCATCGTCGGCACCCAGTTCTGATAAACTGCGACCCCGACCGCCCGGCCAAGGGCATTGTCGCGGATCGCGTGATAGAGCCGGTCAGGATTGGCGCAGGCGTCGTCGAGCCAGGCGCGATATTCCGAAAGCGTCGGGAACGGACCGAAATTGTAATAGGTCCACAAGCGCCCCTCGCGGTCCTCGGAATTTGCGTCGAACAATTCGGCGCCATGGCGCTCGGGGTCGAGCGGCTCGACCGTGGCAAAGCGGCCGGCCGTCGCGATTCGCGGCGGGTGCGGCCGCGGCGACCAGCCCGCGACCGGCCAACCGACCGGCTGGCCCAGCTCGTTGCGCTGCGGTTCGTGCTCCATGACGCCACAAGGCCAGCACACGCGTTCGGCGGCGTCAACACGCTCGCCGCCCGCCAAGATCCGTGCAAGGGCTGCAGCTGCATCGGCAGCTCAGCGCCGATTAGGCCATTAACCGCAGTCAACCTCTTCAGAATCTATCGTTGCCTCACCGCCTCCCCCATCCGCCTAACAATCTCCCTCAGTATCGCCGCCGGCGTCGCGAAATTCAGCCGCGCGAACCCCGCGTAATTCGCACCAAAGGTCTCGCCAAAATTCAGCCCAACCCTGGCCCGATCGAGAAAGAACTGCCCGGCCGGGCACGGCAATTCCAGCGCCCGGCAATCAAGCCAGGCCAGATAGGTCGCCTCCGGCAATCGCATGGTCACGGCCGGAAGCTCGGCGGCGAGCGTCGCCGCCAACCAATCGCAATTCGCCCGCAACTGCGCGAGAATCTCGTCCAGCCACGGCTGCCCGTCATCCCACGCCGCGACCGTCGCATCGACTCCGGTCACCCCCGGCGAGCCAAGCAACCGCGACGGGATGCGCTTCTCAAACTCCTCCTTCAGCGCGGGCGCGCCAAAATGCATGACGGCGCAGCGCAGAGCCGGGATGTTGAAACTCTTGGTCGCCGAGGTGATGGTGATGGTGCGCGCCGCGATCTCCTGATGCAGCGATGCGAGCGGAATATGCGTGTTGCCAGGGTAGACGATATCCGCGTGGATCTCGTCGGACACCACCACCAGATCATGCCGGATCGCGAAGTTCGCCACCTCCTCCAGTTCTCCCCGGCTGAAGGCCCGCCCGGTGGGGTTCTGCGGATGGCAAAATATCAGCATGCGCAGGCGCAGATCATGGGCTGCCTCATAGGCGCCCAAGTCTAGCACCCACCGCGTGCCGTCATCGCGCATCGGGTTGGCGATCAGGCGGCGGCCCGTATCCTCGATGGCGCGCATGAAGGGCGGATAGGAGGGAAGCTGCAATAGGATCGCGTCGCCCGGTTGGCTGAACGCCATGACCGAGGAGAAGCTGGCCTGCACCAGATCGCCGATCGCGATCGTGTCCGCGGGATCGGTGCGCCAGCCGAAGCGCCGCTCCATGCGGCGGACGAAGGCCGCGGCCAGCACGCCGTCGCGCGCGGCATAGCCGTATTCCTGGTCTCGCGTCAGGCGCGCCAGCGCGGCGGTGATCGAAGGCGCGACGCCGAAATCCATGTCCGCAACCCACGCGGGCAGCACGTCGGGCGGAAATTTGTGCCACTTGTTGGTGCGCCGCGCCCGCAACCTGGCGATATCGAAGTCGGTTGCTCCGGTCATTGTCATGCGTCTTCTCTCCACTGTGGCGCGCGGCCCGGGGCGGCGAGAACCAGCGGCGTTATCCCCCGGCCGCGACCCTAGGATAGGGCCGAATGGCGGCCGTGAGGGGATGGTGTGCGCGCCAATGAGCTGGATAAGCATGCCCGCGCCGCCGCCGCTGCCTGCCCATCCTTGCGCGGGCGCTCGGTATCGCCGCACCAACTGCGGCACAGCTGCGCCGTGATCATGCTTCAGGCGACGCGCGACGTGCGGAAGGTCGCCCTCTGGCTCGGTCATGCCGATATCCGCACGACAGAAGTCTACTTGCGCATGGACCCCGCGCAAAAGCTGGAGGCCGTCGAAGCGGTTATCCCGCCGGAGCTGCGCCGCGGGCGGTTCAAGGCGCCAGACGCGCTGATCGCCTCGTTGCTGGAAGACGGCTCCCCGCCGGCCGTGTGACGAGCCTTGCCGCCACCCCCATGTCTTGATGTTGCTTTGCTCAGCATTTGACCTCCGTCATTGGCTTTGCACCCGGAGCCTTTTGTTCGATCGCGCGACTACGGAAACGGGCTTTTGTCGTGCAGGTGGGGCTTGGCGGCGGCTGGCGTCGTCATCGCGGGGAAGACGCCTGAACCGGGGCTCTCCTTGACGGCTTGGGACCGCGAATCCCTGCGGCCTGGCGCTGGCGGATCAAGCGCCGCGATGCGCTCCCCGTGCCGGGTCGCCGGCCTCGATCCCGCAACGGCCGGGCGGCGACTTTCTTCCCCTGCCCGACCACCCCGCGCGCCAAGTCGCGCGGGGACCCCGGATTCGCGCATTCCTCGCGGAAACAAGAAACTCGCGCCCGACCGTCCTCCGCGTTGCTGCGGGCCTGCGGCTGCGGGCCGGCCGTCGTGGCGCTGTCGACCGCCATCAGGCCGCGATGGGCGCGGTCCTGAGACAGCATCAAGGAGGTCACCATGGCTCAGATCGGCAGCTTCACCCGCGGCGACGACGGCATCCTCAGCGGCACCATCCGCACCCTCTCGCTCAACGTCAAAGCGCGCTTCGTCCCGGCCGAGGCGTCATCGAACGAGAAGGCCCCGGCCCTGCGGGTGCTCGCCGGCTCCGTCGAGATCGGCGCCGCCTGGAAGCGCACGTCCAAGGACAACACCGCCTATCACTCGGTGAAGCTCGACGACCCGTCCTTCCCGGCCCCGATCTTCGCCAACCTCGTCGAGCTCGAGGGCGGTTACGCGCTGGTCTGGTCGCGCTGATCCGCCGGCCGCGGCGTCGCGCTCGGCGCGGCGCCGCCGCCCCTCTCCCCGGAATTATGCGGAGCGCGCACCCGCCGCGCGGCGCGGAAATCCTCGTCCTAAGCGACGCCGCTCCGCATAACGCTCAGCTTCGCATAACCGGCTTTATGCAGTGCACCACATAACCCGGAATTCGGCCCAAACTGGGTTCGCTGCCGGCTGGTCAAGCTCGACCGCCCGGCCGAAGACGGGGCCACCCACAGCGCCCTGTGGGAGCCGCGACCGCTAACCGGAAGGCCCCGCCGAGGTCACCGCGGTGGGGCTTCCCCGCTCATCGGCGCTTATGGTTTGCGAGGCGCGGGAATGGCAGGGCGGATTTATCGCACTCCCTGCAACCGAGGCGGCGGCTCCGTGCGACGTTGCCAGAACGGAGCCTTGGGCCAGCGAGACTCGCTCGCATAGTAAAAATCTAGATGCCGTCGATAGGCGTGCTCGATCCCGCACATCAACTCCCGGTATCGAGGCACCGCGTCGCGACTACCCGAGAGGCAGTCATCCGCCACCGCCGCCGCGGCTAGGCCGGTGAACAGCGCGTGTAACAGTCCCTGCGCTGCCAACGGGTCGAAAGTCATACTGGCATCGCCCGCCGCAAGCCAGCGTTCTCCCGCAGCGGGGACCAAGAGGGAACTGTGTGCCGCGGTAAAGCCGCCTCTGCTCGGGACGAATTGGCTTTCGGCAATAATCGCGCCGATTTCTCGCGTGGCTGCCGCGCATTGCACAAGACAGGCCCTATCATGCGCGATCCTGGCTGCCGGAAGATCGGCGTCCGTCAAAAAGGCCAGCGCTCGCCGCCCTTCAGGAAGAGGCGTCGTATACCACCATCCATCCTCGACCGCCTCGACCGTGGTCAGGCCGGCGCCGAGCTGGATCGGCCGGGCCCAGCCGAGGACCCAGCCGCACACCAGCCGGTCGCTAACCCGGCGGCGAGCGGCAAGGCGGCGGGCAAGTGAGGCCGCGCGCCCAGCGGCGTCGATGACGAAGCCGACGGCCAAATCTACCGCGCCTTGCGCTGTAGCAATTCGCACCTGCCAGCCATCGCCGCTGCGTTGGATTGCGACAAGCCGCGCGGGGGTCAGCAGGAGCGCACCCCGCGCCACGGCGATGCGACGAAGCCACGTGTCGAACCGTGCGCGATCGAGGTGCCAGCCATGGCCGTCGGGGTCGCGCAGGAAGTCGGTTTCGAGTACAGTCTCTGCGCCCCAGACCGCGCGATTGCCGTAGCAAGCCGCGTGGCTTTGCGTAGTAAAATCTTCGAACAAACCCATGTCTGCCAGCAGTCGCCCTGCGGCCGGCGGCAGCGCCTCACCGATGCGTGGCGTAGCCTGGGCCCGCCGCTCGACCAGAACCACCTGCCGCGTCGGCGCAAGGTTCAGTGCGGCCGCCGCGCCGGCCGGGCCTGCGCCCAAAATCAAGACGTCGGCGCGGATCAATCGCTTCGGCGCCTGAGACCGTGCGGAAAGCGTCGCACCTTGTCGATCCCGGATAGATCGATTTCTTCGGCCGCGCGTGGGCCGACTGCCGCGGCGAGCGCCCGCGCCGCCGGATGCAGGTCTTCCACCTCCATCACCTTTGGAAAGGTCCCGGAAACGGGTCCCGGCCGGGTCTCGACGATGCCCATATGGTCGAAATGGGAGATCATGTTGTTGATCTGATCGGTGTAGCTTTTGCTGCCGAGCGGACGCAGCCACGAGGCGCGGCGTGCAAAAGCGGCTAAGCGGGCGGCCATCGGCTCGTCCGCGTTGACGACAATGTCATAATCCGCCCGAGTTAGGATTTGGTTCGGAACGCGTGCGGGCCAAAAGGTTGGGACATAGGGATCATAGGATTTGAGATAACCCGAGCGGCAACTCGCCGTGTCGGTCTGCCATGGCACGGCCATCCAGCGCGTAATGCCGCCGGGTAGCTGCCCGCCGAGCAACGGCCCATTCGGTAGGTTGATCAGATCAGCACCGAGTACCGGACCGTATGCCGGCTCGATCCAGCCCGGCGGGGCATGAGCAAGGCGGAACGGCGCCACGTAGAGCCCGGCCATACGCATCGGCCAGGTCATCTCGCAACCCGGATGAAACGCGTCAGCGAGGCAGAATTCGAGTGAGGCGCGATCGAGCATGGCGGGCTGCTCGGCCGGCGCGACGTCATCGATCCTGCGCGGCGGAGAGCGGTCCGGAATATAATCGGCGTCGAAATCACCCGCCGACCATTGCTGCAGCATGCTCAGTTGGGTATCGGTCAATACCGCGTTCTGGCGCGGCGTCTCGGCTGGTGGGATATTCATCGCATCGCCATAGAGCCAAGGCCATTGCACCGGCGACCACGAATCCCGGGCGAACACCCTAAACTGGTTGGCAATTACATGGCGCATCTCCGCTGTGTCGTCGGTTTGACGCGACATGTTCACGAGCCATTCCGGCGATGCGAAGTAGCTTGGCGAGCCCCAGCCGAACCCAGCGGCGAACCCGGCGTTTACCCATTGCAGCCGCGCCAGCCGCTCGAAGATTGGTCGGATGTCGTGCTCGAAGGACGGACGTGCCGGCCTTGGCAGCATTCCGGCGCTGATGGCCACATCACGCATCAGATCCCACATCGTGCGGACCGATTTCTGCAACGGCCCGTAATTCGGAGGAGCGACGACGATCCAGCTTGGCTCGGTCTGGAGCTTCCGTCCGTTATAAGTGATCTCGGCGGTCACCGGGCCGTCAGAGGTGTCGTCATGCCAGCCTTCATTATTGGCAAAAGTTACCGCCCGGGCGCCGCTGTGAGACGCTGATTTGCCGCGCCCGCCGAGGACGAGCAGCCGGCCCTGTGCGTCGGTCTGGATCTCGCCCAGATAAACCTTGGAGCCAAGGAATTCGCCGGTGTCGAACGCGTGGCCCGGGCCGCCGCCTATATTGCAGCCGCTGACATGGCGCGGACCCGGATCGATAATCAGGCTCGCTCTGTCCCCGATCGTCATGTTGCGCAGCCAGGACGGCGGTGCCGAATCGGCCTCGGGAATGTCGAGCGCGATCTGGAATTGGTACCAGGCGGATTTTTTGTTGGCGAGATGTACAGTCCAGAGAATCTCGGCATTGTCTGCGGTAAGTTCGGCGACCGGTATGCCGGCCGCGTCCAAACCATAGATGCGAAACCGGACCGCCTGACGTTTTAGCGCGCCGGTCGGATCACGGTAAAAGCCCGGCGGCTCCGGCAGCGGGTCGGTTACTTCAGGGGCGAGGAAATATTCACTCGCGCTGTTCCCGACCCGGGCAATACCAATCGCCGGGTAGATCGCCGCCCGCACGATCGTTCGTTCGCCGGTCTGGCTGCGCTCGCTCATCTATTATCCTCCGGTATCTTTTTTAGAGAACGTCCTTCAGCGGATGATTTTGCCGCAATTCGTCGAGCTCGACATATTCCTCGAGGCTCTTGAGCGAGGCGTGCCCCGAGAACTGTTTCAATCGCGCAATATGGACGCCTTGCGCGACGCCGCTCGAGATCGCGCCGCGCCGCAGGCTGTGCCCGGCGAAAGCGGCGCCGTCAAGCCCGGCGAGGCCGGTCCATTTTTTGACGACAAGCGCAATCGAATCGGTGTCGATCGGATGGGTACCAATGCGGTAGCGGTCGGCTATCGGCTTGCGCTTCGCGCCCCGGCGCACGCGCGGCGGCGGCAGCCGCCACAGCCGCCGGAACAATGGGCCCTCGGTGATCTCGGCAATGGAAAGCCAGGTCTCGAGGGCTCTGACCGGACACAGATCGGTCTTGCCGACCGGCAGCCAGACGGTTATCCCGGATACGGCAACCGCAGCATAGGATAATTGAGGTCATTCTATCACTCAAAGTGCAAAAGATATATCACTGTCCGTCACCGCTGCCGAATCGGCCGCGGTGCAAGCGGTATTCAGGGATCATCGATGGCGATCTGATCCGTGCGAAGATCCGTGACCCAAACACAGGAAGGGACAACCTAATGCTGTCGCGGCAATCTGCAGCGCACCTGGTCTTCCGACTTCGGTCGACGATCGCACGAACTGACACCGGAGCGCCGATGAACCGCCTGTTGCTTGGCCTGCACCTCCAGAAATCGTGAGGCACCACGATCGCCACTACTGCATCGAGGCCCCGGCGGCACCCATCGCCGCGGCCCTCGAGCGCGCCGCCGGCGCCATCGCCCGGCTCGACGCGGCCGTCGCCGACCACCCGCTCGCCCCGGCCTGGGCCTACCGCGCCCGGCTCGACGCGGTGCGCCGTCAGGCCGCGGTCGACGGCAAGGCGATCGACCCCTAGCACCTCGCCGCCTTGCTCGAAGGGGTGCGCTTGCGGGTTGATCATGTGCCGCCGATGTTCGAGCGCGGCCTCTTGTTCGCTGCCGCCCAATATGCGCTCGCACTTTATCGGTGGTATGTCCAGCCCGACCGGGCGCAACAGGACGCGATCAGCGCGGCGGTGGCCCATCTCGAGGCGGGCGCCGACGGCCAATCGCCGCTGTTTGGCGCCGCCCTTGCGGCGCATGCCTGGCTCGATCGCGGCAGCGCGCGGCCGCCGCTGCGCGCCGCGTTGGTTCGGTATTGGCTGGGGCGAGGGCTGACCGCCCTACCCTGCCCGCTCTTGACCGGCGCCGGCGCGCTCGGCGCCGAAACTCCGTGGGCGCGCGAGGCCTGGGTCGGGCATTTTCTGACTGCCCTCGCCGCCGAGGCCGAAGACGGGATCGCGCTGCTGCGCAGCATCGAGCGCCGATGGTTGGCCGCCCGCGCCGCGGTCGCCGGCCGGCGCCGCAATTCGCGCGCGGCCCAGGCCGTCGACATCCTGGCCGCGGCCCCTCTGGTCTCGGCCACCTCGCTCGGCCAGGCGTTGGGCATGGCGACGAACAACGCGACGCGGCTGCTCGACGGGTTTGTCGTCCTCGGGGTTGCCACCGAGATCACCCACCGCACCAAGCGGCGGCTCTACGGGCTCAAGGATTTGGCGCCGCTGCGCGAGGCGGCCGCCCGGCCGCGCCGCCCGCTGCCCGGCCGCCGTCCCGGCCGGCCGAGCGCCGCCGGCGTTGCGAGGGGCGCCGAAAATCACGCCGCCGAGACCGCGAAAGTCTTGCTCCCCTCCCCTGCGCTGCCGCCGTTCGGACGTCGCGAATTCGACTTTGCCGACCTCGACCGCTGGCTCGATCTGACCGAGCAGGCAATCCGACGC
>CAVZKP010000041.1:0-142483 GCA_963775875.1 uncultured Alphaproteobacteria bacterium
CGGGTCAAATCGGCTGAGACAATGCGCGCGGCACTCCTCACCAACCGCCCGCAGAATGTGATCACACCCGAGATGTATTAGCTCCGGCCGGCCGGCGCTACCTTTTCGGCGCCGACAAACTGACGCCCTGCCGCTTCATCTGATCGACAACGCTCTTGGCGCCGGCATCGCCCGCGGCGGCGAGTTCGGCGGTCTTGCTGGCGAGGGTTTGCGACTGCTGGCGCAGCTTGACCGATTGCTGCATGCTCGGCTCCTGCGAGCGCCGCAGATCGGCCAGCGCGCTGCGGTCGTGGATCGCCTGGCCGGTCTCGAACGCCATCAGCACGAACAGCGACAATACGACGAGGATCAGCGGCAGCGGCAACTCGCTCCAATCCCGACCCCCATTCCGACCGACGGTCATCATCATTTCCCGGCGTGGCCGGCGGCACGGATGTCGGCTGTGCTGCCTTCTCGGAAGGCGCCCCGGTCACGGCGTTGATCGTGATCCCGTTTTGCGCCAACAGGTCGCGCAGCTTGTCATCCTTGGCGCTGACGGCAGTTCTGGCCAGCGCTTGAATTAGCGCGTTATTGAGCCGGTTGAACTCAATGCTCTGGTTGATGAATTGCTGACGCTGATTGTCCTCGGCCTGGGCCGAGCGGTTTTCCTGGACCAGGAACAGATAGACGACGACTAGAACCAGGGTGATCCCCGACAGCGCCAGAACGACCCGATCGACCCACCCGCCTGCCAGCATCCGCCCGTCCCTGCATTACCGCCCGCCCCGCTGCCGACGGACGACCGAGAGTAGCATGACTAGGCCGGAAGCGAGCAACCGCGACCGTGTCGAGACCGCCCGACGCGGCGCGCTCGGTCGCAGCCGCTGCCGCACTATTTGCCATTCTCGCGCGATCCGACCGCTTGCGCTGCGGCCGCCATCGCTATCGTGTCGACCGCAGCGCTGCCTGCCGCGTCTATACTGGCGCGTATATCGCGATCGGCGGGCTCGGCACGGATAGCGAGAGGGGATACAGATAGGCTACGCGCTCGCCGCTCAGGGCGAGGCGTGCCCCATAAAGATCTGCGGGATCGGCTGGCCCCACGGCCCGCCGGTGCCGGCGCCGCGCTCAAGAATATTGGGCGGGGTGCTGGCGTTCAGCACATCGGTGTCGGCCCAGTGCTCATGCACCCGGCCCCACGGATCGGCCCAGTAATCGAACAGCTGGCTGCCGATCAGATGACGGCCGATCCCCCACATGTGTTGGTAGCCCTTGCCTTCCAGATGCTCGTGACCGGCCATCACGTCGTCGATGTCAGCCGCCTCGTAAGACAGATGGTTGAGCCCGCTCTTGTCGCCGCGGATGCAGAAGAATGCATGGTGATCGACATAATCGTCGCCGCGGTCGAGCCGGTTGAACGAACCGACGATGTTGCCCTTGTCGCCGGCATAGAACTCGTCGGAGCAGCGGAAGCCGAGCATTTCGCGATACCAGCCCAGCGTCTTTTCGAAGTTCTTGCTCATTACAACGAAATGACCGAGCCGCTTGATGTGCGAGGGGCCGCGCTCGATCCGGAACAATTCGCCTTTGCGGCGGTATTTGTCGTCGCCGGAATTGACCTTCGGGCGATGCACCGGGATCGGAGCGAGCATCTGCATGCCGTGGACGACTTCGACCTGGTAGCCGTCGGGGTCGGTCAGGCGGACCCGCTTGCCGCCCACGGGCTCGTCGATGTCCTCGATTTTCGAGGCGCCCTCGACCCGCGCCACCCGCTTCGAGGTCCTCCATGGCGGCGGCATGAACCGCAATTCCGACATAGCGCGGCTCGCCCAGTTCGGTGACGTGGAGGTGGTGCGGCGCGTCGGTGCCGCGCATGTAGAGTGCGTTCTTGGTGCGGTCGGCTCGGACCATGCCGAAATCAGTCAGGAATTCTTCCTGCTTGTCGAGATCGGGCGAGCGCAGCCGCCCATAAGCGAGATCGAAGGCCTTGATCACAGACATTATACCCTCCCGGAAACGTGCCTCCGGGCGATCTTAGGCCATTCGGCCGACCCGCGCTGATTCCCTGATGGATGACGCGCGGGCCGGATGTAAGATCCTCTGCTCCCTCGCCGCGTCGGTATCAGCGCAACGCCAACTCCCAATCAAGATCCTCGATCGCCTCGCGCTGATCGCCCGGCCTTGCCGCCCGGCCGAGTTCAACGAGGCGAGGCGCCGGCCACACCGTCGTCGCCCAATAGCCGGCGCCGGTGGCCACCAAAGTGACCAAAACCTGGATCCACGTCGCCGGCACGACGAACATGTAGAACAGGAAGCCGGCTGCCGTCCAACCGATCGCGATCAGGTTGAACCCCGCCCCAATAGCGGTAGCGGCCCGTCCATGGGCTGGAACAGCGCCGGGACAGGTCCAGCTGGGTGCGCTTCAGGATCAAATAGTCGAATACAAGCACCCCGGCGATCGGCGAGAACACATTGCCGAGCAAAGTCGCGTAGCTGAGATAGGAGTTCAGCACATCCGGGATCGCCGACAGCGCGATGCCGACGAGGCTGGCGATCAGCGTCGTCCAAAACCGCCCGAGCCGCTCGAAAATGTTCGAGATCGACAGCCCGCCTGTGTAGAGATTGAGGACGTTGATCGTCCAGTTGTCGAAGGCGATAAAGACGAGGATCAGCGCCAGGGTCAGGTACGAGGTGCTGACACCGGCGATGATGACGAACGGGTTGCCGCTCTTGCCCAGCACGGCGGCGGCGGCGTAGGCGCCGAGGGCGCCGGAGACGAACGTCCCGATTGCCGCCGCCGACAGCGTCCCGATCCACATGTCGGCGCGGGTGCGCGAATAGCGGCAGAAATCGGCGGCGTCGGTGATCATCGTCAGCCAGCCCGCCGCCGAGGCGTTGAGCCAGGCGACGAACAGCTACCAGCCGCCTTCGCTCTTGCCGGGGAAGGCGAAAACCCGCCCTCGGCGCGAAATGCGGGTCGTCGAAGCGTGGCGAGCACGACCAGCACAAATGGACGAAGATCGCCATCTTCACCGGCAACGCCATGCGCGACAGCGGCTTAAGCGATCGTATCCGACGATCGCGACCACGGCCTGCACCACGCCAAACGGGATGCTGACGGCGATCAACGAGGAGTGCCGGGTGCCGGTCCAGCGTTTCGAGGATCGCCACCATCGCCGTCGCACCAATCACGGTCTGAAACGCGAACCAGTAGCTCGAGGCGAGGGTGCGGAGCAACGAGGGCACCAGTTTCGCCCCGCGCATGCCGTAGACCACTCGGGTCGCGACCTGACCCGGCATGCCGTAGTCGACCCCCACCGTCGCCATGATGATGTAGGCGATGGTCGCCAGGAGCACCCCCACCGGTGATAGCCCCGACCGCTCCGAAAAACGACAATCCCGACACCACCGCGAGGCCGCCGACCAGGATCGATCCTGGATTGAGTGCAAACCCGAAGATGATCGAGAAGATGTCGAGCCAGCGCACCGTCTTCAATTCGGTCGGCACCGGCTCGATGCCGAATTGCTCGACCCCCTTGGGCTGGTGATAGCGTCGTCGAATCTTTTCCTCGATTTCCGTGACCGAATGCATCCGTATCCTCCTTGCCAACTCGCCGGCGTCGACCCAACGACGACCGAAGCGAATGAACACGCAAGAAGCATGCCATAAGTATATTGCACCAAAACCAATCATCGGGATTGCAGATGATCAGCCTATATCCTTAGAAGATCTGACGATCATTATTTAGTCATATGAGTAATTAGAAACCAAATAGTATAGACCTTTGCTAACATTTCGGGCATAGAGAAAAATTCTGGCGACAATTCGGCAACATCGTGCCGCTGCCCTGGGCAGGCGAGGGATCGGCGGCCTGCTTTTTTCCCCCTCAAAACTGCTGTCGGCTGACCGCCCGATTGGCATCCCGCTTGCTTGATTATCGGGCGAACCCATCGGCAGGAGGCAAATCCATGGAAGTCGGCGTGTTTATGCCGATCGGCAACAACGGCTGGCTGATTTCGACCACCTCGCCGCAATACATGCCGAGTTTCGACCTCAATCGCGAGGTGACGCAGAAAGCCGAGCGGTACGGTCTTGACTTTGCGCTGTCGATGATCAAATTGCGCGGCTTTGGCGGACCGTCGCAATTCTGGGACCACAACCTCGAATCCTTTACGCTAATGGCCGGGCTCGCAGCGATAACCAGCCGCATCGCGCTGTTCGCCTCGGTTGCGGTGCTGACGATGCCGCCGGCGATTGCCGCGCGCATGGCGGTCACGATCGATTTTATTTCGCACGGCCGATTCGGCATCAACATTGTGTCCGGCTGGCAGCAGGCCGAATACACCCAAATGGGAATTTGGCCCGGCGAGGCGCATTTCCAGCGTCGCTACGAGTATTGCGCCGAATACGTCACCATCATGCGCGAGTTGTGGACGACCGGCAGCTCCAATCTCCGCGGCGAGTTCTTCCAGATGGACGATTGCCGGGTCAGCCCGTTGCCGATGGCTCCGATCCGGATCATTGGCGCGGCGCAGAGCGAGCGCGGCACGCGGTTTGCCGCCGAATATTGCGATTACAACTTTTGCGCCAGCTTCGGCGTCAACGACCCGACGCGCTTTGCCCCCAGTGTCGCCAGACTGATCGCGGCAATTGGCAAGACCGACCGCGATGTCGGCGCCTTGATCCTGATCATGGTGATCGCCGACGAGACCGATGCCGCCGCTTGGGCGAAATGGGAGCACTACAAGGACGGGATCGACCGCGAAGCCTTCGCCTGGCGCGAAGCCCAGGCCGGCGCCGATCCCAATCCCGACCCCTACGCCACGCCCAATCGGTACAAATTGACCGATCGCACCTCGCCGACTAATCAGGGAGTGCTCGTCGGCTCCTACATTTCGGTGGCGCGGATGCTCGACGAGGTCGCAACGGTACCGGGTGTCAGAGGCGTGATGCTGACTTTTGACGATTTCGTGATCGGCCTGGAGCAATTCGGCCAGCGCATCCAGCCCTTGATGAAGAGCCGCGCCAAGGCGCTCGCGGCGTGAACAGGGTTGCCGAGGAGGCGCTCGCAACCCTGTTTGGCGAGGCGCGCACCTTTACCCGGTGGCAGGAGCGGCCGGTGCCGCAGGATGTCGTCGAAACCGCCCTCGCGCTCGCCCAGCTCGGCCCGACCAGCGCCAATTGTCAGCCGATGCGGCTGGTGCTGGTGCGCAGCGCCGCCGCCAAGGAGCGGCTGCTTCCCTGCGTCTCCGCCGGAAATTATGACAAGGTGCGAACCGCGCCGGTGACCGCGATCGTCGCCTATGACTGCGAATTCTACGATCATTTGCCGCGCCTCTATCCGCATACCGACGCGCGCGGCTGGTTCACCAGCGACGAGGCGCTGGCGCTCGAAACCGCGTTCCGCAACGGCTCCCTGCAGGGCGCCTATCTGATCCTGGCGTTGCGCGCGCAGGGGCTCGATTGCGGGCCGATGTCTGGCTTCGATCCGGCCAAGGTAAACGCCGCATTCTTGGCCGATGGCCGGTGGCGCAGCAACTTTCTGTTGAACATTGGCTACGGCGAGCGTGCTAGCTTGCGCCCGCGCCTGCCCCGGCTCGAGTTCGCCGAGGTCGCGCACTGGGCATGAGCAGCGAGAAGGCGAACGGCGATGACCGAGCGGCGACCGCTTTACGATCTGGTGCTGAGCGGCGCGCGGATCTGTGATCCGGCAAACGGCCTCGACCGGATCTGCGATCTGGCCGTGGACGGCCAGCGGATCGCCGCGATCGGCCCCGATCTCGCCCCGCAAGCGCGCCAAATAATTGGTCTCGCCGGCAAGCTGGTGACCCCGGGCTGGGTCGATCTGCACGTCCATGTCTTCGAATGGATGACGACCTTCGGCTTGCCGCCCGACGACGCTGGAGTTCATTCGGGCGTCACTACCGCGGTCGACCAGGGCGGCGCCGGCGCCTATACGATCCCGGCCTTCGAGCACTACATTGCCCGTCGCGCGCAGACCGATATTCGGTGTTTTCCGTCGATCAATTCGGCCGGGACCCTCCGCGGCGGCCTTGCCGGGCCGATCATCCATACGCCCGACGTCGTCGATGTCGATCTGGTGGTCGCCGAGGCCGAGGCCCATCCGCATCTGGTGCGCGGGTTTGGTGAGATCCATGCCGAATCCGGCGCCTGGTCGCGCTGGGGCTTCGATGTCGTACGCAAGGCGCGCGAGGCGTCAGACCGCACCGGCTTGCCGCTCTACTTCCACACCGGCGAATTGTTCGAAGTCGACGAGAAACTCGCCGCCCCGAGCCTCGCGCGCTGTTGCCGCTGACCCTGGCGATCGCCCATCCCGGTGACATCTTGGCCCATGTCTATTCGGCGATGCCCGATGGCGTACTGGGCGGCGACGAACGGCCCTCGCCGTTGCTGGTCGATGCGGTAGCGCATGGCCTGCTGCTCGATATCGGCTTCGGCATCAATTTCAGCTATGCAACCGCGCACCGGATGATCGAGGCCGGGCTATGGCCGCACATCATCAGCAGCGATGTGCACGGCCTCTTTCACCAGATGCATGACGACAGCGCGCTCGACTACAGCCTCGCCGGCGCCTTTGCGAGCCTGGTGGCGCTCGGTATGCCGTTCGCCGATGCGCTGGCCGCAGTCACCGTCAACCCGGCCCGCGTGCTCCGTGACGAGGCCGAGATCGGGACCCTCGCAATCGGCTCGCGCGCCGATGTGACGGTGCTCGAAGAGCGAGTCGGGAACTGGCCGTTGGCCGATGCCCGCGGCGAGGTCCTGACTGCCGAGCGGCGCTGGATCCCGCACCTCGTGCTGCGCGCCGGACGGCCGATCGTACCCTCGCTGCGCCTGGTGCGCGACCTGGTCGGATCGCCAGCGGAGCGCGCCGTAGGATGAGACCCGCCTTGCCGCCGTTATTGGGTTCACTGGCCGAGGTTCAAGGCGCCCGGCAGAGCACTCAGATAGGCGGCGCTGTTCCACACCGGCGCCACGGCGAGCGCCGCACTCAGCAACGCTGTGGCGATGACGGTCGTCAACCACGCTCTGCTAAGCGCGCGGAGCGCTCCCTCGGTCATGCCCGGCATCTGATCCTCTCGACATCGCTGGAGCGGGGAAGGCCGCATCCGCCGACGCACAATGTCGCAACGCCGGTTGATTTTTCGTGTGAGGGAGGTCACAGAAACGGAAATCGGCTATTGGATCGGTTGTGGCGAGCGCTTGAGCTGCGGCGCACCTCTGGTGGTCCGAATTTGATGCTTGGTAACGTTCTTTTCCGTCATGCGCGCGACAGCGGGCATCCAGGGCAGCCTCCCACCCTGCCCCACGGCCCTGAGCCCCCGCCTTCTTGGGGACGACGAGAAACTTGGGGACGACGAGAAAATTTTCCGTTTGGTTCGCACCTTGGGATCGAGTTATCGCGCTGATCGATCGCCTTCCGGTTTGCAGCCTGGACCAGCGAAGCTGGCCGCGGGATTCTCCGAGCGAGGACGACCTTAAATAAACCGTTCCCACGTCTGCGACCCGATCCGACACTTCGTTAACAGATTTTAAGAGTTGCGCCGGCCAGGACGCCGGCGTCCTTTTGGGCCACGCCCGACCTTAGGTCTTTCAGAGACAACATGGCCTGATCAAGAATAGAAATTAAGGATTGGAGCAATGCAGCGATGGTGTTGTGCTGATGCCTAACTGATCCGGCGCCGGGTCGCCAAAACGCTGCTGCGAGGAAAATGCACGGAGGGTTGACAGGGACGATTTACCCTGTTTAGCTTGGCTGGTTCCTCCCCGTCCTACCCGGATGTGTCGGCAACAATCCGGGACGACACTGATCTGCATCCCTAAGCCCATCCAATACCAGTGGTATGGCGGCGCACCCGTTGTCGCCAGTGGCAAGGGATGCCCAACAAGAAGGAGACGATGCCGGATGCCCTTGCGTCAGACGATCGGCATTTCGCTTGCGCTGTTGATGGCCTCAGCCGGCGCGATGGCCAAAACGGTGGAAAAGAGCACCTCCTACCATCCCGCCACGCCCGCCAACCCCGAACCTGAAAAATCGCAAAATCGACCCGGAAAAGCCCGGTCTGCACACCGGGTGGCGCATAGCCGCGGGCTGGTGCGGGCGGCGTTCCATCGCCGTGGGCGAGTTCGCCCTCGGTATCCGTCCATCGACCGCGCAGCGCAGGCTGACGGCAATCGGTTCAACCGCGATTGGGGTGCGATGCATTCGGTCGGCGCACCGCAGATTGGAAAAGCCGCCTGGTACGGCCTGGTCGGCGATCGTACGGCGAGCGGCGAGCGGCTCGATACCGTTACGCCCACCGCCGCGCATCTTTCGCTGCCGCTCGGTTCCTGCGCGAAAGTCACCGATCTCGACACCGGGCACTCGGTGATCGTTACGATCAACGACCGCGGCCCGTACAGTCGGGGCTTCATTATCGATCTGTCGCCGCGCGCCGCCGACGAGCTCGGTATGCGGCATGCCGGGGTTGCGGCCGTCGCCGTCGAGCCGCTGGCCGCCGGACCCGCCCCAAACTCGACTGTTGCCGCGGTTTATCGAAATCCGGAAAACGCCGCGTCACAATAGCGCCGGGTTTCCTTCGATCGCACATGGGCCGATGACGCAGTCCTGATAGGAGGCGCGCGAGCCGCGGCGGATAACCGGCGCCACCGGCGGGCGGCGACGCCATACCCAAATCTTCGGCCCGTACAACCACCGGTTCCCGCCGGGCCCCGACCACGGCTATTACGCCGTCGTCAGCGTCGGTCTTGCCGTTTCTGGCGATACTCGGCGGCCACGGTGATGCTGCACCCTCGTCGCGATGGACCTGCCGCAGCGCCACGCCCGCTGAAATATCGGAGACCCGCAGCCCGCCTTTCTAAAGGGCGCAAAGACAGGGTCGAGCCGATCGGCGAGGTGACCCAATTCTCCTGCTGACGGGACCACATTAGCGCCCTTAGCCCGGTAAGCATCCGCGCTGGGCAGTGTCGTGATCGAAACCCAGAGCCGGCGGTCAGGGCAATACCGCCCATCCCGGTTCCCAGCCACCGCGCGCTCTAACGGCACCGCCCGCTTCGGCCGACGGGGGTTCGGCTCAATTCGCCGGCGACTCGGTTAACGACTATGCAGGGAAAGCGGGCCTATCAACGATTGAGCGGCTGAGATTACCGACGCGCCAGCCCGGCCAGCGTCGCCGGCAGCCACCAAGCCAAGGTTCTATCGGACGGGACTGACGGGTATTAGGATGCAAATCGCGGGATTCGTCGGATCAGGCGTCCGGTTTCCATCAATTCATCGGTCGCCGGACAGAAATAGGACGTTTTGAAATGAAGCGCTTGGCATCGGTCGTCCTGGCTATCCTCTTTGGCCTGCCATCCGGAGTCGCGCTGGCCGCGACGCCGGGCAAAACCTTGCGCTTAATTGCTCAAGCCGATCTCCGCGTGCTCGACCCGATCTGGACGACCGCGACGATCACGCGGAACTACGGCTATATGGTCTACGACACGCTGTTCGCGCTCGACAGCCACTTCGAGCCGCAACCGCAGATGGTCGATCGCTGGACGGTTAGCGACGACAAGCTGACCTACACCTTCACCCTGCGCGACGGGCTCAAATTCGATGACGGCCAGCCGGTCAAAAGCGCCGATTGCGTCGCCTCGCTCGAGCGTTGGAGCAAGCGCAACTCGCTCGGCCAGACCGTCGCCTCGGTGCTCGCCGCGTATAAGATCATCGACGACAAGACGTTCGCGATCGTTCTCAAACAGCCATTTCCGCTGCTGATCGACGCTCTCGCCAAACCCGACAGCAACGTCCCCTTCATCATGCCGCAGCGCGTCGCCGAAACCAGCGCCGACCAGCAGATCAAGGACACCACCGGCTCGGGGCCTTACAAATTCGTGAAGAGCGAATGGGAGCCGGGCCACAAGGTGGTGTTCGTCAAGAACCCGGAATATGTGCCTCGCAAGGAACCGCCGAGCTGGGCCGCCGGCGGCAAGGTCGCGCGCGTCGACCGGGTCGAATGGCTGTATATACCCGATCCCGGCACCGCCCTGGCGGCGTTCACCGCCGGAGAGGCCGATTGGTGGGAAAATCCGTCGCCGGATTTTTACCCGCTACTCGCCCGCGATCCAGACGTAACCCTGATCCAGGGCAGCCCGTTCGGCGTCGCCGGGCTGCTGCGCTTCAACCAGTTGCTGCCGCCGTTTGACAACGAAAAGATGCGTCAGGCGCTTCTCTATGCCGTCGATCAATCGGAATATATGGCGGCGGTTGCCGGCGATCAGAAATATTGGCACACCTGTTACAGTTTCTACTCGTGTGGCGGACCGATGGCGAGCGATGCCGGCGCAAAGCCGCTCGAGGGTCCGCGCGATCTCGCCAAGGCCAAAGAGTTGATCAAGGAAGCGGGCTACCACGGCGAAAAGGTCGTCTTGCTGGACCCGACCGATTTTCCTACCCTGCATGCGCTGGCGCAGGTAACCAACGACCTGCTGCGCCAACTCGGCGTCCATGTCGAGCTACAGGCGATGGATTGGGGCACCCTGGTCTCGCGCCGGGCCTCCAAGGCGCCGATCGACCAGGGCGGCTGGAATATTTTTCTGACCACCTTTCCCGGTATCGCGATCCTCGATCCGGCGGTGAACGCCCCGCTACGCGCCAACGGCGCCGCTGCCTGGTTCGGATGGCCCAACGACCCGATTATCGAGAAATTTCGCGATGCGTGGATCGCCGCGCCCGGCTTGGCGCAGCGCAAGACCATCGCCGCGGACCTTCAGCGCGAGGCCTTCAAGAGCGTGCCCTATATCCCGACCGGCGAATATTCCGCTCGAACCGCGTTTCACAAAGATCTGGTCGGGGTCGATATCGGCCCGGCCCTATTCATGTGGAACGTCACCAAGAACTGACCGCGCAGAGCTTGTCCGACGCGGCCGCTTGGCAGAGCGCAGCCGAGGTTTTGGTCAAGGGAATAGGGCGCGATGTTCGAGCGCGGTCGTCTCGGGAAGGCCGAGCATCGCATTCATGTTCTGGATCGCCTGGCCCGAGGCGCCCTTGACCAGATTATCGATCGCCGACACGAGTATCGCCCGGTTGGCGACACGATCGCGATTGAGGCCGATCAGGCACAGATTGGTCGCTCGCACATGCCGCGTTGCCGGCAGGCTGCCATCGGGCAGCACGCGGACGAAAGGCTCGTCGCGATACGCCGCTTCGAGCACTGTACGCAGATCGCCCAGGGTCGCCCCCGCGGCGAAGCGAACGTAGATCGTCGAGAGGATGCCGCGGTTCATCGGCATCAGATGCGGGGTGAAATTGACGACCAGATTTTGGCCGGCAGCCTCGGAGAGCCCCTGCTCGATTTCCGGCGCATGCCGGTGGTTGGCGACGCTATAGGCATGGATGCCCTCGGCGACCTCGGCATATAGGCTTCCCTCGCGCGCCGCCCGCCCGGCCCCGCTGACCCCGGATTTGGCGTCGATGATGATGTCGTCCGGATCGATCAGCCGAGCTCGCAACAGCGGGATGAGCGGCAGTTGTGCCGACGTCGGATAACAGCCGGGATTGGCGACCAGCCGCGCGCCCCTCACCTTTTCGCGAGCAATTTCGGTCAGGCCGTAGACGGCCTCATGCTGGAGCTCGGGCGCGCGGTGCGCGTGGCCGTACCATTCGGCGTAGGTTGTGATGTCGGCGAGACGGAAATCGGCGGACAGATCGACGATCTTCAGATGCCGCGGCAACCCAGCGATGACTTCTTGGGTGGTGCCGTGTGGCAGCCCGCAGAACACAAGATCGAGCGCCGTCCAGTCGACATCGCCGATCGCCACCAGATCCGGCAGGTTTTCGCCGGCGAGGTGCGGAAACACCGCGGCGATCGGCTTGCCGGCCTGACGGTCGGCGGTCAATGCCCGGATCTCGGCCTGTGGATGATAGCGCAGCAGGCGCAGCAATTCGGCCCCAGTATAGCCGCTGGCCCCCAGAATCCCGATCCGTATCTTGTCCGCCGCCGACATCGCCGACCCCGCCATCAAGAACCGAACTCGCCAACATCCTGCGTAACGCAGTTGCGCGGGCGTGCAAAATGGTTTCGACAGAAAGCAGCGCGCAGCCGTGCATCCAAGAGATTTCCGGGACGGGACCTGCTGCGCTATCGTGGGGAATTCGTGTTCATGAGGAGTAAATAGCGATGGACATAACGGGCGCACCGCTCAAATGCCTCGCCGGGGTCAAGGTGCTCGACCTGACCCAGTTCGAAGCCGGGCCGACCTCGACCGAAGCGCTCGCCTGGCTCGGCGCCGAAGTCGTCAAGGTCGAGAATCCCAAGGGCGGCGAGCCTGGCAGGACATCGTTTGCCGGACCTGCGGGCAGCCCCGATTCCTATTATTTCTTCGAATTCAATGCCAACAAGAAATCGGTCACGGTCAACCTCAAATCCGAACGCGGCCTGGCATTGGTCAAGGACATGGCGCGTCACGCCGATGTCATGGTCGAGAACATGGCGCCCGGCACGATCGAGCGCATCGGTCTTGGCTACGACGCGATCCGCGCCGTCAATCCCGGGATCGTCTATTGCCAGATCAAGGGCTTTGGCGAGGGCAGCCCCTACGAAAAGAACCTCGCCTTCGACATGATCGCGCAGGCCTGCGGCGGTACGATGAGCATCACCGGAGAGCCCGACGGACCGCCATGCAAACCCGGCCCCTCGCTCGGCGATACCGGCACCGGCATGCTGATGGCGGTCAGCATTTTGGGCGCGCTCTACGAGCGCAAGAGTACGGGCCAAGGAAGGCGGCTGCAGATCGCGATGCAGGACGCGATGCTGCACTACATCCGCATCGCCTTTCAGACCCAGGCGGTGACCGGCAAGGCGGCGGGCCGCGCCGGTTCGCGCAGCGTCACCGGTTCACCCCCGCCGGCCGGCATTTTCCCATGCGCGCCGGGCGGGCCGAACGACTGGGTCTACGTCTTCGCCCGTCAGGTCGACCACTGGCACAATTTGCTAAAGGCGATTGGCCATCAGGAGCTGATCGGCAACCCGCGCTACGAAACGATCGAGGCGCGCCGCCAGCACGTCGACGAGGTCAATGCGATGGTCGCCGATTTCACCCGTCAGCACGACAAGCATGAGGCGATGCGCTTGATCGGCGCCGCCGGGGTGCCGGCCGGCGCAGTACTCGACACGATGGAGTTGATGAACGAGCCGAGCTTTGAGCGGCGCGGCATTCTGCAAACCGTGTCGCACCCCTCCGGGCCGTTCAAGATGCCAACCTGGCCGGTGCGCTTTGATGGCGCGCCGCCCAGGCTCGAACCGGCGCCGCTCTTGGGACAGCATTCGGCCGAGGTGTTCGGCGAATGGCTCGGCATGAGCAAAAGCGATGTCGAGGCGCTGAAAAAGGAAGGGGCGATCTGAGCGGTCCGAGTTTGTTGCAGAAATCGTCCCCCGAATGCGTCGCCAAGGGACGGTCGCAAGCGACCGCCGAGGCTGGCCCTCCAGGGTTCCGCAGGGTTCCGGGAATGACCAGTTGGCGTCGTTAACCGGCTGATTTCACGAAAGATCGAGTTAGGAGATAGCAAGATGGCGGAACTCGCAGGATATGAAATTCTCGCGAAAAGCCTCAAGGCCGAGGGCGTCAAAGACCTGTTCTACATCATGGGCGGGCCGATGCTCGATGCCGAATCGTCGTGCATCAAGGAAGGCATCCGCTTGATCGACACCCGGCACGAACAAGGGGCGGCCTATATGGCGCAGGCCTATTCGCGGGTGACGCAAGGGCCGGGCGTGTGCATGGCGGCGAGCGGGCCCGCCACCTTGAATTTCGGCACCGGGCTCGCCAACGCCCTGATCGATTGCTGCCCGGTTGTCGCCGTCGGCGGCTCCAGCCCGGTCAGCCAGTTCGGTCGCCAGGTATTTCAGGAGATCGACCAGGTCGCGGCGTTGAAGGCCTGCTGTAAATACGCCGACCGCGTCCATAATCTGAAGCGGATCCCGCAGCAGCTGAATTTCGCTTTTCAGAAGGCGCTGAACGGCAAGCCGGGGCCGGTATATCTCGACATGCCGGGTGATGTGCTCTACGCCAAGGTCGAGGAGGACCAGGTCGACTGGAGCTATGCCGGAAGGCCGATCATCAAGGCTCGCCCCTATGCCGAGCCGAAGGCGATCAGCGCTCTGGTCGACGCCATTAACAAGGCCAAGCAGCCGATCATCTGCTCGGGCGGCGGCGTCTTGTGGTCGCAGGCCTGGGACGAGATGCAGAGTTTTGTCGAGAAGGCCGGAATTCCGTTCTACACGACCCCGCAAGGCCGCGGCGTGATCCCCGACGACCACCCCTATTCCTACCTGACGATGCGCTCGACGGCGTTCAAGGACGCCGATCTGATCATCATCCTCGGCACCAGGATGAACTACATCATCGGTCACGCGGCGCCGCCTCGGTTTAACGCCGACGCGACGATCGCCCGGATCGAGATCGACCCCGAGGAATTGGGCATGTCGGCCCGCGGCGTCGACATCCCGATCGTCGGCGACTGTAAATCGGTGCTGACGCAATTGATCGACGCGGTCGACGGCAAGACCGCCGAGCGCTTCCACGGCTGGCGGCGGAAACTCGCCGAGGGCGAAGCCGCCAAGCGCTCCGGACCCGGCGGCAACTACCCAACCGACGGCGACATCCACCCGCTGCGGCTGTGCGAGGAGATCAGGAACTTTATCGCCCGTGACGCGATCCTGTGCGTCGACGGCCAGGAGATCTTGAATTTCGGCCGCCAGTCGATACCGACGTTCAAGCCGGGCCATCGGCTGAATTCGGGGCCGTTCGGCACGATGGGCGTCGGACTGCCATTTGCGGTCGGGGCCAAGGCGGCCAAGCCCGACACCCAGGTCATCTGCCTCCATGGCGACGGCTCGTTCGGGCAGAATGCGATGGAGCTCGACACCGCAGTCCGGCACAAATTGCCGCTTTTATGCGTGATCAGCCTCAATGGCGGGTGGACTGCCGACCCAGACCATTCGAAACCCGGTCGCGACCTTGGCTACACCCGCTACGATAAGATGGCTGAGGCGCTCGGCTGCTACGCGGAGTATGTCGAGAAGCCGGAGGACATTCGCCCGGCGTTGGAGCGCGCCCAGAAAAAGGTCGACGAAGGAATGGTCGGTTTCGTCAATGTCAAGACCGACTACCGCGCCCGCGCCGGCACGGTCCGCTTCTCCAGCTACGAAACCTGAGCGTCGTCGCGGCGTGCTCGTCGCACGGAAAAGGGCGCCTACGGGCGCCCCTTTTTGATTGGAAGATCCGGAAGGTGATAACCCGGCACAAAATTGGTTGCGGGGGTAGGATTTGAACCTACGACCTTCAGGTTATGAGTCCAATAAGACCACCTACGCCCTAGTATCCCGTAGCCGCCCCTGGTGCGCTGTAGTACGATTTATCTCATTAATTCATTGAGTTAGTGGAATGACGAATTTCGACTTGCTATGATGGCGTTCGGGTGGCAGTGAGATTGTCTGCTTACCTGGCGCTTACCCGGAGGAGGCCGATGCCCAAGCTGTCGAAGCCGCTGATCGCGGCCCTCAACCCAACGGACCAGGATGTGGTGGTTTGGGACAGCAGCCTTCCCGGCTTCGGCCTGCGGGCCAAAGCGTCGGGCGTCAAGACCTTCGTGGTGCAGTACCGCAATCGCAGCGGGCGCAGCCGGCGCCTGTCACTCGGCAACCTCGGCAAGGTGACGCTCGATCAGGCGCGCAAGGAAGCGGTGAAGCTGATGGGACAGGTCGCGGCCGGAACCGATCCCGCCGAAGAGCGGCGCATGCGACTGCGCAGCGAGACCATTACGCAGTTGGCGGATGTGTACATGAGGGAGCATTGCGCCGGCCGCTGCAAGCCGCGCACGATCGACGCGCACACCTGGCTGCTCGAAAAGCTCATCAAGCCGAGGCTCGGCAAGCGCAAGCTACTCGATCTGCGACCGGTCGATATCGCGAAGATGCACGCCGACCTGCAATCGACGCTGTACAACGCCAACCGTGCATTGGGTCTGCTGCGCGCGATGCTGAACTGCGCGGAACGCTGGGAAATGATCCCGCGCGGCAGCAATCCCGCCGCCATCGTCAAGCCCTACCCGGAAAGGAAGCGGGAACGCTTCCTGAGCGCGGATGAACTCAAATCGCTGATGGATGCGCTCGACGCGGCGGAGGCCGAAGAGGCGATCGATCGCTATGAGGCCGCCGCGATCCGCCTCCTGATCTTCACCGGGTGCCGCCTCAGCGAGATTACGACGCTCGAATGGGAAAGCGTCGATCTGGCGAGCGGCCGGATCGTCCTGGAGCGTCATAAGACCGATCAGCACGGCGCCAAGATCATTCCGCTCAACGCTCCGGCACTGAAGGTTCTGACCGATCTGCCGCGCCTGGCTGACAACCCCTACGTCATTGTCGGGCAGAAGACGGGCAAGTATCTCATCAATTTGCAAAAGCCTTGGCGGCGCGTACGCAAGGCGGCCGGCCTCGACGATGTGCGCATTCATGATCTCCGCCACAGCTTCGCGAGCTTCGCCATCGGCGCCGGAGTTCCGCTCGCACTGATCGGGGGACTGCTCGGACATCGCAGCGTCCAGACCACGGCCCGCTATGCCCATCTCGCCAATGGTCCGCTCAAGCGGGCGAGCGATGTGATAGGCGGCCTGTTCGCCGTGAAGCCGCTCGCAGCGCCCGAACAAGCGCAGACGCCTGCGCTCCAAGATGGTTAGAAAGGACGACATGGCTCACAAACCAGTCGCTGGGATGCCGCCGACATCCTGGAAACCAGAGAGGATATCGCCGCCTATCTCGATGCCGTTCTTGAGGATGGCGATCCCGATTTGCTCAATGCGGCTCTCGGCGACATCGCCCGCGCCAAGGGCATGACCGAAATAACGCAGGCTGCTGGCCTCGACCGCGCCGATCCCTACAAGGCGCTATCGTCGAAAGGCAAGCCTGAGCTCGTGACCGTCGCGGTAGTCCCCTGAAGGCGCTGGGGCTCCGGCTTTCGGTTGCCACCTGAGCGCGCGCATGCCCGCCTTCATTTCACCCCTCGATGGGAACTACATTTCGCTCAAGCGCGCCGCCTTACTGATCGCGCGCGAGCAGCCCGGCATCGAGCCGGACGACATCATGGAGCTATTCAAGCACGCGATCTTTACTTGCGAATTCGAGCGTGAGGCATGCGGCATTCACGGTATCGGGCCGACCGACGACCGGAATTTGCCCTTGGTGCGGATCGAAGCACCGCCGGGAAACGGATTTGTTCCCCGTCTCCCGCTCGATGCTCAGCCACAGGAATTCTTCGCCGTAAAAAGTCAAACCGTCGCCGAGAATTTGAGTGAACGCGATGCGCTTCCCGGCAGCGCGGAGGATTCGGCAGCGTTTGCGCAGTTCCCGCGCAGCGAGGGCGTCATGAGCGACATGCTCCGCGCCCTGGCACACATCCCCTATTCCACCTTTCCGGCAAGAGCACAGACCATCCTTGGCGATATCTTGCTCGCGAAAGGCAAGCTCCAAGCGTGGATGATGTTCAAGGGGTACGAGCTGCCGGCTTTTCTCCGCGACTTGCCGCCGCCGGCAGATTGCGGACACCCGAAGAGCGTGGACGATCCTGTCGACAAGCCACCTCGCGGTCGGCCGCGCAAGCCCGGATGGACGCGCGTCGAACAATTGGTCCGCGAGGATGCACGCTGTGAATCCGGAGATGCCGCTCGGCACGCTGGCATTCGATGCCTGCAAGCAAGCGGCGACAGAGTTTCCCAAGCAAGACCTGCCGTCCTGGAAACCGTCCTGCGCCACATGAAGGCGATCCTCTTGGCGAGCCGACTGGCGCGCCCAATTCCCTGAAGGGCGACAGCCTATCTCGCAGAGAGCTACGGCCGGGAAGGAAGCGCCGGCCGTATATCTGTCGCCGCGAAGTCGTTGCCCTTGAACAGCAGAGGGAGGTCGCGCGTCTTGGCAAGCGCGTAGGCAGCGCAGTCGATGATATTGAGCTGTGCCTTGTGGCCCTGCCCCTTGCCGTAGCGCTTGAAAGCATCGAAAGCGGCCTCGGCCATCGGCTCGTCAAACGGACCACGGCGATACCGGCGCGTTCGATCAACTCATGTAGGACTGGAATGGAGTTGCTACCGCTCCGCGAGACCAGCACGATCTGCGTTTCCAAAAGCGTGACGGCGGAAATCAGCCGCAGCGGCGCCGAAATAATCGCGCTGCGGTAGACGCTGCTATCTGACTCGCCGGCAATCGCGGCAAAGATGGCCGATGTGTCGATGACCATCAGTGCGGGAGGCCGTCGGGACCATAGCCGATGATCTCGTCGGGAGAGCGGCGGTCGAGAACAGGCATTTGCGCCAGACGGTCGAACAGGGCTTCGATCGCGGCGTCCTCGGCGGCGTGCCGACGCGGCGTGCGCGCCAAGCGTTCCTCGAGGGCGCGGACTACCGCCGTATCAATGTCTTCGCCCGTGGCGGTGGCGAGCTCACGCGCCAGCGCATCCGCCTGTGGGGCACGAATTTCGAGGCTCATGACCTTTCCCAAACCCAAACCGACTTTGGCCCGAATATATATCCTCAGCGGCCAAAGTGGAATGGGCAGCCGTCGGGACCAGGACTGGTGCTGTCGCAAGAGGAGAAACAGTGAAATGTGACGAATTAAGCGGTCTCTGCGCATCGTCCCGCCCGTCGGGCAGCAACATCCCTGAAATCTGAAGGTTAAACGGAGCGGGCGGACCAGTGATGGCATTGGTCCGCATTTGACGAAATCATTTTCCTATTACGCCTTCCCGGTCGCTGCTTGGCTGGTTTCCGCATTCCACCTTTGCGGAGCCACGTCATGCCACTCGCGACCATCGATCTGCCGAGCCTCGGCGAGATTTTGAAGTATAGCCCCGGCTGGCTCGATGAGGCGGTCGATACCGCCGAAGCGAGCCGGATTGTCGGCTTTCCCGTCTGCACCCTTCACACCTGGCGCTCGCGCGGGGAAGGCCCACCCTTTCTCAAGATCGGCCCTCGCTCGGTACGCTATCAGCGCCGCACCTTGTTTGAATGGCTGGCCGAACGTCAGCGCCGCAACACGGCAGACAACGGGGACGATCATGGCTGACAAGACCAAACCCGTCTCTATCCGGCCCGCCCCCGCCGAAATCGAACAGCTTCAGGCGCGCGCCTATACCCTGTCGGCGAGCATCACCGGAATCGCCCGCGACCTGATCCGCACTGGCCTTGCCGGCGGCGACAACAAGGCGCTCGCCGATCGGCTGATGTTGATCGAACGGCGCATCGTCGCCTTGGAACACCAAGGCCGCGAAACCCAGGCCAAGGCACTGTCGATCGATCGGGCCGCGCGCGATCTGCTCGCCATGTTCGATGCCCTTCTCAAGGCACTGACCGGCGAAAGCGCTGGGAGGGGAGCATGAGCCGGCGCCTGAAGATCATCGCGTTCGCCGCGACTCTCGCCGGCTTCGCGGCGATGGTCGGCGCTTATGATCTCGGATTCGAGCGGTGGCCGCCGCGAACAACGCTGGCTGATGGGCGGAGCGTGCCGCTTTACGCGGCCGGCGTTCAAGCTTGCTTCAAGGCGCGAGCGCTGGCGCTCCTCGATGACGCCACCGCCGATGATAATTGGCAAGCCTGTCGGCAACGGCTCATGGCTTACGGTGCGCTGGACGCTTTCAAACTTCGCTGCGTCGCCGTCGCCGGCAGCGCCGCGATCGGCCTCTTGGCGCTGTTCGGATTCGCCCTCTGCTTTCGTGCCGATCGTCCCTCCTTCAAGGTCACGCGCGGCTCACGGCTGCACGCTTGCTCGGCCGGGTTGAAAGCCTTCGCGCGGTCTTGCGCGGGCGAGTGCCGGATTCACGGGCGCGACGTCGAGCTGGTGCCGTCCATCGCGCTCGGCTGCGACCGTGAGACACGGCATTTCCTGATCCTGGGCAGCGTCGGCGGTGGCAAGACGCAAACCATGCTGCACCTGATAATCGAGGCGATCGCCCGCGACGATGGCGTCCTGGTGCTCGACACCAAGGGCGACATGATGGCGGGCTTCCCGCTCAGCCGGAACCGCTCCTCGTCGCTCCGCATGATCGCCGATCGCTGGTTTGGGACGTGGCGGCGGATTGCTGCATCAAACAGGATGCGCGCGAGCTGGCCGCCCGCTTCATCCCGCCCAGCGCCGATCCCATGTGGTCGCAGGCAGCGCAGGAAATCTTCGTCGCCTGCATCGTCCACCTCCAGGCGACCAAGGGCCGTGATTGGGGCTGGGCCGATCTCGAAACCGTCGTCACCGCAGATGTGGATGTGCTGACGGCGCATGCACGGAACCACAATCCGAACGCGCTGCGTCTCCTCAATCAGCCCGACAGCAAGACGACGCTGAGCATCCTGACGACATTTCAAACGCACATGCGCATCGTTTCCGTGCTGGCGGAAGCATGGCCCGATCCCTCGGCCGGCCGGTTTTCCATCCGCGCCTGGCTGCACAATCCGGTGCCGCGTCGGCCGCTGATCTTGCAACACGATCCCGGCTATCCCGAGCTGTCGCGCATCTGGATTGGCAGCATGCTGGGCCTGCTCGCCTCCGCAGTCGGCAGCCCCACGCTGACCGAAAGTCGGCATCGGCGGGTGTGGCTGTTCCTCGATGAGTTTCCGCAACTACCGCCGAGCAGTTCCCGACCTTCCTTGAGCTGGGCCGCTCCAAAGGCATCGCCGTCGTCATCGGCGCACAGGACACGGCGCAAATCCGGGCCGTCAATGGACCGGACCAGGCCAAGTCCTGGTTCGGCATGACCGGCACCAAGATCATGACGAGCATCAACACCAGCGAAGCGGCGGAGGATGTCAGCCGTCCGATCGGCGACCAGGAAGTCGAGCAGCGCATGCAAAGCGCCACACGCTCCGGCGGGCGCGTCAGCATCACTGATAGCGTCCACCGCGAAATCCGTCGCGTCGTCACGGCCTCGGAACTCGCCTCCCGCCTCGGCCCAACCGAGCGCGGCGTTCGCGTGCTCTTCATCGGCCTGGGCGACGCCATCTATGAGTTAGACCTGCCTTACATCACCCTGCCGAAGTTCCGGGAGCCGACCATGCCGGCGGACTGGACGCGGACCCCGCCGCCGTCACCGCCAAAGGGAACCAACGGCAAGACGCCGCCAGCACCGACACCTGCACCGGCTCGCCTGACTCCGGACCTCGCCGATCTGATTCGGCAGACCCAGCACTGATCATGGTCGCCTCGATCTCGGCACGCGGCAGCGCCAAAGCGGCCCTTGCCTATTACGATCATCTCCGCCGCGACGATTATTACACGCGCAGCGGCGAACCGCCCGGCCGGTGGGCCGGCGAAGGCGCCGAGCGGCTGAGCCTGCGTGGGCCGGTGACGCACGCGGAATTCGAGGCCGCGCTGAGCGGCGTCGATCCCAAGACTGGTGACCGGCTGGTTCAGTATGGCAGGCGCGGGAGGGAACATTCGGCTGGATGGGATATGACGTTCAGCGCGCCGAAATCCGTGTCGGCCCTGAGGGCGCTCTCCGAATCACTGCGGGCATGCACACCGTCTCGATCGGCACAGGCGAGGCCGAAACCGCGCGGGGCTTCACTGTTGCGCCTGGAGGCGAGGAATTCATCGACGTTTTGGATAAATCGCGGATGGCCGGTGCGCGCGCTCTTGGTGCAGGAATTATAGGGGGCGCCCTTGGAGGGATCGCACAGGCTCTTCAAGAACAAGAGGAAGCCGCAGAACGGCATGAGGGACCGATTTGGCAGGTTGATCCCATCCCGCCGCAAGACGGGATAGCGATCTTACAAACCCTCTCTCTTTCGCAATGAAGGCTCGAAAAACGAACGCTGAGAGGCAAAGATCATGCGACATACAATTGTCCTACCCTCCGGTGAACTTGAGATTTCTGGTTTCTCGATTGAATGGAGGATCCGAGAGGCAGATTCGCACCTCCGCAGGTAGAACTGGTCGCGTCAATAGCAACTGACCCCAACTCCGCCACCCGCCCCGCTCCAGGAGCAAACACCCACCACTGTGGCAATCGAATGGGCGCGCCGGTTGCCATAGACCTCTATCGGCGGATCGCCGCTCCATGGGTTGGCCGCTGCCGCCATAAGACGGGCGCCCAGCCCGTAGGGTGGAATACCCCGGCTTGCGAAAGCGGGGGTTTTCCGCCGGAGCGATGCGAACCGTCGTGGCGGACGGCGCTACGCTCTTCCACTCTGGCTTGCTGGCGTGGGTGTAATCCGCATGTTAGGAAGGACGATGACCAGCTGCCTATGGAAGCCCATTGAGGAGTTCATCGCGAAACTTAACAGCAAAGGCTCAATGCCTGCTGTGCATCACTATACGAGCGTGCGCGGCGCTCTCGGAATCTTGGAAAGCGGAAGATTTTGGTTCACCGAACGTGCGCATCTGAATGATCCGTCCGAGGTTTCGCATGGCGTAGAGATCGCGACGGCGATCCTGCGGGAGCAGGCCATGAAAGATGATGCAGATCGTCTCGACGGTAGCGCCCAAAACGCATTTCGGGATTTCCGTTTTTTCAGTGGAAGCTTCACATTCGAAGATGACGAACTGTGTCAATGGCGAAATTACGGGGACGACGGAAGAGGGGTTGTCTTGTCGTTCAAGGCTTCGGCCTTCAACAATCCGACGGCACATATCAGTAAATTTCTTCCAGGTAAGCCGACGGCTTTGGTCTGCCCCATGTCGTACAGCTCTGACGAGCTACGATCGGTGATCGCTTCTGTTATAAAACGCATGGGACAGGAAAAACATCGGCGAATTGTGTGACCATGTCTTTATGACCTCCAGCATGTTCAAGAACGATTGCTGGAGGTCGGAAAGAGAGTATCGTTTTTTCGTGCACGGCATCCGCCAAAACGTCCTAAAAAGTGGTTACTACAAATCCCGCGAACGGAATGGCGAAATAGTTTCCTACCTCAACATCCCAATTCAAAATTGGAGTTCGCCAGATGATTTTCCGATCTACCGGATACGCCTTGGCCCGGCCGCGTTGCCCAACCTCGACGTCCAACTCGCCGATTCCTTTTTCTCTAAGGGCATTCGCTGTGGCATCGTGAGGTCTAACCTTCCTTACCGTTCAGCAAGCGTAGGGCGGGTGTAACCCGCCGTGCCGGCCACACAACGAATGGCGGGTTGCGCGTTGCTTCACCCACCCTACGCTCTAGACTAGGATACGGTTCCGGCGGGCCCCGCGCGGGCCAATCCGCAATCACCCGAGGCGAGGAGAAACCCCATGCCGTTCTTCGAAAAAGGCGACACCCGCATCTATTACGAGGAGGCCGGCTCCGGCTTCCCGCTGATGGTCATCCCCGGCGGCGGGCTGAACTCGACGGTCGCGGGCCTCGCGACCCACCCGTTCAACCCGTTCGACGAGTTCAAGGGCGAATTCCGGGTGATCGCGGCCGATCTGCGCAACGCCAAGGGCGGCCAGTCGACGGGGCCGCTCGAAACCGACCGGGCGTGGGACGCCTATACCGACGACCATATCGGCCTGATGGACCATCTGGGCATCCGCAATTTCATGGTGCTCGGCTTCTGCATCGGCGGCCCGTTCATCTGGAACCTGCTGAGCCGCGCCGGCGACCGCGTCATCGCCGCCGTGCCGGCGCAGCCCAGCGGCTACCGCCCGGAGATGCCCGATCTCTCCTACAACAACAACATGAAGGGCTGGGGCCCGGAATTGTGCGCCCGCCGGCCCGACCTGACGATGGCGATGGTCGACGCCTTCCTGACCAACATGTACCGCGCCCGCGCCGACTTCGTGTACACCGTGACCCGGGATTTCGTGCGCAACTGCCAGACGCCGATCCTGGTGTTGCCGGATGACGTGCCGGGGCACCCCTATGTCGTGGCGATGGAGACCGTCCATCTCGCGCCGAACGCGCAGGTCAGCCTCTATCCGTGGAAGGACACGCCGGACAAGATCCCGCTGGCGGTGCGCCATATCCGCACTTTCCTGCGGGCATATCGGCCGGTGGCAGGATCGCAACCGATGGCAGCCGCCGCCCAGTAGCGGCGATACCGATCAATCGAGCCAACACCGCTCTGGGCCAGGAGAAACCCCATGCCGTTCTACGAAAAAGGCGAAACCCGCATTCATTACCAGGACGCCGGCTCCGGCTTCCCGCTGATGGTCATTCCCGGCGGCGGGCTGAATTCGACGGTCGCCGGGCTGGCGACCCACCCGTTCAACCCGATCGACGAGTTCAAGGGCGAGTACCGGGTCATCGCGGCCGATCTGCGCAACGCCAATGGCGGCCAGTCCGCCGGGCCGCTCGCGGTCGACCGGCCGTGGGACGCCTATACCGACGACCATATCGGGCTGATGGACCATCTCGGCATCAGCGAATTCATGGTGCTGGGCTTCTGCATCGGCGGCCCGTTCATCTGGAACCTGCTAAAGCGGGCGCGCGGCCGGGTCACCGCCGCGGTGCTGGCCCAGCCCAGCGGTTTCCGGCCGGCGATGCCCGACCTGTTCTACCAGAACAACATCAAGGGCTGGGGCCCGGCATTATGTGAACGCCGGCCCGAGGTCACGATGGCGACGGTCGACGCCTTCCTGAACAAGATGTACCGCGCCAATGCCGATTTCGTGTTCACCGTGACCCGCGATTTCGTCCGCGACTGCCAGACCCCGCTCCTGGTCCTGCCGGACGACGTCCCGGCGCACCCCTACGCGGTGGCCATGGAGAGCGCGCTGCTCGCGCCCAACGCGCAGGTCAGCCTCTACCCGTGGAAGGACACCCCGGACAAGATCCCGCTGGCGGTGCGCCACATCCGCACCTTCCTCAAGGCCAATCGACCGGCAACCGCCGCCCGCTGACCCGGCGGCGCGGCGATGACCGGGCGGCAGGGTCAGGCCCCTGCCGCCCGCGCCGCAAGCAGGTCCGCCGACGGACGGCGCCGCGGCGCTCAGGCCTGTCGGACGAATTTGTCGACGCTGCGTTCCGTGGTCAATCCGGCGTAGATGTCGCCGCGCGAGTCGACGCCGACGCCGTGGACATGGCGGCTCGGAAAGCGGGCGAGCACCGTTCCCTTCGCATCGCGCACGCAGATCTGCGCGGGCTTGCCCTGGTCTTCCTGCTCGGCGATATAGAAATTGCCGTCCTTGCCGCGGCTGATGTCGTTCGGCCCGCCCATGCCGGTCCACATGCCGAGGAAGTCGCCCTCCGGCGAGAAGATCTGAATGCGCTGGTTCGCCCGGTCGGCGACGTAGAGCTTGCCGTCATCGTCGAAGGCGATGCTGTGCGGCAGGTGGAACTGGCCCTCGCCCTTGCCCGGCGCGCCCCATGAGGTGACCAGCCGGCCGTCGCGGGTAAAGCGGTGCACCCGGGCATTGCGGTAACCGTCGGTCACATAGATGTCGCCATTGGGGTGGGCCATCATCTCGGTCGGGTGGTTGAACGGCCCGGCCGCGCGCTCGGCGAGGTAGGGCGCGCCTTCGCAGCCGGTGTCGGAATGGACGCCGCGGCTGCCGAGTTCCAGCAGCGGTTTGCCGTCCAAGGTGAACGACTTCGCCACCGAATCCATGCGATCGGTGGTGTAGACGATGTCGCCGACGATTTTCAGACCATGCGGGTCGGTGACCTCGCCGCTGCCCCAGGCGCCCAGATACTTGCCCTCGCGGTCGAAGACCACCACCGGGGGATCCTTGCGCTGGAATACATAGATGCGGTCCTGCGCATCGGCCGCCACCCGGCTGATCAGCCCGAACAATTCTCCGCCGGGCAATTTGACAAAGTCGCGGATCAGTTCGTAGGTGTAGTCGCCCTCGCCAATTTGTGCCATTGCCGTCTTCCTCCCGGAAAAATCCGTACGAAAATCGCCTTCGCCGCGTGCCGCGGCCCCATGCCCATCCGGAACATGGCTTGTTGCCGACATCGCTATCGTACCGCAGCGACGCCGCGCTGATCCAGAAAATATGACGATATCCATGATTTAGCCCGGATCATGCCGGAAGGTTGGCGGGTATGGCGCAAGCCGTTGACATAGAATTCGATTGTCGAGACGGAACCTACCGATCAGCAAAGGCCTACACCCGGCACCTCTGATTGGACACTAGGCGGGGTCGGCGCCGGCGGCGATGCGGGCTTGGGCGACGGCGCGGATCTGTTCGCGCAATGCAGGCTCGGTGCCGAACAGCCGGTCGAGGTCGCGCGCCGCCAGGCTGAGCAACTGACAATAACCCAGCGCCACCACATCGGCATTGCGCCGATCGGCGACCAGTAGCGCCAGTTCGCCAAAAAACTCGCCGCTGCCGAGCTGGACCGGCTGCGGCGCGATGCGGACTTCGACCGCGCCCGAGGAGATGAAATACATCGCGTCACCGCGTTCGCCGCGGCGAACAATGACCTCGTCGGGTACGGCGAGGCGCGGCCTCAGCAATCGGGCGACCGAACGCCGGGCCTTGTCGTCGAGCGCGGCGAACATCGGCACCCGGCCGATCAGCTCGTCACGCTTCAACCCGAGATCGAGCACTGTCCGCGTCTCGCCGATATGCTGGCGCCGGCGCAGCTTGCGCTCCAATTCCTCGAAAACATCCTGGTTGATGATCAATTCGGCGCGCAGCCGGCGATAGCGCTCTTCCTCGAACCGCGCGGCGGTGCGCGCCAGAAACTGGGTTTCGAGCTGCCGCACATAGGCGGGATATTGCAGTTTCAGGGCCGCGATTGCGCGGTTGATCTCGCTCAGGCGCAGTTCGACCTGGCGGGCCATCGCCGTGCTCGGCCCGGCGCCGAACAGGCGGCCGATCTGCTCGCGGTTGAACGCCGCCAGATTTTCCAGCACGAAGCGGGCGGCGATCTGGACCTCAAAGCGGTCGGCGAGCTCGCGGGCGAGCGGGCCGGCGATGCCGATCCGCCGGTGCATCGCCAAGGCGACGCGGTAGGTGGCGCCGAACGCCCGCAGCCGCGCCGCCGCCCGCTGATAACCCTCGACCCCCTGGGTGCGCGCCCCGTCGCGCAACCGCGCCGCATGCGTCAGCAGGCTCGCGGCAACCCGCCGGGACACGGTGCGCCCTTCGAAATATTCGAGACAGAATTCCTGCTCGCGATCGGCCAGGACCGAGATTGCCGCTCGGGTCCTGATCTCGGCCGGCAGCTGGGCGTTTTCCTCGGCGATGTCCGCGGGGTCGCGGCTGTGCGCGTCGTAGATCGTGGTGATTTCGCCGACGATCTCCGGGGCGATCCGGTGCTCGCGCCCGACCGTCTCGATCTCCTCGCGCATTGAGGACAGGGACAGGCCGATGACCCGTTCGCGCAAGGCGATGTCGGCCGGCGACGCATCGCTGAGCTTGAGCAGCCGCATCAGCGGCCGCATCGTCGGCGCGGTCACCAGCAAGGTGAACAGGACGAAGCCGGTGGCGAGCACCCCGACGAACTGGCGGATCTCGGGCGGCAGCGACATGTTCTCGGTCGCGGCCAGCGCCAGCGCCAGCGACACCGCGCCACGCATCCCGCCCCACAACATGAACAGCTTGTAGTTCCGGTCGATCGGCTGCGCGATGCGGGCCAGGCTGAGGACCGGGATCAGCCCGTACAGGGTCAAGGCGCGCGCGATCAGCGCCGCCGCGATCAGGGCGCCGAGCAGGGCGAAATCGCTCCAGCGCGCATGCACCAGCAGTTCCGGCGTGTGCATCGCGGCGAATAAAAAGATCAGCGAGCTCGCCCAGAATGCGAGCTGCTCCCAGGTGATGACCAAACTTTCGAAATTCGACGGGGCCAGGCGGCGCCGGCCCTCGGCGCTGACCGCGAGCGCCGCCGCCGCGACCGCGACGACGCCGGACACACCGAGGTAATGGTCGCAGATTATGTAGATCGCATAGGCGAAGCCGATCGTCATCGTCGCCTCGGCCAGACGGCTCGACCGCAGCACCGGCATGAACAGCGCCGCCGCCCAGCCGGCGGGATAGCCGATGACCAGGCCGCCGCCAAACTGGCGCACAAACAGCAGGACGCCCGATAACGGGCTGGCCGGCCGATGGCCGCTCAGAACGGCGACGGCAAGCGAATAGATCGCGATTGCCGCGGCGTCGTTGAACAGGCTTTCGCCCTGGACCAGGGTCGACAGCCGGCGCGGTGCGCCGATGTCGCGAAAGATCGCGACGACCGCCACCGGGTCGGTGGTGGCGATGATCGCGCCGAGGATCAGGCAGGCGAGCACCCCGACCGGGGCCAGCGGCCACAGCGCGAAGCCGACAACGAGGGTGCAGACGACGACGCCGATGACGGCGAGCAGCAGTACCGGAGCGACCTCGTCGCCGAGCTGGCGGGTATCGAGGTTGAGTGCCGCTTCGAACAGCAGCGCCGGGAGAAAAATGTAAAGAAGAGATTCGGCGCTGAGCCCAAAATCATGCAGGGTGGCGATGATGTCGCCGACCGCGCCGCCGTGAATAGAGGCGCCAGGGATATTGATGGCTACGCCGATCGCAATCCCGACCAAGGCGAGCAATACGGTGTAGGGGATCGAAAACCGCTCGGCGAGCGGCAGCAATAAGCTGATCAGCCCGAGAAGCGCCGTAACGGCAAAAACGGTCAGAACGGTTTCGTGCATGCCTGGCTGGCGGGAGCCTAGCGATGCCGCCTCCGCTTCACAAGCGGGCGCCGGCAAAACACCTGCGGCAGCGGATCCGCCCGATCGCGGACTTGCCCCCGGTCCGTTCGACGGTGCTAATAAGCTGCAACAAAAGCTGGGATTGCCGATTGATGCTGACCCGTCGAGTGATAATGCCGCTGCTGGTTCTGCTCGCCACCGGCCTGTTCGGCCATGCGGCCGAGCTTCAGCAATTCGCCACCGCGCATCTGACGATCGTCAGCGCCAGCGGGCCGCACCAATTCACGATCGAACTGGCCGAGACGCCGGCACAGATGGACCAAGGATTGATGTTCCGTCGGTCGCTGGCCCCGAATGCCGGGATGCTGTTCGATTTCAAGCGCCCGACCGTGGCCACGATGTGGATGCACAACACCCTGATTCCGCTCGATATGCTGTTCGTCGATCAGCAAGGCCGGATCGTCAATATCGCCGCGCGCGCGGTGCCGGAATCCGACGCGACGATCGCCGCCGCGGCTCCGGTGCGTGCGGTGATCGAGCTGAACGGCGGGACCGCGTCCCGGCTCGGCATCAAGCCCGGCGATCGGGTGCTGTACCCGATCTTCAGCAACGCATCGTGATCGGCGCTTGCAGGCGAGCGACCGGCTGGCCGCCGATCAGCGACATCCCGGGAGCGATCCGCATCGGTTCGCGGAGCTGACGATTGGGTGGTCGATCGCCGCCGGGTTCGCTCCGTTCCAGCCCGGCTCGCTCACCTGGCCAGAGCACCAACACATTGCCGATCCTGATCCGGTCGCGTCCCGGCGCGGCGACGTCGTGCTGTACATCTTCGGCAACGCATCGTGATCGGCTGCCTGATAGCAGCATAACCATATATATCAGTTATTTAAGAGATAAATATAATAATGGACTTTAGCATACCGGAGGTCGGCCGATTTGCCTAAATACGGCTGATATCAGATTCTTGAAAAACGCCGTTATCCTATTGCAAACACTTATGTACTGAGGCGGTTGAGGCGTCTCTGAACCAGCCGCGGGAGGGCAAAGTTCGGATTTCCGCATGATATTCGCCCGCGGTTCGCGGTATGGTCGGCGCCGATATGAATCGACGCCTGCTCCTCTCGATGGCCGCCGGCTGGGCGGCCTGGCCCGGTGCGGCCCGAGCCGTGCCGCGCCCGCCGGCGCTGCGCCGGCTGCGGCTGGTCAACGCCCATACCGGCGAGACCTTCGACGGGGCCTATCGCGACCAAAAGGGTCCGATCCCTCAGGTGATCCGGGAGCTGTGCGTCTTCCTCCGCGATTTTCATTGCGGGGCCGAGACCGAGATGGATGTCGCGGTCATCGATTTTCTTGCCGATGTCCTCGACGCGGTCGGTGAAACCAAGGCGACGATCCTGTCCGCCTATCGCACGCCCGCGACTAACGCGATGCTCGCGCGCACGATGTTCGGCGTGGCCGAGAACAGCCAGCATATTTACGGTCGCGCGCTCGACATCCGCCTCGACTCCAAGCTTGTCGGCGCGATGGAGGCGGCACGCGCAATGCGGCGCGGCGGGGTCGGCTGGTACCCGCATTCCGGCTTTATCCACATCGATTCCGGGCCGGTGCGGAACTGGACGCTCGACGAAAGCGGGCTCGGCAACCTGTTGCTGTTCGATGGCGGCGGCAGCTTGCCGTTCGACGACGCGCGCCGCCCGCTGTCGGTGTCCCAACGGCTGTCGTTGCGGCGTCAGCTGGCCCGGGCCGAGTTTCTCGCGCGCCGCCGCTAGAGCGGTTTCCGATCGGAAAGCTTGGAAGAAATAATCATGCCAAGGCCCGTGGTGCGGGATCGTCGCCGACCCGATCCGTGCGCTTGCCGAGAGCACCGAGACCGTGCAAAAGATGGCCGCCCACATCGTCCTGCCCTGGGTGCACCGCATTTTCTCCAACCTCAAAGTCTGGGCCTTGGACGTCTATCACGGCTTGCGCCGCAAGCATCTCCAGTCCTATCTCGATGAGTACGTCTTCCGCTTCAACCGCCGCCGCACCCGACACGCCGCGTTCCGATCCCTGCTCGGCATCACCGCTGCCCACAAACCCCTCAATTACAAGATGTTGATCTCACCGGAAGCAAAGGCATAAGCCTTTGATGATAATTACAGCGGGCGCAATAATGGGGGAGATCATGGCATCGAAAGAGTTACGACAGAAGAACACAGTTCAGTTATTGCGATTAGTTATTGTAATGGTTCTGATCACTCTTATTGGGTGCACGACGACCCTTACCCACCAGAATACTAATTACCCTAAAATAAGCAGGGATGAGGCCGTTCGTAAAATATCGGAGCTTTCCCTTGTGTACCCGGTGGTGTCCCCCGGATTCGTCAACTCCTTAGCATTTGCAAAGATCGATAAAGTGGATTCCAAGGGCTTCAGTTTTATTCGAGGTGGTCCTTTTGTAAGAGATCTCGGATGTACTCCTGCCATAGTGGGGGGCCGGTCTGGCACCTTGTGTACAAGAACTACTGAGACAGAAAGTCTCAATATACGCGTAGATTTTGACGACATTACTGGAGTTCAGATAGATTATTTTGAGATAACTGGAGAAGGCCCCCAAATTCAACTGCTTTGGAAACGCGCACCGCCGTTTCTTCTGCTGACACCACATGGTTTGGCTGCGCCAGCTAAGCCTGAAGAATACGCAGCAGCATTTCTGACATTATGCCCATCTATCCCGTGAATCATTTAGGCATAAACGTGCCAGATCGATCCTGCTGCCGAAGTGAAACAGTAAGAAGCGCCGATGCCGATTTGGTATCGCGGGAGACGATTTAGCCCAATACTATTGAGACAGAATCCCGTCTATGTATCACTTAGTAGAAAGGTATCGCCAGAGGCGTTTACCCGATAATGGTGGCCCGCGATCGCGTTCAAAGGGATCTTTTGGGGGGGAAGAACGTCATATAACACTAAATTTTCTTCAAGAACGAGGCCGCGCCTAATTTTCTCACGTAACTCAGCAAGGCTTTCTAATCTCTGATGTCGTGTATAGTAACGGCACTCAATGACATGCTGCCCAGGGAGGATATCAACCTCTACACGCTTCAACGTTGGACCGGCGTCGGGTACCGGTTTGCCGTCAACCGCAATGATAACAATATAATCAGGCGCATACGAACTAATGGTAGCAATCTGAGATTGGGGTAACGATGGTCCATCATATGCGTGGACTACGTTGGGGAAATACACGCAGCCACTCACGGTAACAAAAAGTGTAACAGCCACACAGAGCGGCACCAATCTGACCAGACGACGCCTCACGGGCGTTCCCGGGCTCTTGGTGCCGGGCGTCGGAAGTGGAGGAAAGGCTGATGCGGCTTCTCGCATTATGACGAAGCTCCGTGGATCCGTGGCAAAGCGCAACACAGCCAACGACGGTGCATCACTCATATGTCACCTGCTACCAAAGGACAACCCCCTCCATGCCATGTGTGGACGGCCCCCTGGATGCAAGCGAAAAATGTGCGTGACGGGCTTATCGTTCAGCCTGATGTCCGCTTCTTTCCTGACATCATCAAATGCTTTGCCAATTTGGGAAAATTTGTCAAGCGCATTATCGAATTTATCTTGTTCCCACTCTTGTACGGGAGGATAGAGCACTATCTCTATCACCGAATTTCCTGCATTATTCACATCTGCCGTCAACCTTATCCCATCGCCATAATTTTTAATCACATCCAATTTCGCCAGATTTTGCCAGCCATTCATCCATGTTTTCTTCTCAATGCCATATCCTGTTTCAAACTCAAAGCCGACGGCGCGCTGGATTTTGCCGTTGGGCGCCTGGTTATTTACCGCTACTGTCTGAGAAATCGCAGCCTCGACCTGATCGGGCAAGCCGATCCGGGATTTACGCCCTGCCTTCGCCTCGACGCTGCCGGTTTGCTGCACGACATGTGTCAATTCATGAGCCAGCAAGTGCTTACCCACGCGCGTGGCTGGATTATACCTGCCGGCGCCCATATAGATATGGCTTCCCTGGGTGAAGGCCTGAGCCCCCAAACTGCGATTTAGTTGTTCCGATTGTGCCCCGGTATGAACACGAACATTGGCGAAATCCGCGCCGAAGCGTGGTTCCAGCTCTGCTCGCAACTTAGCCGGCAATGGCGAACCGCCGCTGTTAGCGGATAACAGGCGCTCGACATCCGCCCCGGGCTCGAAGCTCCCCATCGCGTCGGACTTCGCGCGCCGCATCGTCGGCGCCGGCATCACGGCGTCGGCCACCCGGTCGGCTTCCCGTTCGTATCGATCGCCGCTCGCGTTGACGATCAGCTTGGCTTGCACCGGTGGCAGGAGCATCGCCCCCATCGCCCGGTTACCGAGGGTTCGCTGCAGCGATGCCAGTTCGGCTGGGCGCAGCGAGCCGGGGGCGGCCTTCATCCGCTGCACGATCGTGCCCGGCGCTGAAAGCCGCGCGGGCGCCGAGCCCACCGGCGAGATTGCCACCGGCTTTGGGCGTTGCAGCGCTCGGCGCGGCTCGCGGGTCGGACGCCGGTGCTGGAGTTTGGCCATGGCGAACGCCTCCTTCGGGCAATCCGTCGCAGTGGGACTACGGCACGCTTTGCTCCGCCCCCCGCCAACCTTCCCTTCCCGAGCGCGTGAAACCGCATTTTGCGATCGGATCGAACCCCATGCCATTCGATTGCCGGGCTCCGCCAAGCAGGAAACCCTCGGGCCGGGATCGCGAAGATCGCCGCTCGCGCGGTTCGCTTCCGACTTCCGCCTCGATCGCCTCGGCGTGACTTTACCGCGTGACGCGCGCCACCTGACCCATTAACGTTTAACCAAAGCGGGGGCATGCAGCAACGGCGCGATAACGGCGCGATCCGATTGTCGGAGGGGCATTGTTGAGGGTGGCAGTAGGCCTTGATTTGATGATCCAGGCGGCGCCGGGTCGAGGGCGGCGTGATCGGTGACCTCAGTCTGACGTTGCGCGCGATTCTGACGCAGCCGGGGCTGCCGAGCGAACTCGCCGCGGCGCAGATCGCCTTCGACCGCCCGGGCGAGAGCTTCAACCCGGGGCAGACGACGCTCGATCTGTTTCTCTATGACATCCGCGAGAACCTCGAACTGCGCAATCCGGAGCCGGCGCTCGAGCGAGTCAACGGGCAAGCCGTGCGGCGCCCGCCGCCGCTGCGGGTCGCCTGCACCTACCTGGTCACCGCCTGGCCGGTGGGCGGCGCGGAACTGCCGCTGCAGGAGCATCGCCTGCTCGGCCAGACGCTGCAGATCCTCGCCCGCTACCCGACGATCCCCGCTTCCTTCCTCCAGGACAGCCTCAAGGGCCAGCAGCTGCCGCTACCGCTCGTCACCTCGCGCACCGACGGGCTCCGGGAGCCGGCGGAGTTCTGGTCCGCGCTCGGCGGCCGGCTGCGCCCGTCATTGTCGGTGACGGCCACCATCGGGCTCGAGGTGTTCGCCGCCGAGACATTGCCGCTGGTCACCAAGGACCGGATCGAGATCAGCATCGCCCAGCGGCCGAGCATTGCTGGACGGGTGCTCGCCGCGGACGGCGCCGCCGCGGCCGGCGCTGCCGTCGCGCTCGTCGAGGCGGCGCTTTCGACCACGACCGGCGCGAACGGGCGCTACGCCTTCGGCCCGGTCGCCCCCGGCCGTTACACGCTGCGCGCGCGATTGGGCGACGCGGTCGGGACCCGTCAAGTCGTGCTCCTGTCTCCCCCCGGAAGCCCACCCGGCGGAGACGACATACGGCTCGCGCCCTCGCCTTCGTCATAAGGAAGACCGCCATGCCGGACTATCGCGCCCCGGGGATCTACGTCGAAGAAGTGCCGTCCGCGATCAAGCCGATTGCCGGCGTCAGCACCAGCACTGCGGCGTTTATCGGCGTTTTCGATGCGGCGAATGTCATGATCCCCGGCGACAGGATCGCCGCCGAGGAGGTCGGGCCCGGAGACGGCAGCAAAGCCGAATTTGATCTCAAACATCCGGCCATCACCGCGCCCGGGAGCTTCACCATTACGGTCGCCGGCAAACCGGCCTCCGGAACGCTAAGCAGCGATGACCCGCCAAAGCGCGCGACGGTCAAATTGGGCGAGACGCCCCCCGATAAGTCTTCCGTGATTGTAAACTATATCCCGCTGACCCCGGCAACCCGAGGCGAACCGTTCAGCGGCGAGGCGATCGGCACTGGCGATGGCAAAGAAAAGGATTTCAATCTGAGAAATTATCCAGTCGATACCGACGTCCAAAGTTTTGCCATCCGAGTCGCTGGCGCCGCGGTAAGTGGAAGCCTGTCAAATGATCACGTCAACAAGGTCGCCAAGGTCGCGCTGACCCAGCCGCCCGCAGCCAACGCCGCGGTGACCGCGGATTACGTCACCCTCAAGCCTTTGGCGCCGGAGGGCGAGGTCAGGCTGTGCACCAATTTTACCGAGTTTACCAGGGCTTTCGGCGGGTTTTCCGCCGATGTCAAGCAGCGCAGGCTGGCGCATGCGGTCTATGGTTTCTTCAATAACGGGGGCACCCGCTGCTATGTCGTGCGCGAGGCGAGCGAAACCAAAATCGCCACCTCGGCGTTGGAGAAACTCGTCGCCATCGAGGAGATCGCGATCGTCGCGGCGCCGGGCATCACCGAGGCCGGGGTGCGCTCGGCCATCATCCAGCATTGCGAAAGAGCCACCGGCGACCGCTTCGCCATCCTCGACGGCGCCGAAGAGGCGATGGGCGACCGAACCCTGACGGTGCAAAATCTGCGGCCGCCCTCCAACAGCAGCTATGCCGCGTTTTATTTTCCGTGGCTGCAGGTGCTCGACCCGGTGACCAAGGCAATTTATCCGACCGGGGATGGCAGGATCTATGTGCCGCCCAGCGGTCATATCGCCGGCATCTATGCCCGCGTCGACGCCGAACGCGGCGTGCACAAGGCCCCGGCCAACGAGGTGGTGATGGGAGCCCTCGGGCTGCGCTACACCGTGAGCAAGCCCCAGCAGGATGGCCTCAACCCGGCCGGGGTCAACTGCATCCGTCCGCTCAACGGCAATATTCAGGTGTGGGGCGCCCGCACCGTTGGCGGCGACAGCAATGCCGATGTCAAATACGTCAATGTGCGGCGCACTCTGCTGTTCTTGCGCAAGTCGATCGAGCAGGGTACGCAGTGGGTTGTCTTCGAGCCGAACAGCCCGGCCCTGTGGCAGAAGATCACGCGCAACATCACCGCGTTTTTGACCACCGTGTGGCGCTCCGGGGCACTGTTCGGCACGGCCGCGGCGGAGGCGTTCTATGTCAAGTGCGACGCCGAGACCAACCCGCCGGAGCTGCGCGATCTCGGTCAGGTCGCGACCGAGATCGGTGTCGCCATCGTGCGGCCCGCAGAATTCGTGATCTTCCGCATCAGCCAGTTCGCGGCGCCGGGCCCATAGCCGGTGATGGCCGCTGCCCCTACGAGTCCCGGGGTCCGGCGCGAGGATGTGTTCCTCAAGCCGGAGGTGCGGCTGGCGACCGGGGTCCCGGGCATTGTCGGCTTTGCCCAAGCCAAGGCCAACGGCAAGGCGAAGCCGAACATCCCCTTCGCGCTGCACCGCAAGAACGAGTTTTGGGACAATTTCTCGTGCCCGGTCCACGTCTATATCGGCGACGCGGTGGCCGCTTTCTTCGACAATGGCGGCGAGCGCTGCTATGTCGTAGGAACCGAGAGGCGGGTTGAGCCGGGGTTCGAAGCGGCGCCGGCTATGCTCGAAGCGGCTATCGATGCGCTGGCGCCGGTCGCAGATCTCGATCTCCTCACCGTCCCCGATGCGATGGCGCCGATGGGCCGCGGGTCGATGCTCCGGGTGCAGCGCCACGCCGTGGCGCACTGCGCGGCGCAGGGCGACCGCCTCGCCATCCTCGATACCCCGCGCGGGGCCAGCGCCGCCGATGTCCTCGCGCAGCGCGACGCGATCCTGCTCGGCCAGGCCGAGCCGGTCAGCGCGGCCCTCTATTATCCATGGGTCAAGACCATGGCGGAAAGGCTGGTGCCGCCATCGAGCGCGGTCGCCGGCATCTTCGCGCGCACCGATGCCAGGACCGGGGTCCACAAGGCGCCGGCCAATGAGGAGGTGATCGGCGTACTCGACCTCGAGAGCGCCACCATCCAGGACCAGCTTAGCCCCGAGGGGATCAACTGCTTGCGGGCCTTTCCAGGGCGCGGCATTCGCGTCTGGGGCGCCCGCACGATCAGCCGGGAGCCGGCCTGGCGCTATGTCAATGTGCGCCGGCTGGTTCTGACGCTGCGGCGCTGGATCGCGCTCAACATGGTCTGGGCCGGGTTCGAGCCGAACGGGCCCCGGCTGTGGATTCGCATCGAGCGCGAGCTGCGCGGCTACCTTACCGGCCTGTGGCGCGCCGGCGCTTTGTCGGGCGATACGCCGACGGCCGCCTTTTACGTCAAATGCGATTCCGAGACCAATCCGTCCGAGCGCCGCGATGCCGGCGAGGTCGTGACCGAGATTGGTCTGGCGCCGAACCCGCCGGCCGAATTTGTCGTGGTCCGCCTGACCCAGCGTGAGGGGGTGGCGGACCTGCTTCCGAGGTGAGGCGCCGGGCGATCCGGGAGCCGGATCGGCGCCTGAAAGACTGCAAGGAGAACAAGCCATGGCGCTGGGAGCGCGAACCGACCCGTATCGCAGCTTCAACTTTCTGGTCGAGATCGACGGGATCACCCAGGCCGGCTTCCGGGAATGCTCCGGGCTGGATGTGACGACCGATGCGATCGATTACCGGGAGGGGGGCGACCCGATCCATATGCGCAAGCTGCCTGGGCTCAACACCTACTCGCCGATCACGCTGACGCGCGGCATCACCGATTCCGCCGAATTGTGGAAGTGGCGCCAGACCGTCATCGACGGCAAGGCCGAGCGCAAGAACGGTTCGGTCATCCTCCTCGACGATGCCGGAGCCGAAAAGCTGCGCTGGAACTTTAGCAATGCCTGGCCGTCGAAATGGACCGGACCGTCGTTCAACGCGACGGACAATTCGGTTGCCGTCGAAACCCTCGAGATCACCCTCGAGGAGCTCAAGAAAGCCTAGACCGGGCTTCCCTCCCCTCCGCTGCCGGATGAGTGGATCCGATGCTTCAGACAGAGTTCGCGTTCGAGCTGCCATTGGGGCTGGTCGATGCCGAAGGCGCCCTGCACCGGGAGGGCGTCATGCGGCTGGCGACCGCCTTCGACGAGATTGCGCCGCTCAAAGACCCCCGCGTGCACGGCAATCCCGCCTATGCCCTGGTCATCCTGCTGTCGCGCGTGATCAAGTCGCTCGGCACGCTCCAGCACATCAATCCCAAGACGATCGAGGGGCTGTTCGCCGGGGATCTCGCCTATCTCCAAGATCTCTACCGGCGCATCAACGAGACCGGCCGCAATGTCGCGCACGCACGATGCCCGCATTGCGAGAAGGAATTCGACGTGGAGCTCGAAAGCCTGGGGGAATCTGGCGCTACCCCTTGGAGCGGCTCCACGAGGAGGTAGCGTACATCGCGTTCCATTTTCACTGGCCGCTTGGAGAGATCCTCGGTCTCGATCATCGTGAGCGCAGTTCCTGGGTAGCCGAGATCGCGAAGATCAACCTCCGTTTGAACGAGCAGGCAAAAGAAAGATAAGCCACGATGCGGTCCGATCCCTATCAGGGATGCAATTTCGTCATCGAGATCGAGGGATTGCTGATCGGCGGTTTCTCCGAATGCAGCGGCCTCGAGGTCGAAACCGAGCTGTTCGAGTATCGCGAGGGCGGGCTCAACGACCATATCCACCGCTTCGCCGGCGCTACGCGATCCCCGCCGCTGGTGCTGAGGCATGGCATCACCTCCGCCGACGGCCTGTGGCGCTGGTACCAGATGACGGCAGCGGGGCAGGTGGCGCGCCGCAACGGAACCATCTTCCTGCTCGGCAGCGATCATGCCGCTGTCATCCAGTGGGATTTCAAGGACGCCTTCCCTTACAAATGGACCGGCCCCGAACTACGCGCCGAGGCGGCGAGCGTCGCCTTCGAGAGTGTCGAACTCGCGCATCGCGGATTGAGCCTATTGCCGGGAAGGAGACCGTAGCGTTGATCTGGCTCTATTCCGCCGGTCGCAGCGCCAGGATCGCGCGCTCGGCGAATATGTCCGGCTGCCTTGCGAGATGATCGAGCCGCCTCCCCCAGCGGGTAACGCTGGCCAAACGGCGATCGGGAATGGGCCGGCCGACCGAATTTTGCGGCGGGCGTCGGGTTCGCCCGGGCTCGTCGACACCGCCGCCCTACAGGCCGAGGTGGCGCGTAAGATCGGCTGGGTCGGCAAATTGTTTCCGTTGCTGCCGCGCCTGCTTGCCCGTGCGGCCGAGGCTGAAGCCGATGGTTTCGCCGGGTCGGCCGCGCCGCTGGCGAGCCCGTTCGCGTTTCGCCTCGACGATCTTCTCGCGCCGCCGGCGGCGAACCCGGCCGCCTCTCGCTTCGGCGATCTTGTCGCCGAGCCGGCTCGGGAGTCCCGGTCAACATCATCGCCCTCTGTGGATTCGCCGCAGCGCCTCGTCCGGGTCAGCCGCCAGGTGCGGCCGGCCGGCAATGCTCCGACCGGAACCGTCAACGGGGCGGGGATGATCGCCCTCCCGCAGATACCGCCTTCGGCGATTGTGCAGGAAATCGGGGCTGCGCGGGAAATCGGGCCTGCGCGGGAAATCGGGGCTACGGGGGAAATCCGGGCTGTGGCGACCATCCCGGCTGCCTCGCCGCCTCGCATCGTCCAATCGGATCGGGGCAGAGAGGACGGCCCGGCGCCGACGCCGCTCGGGAGAACCCCGGCGCCGCCACCACTCGGCCGGAGCGTTGCTCGAGCCTCGCCGCCGGTGTCGCAGATCGCGAGCTTGCCGGAGAGTCCCGGGCAACGGCCGGCGCCATATCCCGCGCCCGGCGCAGTCCCCGTTGGCGCCGGATCGAGCGGGCGCGAGCCGGGCCTCGGGCGCGGGGCGTTGGTGGCGGTCCAGCCGTTTTCCGCACGGGCCGCGATCCAGCCGGCGATCGGCGCGGGCGAGACCCCGTTCGCGCATCCGCGGGTCGTTTCCGAACTGCGCATCCCGCGCGCCGCGCGCCGATCGGAGGTAGCGGCCGAGCCGTCTTCGCCGGCGATCCTGTCGCCGCCGGCGACCGGCGTGAACGACGGCCCGCTCCCGCGCCCACGCGTCGTTTCCGAGCTGCCCCGGAGCGGGCTCGCGAAGGCGCCGATGGTGCTCCCCGCGTATTTTGCCGAGGCGCCGGCGCCGCGGCCGGCTGCGTCTCCCGCCACCCGGGAGCCGGGGGCGCCGAACCCGCCGGTGATGGTGGGGCCGAGGCCTGCGGTCCCGCCGGCGGCGCCGCTGGCCGGCGCCGAGCTTGAGCGGCTTGCCGAGAAGGTGAGCCGGGTCATCGCGCGCCGCATCGCAGTCGAGCGCGAGCGCAGGGGCCGTTGAGCGATGCCGTTCGAGAAGCTCGAAATGACGCCGCTCGACAAAAATGGCGCCAAGGTCGAGGCGAGACGCTTCCGGGTGCTCTTCAACCCGACCACCTATGCAATCAGCAGTTCGGTCGCCTGGGAGGGGAATGCGAACCGCAAGCTGAACGCGCCATCGCTGACCTATGGCGGCGGCGCCAGCCGAACGCTGACGCTCGAGCTGTTTTATGACGTCACCGAGCCGATCGACGGCACCCGGATCGACGATGTGCGCAAGGAGACCAACAAGGTCGTCACCCTGGCCCGCAAGGACCGCGACCTCGGGAGCCCGCCGGTGGTCGCGGTCGAATGGGGCGCGGCGCCACTCACCGGGTCGGATTTTCCGTTTGTCGGGGTGGTCAGCCAGCTCACCCAGACCTTTACCCTGTTCAAGGCGAACGGCACGCCGGTGCGGGCCACCCTCAACGTCACCTTCACCGAGTTCGCCTACCCCGAGATCGACCAGCGCAAGCTCGATCCGGAATTCACCACGCGGGTGGTGAAGCGCGGCGACACGTTGAGCAGCATCGCGGCGGAACTTTACGGCGACCCGGCGCTGTGGCGGGTGGTCGCGCAAGCCAACCGCCTCGACGATCCGCGCACGCTCGAGATCGGGCGGCGGCTGGCTATTCCGAAGATCGCCTGAGGATCGACAGCGATGACGGTCGGGCAAGCGAGGGCGGTCGCGCAAGAGATCGGTCTGCGCGTCTTGGTGAACGGCTCGCCGCTGCCCAACGACGCGGAGCTGCACCTGATCGAGGTCACGGTCGACGAGGATGTCTCGGTGCCGAGCCTCTTCATGCTGCGCCTGGCGGAAGCCGACGATGTCCTGACCGGCTTTCGTTGGGTCGACGACGACCGGCTGTTCGCGATCGGCAATGCGGTGGAGATCCGCTTCGGTCATGCCGGCGCCATGGCCAAGATCATGTGCGGGGAGATCACCGCGCTCGAGGCCGATTTCGCCGAAGCGGGGCTACCCTCGCTGACGGTGCGCGGCTACGACCGCCGCCATCGCCTGCAGCGCGGACGCAAGACGCGCACATTCGTCCAGCGCAAGGACAGCGACATCGCCGCGCAGATCGCCGGCGAAGCCGGATTGAGCGCGGAATCCGAGAACACCAGCGTGGTTTTCGACTATGTTCTCCAGAATAACTGCACCGATCTCGAACTGTTGCAGGAACGTGCGGCGCAGATCGGCTGGGAGGTCGTCGTCGAGGACAAGACGCTGTTCTTCCGTCCGGCCCGGATTGCCCAGAGTGAAGCGTTGATCCTGACCCTCGGCGAGGATCTTGCCGAATTTTCGCCGCGGCTGTCCACGGCCGGGCAGGTCCGCAAGGTCAGCGTGCGCGGTTGGGATCTCAAGAACAAGCAGCCGATCGAGAGCACCGTGGACCGCCTCGACTCGCGCATGGGCGGCCAGCGAAGCGGCGCGGATCTCGTCGCCGGATTCGGTCCGGCAGCGCTGATCGAGATCGGGCCGGTCACCAGCCAGGCGGAGGCCGACCAGATCGCCCGCGGGCTGTTCAACCGGACGGCGCTGGAGCTGATCATTGGCGAAGGCGCCTGCGACGGCCGCGCCGAACTGCGCGCCGGCAAGGTGATCGGCCTGCGCGGCCTCGGCAAGCGTTTCAGCGGATCCTACTACGTGACGCGGGCGATCCATCGCTACACCGCCGATCGCGGGTACGAGACCCGATTTCAGGTACGGAGGACAGCGCTGTGATGGACGAACTGTTCACGGATTCGCCACGCGAGCCCGGGCCTGCGCGCATCCACGGCGTCGTCGTCGGGATCGTGACCAACAACCAGGATCCCGACGGGATGGGGCGGATCAAGGTGCGCCTGCCCTCTTTCAGCAACGCCGATGAAAGCAATTGGGCGCGAATCGCCGCGCCGATGGCGGGCAAGGACCGGGGGGTCTATTTCCTGCCGCAAATCGACGACGAGGTGCTCGTCGCTTTCGAACACGGCAATCCGCGCTTTCCGTTGATCCTCGGCGCGCTGTGGAACGGCCAGGATTCTCCGCCGGCAAAGAATAATGACGTATGCGTCATCAAGTCGCGCAGCGGTCATGTGATCCGCCTGACCGACAAAGACGGGGCCGAGAAAATCGAGATCATCGACCAGAGCGGCAAGAATAGCCTCGTCTTCGATCCCGTGGCGAAACTGATAAAGATCGAGAGCGGCCAAGACATCACCCTCACCGCCGCGAACGGGACGATCAGGCTCGACGCGAAAGCGATCGAGATCGCTTCGTCCGATTCCGTCAAGATCGATGCCAATTCGAGCATCGGCGTGCAGGCGACCGGCGGGCTGACGCTCAAGGGCGCAACCATCGATCTGAACTGACCCGTGGGACAGCCCGCAGCCAAGCAGGGCGACAGCATCGTCGCGGTCGACACCCACATCGTGATCGTGCCGGGGCCGCCGCCGGTGCCAACGCCTCTTCCGCACCCCTTTGTCGGGCCGATCGGCGGCGGCCTGAGCGACAACGTCCGGATCATGGGTCTTGGCGCGGCGACGGTCGGGAGCACCGCCGACAATCTCCCGTCGCACATCCCGACGCCGCCCGGCGCCGGCTTTCAGAAGCCGCCGGCCAACAAGGCGACGGTGCAGGCCGGCAGCGCCACCGTCAGGATCAATGGCAAAGCCGCCGCACGCAATGGCGATCGGGCGATGACCTGCAACGATCCCGCGGATCTGCCGGTCGGCACGGTCGTCGCCGCCGGCACGGTCTTGATCGGCTGAGGGCAGCAATGGCGCGGTCATTTCTCGGCAGAGGCTGGCGCTTTCCGGTGCAGGCCGACGATGCCGGCATGATCGGTTGCGCCGAATACGAAGACAGCGTGCGCCAGTCGATCTGGATCATTCTCGGCACCGCCAAGGGCGAGCGCGTCATGCGGCCCGATTTCGGATGCGGGATCTACGATCTCGTCTTCGAGGTCAACAGCGCCGCGACCGCCGCCAAGGTTTCCCATGCGGTCCGCGAGGCGCTCCTGTTCTTCGAGCCGCGCATCGACGTCATCGATGTCGCGGTGCGGCCGGACGGCGCGGGCGAGGTCATGCTGATCAGCATCGATTACGAGGTCCGCGCCACCGACAACGTGTTCAACCTGGTCTATCCGTTCTACCTTGAGCGGAGCACAGCGTGATCCCGGCGCCGCGGATCGACAGCCGCAGCGCGAGCGACATCGAACAGCAACTCCGCGCCCTGCTGAACACCTACGCGCCCGGGTGGAAGGCTTCCCCGGGGGATTTCGGCGAGGCGCTGGTGCGCATCTTCGCGCGCTACGCCGAGATCGTGATCGAACGTCTCAACCGCACCCCCGACAAGAACCTGCTCGCCTATCTCGATCTTCTCGGCGCCTCGCTGCTGCCGCCCCAGCCGGCGAGGGTGCCGCTGACCTTCTCGCTTGCCGCGGGCAGCGCTGCGGATGGCGAGGTGCCGGCCGCAACCCAGGTCGCAGCGCCGCCGGCCGAGGGAGACACCGCTCCGCTGATTTTCGAGACCGAGCGGGAATTGGCGGTGGTCGCGGCGACGCTCGATAAGATATTCGCCTGCGAACCCGGCACCGATAGCTTTACCGATCTTTCCCGATCCGCGCCGGTGGGCGGCGACCGGCGCGCGTTCCGGGGAACGACGGCGATCGATCACCGCCTCTACATCGGTCTGGACGGTCTCCTCGGTCGCCGTGACCTGCATGAACTGCGCCTCGACTTCAACATCGCTGCCGGCGCTTCGAGGCCGCTGGACGTGTCCTGGTCGATCATCGATGGCACGAACGGGCCACCGACCGAGCCGATGGCGGACGGCAGGACAGGCGAAATGCCGATCCGGCCGACCAGCGACGCCACCAGCGGCCTCACTCGTTCCGGCCTGATCGCCTTTGCTTTTCCGATACCGGGTCTTCCAGAGGTGCCGCGCCAGAGCGTGGACGGACGCCAGTCCCGCTGGCTGAGCGGCCGGCTCAAGACCCCGATCATCGCCGCAGACCGAACCGTAAACCTTCCCAACCTGCTCATCGGCATTTCGGCGGTTCTGGTCGGGAAGGCCGTGATCGTCGACCGGGCCTTTGGCAACGCAACGCCGCTCGACCCGAAAAAGGGATTCTTTCCGTTCGGCGAGCGGCCGAAATTGGGCGACGCGCTCTACCTGTCGGCCGGCGACGCCTTCGGGGTCGCGGGGGCGCAGGTGACGCTCCAGGTCAAAGCCTTGGCAAAGCGGCCACCAGATTCGACGCTCGAGCTCAGCTGGGAATATTGGGATGGCGGCCAGTGGGAGCTGCTCGGCACGTCGAGGCCGGCGAGTTCGGCTTCTGCCCCCGACCGGGCATTCAGCGACGCCACCGGCGCGCTGATGAAAGGCGGCGAGGTCAAGTTCAAGCTCGGCCCGAGCCCCGCCCGGCTGGTGGTTGTCGGCACCGAGGGCTATTGGCTGCGGGTGCGAATCGTAGCCGGAGGCTACGGCGCCGATGCGAAATATGAGCCGGTTGATCCTAAAGACGTGAAGCAAGGCTACAATTACGTTCCGGAGAGCTTTGCGCCACCTTTTGTCGATTCGGTTTTCGTAGAATACGAGACGCTGTTGGAGCAGCGCGCCGACCAGATTCTCACTTGCAACAACTTTGCCTATACTGAAATACAACAGGGCAATTTTTTCGAGCCGTTTCGCCCGATCGCGGACCGCGACCCGACGCTCTATCTCGGCTTCGCGCTCCCTCTCAGCCGGCCCGCCTTTCCCAACCGGCCGATTGCGCTCTATTTCGACATCGCGGAAGCCGAGCCCGGCACCCGGCCGGACGTCCAGTCCTTGGCCAGCCCGCCGCGCCTCGTCTGGGAGTGCTGGGAGGGGGACAGCGCTTGGCGGCCGCCCGGGCTGCGCGACGGCACACGGGGCCTGACCCGGTCCGGCGTCGTCGAGTTCCTCGCACCCGCGGGTTTCGCGCGGCGTCAGGAGTTCGGGGCGGAGCGCTATTGGCTGCGCTGCCGGTTGGCGGCAGGCCGCTTCGCCTTCGAGCCGCGGCTACAGCGGGTTCTGCTCAACACGGTGATGGCCGAGCACGCCGCGACGATCCTCGACGAGACGCTGGGGTCGAGCGACGGAAGCCAGAATCAGCGCTACCTGACGACGCGCCGCCCGGTGCTCCATGACCGGGAGGAGCTGCGCGTGCGCGAGCCGGACCTGCCCTCGGCCGATGAGCGCGCCGCCCTCGAAGCGGCAGCGGGCGACGATGCGATCACGGTAGCGCGCGACGCGAGCGGCCGGCCGCTCGAGGTCTGGGTGCGTTGGCAAGAGGCGGAGGATTTCTTCGGCTCGGGACCGCGCGACCGGCACTATGTCTTCGACCATGTGAGCGGAACGGTCAGCTTCGGCGACGGCATCAACGGGCTGGTGCCGCCGCCCGGCACGGGAAACCTGGTTCTCGCCCGCTATCGCAGCGGCGGCGGCCATGCCGGCAATTGCCCGGCGAGCACGATCGTGCAGCTCAAGACGACCATTCCCTATGTCGACAAGGTGACCAATCCCGAGCCGGCGCGCGGCGGCGCCGACGCCGAGACCATGGACTCGCTGCGCGAACGCGGGCCGCGGCAGATCCGCCACCGTAACCGCGCGGTGACGATCGAGGACTACGAGGACCTGGCGATGCTTGCATCGCCCGAAGTCGCGCGGGCGAAGTGCGTGCCGCTCTACGATCTATCCGCCGATCCGGTTCCCGACCCGAAGCGCAAGCGCCTCGGCATGGTGAGCGTGATCATCGTGCCGCGCTCGACGCAGGCAAAGCCCGAGCCGAGCCGCGCGCTGCTGGAGCGGGTCGGAAGCTATCTCGACGCCCGCCGCCTCCCGGTCGTCGACCTGCGAATCGTCGGTCCCAATTATCTGCGGGTCGATATTGTCAAAGCCGAGGTCGCGCTGATCTCGATCGACCGCGCCGCCGAAATCCAGCCCCGCATTGTCGGCTCGCTGGCGCGCTTCCTGCACCCGCTGACCGGCGGCTTCGACGGCGCCGGGTGGGATTTCGGACGCAGGCCGCAAAAATCCGATCTGCTGCGGCGCATCGGCGAGATCGCCGGGGTCGACCACGTCCGTTCGCTGACCTTTACCGAGACGCCCCAGCCGCCCGAACACTCGCTGGCTCTGGTCCATGCCGGTGCCATCGACATCGCCTTGGTCGGCAACGGTGACCGAGAGCCGCCGGGCTAGCGCCGGAGATCTGCCTTGCCGTTGACTCTGCCCAACCTCGACGACCGCTCCTATGCCGACCTCCTCGCCGAGGCCCGGGCGCTGATCCCGGCGCTGGCGCCCGGCTGGACCGACCATAATCCCGCCGATCCGGGCATCACCCTTGTCGAACTTTTCGCCTGGCTCACCGAGATGCTGCTCTATCGGCTGAACCAGGTGACCGACGAGAACCGGCTGGCCTTCCTGACCCTGATCAATGGTCCCGCGTGGCGGAAGCGCCTGATTGACAGTCCCGAGTGGGAGAGAGACAGGAAGACGAAACTCGCCGAAGAGATCCGCAACACGGTCCTCGATTTGCGCAAACCAAGTCGCGCCGTCACTGCGGAGGATTTCGAGTGCCTCGCCCTCGACGTCCCGGAGGTGGCGCGGGCATATTGCGTGCCGCGCCGCGACCTCGAGCTCGGGGACCGCACCGCGCGCAATAGCGACAGGCCGGCGGATGTCAGCGTCATCATTCTGCTAAAACCGGACATGCCTGCCGCTGGCGTTTCGCCAGGCCTTGCAGCATCGCCGGTCGCTGCGTTGTTGCCATTCCTTCAGGTCGTGCGCGACAAACTCGAACCGGCGCGACTCCTGACGACGCGGCTTCATGTCGTCGCCCCACGCCGGGTAGCGATCGCTGCCGACCTGACCGTCCGCGACCGGGGCGGGGTGATCTGGCGGCGCATGGCGCCCCCATCGGCGCCGCGCCCGCCGATTGGCTTGACGCTCACCGTCAACGGCCGAGATGACGTGCCGGGAAGGCTGCTGTTGGAGCAGGCCGAGGAGGCGCTGCGGAAATTTCTCGATCCCTACAAGGGCGGCCCGGATGGGCGGGGCTGGCCGTTCGGCCGCGCCGTCCACATTTCCGAGATCTACGACCGCCTCGCCCGGCTGCCGCAGGTCGACCATGTGACCCCGACCGGAAACCAGGATGAGCTCGCGGCCGCTGCGGTCGAGGCGTGGCGGCTGAGCAACAATAAAGCCGGCGAGCTGGCGGCGATCGCTCTCGACCCCGACGAGCTGCCAAAATTGGAGATCCCGCCCGGCGATATCACGGTCACGATCCCGCGACAGGCATGACCGGCCGCCCGCGGAGCGAGGAGCGCCATGGCGAACTCACAGCAAAGCCGCCTGCTGCAATACCTGCCGGCGATCTACCGGGATCGGGAGGAGCCGTTTCTCGGCGATTTCCTCCTCGCCTTCGAACAGCTGCTGTTTGGGCTTGACGACGGCGCCCGGGCCACCGGCGCGCCGCCCGCGCTCGAGCAGACGATAGCGGGCATCGCCAGCTATTTCGATCCCGAGCAAACGCCGTCGGATTTCCTTTCCTGGCTGGCGAGCTGGACCGCCTTCTCGCTGCGCGCCGATCTCACTTCGCAGAAGCAACGCGAATTTCTTGCGAACATCATCTCGCTCTATCGCCATCGCGGGACCAAGAAAAACCTCGTGGACCTGCTGACAATCTTTTCCATCACGCCGACGGTGACCGAGGAGATGGGTGATCCGCCGCATCGCTTCACGGTCACCCTGACCCTGCCACGCGCCCTGCCCGACGCGCAGCTTCGTCAGATCGGGATCGCGCGCGCGCTCGTCGAACTGGAAAAGCCCGCGCACACCGATTTCGATCTGAAGCCGCATTTTGCCGGCATGCAGATCGAAGAATTCTCAACGGTCGGCGTGGATACGCAGATCGGTTCCGCTCAAACCCGATAGGAAGACCAGAATGGCCGAGATCAGGGACATCAAGCGCCTGAATTACTTCACCGGGCAATTCCTGGTCGAGAAGGATTTCAACGACGAGCAGGCCTACCATGTCGATATGCGCCGCCTTCACAACCGGTGGCTGCACAGCTGGGGCGTCGCCAATGGCGGTCTCCAGGTGGAGAAAAAGGCCGACAAGACGCTCGCGGTAGCCGCCGGCCTAGCCATCGACAAGGACGGAAACGAAATTGTGGTGCTGAAGCCACACGAGGTCTCTCTCGACAGCGCGGTCGCGGCGAATGCGACCGTCTATGTGACGGCGCGCTACCAGGACGTATGGGATTCCGACGATCAGGACGGTGCGACCGGCAAATTCAAGCGCAGGACGGAGAGTGCGGTTATCACTCCCGACACAGCGCAGCCGGCAACGGACGGCTCGGTCATTCTTCTGGCGACGGTAAAGCTCGATGCGAACGGCAACATCGAGAGCGTCCAAAACGACGAGCGCAGACCGGCCGGGCCGGCGCCCGGCGCCGACCTCGCCAGCCGGAGCCTGCGCGTCGGCGGGACGCTCACGGTCGATGGCGCCGCCAGCGTTGCTAAAGGCCTGACCGTCGGCAGCGCCGCTGCCGGATCGAATCTGTCGGTTCACGGCAACCTGGAGATGAACCACAAGGACATCCGCCTGGGGGCAGCCGGCGACGGCAACCACTTTCTCGGCTACCGCGCCGACGGGGACGGCCCGACCCTGTCAGGAAACACCGGCGGTGCGCTTATCGGCATGAACACGCCGGCGCTGAGCTGGTATGGAGCGCACGTGACCGTCCACGGAGATTTAAAGGTTATCGGCCATGCCGCCCTGGAGAAGGGCCTGACCGTCTCGGGCGCGGTCACCAACTTGCAGCACGGCCTGAACGTCTCGGGCGCTGGCGCCAACCTGCAGAACGGCCTCACCGTCACGGGCGACGCCATCCTGAAGAACGGCCTGACGGTCGAGGACGGCGTTGCCAATTTCAAGAAGGGCCTGACCGTCGGCGGGCTGCAAATCGGCGCGGACGGCACCTTAAAGCAAGAGGAGTGGCGGGGGGTCACACCGGGTGAACTCATCAGCCAAGGTTGGATTCACCCAACCGGACAAGATTACAATGTTGCGGGGTACTTCAAAGACAGCCTCGGCATTGTGCATTTGCGTGGCGTGATTGAAAATGTCGCCGTTCCCGCTCAGCGCAAGGAAGAGATCTTCCGGCTGCCCGAGGGCTACCGACCGGCATCCAGGGAACTCCACATCGGCGCTGATCTAGGCTCGACCCGGAAGGGACCGCGCTTAGCGCGGGTGGAAATCACCAAAGATGGCGCTGTCCGAGCCGTCAACCTTATTTTGCTTGGTGTGGGTCCAATCTGGCTCTCTCTCGATGGCATTACTTTCAGGGCAGCAGCCCCTGCGGCCTGATCGGTTATCCGCCAAAGTCAGCCAAAGACAATTGACGCGGCGCGGGCGCGGGCGCCGGCTCACCGATTATACTGATCCCGGGGCTAGCGCAGGCGACCCTGGCGTCGGGAGGTCCGGTCATGAATCAGAAGGTTTCGCAACGTCTCGAAGGGCTTCGCGCCGAGCTGAGGGCGGGACAGCAGATGGAGGCCGAGCTCGAAGGCCGGCTGACGGCGCTGCGCGAAACCATGCTGCGCATCGGCGGCGCAATCCAGGTGCTGGAGGAATTCCTCGCCGAAGAAAACTCGCCGGAGAGCGAAAACTCCGAGGCGAGCCGCAACAAGCAAACCTGACCGGCGTGCGCTTCGGTCGCGATCGTATCGTTGAAATCCACCGCCCTGCCTCCGCCAGGAGCAGCGTTCTCTCGCTGCACGAGCTTCAGACAAAGTTCCGCCAGCAAACGTGAAATAATTGACAGCCGCCAATGGGAGTATGGCCGGTCCGCGAATTTTGCGGCTGATTTGGCGCAGCAGCAGCGGCAGGATGGCGATCGGTGACGTCGACATTCGAGTAGAGGGTTCGAGAATGGAGCAGCTTTCGCGGCAGCACTGGTCGGCGGAGCGCTATGCCGAGGCTGCCCATTTCGTTCCGGCGCTCGGCGCCCCGGTGCTCGAATTGCTGATGCCGGCGGCGGGCGAACGCATTCTCGATCTCGGCTGCGGCGACGGGGTGCTGACCGAAAAGATCGCCGCCACCGGCGCCACCGTCATCGGGGTCGACGCCGCTCCCGACATGGTCGCCGCGGCCCGGGCGCGGGGGCTCGACGCGCGGGTGGTGGCCGGCCAGGAACTGGCCTTCGATGGCGAATTCGATGCGGTGTTCTCGAATGCGGCATTGCATTGGATGCGCCCGGCCGAGCGGGTCCTGGCCGGGGTGTACCGGGCGTTGAGGCCGGGCGGCCGGTTCGTCGGCGAGATGGGCGGCCACAACAACACCGCCGCGATCATGGTGGCGATCAGCGCGGTGCTGGCCCGCCGCGGGCGCGAGGCGCGGCATCTCAGCCCCTGGTGGTTCCCCTCGGCCGCGGCCTATCGCGCCAAGCTCGAAGCCGCCGGCTTCACCGTCGACGACATCCGCATCGTGCCACGCCCGACCCCGCTGCCGGCCGGGCTCGAAGCCTGGCTTGCCGCCTTCACCGAGGATTTTTTCGGGACCCTGCCGCTGCCCGAGCAGACGCCGGCGCGCGGCGAAGTCGCTGACCTGCTGCGCCCGATCCTGATGGACGAAACCGGAACCTGGATCGCCGATTACGTCCGCCTGCGCTTTCGCGCGACCCGCGGCGGCTGAACGCCGCTCACCCGCCTGGCCGAACCGGCACGGATCGCTCAGGCGGCGGCGCCCGCCGTGCCTTCCCCGCCTAGCGTCGCCACCAGCGGCGCCGCGGCGGCCATATGCCGGTCGATATCGGCGATCGCTTCGGCGAGGGTGGTCGCCACCGCGTCGGCCGAGGTCGCCGCCCCGGTATCGTCCGAGGCAAAGCCCCAGAAGCCGAGCAGCATGCGCGCCCGCGGCGCCCGCCTTCGCAGCCGGCGGACGATGAACCGGGCGCGCGCCGGCGAGCCGGTGCTGATCAGCGACAGGCAGACCACCGCGGCATCTCGGAAGGCCACCCGATGGCCGCCGAGCGCCGCCGGCGATTCGGCCGGAAAGACGTGTGCGGCGTGGCCCTGCGCCCGCAACAGACTGGCGAGCAGCATGGCCGCGGCCTCGTCGAGCTCGTTGCGTCCGGCAACGCAGGCGATGAAGCCGGTGCGCTCCGGCACGGTCCGGCCGTCCTCGGTCGCGGGCTCCGCTTCGATAACCGAATCGTCGAACAGGTTTTCGAGGATCTTGGCAAAGCCCTCCTTGACCATCGCCCTTCGCTCTGCCGGCAGGATCCCGCTGTCGCTGTCGGCCTGGGCGCGCGCGAGCACCGGAAGCACCACCTCGTCGCCGAACGCGGCCAGCGATTTTTCCTTGGCGAATTCCTCGGCCTGCTCGGTCGCCTCCTCAGGATCGTTGGCGAGGAGCCGCTGGTAAAAGGTTTCGCCAGGGGTCAGCACCGGCTCGCTGCCGAGCATCACATCGAAAAACCGCAACTGCGGCACGTGCCGGCCAAGGACCAGCAGACAGGCCGTCAGCGGGGTCGACAGCAAAAGCCCGATCGGCCCCCAAAGCCAGGTCCAGAATACCGCCGCGGTGATCACCGCGACCGAGGACAGACCGGTGCTGCCGGCATAGAGCCGAGGCTCGATCACATTGGCGACGACGAGTTCGGTCCCGACGAACAGCAGCGCCGTCCATGCCAGCAGCATCCAGCCGGGATCGACCGCGATGGCCAGCGCCAGCGGAAAGCCGGCGGCGATGACAATGCCGAGATAGGGGATAAAGCGCAGCAAGGTGGCCAGGATGCCCCACAGCGCCGCGTTCGGAATGCCGATCACCGCCAGGCCGATCCCGATCAGAATGCCGTCGACGGCGTTGACGGCCAGCTGCGACAGCAGGTAGCGGCTCACCCGCTGCGCCGCCTCGTTCATCGCTTCGGTCGTGCGGTGCAGATCGCCGCCGCCGGCGAGCCTGAGCACCCGGTCGCGCAATTCCTCGCGCTCGAGCAGGATAAAGACGACCAGGACGATCACCAGGCCGGCGGTGGCCAGCGGCTGCAGCAGCGGCCCGATGACGCTCTGCGCGATCTCCAGCGGGGTCAGATCGGGTTGCTGAATCTCGACCGGCAATGCCCTGGCCGGCTCCGCGGTCGCGGCGCCGGCGCCGGACGGCGCGCCCGCGGCGGCCGGCTTGGCGGTCTCGGAGCGCTTCAATTCGTCGGAGACCTGGTGGAGCGCGGTGGCGATGCGATTGAGGGGTATCGCCCGCGGCAGCCCGCGCAGCTTCGTCTCGATATTCTGCCGGTACTCCGGCAGCGCCGGCCCGAGCAGCGATATCTCCTCGCCGACGATGGCGCCAAAGGCGAGGATGATCTGGAACGCGACCAGCACGGTAACCGCGACCGCGGTGACCCGGCCCGCCCGCATATGCCGCAGCCAGCGGACCACCGGCGCCAGCATAAAGCTCAGCAGCACCGCCAGCGCCAGCGGGACCAGAACCTCATGGGCAAAATAGAGCGCGGCGACGACCAACCCCAGGGTCAGAAACGTCAGCATCCCGGCGAGGCCCGGCAGCGGGATGTCGCCGCGCCCATAGGGAGCGCTCGGCGGCGGGTCGGCCATCTGGTCACTTCACCATAGCGAACTCAGAGAAATCGCAAACTCGCGGCCGGCTGACCGCCCGCCAATATCGGTCGGCCGGACCGCTCGATGCCGCCACCCGCCGCCCAGCCTCGAGCCGGGTTCTACATCTTTTTGGCGCTAGCGGAGCGTCATTCGCGCCAGCCCGTAGCCGACCGCTGCCGCGATCAGCAGCGCCGCCAGCGGATGAGCCACGGTGGTCTCGCTGACATACCGGCCGACATCGGAGCCGCGCTGGGACATATCGCGCAGCACCTGTCCGCCCTGATTGCCCGCGTCCTGAACCGCCTGCCTTATTCTCGTACCGGCCTCGAGGCCGGCCGAGCGGGCGCGATCGGCCACCGCCTTTGCGGTTTCGCCGGCCGCCGAGACGGCCTCCCCCGCCCGGTCAATCGTTTCCTTTAGTTTCGCATTGGCTCCTTCAGCCACCTCGGCCGCCGTATCGGCCATCTGCTGTCCGTCCATCGCTACCGCTCCAGTTTGCCAAGGGCATCTGATGTCCCCACGGTTACCAACGGAATCGGAGGGAAAAGGCTCCGCGCTTGCGGCAAAGCAGCCAGGCGGTGGCGACAAAACCCGATGCGGCGGCGGTTGGCGCCGCTCGGCAGCCCTCGGTCGCCGGCAAATGTTTGTCGGAACCAGTCGCCGATCCCGTCTGTTTTTGGTGACGATTGACGAAAATCGAGGCAGTCGCCAATGGACCAGGATCGCATCGTCGGTTCCATCAAGAAAGCCACCGGCGCCGTCAAGGAAGGGGCTATCGGCAAGGTCTAAGGATGCGGCACGCGAAATCGCTGGCCGCAAACACTAAATCCCTAATCTAGGAGTAGAACATGGGAAGAGGAATTCTGTTGTGGATGCTTGGGATTCCGATCCCTGTGCTCATCCTCCTGTATCTGTTTCATGTGATCTGAGGTCTCTTGAGTGGAACCGATCGAGATGAAATCGCGTTTCTACATGGGTCAGTCAGGTTACTGACGTAAACCGCCAACTGTAGGAGAACTAGCTTGAAACGGACGTACACGGCCGCGGCATTCGCGGCGATCCTGATGGCGACTTCGCCGCTCGCTTTCGCTCAGTCGACCGCGGCGCCGGACACCGCGGCGACGGCGACCAGCCCGGTCGGCACCCGGATCCAGTCCGATCAGTTCCGCGCCAGCAAAATGATCGGCAGCACGGTTTATGACGTGCAGAACCAGGATCTGGGCAAGGTCGAAGACCTGATCATCGACAAGGACGGCCGGGTTTCCTCGGCGGTGGTCGATGTCGGCACCTTCCTCGGCATGGGCGGCAAATACGTAGCCGTGCCGCTCAGCAGCATCAAGACCGACAACAACCGGCTGACCTTGGACATGACCAAGGAGCAATTGCAGGCGGCGCAGAGCTATCATCTGACCAACCCGGACACCGGGGCCGGCAGTTCGACCTCGCCGGTGACCGGCGGCAATCTCGGGTCGGCCAGCGGCACCAACAAATAGCCTACGGCCAGCGCGTTCGGCGGTCGGGCGGGCGATGTGCCCGCTCGCCCGCGGGCTCGGGTCTGCGGCCGATTGCTCCGGCCGCAGAACTGCGCTATACCCCGCGCCGATTGTTGAGGGCGGCGGTATGAAGCAGGGCATTCACCCGGACTATCACGACATCACGGTGGTGATGACCGACGGCACCACCTATCAGACGCGTTCGACCTACGGCAAGGCGGGCGACACGCTGCGCCTCGACATCGATTCGAAATCGCATCCGGCCTGGACCGGCGGCCAGCAGCGCCTGGTCGACAGCGGCGGCCAACTGGCCCGCTTCAACAAGCGCTTCCAGGGTTTCGGCATCAAGCCCTGACGATTGCGGGGCGGAACGCCCCTTGACCGGACCTCGGCAGTCACTATTTCGAATATGTGCGGTCGCCACTTCGGGATCGCACATCAAGACTGGCATCCGGCGTTGATGCGGGTGCCTGGATCCATATTGCTCAAAGGAGGATGTGGTCATGGATCGTTTCGATTTCTCTCCGCTGTTCCGTTCGACGATCGGCTTTGATCGGCTGACCCGTATGGTCGATGCCGCCAGCCGCGTCGACAGCGCCGCTCTCTCCTATCCGCCTTACAACATCGAGACCACCGGCGAGGACGCCTACCGCCTGACCATGGCGGTGGCCGGATTTTCGCCCGACGAGGTCGATGTGACGGTTCACGAGAACTCGTTGCTGGTGACCGGCAAGGCGAAAAAGGAAGACGAAGAGAGCCGCTATCTGCACCGCGGCATCGCCCGGCGCGCTTTCGAGCGGCGTTTCAGCCTCGCCGACCATCTCAAGGTCGTCGGCGCCAGCCTCGACAACGGCATGCTGCATGTCGACCTGGTGCGCGAGGTGCCGGAGGCGGCCAAGCCGCGCAAGATCGAGATCGCCAGCGGCCAGCCCCGGGTAGTCGAGCAGAAACAGGCTGCCTGAGCGGTCGCTCCGCACTTGGTTCGTTAACCTGGCGAAACGCCCCCGATCTTTCGGGGGCGTTTTTATTGCGCTGGGAACCCGGATCAATACCAGCCGCGCAATTTGAACCAGATCAGCGGCAGCACCGCGCTGAGCCCGATCACCGTCAGGCCGTAGGGGTATCCCCAGGCCCAGTTCAGCTCGGGCATGGCCTTGAAGTTCATCCCGTAAATGCTGGCGACCAGGGTCGGCGGAATGCCGACCACCGAAACGACGGTCAGCACTTTGATAATGTTGTTCTGCTCGACATTGATCAGGCCCAAGGTCGCGTCGAGCAGCAGCTGCACCTTGTTGACCAGATGGGCGTCGTAATCGCTGAGCGAAACCACGTCCTGGCGCACCGTATCGAGGCGCTGCTTGACCTCGGGCGACAGCCATTCGGCGCTGGCCGTCGCGAACGGCACGATCCGGGCGATCCCTAACAGGCTGTCGCGGATCTTCGAGGCGAGATCGCCGCTATGGCCGACGCGGCGCAGCATCAGCCGCAGATCGGCGCTTTCGCGCGCCGGCGGCCGGCGCTCCACCGCTTCGGTTGCCGGGGTGTGAAACAGCCGGTGGGAAAGCGTGTCGAGCTCGGCGGCGATCTTTTCCAGGACATCGGCGAGGCGGTCGCTGATCGCATCGAGCAATTCGACGAACACCGCCGCGCTGCTCAGCTTCTCGGTGTCGCTGGCAAGATCGTGGGTGATGAAACTGGTGAAAGATGTCAGCTCCTGGAACCGCACCGTGATCAGCCGCTCGCGGCTCAGCACAAAGCCCACCGGGGTGGTGGTCGGCTGGTCGGAATCGGCGCTGTAAATCAGCGGCGCGCTCAGATAGAGCACCCCGTCGCGGGTCCGCAGCCGGCTCGAACTTTCGATTTCGCTGAGCGCGTCGATGCTCGGCACCTCGAGGCCGGTGGTTCGCTTGACAAACTCTATCTCCTGCGGCTCGGGCCGCACCAGGTCGATCCACAGGGTTTGCGGCGGCAACGACCCGTGAGCCAGATCCGCGGGATGTTCGCCGCTTCCGGTGCGGCTGCCGTACAAGGTGAGCATGGCGCCAGCTTACAGGCCTGGAGATTTTCGAGCAGGTTTCCTTTGCCCGGGTTTGATCCGATACTCAAGCAAAGCCTGCATGATCAGGATCAGGCGAACATCGGGAGGTACGGGTGGGTTTTATCCGAGCATGCGCGGCGGCGCTGGCGATCACGCTTATGGCGGCCGGGACGGCGCCGGCCGGCGAACCCTATCATCTGCGCATCGGCTGGGTGGTGGTGCCGTCGGATCTGGTGCCGCTGATGTTTCTGAAGCCCGGCCTCGCCCCCCATGCCGGCAAGACCTACATCCCCGAGCTGACCCATTTTACCGGCACCTCGACGATCATGACGGCGCTCGCCTCGGGCCAGCTCGACGTGGCGCCGCTCGCCTATTCGACCTTTGCCCTCGGTGTCGAGAATGCCGGGATGAACGATCTGCGGGTCATCGCCGATTCGTTCCAGGACGGGGTGCCCGGCTACCACACCAACAATTTCGTGGTCCGCGACGACAGCCCGATCCATAGCGTCGGCGATCTGAAGGGCAAGGTCCTGGCCTCGAACGAAACCGGCAGCGCGATCGACATGGCGCTGCGCGCGATGCTGGCCGAGCATCACCTCGAGGACAAGCGCGATGTCACGATTATCGAGGTTCCGTTCCCGGCGCAAAAGGCGATGCTGAAGGAGGGCAAGGTCGATCTGATCACCGCCGTCGCTCCCTTTGGCTTCGACCCCGGATTGCGCGCCTTCTCGCGCACCCTGTTCACCCAGCAGCAGGCGGTCGGCCGCACCCAGATGATTTTGCGCGTCGCCCGCGCCGGATTTCTCGAGCAGCACCACGCGGTGATGGTCGATTTTCTGGAGGATTACCTGCATGCGCTGCGCTACCTGACCGACCCGGCGCATCACGACGAGGCGGTGGCGCTGATCACCGAGGCGACCAAGCAAAAGCCGGCGCTCTATGCGAGCTGGGTGTTCACCAAGCGCGACTATTACCGTGATCCCGGCGCGCTGCCCGATCTGAGCGCGCTACAGGCGAATGTCGATCTGCAGCACAAGCTCGGCTTTTTGCGCAGCGATCTCGAGGTCAACAAATACGCCGATCTCAGCCTCGCCAAGGAGGCCGCCAGGCGGCTGGGAAACTAATGGACAGCACCCGACGGAAAGCACCCACCTACTCGTCATGCCGGCGGAGGCCGGTATCCACGCCAGCAATGGGTCCCGGCCTATGCCGGGAAGACGAGAACGGGGTCAAGTGTTTGGTCGCTACCACGATGCGCCGGCGCCCGGCCTAACCCCGTCGCGCCTGCATTTCCTGGCGGCGCAGGGCGCGGCCCGGACGCTCGCCGGTGGGTTTGCCCTCGGCCCAGACCGGATGGCCGTTGACAAAGACGTGATCGATCCCGGCGGCGGGGGTGGTCGGCTGTTCGAAGGTCGCGCGGTCGATCACCGTTGCCGGATCGAACACGGTGATGTCGGCATAGGCGCCGGGCGCGATCCTGCCGCGCCCGCTCAAACCGAACCGCATGGCGGGAAGCCCGGTCATCTTGCGCACCGCCTCTTCGAGGCCGAACAGGCCCAGTTCGCGGCAGTAATGACCGAGCACCCGCGGAAACGTGCCCCACAGCCGCGGATGCGGATGAAAATCATGCGGCAACCCGTCCGAGCCGATCATCGTGTGCTCGAAACGCAATACCCGCTGCACGTCGGGCTCGTCCATCGTCCAGTAGATTGCTCCCGCCGGCTGCAGGCGGTCGACCGCATCCTTGACGCTGACGCCCCAATCGGCGGCGATCGCTGACAATTCGCGCCCGGCCTGTTCGGGGGCGGTCTTCGACCAGGTGACCAGCACCTTCGAGGCGCGCTCGGCCTGCCCCGTGCTCAACACCGTCGACGAGGCGATATAGGGATAGGCGTCGAGCCCGACCTGTTGCTGCGCGATCGCCGCGGCGATGACCGGCAGGGTCGCGGCGGTGCGGCCGAAATTCGCCCGGCCGATCGTCTTGTGATGCGAGATCACCACCGGCACCCCGGCGGCGCGGCCGACGGCAAAGCTTTCCTCGAGGCTGTCGAGCACGCCCGCGCCTTCGTTGCGCATATGCGTCGTATAGATGGCGCCCGCCGGATGCAGCAAAGCGGCCAGCGCCTCGATCTCGGCGGGCGGCGCGTGCTCGGCCGGGGCATAGGCGAGCCCGCTCGACAGGCCGACCGCGCCGGCGTCGAGCGCTTCCTGCAGCAATTCGCCCATATGCCTGATCTCGGCTGCTTCGGCCGGGCGGTCGAGGGCACTCATCGAGCCGACGCGCAAGGTCGAATGGCCGACCAGGCAGGCGGCGTTGAGCGCCGCCGGGCTGTGGTCGAGGGCGGCCAGGTAATCGGCGAACCGGCCATAGCGGTAATCGGCGGCGTCGCCGATCAAATCGAGCGGCGGCGGCGGCGCATGGTCGATCGTCAGCGGCGCCAGGCTGATCCCGCAATTGCCGGTGACGACCGTCGTCACCCCCTGGCTCGCCTTCGCCATCATCTCCGGCGTGGCGAACAAGCGCCCGGTCGTCATGGGTGTGCACATCGATAAAGCCGGGGGCGACGACCTTGCCCGACACATCGATCTCGCGCGCGCCCGGCCGCCTGGTCGACCGTCGCCGATCTCGGCGATGCGATCGCCCTGGCAATCGCGACATCGGCGCGAAACCGCGCCCGCCGCTGCCGTCGATCACCTCGCCGCCGCGCAGAATGTAATCGGTCATCCGCTGCCCTCCGTCCTGAGCCACCTGCTTCTGCCGGAAATCTACAGGAGGACCAACCCCGCACCCCGCTTTTTGTCGACGACCTCACGATTACGACCGCAACCATACGCTTCGAATACGGCAAGCTTGCGTGCAACCCGTCGGCGCCCTCGTAATGGTGAGCCTTCGCGATCAAAGGGTCGACATGCATGTCGTCTTGGACCGCGAGCGAGCTTTTGCGCCACAAGCGGACGGCGGATGCAGTCCGGCCTAAATTCCGGAGAAATTCTACCTTCGCTGCTCGGGGACCGGTGCCCGCGCAGGAGGTTGAAGTCGCAGCCATGGTCGGCTTACGGGATCTCATTGCGGTAGAGCGAGCGCAACCGCGTCGGTGGCCGGGAGACGGGCGACACGCGCTAGCCGCAAATCATGCCCGGGATTGCGCACCAGAAATTTGCAATCGAATAAAGCGCAACCCCGATTAAGGGTGTCCCGTAGATGCAAAATTCTTGAGACAGCAACCGAGGATGGTCATACTCTCCCCTTGCCCCTAAAGGTGATGGGACAGGAGAGTTGATCATGCTCGAATTGTACTCTTATGTCTGGCGGTCATCGGCGTCACGACAGATTGTGCTGATCATCTTGGCGATCGCTGCCGCTCTGCTGGCGATGGCACCGCTCGAACTGCAACGCCACATTGTAAATACCCTCGCCGGGCATGAGAGAGCTGACAGACTACTTTGGCTTTGCGGGGGCTATCTGATTGCGGCACTCAGCATCAGTGGCCTGAAATATATTTTAAATATCAAAAGCTCACGCATTGGGGAGTCGATGATTCTTTCCCTGCGCCGAGACATCTACAGAGGCAGTACGCCTTACGGGTCCGACGGAACACTCGACGAAACAATAAAAGACAAGGCGGGGACGTTCGTTGCGATGATCGCCTCCGAGGCGGAGGCGGTCGGAAAATTTGTCGGAGATTGCATTTCAACTCCGATTGTTCAGGCAGGGACGCTGCTCAGTGTGTTAGGTTACATGCTGTATATCGAGCCTCGTCTCGGGCTGGTCGTTCTACTCATCGCCGGTCCACAAATCATTATCGTTCCAATAGTCCAGAGTAGAATAAACAAATTGGTTAAAGAGCGCGCCCGTACAGTACGTCGAGCCGGCGATTTGATCGTCGAAAACATGCAAGGTGGTGGTGTATCATCCGCCAATACTCTTGGAAGCAAGATCGGCGAAGCATTCGAAACGATTTTCGGGGTGCGTCTGCGCGTGTTCAAGCTCAAGTTCGGGCTGAAGGGCCTCGTCAGCGGACTGCAATCGGTCGGTGTCTTCGCTCTGCTGTTTTTCGGCGGGATCATGGTTCTCCAGGGGAAAACCGAAATCGGCATCGTGGTGGCCTTCATCAGCGGGCTTGATCGAGTCCTCGATCCGTGGCGCGAACTGATTGCATTCGTGCGATCAACCTCCGCCGCGAAGGTGCAATTCGGCCTGCTCAAGGATACCTTGGGTGGAAAATTGGGACAGGCACCGCAAGAGGCGGGGCCGACCATCCTACCGCTCCCGGTTCGCGTCAGAGCGTAGGCGCGCTCCCTGCTATCGTGCACCCTGCGCGAGCGGGTGTTGGCGCAGGAAGTTGAAGTCGCAGCCGCGGTCGGCTTGCAGGATCTCGCGGCGGTAGAGATGGGCGTAGCCGCGTTCGGGGATTGGCGGTAGCGGCGCCGGGCGGCGGGCGAGTTCGTCAGGTGGGCCATAAGCAAGCGTAGGGAGGATGCAATCCGCCATCTTGGCTGTCACGCGCTCTGTCTCTGCATGACGGAGGACGGAGCGAAGAAATTTTGACGAAGTTTTGACGAATCTTGGGATGAGCTGGTCGGTCGTTGCGGGAGCAGTTTCGTCATATATTATCAATCACTTATGCGATTTGTGGGGCCGTTTTCAGGTTGACGATACGTGTACGCCTGCCGTGATAGAAGGGGTGTTGGGAAAGGGTTGGCGTGACCGGAGATAGGGCCAATCGGGGGTGCCCGCCCGGCCTGGCGACCGCAAAGCAGCCGCGCAGCGAGTGATGAAATGGGGATTTCGGCCAGCGATCCGGATAGGGGGTTTCCGGACGCAGCGAGACCATCGACTTCTGATCGGCGTTCTGGGATGAATCAGAGCATTCCGACGACGCCCGGTGTGAGATGGCTGACGACAACGGAGAGGAACGCGCGGATCGACCGAAGCGGGTCACCGCGAATCTGGGCGGGAGTATTGAGTGGACATCCGGTGTGAGCGCTGATTCACAGGTCAACGTCGAGTGGACAACGGTCCTGGGCGCCCTCCCTGACCTTAGCCCTGAAGAGGCGATGGAGTTCTACGCCCGTGTCTCGCAGGCGTTGCCAACGACGCGGGTCCATGGCTTTTATGGAGCAATGGACGGCAGTGACGAACGCGCGGATGATGTGGTGCTTTTTCTCTATCGTGACGATCCGAAGCGACCGGTCCTTAAGCTCGCAATGAGTTCGATCGGAAATGGTGCAGTTTGCCGATGCCCTGAGTGAACTTGTAGAGCGGTTTCGGCCATGAAACGCTATGATCCGGATTGGCCTGCCGACGGGCGCTTGGATAGACGGAGGTACCCGAGCTACCTGATCGTCTCGTTCTGGGTCTCGATCGTGGCCTGCTTGATTGGCGTTGTCGGGCTTCCCATCAGCTTGCTAGCGGCAAAGCCGGCATTTACCGTGGCGCTCTTTCTCCTCCTGGCCGCGGGGCTTTGTTCAGTGGGCGTAGTCCGCGAAAAGGTGAAAACCGCTTCTGTCCGCTGATAATTGCTCTTAAGACCTTCAAAGGCACTTGATGCCCTTCGTCGGGCTAAACTTTACGGCAGCCTAAGAGACGCAGTTATTTTAGTTATTGGCGCTTCTCTGGTGATTACGTCTTCAATACTTCCACTTCTGCAAGAGATTATTATCGCCGGAGGCGGTAGCGTCGTGATGGCCACAGGTATTGTCTTCCTCGTCCTGCGCCAGATCCGAGGCTACCGAACCGGTAGTGAGCGAGCGTAGAGCCAATCTTGACGCGCGGAGCAATGGCCCGACTAGCGTGCCGCATCGCCGAGCGGGTGTTTGCGCAGGAAGTTGAAGTCGCAGCCCTTGTCGGCTTGCAGGATTTCGCGGCGGTAGAGATGGGCGTAGCCGCGCTCGGGGATTGGCGGTAGCGGCGCCGGGCGGCGGGCGAGTTCGTCGGGGGGGACGAGCAGGTCGATGCGGCGGTCCTTGACCGAAAGGCGGATGCGGTCGCCGTTCCTGACCTTGGCGAGCGGGCCGCCCGAGGCGGCGTCGGGGGTCACGTGCAGCACGATCGAGCCATAGGCGGTGCCGCTCATCCGCGCGTCGGAAATGCGCACCATGTCCTTGACCCCGGCGCGGGCGAGCTTTTGCGGGATCGGCAGATAGCCGGCCTCCGGCATGCCCGAGGCGCTGACCGGCCCGGCATTCTGCAATACCAGGAAATCGTCGGGGGTCACCTCGAGACCGGGATCGTCGATGCGCGCCGAGAGATCCTCGAGCGAGGTGAAGACGACCGCCCTGCCCTCCTTCTCGAACAGTTTGGGGTCGGCGGCCGAGCGCTTGAAGATGGCCCCCTGCGGCGCCAGCGAACCGAACAAGGCGACGAGCCCGCCCACTCTCTGCAACGGTTCGGCCAGCGGCCGGACGACCTCGCGATCGACCGGGCCGGCGGGCGCCGCGACGCGCTCGGCCAGAGTCTCGCCCGAAACCGTCAGGCAATCGAGATGCAGTAATGGCTGCAACTCGCGCAAGACCGCGCCGATGCCGCCGGCGGCGAACAGATCCTCCATGTAATGCGGCCCGGTCGGCTTCAGATCGACCAGCACCGGGGTTTCGTCGCTGATCCGGTTGAGCCGGTTGAGGTCGATGTCGATCCCGGCGCGGCCGGCGATCGCGGTCAGGTGCAAGACCGCGTTGGTCGAGCCGCCGATCGCCATCAAGACGCGCAGCGCGTTCTCGACCGCATGCGGGGTGACGATACGGTCCGGGGTCAGGCCGTTGCCGGCGAGCTGCATCGCCGCGCGGCCGGTCGCCTCGGCGGCGCGCAGCCGATCGGCGTGAACCGCCGGGATCGCCGCGGTGCCGGGCAGGATCATGCCGAGCGCCTCGGCGATCGAGGCCATCGTGCTCGCCGTCCCCATTACCGCGCAGGTGCCGGCGGTGGTCGCCAGGTTGCCCTCGACCTCGTGGATCTCGTCGGCCGACACCTCGCCGGCGCGGTACTTGGCCCAGAAGCGGCGGCAATCGGTGCAGGCGCCGAGCCGCTCGCCATGCCAGCGCGAGGTCATCATCGGCCCGGCGACCAGCCCGATCGCCGGCCGGTTGGCCGAGATCGCGCCCATCAGCTGGGCCGGCACGGTCTTGTCGCAGCCGCCGACCAGCACCACCGCATCCATCGGCTGGGCCCGGATCATCTCCTCGGTGTCGATCGCCATCAGATTGCGGAACATCAGGCTGGTCGGGTTCAGGAACACCTCGCCGAGCGAAATCGTCGGAAAGGTCAATGGCAACCCGCCCGCCGCCAGAACGCCGCGCTTGACCGCCGCGATCAGCTCGGGGAAATGCCGGTGGCAATTGTTGTAGCCGGAATAGGTGTCGGCGATGCCGATCACCGGCCGCGCCAACAGATCGGTCGAATAGCCCATCGAGCGGGCAAACGAGCGCCGCAGATAGAGCGCGAAATCCGGGTCGCCGTAATTTGTCAGGCCGCGCGACAGGCCGACCGGTTCCGTCATGATTCCCTCTCGACAGCAGAGACCCGCCAGCTTGCCGCCGTGGCCCCCGCAGAGGCAAGCGCTATAGGGCAGCGGTCCGAGGGTAGCGCCTTTGGTCGGATTTCGGCTGTCGACAGCGGGCCGGCAGCCTCCGCAGGCCGCCGATAAATGGGTGGGGGCGGCGCGCGGGAGACAGCGATGGGATCACGCGCCTTCACTCGAAGGCGGGGGCGCGCGGCTGTTGGGTGAAGTCGAAGCCGTCGAGAAGATTGTAGGCCTGGGCGTCGCGCTGCTGCATTGGCGGCAGGCCGAACCGGGCCTCGATCAGGGCCAGGATCGAGGTGGTGTCGGCGATGCGGTGGTCGATATAGCCGCGCCGCGCCCACGGGCTGATCAGCAATGCCGGTATCCGGGTGCCGCAGCCATAGGCGTCGGGGGTCGGCGGCGCCACATGGTCCCAGAACCCGCCGCCTTCGTCATAGGCGATGACGACCGCGGTCTTTGCCCATAACGGGCTGTCGCCGAGCGCCTTGAGCAGGCCGATGACCCATGCCTCGCCCCAGCGCGGCGCCGAATTCGCCGGATGCTCGTCATGCCCGCCGGTCGCCTTTAAAAAAGCCACCCGCGGCAGCCGGCCGGTCTTCAGATCGTCGAGGAAATCCGCGCTGTCGCGGATATGGCCGGCTTTTACATTTTGGAACCAGCTCGGATAATACTGGAACGGGTTGTGGTGCGGCAGGTACATGCCGGCGGCATCGACCACGACCGAGCCGTCGCCGGGGCCAAAGGCGGTCTTCAAGGCCCATGGCTTGACCGCGTTCCAGCCCTCATTGTACCAGGCCCAGGGCAGCGCCGCGGCGTCGAGCCGTTGGCCGATATTCGGATAGGTCTGTTCCGCCGGCGGCGGGGACAGATCGAGCGAGCCCATGAACACTTCGGTCGGGCCGTTCACCGGCGCCACATCGTTGATCAGGATGCCGTTCTTGTCATAGGGCTTGTCGAAAACCGGCGGCTCGAGACTGCCGGTCCGGCCCGCCGGCGGTTTCGACCATTGCGCCGAGCGCGCCGCCGCGAGGTAGAGCGCGTTGCCGGTCGAGCCGCCCGACATCGCCTGAAAGAAATGGTCGAACAGCACGTATTCGTCCGCCAGATGGTGGTAATGCGGCAGATCCTGGCGCGTGTAAAAGCCGAGCACCGCACCCGACGGCGTCGATTCGGCAAACATCATCTCGGTCGGGTCGCTGCCCGGCTTGTCGAAAAACACATGCTTGCCGGGCAAGGCCAAGGCCACGAAGCGGTCCATCCGGCCGCCATTGACCTGCGCGAACATGCGGAAGAAATGGTGCATCGGGTCCCACGGCACATTGGCGTCGGGTGGGATGTAGCGGGCCAGCGCAAACGGCCGGTTGTCGAGCAATGCATCGGCAAAACCGGGGAGTTGATAGGGCACCGGCAGATAGCGATAGGGCGCGCCGGCCGGGTTCTTTTGCAGCCCGGTAAAGCGCCGGTCGATCCTTCCCTCATGGTCGAGCAGGCCCGCCACCGCGGCGCCGCCGGGCGGCTGGTACGCCCCGAAATAATGATCGAAGCTGCGGTTCTCCTGAAAGATCACGACGATATGGTCGATCTTGTCGCGCAGCCCCTGGAGGTCCGGCCCGACCGGCGCCGCCGCCCGCGCTGGCGGGGGAAGGCGCGAGGCCAGCAACGCCGCGCCACCGGTCGCCGCCGCCGATTTGAGAAAGTTGCGCCGGCTTTGCCTGAGGATCGTCATCATGCCCCCTTAGCGCCGCGCTCACCGCGCCCAACCGGCAGCAGCGGCCCGCAGGCGGCAAATATCACGCCTCGATGACAGTTGTAAGAAGGGGCGAATATGCGCGCCGAGCGCACCCGGGGCGGGCGTCATCCCCTTCGCCTTGCCAAAGCGCCGGGCCGGCCGTACCTATCCTGGCAGGGCGCGGCGCGGCGCCGCCGCCCGAGGGAGGTCGGCGATGAAGCTCAGGGACGAAAAGCTGTTCCGCCAGCAATGCTATATCGACGGCGAATGGGCCGACGCGATCGGCGGGGCGACGATCCGGGTCGAGGACCCGGCCACGGGCGAGACCCTCGGCGCCGTGCCCAGAATGGGCGCCGAAGAGACCCGCCGGGCGATCGAGGCGGCGGACCGGGCATTGCCGGCCTGGCGCGCCAAGACCGCCAAGGAACGCGCCCAGATCCTGCGAAAATGGTTCGACCTGATGATGGCGAACCAGGAGGATCTCGCCACCCTGATGACCGCCGAACAGGGCAAGCCGCTCGCCGAATCCCGCGGCGAGATCGCCTATGCCGCCGCCTTCATCGAATGGTTCGGCGAGGAGGGCAAGCGCGTCTATGGCGACACGATCCCGGCCCACATGGCCGACAAGCGCATCGTCGTCACCAAGGAGCCGATCGGCGTCACCGCGGCGATCACCCCGTGGAACTTCCCGGCGGCGATGATCACCCGGAAATGCGGCCCGGCCTTGGCCGCGGGCTGCACGATGGTGTTGAAGCCCGCCTCGGCCACACCCTACTCGGCATTGGCCTTGTGCGAGCTGGCCGAGCGCGCCGGGGTGCCGAAGGGCGTGTTTTCCTGCGTGACCGGCGGCGCCAAGGAGATCGGCGGCGAGATGACCTCGAACCCGATCGTGCGCAAGCTGACCTTCACCGGCTCGACCGAGATCGGCAAGCTCTTGATGGAGCAGTGCGCCGGCACGGTCAAAAAGGTCTCGCTCGAACTGGGCGGCAACGCGCCGTTCATCGTGTTCGACGACGCCGATATCGAGATGGCGGTCAAGGGCGCGATCGCCTCGAAATATAGGAATGCCGGCCAGACCTGCGTGTGCGCCAACCGCATCCTGGTGCAGGACGGGGTCTACGACGCCTTTACCAAAAAGCTCGCCGAGGCAGCGGGGGCGATGAAGGTCGCCGCCGGCTTCGAGCCCGGCGCGGTGATCGGCCCGCTGATCGACATGAAGGCGGTCGAAAAGGTCGAGACCCACATCGCCGACGCGCTGAAAAAAGGCGCCAAAATCGTCATCGGCGGCCATCGCAGCGCCTTGGGCGGCAGCTTTTTCGAGCCGACGGTTCTGACCGACGTCACCACCGACATGGTCATCACCAAGGAGGAGACCTTTGGCCCGGTGGCCCCGCTCTACCGCTTCAAGACCGAGGCCGAGGCGATCAGGATGGCCAACGACACCGAATTCGGGCTGGCCGCCTATTTCTACAGCCGCGACATCGGCCGCGTCTGGCGGGTCGCCGAGGCGCTCGAATACGGCATCGTCGGCATCAATGAGGGCATCATCTCGACCGAGATCGCGCCCTTTGGCGGCATGAAGGAAAGCGGCATCGGCCGCGAAGGCTCGAAATACGGCATCGAGGATTATCTCGAAGTCAAATACCTGTGCATGGGCGGCATCGACCGCTAGATATTCAGCGAATGGAATCGCCGACACCCTATCGCGTCCTCGCCCGCAAATACCGGCCGCAGAGCTTTGCCGAGCTGATCGGGCAGGAGGCGATGGTGCGCACCCTGTCGAACGCGATTGCCACCGGACGGGTGGCCCACGCCTTTATCCTGACCGGCGTGCGCGGGGTCGGCAAGACGACGACCGCCCGGATCATCGCCCGCGCCTTGAATTGCGTGGGCCCGGACGGGGCCGGCGGGCCGACGATCGAGCCGTGCGGCGAATGCGTCCATTGCCGGGCCATCGCCGAGGACCGCCATGTCGACGTCATCGAGATGGACGCAGCCTCGCGCACCGGTGTCGACGACATCCGCGAGCTGACCGATGGGGTGCGCTACCGGCCGGTGTCGGCGCGCTACAAGATCTACATCATCGACGAAGTGCACATGCTATCGAGGAACGCCTTCAACGCCTTGTTGAAGACGCTCGAAGAGCCGCCGCCCGCGGTGATTTTCGTATTCGCGACGACCGAGATCCACAAGGTGCCGGTGACCGTGCTGTCGCGCTGCCAGCGCTTTTCGCTGCGGCGGGTGCCGGTCGAGCTGCTGATCCGGCATTACCGCCGGGTCGCCGAAGCCGAAATGGTCGAAGCCGAGCCGGCCGCGCTGGCGCTGATCGCCCGCGCCGCCGACGGCTCGGTGCGTGACGGGCTGTCGCTGCTCGACCAGGCGATCGCGCTGGCGGGCGGGCAGGTCGTCGAATCAGCGGTGCGCGACATGCTCGGCGTGGCCGATCGCGGCTATGTCTTCGACCTTCTGGAGAGCGTACTGCGCGGCGACGCGGCGGCGGCGCTGGCGCAGCTCGACCGGCTTTACCAGGACGGCGCCGACCCGCTGCTGGTCTTGCAGGATTTGCTGGATCTCGGCCATTTTCTGACCCGGCTCAAGCTCGCGCCCGAGGCCGGACTTGGCGACCCGATCGCCGAGGGCGATCGCGAGCGCGCCCGCCCGCTGGTCGAAAAGCTGACGATGCCGGTTCTGGCGCGGCTGTGGCAGATGCTGCTGAAGGGCCTGGGCGAGGTGCAAATCGCCCCCTCGCCGATCCAGGCGGCCGAAATGGTGCTGGTGCGCCTGGCCTATGTCGCCGATCTGCCGGCGCCGGCCGAACTCGTCCGACTGGCGCAGGACGGCATTGCCGGCGCCGAGCCGCCACCGCAGCGCGCGGCCGGGCCATCGATCCAGGCGTCGGCGCGCCCGCTCGCCGGCGGCGCGTTGCGGGCGCCGGCCGAATTGCGGGCACCGGCCGAATTGCGGGAGCCCGCGGCGCCAGCGAGGGAGGTTGGCGTGCCGGCGCCGCCAGTGGCCGCCGCGCCCGAGCCGATGCCGCAGAGCTTTGGCGAAGTGCTGGCCCTGTTCGACCAGCACCGCGAGGCGGTGATCCGCTCGCATCTCCAATCCTATTGCCATCTCGTGCGTTTCGAGCCGGGGCGGATCGAGTTCCGGCCGGCCGAGGGCGCGCCGCGCGACCTCGCCAACCGTCTTGGCCAACTGCTTGGCGAATGGACCGGGACGCGCTGGCTGATCGCGGTGTCCGAGGCCGAGGGCGAGCCCACCCCGCGCCAACAGGGGGAGCGCCGCGACCGCGATCTGCGGAACGAGGTCGCCCACCACCCGTTGGTTCAGGCGGTGCTGGAAACCTTTCCCGGCGCGACCATCGCCGCGATCCGCGAACGCGCCGCCGCCGCGGCGGCCGAACCCGAAGAGGCAACCGAAGCGGATGGCGAAGAGGCCAACACGGAAGAGGACGGGTCATGAAAAACATCGGCCAGCTGATGAAGCAGGCGCAGGCGATGCAGGAAAAGATGGCCGAGATGCAGGCTCAGCTCGAAGCGGTCGAGATGACCGGGGTCGCCGGCGGCGGCATGGTCGAGCTGATCCTGAATGGCAAGAGCGATGTCAAAAGGGTCAAGATCGACAAATCCCTGCTCGACCCGGCAGAGGTCGAGGTTCTGGAAGATCTGATCGTCGCGGCCTTTGCCGACGCCCGACGCAAGGTCTCGGCGCATGCCGAACAGGAAATGCAAAAGCTGACCGGCGGGCTGCAGCTGCCGGGGGGCATGAAACTGCCGTTCTGACCGGCCGGCCCTGCGTCCCTATAATTCTCCCCCTCTCCGCCCCTGGGGGCGGAGAGGGCAGGGTGAGGTGGGGGATGGCTGCGCCGGAGCCTGTAAAATGTGCTGGCATGTGCTCTCGGTGCTCACGGGATGGGGGAAGGGGAGTATCCCGCGCTAGAGATCGGAGATCAAAGCGTCGTGCCCATGACGAAGCTGCTGCCTGCTCTCGACAAGGGCGGCGTCCGTCGCGCGGATCGCGTGGTCGGGTCCGGATGCCTTGCCTCCCCGAACACGGCAAGGCCGCGAGAAATACTGGCCGGCACCCACCTCACCCTCCCCGCCGCTCTGCGCCGGGTCCCCTCCCTCTCCCCCCTTAAGGGCGGAGAGGGCATACTGTTCGAATGTCCGAGCTCGACACCCTGATCCAGCTGCTCGCCAAACTGCCGGGGCTCGGGCCCCGCTCGGCAAGGCGGGCGGCCCTGCACCTGATCAAGCGCCGCGAGAGCCTGCTCGATCCGCTGGCCGCGGCGATGGCGCGGGCGGCCGAGGCGATCCGCCCCTGCCCGATCTGCGGCAATCTCGACACCGTCGAGCCGTGCGCGATCTGCCGCGACCCGCGGCGCGACGACGGCATCATCTGCGTCGTCGAGGACCTCGCCGACCTGTGGGCGCTGGAACGCACCGGGGCCTTTCGCGGCCGCTATCACGTGCTGGGCGGGACACTCTCGGCGCTGGACGGAGTCGGCCCCGAGGACCTCTCGATCGCGCGCCTGATCGCCCGGCTGCAGCCCGGCCAGGAATTGATCCTGGCCTTGAACGCGACCGTCGAAGGCCAGACCACCGCGCATTACCTGGCCGACCGCGTGGCCGGGACCGGCGTCAAGCTCTCCCGCCTCGCCCAGGGCGTGCCGATCGGCGGCGAACTCGACTATCTCGACGACGGCACCCTGACTGCGGCGCTCAAGGCCAGGCGCGCGCTATAGCGGCCAACGGAATTTGCGGCATCGGATCGGCGCCGCTGCGGCTCACGCCGGCACCCCCCAGATGTCGCGGGCGTATTCGCCGATCGTGCGGTCTGAGGAAAACCAGGCCATGCCGGCGATGTTCATGATCGCGGTCCTGCCCCAGCCGTTGGGCGAGCGCCACAGCGCCTCGATCCGCTGCTGCGCCGCGCCATAGGCGGCGAAATCCGCAGCCACCATGTAGCGGTCGGAGCATCGGAGCCGGTTGGTCAGCCGCTCGAAGCGGCGCGGGTCTTCGGGAGAAAAGCTCCCCGTGTCCAACGCCTCGATCACGTCAGCGAGTTCGGGCGATCCAGCGATCGCCTCGCCGGCGTCGAGCCCGGCGCGGCATCGTTCGGCCACCTCCTCGGCGCGCAAGCCGAAGATGAAGATGTTGTCCTCGCCGACCCGCTGGCCAATCTCGATATTGGCGCCGTCGAATGTCCCGATGGTCAGCGCACCGTTCAGCGCCAGCTTCATGTTGCCGGTACCGGAGGCTTCCATTCCGGCGGTCGAGATCTGCTCCGACAGATCGGCGGCCGGAATGATCACTTCGGCCAGGCTGACATTGTAGTTCGGAATGAAGATCAGCTTCAGCCGGTCGCCGACCAGCGGATCGTTGTTGATCACCTCGGCGACATCATTGGCGAGCTTGATGATCAGCTTGGCCTGCACATAGCTGGGGGCGGCCTTGCCGGCGAAGATTTTTACCCGCGGCAGCCAGTCCCGTTCCGGATCGGCGCGGATCGCCCGGTAGCGGGCGATCGTCTCCAGCAGGTTCAGCAATTGGCGTTTGTATTCGTGGATGCGCTTGATCTGCACGTCGAACAGCGCCGCGGGATCGAGGCGCACCCCGAGGCGGTCGCGGACCAGACGGGCGAGCGCCCGCTTGTTGGCGTGCTTCACCGCCGACAGGCGCTGTTGCAGGGTGCAATCGCCGGCCTGATCGGCGAGGCTGCTGAGGGCCGCGGGATCGTCGAGAATTTGGCCGCCGCAGACCTCGCACAGCAGCCGGGTCAGCAGCGGGTTCGCCTGGTGCAGCCAGCGGCGGAAGGTGATGCCGTTGGTCTTGTCGACGATGCGGTCGGGGTAAAGCCGGTGGAACTGCTTGAACACGGTGGCGCGCATCAGTTCGGTGTGCAGCACCGACACGCCGTTGACCCGATGCGAGCCCAAAAACGCCAGATGCCCCATCCGCACCCGGCCGCCATCGGCCTCGTCGATCAGCGAGACGGCGGCGAGACCGGCCGAATTGCCCGGCTCCTGCTGTTCCACCGCTCTCAAATGATCGCCATTCAGCGCATAGATGATTTCGAGATGGCGCGGCAGCACCCGTTCGAACAACGCCACCGGCCAGCTTTCCAGCGCCTCCGGCAATAGCGAGTGGTTGGTATAGGAGCAGGTCGCCTGGGTGATGCGCCATGCCTCGTCCCAGGGCGCGCGGTAGTGATCGACCAGGACGCGCATCAGCTCGGCGATGGCGACGCTCGGATGGGTGTCGTTGAGCTGGATTGCGGCGTGCTGCGGCAAGGTGAAGATGCTGCCATAGCTGCGCACATGCGTGCGCACCAGATCCTGGATCGAGGCCGACACAAAGAAATACTCCTGCCGCAGGCGCAATTCGCGCCCCGACGGGGTGTCGTCGCTCGGATACAGGATCTTCGAGATCGCCTCGGCGCGCGACTGCTGCGACAGCGCCGCGATATGATCGCCCTCATTGAACATATCGAGGCGCAACGGATCGACCGCACGGGCCGACCACAGCCGCAGCCGGTTGACGTGCCGCCCGCGCCAGCCGACGATCGGGGTGTCATAGGCGACCGCCTGCACGGTTTCGTCGGGCTGCCAGACCGAGCGCGAGCGACCCGCGGCTGAGGCCACCCGGTCGACCCGGCCGCCGTAATCGATGTCGTAGACCACTTCGGGCCGCTCGAACTCCCAGGGGTTGCCGAAGGACAGCCAGTGCTCCGGGTATTCGTGCTGCCAGCCATCCTTGATGACCTGGCGAAACAGGCCGTGATCGTAGCGGATGCCATAGCCGCAGGCCGGAATGCCGAGCGCCGTCATGCTGTCCATAAAGCAGGCTGCGAGCCGGCCGAGACCGCCATTGCCGAGTGCGGCATCGGGCTCGGCCGCGCGCATCCGATCGAGGTCGACGCCGATATCGCCGAGCGCGGCCCGGACGATATCGGTCAGCCGCAGGTTTTCGACGACGTCGCTGAACAGCCGCCCGATCAGGAATTCCAGCGACAGGTAATAGACGCGCTTGCGGCCTTTTGCCTGGCTCGCGCGGTCGGCGGCCAGCCAGCGATGGATGACGCGGTCGCGCAGTGCGAGCGCGGTGGCCACAAACCAGTCGCGATCGGTCGCCGCCGCCGCATCCTTGCCGACCGCCAAGGTCAGCTTGGCCAGCACCGCGGCCTCGAATTCGCGGACATCGGTTTCGCTCGCCGGCATGTCGGCGATTGGCGGCGGCATACCCGCGGCCTCGGCAGAACCCTCTCCCCGGATATCCATTGTGATGCAACCTTGCAGACCTGCTGTTGGCGTATCGATCGGCACTGACCGCCCACGGCCATGCGAACCCAGAGTTACGCTACCAATGCCGGCGGGTGCAACCGCGCCGCCCAGACTGGCCGTACCGTGCAAAAATCCCGCGCCGACATAGCTTTCTGCGGCAACGCAGGCTAGAATCGCCGCAGCGGCACGATCGCATGTCGCTGTGGAGAAAACGCTAATGCAATACCGAAGAATTTCCGCGGATTGTCACCTCGACCTGCCATGGCTGCCTCCCGCGCTGTTCGTCTCCGAGGCGAAGCGCGATCTGAAGGAGCGCATGCCCTATGTCGAGGACGGGCCGGACGGGCCGCACTGGCAGACCAAGGCCGGGGTCAATATGGGTCTGCTCGGCGGCGTCGGCTCGGTCGGCGGCAAGTTTGTCCCCGGCGTCAACTATCGCGTCGACAAGATGGCCGAGACCGGCCTCTACGAGGACGGGAAAAAGGGCGTGCGCCGCCCGGGCGACCCCGATCAGCGGATCAAGGACATGGACCGCGACGGCGTCGATGCCGAGATCATCTTCGGCATTCTCGGCGTCGCCTCCCGGGTCCGCGACCACGAGGCGGCCAACGAGATGCTGCGCATCTACAATGACTGGCTCAAGGATTTCTGCAGCCACTATCCGGACCGGCAGATCGGCCTCGCCTGCCTGCCCTATGGCGACATCGATGCCGCGGTCCGGGAGGTCCATCGCGTCGCCAAACTCGGTCTCAAAGGGCTCGAACTGTCCTGCTCCTGGGATATGGAGCCGATGTGGCACCCGGTGTGGGAGCCATTGTGGAAGGCGGTCAACGAGGTGCAATTGCCGCTCCACTTCCACACCTTCCCGGCAATGCCGGCGAGCGTGCGCGAGAGCCTGACCGGCGAGCTGCGCCGCAAGGCCCAGTTCACCAGCGTCGCCGGGTTCCAGATGAATTTGATCAACATCATCGCCGCGATCATTGGCGCCGGCGTGCTCGAGCGCTATCCGAATTTGCACATCGGTCTCGGCGAGAGCGGCATCGGCTGGCTGCCCTATGCGCTCGACCGCATGGATTTCGAGTATGAGGACCGCTTCCGCGACCTGATGAAGCTGAAACCGAGCGAATACTGGCGCCGCCAATGCCGGGCGACGTTCCAGTACGACCGGATCGGCGCCAAGCTGGTCGACGATATCGGCGTCGAGACCCTGATGTGGGGCTCCGATTATCCCCACCCCGACGGCGTGTGGCCCGAATCCTCGAAATACATCGACGAGCAATTCGCCGGCCTGCCCGCCGATGTGGTCCACAAGATCACCTGCGAGAACGCCGCCAAATTCTACGGCCTGATCAACTAGCCAGCGGCCCGCCTGCTCCCTCTCCCCGCCGGCGGGGAGAGGGTCGGGGCGAGAGGCCCGGTCCAGAGTCATTCGGAGAAATGCGTGGAAACGGTCCGGGTGGTTTGCGCGCATGACTGTCCCGACATGTGCTCGTTATTGGCGCGCGTCGAGAATGGCCGGGTCCTGCGCATCGACGGCGATCCGGATCAGCCCTTCACCGCCGGTTTCGCCTGCGCCAAGGTCAATCGCGATGCCGAACTGGTGCATTCGCCCGAGCGTCTGACGACGCCGCTGCGCCGGATCGGGGCCAAGGGCAAGGGCGAGTTCGCCGCGATCGGCTGGGACGAGGCGCTCGGTGAGATCGTCGAGCGCTGGCAGGCGATCATCGCCGAAAGCGGCCCGCTGGCCCTACTCGGCTACGCCTACAGCGCGCATCAGGGCCAGATCAACCGCGGCCTTGTCAACGGCCTGTTTCATGCGCTTGGCGCGAGCCGCCTGCGCGCCGGCACGGTGTGCGACACCTGCTGCGAGACCGCCTGGGACATGACCGTCGGGCCGGTCGGCGGCGCCGACCCGGAATCGGTGATGCATGCCGATCTGATCATCTCCTGGGGCGCCGATCTGATCGCCACCAATGTGCATTTCTGGGCGAAGGTCGAGACCGCGCGAAAGCGCGGCGTCAAGCTCGTCGTCATCGATCCGCGCAAGAGCCGCACCGCGCGCCAGGCCGATTGGCACCTGCCGATCCGCATCGGCACCGACGCGGCATTGGCCCTGGGCATCATGCACATCCTGGCGCGCGACGGGCGGTGCGACCGCGCCTATATCGCCGAACACAGCTGCGGCTTCGATCGGCTCGAGCAAGAGATACTGCCGCGTTTTCCGCCGGAGCGCGTCGCCGCGATCACCGGCCTGCCGGCGGCAGATATCGAGCGCTTCGCTGCCCTCTACGGCCAGGCCAAAGCATCCTTCATCCGCCTCGGCGAGGGCATGACCCGGCTCGCCCAGGGCGGCCAGGCCCTGCGCGCGGTGGCGCTGTTGCCCGGGGTGACTGGCGCTTACGGCAGAAAGGGCGGCGGCGCCCTGCTGCTGACCGCCGCTTCGTGCGAGCTGAACTACGACGCCGTGCGCAAGCCGTCCGGGCCGGCCGAAACCCGAACCGTCAACCATCTGCGCCTCGGCGAGGCGTTGCTCGAGCTGCGCGACCCGCCGATCCGGGCCTTGTTCGTCGCCGCCAACAATCCGGCGGTGACCTGCCCGGATGCCGGCAAGGTCCGCCGCGGGCCTGATGCGCCAGGATCTGTTCACCGTGGTCCACGACCCGTTCCTGTCGCAGACCGCGCGCTACGCCGACATCGTCCTGCCGGCCGCGACCTATCTCGAAACCGAGGATCTCTATCGCGCCTATGGCACCTATTACCTGCAATACGCGCCGGCCGCGGTGCCGCCGCAGGGCGAGGCATGGCCGAATTTGCGCCTGGCGCAGACCCTGGCGCGGCGCATGGGGCTCACCGATCCGGTGTTCCGCATGGCGCCGCACGAGGTGCTCGACGCGATGATGCAGGGGGCGCGCGGACCCGCCGGTGCGCTCGATCCCGGACAGGTTCGCAGCGCCGGACCGATACGACTGGCGCCGCAGGGCGGGCAGCAATTCCGCACGCCCTCGGGCAAGCTCGAATTCTATTCCGAACAACTGGCGGCCCAGGGCCTGGCGCCGATGCCCGACTGGCGTCCCGACCCTGACGAAGAACGCCAGGCGGCGCGCTGGCCGCTGCGCCTGTTGACCGCACCCGGCTATTTCCAGAGCCATACCGCCTTTTCCGGCGTCGAATTTCTGCGCCGGCGCGAAGGCCCGCCCGGCTGCATCCTGCACCCCGAAGACGCCTCCGCTCGCGGCTTGACCGACGGCCAGGCGGTGCGTCTGTTCAACGACCGCGGCTCGGTCGGCCTGGTGCTGCGGGTCGCCGACGAGGTCCAGCCCGGCGTCGTGCTCGTCCCCGGCCAGCGCCCGGACGGCGAGACCCGATCGGGCACGGTCAACATGCTGTGCTCCGACCGGTATACCGATTTCGGCGAGGGCGCCACCTATCAAAGCACCTGGCTCGACATCGAAGCTTCGTGACCCGGGAATACTCCAGAATCAAGGGTGTATATCTCAGCTTCACCGAGACTTCGCAGGCTAGCCGCGAGAGAATGGGCGCTGACGGGAGAGGTCAAAGCCGATGACGACCGGATATGCCGCAACCTATCGCCGCTCGATCGAACAGCCGGAGGAGTTCTGGGCCGAGGCGGCTGAGGCAATCGATTGGGAACGCCGCTGGGATCGGGTGCTCGATAGCAGCCGGCCGCCATTTTACCGCTGGTTTCCGGGCGCCCGGCTGAACACCTGCTGGAACGCGCTCGACCGCCATGTCGCAGCCGGTCGTGGCTCGCGCACGGCGCTGATCTGGGACAGCCCGGTCACCGGCCAGGTCGCTTGTTTCAGCTATGACGAGCTGCGCAACGAGGTGGCGCGGCTCGCCGGCGCGCTGGCCGGTCTCGGCGTCAGCAAGGGCGACCGGGTGCTGATCTATATGCCGATGGTGCCGCAGGCGGCGATGGCGATGCTGGCCTGCGCCCGCATCGGCGCCGTGCATTCGGTGGTGTTCGGCGGGTTTGCCGCGCACGAGCTGGCGACCCGGATCGACGCCGCCCGGCCGCGGGCAATCCTGTCGGCCTCGTGCGGCATCGAGGTCAACCGCATCATCCCGTATAAGCCGTTGCTCGACGCGGCGATCGCCGAGGCGCGCTGCAAGCCCGAACATTGCCTGATCCTGCAGCGGCCGATGTGCCGCGCCGAACTGATTGCCGGGCGCGACCATGATTGGGACGAACTCGCCGCCGCCGCGCGGCCGGCCGATTGCGTCCCGGTGCTGGCGACCGACCCGCTCTATATCCTCTATACCTCAGGCACCACCGGCATTCCCAAGGGCGTGGTGCGCGACAATGGCGGCCATGCCGTGGCGTTGCGCTGGTCGCTGCCGGCGATCTATGGCGTGGCCCCCGACGAGGTGTTCTGGACCGCCTCCGATGTCGGCTGGGTGGTCGGCCATTCCTATATCGTCTATGCGCCGCTGCTGCTCGGCTGCACCACGGTCATGTATGAGGGCAAGCCGGTCGGCACGCCCGACGCCGGCGCCTTCTGGCGGGTCATCGAGCAGCATGGGGTCCGCGTGTTCTTTACCGCGCCGACCGCGTTCCGCGCGATCAAGCGCGAGGACCCGGACGGCAAGCTGATCCGCGAGCACGATCTCGGCGATGTTCCGCGCATTGTTTCTGGCGGGCGAGCGTGCCGATCCGCCGACCGTCGCCTGGGCCGAACAGCATTTGCGCGTCGCCGTGATCGATCATTGGTGGCAGACCGAGACCGGCTGGCCGATCGCCGCCAACTGTCTCGGCATCGAGCGGTTGCCGGTCAAGCACGGCTCGGCGACGCGCGCCGTCCCCGGCTGGGATGTGCGGGTGCTGGACGCCGCAACCGAAGGCGATGCGCGCGAGCTGGCGCCGGGCGAGATCGGCGCGCTGTCGGTCCAACTGCCGTTGCCGCCGGGCGCGCTACCGACCCTGTGGCAGGCCGACGAGCATTTCGTGCGCACGTATCTGTCCGCCTTTCCCGGCTTTTACCAGACCGCGGACGCCGGGTTTATCGACGAGGACGGTTATATCCACGTCATGACCCGCACCGACGACATCATCAACGTTGCCGGCCACCGGCTGTCGACCGGCGGCATCGAGGAGGTGCTGGCGGCCCATCCCGATGTCGCCGAATGCGCGGTGATCGGCGTCGCCGACGCGCTCAAAGGGCAGGTTCCGCTTGGCCTCCTGGTGCTGAAGGCCGGCGCCGCACGGGCATATCAGGAGATCGAACGCGAAGCCGTGGCCTTGGTGCGCGAGCGCATCGGCCCGGTTGCGAGTTTCCGCACCGCGCTGGTGGTCGCCGGCCTGCCGAAAACCCGCTCGGGCAAGATCCTGCGCGGCACGATGCGCAAGATCGCCGATGGCGAGGACTATCCCCTGCCGGCGACGATCGACGACCCCGCCATCCTCGACGAGATCGGCGAGGTTCTCGGGCGCGCCGGCTATCGGCGACGCGACGACAGGGCCTGACCCGGGCGAAGCTTCGGCGCCGATCCCCAGCCCCCGGGTTCCGAGCTTTTGACCGGCCTGCCATCGGCGGCGGCCAAGCGGCAAACGGCGACGACCAACCGACCAGATTTTTGGCCCGTCGTGACCCGCGCCTAGCGAGGCGGCTATTGCGCGGCGCTCGCGGTCTTTTGCCGCATCAGGTCGATCAGCCCCTGGACCTGCCCGCCATGGCGCTGGATCACCGAGGCGAATTCGGAGCGCTGGGTCACCGCCATGCTGACCCCTTCGACCATCACATCGACGATCTTGTAGGCGCCGTCATTGTTGACCAGCCGCCAATCGACCTTGAGCGGCTGCGGCGCTCCCGGCGTGATCACATCGGTGGAGACAATGACCGAATCCGCGTCGGGCCGGCTGCCATCGATCTTGAACTGCTCGCCGCCGAAATCCGACAGCCGGGCCGTATAAACAAAGACGACATAGTCCTGGAACAGTTTGAGGAATTCTTTCTGTTCCGCCGGACTCGCGGTGCGCCAATAGCGGCCGAGAACAAAGCGGGCGATGCCGGGGCAATCGAAATCGCTTTGGAACAGTTCGCGGAACCGCGCCTGCCGTTCGGCGATCGGGGTCTTGTTGTTGAGCACCTCGATCGCGCGGTTCCACAATTTATTCATAAAGGCGGTGGCCTGCACGTCCGAATCGCCACTCGTCGCCGCCGCCGCCGGGCTCGCGGCAATCGCGAGCGGCAGCAGGATCAATATCAGGCGCCGGGTCAGCGTCACGGCGATCTTCCGCCCGCCCGGTCGTGCGACAGGTTTCCGCCAGCTGAATAAAGCCATGGTCATCGTCCCCTTCGGCCTTGGCTCGCTCTACACTAATAGCGCGGCGGGATCGGCCTGACAACACCATCGCGCAGCATGGTGGCATCCTGCCGCGGCGAAATCTCGTCAGCGGCGGCCCTCGCCGGCGTGCGATAAAACGGCCGCGGTCTCCGGTTCAATTCTTGACTTGCTGCCAGGCGCGTTGCGCGGCGGCCGGCAGCTTATTCATGTGTTTCAGGAAGAGAGCCAGGGTCCAGATCTGCTGGTCGGTCAGCGAGCCTTTCCACGAGGGCATCCCGGTCCAGCGGATGCCGTGCGTAATCTTCCAAACAGAGACGCCTTCTGGATCGTCCTCCACCCCGTCGGTTGACAGTTGCGGTGGCCTTGGATATTCGCCCTTGGCAATCGGCGAAGCGGACTGGTTTCCGGTCGCGGTGCCGTGGCAGATCGCGCAATGCTGCGCATAGAGCTCGACGCCGGCAATCAGATTGTCGTCCGTCGCCGCGATCGGATCGGGGCCCTTGGGCGCCTCGCGGGCCAGGGTCGCACGCAGCGAGGTCTTCGCCGCCCAGGTTTCCAGACTACCGGGCTGGGCATCGGCGTTGGCCGGAACGAGGCCGCTTCGCAGGACGACGTAGCCGCCGATGAGACCGACGGCGACCACTGTGAGGACGCCGGCCACAAACCCTCTCAACATCGCGGTTCCTCCCATCGTGCATTGCCGATGCGACGCCCGCGGTCGGGGCGCGAGGCCCGCTGCCGCAGAGTGTCGGCCGCGCCGCCGCCGCACGAGCGGACGATGCTAGCGCCAATGGCGGTTGTGGGCACCTGCCGTCGAGCCGCCGATCGCGCCCGCAGGCGACAGTCTTTTGCTGCGGGTTCGCGCGGCAAGGCTTGGCGGTGGCGGGGCGCCTGCCTACATCGTGAGGGCATTCGCCGAGCCGGCGAATCCTCCGCAAAAAAGGGGCGCGCGAGATGTGGCGGTTCATGCGTGACAAACTGGTGGTGCCGCAACCCGAGGATTGCCTGCCGGGCCGCACCGAGCCGATCGACATCCCGCAGCGCCATTTCGTCAACGGCCATCCGCTGGCCGGGCCCTATCCCGCCGGCTTCGAGAAGGCGGTGTTCGGGCTCGGCTGCTTCTGGGGCGCCGAGCGCGTGTTCTGGCAGGCTCCGGGGGTGTGGGTCACCGCGGTCGGTTATGCCGGCGGCACGACCCCGAACCCGACCTATGAGGAGGTGTGCAGCGGGCGCACCGGCCATACCGAGGCGGTGCTCGTCGTCTACGACCCGGCGGTCACCAGCTACGACGCGCTGTTGAAATTGTTCTGGGAGAGCCATGACCCGACCCAGGGCATGCGTCAGGGGAACGATGTCGGAACCCAATACCGCTCGGCAATCTATACCTTTTCGCCCGAGCAGCGAAGCACCGCCGAAGCAACCCGAGAAGCTTATCAGCCACGGCTCGACACCGCCCGCTACGGCGCGATCTCGACCGAGATCGCCGACGCCCCGCCATTTTATTTCGCCGAGGCGTACCACCAGCAATATCTGGCCAAAAACCCGCATGGCTATTGCGGACTTGGCGGCACCGGGGTCGCCTGCCCGATCCCGGCAAAACCCGTCGCCGCCTGAGCCGGCGGCTCATCTTCGCCAGAACGGCTCGGCCCGATTGAGCCGGCGCAGCCGCGCGCGCGACTTGCGTTCCCGCCCGGCGAGCGCCCGCTGGTGCCATGCCAGAAGTTCTGCGCCGGCGGCGATAACCGGTTCCGGCGGATCGGCCTGCCGGCTCAGTTCGACGACCAGGCCATAGGCGACGCGCAAATCATTGGCGTTACCCAGATCCTCCTGCACGCGTTTTAGCCTCGCCGTATATCGCTGCAGATCGCCCGGGTCGTAGAGGTTGCCCAGCAGTTCGACCGTGTAACGCAGCTTTTTGACGGCGATGCGCAGCCGGTGCCGCTCCGTCGGCGTCAGCCCGGCGAACCGCCGGCTATGCTTGCGCACCGCGCGCCGCCGCCGATCGAGGATGCCGGCCGCGACGGCACCGAGCGGCACGGTCAGGGTTGAGGCCATCGCCGACGCCTGGCGCGCGCGCCAGCCGCGCCCCTCGAACCAGCGCAACAGGCGCAGCACCGCCGCGGCATGCCGCGGCGAGCGAATCTCTTCGGCGACCCGGTCATGGGCTTCGGCGCGCGCCCGCTCGACCGCCGCCGCGAGGGCGTCGCCGCCGGGTTCGTCGGCGAACGTCGCCCGCAGCGGGGATAGCAGTTCGGCGGCGAAAACATCGAGGTTGCGCGCCGGCCCGAGCGGCGCTGCCAGTCCGGTCAGCGCGTCGCCGACCGCGCGGCGCAAATCTTCCGGCAGCAGCTGTTTGACCGCGGCAAGCAACGAGCGCAGGCGCCGCGCCGCTATCCGCATCTGATGGACGCCCTCGGGGCGGCCGGCAAGAGCCGCGGGTTCGTTGCGCAACATCTGAGTGAGGCAGGAGCGGCCGATGCGCCGCATCGCCTCCTCCACGACGATCCGCGGATCGAGGACGATGGGCTCGGCCTGGACCGCCGGCGGCGCCGCCCCGCCTCCCGCGGTCAGCCGGTATCCGCGCTCTGATTTGCTGCGTGTCTCGATCCGCAGCGGTGCGGTTTCGAGCAATTCGAGGGCGAGATCGTAGAGCGCCGCCGGGTCGCCGCTTTCGAGTTCGAGCTCGATCTCGCTAATCGGCTCGACCAGATCGCTGTCGACCGCCCGGATCTCGCCGATATCGACCGCCGCCTGGATCCGCGTCCCAGGGCGCGGCTCGATCTCGATGGTTTCGCGGGTGACGATGGTGACGAACAGCGGGTGAAGATTGCCGGCGGCGGCCACCGGCAGCCGCGAGCCGCTGCATGGCGCCTGGGGGTCAGGACGGTTCTCGGCGACCCTGTCCTCCCATTCGCCGCGGGCCAGCAGATTCGCCTCGGCGAGATCCGCATTCTTCACGGTCTGCACAAAACGGCCGCCCTCGCCGCGGATCCGCAGGGTCGATCCCGCCCGCCGCAAAGCATGATCCGGCGTGTCGAAATAGGTGCTGACCAGATCATGCCGGGTCGAAGCCGAACCCGGCGCCGCCAAGGCCGTCAGCGCACGCCTCAACCCGGCCAGATCGGCCGCTTCGGCGACGAGTTTCAATTCGACTTCGATCGAGATAAGGGGCCTCCTCGCCTCGGATCGCGATGGCGTATCTGCAAATGCCCGGCCGCGCCGCTGCGAAGGACATGGCAGCGCGCAATTCGGCCAGCAAAGATTGCCTAAAAATCGCCCAGACGTCGATTCTCTGCTAAGCCTGATGCAAAGCGGCGGTCGACGCAATCAACTGGCGGCGGCCGGACTGCCGCGGTGGCGGCGTGCGGGCGCGCCCGAGGGTGGAAGCGGGTTGGAGGGCCGGAATGGGTACGGTGCGGTGGCCGCGGGCGCGGCGGGTTCTACCCGGCGGCTCGGGGGCTGGCTATGCCGCAAGTGTCGCGGTCGCGGCCGCCGCGCCGCGCGCCTGGCTGATCGCCGAGCCCGATTTCTGGCGGTTGTGGCTGGTCGGGCTCGTCGTCTTCGGGGTGCGCTGGCTGGAGATGCTGGCGGTCGCGGTGTTCGCCTATCAGCGGACCGGCTCGCCCTTTGTCGTCGCTATGCTGACCATGCTGCGCATGCTGCCGATGGCGCTGTTCGGCGCGGTGATCGGCGCCCTGGCCGAACGGATCGAACGGCGCACCGCGCTGATCCTGGTCGTCCTGTCGATGGGGTTGACCTCCCTGACCCTGGCACTGCTCGCCTTTGCCGGCGAACTCGCGGTGTGGCAACTCGCGCTCGCCAGCTTTTTGAACGGCATCGGCTGGACCACCGACAACCCGGTGCGGCGCACCATGATCGGCGAGGTGGTCGGGCCGGAACGGATGAGCGCGGCGATGTCGATCGATGTCGGCTCCAACAATGCGAGCCAGGTCCTCGGCCCCTCGGTCGGCGGCCTGCTGCTCGCGAGCTTCGGCATCGGCGGCGCCTTCAGCGTTAGCGTCTTATGCTACCTGGTCGCCCTCGCGGCGGCCTCGCGGGTGCGCTATCGCAACCTGCCAGGCCCCTCCGGCGCGCAGAGCGTGCTGGCGCGGATGATCGAGGGCTTGGCCTTGGTGCGCCGCGACCCCCGCCTGATCGCGGTTTTGACGATCACCGTCATCTACAACATGTTCGGCTGGCCGTTCACCAGCATGGTCCCGGTCATCGGCCACGACACGCTGCGTCTCGGCGCCGTCGGCATCGGCCTGCTCGCCAGCATGGGCGGGGTCGGCGCCTTTTGCGGCGCGGTGGCGATCGCGCTGTTGGTTCGGCCGCCGCAATTCTCCCGCCTCTATCTCGGCGGCGTCGTGACCTACATGGTGCTGGTGCCGATCTTTGCCCTGGTTCCCAATGCCGCAGCCGCCGGTAGCGTGCTGCTGCTGACCGGGATCGCCAATGCCTGTTTCAGCATCATGCAGGCGACGCTGGTTTATCTGGCGGCACCGCCGCAGATGCGCAGCCGCGTCTATGGCGTGCTGTCGGTGTGCATCGGCATCGGCTTGCTGGGTTTTATGCATATCGGGCTGCTCGCCGGCCTGATCGGGGCGCCATGGGCGACCGCGGCGACCGGCGGCGAGGGCATCCTCGCCCTGCTGTTGACCCGGCGCTGGTGGCGCCCGCTCGCCGCCCCCGGCTGACCCGCGCCGTCGAATTAAACCCCCGCTCGACTGAAGGGAATCGGGCGACGATACCAGCACCAGCCGACAAAGCGGCGCTAGCGCTGTCGCCGGCCGATCGCAGAGCGAGAGCCGAAAGCTACCACCGCCATAACACAGCCAACAGCTTGGCCGCCCACCAGAGCGCCGCCCAGAGCCCCAATGACGACGCCGTGATCGCCATAAACGCCGCTGCCCGCGGCGCCCGAACCGTTATCCTCGATCGGGCGGTTTGTCCTGCTCGAGCGTTCTCGCTATCCGCCCATCCGGGGGTCGGTTCCATCGGCTCCCCTTATCGTCGCCGTTCCCGAAAGCAACCAAATTGTTTCACGACATACCGCTGCCGGGCCGCTGTCAAAAATGTGTCAGGGGCTCGACTGGCCAATCGCGACCGGCGGCCAAGCTCTGCTGGCCCCGCCACTCGGCGCCGGAGCGCCCGCTCGCCGGAGCCGGGTCGAGCGCGCCCGCCGCTCGCGCCGGTGGCGAGGCTGGGATGCGTCGAAATCTTCTCGGCAAAGCGCCGGGGCGATGTATCTTCGCCGCGCGGCAGCGCGCGGCATCACCCAACCGCCGCCGGTAAGCGGAGAAACAGATGGCGTCGATCGAGCTTGATTTGGCCCCCACCGAGACCCGCGGCGCCGATTATATCGAACGCGCCCGCAATCTGGCGCCGCTGCTCGCAGATGCCGCCGACGAGATCGAGGCGCAGCGCCGGCTGCCCGAACATGTGGTCGAGGCATTGGTCGAGGGCGGCTTTTTCCGGCTGCTGTTGCCGCGCTCGATGGGCGGAGCCGAGCTTCACCCGCTGACCTATGTTCAGGTGCTCGAAGAGATCGCCAAGGCCGAGCCGAGCACCGCCTGGTCCTTGGGGCAGAATTCCGGCTGCTCGATGACCGCACCCTATCTCGACCCGGCCGTGGCGCGCGAGGTTTTCGGGCCGCCGCGCGGCATCCTCGCCTGGGGCCCGGAATTGCCCGGCGCCGGTCGCGGCGTCGCCGTCGAAGGCGGCATCCGCGTCACCGGGCGCTGGGGTTTCGCCACCGGCAGCCGCCACGCCACCTGGCTCGGCGCGCATGTGCCGATCTTCGAGCCCGACGGCAGCCCGCGGATGAACCCGAACGGCCGCCCGTTCGTGCGCACCGTGCTGTTCCCAAAGACCAGCGCCACGATCATCGACAACTGGCAGGTCATCGGTCTGCGCGGCACCGGCAGCGACAGCTATATGGTCGAGGATCTGTTCGTCCCGCAGCGATACACCGCCTCCCGCGACAACGAGGCCGAGCGGCGCGAATCCGGTCTGCTCTACAAATTCACCAGCGGCATGGTCTATGCCATGGGTTTTTCCAACGTGGCCTTAGGCATCGCTCGCGGCGCGCTCGAAGCGTTTGTCGTGCTGGCCCGCGACAAGATCCCGCGCGGCGCCCGCAACCCGCTGCGCCAGAACAACGTGATCCAATCGCAGGTGGCGCAATGCGAGGCGCGGCTGCGCTCCTCGCGCGCCTTCATTCACGAGACGTTGCGAGAGATGTGGGACGAGGCGGAACGCACCGGGCAATTCCTGCCCGAGCAGCACGTCCGGCTGCGCCTCGCCACGACCTGGGCCATCCAGCAGGCGCGCGACGTCGTCGCCGCGGTCTACAGCGCCGCCGGCGCCACCGCGATCTTCACCGAAAACCCGTTCGAGCGCCGCCTGCGCGACATCCACGCCGGGACCCAGCAGGGCCAGGGCCGTCCGGTCCACTTCGAAACCGTCGGCCAGATCCTGCTCGGCCTGCCTCCCGAAGGCCGCATGTTCCGCTAGCGCTTCCCCCGCTTCCGGCAGCGCTGCAGCTTCCCGGTCCCGGTCCTTCGCGACGCGGCGATCAATCGAGGGCCAGCGGCGCTCCGTCGAGGTCCTCGGCGCGCTCGATGTCGATCAATACGGCGTAGCCGCTCTTTTGCGGGTCGCGGTCTTTCTCGGGTTGGACGAGGCGCCGCCATACCTCCTCGTAGACCGGTCCCGATTTGTGGATATGGGCGCGGCCATAAAACCGGGCGATGCCGCCCTTGGGCAGAACGCCTTCCTCGCGCAATTGCGGCTTTCGGAAATAGACCGTCAGCGCCGTGCCGTCGGCGAGGTTCGCATTGGTCGAGCCCTTGCCGCGCTCCCACAGCGCGAGATGCGTGTCGTCATACACCATGGTCCCGCCGCGCGGGGTGATCTGGGCAAAGCCGCTGGGCAGCACGCTGCCGACCAGGCACACATTCGCCGGAAACGCGGTGTCGATATGCGAATGCAGGATCTTCGGAATTTTCGCCATTGCGGAATCCTCCCTGGGGGTTATGCGACCTGGTCGAGGGTCGAGGCCACGTCGCGGGTCGTCGCCCGGCGCAGGTCGCGGATCTCGGTTTCGTCGAACGGCCGGCCGCGATGCATCGTGCAGCGATTGTCCCAGATCACCAGATCGCCCGGCCGCCAGACATGGCGATAGACAAAGCGCCGTTCGGTGGCGAACTCGATCAGATCGCGCAGCAGCAGGCGGCCCTCCGGCACCGGCATGCCGAGGATATGCGAGGCGTGGGCGGCGAGGTAGAGGGTCTTGCGCCCGGAGCCGGGATGAACCCGAACCACGCGCTGCGGCACCGCCGGCAGCAGGTCGCGCTCGCCGAACAGCAATTCGGTAAAGCCGATCTGGGCGCGCGAATAGGCGATGTCATGGATCGCGACCAGCCCGTCGAGCTGCGCCTTGGTGTTGTCGGGCAATGCGTCCCAGGCCGCCCGCAAATCGGCAAATTCGGTCTCGCCGCCATTTGCCGGGACCTGATGCGCGTAGAGCATCGACAGCGCGGCGGGGACCCGGCGAAACGAGCCGTCGGTATGCCACAGCCGGTTGCCGAGCTGGTCGAAGCGGCGCGGATCGTCGGCGGCGCGCAACCGGCTGTTCTCGTCCAGATTCGAGATGTCGGATATTTCCGGACGCAGCCGGCGATCGGCGGCGGCGCGGGCGCTGCGCGGCGCTTCGATCTCGCCGAACTGGCCGGCAAAGGCCAGCTGACGCCGGTCGTCGAGGGCCTGATCGCGCAACACCAGTACCGCATGGGCGTCGATCGCCTGCGAAATCGCTGTGCAGGGCTGGCGCGCTCAGCGGGCGGCCACTGTCGACGCCGCTGATTTCGGCGGCGAACAACGGATGGAGCGGGCGCAGGACGACGGGCATCGCGACAGTCACCGGCGAGCCCCGGCAAACTCGCCGAGCGCGGCGATCAAATGGCTGATGTCGGTCTGCACCCGGGCGAAACCCGCGTTTTTTTCCAATGTCTTCTGATCCATGTAGAGGGCGCGGTCGACTTCGATCTGCAGGCTGTGGCGCCGCAGCGCCGGCCGGCCCTGGCGCCTGACGATCTCGACGCCCTTGAAGATTTCGTTGATCCGTACGTCATAGCCGCGGCCGCGCAACACGCCGGCGACAAAATCGGTAAATTCCCTGGCGCAGGTCGTGCCGTCGCGATCGCCGAGCACGAAATCGGCCGGCCGGCCGATATCCCGCGCACTGCGCTTGGACGGCATCGAATGACAGTTGATATGCCACACCGCGCCGAATTTGTGGTGCAGGCGGGTGCAGGCGTCGTCGAGCACCCGGTGATAAGGCGTATGGCAGCGTTCGATCCGGTCCAGGATCTCGGCGGTGGTCAGCTTGCCTTGATAGATCGGCACGCCCGGCCGGGCGACCCGGCGGACGAGACCGAGCCCGGCCCGGGTCTTGTGCGACGGCCTCAGCGGCGACGGCCACACGCCGTCGATCAATGCGTCGTCGATGTCGTCGACCGCGCGGTTGGCATCGAGATAGCAGCGCGGAAACAGCGCGCCGATCAGGGTGGCCCCCGATGCCGGCGCCGCGGCGTAGAGCTCGTCGACGAAAGCGTCTTCGGAGCGGCGCAGGTTTTCGAGCGCGCAGCTGAAGCGGAAATCCTCGGGATAATGCGACCCGCTATGCGGCGAGTTCGAAGACCAGCGGCAGTTCCGCCGCTTCCGGGTCGCGGCGCCACAACACGCCGGGGATCTCGAAACTCATCCGCTCAGGCCGGATGCGGGATTGCTGATTTTGTCGGGCATCATCTACCCTGAAACTGCAGGCGAAGCGCGGCCGCCGGTTGCCATCCGGTCGGAACAAATCTACGGGCAGCGCCGCCGCCGGGCAAGTCGAGAGAATGCGGAGAGACGCTGGCGCCCCGCCGCGGTTGGGCATAACCTTGCGCGATGAGCGAAGCGGCAATCGACAGCATCGAGATGGTGCGCCGGCTCGTCGGCTTCGACACCACGAGCCGAGGTTCGAACCTGGCGCTGATCGGCTTCGTGCGCAGCTATCTCGACGGCCATGGCGTCGCCAGCGAACTGGTCTTCGACGAGACCGGCAACAAGGCCAATCTCTACGCTAGGCTCGGTCCGGCGGGGCTCGGCGGGATCATGCTGTCCGGCCACACCGACGTCGTTCCGGTCGACGGTCAGGATTGGCACAGCGACCCGTTCACCGTGCTCGCCAAGGACGGAAGGCTGTTCGGCCGCGGCACTGCGGACATGAAAAGCTTTCTCGCGGTGGTGCTGGCGTTGCTGCCGCGGATTGCGGCGCGCCCGCTGCGGATCCCGATCCATCTGGCATTTTCTTATGATGAGGAGGTCGGCTGCCGCGGTGCGCGCCGGCTGATCGCGGCGATCGCCGAGCGCCCGGACCGGCCAAGGCTGTGCATCGTCGGCGAGCCCACCCTGATGCAGCCGGTGACCGGCCACAAAGGCAAGCGCAGCTTTCGCTGCCGGGTGCGCGGGTTCGAATGCCACTCCGCCCTGGCGCATCTCGGGGTCAACGCGATCGAGGCGGCGGCAGAGCTGGTGGCGCTGCTCGCGGCGATGGCGCGGCGCCGGCGCGACAACGGTCCATTTGATCCCGACTACACCCCTCCCTACACGACGATCCAGACCGGGGTGATCCATGGCGGCACCGCGCTCAACATCGTGCCCAAGGACTGCAGCTTCGATTTTGAGTTCCGGCTGTTGCCGGGCGAGGATCCCGATGCCGGAATCGGGGAAGTGCGCGCCTTCGCCGAAAACCGGCTGCTGCCGCAGATGCAAGCCATCCGCCCGGAAGCGGCGATCGAGTTCGAGGAGCTGAGCGCCTTTCCCGGCCTCGACACCGCCGACGACGCCGAGATCACCCGGCTCGTCGCCGCGCTGACCGGGGCCAACGGCACCGCCAAGGTCAGCTTTGGCACCGAAGGCGGGCTGTTTCAGCAGGCCGGCATCCCGACCATCGTGTGTGGTCCGGGTTCGATCGAGCAGGCGCACAAGCCCGACGAATTCATCGAGCTCGATCAGATCGTCCAGTGCGAGCGGTTTATCGGCCGCATCTTTGACAGTGTCGCCGCCTGAGGAGCGCCCATTGCCCGAGCCGAATTATGCCGTCGAACTGACCCCGCCCGACATCGAACCCTATCGCCAGGGCAATACCGGGATCGAATACGCCACCACCTTCGACAGCGGCCGGGCCGGACCGCATGTGCTGGTCACCGCGCTGACCCACGGCAACGAGATCTGCGGGGCGATCGCCCTCGACCGGCTGTTTCGCGCCGGGTTGCGGCCGCGCCAGGGAATGCTGACCCTGGCCTTTGACAATGTCGCCGCCTATCGCAGCTTCGACCGGCGCTACCCGGTGGTTTCGCGCTTTGTCGACGAGGATTTCAACCGCCTGTGGGACGAGGCCACCCTCGACGGCCCGCGAAACTCAATCGAACTCGCCCGCGCCCGCACCCTGCGCCCGCTGGTCGAGGCCGCCGATTTCCTGCTCGACATCCACTCGATGCAATATGCGACGGCGCCGTTGATGCTGGCCGGCACGCTGGAGCGCTCGGTGGCGCTTGCCCGCCGGGTCGGGATTCCCGAGCTGATCATGTGCGATGCCGGCCACGCCGCCGGCAAGCGGATGCGCGACTATGGCCCGTTCGGCGATCCGGCCTCGACCAAGACGGCGCTGTTGATCGAGGCCGGGCAGCATTGGCAAAACCGCGCCGCCGAGGTCGCGACCGATGTCCTGCTGCGCTTTCTGATCGCCGTCGGCAGCCTGACGCGCGACGATGCCGCGGTGATCGCCGGCCCCGATTTCGCTGCGTCCCCCACGCAGCGGGTGATCGAGGTGACCGAGGCGGTTACGATCACCAGCAACAAATTCGAATTCGTCGACGATTTTCGCGGGCTCGAGGTGCTGACGCCAAAGGGCACGCTGATCGGCCGCGACAATGGGCGCGAGGTGCGGACCCCTTATGATGATTGCGTGCTGATCATGCCGTCGCGGCGGCTGGCCAAGGGCCACACCGCGGTCCGCCTCGGCCGCTTTGTCGGGTGAGTGGCGGGCTCGCCTTCACCGCCGCCGCCCCGGCCAGGCGCAGCTTTGCCCCGGTCGTCGATGGCTTGGCGCGGGTTCTCGTGCTCGGCACCCTGCCCGGCGAGGAGTTGTTGCGCCGGCAGGAGTATTACGCCCATCCGCGCAACCTGTTCTGGCCGATCCTGTTCGCCCTGTTCGACGCGGCGCCGCCGGCCGATTATGCGGCAAGGCTCGGTTTTGCGATGGCCCGGCGGGTGGCGCTGTGGGATGTGTGCGAAATCGGCGAGCGCGAGGCTAGCGCCGACGCGACGATCCGGCGGGAAGTGCCCAACGCGATCGGCCGGCTGCTCGACACGCACCCGCTGATCGGCGCCGTCGCCTTCAACGGCACCGGCGCGCGGCGGCTCCACGATCGCCATTTCCCGCGGCGGCCAGGCCTCGCCTACCTGCCCTTGCCGTCGACCAGCCCGGCCCATGCCCGCCTCGACTTCGCCGCCAAGCTCGGTCAATGGCAGGCCTTGCGCGAGGCGCTAAGCCGGCAGGTCTAGGCGATAAAAGGCGGCGGCGTTGCGCCAGAAGAAGCGCTCGCGGTCCTCGGCCGAAAAATCCGCCACCATCCGGGCAACGGCGCGCACCAGATCGTCATAGCCGATGCGCAATCCGGCGACCGGGAAATTGGTGGCGAAGATCGCCCGCTCGATGCCAAAGATCGAAATGGCGTCGCGCACGATGCGGCGGTTCGATTGATAATCCCAGGCGGCGTCCTTGAGGCCGAATTCCGAGACCTTGACGTGAACGTTGGGCTCGCGCGCCAGCGTCGCCATTGCCTGCCGCCAGGCCGCCAGACCCGCCTCGCTGCGGTCCCAGGGGAACCCGGTATGGTTCAGCACGATCGGCGTCTTGGGAAAGGCGCGGGCGACCTCGGCCGCTTCGTAAAGATGCCAGAACGGCACCCGCAGATCCCATGAAAGCCCGTATTTTTGCAGCAGCGCAAAGCCCTTCAGCCACTTGTCGTCCTGCATCGTGCCGGGTGCGCCGGGTGTCATGCGGTCCGGCGCCGCGGCCGGTCACCGGTTTCGAGCGGATGCCGCGGACCAGCGGAAACCCCGCCTGGGCGGCGATCACTTCCTCGGCCGTTTCGGTGTCGAACCAGGCATGGGCGACAATCGCGCCGGGAAACCCGTGCTGCCGGTGGATCTCGCTGATCCATCGCGTCTCGCCGATTTGATCCGTGCGGTCCCATTCGGCCTCGCAATAGACGGTGGTCAGCACATTGTGACCGGCGGCGTCGCGCAGATAGTCGGCCGGCAAGTAGTCGCGGCGCAGCCCGGTGTCGTCGCCCATGAAGAAATCGTGGCGAGGTTCGCCGATCAGGTTGGGATGCTTCTGCTGCGCTCAAATCCCACAGATGATGGTGCGCGTCGATCAGGGTCACCGCATCCGTCGAATCGAGCCAAATGGCGTTTATCGTCCTCATTGATCGATCTCCCTGGACTGCAGGATTATCGGGAGCCTTGGCCCGCACAATTGCGCCGTCGGGTCGCCTCGCATGCTATGATCGGGCGGCGACAGCAGCCGGCCGGAGGGCGAGCGATGAACCCCGAATATGCGACGTTGCGGGTCGAGGAATGCGGCGACGGGTTGACCCTGCTGACCCTCAATCGCCCCGAGATCGCCAACGCGCTGAATACCCAGATGGGGCACGACCTGCTCGCTTTTTTCGACGCGGTCAACGCCTTTCCGGCGCAAACGCGCGCGATCGTACTGACCGGCGCCGGGGAGCGGGCGTTTTGCGCCGGCGGCGATCTCAAGGAGCGCAACGGCATGACCGACCAGGAATGGCAGGACCAACACCTGCTGTTCGAGCGCATGGTCCGCGCCTTGATCGCCTGTCCGGTGCCGGTGATCGGCGCGGTCAACGGCGCCGCCTATGCCGGGGGCTGCGAACTGGCCTTGTGCTGCGACTTCATCTATGCCGCCGAAACCGCGCGTTTTGCGCTGACCGAGGTCAGCCTCGGCATCATGCCGGGCGCCGGCGGCACCCAGAACCTGCCGCGCGCGGTCGGCGAGCGCCGGGCCAAGGAGATCATCCTGACCGGGCGTCCGTTCACCGCGGCGCAGGCCTACGAATGGGGCATGGTCAACCGCGTCTGCCCGCCGGGCAAGGTGGTCGAGGAAGCGCTCGAAACTGCCCGCCGCATCGCCGACAACGCGCCCATTTCGGTGCGGCAGGCCAAGCACGCGATCCATTTCGGGCTGCAGATGGATCTGGCCAGCGGCATGATGCTCGAAATCGAGGCCTACAACCGGATGGTCCCGACCGCGGACCGCCGCGAAGGCATTGCCTCGTTCAACGAAAAGCGCAAGCCGCGCTTCGCCGGCCGCTGAACCCGGCGGTCGCCGGCTGCTGTCCGGGCTCGATCGGCTCGGCCGCTTAGCCTCGTCGGGCGGTCCGCGCCCTGCGCCGCATAAGGGCGATCGGGCGCGAACCGGTGCGACGCGGTCAGGGAGGCGAATAGTACCCGGGCGGGGGTGGCGGTGGCGGCGTCGTGACCACGCCGGTCACGGCCCCGACCGCACCGCCGGTCGCGGCGCCGATGGCCGCACCGGGCCCGCCGCCGGCAGCGGCGCCGATGGCCGCCCCGGCGCCGGCGCCGATCAGGCCGCCGCCGACCGCGCGCTGCGCCGGATCATACGGATTGGTGCAGCTCGCCAGCGCCAGGATCATTGCGGCGCTGACGACGCCGGTGGCAATCGATCGCTTTCTCACGTTGAATTCCTTCTCCACAAGATTGTCGAGGCCCAGTGGCTCCGGGAAAGGCGGCTACGACCCGCCAACATTGGACAACGGCAATGGCCTGCCTCGTCTTCCCCATGCCGCGCCCTGACAAACACGCGTCTGACGTTTGGAGTTCCGGCAATAACCGCTTTGCGGGTTGTCATTGGAACAGCCGCCGCATCCTGGCCCAGGCATGCCCCATCGCGGCGACGCAATGCGGCGGATTGCCACTGGGGTATTTCCGCGCAGCCGCAACCGCAAGAACCTTACCGAAAATCACTGGCCTGCACCCATCGACAGCGCTTGAGCGCTCAGCGCAAAAAAGGCACGATGTACAAAAGAGCCGGTTTAACGGCCTGAACCAACAACAAGGAGGAAGAGTTTTATGACCGCAGCCGAAATCATCCCCGGCCCTGGGCCAGGGACTTCTGCAATCCAAGTGCTCGGACGCAAGCTCGACAGCATTCCGTTCAGCGCCTATCACGTCGGCTTGATCCTGGTGCTCGGGCTGGTCGGCTTTGTCGAGGGATACGATCTGGCACTGGGCGGCTCGCTGATCGTGCTCGCCAAGGGGCCGCTCCATCTGACCGGCGCCGATGTGCGATGGCTGGTTCTGGGCCCCACTCTGCTGGTCGCGCTCGCCGGCCTCAGCGCGTCACTGCTGTCCGATCGGTTGAGCCGCAAAACCGTTATGCAGATCGGGGTGATCGTCAGCACGTTTTTCACCTTGCTGATCCCGCTGGCGCAAACCGCGGAGCAGCTGATCGCTCTGCGCCTGCTCACTGGCATCGGACTGGGCTTTGCCATTTCGGCGCCGTTTCCGATTGCCGCCGAGCTGATGCCGGCGCAGCACCGTCGCACTTACGGCGCGATTTACGAGGTCATGCTGGCCAGCGCCTTTACCCTGCTGCCGTTTATCGGCTTTTTCCTGGCCGGCAACATGCATGGCTTCCGCTTTATCGCGTTGCCGGGCGGGCTCGCCCTGTTTGTCGTTCCGGTGCTCCTGCATTTCGCCCTTCCCGACAGTCCGCGCTGGCTGTTGCGCCGGGGGCGGGCGCAGGCGGCAGTGGACAATGTGAACGGTGTCATCAAGCGGGCCGGCAACCGGGTGCCGCCGCTGACGCTCGCCCAGCTTGGACCGAAACTGGAAGTGCGGCCCGAGGAACTGCCGCCGTTCTCGGCGCTGTTTCGCCGCGGCCAGCTGCGCTGGACCACCGTCGGCATCCTGTGCTCGATTTCCGCCAGCACCTGCTATTTTGCCGCCGCGATCCTGGTGCCGAAGGCATTGGTCGACCAGGGAGCCGCCGTGTCGCTGAGCTTTGGCTTGAGTTCGCTGCTGTTCATGGCGAGCATCCCCGGCAAGTTCTTCACCGGCTACATCATGGAAATTATCGGGCGGCGCTGGACGATCTTCTATGCGCTCGGCGGCGCCATTCCCGGCCTCGCTCTGATGGCCTTGGCGCATCGCGCGGGGTCCGCCTCAACCGTGGTGATGAGCGCCGGCGCACTGATCACCGGATTTACCGTGCTGTCCTCCTTCCCGGCGGTGCGGGTCTACCTGTCCGAGCAGTTCCCGACCTCGCTGCGCGGGCGCGGGCATTTCTTCGGCGAGTCGTTCGGGCGGCTGTTCGCCGGCGTGGCGATGCCGGCCTTCCTCGAAGTCCATACCGGCTCGCCGACCATCTTCTTCGGCACCCTGGCGGTGGTGGTGGCGATCGGCGCCTGCGTGCCGGTGCTGTTCGGCAAGGAGACCGTAGGCCAGCTCGAAACCTTCAACGAAGCGGCGGGCGAATTCGCCTGAGTAAACCGAGCCGTCCCCGGGGTCAGCGGCGCTCGCCGCCGCTGACGCCGGTCTCGGCCGCTGCCGCTAGGCGGTCTTGGCCGCGCCGAGGCCGAGTTCGGCGATGGTCTCTTCGCGCATCAGGAATTTCTGGATCTTGCCGGTGACGGTCATCGGAAAGCCGTCGACGAATTTGACGTAGCGCGGGATCTTGTAGTGCGCGATCTGCCCCTGGCAGAAAGCGCGGATCTCGTCCTCGCTCGCGGCCTCGCCGTCGCGCAGCCGGACCCAGGCGCATAATTCCTCGCCATAGCGCGGATCGGGGACGCCGATCACCTGCACATCCTGGATCTTCGGATGCCGGTAGAGGAACTCCTCGATCTCGCGCGGATAGACGTTCTCGCCGCCGCGGATCACCATGTCCTTGATGCGGCCGACGATGTTGCAGTAGCCCTCGTCGTCGATCGTCGCGAGGTCGCCGGTGTGCATCCAGCCGGCAGGGTCGATCGCCTCGCGCGTCTTCTCCTCATCGTTCCAGTAGCCGAGCATGACGAGATAACCGCGCGTCAGTAATTCGCCCGGCGCGCCGCGCGGCACGATACGCCCCTCGGCGTCGATCACCTTGGCTTCGACATGCGGCAGAATCCGGCCGACGGTCGACACCCGCCGCTCGATCGGATCATCGGCCGCCGAGGCAAAGCTCGCCGGGCTGGTCTCGGTCATGCCATAGCCGATGACGACCTCGGAGAGGTGCATCAGCGAGAAAGCGCGCTTCATGACCTCGATCGGGCACGGGCTGCCGGCCATCATGCCGGTGCGCAACGAGGAAAGATCGAATTTGGCGAAATCGGGGTGATCCATCTCGGCGATGAACATCGTCGGGACGCCGTAGACGGCCGTGCAGCGCTCCGCCTCGATCGTCTCCAGGGTAGCGAGCGGGTCGAACCCTTCGCTCGGATAGACCATCGCCGCCCCGTGCGTCAGACAGCCGAGATTGCCGATCACCATGCCGAAACAGTGATAGAGCGGCACCGGGATGCACACCCGGTCGTGTTCGGTGAACTTCATCGTCTCGGAGATGAAGAAGCCGTTGTTCAGGATGTTGTGGTGGGTCAGGGTGGCGCCCTTGGGGAACCCGGTGGTGCCTGACGTGAACTGGATGTTGATCGGATCGTCGAACTGCAATCGACCGGCGAGTGCCGCCAGCTGCTCGCGCTCGGCGGCGCGGCCGAGGCCGCAGACATCCTCGAAGCGCACCGCGCCCGGCACGTTCTCGTCCCCGATCGTGATGACCAGGCGCAGATCGGGAAGCTTGGCCGCGCGCAGATTGCCGGGAGCGGCGGTAGCGAGTTCGGGCATCAGCTCGCGCAGCATTCCGAGATAGTCGCTGGTCTTGAACCGGGTGGCGGTGATCAGCGCCGTGCAGCCAGCCTTGTTCAGCGCGTATTCGAGCTCGGTCAGCCGATAGGCCGGATTGATGTTGACGAGAATCAGCCCGGCCTTGGCGGTGGCGAACTGGGTCACGGCCCATTCGGCGTTGTTCGGCGACCAGATACCGATCCGCGCGCCGGGTTCGAGGCCGAGCGCCATCAGCCCGGCGGCGAGGGCATCGACCCGCTGCTTCAGCTGAAGCCAGCTCCAACGGATTCCCTGATGCCGGACGATCAGCGCATCACGCTCGCCAAAGCGCTCGACGGCCTGGTCGAAATAGACCCCGATCGTCTCGCCGATCAGCGGCGTCCCGCTGGCGCCGTGGACATAACTCGGCCGGGTCATTGCCATTCGCACCCAAATTCAGGTCTGCATCAGCGACAGAGAATAGCACTCTGAAGTTGTATCGTCCAAACCCGGTTGCTGCACCTGCAGCTATTCTGCAGCGAACACGCCCGCTTTGGTTGAACCATCTGGGCGCGCTTCGGCAGGGCCAGCGCAGCGCTTTCAGACACGAATAGCGCCTCACACGCGATCTACCTCACCCCACCGATCAGGTGCCCGCGATCCCGCCGATGAGTTTCCGGCACTCGCTCGCCGGCACTCGCTCGAAAGCGTCAATACCGCGAGAATACAATGCCATTATAGCAATCACATGGTCGCCGACGCCGCATATCCCGGCGGTCGCGCTCCTTTTCGGCTATCATAACTGGTGGTTCCATCACAAAGAACAGGTACGACGGATAATACGGTAACCCACTCGCAAATTGACTCAGGTCAGGGCTGAATTCCTCTGCGAGGTATCATCAATGTATAGGTGGTGGATAAACCCGCCACATCGACCCACGGGAAAAGGTCTCCACCCTCATGTCAAGCGAAATACACTCCCGTCGTGTGGTCTTGGCCCGCTCAGCGGCAGCCGCTGCGACCATCTTGACTATAGGACTGTGCGCGTCGGCCGAGGAAAAGAAGATGAATAAGACGTTCACCATTCTGCACACCAACGATATGCATTCGGCCTTCGTAGGGATGGGCCCGGCGTCGGACTACAATCCATTCAAGCTCAATGACGACAAAACCCGAGGCGGGTTCGCGCGTTTGGCTTGGTTGATCGCGCAGCGGAAGGCTGCGCGCGGGGATCAGGGGCCGGTGCTGGTGCTCGATGCCGGCGACTACAGCATGGGGACCGCGTTCGGCGCTGCTACGCGCGAGACCGGCGGCGAACTGCAACTGATGTCCCACATGGGGTACGATGCAACCACCTTCGGCAACCATGATTTCGACTTCGGGCCGGCCGGCCTCGGCAAGTCAATTGGCGTTGCCGCCAAAGCAGGCCGGTTTTCGCCAATCGTCGCCTCGAATACCAACTTTGGCGGGACCGACGCGACACTGGCCGATCTGCAGCGGCTTGCCAAGGACGGGGTAATCCGCCGCCACCTAGTAATTGAGCGCGGCGGTATCCGTTTCGGCATCTTCGGGGTGCTCGGTAAAGAGGCCCAGTTCTACACGACTGGCGCGGGGGCTGTTACCTTCTCCGACGCCAACGAGACCGCCAAGGAAATGGCAACCACTCTCCGCGAGAGGGAGAAGGCGGACGTGGTCATCTGCCTAAGTCACGGTGGCGTGGAAAAAGGGCCGGATGGGCGCTTTACCGAGGGGGACGATGTGCGCTTGGCCAAAGCCACGCCGGGTGTAGACGTCGTGATCGGCGGCCATAGCCACACCGAGCTGACTGAGGCGATCATCGTCAACGGCCGCACGCCGGTGGTGCAGACCGGGATGGAGGGAAGGAACCTTGGCGAGCTGGTGATCACACTCGACGGTGGCAAGCTGACGGTCGTGTCCTATCGGCTCTATCCGATCGACGACACCATTGCCGGCGACCGAGCCGTCAACGACGAGATCGAAAATCTCAAGAAGACTGTTACCGCGGTTGTCTTTGCGTCCCGCGGCTACAGCATCGATCAGCCGCTAGCCGTAGCGCCACGAGATATCCCAAACACATTCACCGATATCGCTGCCAGTACACCCCTTGCCAATCTCATTACGGACGCCTTCAGAAAGGCCACCGGCGCGGATATCGGATTCACCGCCAATGGGTTGATGCGCGCTGGCTTCACGCGAGGAAAGTCCGGTGTGCAAACCGTCTACGACGTATTTTCCGTGGCTCCCCTCGGTGCTGGGGTCGTCGATCCGACCGCGGGCAGCGCGCTTGTGACCGCCTACTTCACCGGTCAGGAGTTGAAGCATTTGCTCGAGTTTTTGCTCGTCGACAACCCTGTCCACCCCGGCGAGTATTTTCCCCGCTCCTCCGGCATAAGGTTCCACTACGACCCGTCGCGCCCGAAGTTCGATGTCGTGACCGCGATCGAGCTCGGCGACTTGGATCGCGGCTACAGCGCGATCGACATCTCGGGAAGAGATGCGCGGCTCTACAGCCTCACCTCCCCCCTGTATCTCGGCATAATTCTTGTAGCAATACCGAAATACACCAAGGGCCTGTTGACGCTGGTGCCGAAGAACAAGGCGGGTCAGCCCCTCGCGTCGAGGGTCGAGGCACTCAATGACCCTCGCGAGGACACCCCCTACCTGCTGCCGCCGCCAGGTGCGGTAGATAAAAGCAGCGTCGCCACAGGAGCCGGGAACGGCGCTGTCCGCGAGATCAAGGAATGGCAGGCGATCATGGATCACCTCGGAAGTCTGCCAGCCAAGCGCCACGGCGAATTGCCAATAATCCCGATCGATGACCGTGCTATGGAGGTCCGGGCGATCAAGACAGGCTGATCGGCATTGGGCGGGTCCGCGCTCTAATGTAGGGCCGCTTTGGGTCGAGCGTAGCCCTTCTAATCGGGTATCAAGCGTATGATTTGCACCGCTCTCAGGTCGAGCCGCGTCACGGTCGCCACGCCGCTTTCCAGCTGAGCGGACCGGGATAGCAACCCGATTTTAGCAGTTGCAGCTCAGTCGGTGGCGGTGACGACGCCGCTGATCAGATTGCCGGCGTAGAGCGTGGCGAGGTCGATGTTGCCGTCCCGCGGCGCCGGTTCGAGCGAGGCGACCAGCGCGGCGAGACGCTGTTCCGCGTCGCGGGCGAGCTGTTCGGCCTCGGCGACGGTGACGGCGGCGAAGCGGATCGCGTCGCCGGGGCGGCGGCGGCCGACGAGCGGCAGATCGGCGGAGACCACGGTGGCGATCTTCGGATAGCCGCCGGTGGTCTGGTGGTCGGCCAACAGCAGGATCGGCTGACCGGAGCCCGGCACCTGGATCGCGCCGGTGGCGATCGCGTCGGAAACGATGTCCCAGCCGTCGCGGTGGCATAGCCGCGCGCCGTCGAGCCGCAGGCCCATGCGGTCGGCGCTCTTCGAGATGCGAAATTCGGCGTCGAGCAATGTCGCCACCGCTTCTTCGGTGAAATATTCCTGTTGCGGGCCGAGGATCACCCGGATCGGCTGGTCAGCCGTTGGCTGCGGCGACGCACCCACCCGAAGCTCGCCCCGCTCCGCCGCCCGCTCGATCGCCAACGGCACCAGGTCGCCCTGGCGCAAGGCGCGCCCTTTGAACCCGCCGAGTGCGGCGCGCGTATAGGTCGAGGCGCTGCCGAGCACCGACGGCACCGCAATGCCGCCTTCGACGACCAGATAGGCGCAGACCGAACCCGGGCCGAGCAGGATCTGAACCACCTCGCCCCGCGCCAGGGTGAGGCTGTGCCATGCCGGCACGGTCCGTCCGCGTTCGCCGCCGATCGCCAGGCTCGCGCCGACCCCGGCAACCGCGAGCCGCGCCGCGTCGGCGAGGATTTCGAGGGTCGGACCGCTGTACAGGATCTCCAGCGCCGGCAGCCCCGGCGGGTTGCCGACCAGCGCATTGCCAAGACGCAGGCTGGGGCCATCGAGCGCGCCCGAGACCGGGACGCCGAGCGCCTGGTAGCCGATCCTGCCGAGATCCTGCACCGTCGTGTGCAGGCCCGGGGCAGACCTTCAAGCCGGCGGTCAGAAGCTGACTCCAAATGCTGCGGCGGCTATCACCCGTCGCCCCCGCGAAGAGCGGGAGGGCCAGGACAACCGCCGGAGCCTTGGGCGCTGGATTCCTGCTTTCGCAGGAATGACGAACAACCTGGTGATCTTTCGGACGCATTTTGGAATCTGGGGCTCATGCTTCGATCGGCTCGCTGTCGATCGCATATGCGCCGCTCGCGACAGCGCGGCGGATCGCGGCGAAGGCGGCGGGGTCGACCGGCTCGAACCGTACCGCGTCGCCCGGCCTCAGCAGCGCCGGCGGGGTGCGCGCGGCGTCGAAAAAGCGGATCGGCGTGGCCCCGATCAGGTGCCAGCCGCCGGGGCTCTCATAGGGATAGATCGCGGTCAGCGAGGTGGCGATCGAGATCGATCCGGCCGGGACCCGGACCCGCGGATCGGCCCGCCGCGGCAAGGCCAGCGCCGCCGGCAGATCGCCCAGATAGGGAAAACCGGGCAGAAACCCCAGCATGTAGACGTGGTAGCGGGTGCCGCTGTGCAGCGCCACGACATCGTCCGAGGCGAGCCCGGTCAGCCGCGCCACCTCGGCGAGATCGGGGGCGAACTCGCCCTCGTAGCACACCGGGATATGCCATAGCCGGGCATCGGCGCGCCCGGCCTCATGGCGATCGAGCAGCCCGGCGATTATCTGTTCGAGACTGGCCCGCGATGTCGCCAACGGATCGTAATGAACCATCAGCGAGCGAAAAGTCGGCACGGTTTCGACCACGCCCTGCGGCCGCTCGGCCCGGATAACGGCGTCGAGGCCCAGCACCGCGCGGCTCAAGGCCCGGTCGATCCGGTCGCCGAATTCCACCGCGAACGCCCGGTCGCCGACCGAGAGGAAGCGCACTTGCATCGATTTCCCTGGTACAATCGGCCGATGCGGTCAGGCGCGGCACGATAAGGCGAGGAGAGCGGCATGGCAAAAGCGATCAATCTGAACGCCGATATGGGCGAGGGCTTTGGCGCCTGGGAAATGGGCGACGACGCATCGCTGATCAAAATCATCCGTTCCGCCAGCATCGCCTGCGGGTTTCATGCCGGCGATCCGGTGACGATGCACCAGCTGGTCAGCCTGGCCGCTGCCGAGGGGGTCAGCATCGGCGCCCATCCGGGGTTCAACGATCTGTGGGGCTTCGGGCGGCGGCGCATCGATACGAACCCGCGCGAACTCGAATACATGATCGCCTACCAGATCGGCGCCTTGCAGGCGATGGCGGCCTATGTCGGGGCCAAGGTAACCCATGTGAAAACCCACGGCGCGCTGAACAACATGGCCGCCGAGAATCTCGACCTGGCCTTGGCGATCGGCCGGGCGATGAAGACGGTCGACCGCGACCTGATCTATGTGGCGCTCGCCGGCTCGCAGATGGAGAAGGCGGCGCAGGAATTGGGGCTGCCCTTGGCGCGCGAAGGGTTTTGCGACCGGCTCTATGACGATGACGGCAACCTGACCTCGCGCAAGATCCCCGGCGCTGTCCTTCATGACGCCAACGAGATCCGCGACCGGGTGGTCAACATGGTGCTGAACGACGAGATCATCTCGCGCACCGGCAAGCGGCTCAAGGTCCGCCTCGACACCCTGTGCCTGCATGGCGACGAGCCCTCGGCGGTCGTCGCCGCGCGCGCCGTGCGCCACGGCCTCGAAGCCGCGGGGGTAAAGATCGTCACCCTGCCGGAGCTGCCGCTGAGCTGATTTTGGCTAATCTCGCAGCCTCGGGATGATTTCGCGGGCGATGATTTCGACCTGGTCGGGCTGGTAGCGGTAGGGGATCAGGATCAGCTTTTGCACGCCGACGGCGAGTTGGGCGCGCAATTGGGCGACGCACTCCTCGACGGTGCCGATGATCGCCGCATCCTTGGTCGATTGGCTCCAGGCGGCGTAATCCCATTCCTGGCCGAGCCATTCCATCATCGCCGGCTCGATAGCGGCGCGCGACGGGCCGACATAGATCGGCAGTTGGTTGGCGTTGAGCAGGCTGGCCGGGTCCCTGCCCGCCTCCCGGGCGAAGCCGCAAACCTTGGCCCAGGATTGGCTGAAGCTCTGCGGCGTATAGAAATAGGTCAGCCAGCCGCCGTTCAACGCCGCGCGCTTCAGCACCCGGTCGACATAGCCGCCAATCAGGATCGGCGGCAGCTGCGGTGGTTTCGGCGACAGGTTCGAGCCGCGAAAAAGATGCGGCGGATACTCGCCGTTGACCTGCTCCTCGGTCATGAGGCGGCGCAGGATTTCGAGGTTGCGGTCCATGATCCGGCCGCGCTCGTTGAACGGTATGCCGACCGCGTCGAATTCGCGCTTGTACCAGCCCGAGGCCATGCCGAGCAGCAGCCGCCCCGCCTGGTCTGGCCCCCGGCCGGCGACCAGATCGAGGCTCGACAATTCCTTGGCCAGCACCACCGGGTTACGCAATGGCAGCACCAGGACGCCGGTGCCGAGCTTGATTGTGCTGGTGCGCGCCGCCACCGCGGCGAGCAGGGTCAGCGAGTCGATGACCGGGAACGGCGGATCGACCCCGAGAAAGATGTGGTCCCAGACCCAGACCGAGTCGAAGCCGAGGGCTTCGGCGGCGACCGCGTAGTCGATCAGCGCCCGCGGGTCCGGCACTTCCGGCCAGGTGGTGAAATTCCGCATCGCCAGGCCGAAAGTGTTCGAGAAGATCGTCATCGCGACGGCTTTCAGGCGGTGTAGAGGCGATCGGGGTCGAGATGGCGCAATACCGCCAGCTCTTGCTCGGTCGGCGGCTCGGTCAGCGAAAGGTCATCGGCGACCGGCACCGCGAAACCGGTGTTTTGCTGCACTTGCGCCGCCGTCGCGCCGGGGTGCAACGCCAACAAAGTCATCCGCTTCGAATGCTCGTCGAAACCGAAGAGGCCGAGATCGGTGACGACGCGATAGAGGCCGCCGGCCAGCGAGCCCGGCCTCGCGCCGGCTGTCGCCGCCTCGCAGAAATCCGGGGCTGGTGACAAAATCGACATGTTCGACAAAGCGGCGCTTTTCGTGCTTCATCGCCACGATCATCTGCGTCAGGCTGGCGATGTCGTTGCCGCCGCCGGTCCCCGGCAACCGGGTCGACGGCCGCCCGGCATCGCCGATGAACGAGCTGTTCAGATTGCCGTATTGATCGATCTGCGCCCCGCCCATAAACCCGACATCGACATAGCCGCGCTGCAGCAGCAACAGCACGTCGGTGCTGCCCAGCACCATATTGGCGCGCCTGGTGCAGCGCTGCTCGTTGGTCGAAGGCGGCAGTTTGCCGGGCTCGACAAAGGCGCCGATGGTGCCGCCCTCGAACAGGATGGTCAGGCCGGGCCCGTGCAGCCGCTGCGCCAGGGTCGCCGCCAATAGCGGGACGCCGACACCGGCGAAGACGATTTGCCCGTCGCGCAGGAGCCGCGCGCTCATCACCGCGAGCAGCTCGCTTGCGGTATAGGGTGCTGGATCAATCGTCATAGATGGCGTTCCCGCGACGGCCGGCCTCGAGCAATTCTTCGAGCCCGAGGCGATCGAGGTATTCGGTCCAGGATTTCGGGCTGTAGAAATAATGTTCCAGATAGTCGCGCATGCCCGCCTCGGGATCATGCCGCAACTGCGCGGCATAGCCGTCGAGATGCCGGAACAACGGCTCGTAGAGCCCGTAGCATTCATGCGGGGCCGAGCCGAACGGCACCTCGACCACGGCGTCGACGCTAAAGAACGGGATCTTGGTGCGGTCGGGCCGGCGGCGGATCTGGTCGTTCGAGACAATGCGCTCGGTCGAGAGGATCACCCGGTTCGCCGCCAACGCCAGATCGAGGTCCATAAACGGCAGCCCGTCGATCTGCGCATTGCCATAGGCGTCGCAGCGCTGGACGTGGATCAGCGCAAAATCGGGGTTCAAGGCCGGAACCAGCACCAGCTTCTCGCCGGTGAACGGGCAGTCGATCACCTTGGTTTCCGGCAGCTGCGCGATCACATCCGAACCCAGCATCGAGCGCATCGGCAGAAACGGCAGGCCCATCGCCCCGGCGCGAAAGCGCAGGCCGACGGCCAGGTGGCTCCATTCCTCGAACCGTGCGCGGTTCGATTCGGTATAGGCGCGCATGATCCGCGAGACGCCCCAGACGATGCCGAGGCTGAACCAGCTGGTCAGGATGTGTCGGCTGGCCCCCGAGGCGAACAGCAATTCGCCCTCGCTCGAAGTGATGCTGCGGGCGCAGCGCAGATCGCGGCGGCCGGCGCGGATCAGCGCCCAGAGCAACGCCATCGGAGTGCGCGACAAGGTGCTGCCGCCGATGCCGACCGAGGCGCCGTCCGGCACCAGCGCCGCGGCCTGTTCGAGCGACATGGTCTTTTCGCGCAAGCTGCGGTCGCGCTCCCGGGTGCGCCGGCAGAGTTCGTCATAGGCGAGGGTCAATCGCGATCTCCAAAACCGGCGGCGGCGTTGAACTCGCCGATCAGGGCGTCCCAGGCGGGCAAGGATTGGCGCAGCCCGGCCCAGAAGTTCTGGGCGCGGCGGCGCTCGAACGCCGCGAGCGGCACCTGCTGCTGCTCGACCCAGGTGTAATAGCCGAGGTTGAAGATGCGGGTGCGCTCGAGATGGGTCAATTCGAGCACATCATTGTCGACAGCGCCGAGCAGGTGTTGGCCGAACACCTCGCCGGCATCGACCGTATCGAAGCCATCGGGATAGTGCGCCGCGAGGAATTTGCGGCGCTCGCTGACATAGAGCGCGGCACTGTCGGTGGCGACGGTGACGACAAGATCATCGTCGCCCAGCTCCAGCCGCTTGGCGGTTTTGATCGCGGCGACCAGATTGGCGATGCCCGACAGCCCCAAAAGCTCCAGCTGGGCGACGATCTTCTGATCGAGGTGACGCCGGGCCGCCAGATAGGACCGTCCGGTCGTGCTGTTGAACAACAGGTCGAGCGCCCCGGTGCTGCGATCCGACACCCCGACGACAATGTCGGTGTTCATGACGTTGTGGATCAACGGCACATGCTTGTCGCCGATCCCCTGGATGTTGTGCTCGCCAAAGCCGTTGCGCAGCAGGGTCGGGCATTCGCTGGCTTCGACCGCGACGATATCGGCGCCGGTTTGCTGTTTGAGGTAATCGCCCGCCGCCAAGGTTCCGGCCGACCCGGAGGCGGCGACAAAGGCGGCGAGCCGCAGCCCCGGCCGGCTCGCCCGATGCACCTCGAAGAGCCGCGCCAGCGCCGGTCCGGTGCAGGCATAATGGGCCAGGTAATTGCCGAATTCGGCAAACTGGTTGAGGATTACATTTGTCGGATCGCGCGCCAGTTCGGCGCATTTGTCATAGATTTCCTTGACGTTGCTCTCCGATCCCGGGGTGCGGATGATGTCCTCGGCATGGCTGACCCAGCCCTGCAGCCAATTGAAACGCTCCTGGCTCATGCCCTCGGGCAGGACCGCGACCCCGCGGCAACCGAGAATCCGGGAAATCGCAACCCCGCCGCGGCAATAATTGCCGGTCGACGGCCACACCGCCTTGTTGTTCTCGGGGTCGAACCGGCCGGTCACCAGGCGCGGGATCAGACAGAAATAGGCCGCCAGCACCTTGTGCGCGCCGATCAGCGGGAAAGCGCCGCCGAGCGCTACGACGATCGGGGCGCGCACCCCGGTCAGCGCCGGCGGCAGCAGCAGATGCGCCGGCGTCGCGGCAAAACCGCCGCTCGCACGCTCGTTGTACCAATTCAGCCGAAAGAGATTGGCCGGTTCGGGACGATCGGGATCGACCGAACCAAGCGCGGCGAGCCGGGCCTCGCCGATGGTCGAGGGATCGGCAAGCTCAGCGAAACTCGGCAGCCTCACGCCCGCCCGGCCGAGCCGCCGGGCGGCGCGGTCGCGGATTGCCGGGGCGAGGATCCTCGGCGCTATTGCGGGGTCTTCCATCTGTCGCGCGATGCGCCGGCCATGGCGCAGTTTGCGGCACCCATCCGAGGCAGGCAAGCGCCGGCTTCGGCGCCATTCCGATCAGAATCTCGGCGTCTTTATCGACGATGCAGGGCTCGGCGCCGCCGCGCCAGCCGAATCGGATACGGTTACTGCGACCCCAGCCGCGCCACATTGAGGCCGCAACTGATGCAGCTGGCGAGAGTGAAGGTGACCGTGCCGCTCGAATCCTGGACGGCGAACATGACCGGCACGCCCTGGCCATCGAGCCACACGGTGTAACGGGTCGCACCGTCAACCTCATATTTCTGGGCGCGCACCGGAGTGCCGTCGATGGTCACGACCGCCTCTTCGCCGCCGCTGACGCTGACCCGCTCGACCTTACCGGTGTCCGGGCGCATCATCGTGCTGGAACCGAGGAAGTTGGGCGACCACGGGTTTGCCGGGTGAACCGTCGACGGCGCGGTGATCGTGCCGAGCGGCGAGGTGATCACAAAATTGTTGCCGCGCGCCTGGCCGTTGACCACGGTCGACTGGTTGTCCTTGCTGGTGACGCTGTGAAACGAGATCAGGCGGTTCCCTTGCCAGCGTTCGGTGCGCTGGGCATCTTCGCGGTAGAGATTGACGCCAAGCATTTTCACCTGAAAATGCGCGCTGGTCAGAACCGTGGTGCCGCCATTGGCGGGCTCTACGGTGTTGACGTAAGTACCGATATTGCCAAAGACCGAATGCGTCACATGGTAGGTCAGCTGAAATGGCGTCGCTGCCGCGGCGGCTGGGCTGACGGCCACCAGCAAGGCGATTACCGCAAGGATGGCGGCGAACCCGGAAAACCGCGCCCGGCCCCGCAACGGCCTGTTCCGCGAGCCCTTATTGCCCTCGGTCATGGTTTCTCCCCCAACCAAATGGCCGACGTCGCGGCGCCTGCCGGCGCCAAGCGACCAAGGATAACGCCTCGACCACTCCCGATCAAAGAAAATATTATGACAGGGGCGCTGCGAGCGCCGCTTGGTGATTTCATCGGCACGACAGCTCCATTTCGCTCGCATTGGAGGTAATGGTCTACATTCAATAACGATAACCAGAAACCCGATCCACTATGCTTGCGAGCATTGTGGCCAAGGCGATCTTGTCAATAATCTTGCCATATCCAAGCCCGCCTCCTGACGAACCTCTCTGCATACGGTTTATCGCGCGGCTGCCGGTTCGTCACGGATGTCCCTGGCGATTTTCTTTTGCTGGTCGAATTCCTGACGCCGGCGTTGAATCTCCGCTGCCGACAGGCGCTCGATATTGCAATAGTCGAGCTTCCATGACGGGTCCTCGCTCCAGCGCAGCGGCGATTGCACGGTCGTGCGCGGCGCCGGCGCCGCTTCGAGAACGCGTAGCGCCATTTCCAGGGTGAACATCTGCGAATCGGGATCGTTCGGCCGTCCTGCCGAATTACCGAGCGGGAAATCGCTGAATAGAAAGCGCGGCACCCCGCAATATTCGACAATATCCTTGGCGCACCCCATCACCACGCTGGCAATGCCATTGGCCTCCAAATGCCGCGCGGCGAGACTTATGCTCTGGTGACACACCGGGCAGTTGGCGACCAGAATGGCGGCGTCGACCTGGTCGGCACGGCAGCGCGCCAATAGCTCCGGGCAATCTTGATCGAGGGTCACGCGGTGGCTGCGGTTGGTCGGCAGGCCATAAAAATGCGGCGCCACTTCGCCGATCCGGCCGCGCGCCGCCATCTGGCGCAATTGCATCAGCGGGAACCAGCAGCCGCTGTCTTGCCGCGGTGGTGTGCGCCCGATCGTAGGCGACGTGCGAGATCCGCAGATCGGGGTCGATCGCGCTATCGGCCGAATAGACCTGGTAAAACTTCGCGGCGGCGTTGTACGCAGCGCCCGGACCCTGGTCGCCTTTGCCGGGCTGGTAGGGTGCGGCGGTGGTGATCAGGGCGACGCGGCATCCGGCGAGCGGCTGCGGCAGCGGCCGAAACGGGACCGTCGCATAATGCGCCCAGCGGTACGGCGCGCCATAGCCGAGCGCCTGATAGTAGTCGCGGACCCGTTGCCGGTAGGGGATCGGTTCATCGTATTCGATGGCAAATCCGAACCCCGGCTCTCGCCCGGTCATTCGCCAACTCCCGGCTCTGGATTAATGGGCAAAGCCGAACAGCTGGTGGGCGTTATGATGCAGGATCCGGTCGACCGCGGCCTCTGGTAGGCCGAGCCGGCTGATATAGGCGAAGGTTTCCGTGTAGGCTTCGTAATCCTGCAACACCGGATAGTCGCTGCCGGTCACCAGATGGTCGGCGCCAAAGGCTTCGAGGGCGCAGGTGAAGGCCGCTTTCGAGCCGTAGCACACGGTGTCGTACCAGAACCGCTTGGCGGTGACGCTCGGCGCCTCGGCGAGGTTGGGATGGCCGCTCGGGCTCTGGCCCTGCTGGTCGAGGCGGTTGAGCAGCATCGGGATCGGCCCGCCCAGATGCGGGACGATAAAGCGGATCTTCGGATAGCGGTGCGGGATCTGCTTGGCGATCATGTGCAGGACGAAGGTGGCGTCCTCGAGCGAGGTGCCGACCGACGCCGTGTAGCCGTAATCGGTGATGAATGGCGAGCAGATGCCGGTCACCGACGGATGCACGAACAGGATCGCGCCGCGCCGGTTCATCTCCTCATAGATCGGCTCGAACTCGGTCTCGGCGACCGACCGGTTCAAGCACGAGATGTGCATATTGACCCCGACGCAGCCCAGTTGGTCGAGCCCGCGCTCCATCTCGCGCAAGGCCGCGTCGATATGCGGCAACGGCAGCATCACGTAGGAGGCGATGCGCTGCGGGTAGCGGTGCGCCAGATCGGCATAGCCGTCGTTCAGCATGCCGACCGCTTTGACGCATTCCGCACGATCGGCGAGGTAGGGCGCGCGGTGCGGCGACAACACCTGCTTTTCGACCCCGGCGGCATCCATCAGCTCGAGCCGGCCGGTGATGTCGGTCGCCGAATCCGACACCGGATGCCGCGCGATCCCCTTCTTCTCCGGCACGCCGACCCGCGGTGGAAAGCGGTCGCCCATCAGCTCGCTGTAGTTTTTCGGTATGTAATGGGCATGGACGTCGACGATCATCAGCCATTTCCCCCTTTTCGCCACAACCTCGGCGTAGCTAGGCTCGGTCTGCGGGAACCAAGCCGCCACGATACGGGCCAGGGTAAGCTGCGCCGGCGCGGGCAGGCAAGGTCGGCGCTCCGCGCTCGTCCGTAGAGGATGTCAGGGTGGCGGCAATCAGCGGCTCCGGGCTTTCGGCGAGGGATGCGCCGCACCGATCGAGCGCGGTTTTTAGCGGCCAGCGCTTGCGGGACGCGGCAACCGCAGCCGCCCCGGCGGTGCTATTCGGCTTGCGGCTCTGGGCTTCGGTCTGCCTGGCGCTCTACGTCGCCTTCTGGCTCGAACTCGACAACGCCTTCTGGGCGGGAACCACCGCGGCAATCGTCTGCCAGCCCCATCTCGGTGCGTCACTGCGCAAGGGCTGGTACCGGATGATCGGCACCGTGGTTGGAGCGGTGGCGATCGTGGTGCTGACCGCGTGCTTTCCGCAAGACCGGGCCGCCTTCCTCGTCAGCCTGGCGCTATGGGGGGCCGCAAGCGCTCTCCTGGCGACGATCCTGCGCAATTTCGCTGCCTATGGGGCAGCGCTAGCCGGATACACCGCCGCGATCATCGCGAGCGACCAGCTCGGGGCGACCGGGGGAGTTAACGGATTGGCGTTCACACTCGCGGTGGCCCGCGCCAGCGAGATCTGTATCGGCATCGTTTGCGCCGGGATCATTCTCCTGGTGACCGATCTTGGCGGGGCCAGTCGCCGCCTGGCCTCGCTGTTCGCGTCGGTCTCGGCGGAGATCGCGGGCCGGTTCATCGGCAGCTTGTCGCAGACCGGGCTGGAACTGTCGGAGACGCAGGCGGTCCGCCGCGAACTGGTTAGGCAGGTCACCGCGCTCGACCCGGTCATCGACGAGGCGCTCGGGGAATCCTCGCGGCTGCGCTATCATTCGCCGGTGCTGCAGGCGGCGGTGGACGGTTTGTTCGCCGCGCTGGCTGGCTGGCGCACGGTGGCGGTTCACCTCGCCGGGCTGTCGCATGACGAAGCGCGGCAGGGGGCGGATGCGGTGCTGCAAAGGCTGCCTCGGGAGCTGCGCGACGCGCCGCTGCAAGGCCGGCCGAGCCGTTGGCTGGCCGATCCCATCGAGCTGTGCCGGATGTGCGAAGCGCTGGTGCGGGCGCTGGTCGCCCTCCCGGCCCGCACGCCGTCACTGCGATTGGTCGCCGACCAGGCGGCTGAGGTTTTCATCGGCATTTCGCAGGCGCTCAACGGGCTGGCATTGCTTGTCGACGATCCCGCCCGACCGGTTCCTCGCCGCGGCGGCGTCCGGCTGCGCGTGCCCGACTGGCTGCCGGCGCTGGTCAATGCTTTGCGGACTTTCCTGACGATCGGCGCGGTCATGCTGTTCTGGATCGTCACCGCATGGCCCGATGGCGCAACGGCCATCACCTTCGCCGCGATCGGCGTCATCCTGTTCGCGGCCAGAGCCGATCATGCCTACGACATCGCGATCGGCTTCATGCTCGGCAGCATCCTGACCGTCGCGGTTGCGGCGACCGTCAAATTTGCGGTGTTGCCGAACGTACAGACCTATGTCGGGTTCAGCCTGGTGATTGGTCTGGTGCTGGTGCCGGTGGGCGCCTTTCTCGCCCTGCAGTGGCAACCGGCGATTTTCACCGGGGTGGTGACGGCTTTTGTTCCGCTGCTCGCGCCGGCCAACCCGATGACTTACGACACTCAGCAATTCTATAACTCCGCCGTAGCGATCATCGCCGGCGTCGGCGCCGCCGCGCTGTCATTTCGCTTGCTGCCGCCGGTGTCGCCGGCGCTGCGCACCCGTCGGCTGCTGGCTCTCACCTTGCGCGATCTGCGACGTCTGGCGATCGGCCCGATCCCCGGCACGCCGGACGATTGGCAGGGCCGCATCTATGGCCGCCTGACGGTATTGCCGGATGCGGCCGATGGGTTGCAGCGCTCGCAGCTCGTGGCGGCGCTGCTGGTTGGCACCGAGATCATCCGACTTTGCCGGATTGTCCACCGGTTCGACATGGGCGCCATGCTCGACACCGCGCTCGAGGCCGTGGCGCAAGGCAACAATGCGATGGCGACGGGACGGTTGGCCCGGCTCGACCAGGCCCTCGCCGCACGGTCCGGCGCCGGGACAGGAGCGCCGGCGGCGCTGCGGGCGCGTGGCAGCATCCTTGCAATCTCGGAGGCGCTTACCCAACATGCCGCCTATTTCGGCACCGGAGGGCCGGGGTGAGATTCGCCGAAATCAACCTTTTCGGCGTCTACGTTGCGCCGATCTCGTTGATGATGGTGGCGGCATGGCTGATCGTGATCGGGCTGCGCCGGTTTGCGGCGCATTTCGGACTGCTGCGCTATGTCTGGCATCCGGCGCTGTTCGTTTTCGGGGTGTATATGATCGTCCTGTCCTCGATCGTCCTGCTTTTCGCGCGCTGAGAGCCGCCGATGGCCGACGTCGAAGCGAAGGCTAAACGCGAGACGACGGCTTCCCAGCAGCGCGACGACTGGGTCCCTCCGCCGGTCGTCCGTGACCAGCCCAAGCGCCGGCTGCGCATCGTTCCGGTGCTGATCACATTGGCGACGATCGCGGTTGCCGGGGCGCTCGGCTGGGCGATGTGGAACGCCTATATGGGCGCGCCGTGGACCCGCGACGGCACGGTGCGCGTCTATGTCGTGACCATGGCGCCGCAGGTCGCCGGGCAAATCGTCGAGCTGCCGGTCGCCGACAATCAGTTTGTCCACAAGGGCGATCTGCTGATGACGATCGATCCGACCAACTACAAGATCGCCGTCAGCCTGGCCGAGGCGGCGGTGCAGCAGGCCAAGGTCAACGCAGAGAACGCCGAACGAGAGGCACAGCGCCGGCAGGAATTAAGCACGCTCTCAACCACGATCGAGCAGAAGCAGACCTTTGAGACCAGCGCCTTGGCCGCCCAGGCCAGCTATCAGCAGGCGGTGGCCAATCTGAACCAGGCGCGGGTCAACCTCGAGCGCACCCAGATCCGGTCGCCGGTCAATGGCTGGGTGACCAATCTGCTGGCCCAACTCGGCGACTACGCCAATGTCGGTCAGAACGAAATCTCGCTGGTCGACGCCGATTCGTTCTGGGTGGACGGCTATTTCGAGGAGACCAATCTCGGCGCGATCCACGAGGGCGATCCGGCGACCATCAAGCTGATGGGCTACCCCCAGGTCGTTCACGGCCATGTCGCCAGCATCGCCCGCGCCATCAACGTCGCCAACGCTCAGGCCGCCCAGCAGGGGCTCGCCTTGGTCAACCCGATCTTCACCTGGGTGCGCCTGGCCCAGCGCATCCCGGTGCGCATCCACATCGATCGGGTGCCAAAGGGCGTGGTTCTGGTGGCCGGGATGACAGCCACCGTGCAGATCGATCGCCCGCCCCGGCCGACCGCCGCCAAGTGAGCCCGCCCAGATAAGCGGCCTGGCCGATAGGCTTTGGCATTGCTCTCTTAAAGGTTGCGGAACTTGACAATTTGCGTGCTTTTGTCGCATCTGCCGCTGGCGCGTCGCCGCGCCGGGCCGTGGCGCGCGCAAGGTTTCAGCGGCGCGCCAAGCGGCTGCCGGCATGAATTTTGCTAAAAAATCAGGGGAGGGCAATCACGATGGCAGATGACCGTACTTTCCAACCGGCCGCCGGGCTCAGCCGCCGCCGGCTGCTGCGCTGGAGCGCGGCCGGCGGCGCCGCGGCAATGCTGGCGCCGGCCCCGTGGCGGGCCGCGTTCGGCGATGCCAAGCCATACAAGATCGGCAGCCTGCAACCGCTGACCGGCCTCGCCGCTTCCGGCGGCAAGACCGCCGTGGTCGGCATCCAGATGGCGGTCGACCGCATCAACAAAATGGGCGGCATCAACGGCCGGCCGGTGGAGTTGATCGTCGCCGACGACCAATCCAAGCCCGATGTCGGGCGCCGCGCCGTCGAAAAGCTGGTCGAAGAGGATAATATCGACGCCCATGTCGGCGGTTTTCTGTCGAATGTCTGCCTCGCCTGCTCGCCGGTGTGGGAGAACCACCAGCTGGTCAACCTGATCGGGGTGTGCCTCGACACCACGCTGACCACGACAAAATGCAACCGCTACACGTTTCGCACCTTTGACTACGCCCCGGCCCAGGCGGTCGCCTTCGCGCCCTATCTGGTCAACCAGCTGGGCAAGAAATGGCACATCATCTACGCCGATTATGCCTGGGGGCAATCGACCCGCGACGCCTATGCCGAGCAGATCAAAAAGCAGGGCGGCGAGGTCGTCGGCGGCACCGGAATCCCGCTCGGCACCGCCGACACGACCCCGTTCCTGGCCAAGATCAACGGCGATTTCGACGGGCTGTTCGGGATCTCGTTCGCCACCGACGGCATCACCCTGGCCAATCAGCTCTACGATCTCGGCCTGACCAAGAAATACAAATGGGCCGGCGACGGGGCCATCGCCGAATCGACCAATCTGCCGGCGCTGGGCAACAAGATCGAGGGCTTCGTCGGCATCAACCGCTATCTGCCGGTGTTCGATCCGCCGCTCGATACGCCGGCGAACCACAAGTTTTTCAATGACGCCGTCGCCCGGCTGAAAAAGATCGATCCTTCCGGCCCGCTGCCCGATCGCTACACCCAGTCGAATTACGAGGCGATGAACGCGCTCAAGCTCGGCATCGAGAAATCCGGCTTCCAGGGGCGCGACGACACGCCGAAGCTGATCGCCGCGCTGGAGGGGCTGGAGATGAAGGAAGGCGACGATTTTCCGCAGGGCGACAAGACCCTGCGCAAGGAGGATCACCAGGCATTCCTGCGCGAGTTCCTGTTTGTGATCAAGGACGGCAAGCCGCACATCCTCGAAACCGTGCCGAAGGACAAGACCCTGGTGCCGCCGGCCTGCACGTTCGCCTAGGTGAGCGCCGAAATTTTAGGCAAAGCGCCGGCGCCGGCGAGCGATGGCAGGGGGCCGGGATTGCCCCCGATCCTGAGCACCGAGGCCCTGAGCGTGCGGTTCGGCGGTCTGACCGCGCTCGGCAATGTCGATTTCGCGGTCGCGCCGGGCGAATTGCGGGCCGTGATCGGCCCGAACGGGGCGGGCAAGAGCACGTTTTTCAATTGCCTGACCGGGGTATTGCGCCCCTCTTCCGGCCATATCCGGTTCGATGGCGAGGACATCACCGGGCTCCCTCCCGACCGGGTGTCGCGCAAGGGGATCGCCCGCTCCTATCAGATCACCAATATCCTGCCCAACGCCACGACCCTCGAAAACGCCCGCATCGCCGCCCAGTCGCGTCGCCACGGCTGGAGCCTGCTGACCCACCACCGGGCCTTTCGCGACATCATCGAAAAGGCCGAGATGGCGCTGGAGGCGGTCGGCCTGCTCGGCAAGGCGCACGAACTCGCAGCCAACCTGTCGCATGGCGAACAGCGCAATCTGGAAATCGGCATCGCGCTGGCAACCGAGCCGCGGCTGCTTTGTCTCGACGAGCCGACCGCCGGGATGAGTGCGGCGGAAACCCACGAGACGATGGAGCTGGTGCGCCGCATCGGCCGCGATCTGACCATCCTGATCGTCGAGCACGACATGCAGGTGGTGATGGAGCTGGCCGACCGGGTTACCGTGCTCCACTATGGCCAGATCCTGGCCGAGGGAACCCCGGCGCAAATCCAGCAGAACCCCCGGGTGCTCGAAGTCTATCTCGGGACATGAGCGCGGCCGAACCGATGGGCCCGGCAGCCGCGGCAGCCGCGCAGCCCCTCCTCGAAGTCGACGACATCCACAGCTTTTACGGCAAGAGCCACATTCTGCACGGCATCTCGCTGACCGTCGGCAAGGGCGAGGTGGTGGCCTTGCTCGGCCGCAACGGCGTCGGCAAGAGCACGACCCTGAAGGCGATCATGGGCCTGGTTCATCCGAGCCGCGGCCGGGTGCTGTTCGAGGGCCGGCCGATCACCGAACTGCCGCCGCACCGGCTGGCGCGGCTCGGGATCGGCTATGTCCCCGAGGAACGGCGGATCTTTCCGTTGTTGACGGTGACCGAAAATCTGCGCACCGGGCTCGACCGCCACGGCGTCGGCAAGGAGCGCAAGAAAGAGCTATTGGACAAAGTCTACGAATTCTTTCCGGTGCTGGCCGAGCGGCGCCATCAGCCCGGCGGCACGCTGTCGGGCGGCGAGCAGCAGATGCTGGCGATCGCCCGCGCGATGATGCTCGAACCCAAGATCATCCTGCTCGACGAGCCGACCGAGGGGCTGATGCCGCGCATGGTCGGGCAGATCCGCGAGATCATCGCGGTGTTGCGCCGCGAGGGGGTGGCGGTGCTGCTGGTCGAGCAGAACGTGCCGCTGACCCTGGAGGCCTCGCGCCGCGTCTACATTCTGGAAAAAGGCGTGGTCCGCCACCACTCCCGGTCCGCCGAACTGCGCGCCGACGACCGCATCATCCACCAGTATCTGGGGGTTTGAGATGGGCGTACCGCTGCAGCAGGTATTGATCCAGACCGTCAACGGCGTGGTCACCGGCATGATCCTGGCGCTGGTGGCCTCGGGCCTGACGTTGATTTTCGGGATCATGGACGTGGTCAACTTCGCCCATGGCGAATTGTTCATGCTCGGCGCCTATGTCGGCGTCTTGACCCTGGCGGCGACCGGCAGCTTCTGGCTGGCGTTGATCGCCGCCACGATCGCGATCGGCGTGCTCGGCGCGGCGATCTATGTGACCACGCTGCGGCCGCTGCTCGGCCGCGATCCGCTGACCACGATCCTCGCCACCTTCGGCATCTCGTTGGTATTGCAGAATTATGCGCTGTGGCAGTTCGGCCCGATCGCGCGCAAGCTGGCCGAGCCGATCACCGGCCATTTCACCCTCTTTTACCTCGACTATCCGTGGTATCGGGTGGTCATCGCGTTGATCTCGGCGGCGATCATCGGCGGTCTCTGGCTGTTTCTCAAATTCGGCACCTGGGGCATCTGGATCCGCGCCACGACGCAGGACCGGGTCATGGCCCAGGCGATGGGCATCCCGGTGCCGTGGGTGCTGATGACGGTGTTCGCCATCGGCGCCGGCATGGCGGGGGCGAGCGGGGTGTTGTTCGGGCCGCTGACCGCGGTCAACTCCTCGATGGGGGTCGACTGGATTTTGAAGGTGTTTATCGTCGTCGTGGTCGGCGGCATGGGCAACCTCGCCGGCTCGATCGCCGCCGCCCTGCTGATCAGCCTGCTCGAAGCCTATGCCTCGCTGTGGGTCAGCCCGGCGCAGGCGGTCATCGTCTCGTTTGTCGTCCTGATCCTGACCCTGCTGTTCCGCCCGACCGGGCTGTTCGCTTCGGCGACGCGATGAACCGGCGGCCGATCCTGGTCTATTGGGCCGGATTTTCGGTTGTGCTGGCGCTGCTGATCGTGGCGCCGCTGGTGTTGCCCGAATTCTGGAGCAGGCTGGCGACCGAGATCCTGATCTGGGGCCTGCTGGCGATGTCGTCCGACATCCTGATCGGTTACACCGGGATGGTGTCGTTCGGCCATTCGGCGTTTTTCGGGCTCGGCATGTACGGCGCCGCGGCCGCGCTGCTGAGCGTATCGCCGCCCAATCTGTGGCTGGCGCTGGTCTATGGGCTGGGTGGGGCGGCGGCGGCGGCCGGCTTTGTCGCATATTTCTCGACCCGGCTGCGCGACATCTATTTTGCCATCACCACCTTGATCTTTTCGCAGATCTTTTACGTGATCATCTTTACCTGGACGGCGGTGACCGGCGGCGAGAACGGTCTGACCTTCGACCGCCCGGCGCTGGCCATCCCCGGGCTGTTCCGAATGCATCTGACCCCGATGCGTTTGCACTGGTTCGTGCTGGCGGTGGTAGCCGGGTCCTACCTGATCCTGCGGCGGATAACCCAGTCGCCGTTTGGCATGGTCTTGCAATCGATCCGCGAGAACGAGGCGCGCACCCGCGCAATCGGCTATCCGGTCGAGCGCTACAAGATCGTCGCGGTCATGCTGTCGGGGCTGTTCGCCGGCCTCGCCGGGGTGCTCTATGCCTTGCAGAACGAGTTCGCCGCGCCCGATTTCGTGTTCTTTCTCGTATCGGGCGAAACCGTAATCTACAACGTGGTCGGCGGGATTGGCACCCTGGTCGGGCCGATCGTCGGCGCGGCGTTTTTTCTACTGTTGCGCGAGTTGCTGTCGCATTATTTTACCGAATTCTATTTGATCCCGGTCGGGGTGATCTTTGTCGCCATGGTGATCTTCATGCCCCAGGGGCTGCTGGGCTTTATGCGCCGCTGGCTCAACCAGTAGCGCCGACCACCCCGCCGCGCAGATTTTGCGCGGTCTGATTGAACAGCACCCGCCGTTCCGCATCGGAGGGTGGCGCGGAACGGCGCAGTTCCTTGCCGAGGTCGACGCCCCTTTGCACCGCGGGACGCTGTTTGATCGTCTCGCGCCAGCGCGCCACATTGGGAAAATCGTCGAGCGGCTGGCCCAAGGGTTTGGCGATCAGCACCCAGGGCCATGACGCCATATCGGCAATCGAATATTCGTCAAGGATGAATTCGCGCCCGTCGAGCCGACGCTCGAGCACGCCGAGGCAGCGATTGTATTCGTCGGCATAGCGCTTGTGCGAATACGGGTGCTCGCCTTGCGCGTAATTGACGAAATGACTGAGCTGGCCGGCCATCGGGCCGAGATTGCCGACCTGCCAGAACAGCCACTCCAAGGTCTCTTTGTGGCCCTGCCGGCTCTGCGGCATGAAGCGCCCGGTCCGTTCGGCGAGGTGGATCAGGATCGCGCCCGATTCGAACACCGGCGTTGCGCCATCCGCATCGTCATGATCGACGATCGCCGGCATCCGGTTGTTCGGGCTGATCGCCAGGAACTCGGGCTTGAACTGGTCGCCGCGCCCGATATTGACCGGGATCACGCGATAGCCGAGGCCGCATTCCTCGAGCATGATCGCGACTTTCCAGCCGTTCGGGGTCGGCCAATAATAGAAATCGATCATTGCTAATCTCCGTCGGCGGCGGCCGGCATGCCCGGCGAGCCGAGTTCCGCGATTTCCGCCGGCGAGTAGCCCAGTTCGTGCAGGATCTCCGCCGTGTGCTCGCCGAGAGCCGGGGCGCCGCGGCGGATTGCCGGCGGGGTCGCGGAGAACCGCGCCGCCGCCCGCGCCTGGCGCAGCGGCCCGGCCGCCGGATGCCGGGTCTCGACGACCAGCCCCAGCGCCTCGACTTGCGGGTGGCGGATCACCTGGTTGCGGGTCAGCACCGGGCCGCACGGCACCTGCGCCGCGGTCAGCCGGTCGAGCCATTCGGCCCCCGGCCGCGTGCGCAGCGCCGCCTGGGTCAGCCCCAGCCGCTGGTCGATATTCTGCTGGCGCAGCGCCGTGGTGCGAAACCGCTCGTCCTCGAGCCATTCCGGATGATCGAGCGCGCGGGCCATCGCCGCCCATTGCCGGTCGGTCTGCACCGCCACGGTGATGTAGCCGTCCGCCGTTTCGTAGATCAGATCGGCGGCGCTCGCGGCCTCCTGCGGCGCGGGCTGGTCGCCGACAAAGGTCTGGCTGCCCATGTCCGAACTCCACAGAAACGCGAGCACCGCTTCCAGCATCGACAGCCGGACATGCTGGCCCTCGCCGGTGCGCTCGCGCGCCAGCAGCGCCGCGGTGATCGCCTGCGAGGCGGTGATCGCGGTCAATTTGTCGGGCAGGATCGTGCGTAAGAGGCGCGGGCGCGCCTCATCGGAGCCGGCCTGCACCGTGGCCAGCCCGGAAAACGCCTGGATCACCGGATCGTAGACCGGCTTTGCCGCATAGGGGCCGGTCTCGCCGAAGCCGCTGATCGAGACATAGACGATGTTCGGCGCGACGGCGCGGACCGCGCTCTCGCCGACGCCGAGCCGCTCGGCGACGCCCGGACGAAAGTTCTGGATGAACACATCGGCGCCCGCCGCCAGCCGGAGCAGCGCCTGCACCGCGCCGGCCGCCTTCAAATTCAGCACGATCGAGCGCTTGTTGCGGTTGTTGTTCAGAAAGGACGCCGAAAAACCGGCGCGCCGGTTGCCGGCGGCGCGGGTGTGATCACCGCCATCGGGCGTTTCGACCTTGATCACATCGGCGCCCTGGTCGGCGAGGATCATCGTCGCCAGCGGCCCGGAGACGTTCGAGGTCAGATCGACGATTCGATACCCATGCAGCGGACCCGTCATCGCGCGGCCCTTTCCGATCAATCGGGGCGGTGCCGGACCAGACTACGCACGACCCCGCGCGGTCAAGCGCGCGATATTCTCAATGTTGCGTCACCGCGGCGAAACCCGCGCTGCGCCGGCGGTGCTCGCGAGCCAAACCGGCGTCGCGCCAAAGCTCGGCGATCAGCTTCCGGCGGCGGCAATCGCGACTGCCGTCGCTTTCGGCTCCAGACCGGGGACGAAGCGCCGATGCGTCGGCGCGGCGCTGGGGACGGCCGCATCGTTCGTGAACTCGACCCCGTCGCTGCGCTCCATCAAGTTGCGCAGCGAAGTGCGGCCGCGCGACAGCCGCGAGCGAACCGTCCCGATCGGCACGTCGAGGACCGTCGCGGCCTCCTCATAGGAAATGCCTTCGAGACCGATCAGCAGCAAGGCCTGGCGCTGTTGCTCGGGAACCTGCGCGAGGGCGCGATCGAGATCGCGCAGCGACAGTCCCGATGACGGATCGTTTGCCGCTGCCGGGAGGACCGGCCAGTTATCGTCGTCGATCTCGACGGTGATGCCTTCGCGCACGCTGCGCCGGACAGTGTTGACGTTCTGGTTGTGCATAATCGTGAACAGCCAAGCGCGGAGGTTGGTCCCGCGCTGCCAGAACCCTTGTTTGGCGATTGCGCGCTCGAGAGTGTCCTGCACGAGGTCGTCGGCCCGTGAGATATCGCGGGTCAGGGCAAAACCATAGCGCCGCAGCCGTGGGATCTCTTTTTCCAGAAGTCGCCCGAATTCATTCATTATAGCCGCCTAAGTTCTTGGGACGTACTATTCGGGTGTGGCACCCGAACTAGGGGTGCAGACGCAATTCCGATCGGCGTAAAACCCAGAGCTTCGAGATTTTATTCACTCGATTTCTGAAACCTTCGGCGCCAGCACCTCGCGAACATGCCAGCAGGCATCAATCGCCGGTAGCTTCGGAAACTACTTATCGCCAGCAGATCAACGCGACCGCTTCTCGCTCGATTGCTTCTCGGAGGGTGCGGCACGAGCCTCCGGCGCCATCGACAAAGCACCGCGGCGCCTGATCGCCACGGTCGGGCCGCTAGCCTGGATCATCAGCAACCAGGCGGTGCGGCGGCGCCCGGATGGGTAGTTTCCGACTCTATCTGCGGCCGGATAGCGTCACTAATTTGGTAAGTCGGCCTGGGTTTGGGTGTGCCAGCACGCCTTCGGGCCGCGCCCGATCATCTCGCAATGGGAACAAGACACCATGAACATATTCTATATTATCGGCGTAGTGGTCGTCGTGATTATTATTGCCAGCTATTTCGGGGTCCATATGCATATCTGAACAAATCGGCCCGTCCTGACCGCCTGACACGGTACTCTGTCAGGATCAGGGTTCTCTTCCCGGAGGCTCGACCGAGGTCGCCCGTATCGGCGCCGCCGGCAGCCGCTGCTTGCGGCGGGGTCGCGCCGCGGGCATGCTGCGGCCGAATTGGCCATCGGGCAGCCCGGCCGGCGGCGCGCGGATGGCACCAGCGGGAGACCTTGTGATGAACGGCGCGGAAAGCCTGGTGCGCACCTTGGTCGGCGGCGGCGTCGATGTGTGCTTTGCCAATCCCGGCACCTCGGAGATGCATTTTGTCGCCGCACTCGACCGGGTCGAGGGCATGCGCTGCGTGCTCGGCCTGTTCGAGGGGGTGGTCACCGGCGCCGCCGACGGCTATGCAAGGATGAGCGAAAAACCGGCGGCGACCCTGCTGCATCTCGGCCCCGGCATGGCCAATGGGCTGGCCAACATCCACAACGCCAACAAGGCGTCGACGCCGATGGTCAACATCGTCGGCGATCACGCGACCTACCACCGGCGCTACGACGCGCCGTTGACCACCGACATCGAAAGCGCGGCCAAGCCGTTCTCGCGCTGGGTCAAGACCTCGCCGGATGCGCGCTCGGTCGCCGCCGACGGCGCCGCGGCGATCGCCGCCGCACGAATGCCGCCGGGCCAGATCGCGACCCTGATCCTGCCGGCCGACACCGCCTGGAACGAGGGCGCCGGTCCGGCCGAGGTGCCGCCGCCGACCGCGCCGAGCGCGGTGTCGCAACAGGCGGTCGCCGAGGCGGCGCACGCCTTGCGCTCGGGCGAACCGTGCCTGCTGCTGCTGACCGGGCAGGCGCTGCGCCAGCACGGCCTCGAACTCGCCGGCAGGATCGCCGCCAAGACCGGGGCGCGGCTGATCGCCCAGGGCTCGAACGCGCGCACCCAGCGCGGGCGCGGCCGGGTGTTTGTCGAGCGGGTGCCTTATGTCGTCGATCAGGCGGTCAAGGTGCTCTCCGGGCTGAAGCACATCATCCTGGTCGGGTCGAAAATGCCGGTGGCGTTTTTCGCCTATCCCGACAAGCCGAGCCTGCTGGCGCCGGCCGACGCCCAGGGCCACGTGCTCGCCCGGCCCGACGAGGATCTGATCGGCGCGCTCGAAGCGCTGGCCGAAGCGGTCGATGCCCGCGCGACCCCGGCGCCCATCGTCAACGATCCGGCGCCGGTCAGGGCGACCGGGAAAATCACCCCCGAGGCGCTCGGCGCCTCACTCGGCGCGCTGCTGCCGGAGAATGCGATCATCGTCGACGAGGCGGTGACCACCGGCCGCGGCTTTTTCGCGCCGACCCGCTCGGCCCGGCCGCATGACTGGCTGTCGAATATGGGCGGCTCGATCGGCATGGGCATGCCGGTGGCGACCGGGGCCGCGGTCGCCTGCCCCGACCGCAAGGTGATCACCCTGGAGGGCGATGGCAGCGCGATGTACACGTTGCAGTCATTGTGGACGCAGGCGCGCGAGGGGCTCGACGTCACCACCCTGTTGTTCGCCAACCGCAGCTACGCGATCCTCAAGGGCGAACTCGCCAATGTCGGCGCCGGCAACCCCGGCCGCAAGGCGCTCGACATGCTCGACCTCAGCCATCCGGATCTCGACTTCGTCACCCTGGCCAAGGGGATGGGCGTTCCGGGCGCGCGGGTGACGACGATGGAGGAATTCAACCATCGCCTGGCCGAAGGGATCGCCACCCCCGGCCCGTTTCTGGTCGAGGTGGCGCTGTGAGCGGAGTTGCGCCGGCGCCTTTGTGAAGCTCAGATCGCGGTGTAGCCGCCATCGACCAAGAGGTCGCTGCCGGTGACGAAGCTGGCCGCGTCGCCGGCGAGGAACACCGCCGCCGCGGCGATCTCGGGCGGACGGCCGAGACGCCCGAGCAGGTGCTTGGGACCCAGGGCCTCGCCGGCCGCGGCATAGCTGCCGTAGCGGCGCAACAGCCGTTCGGTTTCGACCGCGCCCGGCGACAGGGTGTTGACCCGGACATTGTCCGCGGCATGGTCGATCGCCATCACCTTGGCGAGCTGGATCAGGGCGCCTTTGGTCGCGCAATAGGCGGCGCGCCCGGCGCTGCCGACGCGCCCGAGTTGCGAGGCGATCAGGATGATCGAGCCGCCGCCGCCGGCGATCATCAGCGGCAGCGCGGCCCGGCACAGCAGAAACGAGCCGGTCAGGTTGACCGCCAACACCCGTTCCCAATCGGCGAGGCTGGTTTCCAGGATGGTGCCGCTATCGTCGTGCGGCGCGGCGCCGCTGACCAGAATGTCGAGATGCCCAAACGCATCCTGCGCCGCCGCCGCCGCCTCGCGCGTCTCGCTCTCGACGGCGACGTCGCAATGCAGCGCCAGCGCCCGCCCGCCGGTCTGTTCGACCAGCCGCGCCGTCTGCGCCGCGCCGTCCATGTCGATGTCGCAGCAGGCGACCGCCGCTCCGGCCTCGGCGAAGGCGATGGCGATCGCCCGCCCGATGCCGCCGGCCGCCCCGCTGACCAATGCCGCCTTGCCGCTGAGGCTCATTCTGCGTTTCCCTGGCCCGGCCTCTCTGAGCCGTCACCGCGCCGCGTTCGCGCCGTTGACCGGTGATGATCCGGGGTCAGACCACCAGTTCGGTGCGCGGATCGATCAGATGCATCCGGTTGAGGTCGGCGGCGAGCGGCATCGGCTCGCCGACGGTCCCAGCCGAGGTCGGGTTGACGCGGCCGCACACCTCGACCCCGTCGACGATGAAGTAGACCATCGTCTCCATGCCCATCGGCTCGACCACATCGAGCCGGGCCGAGAACGGCACGACCCCGGGCAGCGTCTCGCCGCGCGCCTCGGTGATATGCTCGGGGCGCAATCCGAACAACAGCTCGTCGCCGATGCGCGAGCGGTAATGCGCCTCGCGCGACGGCGGCACCGGAAAGGACAGCCAGTCGCACAGCCGCACCGTCAGACCGCTGCCGTTTTCGACCACGCGACAGGGCAAGAGGTTCATCGTCGGCGAGCCGATGAACCCGGCGACAAAACGGGTTTTCGGATGATGGTAGACCTCGTAAGGCGTGCCGATCTGGTCGATCTTGCCGGCGTTCATCACGACCACCCGGTCGGCCAGGGTCATTGCCTCGACCTGGTCGTGGGTTACGTAAATCGTCGTGGTCGTTACCTTCTGATGCACCTTTTTGATCTCGGTGCGCATCTGCACCCGCAACTTGGCATCGAGATTGGACAATGGCTCGTCGAACAGAAAGACCTTGGGGTTGCGCACGATGGCCCGGCCCATCGCCACGCGCTGACGTTGCCCGCCGGAAAGCGCCTTTGGCCGGCGTTCGAGCAGCGGGGTGATGTCGAGGATGCGCGCCGCGGCCTCGACCCGCTCCTTGATCTCCGCCTTGGGGAATTTCTTCAGCCGCAGCCCGAACGACATGTTTTCGAAAACCGTCATGTGCGGGTAGAGCGCGTAGTTCTGGAACACCATGGCGATGTCCCGGTCCTTGGGCGGCACCTCGTTGACCAGCTGGTCGCCGATATAGATCTCGCCCGAGGTGCATTCCTCGAGCCCGGCGATCATGCGCAAGGTGGTGCTCTTGCCGCAGCCCGAGGGGCCGACCAGGACGATGAATTCGCGGTCGGCGATGTCGAGATCGATGCCCCGCACCGCCGGGGTCTTGTCGAAAGTCTTGACGATGTTGCGGAGCGCCACTTGCGCCATACTACCGGCCCTTCCCTTCAAGCCTTGGTCGCACCGGCAGTCAAGCCGGAGAGGTGTTTGTCCATCGAACGCGCGCAGCGCCGGCTGCCCGCTCTACGCTAGCGCAGCATGCCTTGCGACCGCATCAAAACCGCGTGAAGCCCGGCTGCGGTTCGCAGTGCTGAACCTGAAATCCGGCGCTGTCTTACGATTTGCTTACGATCCTGCTCCAAGCGTTGCGTGCATTGTAGCGCAGCCATGCGTAATCGTGCCACCTAATTTCCGCCCGCAGCCGGCGAATGCCGACCCGCCGCCTGCCGCGGGCGCCCGGCGAACCCGTTGCGGCAGCCGCGTTGCGGCCGGGCCGCCCGGCGCCGGCTATTTCTGCGTTTCCGTCGGTGTCACCGTGGCGTCGCCGGCGGTCGGGCTGAAGATACCGGCATCGTCCTGCTGGGCGCCGCGGTGGCGTTCGAGTTCGTGGGCATAGCGGCGCAGCGCATAGGCCTCGCTCAAATAGCCGAGGACCCGGCGGCCATCGGGGTTGTCGATGACCGGCAGCGTCTCCTGCGCCGCCTGGCTGAAGCGGTCGAGCGCGGTGCGCAGATCGTCGCCCGGCAGCAGAAAGGGGGCGGGTTCGGTAACCAGGTCGCCGACGGTCTTGGCCTCGCCGGCGCCATCGCCGCCATTCGGCTCGGTCGGATCGATGATCCCGGACAGGCGGCCGTCGCCATCGACCACGAACACCTGCTTGGTGCTGCCGGCCGGAAAGCGGCGGCGCAATTCGTCGAGCGGCTGGTCGGCAGCGATCACCGACGGGTCGCGCCGCATCATCGGCCCGATCAACAGCTCGTTGATCCAGCCGACATCTTCGGGGCTGCGGATCGCCAGCCCGCGCAGGTGAAACCGCCAGGTGGCAAAGGAATAGCCAAACCAGTGACGCACCGCGATCGCCGCGGTGACGACGCCGACCATGACCCCGATCGTCGCCGAAAAGTCGCCGGTGGTTTCCAATACCAGCATGATCATCGTCATCGGCGCACCGACGATCGCGGCGGCGACCGCGCCCATCCCGACCAGCGCATAGATCAGCGGGTCGGCGGCGAGACCCGGCCCGAGCCGCATCAGCAACCCGCCGATCAGGCTGCCGAACAGGCTGCCGAGAAACAGCGAGGAGCTGAACAGCCCGCCGCGAAACCCCGAACCGATCGAGATCGCCGAGGCGATGATCTTGGCCACGATCAGCCCGGCCAGAAACGGCAGAGCGAAGCCGGTATGAAGCGCGCTCAGGATGCCGCCATGGCCGCTGCCGAGAACCTGCGGGAACGGCAGCGCGATCAATCCGACGATCAGCCCGCCAAGCGCCGGGCGGGCCCAGCGCGGCACCGCCTGCGCGCGGAACAAGGCTTCGGTCGAGGTCACCCCCTTCATGGTCAGGATGCCGAGCCCGGCCGAGGCCAGCCCGACCCCGAAAAACGCCAGATAATCCGAGGGCGACAAGGCGATGTCGTGCCAGACCACAAAGATCGGGTTCGAGCCGACCAGCCCGCGCACCACCAATGCCCCGGTCAGGGCGGCAATGCCGACCGGAGCCAGGGCCTGCAAGGTGTAGCTGCCGATGATCAGCTCGAAGGCGTAGAAGGCGCCGCTCAGCGGGGCGTTGAACGCCGCCGCGATGGCCCCGGCGGCGCCGCAGCCGACCAGGGTGCGCACGTCGTCGCGGCGCAGATCGACGCTGCGCCCGAGCCGGGAGGCGAGCGCGGCACCGAGCTGGGTATAGGCCGCTTCGAGACCGACCGATGCGCCGAACCCGCCGGAGAGGATCGTCACCCATACGAGGCCGAGGCTGTCGCCGAGCGACATCCGGCCGCCGAACAGCGCGTTCGCCTCGATCGCGTCGACCACCTCGCGCGGGCGCCAGCGGCGCAGCAGCAGCGAGCTGAGGCCGACCAAGATGCCGCCCAGCACCGGCATCAGCACCAGCCGGGCCGATTCCAGCGCCGCAGCGTCGCTCAGATGGCCCCCGGCCGGGATGGCGAAGGCAAAGTGCCGGATCAGGCCGAGCAGCAGATCGATCAGGACGACGCCGAGCCCGGCGGCGACGCCGGCGCCCAATGCCAGCACGAGCAGAAACAGCTCGCTGTCGCGCAACCGCGCCTCGGCGCGGCGGGCGCCGGCCGGCGCGGACTCGATCTCTTCTCTACCCCTTGCGGGTGCGATCTCGGCCACGCGCCTGCGCATAGGCGAGTTGGCCGCGGCTGGCAAGAACACCTTGCGGCAAACCGCCCCCCAGGATCGCGATCTGGCTCCATGCGACCATTTTGCGCAACCCGGCCCGGGGTCAATGGCGCACGAAATAGACCCGGTAGAGCTGATCGCGGAAGGACGGGCTGGAACCCACCGCCTCGTGGAAATCGGACTTGCCGAGGACAAAGGCGTCGAGCGGTTCGGTGGCGACGATCGTGGCGTTGCGCGGCTCGCCGCTGATCAGCGCCACCTCGCCGAAAAAATCGCCCCGCCCGAGGCGCGCGACCTCCTGATCGGCGCGGACCACGTCGACTTCGCCCTCGGAGATCAGAAAAAACTCCTCGCCGGTCTCGCCCTCGCGCACGATCGTCTCGCCGGCGGCAAAGTGGCGCTTGGTCATCTTCTCGGCCACATGGGTCAGCTGGGCCGGGGTCAACGCCCGGAACGGCTCGACCGCGCGCAGGAATTCGCAGATCCGCAGCGCATCGTGCAGCACCACGTCGGACACAATGCGGCCGTCGACCATATGGACCAGCCGGTCGGCGCATTCGATGATGCGGTAATCATGGGTGACCATGATCACCGCGGCGTGCTGCTCGACCGTCGTCTGTTTGAGCAGCTCGATGACGATGCGCGTCGCATCCTTGTCGAGGGCGGCGGTCGGCTCGTCGGCCAGCACCAGTCGCGGCCGGTTGACCAATGCCCGCGCGATCGCCACCCGCTGCCGCTCGCCGCCCGACAACAGCCGCGGCTTGTAGTCGATCCGGTGGCTGAGACCGAGCTGCTGGAGCAGCGCGATGCACCGCTCGCGCCCGGCCTCGGGCGGATCATGGCCGAGCTGCATCGCCATCTTGACATTCTCGAAGGCGGTCAGCGCGTCGAACAGATTGTGCATCTGGAAAATGAACCCGATCTCGCGCCGCACCGCGACCAGCTCATGCGAGACCAGGTGGGTCAGCTCGCGGCCGAGCACCGCGATCTGCCCCTCCTGTGCCGAACGCAAGGCGCCGATCAAGGTCAGCAGCGTGGTCTTGCCGGCGCCGGACGGGCCGGTCATCACCACCAGCTGGCCCGGCGGGATCTCGATCCGGTTGTCGAACAGGACCTGATTGCGGGCGACGCCCTCGCCGTAATAGTGGTTGAGGCCCCCTACCGCCACGACCGGCGGCGGTTCGGAGCGCGCCTCGGCCGGGATCGGCGCCGGCGCTTCGGCGACCATCGCGCACATCAGAATACCTCCGCGGGGTCGGCCGCGATCACCCGGCGCACCGCGATAGCGGCCGAGATCAGGCACATGCCGAGGGTCAATCCCAGGCTCAAAAGGGTGATTTCCAGCGTCATCCGCATCGGCAGCAGCGCGACTTCGCCGATCACCCGGTAGAGCAGAATGCCGACAAGCCAGGCCGGAACCCAGCCGGCCAGCCCGTTCAGCGCCGCCTGTTCGAGCACGACGCGCAGCAGAAACCGGACCGGATAGCCGATCGCCTTCAAGGTCGCATATTGCGGCAACTGGTCGGACACGTCGGTATAGGTGACCTGGTAGGAGATCAGCATGCCGACGACGAAACCGACCACGGTGCCGATCGCAAAGATCGGCCCGGCCGAGGACACCGCCGCCTGAAACCGGCGCTCGAAGGCGACGAGCTGGGATTTGGTCAGGACCGCGATCGCCGGCGGCAGCGCCGTTCTGAGCGCGGCCTGAACCGCGGCCGGGTCGGCGCCGGGCGCGAGCTTGATCACCCCGGCCTCGATCCCGGGCGGGTTTCCGGCGGCGCCGCGCAGCAGCCCGGCAAAGCTGCGCTCGCTGGTGATGACCGTCCCGTCGCTCGCGAAATCCGGGCCGAGCGCGAAGCTGCCGACGATTGCCACCTTGACGCCGTTCAATTCAGACTGCCGGATCGGCCGGTCCATGCCGAGAAAACGGCGGGCGCGGCGGTCGACGAGGATCGCGTTGGGCGCGGTCAGTTGCCGGCGCTGGCGGTTTATTTCCGGAAACAGGAAGACCGGCTGGTCCGGGTCGAAGGCAAAGCCGCGGACCAGGAAAACCTTGCCGTCGGACGGGTTCTTCCAGAACAGATCGTACCAGTCGGCATAGAGCGGGCGGGCGCTGGCGACCCCGGCGACCCGACGCGCCGCGGCCAGTTCGGCGGCAGGAAACGGATCCTGGGTCGCGAACTGGTACTTGTGCGCGCTCTGCAGAAAGATGTCGCCGTCGAGCCCGCGGATGATCTGCAGCGAACTGTCGAAAAACGCCCGCTCGAAACCGAGCTGCATCAGCATCAGCAGCACCGCGAAACCGATGCCGCCGCTGGAGCGCAGCAGCCGCCGTCGGTTTGCGGTGAGGTTGCGCCAGGCGAGCGGAACCGGGCGCAGCGGCGACCGGGCGGCAAGGGACGCGGCGGCAACGGGCCGGACGCCAGGCGAGGGTGCGGCTGACACGAACGGCCCCCTCCTCAAAACACGTCGGCGGGATCGGCGCGGCGCAGGCCGCCCAGCGCCAGCAAGGCCGAGATCGCCGCCATCCCCAGCGCCGCGGCCAGCACCGCGGCGGCATGGCCGGCGGTCATCGTCACCGGCAGCAGGGTGCGCTGGCGGATCACCTGGTAGAGCCAGGCGGCGGCGGCCACAGCCGGGACAAAGCCGGCGGCGACGATCAGCAGCGACATCGCCGCGACCGTGGCGGCGAGCGCCCCATCGCCATAGCCGATCGCCTTCAAGGTGGCGAATTGCGGCAATTGCCGGCTCACCTGGGTCGATACGATCTGATAGACCACCATGGTGCCGACCACGATCGAGATCAGCAGCCCCGATCCGAAAATCAGCCCGACCGAGGTCCGCGTGGTCCAGTAGGCGGCTTCGCGGCTGGCCAGTTCGCGGCGGGTGAAGATCTGCGAGCCGGCGCCGAGCAGCGCCCGCAACGCCGCGGCGGCGCGGTCGGGATCGACCCCCGATTTCAGCCGGATCAGCCCGAGATTGACCTGGCCGAGCCCGCGGCCGGGGAACAGCCGGGCGAAATTGGCCTCGCTCGCCAGGGCGACGCCGAGCCCCATAAAGCCGGTGCCCAGCACATATTGCCCGCCGATGGTCTCCGCGCGGTCGCCGATGTCGACGACCCGGCCGGGCGCGAGCGGGCCAAAGATCGACCGGGTCGCGCTGTCGACCAGGATCGTGTCCGGCCGGGCCAGTTCGCCGAGCTGGCGGTCGACGCTCGGTGGCGCAAAGACATGGCTCTGCGGGTCGAAGCCGATCACGAACAAATCCGGCCACACCCCGCCCTCGCCGCCCTTCCATTTCGCCAAGCCGAAATAGATCGGGGTCGCCGCCGCGACATCGGCCGCGGCGCGCACCCGGTCAAGCCGGCTCAGCGCGAACGCACCCGGCTGCGCCTGATACTCGTACTGGTCGGAGACCAGCAGCAGATCGAAACGCAAATTGTCGTAGAGCAGCATTCCCCCCTGCGGCACCGCATCGAACAAGCCCAGCTGGATGAACACCAGCACGATTGCCATGAAGATGCCGACCAGCGCCAGCGCCGTCCGCCCCTTCTGATGGGTCAGGATCCGCCAGGCGAGCAAAACATTCACGGCCGACTGAGCTCCCAATCATATCGCCGGTGGCGCACCGGCATGATCCTGCCTCGCTACGGCGCGCAAGGCTGGTGTCATTTTTTTGCGAACAGGCATCCGGCCCGGCCCCGGCGAGATCTCGCCGGGGCGCTCTTCCATGGCCGCTCGATGGCCGCGCTGTTGCACCGCCGCGGTCGGCGCCGCCGCGAATGCCGGTTGCCGGCAGCCGGTCAGCGATACCCGGCCTGATCCCGATCCGGGAAGGGTGGGATAACGGCGCGGATCGCGGCAATCGTGTAGTGCTTGACCTGGAGCGTCCACGGCGAGTCGATTGCCGGCTGCGGCACCCCGGCATAGGGCAAATACAATGCCAGGTTCGATACATAGAGAATCTTTCCGTCGGGGCTGAACGCCGGGCTTGCCGGGAACAGCAAGCCCAGGATCGTGCCGTCGCCGGCGAGGCCCTCGAAATCGCCGCGTCTGGCGACGACTTTCGACAAAACATCGCCCTGAGCATCGATCGCGTTCGGGTCGACTACGTCGATCTCGTCTTGCTGGTTGGCGACGACCCAGAGGTTGTCGTGGCGGTCGACAGCGATGCCGTCGGGCGCATTGATGCCGGTGGTCAGGACCGCCGCCGGCCCGGCGACCGCGACCGACCCGTCGAGGTTCAGGCTTACCGGCACCTCGACGATCGAATGGTAAGCGGTGTTCGCCACATACATCTCGGTGTATTCATTGTTGAACTCGACGCCATTGGCGCCGAATGGCGGGACCAGGATCACGCCCGAAGCGGCCTGCGGCGACAAGGTCTGCGAGTTGACGAAGACTGTCGGCGTCCCGCCAGTCGCCACGGTCTTCCAGATTACGCCCTGGAACGAGTCGGATACGTAAACATTGCCGGCCTTGTCGAAGGTCAAAGCGTTGAGCCCGGAAGCGGATCCCAAGCCGGTATTCATAAACACGCTGGCGCTGCCGGTTCTGGGATCGGCCTGCCAGACGATCCCCTGGTCGAGATCGCATATCAGCAGGGTCTTTGAAGACGCCTGAAACACCAGGCCAAGCAGGTTTGGGCTCGGCTGGGGCGCCGGCGTCGGAACCGGATTGACCAGAGCGACATCCCGCAGCAGCTCGCCGTCGGGCTTGAACGAGAACAGATGCGGCGGTCCGGCGACGGCGCCTTTGCGGTTGAACCCGAAAGACGGCGCATAAACCGTGCCGTCCGGGCCGACAGTCAGTCCTTCGATGTTGACCGGCATCTTGCCGGGCAGGTCCGGAACCACCGCGAAGGTTGCCGTTTGGCCGCGATTCCAGGCATTTGCCGGCCCGGCGGCGCAGGCCAGCAGGGCCACGGCCATTGCTCCGTACAATGACGTCCGCATGATATCCTCCCCATATCGTTATGGTTGACTTGGTTCGCGGGCCGGAACTCGACTTTCGCGCCCGGCCGGAAGCAATGCTAACCGTCCCGGTTCATGTCAAGCGGTCGCGGCAATCACCGCGATGGACCGATGACCGGACAGCGCCGATTGTCCGGGAAGTCGGCCAATGCGCCGGCGGCCGGCTTTGGCTATGCTGGCCGATCATTGCGATCGGGGAGAATGGCGATGAAGGTCGCGGATCTCGCAGTTCTGCGCTGCGACGCCGGCTGGCGGAACTATCATTTCCTCAAACTGACCACCGATGCCGGCATCGTCGGGTGGAGCGAGTTCGACGAGGGCTTCGGCTCGCCCGGCGTCGCCGCGGTGATCGAGCGGCTGACGCCGCGGGTCGTCGGCCAGCTGGTGTTCGATCACGAGCGCATCTTCGCCGAGCTGAACTGCCTGACCCGGCCCGCCGCCGGCGGGGTCGTCGGCGAGGGGCTGGGCGCGATCGAAAACGCCCTGCTCGACGCCAAGGCCAGGGCGCTCGAAGTGCCGTGCCACGCGCTGCTCGGCGGCAAATTGCGCGACCGGGTGCGGGTCTACTGGTCGCATTGCGCGACCTGGCGGATCAACCATCCGAATTTCTATCACCCGGCGATCACCGGTCTCGACGGCGTCAAGGCGATCGGCGCCGAGGCCCGCGACCGCGGTTTTGGCGCGCTGAAGACCAATGTGTTCCTCTATGAAGACGGCGTCCCGCGCGGCTGGCGGCCGGGTTTTGGCGTGCCGTTCTCGCCGGAGCTCAATGTCGACCGAGACGTGCTGCGCAATCTGCGCGCCCATCTCGAAGCGATCCGCGACGGCGCCGGTCCGGATATGGACCTGCTGCTCGATCTGAATTTCAACGCCAAGACCGAGGGTTATCTGAAGATCCTGAAATCGATCGCCGATTTCGACATGTTCTGGGTCGAGATCGACAGCCGCAACCCGCAGGCGCTGGCCCATATCCGCCGTTCGAGCCCGCACCCGATCAGCTCGTGCGAGACCTTGATCGGCCTGCGCGACTTCCTGCCCTATTTCCGCGAGCAGGCGATGGATGTCGCGATCATCGACGCGGTGTGGAACGGGGTATGGCAGTCGGTCAAGATCGCCGCTGCCGCCGACGCGTTCGAGGTCAATATTGCGCCGCACAATTTCTACGGCCATCTGGCGACGATGATGAATGTGCATTTCGCCGCGGCCACGCCGAACCTGCGCATCATGGAGGTCGATGTCGACCGGCTCGCCTGGGACCACGAGCTGTTCACCACCCTGCCGCAATTCGAGCACGGCCATATCGTCGTCCCCGACACGCCGGGCTGGGGCACCGAGCCGAACGAGGATGCGATCCGCGCCCACCCGCCAAAAACCGGCGCCGGGCTGATGAGCTATCGCCGGCTCGGGTCGTAACCGGCCAGCATCTGTCGGTCGGCGCCGCGCGCCCGCTGCGGCTCGCCGCGGCAAAAGGTTGCGGTCGGAATATTCCGCCGGCGCTGGCTGTCTATCCGCTGTCGGGGATGTTCCCGAAGCAACCTTTCGGGCTTTCATGCTCTCACCCCCGCGCCTGATCAGCCTCGCCACCGCGGTTCCGCCCTATCCGCTCGACCAGGATGACGTGATCGAGCGGGTCAAGCTGCTGTTCGGGGGCGCGCAGGCGCTCGACCGGCTGCTGCCGGTTTTCACCAATACCGGCATCCGCACCCGCTATTCCTGCGTGCCGATCGAATGGTACGACCGCCGCCACGGCTGGGCCGAGCGCAACCGCCTCTATCTGTCGGCGGCGCTGGACCTGCTCGAAACCACGACGATCCAACTGCTCGACCGCGCCAGCCTCGCCAAGGCCGAGATCGACGCGATCACCATCGTCTCGACCACCGGGATCGCCACGCCGAGCCTCGATGCGCTGCTGATCGAGCGGATGGGGCTGCGCGCGACGGTGCGGCGGCTGCCGATCTTCGGGCTCGGCTGCGCCGGCGGCGCGATCGGCCTCGCCCGCGCGGCGAGCCAGGCGCTGGCCGCGCCGGGCGAGATAGTGCTGTTCCTGGTCGTCGAATTGTGCGCGCTGTCGTTTCGCCGCGACGATTTCTCGAAGAGCAACATCGTCGCCACCGCGCTGTTCGGCGACGGCGCCGCCGGAGCGCTGCTGTCGACCGCGGGCGACGGGCCGGCGATCGTCGCCGCCGGCGAGCACACCTGGCCCGGCAGCCTCGAGGTAATGGGCTGGGAGGTCGCCGATGACGGGTTGAGCGCGGTCTTCTCCCGCGACATTCCGCAGCTCGTCGGGACCCGGTTTCGCAAGGTCGCGGCCGAGTTCCTCGCCCGGCACGATCTGGCGATCGGCGACATCGACCGGTTTGTCTGCCACCCCGGCGGCGCCAAGGTGGTGGCGGCGCTGGAAACCGCCTTTGGCCTCGCCGATGGCGCGCTGGCCGAGGCGCGCGGCGTGCTGCGCGACTATGGCAACATGTCGGCGGCCACGGTGATGTTCGTGCTCGACCGCCTGCTCGCCGACCCGCGGCCCTGGGATCGGGCATTGCTCAACGCGCTCGGCCCGGGTTTCACCGCCGGGTTCGTGGTGCTCGACAACCGGTGACGGCGTTCTACTGGACGCTCGCCCTGATCGCCATACAGCGACTGGTCGAACTCGCCTGGGCGGCCCGCAACACCGCGCGGCTGCGCCGGCTCGGCGCGGTCGAGGCGGATGCGCGGGGTTACCCGCTCTTTATCGTGTTGCATGCCGGCTGGCTCGCCAGCCTCGCCCTGTCGGTGCCGGCCGCCACCCGGCCGTGCTGGCCGTTGCTCGCCGGCTTCGGATTGCTGCAACTCGGCCGGATCTGGGTCATCTGCAGCCTCGGGGAGTGGTGGACGACGCGGATTGTGACCCTGCCCGGCGCACCGCTGGTGCGCCGCGGACCGTTCCGCTGGCTCAGCCATCCCAATTACGCGTTGGTCACCGCCGAATTCGCGGTCCTGCCATTGGCCTTCGGCGCGGTCGCGGTGGCCGGATTGTTCTCGGCGCTGAACCTCGCGCTGATCGTCAGGCGGATCGGCATCGAGGATCGAGCGCTGCTGCCGCGCCGCGGCTTGTGACCATCGCCGCCACGCCCCGCGCCGCCGCCCCCCATGCCAAGGCCGGGGCCAGGACCTGGATCGGCTTTGTCGCGATGGCGGTCGGCATGTTCATGGCGATCCTCGACATTCAGATCGTCGCCAGCTCGCTGCCCGAGATCCAGGCCGGGCTCGACCTCCCGCTCGACCGGCTGAGCTGGGTGCAGACCGCCTATCTGATGGCCGAGATCGTCGCCATCCCGCTCGCCGGCTGGCTGACCCGGATGCTGTCGACGCGCGGCGCCTTTGTCGCCTGCGTCGGCGGCTTTACCGCCGCCAGCCTGGCCTGCGCCCTATCGGCCGGCTTCTGGCAGCTGATCCCGGCGCGGGTGGTGCAGGGCTTTTGCGGCGGCGCCCTGATCCCGCTGGTGTTCTCCGCGATCTTCCTGATGTTCGACGGGCCGGCGCGGGTCAGGGCGACCCTGGTGGCCGGGCTGCTGGCGATGCTGGCGCCGACCTTGGGGCCCGCGATCGGCGGCTTTGTCACCGACCGGCTGTCCTGGCACTGGCTGTTTCTGATCAACCTGCCGCCGGGGATCGTCGTGGCCGTGCTGGTTGGCTGGGCCGTCGCGGTCGATCGGCCCGACCGGCGCCATTTCGCCACGGTCGATCTGTGGGCATTGCCGTTGCTCGCGACTTTTCTCGCCGGCCTTGAATTGCTGCTCAAGGAAGCGCCGGCGCGCGGCTGGGCCAGCCCGCCGATATTGCTGCTGGCGATCCTATGCCTGACCAGCGGTGTCGGGCTGGTCCGGCGCTCGCTGCGGCACAAGGCGCCGCTGATCGACCTCGCCGCCTTCCGCGACCGCAATTTTGCGCTCGGCTGCTGGTTCAGCTTTGTCCTCGGCGTCGGGCTCTATGGCGCGACCTATCTGCTGCCGGTGTTTCTCGGTCTGGTGCACGGTTACGACGCGTTGCCGATCGGCGAAATCATGATGGTCACCGGCGCCGCCCAGCTGGCAATGGCGCCGGTCGCCACCCTGCTCGAACGCCGCATCGATCCGCGGCTGCTGATCGGCGCGGGTTATGCGCTGCTGGCATTCGGCTGGCTCGGCAATGGCTTCATGACTTATGCAACCGATTTCTGGGGCCTGTTCGGACAGCAGATCGCGCGCGGCGCGGCGGTGATGCTGTGCCTGCTGCCGACCACCGCGCTGGCGCTCGGCGGCTTCGACCCGGCCGATGTGCCGAATGCGAGCGGGCTGTTCAACCTGATGCGCAATCTCGGCGGGGCGATCGGGCTGGCCGCGATCGACACCGTGCTGGCGCAGCGCGCGCCGGTCCATGTCGCCGACCTCGTCGCCCGGTTGCAGGAAGGCGACGCCGCGGCCGCGCGCCTCGTCGGGTTGCCGGCCGCGCGCTTTACCGGAGTGCCGATCGGCCCGGTCGATGCGGCGACGCGCGCCTTTGTCGCCCCGCTGGTCGAGCGCGCCGGGCTGGTCGCCGCCTTCAACGACGCCTGGCTGCTGATCGGCGGGATGATCGGGCTGTCGCTCCTGCTGTTGCCGCTGCTGCGTGCGCCGCCGGGCGGCGCCGCGCCGAACTCGATCGAACCGGTTGGAACGCAGGCGAGCGGTCACGATCTGCCAGAGTGAAGGCGTCCTCGGCAGCAAGGAATCGAGATGACCGAAGCGCAGCCCTTGATCGGTCCGCAGCCCGGCGCAGCGGGCCGCCCCCCATCCTCGCGCGGCTTCGTGCGCTCGATGCGCGACAACGCGCTCGGCATCTTCCCGCCGCAGGCCTTCGAGGAGGATGTGGTATTTCGCCGATTGTTCGGCCGCCGCCAGATCATCCTCAGCCGGCCGGCCGCGATCCAGCATATCCTGGTCGACAATCCGGGCAATTATCGCCGCACCGCCGCCGGCATCCGCATCCTGCGCCCGCTGCTGGGCAAGGGTCTGCTGCTGAGCCAGGGCGAGGATTGGCGGCATCAGCGCCGCACCCTGGCCCCGGCCTTTGCCCCGCGCACGATGCCGATCCTGGCGGGTCACGTCGCCCGCGCCGCGGCGGCCGCGCGCGCGGCTCTCGAGGCGGCCTGCGCCGAGCCGGTCGACCTGCTCGCGGCGATGCAGTTTCTGGCGTTGGAGATCGCCGGCATCTCGATGTTCTCGCTCGAAATGGAGCGCTACGGCGCCGAGTTGCGCGGCCTGATCAAGCATTACGCCACCCATCTCGGCCGGCCGAGCCTGCTCGATTTCATATTGCCGCCATCGCTGCCGAGCCCGCGCGATCTGTTGCGCTGGCGCTTTCGCCGCCGGTGGCTGCAGCTGATCCGGCGGATCATCGCCGCCCGCCGCGAGCAGATTTCAGCCGCCGGCCCGGCCGCAGCGCCGCGCGACCTGTTCGACCTGATGTCGACCGCCCGCGACCCGGAGAGCGGCGCGCTGTTTCCTCCCGACAAGCTCGCCGACCAGGTGGCGACGATGATCGTCGCCGGCCACGAGACGACGGCGGTGGCCCTGTTCTGGTCGCTCTACCTGCTCGCCGGGGCGCCGGCGATCCAGGAACGGCTGGCCGCCGAGGTTGGCGCGCTCGATCTCGGCCCCGACCACGCCGCCGAGGCATTGCCGAGGCTCGGCTACACCCGCGCGGTCGTGCACGAGGCGATGCGCCTCTACCCGCCGGCCTTCACCCTGGCGCGCCAGGCGATCGGCGCCGACACCGCCGGCGGTATCGCGATCCCGGCGCGCACGGTGGTGCTGATCGCCCCCTGGGTATTGCACCGCCACCGCCTGCTGTGGGCCGAGCCCGAACGGTTCGACCCGTCGCGCTTTCTGCCCGATGCCCCGCCGCCCGGCCGCTTTGCCTATCTGCCGTTCGGCGTCGGCCCGCGGGTCTGCATCGGCGCCCAATTCGCCCTGACCGAAGCCACCCTGGTGCTGGCCACCCTGGTCCAGGCCTTCCATATCGAGCGCGCCGACGACACCCCGGTCACCCCCCGCGCCATCGTCACCACCCAGCCCGACCACCCACCCCCGTTCCGCTTGCGGCGGCGATGACAGGCGGCCGATAGGCGGTCCTACGCCTCAGTGCTTGATCTTGGAGTAGGGCAGGATCGGGTCGCCGGTTTTGTATTGGTCGGGCCACAGCACGGTCTCGCCCTTGCCGCCGCGGAAATCGGCGACATTGGTGCTGGCGATGTTCTGGAACTGGATGGTCATGATCCGCGACTTGGCCCATTCGCCGTTTTTGCCAAAGGCCACGTCGCCGACCACGGTCTTGAAGGTGTGGGTGCGGATCCAGTCGGCGATCTTGTCCTGGTCGAGGCCTTTGGCGCCCTCGACCGCGTCGCCCAGCACCTGCAGATCGGCATAGGCCCAGGGGGCGAGGTAATAGCCGAGCGGGTCGACGCCTTTGCCCTGCGCCCGTTTCTGGTATTCGGCGAGAAACTCCATGACCCCGGGAAAGCGCAGGGCCGGGGCCGGCAGCCACCAGTCGAAGGTGATGATGCCGTTCAGCATCGGCCCCAGCGAGGTCTTGATCGAGGTGCTCTGCGGCCCGGTCAGATTGCCGCCGAAGATCTTGGTGTCGAGCCCCAATTCATGGACGCTGCGGATGATGCCGACGCTGTCGGGCGGGTAGGAGGAGATGTAGACGATGTCGGGGCTGGTCGCCTGGATCGCGCGGATGATCGGGGTGAAGTCGGTGGTGGTCGGCGGGTAATTGCGGTCGTAGACGACTTTGAGCCCGAGCTTTTTGAGATTGACCCGGGCGCCGTCGGCGGCATTGCGGGTGGCCTCGCCGTCATCGACCGCGAGCGCGATGGTCTTGAGCCCGAGCTTTTGCTGCTGCGCCTTGACGATGTCGAAGAACCCCTCGGAGATCGCCGGCCGCGGGTCGGGGCCCACCGGCAGCATCGAGAAGTATTTCGGGTATTGGAACTCTTTGTTGATGTCGAGCGCGAACAGCCCGATGAACGTCATGTTGTGCGCGATCACCACCGGCATCGCCGGAGCGGCGATATTGGTGGCATAGCCGGAAACCACCAAATCGGCCTTGTCGACATCGAGGATCTTGGTATAGATGCCAGGGACCAGCGACGGGTTGCTTTGATCGTCATAGTAATCGAGCTTGATCGGCCGGCCGAGCAGCCCGCCCTTTTTATTCATGTCGTCGGCCCAGATCTGCATCGCCAGCAGCGCCGAGGTGCCGTTGACCGCGAGCCCGCCGGTCAGCGCCATGCTGAAGCCGATGGTGATCGGCTTGCCGGACGGTTCGGCGGCGGATGCCGCTGCCGAGATCGCCAGCATCGCTGCGAGTGCGGCGCCAATCGCCGCACCGGCCGCGCCGCGCCGCCTGTTTCCCATCCTCTGTCGAACCATCGCCCCCTCCCCGATTGGCCGGCTCGCCAAAACGCCCCGGCAGCTTTTTCGATAGGACCATCGCAATCGCCCGGTATGCAACCCTCCAGATCGCGCAAGCGTTTGATGACATGCCAGCGGGCGCTATTGTCAGCCTCCCGGATGGGTGGCCGAGCGGTTTAAGGCACCGGTCTTGAAAACCGGCGCGGGCGCAAGTCCGCCGTGGGTTCGAATCCCACCCCATCCGCCACTTCAGAACAGAACTGCGAAGGCCGGGCGCGGCAATTTGCCGAATGCGGCGCGGTCGCGCGATGAGCGGTGCCGAGACATTGCGCCAGGATCGCGCGAGCAGAGAAAAAGCGGAACGACCCAATCCTAGCCGAGGCTACGCTTTGGGCCATTGCTCGTCACGCTTCCTGCTTGGTCCTTGGCGAGACGGTCAGTCCGAGAAACACGAGCACGGCCTGATTGAGTCTCAGGATATCCTCGTCGTCCAGCCTGCCGACGCACGCGCCAACCTTGATCTTGGGGACGGTAGTAATCTTGTCCACCATCAACCGGCACGCCGCCCGCAGCCCATTGCGCTCGTTCGGCTCCACCGGCAGACGGAACAACGGTGCGTCGGTTTCATCCGTGGTGAAGGCGCAGATGGTGATCGAGTCGGTCGCGTCGAAGCTATCGTCCTGAACGATGACGACGGGACGCGGCTTGCCGGCGTAGTCCTTGCCGCCGGCGACGGTCCAGATGTCGCCTCGCCTCATTCATCGCCCCAATCCGATATCGCGTCGATGAACGCCTGATCCTCCCCCGCATGAGCGCTGGCGGCGATTGCCGCCGACTGGCGATGCGCCTCGGAGCGGAAGGCAGGGGAGCGTACATCGGGCACCCAAATCTGGATCGGGCGCAGACCCTGCGCGCGCAGCCGCTCGCGATGTTCGCGCACCTTGATGCGCGAGGGCTTGGCGCTTGATGCCGAGGCCATGACAATTCTCCGAATGGGTTACATGTAACCTATCACGGGCCGTGCGGTTTGGCCAGCTCCTTTGCCCAAGTCCCCTTTACCGCCCTTGCCCCCCCGCGGATGGCGCTCGGCGCATTGATATCATTGAGATTTCGATCGGAAGCGCCAGCAGGGTGTCCGGCGGGAGTCCAAAAATCTCAATCTCTTCAGCGACATCTGACCAGCAGATGGCCAGCCTTTTCCCTTGCCTTTGATTCCATTGCCTTTGATTCCATTGAGTTTTCCGGAAAAGCGGCACCACCCCCTTTCCGGTAGCACGCCGTAACCCACTGACCGACCACAGCAAACCGACCGAAGGGAGGCGTTGCTTTTATCTTGCCGTCCCCGTATCGACCGCGATTATCTGCGGGCAACACGCCGATGCTGTAGTGGGGCACTGAGGAATGTTCTATAAATGTTCTCACGGTGGGCGGCCGAGCTTTCTGCGGCCGTAGGACAGCGAAGCTGCGGTGGGGTGGACGTGGCGGCACATTCGGACATCAAGAACTACTACCGCATCCTCGGGCTGCCGACAGATGCTTCGGCAGAGGATGTGAAGCGCGCGTACCGGAGATTGGCAAAGGAACTGCATCCCGATCGGCATCCGAATGCCTCCGATGCGAGTGAAAATTTCCAAGCGCTTAACGAGGCACATGCGGTTCTTTCTGACCCTGAGGCGCGAGCTCGGTACGACGCGGCGTGCATCACGGCAGAGACTCGGAGTGAAGCTCGTCAGTCAATCGATCCGGTTACCTGCTCCTCATGTGGCGCAGTGAGTGCGCAGCCGCGATACGTGATCTTCTGGTACGTGATCAGCTTAATCCTCGTCACATCGCGGCGGACAATGCAGGGCGTCTTTTGCCCGTCTTGTGCGCCGAAGAAGGCGCTCCAGGCGAGCGCGATTACCTGGCTACTCGGCTGGTGGGGCTTTCCTTGGGGGCCGATCTGGACAGTCGGAGCGCTCTACCGAAACTTGCTGAATGGCACGCAACCCGCCGACGTGAATGGCCAAATCCTCGGCCGCCAAACGCTTTACTTTTGGGACAAGGGCAAACTCGATCTGGCTGTCGCGACAGTCGATCAAGCTCTCCGTCTCAAGATCGACGCGACATTGCGGCAGCGCTTGTCGGAGCTAAGACAAGCACTGCCACCCGCACCGAAAGCGCAATTGATCGACAGATGGAGACTACTTCGAGGGTGGGGAATCTGGGCTCAGATCGCGCCTGTTTTGGCAGTTGCAGCTTTGATTACGTGGAGCAATCAGGACCGCGTAATCGCGGCAATGGCGCGTCAGGATCTAGCCCATGTTGGCGAAGTGAGGGCTACCGTCTTCGCTGAACCAGGGCCGGCATCTCAGGTACTGGCTACGATACGCCCGTTTCAGAATTTCCATGTCCTGGCGGGGTGGGGAACTGCAGCGTATGAACGGATCATCACGGATAATGGAACGGTTGGCTTCATGCCGAAAGCCGTGGTCATCTTCGGCGATGGGATGGCCGACCTGAAAGGGCGATGCTTTCCATTTGGACCGGTTAGCCTGACGAACGGCCAGATTTTGCGGCAAACCAGGATCGGCCCGCACACGCTCAAGACGACAAATGGCTTGTCGTCGGATGCTGTTGTGAAACTTCGCGACGTAGCGGGACGGACGGTGTTGTCGTTCTACGTCTCGGCTGGTGGTGTGGCGACGATCGACAGCGTGCCGGAGGGAACGTTTTCGATCGAATTCGCCACAGGGCGCGAGTTCAGCCCGTCCTGCGGCTACTTCCTGAGGGATATGTCATCCCGGCGATTTGTAAACGCCGAATCCTTCGAGACGCAGTTCCAAGGCAATTATCGGTACACATCCGTCCTAGAGATTACGCTGAATCCTGTCGTCGGCGGCACGGCTCAGACTGTCAGCACTGATGACACGACATTCGACCATGACTGATCGGGGGGAAATCAATGAGCATCGCGACGAGGATCAAGGATATTGGTTTAGGGTTTCTAGGCCTGTTGGTAATGGTCGGGATGTTGGCAATCGGCGTCGGATTGCTGGTCGGTGCGGCATCGTTCAGTCTTTGGGTACTGAAATGGACTCCGACAGCCTTTGAGATCACACTTGCGGTCTCGCTTTTCGTGCTTGTGCCGCTTGCGCTCATCCCTCCAACGCGGGCCGTTTCCGCGCTTGGATACATGATCGCTTCGTTTGCTTTCGGCGCGATCATGTGGGTCTGGGGAATGGCGTTCACCTACACCGTTTGGGGACTGTTTGCGGTCATTCTCGGCTTGGTTATTTTCGGCGTCGGCGTAGTGCCGATCGCGATGTTGGCGGCCTTGGTGCATGGGGATTGGGGCGACTTGGGGGGCTTCGTCATCATGGCCGTTCTCACCTACGGATGCCGAATGTTGGCAATGTGGCTGGGACAGAAGGCGGACGAACGCGCTGCACGCCTAGTCAGAGCTCGCGCTTGAGCCCAATAGGCATGGAATTTATTAGCATCCCCATTTCGATCGTGTCCCTAGCCGTGTCGTTAGGCACATTCTGGCTAGCCTTCATTGACCGTGGGCAACTGAAGATGACG
>CAVZKP010000042.1:0-115633 GCA_963775875.1 uncultured Alphaproteobacteria bacterium
CGTCTTCCGGTTCGATCCGCGGTCTTGCGGCAGTCGCCCCGAGTTAGGCGGCGGCGGATCGGCGGCTTTACCCCGGCGTCGGGGACGCCTCCGCGTTCGGGGAGGCCTCGGCCGCGGTTCCCTCCGGGTCCGGCGGACGATTGCCGCGGTAGAGCCGCCAGCGTGAGCCAGGCTTCAGGATGTCGAGGCCGCTGCCGATTTCGCCGGAGGGGGACGGATCGCTCGCCGGCGCCGGTTCTGTGGCATATCCGAGATTGGCCAGACTGTCCGGTTCGCTGGCGCCGGGCCGGTCGGCCGGCGCTGTAGCCGCCGGCTCCGCAATGGATTCGCCATCCGGCTGGCCGCGGCCGCTGGCGGCGGACGGATCGCTGTCCGCCATCAGCGGCGAAGCGATTGCGCCATTCTCGCGGCTATGTCTGAGCATAAACTCCGAGGCGGCGCGCTCGAAGGTCTCGATCACCGCGAATTCGGCGTCGAGCGCCTTGTTCTCCTCGGCGTATCGGGTCTCGATTTCGGCGCGGCGGAGCTGGAGCCGGTCTTTGGCGTGCTGGACGTCGTTCGAGGTAATGTTCCACATGTCAGGATCACGCAATGTGGGACGCACTACGGCGATTTCGCCACAAGCTTGTTGATGGAAGGTTAAGCGGGCGCGAAAAAGCGCGCCGAACACCGAACCGAACGGCGCCGTCAACCTTTCGTCAACAAAGGCGGCCGAAAGTCCTCCTGGGGGCGATCGACAGGCGGCGCTTCGCGCTAAAGACGTTATGCTGGAGAGAGCAGTGAGCGAAATCCAGGAAGATTCCTCGCAAAATACCACCGAGATTGAAGTAATCGACGCCAGGGAGCGGTGGAGCGAATATCGGCTCGCCGACGGCACCACCATGCGGGTCAAGTCGGTGGTGATCGCCGTGTTCCGCGAAGACGGTCACCACACCGCGGATGGCGAGCCGATCTACAACATGAAATCGACGCTGATCACCGATGTCAGAGCGCCGGCCGGATCACCGAAACCGGAAACGTAAACAATGCATCGGCTCAGCATCTTCCGATCGAGTACCGGGACCCCACAGAGTTTGGTTTCGTCGGGATTGCATCCGGCCACGACCACGCGGGGGGTCAATGCCAGGACCGACGAACTGTTGACGACAGTGGTCGCGGCCTCGATGACGACGGTCAGCCTCGACCGCACCGCCTCGGCGCGAACGCTCAGCACCCGTTCGCGGCGCTCGCTTTGGGCCAGGGTCGAGCCGGCCCTGTCGGTAGAAGGGATAGCGGCAAGCACGCGCACCCCCGGCGAAAACCGCTCGACCGCGCCGCCATTGTCGACCCGGTGGCCGACCCGGTGGCCGACCCGGTCGCCGCCCCGCCGCCTGCGCCGGCCGCGTCCAGACCGAGTTCGGAGACCGCGAGGGTCGAGCTGACCATCGACTCGCTGCGCAATTACGAGATCATCAAGCCAATTCCGGTTTTCGTCGAATCCCTGGGGGACCGGCATTATGTCGCCGAAGTGCCGGACCTCAACATTACCACTTCCGCCAGCAATCTGAGCGAGATCCTGATCGTGCTGAAAGACAATGTCACGCAAACCTATGACCGGCTGCGGATTCGCAAAAGCCTGGATGCGGAACAAACCAGACAACTCAGACTGTTGGAAACCTATATTGGCAAATCGCGGCGCAGTTGGTTGGACCGGCGCTGATCCGCGGCCCCGCCGATCGGTGCATACCCCGTCGGCCGGCTAGCGGTCCGGGTCGGCGCGATCGGTGCGCGTCGATCGCGCCGGCGGCCGGCGCAAGGCCCAGAAAGCGACGCAGCCGCCGACATAGGAGGCGATCGACAGGCCGAAAGCCAGTTCGTAGCTGCCCGACAGGTCGAAGATCCAGCCCGCCGCCCAGGCGCCGGCGGCGGAGCCGATGCCGCTGCCGATGGTGATCACCCCGAGGATCGTGCCGAGCTGGCGGCCGGGAAACAGATCGGCGGTCTTGGCGGTGATCGCCGGGCCGCGCGCCCCCCAGGTCAGCCCGAAAAAGCAGGCGAACAGCCACAACAGCCAGCCCTGATGCGGGTTGGTGATGAACAGGGCGCAGACCACGCCGAGGATCGAAATCGCGTAGGCGAGGATCGCCGACAATTCGCGCCCGATATAGTCGGACAGGGTGCCGGTGAAGATCGTGCCGGCGATCGCCAGGAAACTGCCCATTCCCAGCACCTCGGCGGCGTAGAGCTTGTCGAAGCCGCGGTCGACGGCAAAGGCCAGCTGGTGCAGCGACACCAGAAAGCTGCCGAGCCCGGTGAACAGATAGACCGCGAACAGCAGCCAGAAATGCGGCGTGCGCACCGCTTCGGCCAGGGTCCAGCCCGGCGATGGCAAACTCGCCGGCGCCGGGGCGGAAAGCGCGGCGGGGTCCGGCCGGGGCGGCGGCGATGGGGCGGCGCCACGGCGAAACAGCATCGCCAGCGGCATCATCATCGCGGCCATGAAGCCGGCCTGGAGCAGGTAGGTCTCGCGCCAGCCGAAGGACGAGATCAGAAACTGGACGACCGGCGCCGACAGCGCGCGGGCAAAGCCGTTGGCCGATTGGACCACCGAGATCGCCATCCCGCGCCGGCGCACGAAGCGCCGCGACAATAACGGCACGAACACCACCAGCCCCAGGCAATTGGCGCCGATGGTCATGATCACCCCATAGGCAACGATGATCTGCCACAGCGCCGACATATAGGCGCAGCCCAACAATCCGAGGATCAACAGGCTGCCGCCGAGCAGCAGCAGGCGCAGCGGCCCCAGCCGATCGACCAGCGCGCCGACCAGCGGCGAACTGGCGCCGGCGACCAGCTGGGAGACCGAATAGGGGATCGAGGTCTCGGCCCGGCCCCAGCCAAAATCCTGAATGAACGCGACCAGGAAGACCGCGTAGGACTGCATCAGCCCGGCGCCGACGGAGAAGGCGGTAAAGGCGCCGCCGAGCAGCACCCAGTCGGAATGGCCGCCCCGGGCCGGTCCGCCGGGCAGGCCGGCGGCCGGCTGCACCCTGCCGCCGGGCTCGGACCTGCGCAGTCTGTTCATCGCCGGGATCTCTTCGTCGGTGGGTCGAGCCGGGCTCTTGACCAGGCCGCAGGCACGGCGCACTGATCCGCGGACGAAGCGACGAAATCAAGGGGTTCGCCGAGATGCTGACCGCGCAGCAGGTAGAACAATATCGCTGGGACGGCTATCTGTTTCCGCTGCCGGCCCTGTCGGCCGAGGAACTGGCCGGGTGCGATGCCGGTCTGCGCCGTTTCGAAACCCGGCTCGGCGCGAAGCTGACCGAGGCCGACCGCAAATGGCGCTCGGCCGGCTACGTCTTTCTGCCCTGGGTCGACGCGCTGGTGCGCCATCCGCGGGTCCTCGATGCGGTCGAGAGCCTGATCGGCCCGGATATCCTGGTCTATACCAGCACCTTTTTCATCAAGGAGGCGGGGACGCCGGTGTTTGCCGCGTGGCATCAGGACGCAACCTATTTCGGCCTCGACCCGCACGAGCACGTGACCGCCTGGGTGGCGCTGAGCGACGCGACGGCCGAAGCCGGATGCATGGAGGTGGTGTCGTCGCGGGGCGCGCCGCGGCAGCATCGCCACGCCGCCCTCGGCCTCGCCCACAGCATCAATGGCGGCGGCCAGGCGATCGTCGAGGCGTTCGACCAGCACGGTGCGGTGGCGATGGCGCTGCCGGCCGGCAGCTTCTCGCTGCATCACACGCTCGCCCGCCACCGCTCGGCGCCGAACCGGGCGGCGCACCGCCGGGTCGGGCTGGGAATCAGCTACATTCCGGCGCGGGTCCGCAGCGTCGGCTCGTACCGGCTGTCGGCGCTGCTGGTCCGCGGCGAGGACCGCTTTGGCCATTTCGATCTGCTGCCGCCGCCGCAGCGCGAACACGACCCCGCCGCGCTCGAACGTCACGAGCGGGTCTATCAGCGCTATCGGCAGAATTACGCCGAGCAGATGGAACGGCACGAAGGCGGCGTCGCGGCCGCCTAGCGTCGCGCGGCTCGGTATTGCAATTTCGGGACGAACTGTCCGATAAGCTCAAAATGTCCGACGCGTGGGACTTTATCGAGCAGGCGGCGGCTGGGTTCGGCGTCGCGGCCGAGGCCGTGCGCAAATGGCGCGTGCGCGGCGTACCCGGAAAATACCGGGTTCCGATCATGCAATTGGCGGAGCGCGACGGCCGGCGGATCGATGCGCAGGCCTTTGATCGACCGCCGGGACCGCGGCGGCGAAGCGCGAGCGGGGGCGCGGCCGCCGCTCGATCCGAGCCGGTCGGTCGCGAATACCGGACAACCCGTCGCCGCGCGCCGCCTGGGCGGCTTCAGGGAGGCACGCCAGTGACGCCCGAGGACAGCATCCGCGATCACGCGCCACGCCCGTTCACCGGGGCCGAATATATCGACAGCCTGCGCGACGGCCGCGAGGTCTATATCGATGGCGAGCGGGTCGCCGACGTCACCACCCACCCGGCCTTTCGCAATTCGGTGCGCTCGCTGGCGCGGCTCTACGACGCGCTGCACGATCCGCAGACCAAGGAGGTGCTGACCTCGCCAACCGATACCGGCTCGGGCGGCTTTACCCATAAATATTTCCGGGTCGCCCGGTCGCGCGACGAATTGATCGCGCAGCAGCGCGCGATCGCCGAATGGTCGCGGCTGAGCTATGGCTGGATGGGCCGCACCCCCGACTACAAGGCCTCGCTGATGAATACGCTCGGCGCCAATGCCGAGTATTACGGCCAGTTCGCCGCCAATGCGCGGGCCTGGTATCGCCGCGCCCAGGAAAACGTGCTGTTCATGAACCACGCGATCGTCAACCCGCCGGTCGATCGCGGCCGGCCGACCAGCGAGGTCAAGGACGTCTATGTGACGATCCAGCGCGAGAGCGACGCCGGCGTCGTCGTTTCCGGCGCCAAGGTGGTGGCGACCGCGGCGGCGATCACCCATTACAATTTTCTCGGCCAGAACGCCGCCACCGCGACCGCCGACCCCGATCTGGCGATCATGTTCATCCTGCCGATGGACGCGCCCGGCGTGAAGCTGATCTGCCGCAATTCCTACGAGCGTATCGCGACGGCGCTCGGCTCGCCCTATGATTATCCGCTATCCTCCCGGTTCGACGAGAACGACGCGATCTTCGTCCTCGACAACGTGCTGATCCCCTGGGAGAACATCCTCGTCCACCGCGACCCGGAAAAGATCCTGAGCTTCTACCCGCGCTCCGGGTTTCTGAACGGCTTCTGCTTTCAGGGCTGCACCCGGTTCGCGGTCAAGCTCGACTTTGTCGCCGCTCTGGTGGCGCGGGCATTGCACGCGACCGGCGGCGACGAGTTCCGCGGCAACCAGGCGCTGCTCGGCGAGATCGTTTCCTGGCGCAACCTGTTCTGGTCGCTCTCGGATTGCATGGCGGCCAACCCGCAGCCCTGGGTCGGCGACGCGCTGTTGCCAAATCTGCAGGCCGGGCTGTCCTATCGCGTATTCGCGCCCGACGCCTACTCAAAGATCAAGGAGATCATCCACAAGATCGTCGCCTCGGCGTTGATCTATCTGCCGTCCTCGGTGCGCGACTTCGGCAATCCGGCGATCGACCCATATCTGAGGCGCTATGTGCGCGGCTCGAACGGCGTCGACTACAAGGAGCGGATCAAGATCATGAAGCTGTTGTGGGACGCGGTCGGCACCGAGTTCGGCGGGCGGCACGAACTCTATGAGCGCAATTACGCCGGCAACCACGAGGACATCCGCATCCAGGCCCTGACCGGGGCAAGGCGCGACGGGACGATGGATCGGATCAACGCGCTGGTCGATCGCTGCATGTCCGAATACGACGAAAACGGCTGGGTCGGCGACACCTGGCTCGATCCGGAGCCAAGGGCGGAGTGAGCCCGGCCAAGCGCTCGCCGGCGTCGTCACCGCTGTGCGGTGCGGCCCTTGCGGCGGGTCAGGCCAAGGCCGAGGATGCCGATGCCCGAGCAGCGCCAGCGACCCCGGCTCCGGCACCGCAAGCGCGGCGCCATAGACGATCTCCGGGATGTTGTAGCTGCCCAAATCGAAGTCGTCGCTGACAAAGGTCGCCGATGAGAACGGCGTCGGCGAGGTCAGGCCGATGAACACGAAGGTGGCGGTGTCATAGGTCGCGGATCCGGTCATGCCGGCGCCGGACGTAATCGACAGGGTGTAGCTGCCGCTGTCGAGGTTGACACTGGCGAAGATGCCGATGGCGGTGACCGGCGACGGAAAGCCGATGGTGAAGCTGTCGCCGCCATAGAAGAAATCGGCGGGGCTGAGCGGGCCGGCCACCTGCTTGGCGGCCAGGCTGAGGCCGGTGAAACTATTATAGAGGTTGGTGATGACGCCGCCCATGCCGCCAGCGGTCGAAAACGTGTAGGTCAGACCGTCCAGCGTCGCGCCGTCGGCGACCAGTTGTCCGGCCGCCGCGGTCCCGTAATTCTCGGTCGTGACCGCGGTGGTCGCCGCCAAAAAGGCGGCCGAACTGGTGTACACTCCCGCCCTGGCGGAGGCGGTCAATGCCAGCGCCGCAAGTCCCGCCGCCGCGATGACCCGAAACATGGCGCAACCCTGTTGATGGCAAAGCCTGACTCGCGCAAATCTCGTGCCAAAGGGAGCGGTGAATGTTTTCAAATGTTTAGCGGGCATTTTCGCGAGGCGTCGAATTCATGTAAAAACTTCCGACACCGGGAAGGGGAGCGGGAAACCGGGCCGCCCGCCGGTGGATCGGGATTAATATTAACTTTCAATCGCTTATCCCGTTTCGGGTGGCGCGGGAATATGTAAAGATTTGCGACGCCTGCTCCCGCGCGTCGCCGGCCGTGAACCGGGATGGCGAAAAGTATATAAGTTTAATCAATAGGTTATGACTTGTATGAAAGCGCCCCGGCAGTGTAAAGTTTTCCGCCGCACGGGATTTTTGCTGCTCTACCGCCGCGCGTGCCCGCAGCGGCGAATTGGGAAGCCACGACAATGAGTGCATCGAGATCATGAAGCTCCGGTGGGATCGGATCGGCGGCGAATTCGGCGGCGCCCATTGGCGGCGCTGGTTCGGTCTCTGCCTGTGGTTGATTTTCTTGTCGATCGGCTGCGGCGCCGCGGCCCAGGACAATGCGGCGCAGGAGGCGGCGCATCGCACCGCGGTGCTGTCGCGGCTGGCCGGCGATGCGGCACAGCGCGTCTTTGGGCTGGAGACGAATCCGGCGCCGGGCCGGCCCGAGGCGATCGGCGCTTATGAGCGGGGCTGTCTCGAAGGCGCCGTCGAACTGCCCGCCGACGGGCCGAACTGGCAGGTGATGCGTCCGTCGCGCGACCGCGCCTGGGGTCATCCGGTGCTGATCGGGTTCATCGAGCGGCTGGCGGCGAAATTGCCGGCCGAGGCCGGCTGGCCGGGATTGCTGATCGGCGACATCGCCCAGCCGCGCGGCGGGCCGATGCTGACCGGCCATGGCTCGCACCAGATCGGGCTCGACGCCGATATCTGGCTGACGCCGATGCCAAACCGCCGGTTGAGCCCGGCCGCACGCGAGGAGATGTCAGCGACCGATGTGGTCGCGGCGGATGGCGAGAATGTCGACCCGGCGGTGTGGAACCCGGACTATCGCCGGCTCTACGAGGCGGTGGCCCGCGAGAAGCAGGTGGCGCGGATTTTTGTCAATCCGGCGATCAAGCGGGAACTTGTGCCGCGAGGCCGGGACCGACCGCGCCTGGCTGACCAAAATCCGGCCATGGTGGGGCCACAAAAGCCATTTCCATATGCGGCTGTTATGCCCGCCCGGCCAAAGCGAATGCCGCGATCAGGCGCCGCCGCCGCCCGGCGATGGCTGCGGCAGGCAGCTGGCCTGGTGGTTCACCCCCGAGGCGCGCCATCCGCCGCCTTCCCACGCCAGGCCATTGCGGGTCGCCGATCTGCCGCGCGCCTGCGCCGCGCTGGCCGCGGCGCCCAACCCGGCAGCGCAGGCAAAGGCGCGGTAATACGCCCCGGGGCCTCGGCCGCGGCGCCGGGTTATGCTGGCGCCGGATCGGCAATCCTCGGGAGGCGGCAATGAAGGCGATCGGGATCTTGGCGCTCGCCGCGGGCCTGGTCTTCGCCGCGGGCATCGCCTCGGCGCAGAACGGCGGGCTCGAAATCGACGGCGCCTGGGCGCGGGCGACGCCGGGCAAGACCACGATCGGCGCCGCCTACCTGACGATCCGGTCGCCGAGCGCGGACAAGCTGGTCAAGGCGTCCTCGCCGGTCGCGAGCAAGGCGGAACTGCACACGATGACGATGAGCGGCATGGTCATGAAGATGCGGCCGCTCGCCGCGCTCGAGATCCCGGCCGGTCAGCCGGTCACCCTGAAACCCGGCGGCATCCACATCATGCTGGAAGGGCTCGCACAGCCGCTGCGCGCCGGTCGGTCGTTTCCGCTGACCCTGACCTTTGCCAAGGCCGGGACCCGGACGGTGAGCGTCGCCATCGAGCCGGTCGGCGCGATGGGGCCCGGACCAGCCGCGCCGCATTGAGGGAGGGGCGAAGATGACCGGCAATCCCCCGGGCGGCGCTGCCGGGAAATCGGCGCCCCGCCTGCCGTCGCGTCTGCCGTCGCGTCTGGTTGTGGGCGCGGCCTTGCTCGCTGCGCTGGTGATCCTGGGATCGGCGGCGTTCCTCGCCCTGGAATTGCACGACAATGCCAGAGGGGTCGCCGGCACCGTGCTCGGCAGCGCCATCGGCGGTCCGTTCACCCTGGTCGACCAGAACGGCAAGACCGTCACCAACACCGCGCTCGAAGGCAAATGGCTGCTGGTCTATTTCGGCTATACCCATTGCCCCGACGCCTGCCCGACCGCGCTCAACAACATCGCCTTGGCGCTGCACGATCTCGGGGCGAAGCGCGACGAGGTCCGCCCGGTGTTCATTACCATCGACCCCGCGCGCGACACATCGCAGGTGATGAAGGACTATGTCACGGCTTTTGACGCGCCGATCCTGGCGTTGACCGGAACCGCGGCGCAGATCGCCGAGGCGGCCAAGAACTATCGGGTGTATTACGCCAAACATCCCGAAGCCGGCGGCGACTATTCGATGGACCACAGCTCGATCATCTATGTGATGGACCCGAAGGGGCGCTTTACCGCCAGCTTCACCGGCGAGGACCCGCCCGAGCAGATGGCCGAACGGCTGAAGAAATTGCTGAGCTAGACCATATCTCCGGCTGAGCGCCGGTCGCCCGTCTGCGCAGCCCGGTCGCCTCCCGACTGCGCGGGCGACGGGTGGCGGAGGGCTGCCGCATTTTGCCCGATCGCGCGACGGCCGCGCTCGACGCGCGCTTGCCAGCCGGCGGTGCGCCACCCATACTGACGGTCATGCGGCGTCTCAGTCTCGATCCCGTTTTCGCTTCGGCCGACCCGCCGCTGCGGATTTGCGACCATCCGGACTGTGCCGCCGGCGGCGATTTCCGCGCCCCGAAATCGCGTCTCGATCTGCGCGACTACTACTGGTTCTGTCTCGATCATGTGCGCGCCTACAACGCGGCGTGGAACTACTACGCCGGGATGAACGACAATGAGATCGAGGCCGAGATCCGCAGCGACACGGTGTGGCAGCGCCCGACCTGGCGGCTCGGCGACCGTCACGGCCCGGGCTACGCGACCCGAATGCGCGACCCGCTCGGGGTGTTCTCCGGCGCCGCCCAGGGCGATCGGCGCGGCGGGCGCGAGCGCGAGCGGCCCAACCGCGAAGCGGCGCGGCGCGCCCTGTCGGCCCAGGAACAGGCGCTCGCGGTATTCGAGATCGAGCCGCCCTTTACCCCGGTGCGCCTCAAGGCGCGCTACAAGGCGCTGGTCAAGCTCCACCACCCCGACGCCCATGGCGGCGACAAGGCGGCCGAGGAGAAGCTGAAAATCATCAATCAGGCCTACGCCACCCTGAAGGCCGGCTATTTCGGTTGAACAATCGGGATGCGGCGTTCAAATTTCTCACTGCTTCACCACAGGATAGAAGAGAAGAATGCCATCCGTTCAGCCAACGGCGCCCGACAGCGCGTTTCCACTGGATAAACCCGACATCACCATCTCGGTCCGCCAGACCTTCGGAATCGACAGCGATCTGCAGGTTCCGGCGTTCAGCCAGGTAAGCGAGCACGTCCCCGATTTCGACGACGCCTATCGCTTCGACCGCGATACCACGCTGGCGATCCTCGCCGGTTTCGCCTTCAACCGGCGGGTGATGATCCAAGGCTATCACGGCACCGGCAAATCGACCCATGTCGAGCAGGTCGCGGCGCGGCTCAACTGGCCCTGCATCCGGGTCAATCTCGACAGCCATATCAGCCGCATCGATCTGGTCGGCAAGGACGCGATCGTATTGCGCGACAACAAGCAGGTGACCGAGTTCCGCGAGGGCCTGTTGCCCTGGGCGTTGCAGCATCCGGTGGCGCTGTGCTTCGACGAATACGATGCCGGCCGCCCCGATGTGATGTTCGTGATCCAGCGGGTGCTCGAAGTCGAAGGCAAGCTGACCCTCTTGGACCAGAACCGGGTGATCCGCCCGCATTCGGGGTTCCGGCTGTTTTCGACCGCCAACACGGTCGGCCTCGGCGACACCACCGGCCTCTATCACGGGACCCAGCAGATCAACCAGGGCCAGATGGACCGCTGGAACATCGTCGCCACCCTGAACTATCTGCCGCACGACGCCGAGGTCGAGATCGTGCTGGCCAAGGTGCCGAGCTACGACAACGAGGATGGCCGGCGGACGATCAGCGCGATGGTGGCGCTCGCCGATCTGACCCGCGCCGGCTTTATCAACGGCGACATCTCGACCGTGATGTCGCCGCGCACGGTGATGACCTGGGCCGAGAATGCAGCGATCTTCAACGATCTGTCGTTTGGCTTCCGCCTGACCTTTCTCAATAAGTGCGACGAGACCGAGCGCCCGGCGGTGGCCGAATACTACCAGCGCTGCTTCGGCACCGAACTGGCCGAGACCGGCGTCAACGCGACGTTGATGTAGGCGGCAGATGCGGGTGCACTGCGGTAGATGGGTCGCTAGCAGGTACGCCGAAGACGTTAACCGTCATGGCCGGACTTGTTCCGGCCATCCACGTGACCCGGCGCGGCCAGAAAAGGCGTGGATCACCGGGTCAAGCCCGGTGATGACGATCCTCCGGGTTCGCGCATTTTCCGCTGGGCGGCAAAGCTGATGGCGCAGGAATTCTCCCCGACCGAAATCTTCAAGCGGGCGACCGCGGCGACGTTGCGGGCGATCGCCGAGCGCGACGATCTGACCATCGCCTTTGGCCCCGAGGCGGCCGGTCTGAGCGGCACCAGGGTGCGGCTGCCGAACCCGCCGCGCGACCTGCCGGCCGAGGAGGCCGCGCAATTGCGCGGCGCCGCCGACAGCATGGCCTTGCGCATGCGCTATCACGACGACGCCGTGCACAGCAAACGCGTCCCCGGCAGCCCGTTGGCGCGCGCGGTGTTCGACGCGGTCGAGCAGGCGCGGGTCGAGGCCTTGGGCTCGCGGCGGATGGTCGGGGTCGCCGGCAATCTCGCCGCGATGCTCGACGAGCAGTATCGCCGGCAGGGCTTCGAGCGCATCACCGAGCGCACCGAGAGCACGATGGCCGAGGCGGTGCGCCTGTTGACCCGCGAGGCCTTGACCCGCGAACGGCCGCCGCCCGCGGCGCGCCGCGTCGTCGATTTGTGGCGCCCATGGCTGGAAGCGCGGATCGCCAAGGATCTCGGCGAACTCGATCGCGCCATTCTCGACCAGGACGAATATGCGCGCGCCACCCGCCGCATGTTGCAGGATCTCGACATCGATCTCGGCGAAGCCGAGGATTCCTCGGAAAGCGACGAGCAGCAGGAGGGCGAGGAAGGCGAGGGCGAGAACCAGAGCGAAGGCGAGGGCGCCACCACCGGGGCGCAGCCTTCGCCCGACGGCTCGCCCGCCGATGGCGAGGCCGAGGATGCCCAGGACGCGGCCGAAGCCGGCGATGGCGAGATGATGCCGGGTTCCAGCGACGACGATCCCGGCCGGCCGGGCCGCCCCGGCACGATGCCGCGCGGCCGCCCCGACGATACCGCGATCTATCGCGCCTTCAGCACCTTGTCGGACGAGGTGGTCAACGCCGACGAGTTGTGCGACGCCGACGAGTTGTCGCGGCTGCGCCAGCTGCTCGACCAGCAGATTTCGCATTTGCAGAGCGTCATCGCCCGCCTCGCCAACCGGCTGCAGCGCCGGCTATTGGCCAAGCAGACCCGGGCCTGGGAATTCGATCTCGACGAGGGGCTGCTCGATGCGGCGCGGCTGTCGCGGGTGGTCGCCAACCCGATCCTGCCGCTCGCCTACAAGCGCGAGCGCGAGACCGATTTCCGCGACACCGTCGTCACCCTGTTGATCGACAATTCGGGCTCGATGCGCGGCCGGCCGATCACCGTCGCGGCGATGAGCGCCGACATCCTGGCGCGCACGCTCGAGCGCTGCGCGGTCAAGGTCGAGATTCTCGGCTTTACCACCCGCGCCTGGAAGGGCGGCCAGGCGCGCGAGCGCTGGATCGCCGCCGGCAAGCCCGCCAATCCCGGCCGGCTCAACGATCTGCGCCACATCGTCTACAAGCCGGCCGACGCGCCCTGGCGCCGCGCCCGGCGAAATCTCGGGCTGATGCTGCGCGAGGGCATCCTCAAGGAGAACATCGACGGCGAGGCGCTGGCCTGGGCGCATCACCGGCTGCGCGAGCGCACCGAGCAGCGCCGCATCCTGATGGTGATTTCCGACGGCGCCCCGGTCGATGATTCGACCCTGTCGGTCAACCCCGGCAACTATCTCGAAAAGCATCTGCGCGAGGTGATTCACGACATCGAGCGGCTGGGCGAGGTCGAACTCACCGCGATCGGCATCGGCCACGATGTGACCCGCTATTACCGGCGCGCCGTGACCATCGTCGACGCCGAGCAATTGGGCGGCGTCATGCTCGAAAAGCTCGCCGAGCTGTTCGAAGAAGAGGGCAACAAAACCCGGGTCAGGAGCCGCCGCCGCGCCGCCTGACGCCCCAGATGCGGCGCCGGCCAGGCGGCGGGCTGTTCGCGGCGGGCCGCCCGGCAGACCAGCGCCGGGCCGCCGCTGCCGCGCCGCCGGCCGATCGTCACCAGGCCTCGCGGCCGCGGGCCGGGCGGGTGGATGGTGCGGTCTCGCGCGCCGCGCGGGCGGCGGCCTGGTCGGCCTCGTGCTTGTCGAACATGGCCCGCGCCGCGGCCTGGCGCTTTTCCCCGAATTCGTCGCGGTTCTGCCCGCACCATTCGTATGAGGCGATGCGGGGCGCGTTGTCGCGGCTGAAATGCGGCATCACAAAGCGCTGATAAAGCTCGTAGGAGCGCTTGGTTTCTTCCCAATCGGCCCAGTTGTGCGCCTGCTGCAAAAAAACGCCAAAGCTGCCCTGCTTTTGGTAGAGCCGCTCGATCAGCGCGATCGCGTCGTCGGGGGTGCCGACCACGCCGAACTTGTTGTCGACGAACCATTCGAGCGGGTCCTGGCCGGCGGGCACGTTAAAGCGGCGCTGGTTGTTGTTGAGATAGTTCAGATAGCGCTCGAAGCCGAAGCGCGCGTTGGCCCACGCCTTGTCGCGGGTCTCGGCGATATGCATCGGGCCGACCAGGCGGAGCCGCGCCGGGTCCATCACGCGCCCGTGCTCGGCGGCGATTTCATTGGCGATCTGCCAGTTGCTGCCGAGCGCGTCGTAGCCGAACGGGTTGGTCGCGGCGACGCAGATCATCGCCAGATCGTATTTGCCGGCGAGCCGCCCGCCCGACGGGGTGATGGCGCTGACCACGGCGACCTCGGGGTGCGGCTTGGTGTAAGGCGGCAGGTGCAGCCGGGCGTTGACCAGGGTGTACCAGTCGGTCTTTTCGGTGACCACCTCGCCCCGGAACAGGCGCAGGATCACGTCGAGCCCCTCGGCCATGCGGTCGCGCTGGGTCATCGGGTCGATGCCGAGCATGATCGCGTCGGAGGCGAGCAGCCCCGGGCCGATCCCGAACATCACCCGGCCGCGGGTGTGGTGGTCGAGCTGGACGATGCGGTCGGCGGTCATCAGCGGGTGGTGGTAGGGCAGGGATGCGACGCCGGTGCCGAAGCGGATGAATTTGGTGCGCTCGGCGGCGATGGCGATGAACAATTCGGGCGAGCTGATGGTCTCGAACCCGGCGGAATGGTGCTCGCCGATCCAGGCTTCGTGAAAGCCGAGCCGGTCCAGCCACTGCATCAGCTCGAGGTCGCGCTCGAGGCAAGCGGTCGGGTTCTCCTCCATCGGATGGAACGGCGGCAGAAAGATCCCGTGGCGCAGATTGATCAGTGACATCGGACCCTCGCTGAGTTAGCGCTCTTTCTCTCGGCGAGTGCCCGAGAAACGGCGCGACGCCGATGCTAGCGGAGATTGCGGGGCAGGAGAACGACCGTTCCTGCATGGCAATTGCAGCGGCCGGTCTATTCCGCTCTTGACCTGGCCAGACACGGCCGCGCCTGACGGAACACTCGCAATCGTCGACGGCGATGGCTTCGAGCCCGCTGCGCCGCTGCGATCCGCCGTTCCGCGCGGATCAGGAGCGAATCATCCGGCTGCTTTGCTATCTTAACGTTAATGTCATGGGCCTGTCACCCTTTGGCAAATTTCCGTCGCTAGCGTCCGCGCCGCGACAGAATTTTCACCAAGGGGATCAACAATGCGAAACCGGGCCCCGCAGCGCGGTGCAGTGCGCTGGCGTTTCCGATTGCTGAGCAGCGTGGCGCTCTGTGCAATGACGATCAATACGCTGGCGCCTTTTGCCGCGTTTGCCGCACCGGCATCGATGAGCAATGCAAATGACGCCAATACCACAACGCCGATCAAGCACGTCATCGTCATCATCGGCGAGAACCGCACCTTTGATCACCTGTTCGCCACTTACAAACCGGTGAACAAGGGCGAGAAGGTGCTGAACCTGCTGTCGGAAGGCATCGTCCAAGCCAACGGCTTTCCGGGGCCGAACTATGCGGCCGCTACTCAGTGGCAGGCCCAGAACACCACGACGTATCAGCTCAACCCCGGCGTGAAGATCCCGTACAAGACCCTGCCGCCGCCACTGGCCGGGGGCGGATACACTCAGACGATCGGCGGCCAGACGCTCGACGGACAGCCGCCCTTCCTGAACGTCCCGCAGGCAATGAGCATCGAGAACGGGTTGCCGATCAATTATTATCCGTTCCTGATCACCGGAGCCGTTGCGCCCACATCGATCCTCGGCAAGCCGGATACGCGCATCGTCTATGACGGCAGGCTCGTCAACAACCTGCCGCCGGGCCCGTACCAGATCACCCCGGGGCTCTACAACGTTTATATGGAGAGCCCGGTCCATCGCTTCTACCAGATGTGGCAGCAGCTCGACTGCAGCGCGCCGGCGGGTTCCGCGGTCTGCCAGAACGACCTGTTCCCATGGGTCGAGGCGACGGTCGGCGCCGGCAGCAACGGCAAGCCGCCGCCCGCTGGCTTTACCTATAAAGAAGGCGCGACCTCGATGGGCTTTTACAACGTCCAGCAGGGCGACGTGCCCTATTTCAAACAGCTCGCCGACACCTATTCGATGAGCGACAACTATCATCAAGCGGTCAACGGCGGCACCGGCGCCAACCACATCATGCTCGGCACCGGCGACGCGATCTGGTTCAGCGACGGCAATGGCAATCCGGCGGTGCCGCCGCACAATCAGCTGGTCGCGCCCGGAACCGCCAATGCCGGCGTTGTCGACGAGATCGAGAACCCCGATCCGCTGTCCGGCACCAACAACTGGTACAGCCAGGACGGCTATGGCGGCGGTTCGTATGGTTCGCCCTCTTATGGCGGCGGCAGCTACAGCGATTGCGCCGACAGCTCGCAGCCCGGCGTGCCGGCGATCCTGGGTTATCTCAACGCGTTAAAAATCAATCCGAATTGCCAGACCGGGCACTATTACCTGCTCAATAACTACAATCCCGGCTATTACGGCGACGGCACCAACGCCTATGCCGACAGCATGACGGCCCCCAACGCTGATCTCAAAACCGTGTTCACGGTGCCGCCTTCGACGGTGCCAAATATCGGCGACGCCCTGCTGGCAAAGCAGGTCTCGTTCGCCTGGTTCGGCGACCAGTTCTATGCCTACCTCGCCAATCCATTGCTCAATTACGTCAGTCCCGACAACACCTACTGCAACATCTGCAACTTCTTTCAGTACTCGACCTCGATCATGACCAACCCCCCGGTGCGGCAGGCGGCGCTGAAAGACACGACCGACCTCTACAATGATTTGCAAAGCGGCAATCTGCCGGCGGTGTCGTTTGTCAAGCCCGACGGCTATCTCGACGGCCACCCGGCGTCGTCAAAGCTCAATCTGCTCGAAGGCTTTGTCAAAAAGATCGTCGATCTGACCAAGGCCAACCCGAAGCTGTGGGCGAACACCGCGATCTTCATCACTATGGACGAAGGTGGCGGCTACTATGATTCGGGCTATGTACAGCCGCTCGACTACTTTGGTGACGGGACGCGCATCCCGATGATCGTGGTGTCGAAATACAGCATCGGCGGCAACATCTCGCACACCTATAACGATCACGTCTCGATCCTGAAATTCATCGAGGCGAACTGGAAAGTGCCGCCGATCAGCGGGCGCAGCCGCGACAACCTGCCGGACCCGGTGACTGGAGCCAATCCCTATGTGCCGACCAACCAGCCGGCGATCGGCGACCTGATGGACCTCTTCAACTTCAACTTGTAACCAATATCGGCGGAAAGTTCCCGCACCATCACTTGACCATGCCTGGCGCCGGTCTTGCTCGCGAGACCGGCGCTTTTTTTGATGATCAGCCGATGATTCGCGCCTCATGCAGCGCGCGGATCTCGGCCTCCTCGTAGCCGGCCTCGCGCAATACCTCGGCGCTGTGCTGGCCGACGCTGGGGGCGGGGCGGGGCGGCACCTTTTGCTGGCCGGCGATCCATAACGGGCTGTTGACGGTCAGCGAGCTGCCGTCGGTAAACGGCACCAGCGCCTCGCTCGCCAGGATCTGTTCGTCCGCGTGGATCTCGTCCATATCGGCGACGATGCCGAAGATCAGCCCGGCCTCGTCGAGAATGCGGCGCCATTCCTCCTGGTCCCTGGTGGCGAACATCCGATCCAGGATCGGGATCAGCTCGCCGGCATGCGCTTCGCGCGAGGCGGCGGTCGCGTAACGCGGATCATCGAGCACGCTCGCTCCGATGCACGCCTTGAACTTTTCCCAGCGCCACTCGTCGGCGGCGATCGACAGCAGGAGCCAGCGGTTGTCGCGGCAGCGGTAATGGATGCGCAGCGCATTGATCCCGCGCTCGCGCGGCGGCTGCGGCACCACCTTTTCGCCGCACAATGCCGCCTGCACCGAGCAGCCATTGGCCCACAGCCCATTCGCCAACAGCGACGAGCCGACATAGGCGCCCCGGCCGGTGCGTTCGCGCTGGTAGAGCGCGGTGACGATCGCGCCATAGGTGCCCATCGCCGAGGGGTGGTCGCCCATTCCCGGCAGCGAGCGCGCCGGCGCCGCCTCCTCGCCGGCCCGAACCAGGTGCATCAGCCCCGATCGCGCCCACCATGCGGTGGCGTCGAAGCCGGGCTTGTCGGCCTCGGGGCCGGTTTCGCCATAGCCGGTGAACGAGGCGTAGATCAGCCTCGGGTTCAGCGGCGCCAATTCCTCATAGGTGATCCCCAGCCGGCGGCGCACCGGCGGCGGATAGTTGGTGATGAACACATCGGCGTCGGCGACCAGCCGGCGCAGCACCTGCTGACCGGCCGGCGAGCGCAGATCGAGCGCCAGGCTCCTTTTGTTGCGGCCGTCGAGGACAAACCCGGGGTTGCCCTCGACCCCCGGCCCGATCCGCGGCTGCGCCCGCCGGCGATAGGGGTCGCCGGCGCCCGGCGGCTCGATCTTGACGACTTCGGCGCCGAAATCCGACATCACCGTCGCCGCCGCCGGACCAGCGATAAAGCTGGCGCAGTCGATCACCTTCAAGCCGTCGAAGACCAGCTCGCCCATCTCCACGATCTCCCCGCAATCTCAGACGGCAAGGCGAAAGGCGTCGCCGTCGGGCACGATCCGGCCGGCGCTGCGGCCGGCGAAATGGGTGCCGATGACCAGGATCGGGGTATCGGCGAGATCGGTCAACATCCGCTCGCGGGTCAGCCGCGCCGCCGCCGGATCGGAATCGGCGGTCGACGACCAGTCCGGCCGCGCGATCTGGCAGGGGTGGTGCATGAAGTCGCCGGTGATCAGCGCCGTCTCGCCATCCGAGGCGATGCGCAGGCTGACATGGCCGGGGGTATGCCCCGGGGTCGGCACCAGGCTGATTTCGTCGCAGATCCGGTGGTCGGTCTCGACCAGTTCGGCGAGGCCGGCCTGCCACACCGGCGTCACCGAATCGGCGAGCACCGCCGCCATGTCGTCGCGCCCGTGCGGCGCGGCCCAGTGGTGATATTCGACGCGGCCGATCAGATAGCGCGCGTTGGGGAAAGTCGGAACCCAGCGTCCCTCGACCAGCATGGTGTTCCAGCCGACATGGTCGACATGCAGATGGGTGCACACCACCGTGTCGATGGTCTCGCGGGGATAGCCGGCGGCGGCAAGATCGGCGAGGAAACCGGTCTGCATCCGGTTCCAGGCCGGGATCCGGCGGTTTTCCTTGTCATTGCCGAGACAGGTGTCGACGATGATGCGCCGGCTCGGGGTTTCGACGACGAGCGCGTGAATGCTCATCTTCAGCCGGCCGCGTTGGTCGGCGAAATCGGGCTGCAGCCAGCCGATCGGCAATACCGCCTCGTAGGTCGCCTGCGGCAACAAAAAGCGGCTGCCGCCGGTGACTTCGAGCTCGACGATTTTGGTCACGGTAACGGCGCCGATCCGCCATTGCATGGTTGCCCTCCACCCGCGGGTGATTGCCCGGCGGCAAGACTATCCGCGCGCCGGCACGCGGCGCCAGCCCGGCATCGGTGTCGAGCCCGCCGGCCGCAGATGATCGAGCAAACCTTTGCGGCCGGTTTGATCGCCGACAGGCGATGTCCCTCGTTCTGGAGCGCTGCAGCAGCGCGAGCCCGCCCATGCCGGGCATCCGGGCATCGACCAGCAGGCAGCCTTCGCCATCGGGACGATAGGCTTCGAGAAAGGCCTCGGAACTGGCGTAGACCTCGACCGTCCGGCCGTCCGCCTGCAGTAGATCGCGCAGCGCCTCGCGCACCGCGCTGTCATCGTCGACCACGAAGATGGCCGGCGGTCGCTGGCCGTCGCCGTCGGCTTCGGCCGGCTGCCGGGGGCTCGCCGGCGCCGGCGGCCGCGCCTCGGCGAGGCAGCGCCGGATCAGGTCGATCAATTCCCTCGCCTTGACCGGCTTGTTAAGGTGCAGGTGGCCGCCCCGGGCGATCTCGCGCAAGGTGTCGGTCGAGATGTCGCCGGTCAGGATGATTGCGGGATCTCGCGAGCGAGCGTCTCCCGCATGCGGCGACGACCTGCAGACCGTTCAGCCCTCTCGGCAGATTGTAGTCGGCGCCGGTCATGATCGCGCTGCGCGGCATGCCGTCATACTCGGCCTCGGCCGGATCCTGGGCGATGACCAGCCCGCCCTTCTCCTTGACCGCCTTCAGCCCCAGGCTGCCGTCGCTGCCGGTTCCGGACAGGATCACGCAGATCGCCCGCTCACCCAGTTCTTCGGCCAGCGAGCGCAAAAAGAAATCGAACGGCAGCCGCGCGCCGTGACGTTCGCGCGGTTCCGATAGCCGCAGGACCCCACCGCCGATCGAGAGATAATTGGCCGGCGGAATGAGATAGACATGCTCGGGCTCGATCGCCATCCCGTCCGCCGCCTGCTGGACTCGGAGCGGCGTATGGCCGGACAGCAGGTCGACCATCATGCTCGCATGCGTCGGATCGAGATGCTGGATCAGGATGAAAGCCATGCCGGTGCCGCCGGGGAGCGCGGCGAGCAGCCTGCGGAACGCGTCGAGGCCGCCGGCCGAGGCGCCGAGCCCGACCACCGCGAACTCGGTCAGCCGCGAGCGGCGAATTGCGTCTCGGCGGTGAACGCCGGCTTGGCCGCGGACGAGCCGCTCCGGCCTGTCTCTGACCCTGTCCTCTCATCGCAATGCACGCTCGGCCTTCAATGTCGCGCAGAGACGCTCTTTTGGAGAATCGATTGCGGCTTGCCTAAACCTCGCCGGAGAGCGCCTGTCACCCGCCGGCAGGCCTGGATTGTAATCCCGTCGGGCGGGTATTGTCGGTAATGTACATTACCGACTTAGGGCGGCTCGCTTTTTTATCCGTACGATCTGGGAAGGTGAAAAGCGATCCGCGACCGGACCAATTGATAACATTCACACGATTCACCCAGGAGGCCCTGCCGATCGAGAATCGTGACCTGCCGCCGGCCGCGCGCGATCAAACCGGCACGTTCCAACACCCGGGCAGCGTTGGTGATGGTCGGCCTCTGGACACCCAGCATTTCGGCGAGCAGGCTTTGGGTGATTTGGAGTGCATCATTGTCGCCGCGGTCGCGCATCATCAAAAGCCAACGCGCAAAACGCTGCTTGAGGCTGTGCGCGCCGTTGCACGCCACCGACACCAGGACCTGCTCAAGAAACGCCTGAATGTAGGCGTACATCAGGGTTCGGAAGGACGGCATCGACGCCATCGCCCGGGTGAACGCCGCGCTCGACATCCGTGCGGCTCCCCCGGGGATCTGAACGAGAAGCCGGACCGAGGAATTCTCCGCGCCAAAGATCGCCTGTACCCCGGTGCAGCCCTCCCTGCCGATCGTTGCCATCTCGATAATACTGCCGTCCGCATAAACCGCTACCACCGAGACGACACCGCTGTCGGGGAAGAATACATGGTCGAGCAAACTGTCGGCATCCATCAGGATCTGTTCGCGTTGACAGTAAATCCGTTCGAGATCGGGCAGAAGCTGGGCGATCTCGGCAGCGGGAAGGGCGAGTAAAAGCCGGTTGCGGGGCCAATCTGATTGAGCACTCATGTGCTCTAGATGATATCGCCAACAATCCCCGTTAGGCTCGGAAACTACTCATTCGCAGGGATGCCGCGCGGAGCGCGGTGGGGGTTGAGCGGCGCGGGGTCCGGGGCAACCGTTCGCGCCGCTACGCCGCGGGGTCCACGCTTTGCGCGAATGGCCCGGCGCGTCGCAGCGCCGGCGCCAGTATGCGGGGGAGGAAGTTAGATCTTGGCGATCAGCGGCGTTGCGGACCGACGCGGACGACCACGTCGATACGGCGGATCTCGGTCCCGGCCGGCGCCTGCGGCAGCCCGGCGACGGTAACCTCCTGCGCCGGGATATCCTGCAGCATGCCGTCCGCCGCACAGAAGAAATGATGGTGATCGGCGGTGTTGGTGTCGAAATACGAACGGCCCGGCTCGACCACGACCTCGCGCAACAGCCCGGCCGCGGTGAATTGATGAAGGGTGTTGTAGACGGTCGCCAGCGAAACCGGGATCGCCGCCGCCGCAGCCTCGTCGTGCAGCTGATCCGCGGTGACGTGGCGGTCGCCGCCGCCGATCAGCAGGCCCGCCAGGGCGAGGCGCTGGCGCGTCGGCCGCAGCCCGGCCGCGCGCAGACATTCCAAGACGGCCGATGAGGCGGGCTGCACCATTGTCATGTGATGAATATAGCATGACATTTGGTTGAATTAAACCGGCGCGAGGCGCGGCAGCCGATTTAGTCGCCGGTCTGCAGGCGTTCGACCAGCCCGCGCACCGTCGGCACATAACCGTTGGCATAGAACGGGTCGGAGGCAAAGCGATAGGCGTTGTGCCCGGCGAACATCAGCTGCTGCTCGACATCGTCCGAATGGCGGATCGCCTGCAGGGTCTTTTGAATGCAGAAGCTGCGCGGGTCGGCCTTCTTGCCGGTCGTGCCCGTCTCGTTCTGCGCCCAGTTCGAGAATTGGCAGGCGCTGAGGCAGCCCATGCAGCCGATCTGGTCGGTGCGGATCTCGAGCGCCTTTTGCCGGGTGACGAAGATCAGCGTCGAATCCGGGGTGCGCAGCGCCTCGGTGAAGCCCTGCCGCGACCCAGCGCTCGGCCGATTCGCGGTCATGCGCGGTCAGATAGACGATGCGGCCGCGCGCCCCGACCTGGAATGGCGCCACATGTTCGCCGACCGGCTCGACCGCATAGGCGACCTGGCGTTCCGAGCGCTGCTGCAATTCGTGCAGAAAGCCGTTGCGCACCGCCGAGGAGTAAAATCCGGTCGGGCTGAATCGGTTGAGATAGACATCGCCCTCGCCCAAGCGTCAGCAGCTTGCGCTTCCACACCTCGGAGATCGGGCTTTCCTGGGTCAGCAGCGGCCGGGTGCCGAATTGGAAGGCGACCGGGCCGAATTCGGGATTGTCGATCCAATCGCTCCCATTCGCGCAGATACCACACGCCCGCCGGCCATGAAGATCGGCGTTGCGGCGAGCCCGAATTCGGCCATCAGGCTGCGCAGCTCGCGGACCCGCGGATAGGGCGCCTCGGGCTGCACCGGATCCTCGCCGTTGGACAGCCCGTTATGGCCGCCGGCCAGCCACGGGTCTTCGTAGACGACGCCGCCGAGCCAGTCGCAGAATTTGTGATAGGCGCGTTTCCACAACGCCCGGAAGGCGCGCGCCGAGGAGACGATCGGATAATAGTGGACGCCGTAGCGGGCGCAGATCTCGGCGATCTTGTAGGGCATGCCGGCGCCGCAGGTGACGCCGTGGATCAGGCCCCGGCGCCTTCGAGCACGCCGTGCAGGACCCGCTCGGCGGCCGCCATCTCCCACAGCACGTTCATGTGGATGCGGCCCTCGCCGTTGCGCGCGCTCATGGGCGACACGCGCCTGCTGGATGCCGCCGGCGATCGCATAGGCGACAGCTCCTCGTGCCGCTCGCGCCGGGTGCGGCCGTGATAGAGCTGCGCGATCAGCTGACCGGCCTCGCCGTAGCTGTCGGCGTTGACGCCGGAGAAGGTGCCGACGCCCCCGGCTGCCGCCCAGGCGCCGGAACTCTCGCCGTTCGATACGGAGATGCCCTTGCCGCCTTCGACAAGCGGCAGCACCTCGCGGCCGGAAATCACCAGCGGATTGAGCGGCCTCACCAAAGCGCTCCCTGACGCGTCGCCAACGCCGAGCCTGATGCCGCAGCGGCCGGGCGAAAGGCACCCTCCGGCGCCTCGGCAAGGACGAGGTGGGGAACATCCGAAAACACGGAGGCGACCCCCCAGGCGAGCAGCTCTCGGGCCCGCGCGGCATCGTTGACCGTATAGGCGAGCGCAGCATAACCCGAATCGCGGATCTCCGCCACGATCGCCGGCCGCAGCCGCCGGTGCTCGGCATGGATCGACGCACAGCCGAGACTTTTGGCGCGAACCCGCCAATGGCGCGGCACCGCCCGCACCAGCAGCCCGCGGGCGATCGCCGGCGCACGATCGCGGGCCGCCGCCAGGGCTCTGGGCAGAAAGCTCGAAATCAGCGGCGGCGGCAGTTGTCGCGGCCACGATCGTGCGAGCAGATCGGCGGTCGCGCCGCCGGTTGCGGCGGCCAGGCCGCGGCCGGCCTTGACCTCGATATTGGCGCCGAGGCCAAGCTCGGCCAAAACCTCGATCGCCTCGGCCAGGGTCGGCACGCGCTCTCCGGTAAAGGACGGATCGAACCAGCTGCCGGCGTCGTGGCGGCGGATCGCCGACAACGGCAGCGCGCGCGCCCTGCCGCTGCCGTCGGTGGTTCGGTCGAGCCGTTCGTCGTGGAGCAGGATCAGCTCGCCGTCGGCGGTCAGGCGCACATCGAACTCGACCCAGCGGCAGCCGAGCGCCTTCGCCCGGCGCAGCCCGCCAAAGGTGTTTTCGGGTGCGCAGGCGGCGGCGCCGCGATGACCGATTACCGGCGGCAGCGGCGGCATTGCGGGAGGTGCTGGGCCGTCCCGCCCGGCATGGGCTGGCGTCAGGGCCAATTCCTCAGGGCCGATTCCTCAGGCCAATTCCTCAGGGCATCGCCTTGGCCGGCTCCGGTCGTCTGGCGCCGAGATCCTCGCCGGTCTGCTGGTCGACCTGGCGCATGCTGAGCTTGACCTTGCCGCGATCGTCGAAGCCCAGCACCTTGACCTTGACCGTGTCGCCGAGCTTGACGACATCGGCGACCTTGCCGACCCGCTGCGCGGCGAGTTCGCTGATATGGACGAGCCCGTCGCGCGACGCCGAGGAAGTTGACGAAGGCGCCGAAATCGACGGTCTTCACCACCTTGCCGTTGTAGATCGCGCCGAGTTCGGGCTCGGCGACGATGCCGCGGATCCAGTCGATCGCCGCCTGGGCGGCGTTGCCGTCGACCGCGGCGACCTTGATCGTGCCGTCGTCGTCGATATCGATCTTGGCGCCGGTGGTCTCGGTGATTTCGCGGATCACCTTGCCGCCCGAGCCGATGACCTCGCGGATCTTGTCCTTGGGGATGCGTCATCGTGGTGATGCGCGGCGCGTTGTCGCTGACCGCGTCGCGCGCGCCGGTCAGCGCCTTGGCCATCTCGCCGAGGATATGGACCCGTCCGTCGCGCGCCTGATCCAGCGCGATGCGCATGATCTCCTCGGTGATCGAGGTGATCTTGATGTCCATCTGCAGCGCGGTGACGCCCCGGTCGGTGCCGGCGACCTTGAAGTCCATGTCGCCGAGATGATCTTCGTCGCCGAGAATGTCCGACAGCACGGCGAAGCCTTCGGGCTCCTTGATCAGCCCCATCGCGATCCCGGCGACCGGACGCGGCAGCGGCACGCCCGCATCCATCAGCGACAACGAGGCGCCGCACACCGAGGCCATCGACGAGGAGCCGTTCGACTCGGTGATCTCGGAGACGACGCGGATCGTGTAGGGGAAGCTTTCCTTGGACGGCAGCAGCGGCCGGATCGCGCGCCAGGCGAGCTTGCCGTGGCCGATCTCGCGCCGCCCGGGCGAGCCCATGCGGCCCGCCTCGCCGGTGGAATAGGGCGGGAAATTGTAGTGCAGCATGAAGTTTTCCCGGTACTCGCCTTCGAGCGCATCGATGATCTGCTCGTCCTGGCCGGTGCCGAGCGTGGCCACCACCAGCGCCTGGGTTTCGCCGCGGGTGAACAGCGCCGAGCCGTGGGCGCGCGGCAGAATGCCGACCTCGGCGGTGATCGGCCGCACCGTCCTGGTGTCGCGGCCGTCGATCCGGCTGCCGCCGCGCAGGATGGCGCCGCGCACGATCTCCTTTTCGAGATCCTTGAACAGCTTGAGCGCCAGGCTGCGCTGCCCCTCATCGGCGAACAGTTCGGCGATCTGCGCCTTGGCGGCATCGAGCCGGTTGCTGCGGTCCTGCTTGCCCTGTTCGCGATAGGCGGCTTCGAGCAGGGGGCCGATCGTCTCGCGCAGCCGGGCCTCGATCGCCGTCGAAATCGGCCGGGGCGGGTGGCAGCTCCCAGGGGTCGCTGCGCGCAGGTTTCGGCCAGTTCGATGATCGCCTGGATCACCGGCTGGAACGCGCGATGGCCAAAGGTCACCGCGCCGAGCATGACTTCCTCGGAGAGTTCCTTGCGCCTCGGATTCGACCATCAGCACGCCTTCGCCGGTGCCGGCGACGACCAGGTCGAGCTGCGAGTCGCGGCAAGTCGGCCGAGCATCGGGTTCAGCACATACTCGCCGTCGATATAGCCGACCCGCGCGCCGGCGATCGGCCCGAGAAACGGGATGCCCGAGATCGTCAGCGCCGCCGAGGCGCCGATCATCGCGACGATGTCGGGATCGTTTTCGAGATCGTGGCTCAGCACCGTGCAGATGATCTGGGTCTCGTTGCGGAAACCAGGCACGAATAGCGGCCGAATCGGCCGGTCGATCAGCCGCGAGATCAGCGTTTCCTTTTCCGAGGGGCGGCCTTCGCGCTTGAAAAAGCCGCCGGGGATCTTGCCGGCGGCAAAGGTCTTTTCCTGATAGTTGACGGTCAGCGGAAAAAAGTCCTGGCCCGGCTTGGCGGTCTTCATCGCGACGGCGGTGCACAGCACCGTCGTCTCGCCATAGGTGGCGAGCACCGCGCCATCGGCCTGGCGCGCCATCTTGCCGGTTTCGAGGATGAGGCGGCGGCCGCCCCAGTTCAGTTCCTTGCGATAAACCTGAAACATTCCCAATCATTCCTTTCAAAAAGCATCGCGCGGCGAGAGGCTGGGCGACACGGGTCGCGCCTGCTCTGCTCGGCGGCGAAATGTCCGGGCTCGGCGCTGCGAGGCCGTCGCCGACGCGGCGCAGCCCGCCCGGCTGATCCGGGCGGCGGCGGTCGATTGCGCGCGCGATCCCGACAAAGTATCAGCGGCGCAGTCCGAGACGCCCGATCAACGTCTCGTAGCGCGGGCGCGTGCGAGCGCTTGAGGTAATCGAGCAGGCGGCGGCGCTGGCCGACCATCACCAGCAGGCCGCGCCGCGAGTGAAAGTCCTTCTTGTGGCTTCCCAGATGGTCGGTGAGGTTGCGGATGCGTTCGCTGAGGATCGCGACCTGCACCTCCGGCGACCCGGTATCGGCCGGTTTGGTAGCGTATTCGGAAATGAGCACCTGCTTGCGCTCGGCGGTGATCGACATCGGTCGAGCCTCTTTCAGCAATTGATAATGCGCACCGGCCGAAGACCGCCGTCTTCGATCATCGCCAGAGCGATCAGAGCATGGCCGTGCCACGCGCTGACCACGGTGCCGGACGCAAATCGCTCGAACCGCGCCGGTCCGCCGGGCTCATCCGGCCTCACGGCGCTGCCCGCAACGCAGCCGATCGGCCTCGGCTGCCGTCAAGGCCAGCGCCGGGATGTCGTCCAGCGCGGTCTCGATCGGAAGCAGATGCCCGGCACGCACCCAGAGTATGGCCCAAATCGGTCAAGGATATCCAGTGAAATCGCCTGCGCCTCGGTAAACGGCCCGACCGACAGGCGGCGCAGCGCCGCGACATGGCCGACGGTGCCGAGCGCGACGGCGAGATCGCGGGCGAGGGACCGGATATAGGTGCCCTTGCCGACCACGGCCTCGAATTCGGCGTGGTCGGGCTCGGCCGCCGCGGTCAGGCGAAGCGTTGCGATCTCCACCGGCCGCGCCGGCAGGCAAGGCGGCCTGGCCGGCGCGGGCCAGCGCATAGGCGCGCCGCCCCGCCACCTTGATCGCCGAATAGGCCGGCGGGCGTCTGCCCGATGGTGCCGATAAAGCGCGGCAGGATCGCCTCGACCGCCGCGGCGCTCGGCCGCACGCCGCTCTCGCCGACGATCTCGCCCTCGCCATCGTCGGTCGTCCGGGCGATGCCCCAGCGGATGCTGAAGCGGTAGCATTTGCGGCCGCCCATCGCATAGGCGACGGTCTTGGTCGCCTCGCCGAGCGCGACCGGCAGCACGCCGGTCGCCAGCGGGTCGAGGGTGCCGGCATGCCCGGCCTTGGCTCCGGTGCTGCGGCGGACCCGTCGACGACCGCGATTGGAGGTGAGGCCGCGCGGCTTGTCGATGACCAGCCAGCCGTGAAGACCGCGCTCAGCCGGCATCGTCGTCCGCACCCTCCGCCACCCGGGGGTGCAGGTCGCGTTCGACCTCCGGCCGGGCGAGCAGGGTGGCGATCCGGTCGGCCTGATCGAACGAGCGGTCGAGCGCAAAGACCAGCGCCGGCGCGTTGCGCAAGCGAGAGCTCGCGGGCGGCCAGCGCGCGCAGGAACGGCGCGCTGCGCTCGAGGCCGGCGATGATCGGCGCGGCATTGGCGCCGCCGAGCGGCATCACATAGACGCTGGCATTGCGCAGATCCGGGCTGAGCCGCACTTCGCTCACGGTGATGTTGGCCTCGCGCAGCGCCGGATCGCGCACCTTCCATCGCGCAGGATCTGCGCCAGGATATGCCGCAGCTCCTCGCCGACGCGGCGTCGCCGCTGGCTGGAGCCGCGCTCCGGCTCGGCGCCCGGCGCCCGGCGTCGGTCATGCTGGCGTCGGTCATGCTGGCTTGCGCTCATTCCGAGCTGCTGGCGCTCGCTGGTTGCCATCCCGCGCCGCTACAGCGCCCGCGCCACTTCTTCGATCTCGAAGCACTCGATGATGTCGCCGGTCTGGATGTTCTCGTAATTCTCGAAGGCCATGCCGCATTCGTAGCCTTCGCGGACCTCGCGCACCTCGTCCTTGAAGCGCTTCAGGGTCTTGAGGGTGCCTTCGTGGATGACGACGTTGTCGCGCAGCAGGCGGACCTTGGCGCCGCGCCGGACGATGCCTTCGGTCACCATGCAGCCGGCGACCTTGCCGACCTTGGTGATGTTGAAGACCTCGCGGATCGCGGCGTTGCCGAGGAAGCGCTCGCGCAAGGTCGGCGACAGCAGGCCCGACAGGGCGCCGCCTCATGTCGTCGATCACATCGTAGATGATCGAGTAATAGCGGATCTCGACGCCGTCGCGCCGGGCCAGGTCGCGCGCCTGCGGATTGGCGCGGACGTTGAAGCCGATGATCACCGCGTCCGACGCCTTGGCCAGGATCACGTCGCTCTCGTTGATGCCGCCGACGGCCGAGTGCAGCACCCGGATCGCCACCTCGCTGGTCGAGATCTTTTCGAGCGAGCCGATGATCGCTTCGAGCGAGCCCTGCACGTCGGATTTGACCACGACCGGCAGCTCCTTGGCGGTGCCGGCGGCGATCTGCGAGAACATCTGCTCGAGCGTGCCGCGCCCGCCCGCGGCCGCCTGCTCGCGTCGCGCCGGCGGCGCTGCCGGAAATCGGCGATGTCGCGGGCGCGGCTCTCATTCTCGGCGACGACGAAATCATCGCCGGCCAGCGGCGTGCCGTTGAGGCCCAGCACCTCGATCGGGGTCGACGGGCCGGCCTCGGTCTGGCTTCTGCCGCGATCGTCGACCAGCGCGCGCACCCGGCCCCATTCGCTGCCGGCGACGAAGATGTCGCCGACCCTGCAAGCGTGCCGCGCTGGATCAGCACGGTGGCGACCGCGCCGCGGCCGCGCTCGAGCTTGGCCTCGAGGACGACGCCCTCGGCCGGGCGGTTCGGGTTGGCCTTGAGATCGAGCAGTTCGGCCTGCAGCAGGATCGCTTCTTCGAGCTTGTCGAGATTGGTCTTTTTGAGCGCCGACACCTCGACGTCGAGCACCTCGCCGCCGAGCTCTTCGACGACGATCTCGTGCTGCAGCAGTTCCTGGCGCACCCGCTCGGGCTTGGCATCGGCCTTGTCCATCTTGTTGATGGCGACGATGATCGGCGCCTGCGCCGCCTTGGCGTGGCGGATCGCCTCGACCGTCTGCTCCATGATGCCGTCATCGGCGGCGACGACCAGCACGACGATGTCGGTGACATTGGCGCCGCGCGCGCGCATCGCGGTGAAGGCCTGGTGACCCGGCGTGTCGATAAAGGTGATCTGCTGGCCGCTCTGCAGCATTGACCTGATAGGCGCCGATATGCTGGGTGATGCCGCCGGCCTCGCCGGCCGCGACATCGGTCTGGCGCAGCGCGTCGAGCAGCGAGGTCTTGCCGTGGTCGACATGGCCCATCACGGTGACGACCGGCGCCCGCGGCAGCAGCAGGTCTTCGGGCATCGTCCTCGCCGCGCAGGCCGATCTCGACATCCGATTCGGAGACGCGGCGCAGGCGGTGGCCGAACTCGGTGACCACCAGCTCGGCGGTGTCGGCGTCGATCAGCTGGTTGATCGTCGCCATGACGCCCATTGCGCATCAGCGCCTTGATCACGTCGACCCCGCGCTCGGCCATGCGGTTCGCCAATTCCTGGACGGTGATCGTCTCGGGGATCACCACCTCGCGCACCATCTTGACCGGCTCCGACTCGTTCTGATGCAGGCGCTGGCGCTCGCGCTCGCGCGCCCGGCGCACCGAGGCGAGGCTGCGCATGCGCTCGCCTTCCTCGTCGGACAGCGCCCGGGTAACCGTGATTTTTCCGGTCCGCCGGCGCATCTCGTGGCGCGGCGGGGCGGCCGGCTTTCTGATTTCGGGCCGGACGCCGGGGCGGCGGCTTTGTGCCGCCGGTTCCTCTTCCTCCTCGGCCGGCATGGCGACCTTGCCGGCCGCGGCGAGGGCGGCGACCTTGGCCGCCGCCGCCTTGCCGGCCCGCTCGGCGACCTCGCGCCGCGATTCCTCCTCCTTGCGCCGCTGCGCCTCGTCCTCGGAGCGCTTGCGTGCGTCCTCGGCGGCGCGGCGGCGGTTCTCCTCCTCCTCGACCTTGGCGCGGGCTTCCTCTTCGGCGTGCCGGCGGGCTTCCGCGGCGGCATGTTCCTCCGCCTGGCGCCGGCGGTCGGCCTCGGCCAGTGCGGCGCGATGGCGCGCCTCCTCGTCGGCCTTATGGGCATCCTGCACCGCACGCACCCGGCCGGCGCGTTCCTCGGCGGTCAGAGCGCGCGGGATGACGACGGGGCGCCGCGCCGGCTCTGCCGATTGCGGCCGCGCCGCCGGCGCCGATTCGCGCGCCACCGTCGGGGCCGTCTCGGCCCGGCCGGGTTCGGTAACCCCGCCAGGGCCGATCACGCGCTTTTTGCGCACCTCGACAGTGACCGTCTTGGAGCGCCCGTGCGAGAAGCTCTGGCGCACCTGCCCGGTTTCCACGCCCTTGCGCAGCTCGAGCCGGCCGCCGGTGCGAGCCAGGGTCAGGGGCCGTTTCTGCTCTTGCTCAGTTGTATCGCTCATCTCGCTCCAATACCGTCATCCTGTCGCGCCGGCCCGGCCGGAACTGGTTGCGCCGCCCGCTCGACCGCCGCCTCTGCGCGAAAGCCGGCAATCTTCTCCGCATCGGCGATCAGCCGGCCGCATAGCGGGCCGGCCCCGAGCGAAGCGTTCACCACGTGCTCGCGGCCAAAGGCCACACCAATCTCCGCCGCCGTCAGCACGCAGACAAGCGGCAAATCACGCGCCAAGCTCCGCATCTTGCGGCGCGCGCCCGCTGTCCCGTCGACCGCGATAAGCAGCACGGCCGCCTTTCCGGTCCGCGCCGCATCGGAGACGCGCTCGAACCCGCCCACGGCCAGGCCGGCCCGGCGGGCGAGGCCGACCGCATCGATGCAGCGTTGCACCAGCAGCGCCTCGATCCGGTCGGCAAGGTCGATCGGGACCACGACCGGCCGGCGCGCCGCGCGCGCAAACAGCCGCTTGCCGACCGCGCGCTCCACTATATCCCGACGCGGCGTCAACCACAAACCCCGTCCGGGCAGCCGCGCCGCGACATCGGGCACCAGCGCCGCGCCGGGACCGACGACAAAGCGCAGCAGGCGGGCGCGATCGCAGACCTCGCCGGTGACGATACAGCGCCGCTGGGCGCCGCCTTCGCCCGCCTCCGCCGTGTCGCCCGGCGCCGCGCTGCTGATGCCGAGGGCCGCCGTTGCGGCTACTCCTGCCCCGATGTGGGTTCGTCCTCGAACCAGTGGGCGCGGGCCTCCATGATCAGCCCGTTGGCGGTTTCGAGATCGAGGGTAACGCCGCCCTTGTCCGAGGCGGCGAGCAGTTCGACCAGCTCGTCGCCGGCCAGATCGGCGAAATCGTCGAGGCGTCTTCACCCCCTTCTCGCCGAGTGCGACCAGCATGCCCGGGGTCAGCCCGTCGAGCGCGGCCAGATCGTCCGCGACCCCAAGCTCGATGCGCCGCTCCTGATATTCCTGGTCACGCCGCTCGAGCGCGTTGCGCGCGCGTTCCTGCAGTTCGGCGCGCGATTTCGGCGATCGAACCCTTCGATCTCGGCGAGGTCGTTCACCGCCACATAGGCGACTTCCTCGAGCGAGGTGAAGCCCTCGGTCACCAGCAGATTGGGCGATTACCTCGTCGATGTCGAGCGCGTCGATGAACATCCGGCTGCGGCTGCGGAACTCTTCGGTCCGCCGTTCCGATTCCTCGGCCTCGGTCAGGATGTCGATGTCCCAGCCGGTCAGCTGCGAGGCCAGGCGCACATTCTGGCCGCGCCGGCCGATCGCCAGGCTCAGCTGGTCGTCGGGCACGACGACCTCGACCCGGCGCTGCTCCTCGTCCATCACCACCTTGGCGACTTCGGCCGGGGCCAGCGCGTTGACGACAAAGGTCGCCGGGTCCACCGACCACGGCACGATGTCGATCTTTTCGCCCTGCAATTCGCCGACCACGGCCTGCACGCGGCTGCCGCGCATGCCGACGCAGGCGCCGACCGGGTCGATCCCGCTGTCGCGCGAGATCACCGCGATCTTGGCGCGGCTGCCGGGGTCGCGCGCCACCGCCTTGATCTCGATGATGTTGTCGTAAATCTCCGGCACTTCCTGGGCGAACAGCTTGGCCATGAACTGCGGATGGGTGCGCGACAGGAAGATCTGCGGGCCGCGCGGCTCCTGGCGCACGTCGTAGATATAGGCGCGCACCCGCTCGCCCTGGCGAAAGCTCTCGCGCGGCAGCAATTCGTCGCGGCGCAGCCATCGCTTCGGCGCGGCCGAGATCGACGACGACATTGCCGAACTCGACCCGCTTGACCAGCCCGTTGACGATTTCGCCGACCCGGTCCTTGAATTCGAGGAATTGGCGCTGGCGCTCGGCGTCGCGCACCTTCTGCACGATCACCTGCTTGGCCGATCTGCGCCGCGATGCGGCCGAAATCGATCGGCGGCAGCGGGTCGGTGATGAAATCGCCGATCTCGGCCTCGGGGTTCAGGCGCTGCGCCTCGCCAAGCGCGATCTGGGTCGCCTCGTTCTCGATCGGCTCGGCCACCTCGCGAAAGCGCAGCAGCCGGATCTCGCCGTTGCGGCGGTCGATCTCGGCGCGGATATCGTATTCCTGACCGTATTTGGAGCGGCCCGCCTTCTGGATCGCCTGCTCCATCGCCTCCAGCACCTCGTCGCGATCGATACCCTTGTCGCGGGCGACGGTGTCGGCGACCTGGAGCAGCTCGGGGCGGGCGTAGGTAACGGTGCTTTCCATGGTTTTCCCAGGGCTATCCTAGAATTTCGGGTGATCTCGGGTTTCGTGCGTCAGTTGCCGCGCGGACGGAACGCGGCGATCAGATCGTCGGTCAGAACCAGCCGCGCGCGGGCGACATCGGCGAGCGGCAGCCGGGTTTCGCCGGCCTCGGTGGCGAGGCGGATCTCGCCCGCCGCGGTGCCGAGCAGCCGGCCGCGAAACCGCTTGCGCCCGGCGAATGGCTGGGCCAGCTCGATCCTGGCCTCGAAACCGCTGAACCGGTCGTAATCCTCGGGCCGGACCAAGGGCCGGTCGATGCCGGGCGAGCTGACCTCGAGGGTATAGGCCCCGGCGATCGGGTCGGCGACGTCGAGCAGGGCCGAGACCGAATGGCTGATCAGCGCGCAATCCTCGACCGTCATCGGCGCCTCGTCGATCCGCTCGGCCATGATCTGCAAGGTCGGCCGGCGGCCGCTGGTCACGGCGACCCGCACCAGGCGATAGCCCATCGCCGCCAGCGACGGCTCGATCATCTGCGCGATGCTGCTGGTATCGACCAAAAACCCGACCTCGGCTCCCGAAACCCGCACTCGATGAGATTCAGTGTCGCTATATGAAAAAGTGGGCTCTCGGCCCACCTGCGAAACAGTCCGCAGCGCGGACCTATACGATCAACTTGCCAATATAAGCGAAATCCCCGGCCTCGCAAGGGCGTTGCCGCGATCCGCGGCGCCGGCTCCCGCGGTCAGGCCGCCCTCGCGTCCTCGCGGATCATCGCTGCGCCCTTTTCGCCGATCATGATCGTCGGCGCGTTGGTATTGCCGGTGGTCACGGTCGGCATCACCGACGCGTCGATCACCCGCAGCCCGCCGACGCCGCGCACCCGCAGCCGCGAGTCGACGACCGCCATCGGGTCCTCGCCCATCCTGCAGGTGCCGACCGGGTGATGCAGGTTGATGCCGCCGCGATGCACGAAATCGGTCAGTTCGCGCTCCGAGCGGGCCGCCGGGCCGGGCATGGTCTCGGCCGCGCTGTGCCGCGCCAACGGCGCCGCGGCGAAGATCTGCCGGGCATAGTCGATGCCGGCGAGCAATACCCGCACATCGCTCTCTGCCGACAGGTAGTTCGGCCGGATCTCGGCCCGCGCCAGGGGATCGTTCGAGCGCGCCATGATCGTGCCGCGGCTGTCGGGCCGCACCGCGCAGGCGACAATGGTCATGCCGGGCTCCCGCTCCAGCTTGCCGATGGCGCTCTGGTCGTAGCTGCCGGGGGTGAACAGCAATTGCAGATCCGGGCTTTCGAGCCCCTCGCGGCTGCGGCAGAACACCATCGCGCTGGTGACGCCAAAGGTCAGGGCGCCGCGTCCGGTGGCGGCATAGCGGCCGATCTCGCGGACCAGGCTGAGGCCGCGCGCCAGCTGGTTGATCGACGCCTCGCCCTTGACCCGGTGCGCCACCCGCGCCGCGATATGGTCGGACAGGTTGGCGCCGACCCCGGGCAATTCATGCACCACCTCGACCCCGATCGAACGCAGATGCTCGGCCGGCCCGATCCCCGAGATCTGCAGCAACTGCGGCGAGTTGACGGTGCCGCCGGACACGATCACCTCGCGCGCCGCCAGCACCTGGCGCTCTTCGCCGTCGCGGCGAAAGGCGACGCCGGTGCAGCGCTTTCCGTCAAAGGTCAGCCGCGTCGCCACCGCCTTGGTCACCACCCGCAGATTGGCGCGCCGCCGCGCCTCGGCGAGAAAGGTCTGCGCGGTCGAGCCGCGAAACCGGCCGCCGCGGGTCATCTGCGAATAGCCGACCCCTTCCTGCACCGCGCCGTTGTAATCCTTGGTCAGCGGGAAGCCGGCCTGCTGCGCGGCTTCGACAAAGCGGTGCGTCAAAGGCAGGATGGTGCGGTAATCCTCGACCGGCAACGGGCCGCCCTTGCTGCGGTATTCGGGATCGCCGGCGGCGTAGTTTTCCGATTTCTTGAAGTAGGGCAGGACGTCGGAGTAGGTCCAGCCGCGGCAGCCCATCTGCGCCCAGCCATCGTAATCGGCGGGGTTGCCGCGGACATAGAGCATGCCGTTGATCGAGCTGGTGCCGCCCAGCACCCGGCCGCGCGGCCAGTGCAATGAGCGGTTGCCGATGCCGGCCTCGGGTTCGGCGTAATAATTCCAGTTGACCAGCGGGTTGGCGCGCAGCCGCAACGCCCCGGCCGGGACGTGGATCATCGGATGCCAGTCGCGCGGGCCGGCTTCGAGCAGCACCACCTGCGCCCCGTCCTCGCTCAGCCGGTCGGCCAGCACGCACCCGGCCGACCCGGCCCCGACGACGACATAATCGGCGCGCAGCTCGCTCATTGCGACTCCTCTGCCACCTCTGTCCCGTCATTCCCGCGGCAGCGGGAATCCAGGTGCCGCGGCGCTTTGCTTGGAATCCCTGGACCCCCGCTCTTCGCGGGGGCGACGGAAAGGTGATGTGAAATGCCTGTCGGCCCTTCAGCATCAGCATGCGTTGTCCGGGCTTTTGTCGCATTACTCGCCAACAGTAAACTGCTGTCGGGGACCCGGTACAACTCCCAAAGCCTCAACTGCGGCGCACCATGGGCATGACCTCCTCGGCGAGGATCTGCATTTGCTCGAGGGCGAGGCTGTTGGGCATGCCCGGCCAATGCAGCGAGGCGACGAGATGGTTCATTCCGAACCGGCGCTGCAGGTCGATCAGCTGGTCGGCGATTTCGGCCGCCGAGCCGATCAGAAAGCGATCGGCCAGCAGCTCGGCGAAATCATGGTCGAAATCGTCGCCCTGCGGGCATCACCTTGTCCTGGCCCCATTCGCGATAGGTCTTGTACTTGGTTTCGAGATAGGGGCGGGCGAGCCGGATCGCCTCGTCGCGGCTATGGGCGACAAACACCTCGCGCCGCATCGGCAATTCGGCCGGGAACGGCTTGCCATATTCGTCGAGCGCGCGCCGGTAAATCTCCATTTGCCGCGCCAGGGTCGTCAAGGTGCTGTGCGGGTTGATGTACCAGCAATCGCCGAGCCTTGCGGCGCGGCGCACGGCAACATCGGCATTGGCGCCGATCCAGATCGGCGGATGCGGCTTTTGCAGCGGCTTGACCGTCGAGTTCGCGCGATCGAGCACGAAATGCGTGCCGGTCATGTCGACGAAATCCTCGGTCCACAGCCGTTTGACCGCGGCCAGGCCTTCCTCGAACCGCGCCGCCGCCTCCCTGCGGGTCAGCCCGAACGCCTTGAACTCGACATCGCGATAGCCGATGCCGCAGCCGAAGACCAGCTTGCCGCCGGACAGGATGTCGAGCGTCGCCAGCTGCTCGGCGATGTCGAGCGGCTTGTGCAAGGGCAGCAGCACGAGGCCGCAGATCAGCCGCAGCCGCGGCGCCAGTGTCGCCACCTGGGCCAGAAACGGGATCTGCTGCACCGATTGCAGCGGGTGGGCGCTGTAATGCGAGCCCTTGACCAGCCCGTCGAAGCCGAGCGCCTCGGCCCGGCGCACCAATGCCAGATCGTCCTCGATGGCGCGCGCGGATATCGTCGCCGGCCGGATGCTGGCCGCGCACGATCAGGCTCAATTGCATTCGCTATCCTTTCTGCAACGCCCGAAACATTGTCTTCGGCGCGGCGCCGATGCAAGCTCCCACCAGCCGCGAGCCGAGGGAGGATAAAGCCATGCCGATCGCGCCGATGCTGACCGAGGAGACGCCGGCGAGCGCGCTGGTGGCGCGGGTGCTCGAAGAGGCCGGGATCGAGATGGTGTTCGGCATTTCCGGCGGCCATACCGGCCGCATCGTCTCGGGCCTCAGCAAATACCAGAACTCGGTGCGCACCGTGCTGGTGCGCGAGGAATCATTGGCCGGGGTCATGGCCGAAATCTATGGCCGGCTGACGCGCCGGCCCGGGATTCTGCTCGGGCAAGGGCCGTGGGTGCTCGGCAACGGCATGATCGGCATCATCGAGGCGCATCTGTCGAGTTCGCCGATGCTGCTCTTGACCGATTTCAGCGACGCCCCGCATTTTGCCCTGCACGCGCCCTATCAGCAGGGCACCGGCGATTGGGGCAGCTGGGACGCGCGGCGCGCCTTTGGCGGCGTCACCAAGCATGTCATGCAGGCGCACGATCCGGTGGCCGCGGTGCAGGCGACCCAGCTCGGCATCAAGCATGCGCTGTCCGGGCAGCCGGGGCCGGTCGCGATCCTTTACAGCCATGATTCCCTGGCCGGGAATGTCGCGCCCGACTCGCAGCCGATGCTGTATCCGACCCGGCACTATCTGCCCGCCCTGCCGCCGCCGGCCGAGCAGAGGCAGGTCGAGGCCGCCGCCGCGGCGTTATTGTCGGCGCAGAGGCCGGTGCTGATCGCCGGCAATGGCGTGCGCATTTCCCAGGGTTACGACCAGCTGCGCCGGCTCGCCGAAGCAGCCGGGCTGCCGGTGGCGACGACCGCGGCCGGCAAGGGGTGCTTTGCCGAGACCCACCCGCTGGCCTTGGGCGTGTTCGGCACTTTTGGCACCGAGGCGGCCAATGCCTGCATCGCCGAAGCCGATCTGGTGCTGGTCGCCGGCTCGAAGCTCAGCCCAAGCGATACCGCCTGGGAAAACCGCGCTTTGCTCGACCCGGCCCGGCAGACCTTTGTCCAGATCGACATCGAGCCGCGCAATGCGTCGTGGAACTACCCGGCCGAGCATGTGCTGCTCGGCGACGCCGCGGTCATCCTCGGCCAGCTGCTCCATGAGGTAGAGGCGCGTGGGCCGGCGCGGCGGCAGCAGGCCGAACGCCGGGTCGCCGGCCATCGCGAGCGTCACGGCTATTTCGACGACCGCGCCTATTTCGCCGACGACAAGCCGATCCTGCCGCAACGCCTGATCGGCGAGTTGTCGCGCGGCCTGCCGGAGGATGCGATCGTCACCTGCGACGCCGGCGAGAACCGCATCATGATGACCCATTTCTACCAGACCAAGCGGGCCGAGGGCTTTCTGCAGGCCGCCGGTTCGGGGCCGATGGGGTTCGCCATCCCGGCGGCGCTCGGCGCCAAGCTGGTGCATCCCGACCGGCCGGTGGTCGCGGTGTGCGGCGATGGCGGGTTCGCGATGACCATGAACGGGCTGATGACCGCGGTCGAGCGCGACATCCCGATCATCTGTGTCGTCTTCAACAACAACGCGCTCGGCTGGGTATTGCACGGCTCGGGGCCGTTCGCAGCCGAGTTCAACGATTGGGATCACGCCGCGATCGCCCGCGCGCTCGGCTGCCGCGGGGTGCGTATCGAGGAGCCGGGAGCAATCGCTCCGGCCTTGCGCGAGGCGCTGGCGGCCCGCGCGCCGAGTGTGCTCGATGTGCGCACCTCGCTGGCCGTGACCTTTGCCGACATCACCTCGCAGCTGGCGAAAGATGCGTCGCCGCGGCGGCGCTGAGGAGAAGCCGATGGGATCCATTGCCGAAATCGACGCGGTGCTGCGCCGCGCCGCCGAGGCCGGCGAAGTGCCGGGCGTGGTGGCGCTGGCGGCGATGCCGGGCGGCGTCGTCTATGAGGGCGCCTTCGGCCGGCGCGACCTTGCCCTCGACAGCGCGATGACCCCCGACACGATCTTTCGCATCGCCTCGATGACCAAGGCGGTGACCTCGGTCGCGGCGATGCAGCTGGTTGAGGCGGGCAAGCTCGAGCTCGACCAGCCGATCGGCCCGGTGCTGCCGGAATTGGCCGCGCCACAGGTGCTGGTCGGCTTCGATGCGGCCGGCAAGCCGCGGCTGCGCCCGGCCCGGCGGCCGATCACCCTGCGCCATCTGCTGACCCACACCGCCGGCTTCGGCTACGAGATGCTGAACGCCGATCTGATCCGCTACATCCATCGCACCGACACCCCGTCGACCAGCACCGGCAGGCTCGCCTCCCTGCGCCTGCCGTTGCTGTTCGACCCCGGCGAGCGCTGGGAATACGGCATCAGCATCGACTGGGTCGGCCGGGCCGTCGAAGCCGTCAGCGGCACGTCGCTCGACCGGTATTTTCGCGAGCACATTTTCGCCCCGCTCGGCATGGCGGATACCGGTTTTGCGCTGGCGCCGGAACAGATGTCGCGGCTGGCGCCGGTACATCAGCGCCGGGCCGACGGGTCCCTGGCGCCGATTGCGGTCGACATGCCGCCGCAGAAACCGGAGTTCTGGGCCGGCGGCGGCGGGCTCTATTCGACCGGGGGCGACTATCTGCGGTTTGTGCGGATGGTGCTCGATCAGGGACAGTTTGCCGGCGCCCGGCTGCTGCGGCCGGAAACCGTAGCGGCGATGGCCGCGAACCAGACCGGCGATCTCGAAGCCGGGATAATGCGCACGGCGATGCCGGAGCGGACCAACGACTTCGCGCTGTTTCCCGGCATGCGCTGCCACTGGGGGCTGGGCTGGATGATCACCCCGCTGCCGGGTCCCTTTGGCCGCAGCGCCGGCAGCCTGACCTGGGGCGGGATCTTCAACAGCTATTACTGGATCGACCCGGCAAAGCAGGTCGCCGGGGTGATCCTGAGCCAGTTCCTGCCCTTCGCCGATCCGCGCGCGCTCGCCCTGTCCGGCGCGTTCGAGCGTGCGGTGTACGCGGCGTTGCCGCCGGCGTGACCGCTTGGCGACCGGCCGGGAAACGGTATCGACGTGATCAGCTCGCTTGATACCCATGAGAGCGTCAAGAGTTTGACCGCCGCCGGCTTCACCGACGCCCAGGCCGAGGCGCTGACGGCGGTCTTGAAGCGCGCCGTGGACATCGATCTTTCCAACCTTGCGACCAAGGCTGATTTGGCGGATTTGCGGCGCGAACTCTCGGCGAGGCTTCGGATTTGCGGCGCGAACTCTCGGCCGAGGCTTCGGATTTGCGGCGCGAAATTGCCCAGCTCGAGCTGCGGCTGATCAAATGGGTTGTTGGCGTCGGCATCACCGCGACGCTGGCGATCGGCGGCATGATCCTGACCGCACTGCAGGTGCTGCTGCGGACCCTCCCGCACGCCTAGCCGGTTGCTGCCCGAGAAGAACCTTGGCGGCGGTCCATGCCCGGCCGGATAAATCGAAGCGGCACAATCGGGCTCTGCTGTATCCTCGTGGTATGAGACCGCGATGCTGACCCTTTTTGAAGTGACCTACCGCATCGACCGGCGCCGGGCATTGCTCGACCGGGCGAATGCCCAGATCCCGGAAGGCGCCAAGGTCGGGCTGGTCGGCCGCAACGGCGTCGGCAAATCCACCCTGCTCGACCTGATCCGCGGCGTTTTGCAGCCGGAGGACGGCACGATCGACCTGCCGCGCGGCTGCCGGGTCGGGTTTCTCGCCCAGGAGGCGCCGAGCGGAGCCGCGACCCCGCACGAAACGGTGCTCGCCGCCGATCGCGAGCGCACCCGCCTGCTGGCCGAGCGCGAAGCCGGGCCGGCGCCACTGCGCGCCGCCGAGATCGAGACCCGGCTGGTCGAGATCGACGCTTATTCGGCGCCCGGCCGCGCCGCGCGCATCCTCGCCGGGCTCGGCTTCGACGACGCGATGCAGGGCCGGCCGCTCGACGATCTGTCCGGCGGGTGGCGGATGCGGGTGGCGTTGGCCGCGATCCTGTTCACCGAGCCCGACCTCTTGCTGCTCGACGAGCCGACCAACCATCTCGATCTCGAAGCCTCGCTATGGCTCGAACGCTTCCTGCGCTTCTATCGCCGGACCCTGATCCTGGTCAGTCACGACCGCCGCGTGCTGAATGCGGTGACGACGCTGACCTTGCACCTCGAACAGGGCAAGCTGACCGCCTATTCCGGCGGCTTCGACGCCTTTTTGCGCGCGCGCCGGGAAAATGCCCAGCGGCTTGAGGTTGTCGCCCGGCAGCAGGCCGACCAGCGCCAGCGGCTGCAGGCCTTTGTCGACCGGTTTCGCGCCAAGGCGTCAAAGGCGACCCAGGCGCAGAGCCGATTGAAGGCGCTGGCCCGGCTCGAACCCGTGGTGCTCGCCGCCCGCGAACCGCCGCCGCGCATCGCTTTTCCCGACCCGCCGCGGTTGCACCCGCCGCTGATCTCGCTCGAACGGGCGAGCGTCGGTTACGCGACCGGCAGGCCGGTGCTGTCGCGGCTCGATCTGCGGCTCGATCCGGACGACCGAATCGCCTTGCTCGGGGCCAATGGCAACGGCAAGACCACCTTTGCCCGCCTGCTCGCCGGCCGGCTGCCGCCATCGGCCGGGCGGATGATCCGCTCGCCGAAGCTGTCCTGCGGCTTTTTCGCACAACACCAGATCGAGGAAATGCGGCCGCAGCAATCGGCCTACGATCATTTGTCGGCGCTGCTGCCCGACGCGCTGCCCGAATCGGTGCGGGCGCGGCTGGGCGCTTTCGGCTTTGGTCAGGACAAGGCGTTCGTCGCCGTCGAGGATCTGTCCGGCGGCGAGCGGGCGCGGCTCAACCTCGCCCTCGTCACCCACGATGCGCCGGCCCTGCTGGTCCTCGACGAGCCGACCAATCACCTCGACATCGAGACCCGCGAGGCGCTGGTCCAGGCGATCAACGATTTTGCCGGCGCGGTGGTGCTGATCAGCCATGACTGGCACCTGCTCGAACTCGTCGCCGAACGCCTGTGGCTGGTGGCCGATGGGACGGTGCGGCCCTTTGCCGGCGATCTGGAAGATTACCGCCGCCTGCTGCTCGAACGCGCCGGGCCGGCGGACGGGCAGCGTTCGCCGCAAACCGACGAACGCCGCGCGGCGCGGCGGCGCGCCGCCGAAAAGCGGCGCGAACTCGACCCGCTGCGGCAGCGCGCGCACCGGGCCGAGGCGGCAATCGCCCAACTCTCGCAAGAGCGCGAGGCGCTGGATCGCGGCCTCGCCGCCGCCAACGGGTCGTCCCTCACCGGGCTCAGCCTGACCGACGCGCTCAAGCGCCGCGCCCAGATCGCCCGGTTGATCGCCCAGGCCGAGGCCGAATGGCTGGCCACCGAGGAGGCGATCGAGCGCGAATTGGGCGACTGAAAGGCGGGGCGCACCGCCGCCGAACCGGTCGGCGCCGGCTGCTGGCAAGGCTTGCCAGAAGCGAGTTCCCGGCCGGCGGCCCGACCCCGCGGGTTCGGCGGCAGCGGCGGGTGGAGTTAAGCAAGAACCGCGCCGCCGATGCGCGGCTGATAGCCGCACAATGCTTGTGCGACCATGATCCCTTTTGACAAGCCAACCCGAAACAGTCTATCTCGACTAGCCGATAGGGGTATTCTCTTCAGGTTGGGCGCCGCAACCGAGGCAAGCTAGTCGCTCGATGCGAGGCCCTGTTGGAGCAAATCTTGCCATGGCCGACAGTCCCGCGATCACCGATCGAAACCTCGAAGCGACGACGAATATTTCGCTCAAGCGGGAGCCGGCATGCTTTGCTTTTCTGTCGGCGCGTTCGGTCTCCTCGCCGATGCCGATCGATTCGATCAACCTCGACCTCGCCTCGGCGGATTATTTTGACGGACGGGCGTCGCTGTGGACCACCCTCGAAATGCGCTCGGTGGTCAGCGACGAACATCCGACCGCGCTGCTCGGCTTCGACGAAACCTTCTTGCGGCCGTTCGCCCGCGCCCTGATCGAGGCGGCCACGACCCGCGCCGCCTACAGAATGACCATTCTGCAAGAAACCCGCGATCCCGAGCGGTGCCGCGTCGTCGAATATGTGACCGGACCGGGCAAGGCGCTGCAAGAGTTGATCCTGCAGCCCTTCGACAATGTCGTCCTGATCAGTTCGGCAACCGCCAAAGACGCGGACGAGACGCTGTTTCAACTGCCGCGGACCGACGGTTTTCTGCGCGCCTTTGCCAAAATGGCGTATGTCGCCGATCAAACCCTGCACGATCTGCTCGAAGACATCGAACGGATGGCGCGACATCGCAAACCGGTCGCCGGCTGACCATCGCGACCGGATCAGCCCAGCCGGGCTGATCGGCCCGGCGGGGCCGAGCACGTGGCCAGGAGGCTAGGAACCCCCCGCCACGCGCCGGGAAAGCAGATTCGCCTGAACGGCAGACCATTCCGAGGTTGGAATGCTACCGTGGTCCAGCCCCGCTGGCGCCTGACGTCTTCGGACCGGGCATCCCGCCGCCGCCGGGTGGCGGCGCCTCCTCGGAAGGCGGTGGTGGGCTGCTTGTATCGCCGGAGTGGATGCGAGCGAGCTCTTGGTGGTTCAGATCCGCGGTCGTGTCCCCTGCCATTGCTGCACGGTGCGCCATTCCCTTATGAAAGTTGTGCATCGCCCGTGCATGATGAACCGGATGCACGGGGTGGTGCATCGGCGGCATCGCTGAATTCGACATCGGTGGGGCGGCTGCCGGGGGCGGCATCGGCTCAGGGGCCGCCGGCATCGGCGGCGGGCTGCCGCTATACGGGGTCAGGCCTGGCCCGCCCGGGTTCGGGCCGGGGGCGCCCACCGCGTTTCCGCCACTGGGGTTCTGCGCCCACGCTGGCGCGGCGATCGCGAGCGCGGCAGCGACCGCAACGCTGGTTAAGAGATGCTTCATGCTTGTGATCCTCTGTAGCAGTTCCGGATTGGCCAAACGTAACGCACGCTCGTACTCCCCCAAGGGGCCTCGACCCGGACGCGGTAAGAACGACGCAGGATGCCGATCCGTTCCGCGGACGCGCAACTTTCCGGGTCGCGCATACTTTCCGGCCGAGGACCGATAATATGATCGCGAATGTAATCTTTCAAGCGCTTGGGTAGCTCAATATACAAGTTGAATAACGGGAAAAGCGAGAGCCGGCGCCGTCATCCGGCGGCGGGAACGGATCAGGTCGCTCACCTGGCGGCCGAGCGCCAATCCGGTCGCGATGATCGAGCCGGTCGAAGTCCCGCCGATCGGATCGAAATAATCGCAGAGGCAAAGATCGGGGTTGCCGGAGCGTTCGCGGCGCAACGCTTCGACCGGCTTCAGGACGCCAGCGAGACGATCCTTTGCATCCGCCGCCATCGAGCGCTGCGATCCGCTTCGGTCTCGCCCGGACAAATGCCGGTCGCGGGACGATAGGGCATGGTTCAAGGGTGCCGGGATCTGCCGGTCGGCTGGGCGCCAGCGGCGGCGGCTAATGTGCTGGCCGCGGCGATGGATCCGGGCCGTTGGCGGGAAGATTGCGCGATCGGCCCGGAGCGTTGCCGGGCGTCAGTCGCGGCGGTACGGGTAGCAGCGCGAGCGTTCGAGCGCGATGCCGAAATGCTGGCCCAGCGCGCGGATCGCCTCGGCGTGCTCGACATAGGGGTCGGCGTTGGCCATGCCGACAATGATCGGCCGGAAGGTCCGGTCGTCCTGTCCCCCCGGCGGCAGCATCGCCGTCGCCAGCGGTGTGCCGTCATCGTCGCGCAATGTCAGGAACAGCGGCATTTCGCGCTGAATGTGCGCCTTCAGCCCGATCTCCTGCTCGAAATACACCTTGGACATCGGCTGGAACGTCTGCGTCGCCTTTTCCTGTTCCTTGCGAAAGAATTTCTCGACGGCGTGCCGCATCACGTCGGATTCGCTGGACGCCTCGGCCTCGGTCTCGATCCGAAACCAGGTTTTCCCGTCCGGACCATCGCAAACGTATTTCATGCATCCTCCAATGTTTCGCAACGACAGGTCGGCGGCCCGGACCATCCCCGACAGGTGCTTCGCCACTGGCCGAGGAGACAGCACCGGGAAGGCCGGGCTGCGAAACCCGCGCCGATTTTTATCGCCGCATTTTGCGCATTCCATAGCCAACTGTCGAGCCTCGGCACGCCAGACGGTGCGGCCGGCGGTCACAATCGACGCCGCCGTCGCGGCCGCTCCTCGGGGCTCCCGGGCATCTGCGTCCCGTCCCGCCACAGCGACATCAGCGCAGCCATGACCACCGGGCCGAGAAACAGCCCGAGCAATCCGAAGGTCTCCAGGCCGCCGACGATCCCGAGCAGCACCCACAAAAACGGCAGCCGCGCCGCTCCTCCGATCAAAACCGGGCGCACCAGGTGATCGGCGACGAACACCACGACAAAGCCGAAGCCGACGACGATCGCCGCCGCAACCGTGCTGCCGCCCGCCAGCAGGTAGAGCCCGGCCGCGCAAAACGCGATCGGCGCGCCGAACGGGATCACCGCCAGGACGCCGGTCAGCGCCGCGATCGACACCGGATGCGGCAGCCCGGCCAGAGCATAGGCAAAACCGAGCAGCACGCCCTCGGCCAGACCGACCAGCACCAGACCGGTCACGGTGCCGTGCACCGCGGCGATCATGTGGCGAGCGACCCGTTCGCCGCTCGGGCCGAGCACCCGGTGGCTGAGGTCCAGCAATTTGCGGCTCAGCGCCGCGCCGTCGCGAAACAGGAAGAACAGGGTCAGCAGGGTAAAGCCGAAAATGATCAACCGGTGGACGATTTCGCCGCCGAGCTCGCTCGCCGACCGGGCCGGGATCCGGGTGTAGATGCGGCCGAGCAGCACCTGCATGGTCTGCGGGTCGCTCAGATTGGCCTGCCACCATTGCCCGAGCTGATACCCGACGCCCGGCAGCCGCGGCACCCAGGGCGGCATCGGCAGGCCGGAGTGCCGGATTTCGCCGATATAGCGCAGGAAGCTGCCGCTCTCGCGCGCGACTTCGATCGCCGCGTAGACCAGCGGCACAATCAGCACCAGGCCGACCAGCAGGGTGATCGCCAGCGGCGCCAGAACCCGCTGGCGACGCGCTGGAAACACCCGCACCATCCGCCGGTAGAGCGGCCACAGCGCGATCGCCAGAATGGTGGCCCAGGCCAGCGCCGGCAGAAACCGGTGCAAAATCCACAAGCCGAGCAATACCAGGGCGGTGGCTACCACGACGCGCGCGATCCGCTGCGGGGGAGTCTCGCTTTCCGGTTGGATGCCGTGCGGGCCTTCCGGAGGATCGGCATCGCGGCCCATCGAGCGTCCTCCCATTTTCCTGATCGCAAGCTGAACGATCCCGACGGACCGGCGAGTAGTGGGCGCGCGGCCAATCGTCAAGAGCGGGTATCGCGGCGGCGCCGCCACCGCCGGCGCCGGGGCTGCCTGACGCGGGCCTCTGATGTCTCCTGGTGGTTGTGCCGGCATGGTTGCCGGGCTAGGCTCGGCGGCGCGCTGCACCGCGCGTTTCAGATTGAGGAGGTCGGTGGATGAGCCATTCCCTTGCGGAACTTTCGGCTGCCTGTCACGACGCGCTCGCCGCGGATCCCGGTGTCGCCGGCCGCAAAAAAGTGTGTGCGTTGATCGAGGAGGTTCTCAAAGACGACGCGTTCGTCGCCGCGCATCTCGGCGACGACGTCCCGGAGCGCAAGATCCTCTACGAGGATCCGGAGCTCGGATTTTGCATCCTCGGCCATGTCAACACCGGCGCCAAGGAGAGCAAGCCGCATGATCACGGCCCGACCTGGGCGATCTACGGCCAGGCGCGGGGCGAGACGGTGATGAGCGACTGGGAGTTGCTCGAACCGGCGGCCGAAGGCAAGCCCGGCCGGGTGCGGCTGGTCCGGCAATACCCGCTGACGCCCGGAATGGCTTACGTCTACAACGAAGGCGATCTGCATTCGCCGCGCCGTAACGGGCCGACCCGGCTGATCCGGGTCGAAGGCAGAAATGTCGAGAAGATCCGGCGCCTGGCTTACGAGGCGGTGTAAGCCGCTGCGATCCGGTCGCCGCTCCTCGCCCCACCGGGCGAGGGTCGGAAAGGGCGCCCCCGAGGGGCGCCCTTTTTATTCGGACCCGGTTCTGGTGCTACTGCGCGGCTGGAGGCGGCGGCGGCGGTGGTGGCGGCGCTCCGCCCTCGATGATCTCGACACGCCGGTTCTGCGGCTCGCGCACGCCCGGCGGCGTCGGCACCTTGAGGTCGTTCTGGCCGACCCCGGTGACCGTCATCGCACCCTGCGGCACGCCCTGCTGGACCAGGTCGCTGGCGACGTTTTGCGCGCGCCGTTCGGATAGCTTCTGGTTGTAGGCGGGCGAGCCGGAAGTGTCGGTGTGGCCGATCACCTGGACCGGCACCGGCGGACCGGATTTGAAAGTGTTGGCGGCGGCGGCGACAATCTGCTGCGCGTCGGGCGTCACATCGGCCCGGTTCCAATCAAAAAACAATGTGTAGTTGTGTTCGGGCGGTGGCGGTGGCGGCGGGGGCGCGGCGGGGGGCGGGGGCGGCGCCGGCTGTGCGCAGGCGGCAAGCGCAAACAGCGAGCACAGCAGGAAATAGCGTTTCATCTGTTCCTCCGGCAGTTGAACGCCGCACATTATGTGAAATCCGCCGGGCGCACTAGTAGCAAAACGCTCCGGTTCTAGCAGCCGGAGTGAAATTCGCCGGACAGTCAATGCTCCGATCGCCGCCACGCACCGCGGCACGCCGCGGCGGCGCTGGCGTTCAGCCGCCCGCGGCGCCTTGCGCGTTCACGTAAACCGAGTAAATCGACTGGCTGGCGGCCATCAGCAGCCGGTTGCGCTTGCGCCCGCCAAAGCACAGATTGGCGCAGCGTTCGGGCAGCGCGATCTGCCCGATCATGGTCGCGTCCGGGGCGAAGACGACGATCCCGTTGAGCGCCCCGGTCATCCCCCAGCCGCACCACAGATTGCCCCGCGTATCGCAGCGAAACCCGTCGGGCGTTCCCTCGCCGGCGCTGACAAACACCCGCCCATTGGCGAGCCTCGCGCCATCGTCGACGACGTCGAAAATGCGGATCTGCCGCGGCACCGAACGCAACTCGACGACGTAGAGCCTGGTCTCGTCCGGGGAAAAGCACAGGCCGTTCGGTCCGTTGATGTCGCCGGCGACGACCGCGGCGCGGCCCGTCCGGGCATCGACCCGGTAGACGTTGGTCGGCAGTTCGGGGGGCGCCTGTTCGCCCTCGTAATTTCCCAGGATGCCGAAGGGGGGATCGGTGAACCAGATCGAATCGTCGGATTTGACGACGACGTCGTTTGGCGAATTGAGGCGCTTGCCGTCGAAGCGGTCGAGCACGACCGTGATCGCACCATCATATTCGGTGCGGGTCACGCGCCGGCCTTCATGCTCGCAGGTGACCAGCCGCCCCTGGCGGTCGCGGGTATTGCCGTTGGCATGGTTCGACGGCTTGCGAAACACGCCGACATCGCCGGTTTCTTCGTCCCACCGCATGATGCGGTTGTTGGGGATGTCGCTGCACAACAGATAGCGGCCGTCGCCGAACCATACCGGCCCCTCGGCCCAGCGGAAGCCGGTGGCCAGACGCTCGACAGCGGCGTTGAACGGCGGCTTGATCGCGTCAAAGCGCGGGTCGAGGGTTCGCACCGCCGGGTCGGGGTAGCTCTCGGCCGGTTCCCAGCGGCCGGGCGTCAGCATCGTGGCCGCGCCGATGATCGGCGCGTTGGCCGGTCCGCCTGCGATTGCGCTCATCAACCTGTCCCTGCCGATAATCGCCGGGCGAGCCGGCCATGACAGCGGCGCCGGAGCGGGCATTGCCGCCCGTCCGGTTCCGCCCGCCGGGATCTCCCCTATCCCGGCCGGGATCGCCCGCTGCCGATCAGGCGATCTCTCGCTGTGGCTAGATCGCCTTTTCCTCGCGCAGCGCGGCAAGCTCCTGCTTGCTCAGGCCCAGCAAATCCGAATAAACCGCGTCGGTGTCGGCGCCGAGCAGCGGCGAGGCGGTGATCGGCACCTTCGAGCCGCTCATCTTGACCGGCCAGCCCGGCATCTTGAAGTCGCCGCGCACCGGATGCTTGACGGTAACGAAGATTTCCCGACGATTGAGCTCGGGATCCTCCGACAATTCCATCGTATCCATGACCGCGCCGGCCGGGATGCCCTGCTCGCCGAGCCGCTGCATGACCGTCATCTTGTCATGGTGCTTGGTCCATTCGCCGATCATCTCGTCGACTACATGGCGATTCTGGAAGCGCTCCTGCGGGCTGTCGAAGCGCGGGTCGCCGATCAGATCCTCGCGCCCCATGATTTTCAGGAGCCGCTCCCAATGCTGCGGATTGGCGCGAGAGGTATAGATATAGCAATAATCGTTCGGGCCGTCGCCCTTGGTCTTGTAGGTCTCGCTCGGCGAGTTGGTGCCCATGATGCTCTGATTGCCCATGCGCGGCGCCGCCTTGCCCATCAGATACTGGGCGGCGTAGGAGATGCGCCCGTAATTGATCACGCATTCCTGCATCGCCAGCCGGATGCGCTGGCCTTCGCCGGTGAACTGGCGCTGGTAGAGCGCCGCGAGCACGCCGATGGCGCCATGCAGCCCGGTGCCGGTGTCGCCGATGGTCAGGCCGGGTTTGATCGGGCGGCCGTCCGGCTCGCCGGTGATCGACATCGCCCCGCCCATCGCCTGGGCGATCATGTCGAAGGCGAGAAAATTCTTGTACGGGCCGTCATCGCCAAAGCCCTTGACCTGGACATAGATGATCCGCGGGTTGATCGCGCGCACCTCGTCATAGCTGAAGCCGAGCCGCTCGATCACCCCCGGGGCGAAGTTCTCGGCAAAGACATCGGCCTTTTCGATCAGCCCGCGCAGGACGGCGCGGCCCTTTTCATGCTTGAGATTGGCGGTGACGCTGCGCTTGTTGGCGTTGAGCAGCATGAAATAATGCGAGTCGACGCCCTTCTGATCGGTCGAGGCGCCGCGGCCCTGCTCGCCCTTGGTCGGCTCCTCGACCTTGATCACCTCGGCGCCCAGCCAGGCCAAAGTCTGCGTAAGGGAAGTCCCCGCCTCGAACTGGGTCAGATCGACCACCCTGACGCCGTGCAGGGCGCCGCGCTGTACGCTCGAGGTCTGGCCGTTGGTGTCAGGCGTCGGGTCGTTCGGCATAGGATTCCCTCCTGGTCGTGATTGATCGCCGCCGCACGCGGCCTGATCCTCAGTCTATCGCCGCGCGGTTCCGATGGCCACACGGGCGATGCGCCGAACGGCTGATCCGTAGCCTCGACTGTCAGCCTTCTTCGCTGCCCCGTCAACGCATTCCGAATGCTGGCGGCCGCGCCGGTGACCCACCCAGCCGCGCGCGCCCGCTGCCCGGCTCGCCCGGATAATTTTCGCGCCGCGGTGTGAACTTGGTCACAGATCCCGACCTTTCAGCCGATTATTCTGCCGGCAGTGAGGATTCGGCGGAGCTTTCGGCCCGCGTAGGCTCCCGGCCGAAAACCGGAGGAGGACGCTCGGATGACGGCCGACGCTTATCGGCGCGAAGATGCGCTTCCCTCGCTTTGGTTTCGCCTCAACATCAGGCATACGCTCGGCGCTGTACTCAAAAGCTGCGGCTATGGCCTCGTCCTCGCCACCTATGCGACGATCTTTATAATTTCGATTGCCACCCTGGGCTTGATCGAAATCCGCGAAGCCAACTTCAAAGACTTTAACGCATTGGTGGCGATGCTCGAACAGCGCGACCGCTATAGCGTCGACTATTTCAATGCCATTTTGCTCGGGATCGCCGACGACCGGACCAGATACCGCGATCTCGACCGCTCGCTGGATTGTCCCGGTCAGAGCGCCGCTGCCGCCACCGGACACCCGCCGCCAACCGCAACCTCATGCGAAAAAATCAAAGAAATCGCCAATCAACATCTCGGCGCCTTGTGGCTATTGGAGCAGGATACCCTGTTCCGGATGGCCAACCTCCCGCAATATTATGACCAGTACACCGACGGGCTGAGAGAAAAGACCCCGCAGCTGATCCCGGTGCTGCGGCTCGCCGATTCGAGTTCCCGCGCCGTGACCTTATGGGCGCGATTGCCGTTCGAGTTGCTGGAAATGCTGTTGCTGGTGTGCATGGGCGCGCTCGGCGGCATAATCAGCGTGACCCGATGTTTTGTCGATCCGTCGACGCCCAACCCGACCGCCCGCGATCTTTGCTACCGGCCGGTCGCCGCCGCCGTCATCGCGCTCGGGATCTACATCCTGTTCCGGGCCGGCCAGCTGTTTTTCGGGGGTTCGACCGCCGACGGCGCGACGACCAGCGTGTTTGTCCTGGCCGCCCTGGGACTGGCATCGGGTTTTTGCGCCCGCGAGGCGGTCAGCCAGATCGAGGCGGTCGCGACGCGGCTGCTGCGCCGATCGCAAGACGGCCGGGATGACGGCCCCTCCGAGAACCGGCTCGCCCGCTGCCGCCGCCGAGCATGGCGCCAACCTGCCTCCGCCGGTTCTCGACGATCGGCCTCCCACGGCTTAGCGCCGACCCCCGCAAATCACGGTATTTGCGGCTGCCCGCGGCGATGCGGGGGCTAGCCGGGCCGGCCGGATCGCGGCTAAGCTCGGCGACCGACCCCGCTGCAGCCGATAGACCGGGAGACCGCAGATGGATTTTGGCGCGTCGATGTTTTTCACCGATTATTCGATGACCCCGGCCGAACTCGGCCAGGCGCTCGAAGCCCGCGGCTTCGAATCGGTCTGGGCGCCCGAGCACTCGCACATCCCGTCGTCGCGGCTGTCCCAGCCGGCCTCGGGCGGCGAACTCGGCAAACAATATTACGACGTGATGGACCCGTTCGTGACCCTGACCGCGGCGGCGGCGGCGACCAAAACGCTGAAGGTCGCGACCGGGGTCTGCCTGGTGATCCAGCGCGACACGATCCAGACGGCGAAACTCGTCGCCACCATCGACCAGGTCTCGGGCGGGCGGTTTCTGTTCGGCATCGGCGGCGGCTGGAACCAGGAGGAGATGGCCGATCACGGCACCGTCTTCAAAACCCGCTTCAAGAAGATGCGCGAGCAGATCGAGGCGATGAAGGCGGTGTGGACCCAATCGGAGCCCGAATATCACGGCGAGATCGTCGATTTCCCGAAAATGCGCACCTGGCCGAAGCCGGTGCAGAAGCCGCACCCGCCGGTCATCGTCGGCGGCGCCTTCCCGCACAGCGCGCGCCGCGCGATCCGCTATGGCGATGGCTGGGTGCCCAATGCCAGCCGGCCCGGCTATGCCGACGTGACCGAGTTCCTGCCGCAGTTCCGGCAGATGGCGACCGATGCCGGGCGCGATCCGGCGAGCGTGCCGATCTCGATCTTCGGCGCGCCGGAAAACCTCGACCGGCTGAAGCGGCATCGCGACCAGGGCATCGCCCGCGTCGTCGTGACCCTGCCCTCGGCCAAGGCCGAGGAGATCCTGCCGGTGCTCGACCGCTGGGCCGCGCTGATCCGCCAGACCCGGCATTGAGCCAGGAGCCAGCCGATGCTGACCCTCGAACAAGCCTCGACCATCGTCGACAAGGCGCTCGAAAAAGGCCGCGAACTCGGTTTCAAGCCATTGACCGTGGTGGTGCTCGACGGCGGCGGCCAATTGAAGGCGATGAAGCGCGAGGACGGGTCGAGCCTGCTGCGCCCGGAAATCGCCGGCGGCAAGGCCTGGGGCGCCCTGGGCATGGGCTTTGGCGGGCGCGAGTTCGCCCGCCGCGCCGCCGCCAACCCGGTCTTCATCCAGGCGCTCAGCGTCGCTTCCGGCGGCCGGATCATCCCGGTGCCGGGCGGTGTCCTGATCCGCGATAGGGTGGGCGAAATCCTCGGCGCCGTCGGCATCAGCGGCGACATCTCGGAGAATGACGAGACCTGCGCCGTCTACGGCATCGGCTGCGCCGGGCTCATCGCCGACACCGGCGACCCTTGATCGCCTCGGCCAGGGCCGATCAGCCGCCCCGGCCCGGATAGCTGACCGCGAGGCCGGCGCGGACGTCCTGCTGGATGCCGTATTGCGGGAACGGGTAGCGCAGGCCGTTCTTCGCCAGCGCCTCCATGCCGGCGATCGCCTTGCCGAGCTGGTCGGGCGGCAGCGCCATCAGCATCTCGTCGTCGAGCACGCCACCATAGCGGCGCTCGGCAAAGCACGGGATCGACAGGCTCGGCTGGCGGGTTTTGAGCGCGCGGCCCCAGGAATCGGCGCAGGCCGATTCGCCGACCACGCTCCAGTCGAACCGCTTGTAGCCGGCCCATTGCAGCCCGTTGATGAAATAGATCATCGCCCCCGGCGTCGCATAGAAGAGGGCGATGTCCGGCGGGTCGAGCCGGCCGCCGGCGAGCGGCGCCACCGCCAGCGCCTGATAGCGGCCGTCGGGCACGCACTCCATCGCCGCCTGATGCGCGCCGGCGTCGGCGGGCGAGCTGTACCAGACATCGACCATGTGCTGTCCGGATCGCCAGGTCTCGTCCTTGGCCTGGCCGAGGCCGACCACCGCCCGGCACTGCGCCCCGACCAGATCCTCGCTGGTCAGGCCGACGGTCCAGCCGAGCCTCGCCGCCTGGGCGACGATCTGATCGAGGGTGTGCACCGCTTTCGGCCGGCGGATCTTCGGGATCGCCTCCATCGCTTCGCGCTGCTCGTAGAGCTTCATGCCGAACGGGATCGAACGCAGCTTTAGCAGCCGCTCCAGATCGGCGACGAGTTTGGTCCAGTCGGTTGTCATATCTGCTTTCCTCGACCAGTATCCGCCGGCTTGCCGGCGGTCTCGGCCGGGTTTTTATCATATTTCGCGGAACCCGTAGGACGCGACGGGGTTCGGCCTCACAGTAGACCGCTGCGGCCGCCCGCCCCGGCCGACGGGCCGGACCCGCGCAAGGCGAGTGGAGGGGAAACTCTGATGCGGCTGTTCTGCGTCCATCCCGGCCCGCTGACCTATTCGCAGATTTTTCTGCGGCTCGAGCCGATCGGCCTCGAACTGGTCGCCGCGGCGGCGCGGCAGGCCGGGCACGCGGTGCGGCTGCTCGACCTGCAGGTCGACGACCAGCGCGCCTATTTCCGCACCATCGAGCGCTGGCGGCCGGATGCCGTCGCCTTCGGGTGCAACTATCTGGCCAACGTGCCCGAGATCGTCGACCTCGCCAAGGCGACCAAGGCGCGCTTTCCCGGCATCTTCATCTGCGTCGGCGGGCACAGCGCCTCGTTCACCGCCGAGGCGATGATCGAGCACGGCGCCGGCGCCATCGATTGCGTCCTCAAAGGCGAAGGCGAAGCCTCGATCCCGCTGCTGCTGGCGGCGATCGAGGCCGGGAGTGACCCGGCAACCGTTCCTGGCGCGGTCACCGCGCATGGCGAGGGGCCGCCGCCCGGTTTTGTCCATTCGCTCGACGAGGTGATGCCGGCGCGCGACCTGTTGCGCCATCGCCGCAAATATTTCGTCGGCATCCTCGATCCCTGCGCCTCGGTCGAGTTTTCGCGCGGCTGCCCGTGGGATTGCTCGTTCTGCAGCGCCTGGACCTTTTACGGCCGCAGCTATCGGCTGGTCAGTCCCGAGCGGGTGGTGGAAGACCTGCGCCGCATCCGCGAGCCCGGCATTTTTGTCGTCGACGATGTGGCCTTTGTCCATGAGCGCCACGCGATGGAACTGGGCGAGGCGGTCGCCCGCGCCCGGATCAAAAAGCGCTACTACCTCGAAACCCGCGGCGACGTATTGCTGCGCAACAAGGAGGTATTCCGCTTTTGGAAGACCCTCGGGCTCCAATACATCTTCATCGGCCTCGAGGCGATCGACGAGGAGGGGCTCAAGAAATATCGCAAGCGGATGTCGCTCAGCCGCAATTTCGAGGCGCTCGAATTCGCCCGCTCGCTCGGGCTGATCGTCGCGATCAACCTGATCGCCGATCCCGATTGGGATCATGAGCGCTTTCGCATCGTGCGCGAATGGGGCCTGGAAATCCCCGAGGTGGTCAATCTGAGCGTCAACACCCCCTATCCCGGCACCGAGAGCTGGCTGACCGAGGACCGCGTGCTGACCAGCCGCGACTATCGGCTGTACGACATCGCGCATGCGGTGATGCCGACCCGGCTGCCGCTCGCCGAATTCTACCAGGAGCTGGTGACGACGCAGCGGGCGTTCTACCGCAAATTCGCCGGCTGGCGCGCGGCCTACGCCGCGGCCGGGATCGTCGCCCGGCAATTGCTGCGCGGCCATCCCAATTTCCTGAAGAGCCTCTATCTGCTGGATAAGGTCTATCGGCCGGAATTGATGCTCGCCGACCACGCCGCCCCGGTCGCCTATCAGATCCCGCTGCCGGCCACCCGCGAGCCCCGCGGCAACGCCCTCTACATTCACCCGCCGCGCGGCCGCAAAGGGCGCGCGATCGACGCCGCGACCGAGAATTTCGTCGAGGAGACCCGGATCGGCAGCGCGCCCTGAGCCGCGCTCTGCCGGGGTGGTGCGCCGGATCCGCGCGGATCGGCTTGGCTGAAAGCCGCGCCCTCCGTCTATGATGCGGCGCGGCAACGGCGACAGAGGAAAGTCCGATGCGGTTTCTCGGGGTCCATCCGGGCCCTCTGCTGTACACGAAAGTGTTTTTGCGGCTCGAGCCGCTCGGTCTCGAACTGGTCGCCGCGGCGGTGCGGAGCGCCGGCCACCCGGTGCGGCTGCTCGATCTGCAGGTCGAGGACCACCGCGCCTATTTCCGCACCATCGAGCGCTGGCGGCCGGACATCATCGCGTTTTCCTGCAATTACCTGGCGAACGTGCCCGAGATCGTCGACCTCGCCAAGGCGACCAAGGCGCGCTTTCCCGGCATCTTCATCTGCGTCGGCGGGCACAGCGCCTCGTTCACCGCCGCCGCCATCGTCGCGCACGGCGCCGGAGCCATCGATTGCGTGCTCAAAGGCGAGGGCGAGGCGGCGATGCCGCCGCTGCTGGCGGCGATCGAGGCCGGGAATGACCCGGCTGTCGGTGCCCGGCGCAGTCACCGCGGCGGGCGAGGGTCCGCCGCCGGGTTTCGTCCATTCGCTCGACGAGGTGAGCCCGGCGCGCGACCTGTTGCGCCATCGCCGCAAATATTTCATCGGCACGCTCGACCCGTGCGCCTCGGTCGAGTTTTCGCGCGGCTGCCCGTGGGATTGCTCGTTCTGCAGCGCCTGGACCTTTTATGGCCGCAGCTATCGCCTGGTCGGCACCGAGCGCATCGTCGAAGATCTCCGCTCGATCCGCGAGCCGGGGATCTTCATCGTCGACGACGTGGCCTTTATCCATGAGCGCCACGGCATCGAGGTCGGCGAGGCGATCGCCCGCGCCGGGATCAAAAAGCGCTATTACCTCGAAACCCGCGGCGACGTATTGCTGCGCAACAAGGAAGCGTTTCGGCTGTGGCGCCGGCTCGGCCTCCAGACCATGTTTCTCGGTCTCGAAGCGATCGACGAGGAGGGGCTCAAGAAATATCGCAAGCGGGTATCGCTCGACCGCAATTTCGAGGCGGTGGAATTCGCCCGCTCGCTCGGCATCAATGTCGCGGTCAACCTGATCGCCGATCCCGATTGGGACCACGAACGCTTCCGCGTGGTGCGCGACTGGTGCCTGGAAATGCCCGACGTCATCAATATCAGCGTCAACACCCCCTATCCCGGCACCGAGAGCTGGATTACCGACGGCCGCCGGCTCGAGACCCGCGATTACCGCCTGTTCGACATCCAGCACGCGGTGCTGCCGACCAAGCTGCCGCTCGCCGAATTTTACCAGGAGCTGGTCTCGACCCAGCGCGCGATCATGCGCAAGCATCTCGATTGGCATCAATTGTGGGACGCCGGCGGGATCGTCGCCCGATTGCTGCTGCGCGGGCAGACCAATTTCGTCCGCAGCCTGTTTCAGCTGAACAAGGTCTACCGGCCGGAATTGCTGCTCGCCGATCACGCCGAGCCGGTTTCCTACGAAATCCCGCTGCCGCCGCCACCCCGCGCCGGTGCGCCGCTGCCGGTTGCGGCCTCGCTGTACATTCACCCGCCGCGCGGACGCAGAGGACGCGCGATCGACGCGGCGACCGAAAGCTTTGTCGACGAAACCCGGATGGGAAGCACGCCATGACCGCAACGCCGCACCTTCTCGATGTCGCCACACTCAGGCAATGGCTCGCCGATGGCGGCGAGATCGCCTTGCTCGATGTCCGCGAGGAAGGACAGCATGGCGAGGGCCACCCGCTGCTCTGCGTAAATCTGCCCTACAGCCGGCTCGAACTGGATATCGGTCGACTGGTGCCGCGCCTGTCCTGCCGGATCGTTCTGGTCGATGATGGCGACGGGGTCGCGGACAAGGCGGCCCGCCGCCTCGCCGGGCTCGGCTACGGCGATATCGACATATTGGCCGGCGGCGTCGCGGCCTGGGCGGCCGCCGGCTATCGCCTGTTTCCGAGCAGCAACGTGCCGAGCAAGGCCTTTGCCGAGATCATCGAGCACGAATGCGCCACCCCGGCGATCTCCGCCGAGGAACTCGACCGGCTGCGGCGTTCGGGACAACCGGTGACGATCCTCGACAGCCGCCCGCTCGACGAATATGCGCGGTTTCACGTGCCGGGCGCGGTGCCCTGCCCGGGAGCCGAACTGGTGCACCGCTTTGCCGATGCCGTGCCCTCGCCCGAAACCCTGGTCGTCGTCTCCTGCGCCGGGCGCACTCGCGGGATCATCGGCGCGCAATCGCTGATCAACGCCGGAGTTCCGAACCGGGTCATGTCGCTGGCCGGCGGCACGCAAGGCTGGCGCCTCGCCGGCTTCGATCTGGAGAGCGGCCTCGGTGCGGGGCTGCGCCCGGTCAGCGCCGATGCCGCGGCGGCGGCGCGAAGCCGGGCGCAAACGGTCGAATCGAGGTTCGCCATCGGCCGGATCGATCATCGCATCCTGGCCCAATGGCGCGCCGAGGCCGATCGGCGCACCACCCATGTGCTCGATGTGCGCACCCCCGAGGAGTTCGCCGCCGGCCACCTGCCGGGCTCGGTGTCGGCGCCAGGCGGGCAGTTGGTGCAGGCGATCGACCGCTGGGTCGGGACCCGCGGCTCGCGCCTGGTCCTGGTCGACGATACCGGCGCCCGCGCGGTGATGACCGCGCATTGGCTGAAGCAGATGGGCTGGGACGTGCAGATCCTCGACCACGCGCTCGACGGTGCCGCGCTGGAGACTGGATCGGCAGCGCCGCCGCTGCCGCGGCGCCTGCCGGCGCTGCCGGAAATCGCGCCCGCCGAGGCCGCGCAGTGGCTCGCCGCGGGTGCGGCCGCCCTCTCGCTCGAGGCCAGCGCCGCCTATCGCGCCGGCCATCCCGCGGGTGCGGCATGGGCGACCCGCGCGCGGCTCGACCGGCTGCCCGCCGCGGTGCTGGCCGCATCGCGGCTGGTACTGTTCGCCGACGATCCGGTTTTGGCCCAGCTGGCGGCGATCGACCTCGCCGAGATCACCCCGGCCCGGATCGCGCTCGCGCGCGGCGGCAGCAAGGCGTGGCGGGACAGCGGGCTGCCATTGGTGGCGACGCCGGACCAGCCGGCCGATGCCGAGCGCATCGACTATCTGTTCTGGAACCACGACCGCCACGCCGGCAATCGGGACGCGATGCAGGCCTATCTGCGCTGGGAGACCGAACTGCCCGGACAGATCGCCGCCGACGGCCTCGCCGGCTTCGCTCTCGCCCCCCGCTGAAAGGCGCCCCGCGCCCGGCGGCCGATCTCGGCCGGCATCGCCCGCACCGGCCGTTATCGGCTCGGCGCCGCCGCACTTCCTCCCGCTCGAACATCGATCGATACTATGGTCGCCCGTGCTATCGTGCGGGTCATCATAATGCCGCCGGAGGAAACGTTCCCGATGCCGCCTCCTTCCGACGATCGGCCGGGCGAACCGGTCAGCCCGGACCCGCCAGCCGCCGCACCGGCCGAGGCCGCAGAGAGCGCCCCGGCCGAACCCTTGCCGCAGGGCGCAGGGGCCGCAGGGCGAGGGGCCGCCGGGCGGGGAACCGCGCCGTCGGCGTCGCCGGCGGCGGCGCCGGCCGCCGCGCGAGGCATCCGCCGAGACGGTCGCTGCCGCCGGCGAGGCTTCGCCGCCGGCGGTCGAGCCCGCGGCAGATCCGCCGGGGAACAGCGCCGCGCCGGGCATCAGCGAGGTGCGCGACCGCCCGCGCCGCCGCCGCCGCCGGCGCCGCCGCTGGGCGCTTCGCCGGCGCCGGCGGGCGACGATCCGGTTTCTTCCGGCGAGGGCATGGCTTCGCCCGAGGCGACGCCGGGCGATGCCGACCCCGCCGCGCCGAGCCGCGGCAGCACGCTTCGCCTACCCTTCCGCCCGCGCCGCCAGCCGCGCTGGCCGGTTCGCCGCGCCGCCGCCACGGCAGCGCCGACAGAGATTGCGCCGCCAGAGATTGCGCCGACGGGGACCGCGCCGATGGGGACCGCGCTGGCGGCCGGCGATGCACCGGATGGCGCGCCGAGGCCGCCGCGCCCTGACGGCGAGCGTCCGCGCCGCCGCCGCCGGCGGAGCCCGCATGCCGGCGAAAGCGTGACTGCCCAAGAGGGGCAGCCGGAAGCCGGGCGCGGGACCGAACCGAACCGGGGGCGCCAGCGCTTCGGGCCGCGCCGCGCGATGCCGGTGGGGCAAGGTCGCGCCAGCCCGGTGCGCCGCAGCCGCGCTTGCCGGGCGAGGCGCCGCGCGAACCCCGCGCCCCGGGCGCGGAGCGCCGCGATCGGGGCGATGCCGGGCCGCGCGGCAGGAGTGGCGGCGGCCCCAGGGATGGCCAGCGGGGGCGGGGCCGCGACGCGCCGCCACGGCGCGCCGAGCAAAAGCTCTATGCGCTCGAATCGATGGTCGATCGCGGTTTCGAGGATGTCGCCGACGAGGCCGAGGAGAGCGGCTCCCGCCGGGTCCACTGGACGATCGTCAAGCGCACCGTCGCCGACCAGAAGAGCGGCAAGCCGATGTCGGCCGCCTATGTGCTGCAGCGCGACGGGGCCGAGACCGAGTTTCCCAATCTCGGCGCCGCCCGCGCCGCCGCCAACAAGACCATCGTCCACCCGGAAAAGCTGACCTTGTCCAAGGCCGAGCACGCTGCGGCCAAGAACAAATGACCGGCGCGGCGCCGCCCTATTGGCGCCGTTCGCGTTCCAGTTGTTGATAGCGGCCGGGGTCGGCGATCTCGGCGATGGTGCCGTCCGGCGAGCGGAATTTGACGGTCCCGGCATCGCGCTTCGACAGGATCGTGCCGCCGAACTCCTCGATCTTGGCCAGGGTCGCCTGCCGGTCTTCGACCGCGATGCCGAAATGATGGATCGCCGGGCCTTCGCCGACCAGCTTTGCCTCAGCGTCGTCTTCGCTGTCATAAACCATCAGCGCCAGATCGACATAGCCGTCGGTCAGATGCCGGGAGGTATGCCCACGCGAGTGCCCGGTGCCGACCTGGCGAAAACCGAAGACGTTTTCGTAGAACCGGGTCGCCTTTTCGAGGTCGGTCACCTTCAGCGCCACATGATTGATCTTGGCCATCGCCACGCTCTCCTGTTGCTTGCTGCTGTCGAATTGGTGGCGCTTGTCACCCGGCCGAGCGGGTAAAGCGGTAGACGCCGTCCTGGCCCAGTTCGCGGTCGAGCGCGCCCCGAGCCATCAGATAATGCAGGTGGGCGAGAGCCTCGCCAAGGGCAAACGCCGTCTGGTGCCGGTCGAGCGGCCGGCGGAACAATAGCGGCAGCAGATCGACCGCGCTGTGCGGGGTGACGCAGGCGGCGACGATCTCCTCGCACCGCGCCTGATGGTGCGCGGCAAGCGCGTCGATGCGCGCATGCACACCGTAAAAGGGCAGATTGTGCGACGGCAGCACCAGGGTTTCGGCGGGCACCGCCGCCCGCAATTTGGCCAGCGATGCGAGGTAGCGCGCCAGCGGGTCGCCATCGGGCTCATGCGCCTGAACGCTGACATTGGGCGAGATCCTGGGCAATACCTGGTCGCCCGAGATCAGCACGCCCGCCTCGGCGCAATAAAGACAGGCGAGTTCGGGCGCGTGGCCCTCGCCGACGATGACCCGCCATTCGCGCCCGCCGATCTCGATCGTCATCCCGTCGGCGATCCGCTGAAACGCCGCCGGCACCGAGGGGACGCCGCGGCGATAGTTCCTTGCCGTGCTCGCCAAAGAGTTCGCTCGAAGCGGGGTCGAGCCCGGCGCGGCGGGCGAATTCGCGGCGCGACGGCGCAAAATCATCGCTGCCCTGGCTCATCACCCGGGCATGCAGCCATTCCTTCTCGGTCGTCCACAATTGCACCCGCCAACGCTGGCACAGCCAGTCGGCGAGCCCGATATGGTCGGGGTGGTAATGGGTGACGATAACCCTGGCGACCGGCCGGCCGCCGAGCTGCCCGGCAAAAATCCGCTCCCACAATGCCCTGCTCTCGGCCGAGGCATAGCCGGCATCGACGATGGTCCAGCCGGTCCGGTCTTCGATCAGCCACAGATTGATGTGGTCGAGCGCGAACGGGAGCGGCATGCGCAGCCAGCGCACGCCCGGCGCGATCGGCACCGTCTCGCCCGGCAGGGGCGGGTTCGCAACCGGAAAACGCAGCGGCCCGAGACTTCCATCCATGATCGGTCTTCTTCCCGGCTGGCGAATTGACGGCCAAACTAGGACAGTGCATTAGTGCCCGGCAAGCGACGCGCCCGCCGGTCAGGATTGCTCCTGCGGTGGGCGATTTGCACCTTGGGCAAGGACAGGCGATGCGCGACTTCAATGTTCCCGGGCGATCGGCGGCGATGGCGGCAAACGGGATGGCGGCAACCTCGCACCCGATGGCGACATTGACCGCGCTCGACGTGCTGCGCTCGGGCGGCAACGCCGCCGATGCGGCGATCGCGGCGGTCGCCGTGCAATGCGTCGTCGAGCCGCAAAGCACCGGGATCGGCGGCGATTGCTTTGTCCTCTATTCGCGCGGCGGTGCGCTGCCGGTGGCGCTCAACGGCTCGGGCCGGGCCCCGGCCGCGGCCAGGGTCGAGTGGTATGTCGAGCACGGAATCCACGAAATCCAGGTGCCGACGCCGCATGCGGTGACCGTCCCGGGCGCGGTCGACGCCTGGTGCACCTTCAACCGCGAATACGGCACCAGGCCGCTCGCCGAACTCCTGGAACCGGCGGCGCGGGCCGCCGAGACGGGCTATGTCGTGACCCCGCGCATCGCCGCCGACTGGCAGCGCAACCAGGCGAAATTGCGCGATCCGGTCAGCGCCGCCCTGTTCCTGCCCAATGGCAAGCCGCCCGCGGCCGGCGACACGATGCGAAACCCGCCGCTCGCCGCCACCCTGCGGCGGATCGGCCGCGAAGGCCGCGAGGCCTTTTACGACGGCGCGGTGATGCGTGAGATCGTCGCCCGGCTCAAATCGCTCGGCGGCTTGCACGAGGAGGAGGATTTCGCGGCGCAGCGGGCGAATTGGGTCGAACCGATCACTGCCTCCTATCGCGGCTATGACGTCTACGAATGCCCACCAAACGGGCAGGGGATGGCCGCGCTGATGATGCTGCGCACGCTCGCGGGCTATGCGCTCGACGGCGAGGGGTTCAGCGAGGCCGACCGGCTGCACCTGATCGCCGAGGCCAACAAGGCGGCCTATTGGGTGCGCGACAATTTCATCTGCGACCCCGAGCAGGTCCCGGTCGATGTCGCCGGCTTTCTGTCCGAGGCGCGGGCCGAGCGAACCCGCCGGGCGATCCGCCTCGACCGCGCCTTGCCGGGGCCGCATTGGGGCGAGATCGAACATCGGGACACGGTCTATCTCTGCGTCGTCGACCGCGACGGCAACGCCTGCTCGTTCATCAATTCGCTGTTCTCGGCCTTCGGCAGCGGCATCGTGGCGCCCCAGAGCGGCGTCCTCCTGCACAATCGCGGCACCGGTTTCCGCACCATCCCCGGCCATCCCAACGCGATCGCGCCGGGCAAGCGCCCATTGCACACGATCATCCCCGGCATGCTGGTCGAGGACGGCCGCGCGGTGATGCCGTTCGGGGTGATGGGTGGGCATTATCAGGCGGTCGGCCATGCCCATTTCCTGCATCGCATGCTCGATCGCGGCATGGATCCGCAGCAGGCCGCCGAGGCTCCGCGTATCCTCGCGCTCAACGGCGTCTTGCAGGTCGAGCCCACCCTGGCCGAGCCGATCGTCGCCGACCTCGCCCGCCGCGGCCACGACATCGCGGTGCAGGACGTGCCGCTCGGCGGCTGCCAGGCGATCTGGATCGACCATCAGCGCGGCGTCCTGATCGGCGGCTCGGAGCCGCGCAAGGACGGGCTGGCGCTGGGCTATTGACCGACGGCGCCGCCGAAATCGGCTTTGCCCGCCGCGACGGGGTCACCCGGCTCGCGCATCTCTATCAGACCGACCCGCTGCGGGTGCTGTTCCCGCTGCCCGAGGCCGGCGACCCGATCCAGGCCGCGATCGTCACCACCTCGGGCGGGCTGGTCGCCGGCGACCGGATCGACCTCGCGGTCCGGGTCGAGCCCGGGGCGAGCGCGCATGTCACCGCCTCGGCGGCGGAAAAGATCTATCGCTCGCCCCGTTCAGGAAACGGCGGCGCCACGACCGCGATCCGGCAGTCGCTGACGGCCGGCGGCGGCGCCGCGCTCGAATTCCTGCCGCCCGAGACGATCCTGTTCGACGGCGCCTGGCTACAGCGCGAGACTGTCGTCGAACTCGGACCGGGCGCGGCCTTTCTCGGCGGCGACATCGTGGTGTTTGGCCGGCGCGCCCGCGGCGAGCGCTTCACCCATGGCTTTCTGCGCGAGGTCTGGGAGGTCCGGCGCGAGGGCTGCGCTGGTGTGGGGCGACGCGCTGCATCTCGACGGCGACATCGCCGCGATCGTCGACGATCCCGCCTGCTTCGACGGCGCGGCGGGTTTCGCGACCTTGATCCTGGCGCCGGCCGGGCGCGATCCGCGGAAATTTCGTCGACGCTGCCCGCGCGGTGCAGGCCGCCGCGCCGCAAGGGGTCAGGGCCGGCGTCACCACCGTCGGCCGGGCTCCTCGTCGCCCGCTGGCTCGCCGCCGACGCCGCCCTGCTGCGCCGCGCCTATGCCGATCTCGCTTGCCATTGGCGCGCCGAGGCGCTGGGATTGCCGCCGCGCCTGCCGCGGATTTGGCATGTATGATGCTGGGCAAACCATGCGATGAACCTGACCCCGCGCGAAAAGGACAAGCTGCTGATCGCGGTCGCGGCGATGGTCGCCGAACGCCGGCTGCGGCGCGGCGTCAAGCTCAACTATCCGGAGGCGGTGGCGCTGATCACCGATTACCTGCTCGAAGGCGCGCGCGACGGCCGCACCGTCGCCGAATTGATGCGCGACGGCGCCACCGTGATCGGCCGCGAGCAGGTCATGGAGGGGGTGGCCGAGATGATCGGCGAAATCCAGGTCGAGGCGACCTTTCCCGACGGCACCAAGCTCGTCACCGTCCACGAGCCGATCCGGTGAGCGGGGGTGGCTGAAACGCGGCGTACGCCGCCCTCACCCGCCTCGCGGCGCTCGGCACCCTCTCCCGCAATGCGGGAGAGGGGGGACCCAGCCCGCAGGGATGGGTGGGTGAGGGAGAGTGCGCGATGATCCCCGGCGAGCTGTTTCCCGCGCCCGGGCGACATCGAGATCAATGCCGGCCGGCCGACCGTGACCCTGACCGTCGCCAACACCGGCGACCGGCCGATCCAGGTGGGCTCGCATTATCATTTCTACGAGACCAACGCCGCGCTCGCCTTCGACCGCGAGCAGGCGCGCGGCTACCGGCTCGACATCCCGGCCGGGACCGCGACCCGCTTCGAGCCGGGGCAGAGCCGCGAGGTCCGGCTCGTCGCCTATGCCGGCGCGCGCCGGGTCGTCGGCTTCAACGCCAAGATCAACGGCGCGCTGTGAGGAGACCGGGATCAATGTCTCAGCGTCGGGTGAGGACGCTCGCTATTTTCCTCTCCCCCCGCCGGCCGGGGGGAGAGGGCAGGGTGAGGGGGGCCGAGATAACGAGGCTCGGCGCCGCCCACCTCACCCTCCCACGCCTGCGGCGCGGGCCCCTCCCTCTCCCCCCTGACGGGCGGAGAGGGGCTCGCGGGCAGCTGGATTGATGCGATGGCGATGACCGTCTCGCGCCCGGCCTATGCCGGGATGTTCGGCCCGACCACCGGCGACCGGCTGCGGCTCGCCGACACCGAACTCGTCATCGAGATCGAGAGCGACCGCACGATCTATGGCGAGGAAGTCAAGTTCGGCGGCGGCAAGGTGATCCGCGACGGCATGGGGCAGAGCCAGCGGAGCCGCGCCGAGGGCGCGGTCGACACGGTCATCACCAACGCCGTGATCCTCGACCATTGGGGCATCGTCAAGGCCGATATCGGCATCCGCGACGGCCGTATCAGCGGCATCGGCAAGGCCGGCAACCCCGATATCCAGCCGGGCGTCGACATCGTGATCGGGCCGGGCACCGAGGCGATCGCCGGCGAGGGCCGCATCGTCACCGCCGGCGGGATCGATGCGCATATCCATTGGATCTGTCCGCAACTGGCCGACGAGGCGCTCTATAGCGGCATCACGACGATGCTCGGCGGCGGCACCGGTCCGGCCGCCGGCACCGCGGCGACGACCTGCACGCCGGGGCCGTGGCATCTGGCGCGGATGCTCCAGGCGGCGGAGGGGATCCCGGTCAATCTCGGCTTTTTCGGCAAGGGCAATGCCTCGGAGCCCCGCGCGCTGGTCGAGATGGTCGAGGGCGGCGCCTGCGGGCTCAAACTGCACGAGGATTGGGGCACCACCCCGGCGGCGATCGACACCTGCCTCGGCGGTCGCCGAACAGCTCGATATCGCGGTGGCGATCCACACCGACACCTTGAACGAATCGGGCTTTGTCGAGGACACGATCGCCGCCTTCAAGGGCCGCAACATCCACGCCTTCCACACCGAGGGCGCCGGCGGCGGCCACGCCCCCGACATCATCAAGCTGTGCGGCCTGCCCAACGTGCTGCCGTCTTCGACCAACCCGACCCGGCCTTACACGGTCAACACCGTCGTCGAGCATCTCGACATGCTGATGGTGTGCCACCATCTCGACCCGCGGATTCCCGAGGATGTGGCCTTTGCCGAAAGCCGCATCCGCCGCGAGACGATCGCCGCCGAGGACATCCTGCACGATCTCGGCGCCTTCAGCATGATGTCGTCGGACAGCCAGGCGATGGGCCGGGTCGGCGAGGTCATCATCCGCACCTGGCAGACCGCCGACAAGATGAAGCGCCAGCGCGGCCCGCTGCCCGAGGATGGCGATCGTGCGGACAATTACCGGGTCAAGCGCTATATCGCGAAGTACACGATCAACCCGGCATTGACCCATGGCCTCGCCGAGCACATCGGCTCGGTCGAGATCGGCAAGCTCGCCGATCTGGTGCTTTGGTCGCCGGCGTTTTTCGGGGTCAAGCCCGATTTGGTGCTGAAGGCCGGGACGATCGCCGCCGCGCTGATGGGCGACCCCAACGCCTCGATCCCGACCCCGCAGCCGGTGCATTACCGGCCGATGTTCGGCGCCTTCGGCCGCGCGCTGCCCGGCCTCGGCCGCGACCTTTCTGCCGGGCCGGGCGATCGAGCGCGGCCTGCCGGCCGAGCTCGGGCTCCAGCGCATGGTACTGCCGGCGCGCGGCATCCGCGCCGTCGACAAGAAACGCATGGTCCACAACGCGGCGCTGCCCCATATCGAGGTCGATCCGGAAACCTACGAGGTCCGCGCCGATGGCGTGCTGCTGACCTGCGAGCCGGCGACGGTGCTGCCGCTGGCGCAGCGCTACTTTCTGTATTGAGCCGGTGTCGACCCTCACCCGCCTCGCCTCGCTCGGCACCCTCTCCCGCATTGCGGGAGAGGGAGGGACCCGCGCGCAGCGCGGGAGGGTGAGGGCGGGTTCCCGGAATGAGCAAGCCGATGCGCCGGGCAGTCGCGGTCCACCCGCGCGGCACATGGGGGGAGGCCGAGGCGGTCGATACCGTGACGCTCGCCTATCTCGACCGGCACCGCCGCCGCATCCGCCTCGTCGCCGATTCGGGCGAGACCTTTCTGCTCGACCTGGCGCGGGCGCAGCATCTGGCCGATGGCGACGGGCTCGAACTCGACAACGGCGCGCTATGTCGGCGTGCGCGCGGCGCCGGAGCCGGTGCTGGAGATCGAGGCCGCCGATCGCGCCGGCCTGTTGCGGATCGCCTGGCATCTCGGCAACCGCCATCTGCCGTTGCAGGTCGTGGGCGAGCGTCTGCGCATCCGCGCCGACCATGTCATCGCCGAGATGGTCGCCGGGCTCGGCGGCAGGCTGACCCGGTTCGACGCCCCGTTCGACCCGGAAATCGGCGCCTATGCCGCCGCCACCGCGCACCACCACCCCGATGATGACAGCCGCCACGGATGACGCCCGCCCCGGCGCTGCCGCGCTCTACCGGCTGCTGGCCTGGCTGTCGCCGGGGTTCCCGATCGGATCGTTCAGCTATTCGCACGGTCTCGAAGCCGCAGCCGAAAGCGGCCGGGTGCACGATTGTGCATCCTTGCAGGCGGTGGATCGGCACGGTCGTCGCCCGCGGCAGCGGCCGGGTCGATGCCGACATCCTGCGCGACGCGCATCGCGCGGCGACCGCCGGCGACATCGAGGCGCTGACCGCCGCCAATCGCCGCGGCCTCGCCTATCGCGCGACCGCCGAGCTGGCGCTTGAAACCACGGCGCAGGGCGATGGCGTTCCTGGCGACCTGCCGCGCCGCCTGGCCCGAGCCGTTTCTCGACCGCTGGGCCGTCGATCTCGATGCGGTGTGCCATCCCGCCGCGGTCGGCGCCGCAATGGCGCGGGCCGGGATCCCGCTCGCCGACGCGCTCGTCGGCTATCTGCAGGCGATGGCGGCCAACCTCGTCTCCGCCGGCCTGCGCCTCGGCTTGATTGGCCAGACCGAGCGGCCAGCGCATCCTCTGCGCACTCGAACCGACGGTGATCCAGGCGGCGCGCGCTGCCGTCACCCGGGATCCCGGGCGATTTCGGGGCCGCGACTTTTGCCGTCGATCTCGCCTCGATGTCACACGAAACCCAATATACGCGGCTCTTCCGCACCTGACCGCCCGCGGCAATCGTCCGGCCTAAATCCCTTGCAGCTCCAGCACCGGATGGGACAGCAGGCTGGCGACACTGTAGGTCGCGACGACGATGCCGCCGATGATGATGGCCATGATGCCGTTGCGCAGACTTATCTGCGCCAAAGTCAGCTGCATTCGCGCGATGTTGTTAACTTTATAGTTGTCTATCGTGTATTCTATCAACTTGCGCGCGATCTTGCGATCATATGATATACCGCAGATATTATCCCAGTCGGCGGCTGGCGCGGGCAGCGGGGCGATATCGTCAGGACCGAGCGTACTGCGAAACACCTCGGCGATGCCGATGCGAATTGCATAAAAAATGGCGCGTGCGAGGAACAACAGCGAGATCGCGAAGAAGCCGTAGATCACGACGAGTTCGAAGCGTGCCGTTTGCATCAGGTCCTTGAGCGAACCGAAGCCGATGCCGACGATCAGCGACACGACGATGCCGTTCGCCGCGAGGATCGCGCCGGCGGCGCTGTCGATCGCGGTCCGGCGGGCAGACGAGTTCGTCGAACAGCTTCTGGGCGCGATCGAGGAACTGTTTGTCTTGCGCCGGCGAGGCGGGCTCGTGGTCGAGCCTGGCGAGCGCATCGGTGTAATCCTGGTAGACATTGGCGGGATTGATCTCCGCCTCCGCTTTCCGGCGCGGCCAAAGCGCATTGCGGACGCGGTCTAGGCACATTCGGTTGGTCCAGCCAGCAGGTCGACGATCGCGTCGGTAATCGGGACATCAACGCGGCGCTCGATCCAGCCCCATTGCCCCGACGGGTTGACCTCGAGGAAAACATGCCGGCCGTCGGGTGCGAGGATGAAATCGATCGCAGCAAATCCGAGCGATAGCTCGCGCATCAGTTCAAGGCACCCGGCGGCGACCGCATCGGGCAGTTCGCAGCGCTGATAGGATAGGCGCTGGGGCTCTACCGCCCGCCAGTCGACCTCGTGCGATCGCCGTCCGTCGATCAGGATTCGCACCGCAAACAGCCGCGAGCCGACGATCGTCACCCGCAGATCGCAACCGCCCGCGATCCGCCGCTGGTATGTCGTCGGCGATGAGGTGACCGCGCTCTCCGGCTCGAGATCCGCGGGCGTCACGCTGGTCGTGTAGAGCGCATAGTCGGCGTCACCTTCGCTGACCCGGCCGCCGACGACGGCTTTGGCGATCGCCGGGCCCGAGCCGACGAATTCCCTGGCATGGCCCGCGGAATTGGTAATCAAGGTCGACGGTACCGCCAATCCGGCACGCCGCGCGGCGATGAGTTGCAACGGCTTTCGCGCGGCGCGGCGAACGGCGCTCGGCCGATTGACCCAGCGCCAGGGCGCCGCCTCCCACAGGCTCGCCAAAAACCCCGCACTCTCGCGCTCGACAAAGCTGCCGGCTGCCGTCGGCGCGGCGCCGGCGGGATCGGCGGTCGGGCGAAACCATGCGGCGGCGATGTCGGCAAATTTGATCCGCCGGCCGGGCAGGCCGATTTCCCCGGCATCGCGATCGAGGTCCCAAGCGATCTCGATGCCGTCGGGGAACCGGTCCTGGTTGAACCGAACAAACGGGATGCCGCGTTCCCGCAGTCGCAGCACGAGAAGATCAGCCGACAGATCGGCGGTTTCGGTCACGAGCAGGATTTCGGGCAAATCACCGCCGCTCCGCGCCTGCCGCATAGCCGCCCGGCGGCCGTCGCGGATCAGTCTTCCTCGCCGATAATCCTCATGGTTTTCAGCGCATTTGCAGCGTTTGCCGTCGCGACAAACGGGACCAGTCTGCCGCCCTCTTCAACCATGCTCACCGCTGCGTTTTCGTCGTAACGGGGCGTGCTCCGCTGAGACGGCATCAACTGCTTGAACCTGAGCAGCAAAGGGATCGCGTCCATCGCACCCTCTCGTTTCGCGCCGGCTAGGAGATAGCATACTATGGCGGCCGGCCGGCCGGGACGAAGAAATCGGCAAGGACCGGTTGCGGGCAATGGATCGGGGCATGGCGTGGTCGCGAGCGGACCGGATCGGATGATGGGGAAACAGAGCGGCGGCCCGCTGCGGGTCGGGATCGGCGGGCCGGTCGGCTCGGGCAAGACCGCGCTGATGGATTGGCTGTGCAAAGCCATGCGCGGGCGCTTTGAGATCGCCGCCATCACCAACGACATCTATACCCGCGAGGATGCCGAGTTTCTGACCAGGAGCGGCGCCCTGCCGCCCGAGCGCATCCGCGGCGTCGAGACCGGCGGTTGTCCGCACACCGCGATCCGCGAGGACGCCTCGATCAACCTCGCCGCAATCGCCGAGATGAGCCGGCTGTTTCCCCGCCTCGACCTGATCCTGATCGAATCGGGCGGCGACAATCTCGCCGCGACCTTTTCCCCCGAACTGGCCGATCTGACGATCTACGTGATCGACGTTGCCGCCGGCGACAAGATCCCGCGCAAGGGCGGTCCCGGCATCACCCGCTCCGACCTCCTGGTCATCAACAAGACCGATCTCGCCCCCCTGGTCGGCGCCAGTCTCGACATCATGGACCGCGACGCGCGGCGAATGCGCGGCGAGCGGCCCTTTGTCTTCACCAATCTCAAATGCGGCGACGGGGTGGACACGATCGTCGCCTTCATCGCCACCCAGGGCGGCTTACCGGTCTGAACCGACAGACCTGCCGGGCTGTTCCGGTCGCCCTATGGCGCATTGGCTTGCCGGTAGGCCCCCCAGGTGTGTTGCGCCATCTGCCGCTTGTCCTCGAACATGGCGGCGATATAGGCGCGGGTCTGGTTGTCGGCCACCAGCAAATTGGCTTGCGCGCCCTGGCGGAAGGTGTCGCTGGCGGGCCACCAGCGCGGCGCATAACCCCGCCCGTTGCGGCCGACGACCAAGGTCTCGAGGCCGTCGCGCTGCACCCGGCGGGTCAGGCTGTCGGGGCCGCTTTCGAGCAGATAGGCGTCGAGCTTTTCGGTGATCGTCAGATGACCGGCATGCTTCAGCAACAGCTCGCGCGCCAGCATGAAGGCGTTGGACCGTACATGAATATTCGGAAACGGCGGAAACAGCGGGTCCATCTCCGACAGGCTCTCGTAGGATCCGGTCGCTCCGACCAGGCCGACGCCGGGAGATCGCAGATTGACCAGCAGCTTTTCCAGCCAAACCGCTCCCAGTATTTCGCTGTGGGTATTGAGAAAGCACACCTCGGCTTCGACGATTTGGGCGGCGATCGCCAGATAGGCGCCCAGATCGAACCCGTCATCGGCGAGCTGAACCTCGCGATGCGGCACCGCTGCCAGCGCCCGGCGCGCCTGGGCTAGATCGCCTTCCGAGGAGAAGCCCTTGCAGATCACGTAGAGCTGGTGCTCGACGCCGGCGGGATATCGCCGGTATCCCTCGATGAACCGGGTGCAGCTGTCGGCCCATTGCTGGTCCGCGCCCCGCAGCAGATAGACGACGGCCGGCTGGCTCCGCTGCGCCGTCATCCCGCGGTCAACCGCAATCGGCGTGTCGGGCGAACCCGAAAGTAGGGCGGCGGGGGCGCTCTCACAGGATACGCGGGTTCGTGCAGATTTCGAAAGTCGGCGGCGCCACGGTCAGCTGCCGCTCGTTATAGAATTCGTCCGAGATCACCTGCTGCGCCCATCGCTGATGATAAAACAGCCACTCGGCGTGATCGAGCTTCGCCTCGCGCGACTGGGATTCGAAATGAAACAGCTCGGCGCGCGGCGCGTATACGACGCTCAGGCCGAGCTCGCGCACCTTTTGACAATAATCGACGTCGTTATAGCTGATCGACAGATCTTCGGTGTAGCCGCCGACCCGCTGATACACGTCGCGGCGGGTCATCATGCAGGCGCCGGTCACGGCGCCGAAATTGTGCACCGCGCAGGTGCTGAAGAAATAGCCTGGATCGGCGCGCGGCCAGCGCCGTCTGACGTGATCGGGGTTTCCGTAATTGTGCACGACCCCGGCGTGCTGGATGGTCCCGTCGGGATAGAGCAGCTTGGCCCCGACAACCCCGACATGGGGTTTTTCGAAATGCTCCAGCAGCCGCTCGATCCAGTCCGCCGCGATCAGCTCCATATCGTCGTTCATCAGCAATAGCAGCTCGCCCCGCGCACAGCCGACGCCGAGATTGAGCTTTCTCGGGAGATTGAACTCGGCCTCGCGGTAGGTGACAAAGCGGCAGCCGGCGCTTTCCAGCGCGGTCTTGCGGGTCGGTCCGAGATCGCCGTTGTCGATCAGCACGATCTCGAAATTGCGGTAGGTGGAGCAGGTCAGAATGCTGCCGACGCAATGCTGCAGCAGGTCCCAGTCGCGTCCCTCCCACTGCACGATCTTGCCGGCCGTCGGGATCACGATCGACACCAGCGGCTGGTGCGCGAGCGAGAGGGTGATGTCCCAATAGCCCCGGCCGTAGCGGCCCGGGCTCACCGTTCCGCGCCGCCCGCTGCGCTCGAGGCGGCCCTGCAATGCGGCAATTTCCGCGCTGGCGAAATCGGCGGGAGGCATCTCGGATCCCGCGCGGCGATGGTAGAGCACTTTGCGCAGATGCAGCAGCCGCGGGTTTGCCTCGGTGAACCGCAGAATGAAATCGTAAAGGCCGTTTGCCGCGAGATGCGCGCGCGCCAGGCTGGTGCGAAAGCACGCGGCATTGCCGATATAGTTGAAGCTTTCGAGATAATCCGGGCTCCATCCCGGTTTGAAAAACGGCTGGCTGCGCCGGCCGGCGGCATCGATCGAATCCTCGTCCGCATAGATCATGTCGAGCTGCGGGTCGGCGTTCAGAGCACCGGCAAACTCGTAGAGCGCGTCCGGCGCCAGGGTGTCGCCGGCATGTATCAGCACGATGAAATCGCCGTCGATCCCGGCTGCCGCGAGATCGGCAAAGCCGCCGCTCTCCAGGCTGTGCCAGTGCGGCCAGATCTGCTCGCGCAGCGACGCGTTGGTCTCTCGGACCAGCGCTTCATCCGCGCCGTCGATGATCACGGCAAAGTTCGGCCGATAGGGCATCAGCCCGGCATGCCGCAGCAGTTCGGGCCGCTCCTGCGCCAACCGCTGCCGGTCGGCCGCGACAAAGGCGTCATAGGATGCGGGCGATTGCGCCGCCGCTGCGGGTAGCGGCGGCAACTGAAGCCCCGGCGCGTCCGGAGCGGCCGGGCTGCCGCGCCCGCGCGCCGATGCGAGCGGGAATGTCGCGCTGCGCCGCATCGCCCCCAGGAGGCGCCGCAAGCGGCGGCGATTGCCCGGCGACATACGCTCGGCGAAGCCGCGCAGCGGCTGGGTCAGCCGCCATGCGGTCGACCCCGCGATCGCCTGGTAGGCGGCCGATACCCGCGCCAGCTCGCCCTGTGCCGATCGGAGATCGGAGCGCGCCTGGGTCAGCTGCGCGGCAAGGCCAGCGTCATCGCGGTCGCGGATCGCCGCCGCCGCCTGGGCATGGGCATGAGCCTCTTCCAGCCGGGCGATGCGCGCAGCCGCTGCCGCCGCCGCCTCGGCATGAGCCTCCTCGAGCTGGGCGATGCGCGCTGCCGCTGCCGCCGCCGCCTCGGCATGAGCCTCCTCCATTTGGGCGATGCGCGCTGCCGCTGCCGCCTCGCCACCGGCCGCCGCTTCGAGCAGTCGGTCTCTCTCGGCCAGCTGGGCATTCAGGTCGGCGATCCGCCGGTCCCGCTCCGCGCCCAGCAGCCGCACCCTGACAAGCTCGGCGCAGGCGCTGATGATCTGCTCGGTCGGGCCTTCGGGGGTCCGCTCCAGCACCAGCGCCTGCGGGGTCAGATAGGTCGCGTCATACGAAAGCAGCGGCGCGAACCCATGCTCGGCGAATAATCGGAGCCAATAGAGCGCAGGACGCACATTGATGTGGGTCGGCTCGTCGAAATCGGTTGGCGAGGACGAGAACAGGATCCGGTCGGTGATCGCCGTCATTGTGGCGATCGCCCGCACCGCCTGGTCCTCGCTGATATGCTCCAGGACCTCGATGCAGGTGACCAGATCGTACCGGCCCTCGATGGGTTCGGCGATCGAACCGGCCGCGCAATAGGGGCGCAAATCGGGGCGTAGTTGCGAAATCGCGTAGCTGGAAATGTCGCGGCCCCAGGCCTCGACCCCGCGGTCCCAGAACGCCTCGACCAGAAAACCGTGGGCGCAGCCGGCATCGAATACCCGGCGGGGTTGGAAACTGCGAATCAGCTGCTCGGCAATCGAGCCGAAAAACGCCGACCAGTGCGGGCAGGAACGCTGGTAGGCCATCGGTCCGCAATGTTTTGCATAATATTCCGGCCCATAGAGTTCGTCGGATACTGTGTCGGTCATTGGGCTGTCATCGCTGTCCTTCGTAAAAGAAGTTGAAGTCACATCTATCTTACATTGTATTCTACCATGGCGAGATAATCTAGCGGAAAAAAGGCGGATGGCCGAGGCTCAGCCCCGCGACGCCACCAAGGCGAAAGACGGGCCATTGCCGGTAAATGGCGTTTCAAATGCTATTTCTATGTTTGACAATCCGAATTTCTCCAGCGCTCTCAAGATGTCCGAACGACACAGCCATGCCGAACCGGAATACACGCCACCACAATAGGCAGGCGTGCCTTCGGCGCCCATGTAGGACCGCAGATAATGCCTGACTTTCTCGCCTTCAAACTCGCGCTCTTCGATAGAAGTAAGCGGGGTTGGCAGCGGTTTTGGCAAATAGTCATCCGGATAAAAATGCGTCCAGATATGCAGCCTGTCGGTACGATCGGCCAGAAGTCGCAGCAATCGTAACGGCTCGGTCATGTGATAGAGCACGCCCGTCGCCCAGATCACGTCGAACCTGCGCCGATCCTGCTCGAGCCACGAAACAAAATCGCCGAGCAGCAGATGCGCCGAATCAACCGCGAGCAATTCCTTGGTAATCAGGCATTTGAGGTAGCAGCGCTTATTGCCCTCGATGGCGATGATGCTTTTCGCCCCGGCGCGGTCGAGCATATAGGTATGCCCGCCTTCCAACGGGCCGAGTTCAAGAATAGTGGCGCCCCGGACGCCGCCGAGCCGATCTATCGCCCAAATCGCGCGTTCATCGGCAAAGAGTGGCGCGGAGCCGCGGGTGTCGGCTCCGAGTGCCGCCGGAAGGATGGAAACCCAGCCGTCGAGAATGTCGATCGTCGCTTGAGGGGTCGGCGCATGCGAAACGCACGCGTCATTGGAAACAAAATCGATCGTCGGCTTCTCCGTTTGCCGGTTCTCACCGGGATCATCACGCGCTCCAAGTCGAGGGGCTTGATCCTCCGGTTTTTGGAGCTTCCGCCGTAACAAGCTGCGAGCTCCGGCTATTAACGCGATCATCGATGTGAGCAGCGCGCCCCGGCGCGGCGCGTGTGGAGACGCTAACATGAGCTTCATCCTTGTGTCACGGTCGGACTCGACCCGTCCGGTCGCAGCCCCGTGGACAGCCCCGGGGCGGATCCGCGGCCCAGTCGTCGCTTGGCCCCGAAAGCAAACCCCAGATCGGGGAAATCATGCGGCGCCGGACCGAGATAATCGCCCCAGCTCATCCGCCGGTAGGTGGCGCGCGCCCCGGCCGGCAGCGCAGCGAAATTGCGGCTCTGGTTGTCGGACAGCAGCAAATTCTCCTGCTCGCCGAGGCGAAAGGTCCGGCTCGATGGCCAGTCGGGCACGTCGTAGCCGCGTCCGTCCCGGCCGACGACGATCGCGGCCAGCCCCTGGCGGCGCAGCGCCGCGGTCAAGCCATGTCTGCCGCTCTCGAACCGGTTGGCGTCCGATTTCGCGCCGATCCGGATGCGGTCGAACCGGCGCAGCCATTCGCGGCGGATGATGAACCCGTTCGATCGCAGATGCGGATTGGGAAACGACGGAAACTGCCGGATGTCGATGGTCTGCGCGCCGGGCCACAACCGGGCGAGCCCCTTCCAGCGATACCAGGGATAGCGCAGGATTCGTCCGGCCGCCGGCGGCAGCCGCGGCGCTGGGGCGGCATCTGCAATCCCGTCGCCATTGCCGCTCGCCCGGTCCAGCAGCATGCCGTAGTAAAAGCCGACTCTTTCGCTGTCGGCGGCGCCGAGGGAATAATCGCGCGCCCATCTTGCCTGGCGCATCAGCAGGATGCTGTCGAACAGGCTCTCATAGGAGCCCATCGCCCCGGCAATGCCGACGCCGTCGCGCAACCCATGATCGGCCAGCTTGGCCAGCCATCCCGACACGGCAAGCTCGCTATAGGTATTGAGAAAGCACAAATAATCATGGGTAACCCGGCGGCTCGCCTCGAGATAGGCGCCGATGTCGAAACCGCTATCGTCCAATTCGATGCCGAGATGCGGAAGATCATCGAATACCGCGCGGGCCTCGAGCCGATCGCGCCGCTGTACGAACCCCTTATAGATGACAACCAGCTGATGGTCGCGTCCGGCCGGCTGGCGCCGATAGCTGTCGGCAAACCGGCGGAACGCCGGCGCGCCTTCGGCGCAGCGCGCCAGATAGACGACGCCGATCGCCGCGCCCGAACCCGCCTCAGAGCCGGTCGACACGCAATTCGGCCCAGGCCGCCGCCGGTCCGAGCGCGAGCGGCCGTGCCGGTGACGGCGCAGAGGATTGGCGATTCATCGGGCGCCCGGACGGGAGCAGAGCGCGAAATCCGCCCACATCGCCGACAGCGATCCCATCTCGGAGGTGCCAATATGGTTCCACGTCATCCCGCCTTCGGACCGGATCGCCACCTTCGGCAGCCCGCGCCAAATAAACCACGGCAACGCTGTTTTTCGATTCGACCATACGCGAATGCGGCCCTCGCCGAGGCGGTTGTCGCCGGGGTTTCTACGTTACCGGACCGCGACGAGCGGCGACGCCGCTATGGCGAAACGACAGGCCATGGCGCGTGATATAGCCGCAGATCTGGCCGCACACTTTGCGCAGGGCGAACCAGCCGGCGAGCAATCCGTAGCCGAAACCGGCCACTTCGCCGACCGTGACCGCGGAGTTCCATACCAGCCGGCTCAAATCGGCCAGCCGCCGGCCGAATCGCGCGGCAGCGAACAGCAAGCCGGAGAAGCCGGGGCGGCGCGGCCAATCGAAAAACGGGTGCCGATTGTAGCGGTAGCGAAACACCACCCCCGGAACGTGGACGAACTCGCCCAGCATGGTCGCCGCCATCATCGGCGGCGTGTCGTGCCACCACTCATTGTGCCGCCAGCGGATCCGGCGAAGCGGCTCGCGGCGCCACAGGCCGTAGAGATGATGCAGCGGATGGAGGGCGGCGCTGCGCAGCCGGGCAGCGGGCGACAGCGCCCCGTTGGCAAAGCGCAGGGCGAGGGGGCGCGGCACGCCGTCGATGATCTCGACGACATCGCCGAACGCCAGGATGGCGCGGTCATTGCGGTCGAGCGCCGCGGCCAGCCGCTCGACATAATCGGCATCGCGAAGATCGTCATGCGCGGCCCACATGAAATACGGGGCGCGCGCCTGCGCCAGGACAAAGCGGAAATTGTCGGTGACCGGCATGGTCGCCGGTTGACGGAAATAGCGGATACGCGGATCGCGCGCGGCGAAGCGCCGGCAAATAGCGGCAGTTTCGTCGGTCGAGGCGTTGTCGGAGAGGATGATCTCCAACCCGCGCATGGTCTGGCCGGCCAGCGATTCCAGCACCTCGGGCAACGAGCTCGCGCCGTTGTAGACCGGCATGCCGATGCTGACTTGCGGCAACCGGCCATCCGGCGCGAGCTCACTCATTCGCCGCGGCCCTGGCGATAGCGGGCTCGTCCTGCCGGGCCAGCAGGCGATCGAGGCCGGCTTCGATCGAGGTCGGCGCGGTCCAGCCGAGCGCCGTCGCGACCTTGCCCATATCCGCCACCAGCTCTGGCGGCTCGCCTTGCATCGGGGCCAGCGCGCCGAAGCGCACCAGCGCCAAACCGCCGACCTGCCGGGCGAGATATTCGACGGCCTCGCGGATCGCGGTGCCCCGGCCGGTCCCGACATTGAACGCCCCGGCCGCCGGCGAGCGCAGCAGCGCCACCAGCAGCGCGGCCGCATCGGGGGCATAGATGAAGTCCCGGCGCTGCCGCCCCTGCGTCGTTTCGACCGGCCGTCCCTCGCGCAAGGCGGAGAGGACCGAGGGAATCAGGCGCGCCGCCGCGTCGCCCGGCCCATAGGGCAGGAACACCCGGCCCCATGCCGCGGAAAACCGGTAATGCTGGGCCAGCGCCTCGATGCCGAGCCAGCAGCCGGCCTTGCATTTGCCGTAGATCGAGACCGGGCGGATCGGCGTCTCGTCCTCATAGCAGCGGGCATGGCCGCCCGCGTATTCGGCCGAGGTGCCGGCGCCGACAAAGCGGCTGCCGCCCTGTTCGCCGAACGCCCGGACCATGGCCAGGCCCGCTTCGAGCCAGCGGAAATTGTCCGGCGAATGGTTGTAGACCCGCGGTGTCGCCTCCCATGCCAGATGCAGCAGATGCGTCGGCCGGATCCGTTCGATCAGCCCCGTCGCCTGCGCCGGGTCGCGCAGATCGGCGGCGTGCCAGCGGACATCGCCGCCGCCGATGGCCGTGCCGGACCGGTTGACCGCGTGAACCTCGCACGCCCCGCCGCGCAGCAGGGCCAGGCAATGCCGCCCGATAAAGCCCGAAGCTCCGGTGATCAAAACCCGCGTCATGCCGCGAAATCGGGCCAGCTCGCGTCGCGCTCCGACCGGATCGCCGGCGCGAATGGCCAGTCGATGCCGAAAGCCGGGTCGTTCCAGCGAACCCCCGAGGCCAGTTCGGGGACGAACACCTCGCCCATCATGTAGAAGACTTCGCAATCCTCCTCGAGCGTCAGAAACCCGTGGGCGCAGCCGATCGGAATATAAAGAGCCTCTCGGTTATCCTGCGACAGCTCGACCCCGACCCAGCGGCGAAAGCCGGGCGATTTCGGCCGCAAATCAACCGCCACGTCAAAGATGCGGCCGCGGGTGCAGCGCACCAGCTTGGGTTCCCCGCGCGGCTCCTTCTGGAAATGCATGCCGCGCAAAGTCCCCCGCTGGCGGTTCCACGAGACATTGCATTGCGGCCAGAGCGTCGGCAGGCCGGCGGCGGCGAACTCGGCCAGATCGAAGGTTCTGGCGAACAGCCCGCGCTCGTCGCTGCGCGGCTCGGTGGCGACCCGCATCACCCCGGGCAATTCGGTCGGCTCGAACCGCATCTGGCGCCGCCGGCTAGTCGAGCACGCTCAGGGTCGGAACGGCCACGACGAAACGGCCGCCCCAGTCGGCGATGCCGGCCATTTGCGTCCGGATCTCGTCCTTGAGGTTCCACGGCAGGATCAGCACGTAATCCGGCCTGGTGGCAAAGATCCGCTGCGGCGCATGGATCGGGATCTGCACGCCGGGCAGAAAACGCCCCTGCTTGTGCGGGCTCAGATCGACCGTGTAGCCGATCAGCTCGGGTCCGATCCCGCAATAGTTCAATAAGGTGTTGCCCTTGGCCGGAGCACCGTAGCCGACGACCGTCTTGCCCTGTCGTCTCGCCTCGATCAGAAATTCGAGCAGCCGGCATTTGACCTCGACGACCGCGGCCTGGAAACCGGCATAGCCGTCGAGCCGGTCGAGCCCGGCCGCGCATTCCTCGGCGATCAGGTCGTGACAGGCCCGGCTGCGCGGCGGCGCCGTCTCGCTATGGCCGGCGTAGAGACGCAGCGACCCGCCATGGGTCGGCAGCTGCTCGAGGTCGAACACCGACAGGCCGTGCCGGGCAAAGATCTGGTCCACCGCCAGCAGCGAGAAATAGGAAAAATGCTCGTGGTAGATCGTGTCGAACTGGCATTGCTGGATCAGCCGCAGCAAATGCGGAAATTCGAAAGTCGCCACCCCGGTCGGCTTGAGCAGCAGCCGGAAGCCGGCAACAAAATCGTTGAGGTCGGGCACATGGGCGAGGACGTTGTTGGCCGCGGTCAGATCGGCGGAATGGCCGGCCGCGACCAGCCGCCTTGCGGTCTCGGTCCCGAAAAAGGCGATTTCGGTGTCGATGCCCTTGTCGATCGCCACCTTGGCGACGTTGCCGGCGGGCTCGACCCCGAGCACCGGAACGCCCCGCTCCTGGAAATACTGCAACAGATAGCCGTCATTGCTGGCGATCTCGACCACCAAGGAATCACCATCGAGCCGATAGCGCTCGGTCATCCGCTCGGCATATTCGCGGCAATGTCGCAGCCAGTATTCCGAATAAGACGAAAAATAGAGATAATCGCTGAAGATATCCTCGGCGCTCTGATATTCTTCGAGCTGGACCAGCAGGCAATTTTCACAAACATAGGCGTGCAGCGGATAGAACGGCTCCATGCGCTTCAAGTCGGCCACGCCCAGAAAGGAATTGGCGAGCGGCGACCGGCCGAGATCGATGAAACTGCGATGAAGCTCGGTACCGCAAGAGCGGCAGCAACCGGCGGCCATTTGGTCAAACCATGATGTTCGAAGGGGTGATGGCGGCAAAGCGGGCGATCTGATCGTCCATCAGCTCGCGCGCCGCGCCGCCGCGAGCAACCGCCCGATACCATTCGACGGTCCATTCCAGTCCCGAGGCGAGGCGCAGCCGCTGTCCCCAGCCGAGCCGCGTGCGCGCCTTCGAGGCATCGACTTTGAGGAGCGTCGCCTCGTGGCGGGCGTCGCCGGGCGCCGCCTCCCAGCATGCCCCGTCGCCCCACAATCCGACGATGCGCGAGGCGATCCAGCCGACCGGCCTGATATCGTCGTCGGCCGGGCCGAAATTCCAGGCCTCGCCATAGGCCTCCGGCGCTTCGGCCAGGCGCTCGGCCAACAGCAGATAGCCGCATAGCGGGTCGAGCACATGCTGCCAGGGACGGGTCGAATGCGGGTTGCGGATGCCGATCGGCTGGCCGGCGATCAGCGCCCGCATGCAGTCGGGAACCAGCCGGTCCTCGGCCCAGTCGCCGCCGCCGATGACGTTCCCGGCGCGGGCCGAGGCGATGCCGATCGGCGGCCGCCCGCCGCTCCGGCCAAAGGATTGCCGCCACGCCGCGGTCGCCAGCTCGGCACAGGCCTTGCTGCTGCTATAGGGGTCGTGCCCGCCCAGCGGATCGTTTTCCCGGTAGGCCCACGGCCATTCGCGGTTCTCGTAGCATTTGTCGCTGGTGACCACGACGACGCATTTGACCGAGCGCGCCGCCTGCGCCGCCGCCAGCACATGGACCGTGCCCATGACATTGGTCGCATAGGTGGCGACCGGCTCGCGGTATGAGAGGCGCACCAGCGATTGAGCGGCGAGATGAAACACGATCTCGGGCCGGGCCCGTTCGACCGCACGCTCGACCGTGGCCAGTTCGCGGATGTCGCCATAGCCGGTCTCGACCAGCGAATCCAGGCCGGCCGCGGCGAACAGGCATTGCCGATCGGGCGCCGGCAATGACAATCCGCACACCGTCGCGCCCATCCGGTGCAGCCACAGCGACAGCCAGGCGCCCTTGAACCCGGTATGCCCGAGGACCAGAACCCGCTTGCCGGCCCAGCGGCCCGGATCGGGCCCGGGCGGAGCCTGTCCTGCTACCAGATCTTCCACGGCGCTCGCCCGCTTTGCCACAGCTCGTCGAGGTGGCGCTTGTCGCGCAACGTGTCCATCGCGTGCCAAAAGCCGGTATGGCGGTACACCGCCAGCTCGTTGTCGCTGCTCAGCCCGATCAGCGGCTCGTTCTCGAATGTCGTATGATCGCCTTCAATGTAATCCAGCACCTTCAGCGACAGCACCATAAAGCCGCCATTGATCCAATTCCCGCCGTCGCCGTCGGGCTTTTCGCGAAAGTTGCGCACCAGGCCGCCGGGGTCGATGTCGAGAATGCCGAACCGTCCGGGCGGCTGCACCGCGGTCATCGTCGCCAGCTTTCCGCTCCGCTGGTGACAGGCGATCAAGGCATCGAGGTTGATGTCGGCGACGCCGTCGCCATAGGTCATGCAGAACGGCTCGTCGCCGATATAGTCGCGCACCCGGCGCAGCCTGCCGCCGGTCATCGTCGCATCGCCGGTCTCGACCAAGGTCACCCGCCACGGCTCGGCCCGCTTGCGGTGCACGATCGTCGAATTGTTTTCGAGGTCGAAGGTCACATCCGCCATATGAACATGGTAATTGAAAAAGAACTCTTTGATCACATAGCCTTTGTATCCAAGACAGACGACGAAGTCATTGATGCCATATTGCGAATAGATCTTCATGATATGCCAGATGATCGGCCGGCCGCCGATTTCGACCATCGGCTTCGGGCGCAAATCGGTCTCTTCCGACAACCGGCTGCCGAAGCCGCCGGCGAGAATGACGGCCTTGGTGACCCCCATTATCCCCTCCCAGGCATTCGCGCGCGACAGCATGCGATCCGCGTCACGCGATCGTCCAGATATACAATCACCGTGGTCGACGCCACCGCCAAAGCGGCGCGCGCGGGCCGGCGCCGCCGCTTCCAGCGAAACTGCGCCGAGCCTCGCCGGTCCGCGGTCACGGCGAGAACGTCCGGCCCCAGGCGGCGAATTCGAGCACCCGGCGCTGCCGCGAATCGGCCTTGGCGTAAAGCTGCGACTGATTGTCCTTGATCATCAAATTGGCCTGCCCCGGCACGCGAAAGGTGCCGCTGGCGATCCATTCATCGGCCTCGAAGCCGCGGCCGTCCGCCCCGACCACCACCGGCCGCAGCCCGCGCCGGCGCAGAAACGCGGTCAGCCCGCCTCGGCCGCTCTCGAGATAATGCGCATCCGCCTTGCGCATCGGCCGGCCGGATTGCTCGGCGAAGGCGACCAGCAATTCGCGGCGCAGGCACAGGCCGTTCGACCGCAGATGCGGGTTGGGGAATTTGGCGAAACGGCCGATGCTCATGCCGAACCGGACCGGCCAGGCGGCAATTCCGGCCAGGCTCCGCCCCGGGCTCCACAGCTGCGGTGTCAGGCTGCCCCACGAGCCGGTCGCCCCCGCCGCGCCGATCCCGCTGACCTCCGCGGCCGCGCGCAGCTTGTCGAGCCAATCCTCGGCGGCCGGGCGGGCATGGGTGTTGAGCAGGCAGATCCACCGCTGGTTCAGCGCTGCGGCGATGCGAAAATAGGCGCCGAAATCAAACCCGTCATCGGGCAGTTCGGCGACCGTGCCGCCGAGGCCGCGCGCCGATCGCCGCAATTCGTCGAGCCCCGGCACCGCCTGCCAGCCCTTGGCGATCACGATCAGATCATGCGCCCGGCCGGCGCGATGCCGGCAATAGGCGGCAAAAAATTCCTCGGCGGCGGATCGGCCGCCATCGCAGCCGCGGGCCAGGAACACCACCGCCTGGCTCATCGGCGGCGCCGGCGCGGGTCGGTCCCCGGGATCACCCGCCGGTTCACCCGGCCTGATAGAGATCGGTCACTTCCCGCACCGTCCCCGAGGCGACGATCCGGCCGTGCCGGAGCAGGATCGCGCGATTGCACCACTGCTCCAGGATGTCGACCGAGTGCGAGGCGAGCACCACGATCGAGGTTCCCGAGACAAAGCCCTCCATCCTGCGCCGCGCCTTTTCGAGAAAGCCCGCATCTCCGGCCGCGATCCATTCGTCGAGCAGCAGGATCTCCGGCTGGACCGAAGTCGCCACCGCAAAGCACAGCCGCAACAGCATCCCCGAAGAATATGTCCGCACCGGCATGTCCAGATAATATCCAAGTTCGGTGAACTCGGCGATTTCATCGATCATCCGGTGCATCTGCCGCGGCGGCAGGTCCATATACATGCCGAGCAGGATTATGTTCTCGCGGCCGGTGGCGTCGGTATTCAATCCGATCGACGCGGTCAGCAGGCCGGAAATGCGTCCGCACGACAGCACCCGGCCGCTTGTCGGCTGATAGATCTTGGCCAGGACCTTGAGCAGGGTGCTCTTGCCGGCGCCGTTGGCGCCGATCAGCGCCAGCCGGTCGCCGTCGCCGATCTCCAAATCGATATCGGCCAGCGCCTTGACGTTGAGCCGCTCCTTGGCGTCCTTGGCGATGTTTCCCTGGCTGGTCGCGGCCAGCAGTAGCTTTCGGAGCGAGCGGCTGCCGCCCTGATAAATCGGGAAATCGAGCGATACCGCACGGGCTTTGAGAAACGCCATGCCGTCTAGATCCAATAGGCGATGCGGTCGCGAAAGCGGGCAAACAGCATAAAGGTGACGCCGCCGCCGAGCACCGTGGAGACCAGCAGAACCGGCCAGGAATTGTCATTGACAGCGACGCCGAGCAGCGGCGCGCGCACCACGTCGATCGCCGCGAAAAAGGGATTGAGGCTGGCCAGAAACGCCCACCGGCCGAGCGCCGAGAGCGGCCAGAATATCGGCGTCATAAAAAACATGATCTGCAGCACGTTGGCGACGATCGGCGGCACGTCGCGAAACCGGGCGCTGAGCATGCCGAGCAAAATGCCGACCCAGCAGCCGTTGACGGCAAGCAGCGCCAGCGCCGGGATCACCGCCAACAGGTGCCAGCCGACATCGATTTTGAATATTATCCAGCCGAGCGGAACAACCAATAGATTATGGGCAAGGACGAGTAAGTTGCGGCATACGCCACGATAGGCATGGATCGAAAACGGCAGCGGCACCTGCCGGATCACGCCCTCGTTTGTTAAAAACGTCGCGCAGCCTTCGGTGATCAAGCTGCCGACAAATTGCCAGACGATCAGCCCGAGGGTCAGATAGGGGAGATAGCTATTCGCCTTGAGCCGGAACAAATGCGAGTAGACCAGACCCATGCCAAGAGCCATCGCCAAGGTGCCGATGGTCAGCCAGAACGGGCCGAGCACGGAGCCGCGATAGCGCAGCTTCATGTCCTGCATCGCCAGCGTGGTCCACATCCAGCTCCGGGTGAAGCCGTCGGCCAGATCCTGCCAGGCGCGCGCCGTTCGCGATCGGACCGGCGGCCAGTCTTCCTCCGCGACATTCTCGATCGCAGGCGTTGTATCGGGCGCTTTATACAGTTCTACAATGGCCATCGCCGGCTACCGCTCAACATTGGGTCCGTTCTGGAGGGTGGTGATCCGGTGCGCATCATGGCCGGCTACTGCGCCTCGGCGGGTGGCGAAACCGAGATCCCGAGCAGGCGCGGCGCGGCAATTCGGCCAGCCCCGATCCCGTCCGATCCGGCGCTGGCCGATAACCGCTCGAAGCTCGCTTGCGGGGCGCGCGTGTCGGTCAGCACGATCCCGTCGAGAAGCTGCGGCGCGGCGCAGCGCCGGGCGGCGGACAGATCGGCGACCACGGCGAGACCGGCGCAATTCCGCCCGGCCCATTCCGGATCGACGACGCAGACGATGCCGACGCCGCTTTCGCCGGCGCTCAGCACCGCGATCTCGGCCAGTTCGCCGGCGCCGTACAAGGCGACCATGCGCCACTCCCGGGCCGCGCATTGCTGGAACAAATCCATGCAGTCGCTGCGTGCGCGCCGGAAGAAATCGAGCGAGACCGCCAGGTATTCGGCGGTCAACCGGCTCTTCTCGGCAAAACCTTGCGGCGTCAGGTAATAGGCATAACGGTTGAGCGGCGCCTGGCGCATCTTGACCAGGCCTTTGCGCACGCAGCGGCGCAAATAGGCGTTGGCGAGGCCGAGGGCGATGCCGAGATCGCCGGCCAGCTTGCGCTGGGTGACCGCGCTGTCGCGCTCGATCGAGGTAAGCAGGCCGAGCACGATGTCGCGGTTACCGATGTCTGGGCTCGCCTCGCTCACCGCCGCCACTCTTGCCGCCGCCCGCTTGCCGCCGCCCGGCTTTCCGAACGCCAGGCCCAGCGATAGCGCGTTCGCGCCGTGAACGTCAACCCCGATCAACGACCGCCGGCTCAAACCGCCCGCACGGCGATGGCGGGGCCCCAATGGCGGGCCCGCTCGTCATCGCCGCCGGCGCCGCGCAGCGCGGCTCAGCCGGTCGCCGCGATGATCGCCGCGCGCAGGATTTCGGGGATGCGGTCGATGGTTTCGGCCGGGGTCATCAGCGGCGGCGCCAGGCAGATGGTGTCGCCGATCGCCGGCTCGGCGCTGCCCGCCCGGATGCGCGGCAGCAGCCCGCGCGCCATCGCTTCGCGCGTGATCCGCGGCCCGAGCCCGAGCGCCGGCGCCTTGGTGCCGCGATCGGTCACCAGCTCGATCCCGCACATCATCCCGAACCCGCGCACATCGCCGACCGCCGGCAGCTCGCGCAGTCCTTCGCAACCCGCCAGCAGGCGCTTGCCCATGATCGCGGCGCGCTCGACCAGACCCTCGCTCTCGATGATCTCGACATTGCGCAAGCCGACCGCGCAGCACACCGGATGGCCCGAATAGGTCGCGGCATGCATGAATTTGCGGTCGGCCGGCGCGCTCTCGATCGCCTCGTGCACCCGCTTCGAGGCGATCACCCCGCCCAATGGCAGATAGCCGCTGGTCACCCCCTTGGCAAAGGAGACGAGGTCGGGTTCGACCCCCCAATGGCCGAGCGCAAACCATTTGCCGGTGCGCCCGAACCCGGTGATGACCTCATCGGCGATCAGCAGGATGTCGTGGCGGTCGCAGATCTCGCGCAGGGCCGGGAAATAGGAGGGCGGCGGCACGATGACCCCGCCGGCGCCCATTACCGGCTCGGCGATCACCGCCGCCACGGTATCGGCGCCCTCGGCGAGGATCGCCCGTTCGACCGCCTCGGCCGCGCCCAGCCCCGGATCCTGGTTGCCGGCCCAGCGATAGGCATAGGGCGGGGCGACCTGGAGAAAGCCCGGCACCAGCGGGCCGAACATCTTGTGATAAGCGGCCATGCCGGTGGCGCTCATCGCCGCCATGGTCACCCCGTGATAGGCGTGAATCCGCGAGATGATCTTGGTCTTTGTCGGCTTGTCTTTGATCTTCCAGTAATAGCGCGCGAATTTGAAGGCGGATTCATTGGATTCGGCGCCGGCGGTCGTAAAATAAACCGCCGCCGAATTGGCATAGGCGTGGCCCACGATCTTTTCGCTGAGCCGCACCGCCGGCTCGTTGGTCTGGCCGATATAGGCCGAGGCAAAGGCGATGCGGCGCATCTGCGCGGCGGCGGCGTCGGCCAGTTCGCCCCTGCCATGACCGACATTGACGTTCCACAGCCCCGACAGGCTGTCGATGTATTCGCGGCCGTCGGCATCGTACAGCATCGCACCTCTGCCCTCGGCGATGACCAGCGGCTGCCGGTGATCGTCGGGATGATGCAGCGGGTGAACCAGATAGCGCCGATCGGCTTCGATCAGCTCGGTGGTGCCGTCCATCTCCTGCTCCTGAAAACGCGTGCCCCTTGCCCTCACCCTTACCGCGCCGGCCCTGCCGCGACAACCGCGCCGTTCGCCGCCGGCAGCGCCCCGCGCCGCCGGGAATCGCGCGGGGCCGGGTTTTGCCCCAGTCTGTCCCTCGATTTCCGCTTGATCGCAGGCCCGCCCCCTGGCAAGCATGCGCGCGCCTTTTACCGGCGACATCGCATCCGGCTGCCGAGCCGAATGGCGATCGGCAAAAAACACCAGGAGGAAACGTGACCCGACCCCGCGCTGCCGATGATTTTGCGACGATCCATGCCCGCCTGGTGGAATTGCGCCGCGAGCGCGAACAGGCGGCAAAACAGGACATCCCCGGCGACGACAGTCCCGGCCGGACCGAGCGCAGCCTGCTCGGCGCCGCCGACGGTCGCCCGCGACTGGAAAAGAACGGCTGGCTGACGGTTGCCTCCGGCCGCCGCTACGGCCCCGGACGAACCCGATAATAACCGGTCTGGCAACAACCCGTCCCGGCCGGCGCGGCGTTACCGGTTGGGCAGGTCGAGCGGATAGATCGGCCGCCTGACTTTCTTGAAATCCAGCTGGCGGTAATCCGAGGTGCACACCCCGACCCCGGCGCAGTCGACGACCGCCTTGGCCAGTTTGCCGAGCCCGGCGCGCCAGTGGATGCGGCTTTTCAGCATGACATAGCGCTTTTGCATCGGGTCGATGCCGAGGCTGGCGAGGCAGTTCAGATCGGACGGCTCGACATGGCGCGAGATCAGCACGATCTCGATCGCGCCGGTGTCGAGCACCACCGCCGGCCCCATTTCCATCTGCACCCCGCGCCCCATCGGACCGCGGTTGCGGTAGCGGCCGTCGGAAATGGTCTTGACCCGTCCGGTCACGCTGCAGCGATGGGCTCGCCGCCGGGATCGCCGGCATCGCGATCTTGCCGCCGATCGATAACGTCACCTCGGCGCCGATGCCGGCGGCGATCGCCTGCTGCACCGCTTCGGGGTCGTAGATCGCGAAGGCGGCGACGTCTTCGAGCCCCTGACGCAGGATCTCCGCCAATACCACCGTCGTGTCCATGGTCCCGCCCGAGGCCGAATTGTCGTAATGATCGAGCAATACGATCGGGCCGTCGCCCGGCTGCCGCGGCGGCATCGCCCTGGCGCGGGCGACCGAACTCGGCAGCGGCTCGATCTCGTAGACAAAAGCCTCGCGCTCGACCCAGGCCCGATCGAGCAGCTCGTCTCGCAGCCGCTCGGCAAGGCCTTGATCGCCATCGGTCACCACCACCGCCGAGAGCCCGGCATTCAAGATGTCGGCATGCGGAAAGCCGGTGAACAGGCTCGCGGCCAAGGCGCCTTCGCCAGCCATCGCCGCGCAGCGATGCTGCAATTCCCGGTTCGGATGGTCGTCGCTGCCCTGGCGCATCACATGCGGCAGCATCGGCATATTGCCCCAGGCCATGACCGGCCGCACCTGGCCGCGGATCGCGCGCAGCAGGATCTCGCCGGCGAGCCACGCCGTCTCGTAGGTGTCGATGTGCGGATAGGTGCGGTAGCCGGCAACCACCGTCGCATTGGCGAGGATCTCGTCATAGAGATTGGCGTGCATGTCGAGCGCGACCGCGATCGGCGTCTGCGGCACGATCGCGCGCAGCCGTTTGAGGAACTGGCCCTCGCCATCATCGAGGCTCTGGGTGACCATCGCCCCGTGCAGGTCGAGCATGATGCCGTCGAAATCGCCGCTCCCGGCCGCGGCGCAGATGCGGTCGGTGATCTCGGCATAGGCGGCATCCTCGACCGGCCCGCTCGGCGATGCCCCGGCGGCGATCGGCAACTCGATCTGCGCCCCTTCGCGCCGGGCCAGGTCGAGATAGGCGCCGAGCCCGGTGCCGGTGCCGCGATAGGCGTTGACCGCCGCCTCGCCATAGAGCGGCCCCGGCCCATGGCCAAAGCGCGCCAGCGGCGTCGGCACCGGCGAGAAGGTGTTGGTCTCGTGCTTCATCATCGCGATCAACAGGCGCATGCCGCCAACTCCCGCTTGAGCGTCCGGCGACGATAGCGCAGCATCGAGTCGTGCAGGAGAACGAAATGGCCGACAGCCAAAACCCGGTCCAGGACCATTACACGAGCGGCGACCTCGGCGCGGCGATCCTTGCCGCGTTGCAGGGGATGGGCAAGGACATCGACCAGCTGACCCCGGACGACCTCGCGCCGGTCGACGAGTTCCATGGCGGCCAGCGGCCGGCGACGGTCCGGCTCGCCGAGCTTCTCCACCTGACCGGGGCGGAGCGGGTGATCGATGTCGGCTCCGGGCTCGGCGGGCCGTCGCGGTTTCTCGCCTGGCGCTATGGCGTGCAGGTCAGCGGCGTCGATCTGACCGCGGAATTCGTCCGGGTCGCCGAAATGCTGACGCGGCGCACCGGGCTTACCGGCAAGGTCGACTATCGCCAGGGCGATGCGCTCGACCTGCCGTTCGGCGATGCCAGCTTCGATGTGGCCTGGTCGCAGAACGCGGCGATGAACATCGCCGACCGCGACCGGCTCTACCGCGAGATGCGCCGGGTGCTCAGACCCGGCGGCAGGCTGGCCTTGCAGGAGGTCGCCGCCGGGCCGGGCGGCGCCCCGCATTTTCCGGTGCAATGGGCGCGCGAGCCCGCCATCAGCTTTCTGTTTTCGGCTGAGGACACCCGGGCCAAGCTCGAAACCGCCGGGTTCCGGGTGGTGACCTGGCAGGATACGACGGCGGAGGCCTTGGAAGCAGCCGCCAGGCGCTCGCGCAATGCCGCCAGCGCGCCGCCGCCGCTCGGGACCCACCTGATCCTCGGCGACGACTCGCAGGCAATGTTTAAGAATTCCGCCCGCAACCTCGAAGAGCGCCGCACCGAATTGTTCAACGCCATCCTCGAACGCGTGGGTTGAGCCTTGGCGGCCGAAAGCCGGCGCCATGCCTCCCGCCATGCCTCCGCGGCGCAGGCCTCACATGACCCCTGCTTTCACCGTATCCAGCGGCAGCACAAGAGTGAGCGGGTTTGTCGGAAAGGGCAAAAATCCGAACTTGCGATAGAAGCCGCCCGCCTCGCCATCGATTGCGTGAACCAGGACCGCTCTCGCCCCAACAGCCTCCGAGACATTGAGGGAGCGGAGAAGCGCGTCTTTCAGGAGACCTTTGCCGAAGCCGCGGGAGGCGAATTTGAAATCGACGGCCAGTCGACCGAGTATGATCACCGGGACTTGATCGGGTGCATTTCGTCGCAGCCCGGCTTTTGGTAATTCGTCACGGATCACCGAGCCGGCCGCAAGGCAATAATATCCGACGACGCTGTCCTCGACCGTTACGACATAGGTGCGAGCCGACCGACCCTCGCTCTTGCGAGCCTGGCGAACCAGCCAATCGTTTAGATCGGGCTTTCCGCAGTCAAAGTTTGTGACGTTATGTTGAGTGGTTAAACGCTCCGGGGGCCGCAGTAGCGCCCCCCGGACGATGGTTGCGTGTGGCGTTACTTTTCCCATGGCGCCGTTGCCGACAGGAGCCTCCTAAGCTCCTCGGTCGGCTTGGGCGGTTCGTCCAAGAGGTTGAGGAAATCCTGGTATTGCTTTTCGTCTAATGAAAATAACTTCTGGTCAAGCAGCACCTCTTCAGCGCGAAGACGCGCACTCTCCAACATGAATTCGCTTCGGTTTTGGCCGAGTAAGGCTGCGGCCCGATCAATGCGGTCTCTCAGATGAGCCGAGGCACGTAGGTTGATGGTAACGCCACGACGCTGCACCTCAGCGCGATGTGCAACAGCAGTTGGGCAGCATGTTCGGTTCCTTCTCCGGTTGGCGGTTGCAACCCAAGTTCATATCACCGATGTATACACGGTGTCAACACACAAATCTGCGGACACGGTTCCAATCTTCAAATTCATGATACATGACAAAATGCGGAAAAGTCAATATCGCAATTACAATATTGACATCACATAGCCATTCAGGAACGGCAGGGTGTCGCATGAGAAATGGCTTTTCGCGGTCGATACGCTGCGGAATCCAGGATAACAGCAAACCCACCGGACCGGGCCGGGCGTGCGCCGGGCGAGCCATGACGGGCTTCGCGCTACTCGCGCGGCATCACGTCGAGGCGGACGACCAGGCCTTCGAGCGCCGGGCTGGGCGCCGGGTAGCGGCGCATCACCAGCGGATCATGGCCGGGGATGATGTGCTGCGGGCTCGGCGCCTGGGCGCGCAGCGCGTCATAGGCGTCGAGCATGTCGCCGATGTGGAAGGCGGCGGTGAAGGGCCGCCCGGCCTCCATGTTCTCATAGTAATGGGTCACGTCCGAGGCCAGCACCACCCAGCCGCGGCCGGTATGGACGCGCACGAACTGCATGCCCGGGGTATGGCCGCCGACCGGGTGCAGGCTGATCCCCGGCGCCAATTCGACCGGGCCCTGATACAGCCTGACCCGCCGGGCGAAATTCAGCCGCACGATGCCGACCACATCCTCGACCTCAAAGGAATGGGCCAGGAACGGGTGGCGCATGTAATGCCCGGTGGTGTAGTGCAGCTCCTTTTCCTGCAGATGGAACTGCGCCGCCGGAAAGCGGTGAAAGGTGCCGACATGGTCGTAATGCAGGTGGGTCAGGATCACATCGGCGACGCTATTGCGGTCGAGGCCGACCATCGACAATGACTCGGCCGGGCAGCGCAGATGCCGCCTGCCGCGCGCCGCCGCGACCTCGGCGGTAAAGCCGGTGTCGATGACAAAGCTGCGCTCGCGCCCGATCGCCGCCCAGACGAAATAATCCATTGGCATCGGCCCGTCATGCGGGTCGCCGCCGATGAAATGGTCGCGCCGCCGCGCGTCGCGCTCGGCATAGCGGATCGCATAGAGCTCGTATTCGGGAAGGTTCATAGCCATGGCGGCCTCCGATTGTCGGCGGGATTGCGCCGGCGCCGGCGCGGTGCAAGCCTGTCAGCGGCGTTTATAGCCAAGAGCAGGAACCCGAGCCATGCCGCAATCGTCTCCCGGCCCCTATCAGGTCGCCGCCTTCAACACCGCCAAGGACAGCGAAAACAAGATCCATGACGACGCGGTCGCCCGCCGCTTCGGCTTTTCGGGCGGGCTGGTGCCGGGGGTCGAGGTCTACGCCTATATGACCCATCTGCCGGCAGCGCGCTGGGGCCGCGCCTGGCTCGAACACGGCGCCGCCGAATGCCGGCTGCTGAAACCCGTCTATGATGGCGACACCGCGATCGTGACCACCGGCGCGACCGCGGACGAAACCCCGGACGGGCTCGGCCTCAAGCTCGAAAGCCGCGGCGAGTTGTGCGCCACCGGCCGGGCCGCCCTGCCGGCCGCAGCGCCGGCGCCGGCCATCTTCGCCACCGCCCCGACGCCCCCCGACCCGCCCGAACACCGGCCACCGGCCGACGAGGCGACGCTTACGGTCGGAACCTGGTTCGCGATCCACCCGTTCCGGGTCGAGCCCGAGGCCGCCCGGCAATACCTGCTCGATATCCGCGAAACCCTGCCGCTCTATGCCGAGGAGGGGCTGGTCCATCCGGGGACGATCCTGCATATCGGCAATTGGGCGTTGCGCCACAATGTCGTCCTGGGGCCATGGATGCATGTCGGCAGCCGGGTCGAGCATTTCGCCGCCGCCAAGATCGGCGACGAACTCTCGGCCAAGGCGCTGGTCACCGGCAATTACGAGCGCCGAGGCCACCGCTTCGTCGATCTCGATGTCCTGGTCTACGCCAACCGCACCACCCCGGTCGCCCGCATCGCCCATCTCGCGATCTACCGGCCCCGCCAGCTCGCCGCCGCCTGAGCAGCTCAGCGAAACCGGTCCGGCCATTTCTGCGCGTCGTGCAGCACGGTGATGATTTGAACGACATCCTCCTTTACCCGGTATGGCACGATGTATCGGGTGCCCGACACGATCAGCTCGCGGGTTCCGGGCACTCGGCCCGGACGGCCGAGGCCGGGGGATATGGCCAACCGCCCGACCGCTTCGCGTATTCGCAGGATCACGCGGATCGCCGCTTGCGGATCGTCTTCGGCAATCCGTTCCCGAATGTCCTCAATTCTTCGAAAAAACCGGTCCGCATATTCGATGCGCGACCGCGTCATCGCGGCTTCAGCAACCGCTCATATCTGGCTTCGGCTTCGTCCTGAGAGACGATTTCGCCGGTATCGAGTTCGGCGATGCCGCTCTCGATCTCTCCGATCTGCCATCGGTTCAAATCGATATAGGCGGCGATCGCCTCGGCCGCGAGATAGGATTTCGAGCGCCTGGTGCTCCGCGCCAACGCCTCGAGCTTCGCTTTGAGGTCGGCGCCGAGCCGCACGGTAACGACCGTGCTGTCCGCTGTAGTCATCGCTACCACCACTGTTCGTTGATGGGATTGTATACAAATGGCGAGGCATGATCCAGGCGGCGCGGGGACGTCGCGACCGGCTTAGCCCGGCGGCGCCGGGGCGGCGATCTCGCGGGTTTCGAGCTGCGGCGGGCTGCCGAAATGCAGGCGGATGCGGAATTTCTGCCAATCGCGCCGATAGGCGACCGGATCGGGCACCGGGATCGAGGCGGTCGAGACGATCGCCAGCAGCCGGGTTTGCGACTGCGGCGCGCCCATCCCGACATACCCCGGCGACAGCGCGTTCGAGCCGATGCTGCTGACCCCGAACTGGGCGCCGGCATAGGGGCTGGCCGGGAACTGGCCGGAAAAATTCTGGGTCGGCGCCGGGCTGGCGGTGACCGAGCTGGCGGCGGTGGCGTGGCCGTCGGGAGCGATCAGCTCGGCCTGCCGGAGCGCCAGGCGGTCGGTCGCATCGACGGAAATGACATTGGCGACCCCGCCCGCGATAAAGCTGGCGCTGGTCTGTTCGGTCGTTGGCGGCGGCGGCCCGGCCCCGCTGCAGGCGGCGAGCAGAGCGACGATCGCAAGACTGGCGGCAGGGCGCATAGCCGTGGCTTTAATGCAAACGGCGCCGCGCCGAAAGTCCGATCCCGCCCGCTGGTGACAGCGCCGGCAACGCCATGGCACAATCGCCCCGCGCTCAACGGAAGGGCAGGGGCCATGACCGTCGCATCAGCCGCGCGCGCCGCCGATCTCGGCGCCGTCGAGGACCGCAAGTTCACGATCCGCGATTTCCGCCTGCAAAACGGCGCGGTCATGCCCGAGGCCACGATCGCCTACGAGACCTATGGCCGTCTCGCACCCGATGGCGGCAACGCGGTGCTGATCACCCATGGCTACACCAGCAGCCACCACGCCGCCGGCCATAACCCGGCGAACGGCAATCAGCCGGGCTGGTGGGACGGGCTGATCGGGCCGGGCAAGGCGATCGACACCGACCGGCTCTTTGTCGTCGCCTCGAACATGCTGGGCTCGTCCTATGGCTCGACCAACGGCGCCAGCCTCGACCCGCGCACCGGCATTCCCTATGGCCCGGAGTTTCCGGCGATCACGGTGCGCGACATCGTGGCGGCGCAGAAGGCATTGCTCGACAGCTCGCGCGTGCGCCACCTGGTCGCCGTCGCCGGCCCGTCCTATGGCGGCTATCAGGCGTTCCAATGGGCGGTCGCCTATCCCGAGATGATGGATGCGGTCGTGGCGGTGGTGACGGCGCCGAAATCGCAGAATGCCGAAAAGAGCCTGGCCGAGCTCGAAGCGCGGTTCGCCACCGATCCCCAATGGCATGGCGGGCGTTATTACGGCAGCGGCGAGGCCAAGGCGGTGCTGACCCAGATGCGCTTCGAAACCCTGATGCGCTACGGCTACGACCAGCAGCTCGCCCCCCGCTATCCGGACAAGGCGGCGCGCGAGCGGGCGATCCATGACCTCGCCGCCAACTGGGCGCGGGGCTGGGACGCCAACTCGCTGGTGATCCTGCGCCGCGCCACGATCGGCTTCGACACGGTCAAGGATTTCGCCAGGATCCGGGCCAAACTGCTCTATGTGCTGTGCCGCAGCGATGTGCTGTTTCCGCCGAGCCTCGCGCCCGGGGTGATGAAAGACCTCGCCGCCGCCGGGGTCGAGGCCCGCTATTTCGAGATCGACAGCGATCTCGGCCATTCGGCCAGCGGCCCCGAGCACGCCAAATGGTCGCCGGTGCTGCGCGAATTCCTGGCCCCGCTGATCGCCAAGCTCACCTGACGCCGATCAAAGCTGCGGCCACCCGGCGCCTATGCTCTCGCCGTCGATATTGGTGCGAATTCGGCATTTCTGTACAGCGGCTATGTCTCAGTTTGTGGCGCCCGTATGGCCGGCCATGCCGTCGAACCGCAGCCCAAATGGCCCACCGGGTGGCGAACGCCCTCATCGGGCTGGCGTAGCATGACCATCACCGCTCGCCAGGATATCGACACCAACGTCGCCGCCGGATATGGAAGGGTATCGACGGAATGCAGGCGCCAGGTAGCCGGACTGGCTGGCGACATCGGTCGCCGTCGCCACGCCCGCCTGAGCGTCACCAGTTCGGGCACCGCACCTTGCCCGTGGTCTCCGGTCCGAGGCGAAGTTGGCCAAGACCAAGACTGATCGTTGCCATCGATCGATACGCCCAGGCCGCCAGATGCACCGGGATGATGGCGACCCGGTCTCGTGTGGATCGGGAACGCAAATCGAGCACGCTCCCCATGCCGCCTTGCGTGAAGCAGACCCTATGGCCGTCGCCCGCAACTCGGTCGATCCCCGACAGCGTAGCACCGGTCAACTTGAGGTAGACCAGGCGCGCCTTTGTTTCCAAATCCAATCCCGCGCCTACGGTATTGGCGATCCAGGCGTTACCCTTGCTGTCGATCGCCATGCCCTTGCCGCTGCCGCCGCCGGTGGGAAACACTTCGATTTTGGTCGGGTCGCTCGCCGGAAAGCGTGTGACGGTGTCGCCGATCGCATTGGTGATCCAGATTCGGTCCTGCTGATCGATCGCAAGATGGAATGGACCGTTCAACTTGCACGGGCTGTCCTTGTTGGGCTGGCCGTTGGTTGACTGGCAATAGAACTTCGCCTTGCTCGGGTCGCCCTTCGGCATGTAGACGACCTTGTCGTCACCAAAGTCGAGTGCCCAGACATCGCCATTGGGTGTGACGATGATGCCCTGCATCGTGCGGAGCTTGCCCCCAAAGTTGTAACCCTCGGGTGGCGACAGCGGTTTGCCGGTCTTGTCGAACAGCGAGATCGTCTGGCCGCTGGTGCTGGTTGCCCAGACGCGGTCGTTCGCATCGATGGCCGTGCCGAACCCCGGACCTAGCAGGCCGCCGCCGGTGAATCCGGTGGTCATCGGTGAAAGCGGGCGACCGTCCGGAGCGAATTTCGACAAATTGCCGTTCCATAAATCGTCGTGCCCCTGCCACCCGACGAGGAAATTGTCGCCGCTCCAGGCGTTGCCCTCGCTGTCAAACATGATTTTAGCGCCGCCTGCGTTGCCGCCGCCGGAGAACTTGAGCGGCAAGACCCACGCACTCGGTGCGAAGCTCAGATACGGCATGAACGGCGTTCCGCGCAGGTGCTTGCCCTGCGGCACAGGATAGAACGCGTCCAATAGCGCGAAGACGCGTTCCGGCTTGTAGGCCATGTTGTGCGCGATTGAGATCGCAGCGGTAAGTGTGTCGGTCGGCGCCTTGCCATCCCGACCGGTCGCGGCAGCGAAGAGGATGCTGCACGCATCGGGCTTCACGCGTGTTGCGCAGCCGGCCAGCACGCTGGAAAGCGTAGCGAAGTTCGCCATGGTCGGCGTCTGCGTGCTGTTCAAGGCATCCTGTATCATGCCGCCGTATCCGCCGGTTTTGAGATCGACGAAGTTGGGCACGTTCCCCGCGGCGATGCGCAGGCCGAGCGCGTAACCTTTGATGGCCTCACCATCGAAGAACTGTGCCGTCGTCCAAACCGAGGCGACGGTGGTCATCTCGTTGATGGTAACCTTCGCGGGTGGTTGGTTGCCCAGAACCGCCAACAACGCGAGAGCCGGGTTATTTCCCGGGACCTTGGCATTCGCGGGCTCCCCGCCATTGGCGAGCAGATAGAGAGAGGCATCGTCACGCGGGGACTGATCCGTGGAAATGACGAACCGGCCGTCGCCACGGGTTGTGGCTTGTGCCAGCCGCGCGGGCGCGTTGGCAGTCGCCGCCCATAGGGTCACAATCGACCCTGCGACTGAACCGCCGGCCGCCTCGACCTGGCCCTCAATTCGGAGAGTGTCCTTAGCCGTGGCCGGGACAGATGACCAACCGAGCAAGCCCAGCGCTATTAGAGTGGCGACAAGGCCACGTTTTTCATGGCTGCGCATGCGTGTTCGCTCTCTCGTTAGAACGGCCGCGGGGGAGAACGAGCGTCCCCTGGAATCAAATCGATCACCACTCCGGACAAACTTGCTCCTACGCGATTTTCGCACGTTGGTCCAAGTCAATTCCCCCACCGGCCCAGTGACGCGTGCTAGCGAAGGACCGCTGTAGGGGGTCGATCCTTGCCATGTCGATCGCGGCCAACCGAACGGCCCGAAATCGGCGCTGAGCCGACCATAAGCGGCTTGGCGCCACACTCGCCTTTTCAAGGTGCGGCGGCGATCGGTGGGAGGGCGAGGCGGGGGATTTCGATTGCGGGGCAGCGGTTCATCACGACCTTGAGGCCGGCGGCTTCGGCGCGGGCGGCGGCCTCGTCGTCGCGCACCTCGAGCTGCAGCCACACTGCCTTGGCGCCGATGGCGATCGCTGCGTCGACCGCGGCACCAGCCAATTCGCTGCGGCGGAAGATGTCGACCATGTCGATGGGTTCCGGGACATCGGCGAGCGAGGCGTAACAGGTTTCGCCAAGGATCGTCTCGCCGGCGGCATTGGGGTTGACCGGGATCGCGCGATAGCCGTGGCGCTGCAGATAGGCCATGACCCGGTGGCTCGGGCGTTCGCGCCGGGGGCTGGCGCCGACGATGGCGATGGTGCGCGCGTTGGTCAGGATCTCGCGCAGATAGGCGTCGGAATAATTTTCGTGGTCCATCGCGGCCTCAGCGGTCCTGCCACACCGGCGGGCGTTTGGCGAGAAAGGCGTCGATGCCCTCGCCGGCGTCGGCGGCCAGCATGTTGGTGGTCATCACCTCGGCGGCATAGCGATAGGCGGCGGCGAGGTCGAGTTCGGCCTGACGGTAGAACGCCTCCTTGCCGATCGCCACGGTGAAGGCGGATTTGCCGGCGATCCCGCGGGCGAGCGCATCGACCGAGGCGCGCAATTCGCCGCTCGGCACGACCCGGTTGACCAGCCCGATCTCGCATGCCCGCGCCGCGCTGATGAGTTCGCCGGTCAGCAGCATCTCCATCGCCGGTTTGCGCCCGACCGCGCGCGACAACGCCACCATCGGGGTCGAGCAGAACAATCCGATATTGACCCCGGGCGTGGCAAAACGGGCGTCCTCGGCGGCGACCGCCAGATCGCAGCTGGCGACCATCTGGCAGCCGGCCGCGGTGGCCACACCGTGCACTTCGGCGATGACCGGCTTTGGCAGATGGACGATCGCCAGCATCAATTGGCTGCATTGCGCGAACAATTGCTCGTAACTCTCGCGCCGGCGATCCTGGCGGATCTCGCGCAGATCGTGACCGGCGCAGAAGGCCGGGCCGGCGCCGGCGATGACCACGACCCGCGCCTCCCGGTCCTCGGCGGCGCGGCCGAGCGCGTCGATCAGCGCCCCCATCAGCGCCACCGACAGCGCGTTGCGCGCCTGCGGCCGGTTCATCGTCAGCCGCAACACCCCGTGCTCGCGCGTTTCGAGCAGAATCGAGGCGTCCTCCGCAATCCTCGCTAGCGCCGCCGTCATCGCCGCCTTGCCCCTTGCCTGCCCGAGCCGGAAACGCGACTTTCACGCCGCTGCGGTCATCGCGGCAACAGGTATTTTCGGGAGCAGGCGGGTGGAGGACGGCGCCGCGCCATTGCGGGAGGCCTGGTATTACGCGGTCGCCGGGCGACGGCTGAAACCGCGGGCGATGCTGGCCAAGGTGATGCTCGGCGAGCCGATACTGATCGGCCGCGACGCCGCCGGCATGCCGTTCGCGCTGCGCGATCTGTGCCCGCATCGCGGCATGCGGCTCAGCGCCGGCAGTTTCGACGGCAGCGAGGTCGAGTGCTGCTATCACGGCTGGCGCTTCGACACCGGCGGGCGTTGCACCGCGATCCCGGCCCTGGTGCCGGGCCAGGCCTTCACCCCCGGCCGGGTGCAGGTCCGCCATTACCCGGTGCGTCGAGGTGCAGGGCAACATCTGGGTCTATTTCGGCGACGACCCGCAGACGGCGCCGGCGATCCCGCTGGTCGACGGCTTCGCGGATGCCGCACCCCGGCTGGTCGAGACGGTCGGCTTTGCCGCGGCGATCGACCATGCCGTCGTCGGCTTGATGGACCCGGCGCACGGGCCCTTTGTCCATCGCGCCTGGTGGTGGCGCTCGCGGCGTTCGATCCAGGCCAAGGCCAAGGAATTTGCCCCCTCGCCCTGGGGCTTCACGATGCGCCGCCACCCGCCCTCGGCCAATTCGCGCGCCTATCGGCTATTGGGCGGCGCGCCCGAGACCGAGATCGTCTTTCGCCTGCCGAGCGTGCGCATCGAGCATATCCGCGCCGGCCGGCACCGGGTCGGCAATCTGACCGCGATCACCCCGATCGACGACCAAACGACCGAGATCAACCACTGCGTCTATTGGACCTCGCCCTGGCTCGGCCTGCTGAAGCCATTGCTGCGGCCCTATGTGCGCGCCTTTCTGCATCAGGACCGGGCGATCATGCAGCGCCAGCAGCAGGGTTTGCGCTTCGACCCGCCGCTGATGCTGATCGACGACGCCGACACCCAGGCGAAATGGTATTACCGGCTCAAGCGCGAATACCGCCGCGCCCGCGCCGAAAACCGCCCGTTCGACAACCCGATCAAACCCCGCACCCTCGAATGGCGCAGCTGAGCGGCCTCGATTTCCGCTGAAGCGGCGACGGCGCCCGCTGACGGCGTCGGCTGGTTCCCCCCGACTAGTGGTGCAAACCAGACAGATGATTCCCTCCGATGCGTAGCTTGACCGAGATTGCTTCGTCGCTGTGCGCCTCGCAATGACAAGCACTTACGATGTCATTGCGAGCGAAGCGAAGCAATCTCGACGCGGGTTACCCGGGAGCAAGCGTCTGGTTCTGCACCACCAGGACCTGTCGGTTTTTGTTACGCTGCCCGGCGCCAATGCCGGAACAGGCCGAAGCCGAGCAGGGCCGAGCCGAGCAGGGCGATGCTCGCGGGCTCGGGCACCGCCGGGGGATCGTTCGGCGTGTAATTGATGACCACATCGTTGATCGCGATCGTCGCCGGCCAATCCTGGAAATCGAGCGTGGCGATGCTGGCCGGCAGGGTCAGCACCCCGCTCGACCCGAGCAGCTGCGGCGCCGATTCGGTATCGTAGTATCCGCTGTCGGGCGAGTGGGTATAGCTGGAAGCGTCGACGCCGTTGCTGTTCTGTCCGCTTCCGGGGGTCAGGCCAGACCATTGCTCGACCTGCGAACCATTGGCCAGCAAGGTCAAATCGGGCTGGTTCGGGTTGCCACGACCGCCGCAATCACGACCGCTCGACGACAATTGGGTGCAGCTGTCATCGGGGAAGATTTCGAAGTCGAAGCTGACGCTCGATACGGTAAACCCGGTAAACGACATCAGGATGTCATTGTATGAATTCCCGGTGTCGTTCTCGATGAAGGTTCCGTTATGGGCCGGGTCCAGATTCGCCAAGGTATAGGAACTGGTGTTGTAGCGCGTCGATGGCCCGGTGACATGGCCGTCGGCATTGTAATTGTTGGAGGCGACCGCTCCGGTCACGATGACCGATCCGATCCCCGACAGCGCCGTGTTCATGAAGCTCTGGATCGTCGCATCGCTGGCGCCGTTGGCCAGCGAGCCATAGGCGAAGGTCACGGTGCCGGCCGAGGCTGGCGCCGGCGCCACCGCCGTCATCGCCAGCCCGGCGAGGAATGCGCTGCCGCCGTATCGCAGCATCCAGGCAATCTTTACCATAGTAAATCTCCCGCTAACGTAGTGTCATAATGCATACGCACTATCTATGCCAGATGTGAATCTCCAATAAGTTAGTCGCCGAATCGTTAAATCCAAATCCGAGAATGTAAATTGGTCCGACAGCTAAAACGCGAGTCGGCGGGCAGAAGGCCGCGACGGCAACGGCTTATCCATTTGGCATGTCAGCAAATATTCAGCCGGCACGGCGATCCCGCCGCTGTCAAGAATTCCGCCGCCGCGGCAGCGCCGCTTCTTGCGTTCGCCGCCGGGCCGCCCCTAATGCGAGGATCGAGAGCCGACCAGCGGCAGGAGGATCGGGCAGGTGCAGGATGCGATCGAGCGCGCGCTCGGCGAAATCGGCTTCGACCGCGACGGCCTGGTGCCGGCGATCGCCCAGCAGCACGACACCGGCGAGGTCCTGATGATGGCGTGGATGAACCGCGACGCGGTGCGCGCGACCTTGACCGAGGGCCGCGCCTGCTACTGGTCGCGCTCGCGCGCCAGGCTCTGGCGCAAGGGCGAGACCTCTGGCCAGGTTCAGCTGTTGCGCGAGCTGCGCCTCGATTGCGACGGGGATACCGTGCTGCTGCTGGTCGATCAGCAGGGGGTGGCCTGCCACACCGGCCGGCGCAGCTGCTTTTTCCGGGCATGGCGCGATGGCGGCTGGACGATCCTCGCCGAGCCGCAGATCTCGCCGGAAGATCTCTACCCCGAACGCCGCTCGTGAATTTGCCGCGCCGATCCCGGCGGCGACGAACTCACTGCAGCGGCGGGCAGGACAGGTGCGACTGGATCTGCGCCATCAAGGTCGAGTCGAATTGGTGATTGGCGCATTGCGTATTGTATTGCGCGGCCAGATTGTTGTAGCGGGCGGTCGCCTGGTCCGCTGCGGCCACCACCGGCCCGATCGATTGGCGATAGGCGGCGTCGCGCTGATCGAGCAGCGCCTTGTACCGGGCTTCCTGGTCGGCGTTGTTGACGTCGAGCGTCGAACGCGCGCGCTCGAGCTGCGCATCGAGATCGGCGAGGTGCTGGCGCACCGCGGCCAGCGCCTGGGTCTTGGTCGACATGTCCGCCGACAGGGTCGCCAGCCCCTGCTCCTGGCACAGGCACGCGGTGATCTGGGCCGGGTCGCTGGACATTTGCGCCTGCGCCGCGGCGGCGCCGGCGAAAACCAGCAGACCGGCGCCAAACAGCCTCGCACAGCGAACCGCGTTCGAACGTGCCATGATTCTTCCCCTTCCGATTATCCAGTTTGAGAATAGCCGCGGGCTCAGCCCCCGGTGGTCGCGTCGGTCGAGTCCCGCGCCATGGCGCGGATGCTGCCGGCCGCGCAATGGCCGAGCTCCTCGGCTTTTTCCAGCAAATCCTCGCGCGCCCGGGCGACGATCTCGCGCTCGCGCCGGCCGGATGGCAGCAGCACGGCGGCGACCGCGCCGCAGATGATAGCGGCCAGGCCATAGGCCAGCGGGTTGTCCTCGAGGCGTTTGATCAGCCTTCCGCCGGCGAGGCGCGCGCGTTCGCCCGAATGGGCCGCCCCCTCGATATATTCGCCGGCGCGTTCGAGCGCGGCGCCGCCGCCGTCGCGGATCGAGCGCAGGGCGTCTCGCGCCGCCTCGGCGGCCTGGTGGCCCCAGCCGTCGCCGGGCGCGGCACTACCGGGCTTGGCGTCCCCGGGCTTGGCGTCCCGGGCTTGGCGTCCCCGGGCGGGGCATCGCCGCCGGGTGCTGTTCCCGGTGCGGCATGCCCGCCTCGGCCCGGCACGATGCGGTCGAGCAGCCCGGTGTTTTCGGCCACCAGCCAGGCCGCGCCGAGGCCGATCAGCGCCAGCGGCACCGGATCGGCGCGCCGCCCGCCGCCGCGAGCGATCCCGCCCGGCCGTTTCGCGCCCAGAGATTGCGTGACCATGTCCGCTGCCTTTTCCACCAGATGTTTCGGGGCGAGCTCGACCGCCAGCGCGTCGAGCGTAAGGTCGAGCCCGGCCCGGCTGCGGGCGATCTCGCTCTCGATCTCGGTGATCGAGCGGCGCCGGGCCGCCGCCATCAGCGGATTTCCCCGGTTCGGATCGGGTTCCGCCGCAGCGCGCTCAGCGTGCGCCGCGGCGCCAGCGATCCGGGGTCGAGACATTTCTTGCCGATAGCGAGCAGCAATCCGCCGGCCAGCAGCGCCGCCAGCCCGACGATCAGCGCCGCGAGCCATGGCCGCATCACCGTGGCAAGCGCGAGCGTCGCCGCCGCCAGCAGGGCGATCCAGCCGCTGACCAGCAGAAAGGCGCCGATCGCCAGCGCGATCAGGCCGAGCAGCAGGCGGCGCAGCTTTGCCGCCAGTTCGGCCCGGAACAGCGCGATTTCGAGCCCGGCAAGGGCGCGCACCTCATTGGCGAGCTCGGCGAGCAGGTCGGCGATCGGGTGCGGCGGCGGCGGGTAGCCGGCCTCCTCCTCCGGCTCGGGTGCGAAGGCGTCGGAGCTGGTCACAAAGTCTCGCGCGGTTTTGCGTGGTCGCCGATCCAGTCGGTGGCCGCGCCATTGCCGGCGGCGCTCGAAACCGCCGCCGCGACCGCGTCCTCCGGGCGCAGCATACCGTTATGCCTGGCCCGCTGGGTGCGTGTCCGGGGCGCCGGCAGCGACAGCAATCGCCCGGTCAGAAAGCCGGCGGCCACCGCCGCGGCGACAAACAGCGCCGGGCGGCGGCGGGCCACGGTTTCGACCTCGCCGACCATATCCTGCCAGCTGTATTCGCCGAGCGAGCGCGAGAACGCCTCGATCCGATCGGCCGCCTGCTCGGCATACCCCGCCGCCAGCGGGCTGTCCGAATGGTCGAGCGAGCGGGCAGCGGCGCGCACCGCCTCGGCAATGCCGCCGACTTGCCGGGCGCCGCGCTGCTTTTGTTGGGTCACCGCCGACAGGGCCGCCGAACACGCGGCCTCGGCCAATTCGGCGAGGATCGCCTTGGCGCGTTCCACGCCCGGCGCCGGATCGCCGTCGCCTGCTGTCGAATCGGTCCGCTCGGCCATGCCTGTCGCTCCCGCGGTTATCGCGCCCCGCTTCGCTCGAGAGGGCCACGCGTGACGATCCTCACCTTTGATTGTTGTGAAAACAACGGCGTGCGCGTGGCGGTTCCCTCGCTATATATCGAGCGATCGTCGCCGAACCACTGCCACAGTTTTTCGGATATTGACAGCGAATGGGGTCAGCGGTGCCGTGCCGGCCGGTGGTGGTGGTGGGGAACGGGTGGCCGAGGGAGGAATGAGCTTCGCCGCCGGATATGAGCCCGGCGATGGCTGATCGCCGGCTGCGCGCCGATCCGGCCGATCGTCTCGCGCCGGCGCGCCGCGTCCGCCGCAAGCCGCCGCCGCGTCCGCCGCCCCGCCCCGGCCGCCGCCGGTCGCGGCTCGCCGGCGCGTTCCGGGTCGGCATATTGCTGGCGCTGTGGAGCGCGATCCTCGGCGCCGGGGTGCTCGGTTATTTCGCCCTTACCCTGCCCGGCACCGGCGAATTGACCAAATCCCAGCGCCGGCCGAGCATCACCATCCTCGCCGCCGATGGCAGCCTGCTCGCCACCTACGGCGATCTGTTCGGCCAGCCGCTGACCTTGCAGGAAATGTCGCGCTATCTGCCCGAGGCGGTGATCGCGACCGAGGACCGCCGCTTCTACAGCCATTTCGGCATCGATCCGATCGGCATGGCGCGCGCTGCGCTGGCCGATCTGGCCGCCGGCCATGTGGTCGAGGGCGGCAGCACGATCACCCAGCAGCTGGCCAAGAATTTGTTCCTGACGCCCGAGCGCAGCCTCGGGCGCAAGATCCGCGAGAGCCTGCTGGCGCTGTGGCTCGAACACCGCTTCAGCAAAAATCAGATCCTCGAAATCTATCTGAACCGGGTTTATCTGGGCGCGGGCACCTATGGCGTCGATGCCGCGGCGCAGCGCTATTTCGGGGTGTCGGCGCGGCGGACCGACCTCTACCAAAGCGCGCTGCTGGCCGGCCTGCTGAAGGCGCCGACACGGTTCAACCCGCTGCGCGACCGCGACGATGCGATGCGGCGAACCCGGCAGGTGCTGGACAACATGGTCGAAGCCGGGTTCATCACCAAGCCCGAGGCAGCGGTCGCCGCGAGGGAGGGCGGGTCCCTCGCCGCCATCCCCGCGACCCGGCCGGGAAGCCGCTATTTCGCCGACTGGGTCGCCGACCAGCTGGGCGATTTCGCCGCCGCCGCCGACCGCGATCTGACCGTCGTCACCACGCTCGACCCGCGGCTGCAGGCCGTGGCCGAAGCCGCGATCGACGGCACCATCGCGCATGACGGGGCGCGGGCGGCGCTCGGCCAGGGCGCGCTGGTGGCGATGTCGCCCGACGGCGCGGTGCGGGCGATGGTCGGCGGCCGCAGCTACGACGCCAGCCAGTTCAATCGCGCCACCCAGGCGCAGCGCCAGCCGGGCTCGGCGTTCAAACCCTTCGTCTATCTGGCCGGTCTCGAAGCCGGGCTGCGGCCGTCCGATCATTTCGTCGACGGACCGATCCGCATCGGCGCCTGGCGTCCGCGCGACTATACCGGCCATTACCAGGGCGACATGACGATGGCGCAGGCCCTGGCCCAGTCGATCAACACGATCGCGGTTCAGGTCGCGATGCGCGCCGGCGTCGACAATATCGTGGCCATCGCCCACCGGCTCGGGATCGCCTCGCCATTGACCCGCGACCCCAGCATCGCGCTCGGCACCGACGAGGTGAACCTGTTGGAACTGGTCTCGGCCTATGCCCCTTTCGCCAATGGCGGCGACGGCGTGTGGCCGCACGGCATCGCCGAGATCCGCGACGCCGCCGGCAACGTCGTGTACCGGCCCGCCGGTTCCGGCCCCGGCCGGGTGGTCAGCGCCGAATTTACCGGGGCGATGAACGCGATGCTGAGCGGGGTCATCGACCACGGCACCGGGCGCAATGCCGCGCTGCCGCGGCCGGCCGCCGGCAAGACCGGCACGACCCAGGATTACCGCGACGCGTGGTTTATCGGCTACACCGCCGACCTGGTTGCCGGGGTGTGGTTCGGCAATGATGACGACCGGCCGATGAACCAGGTGACCGGCGGCTCGCTGCCGGCGCAGGCGTGGCGCCGTTTCATGCTGGCGGCGACGCGATCGATGCCGGTCCGGCCGCTGCCCGACATGGCCGTGGTCGAGACGGCGGCTGCGGCCGCGCCCAGCCACGGGCTGTTCGACAATTTTTTCGGCTTGTTCGGCCCGTCCCGGAAATAATGACCCGCAGCGGCGTCCTGACCCTCTCCCGCAGCGCGGGAGAGGGTGACCGGGCCGGCGCGACTGCGTAACGGCCGAGTGAGTAGGTGAGGGAACTAGCGCAGCGGCGAGAACGCGGCCGGAACCACCAGCATGTTCTCCTGCTTGACGAACATGCCGCGGGTCGCCGGCGGCCATTTGCCGTCCTTGCGCGATTCCTCGCGGATGCGGAAGCGCTCGGCCGCATCCTTGTAGGCCCAGATATGGATCCACTGGTTCAGCGGTCCGAGTTCGGTGTGGCCGGCGGCGGCCAACGGCGACAGCTTGACCCGTCCTTCGATCCGCTCGGCCCATTTCTCGACGACGGTCGGCGCCGATCCGGGCAGCATCGTGTAGGTGCGGATCTCATAGAGGTTGCCGTGCTGGCGCGGGGTGAAAGCCGGGCAGAACGGCGCCGCGATGACGATCTTGCTCTCCATCTCGACGATGAATTCCTGGATCTTCGGCGGCCAGCCGGGGATCGACTGCGAGCGCACCCGGGTGCGATGCTGCAGATCGTCATAGGGCCAGATGTGGATGATCCGGTTCAGCGGTCCGACTTCGGTATGAAAAAACGCACCGAGCGGCGATACCTTGACGCGTTCGGCCAGCGCCTCGCCGAACCGCTTCTCGGCTTCCGGCACCGAGCCCGGCTGTAACGTGTAGGTCCGCATTTCAAAGATCATCGGTCTGCTCCAATTGCCATCAGTTCAGCGCCGGGCATTCTAGAGCCGCCGGAGGGCGAGTCAAACGACGGCGGCGGACCAGGCCGACCCCGAGCAGTCCCACGCCGAGCAGCAGCATTGAACCGGGCTCCGGTACCGGCGTGGCGACAAAGCCGACCACGCTGTCGTTGTTGTTGGTAAAGAAGCCGACGATCTGCCCGAGATCGTTGACGCCATTGATCGTGGTGTTGACCGAGCCCGGCGGGTCGAAGACCGAGAACATGCCGCCAATGTCGACGTAGCCGTGCTGCACTCCCATCCCATCGGTTTCAAATCCGACGATTTCGCCGTTGTTGTTGATCCCGAGCGCCTGGGTGAAGGTCGAGCCGAACGGGTCGATCTGGCTGATCATCCCAGCCTGGTCGAGGAACCCGACCGACGTCGCCGCGGTCGGCAGATAAAAGCCGGCTACCGCGCCGGCATCGTTGACGCCGGTCGCCTGGCTGTTGAAGTTCGCCGGCAGCAGCGCGTTGATGTCGGTGAAGACCGGGCTCGCGAAGGACGGACCGCCCGAGACCGTCAGCGCCTTCTGCAGCGTGGCGCCGGTCGGGTCGGTCGAGGAATAACCGGCCGCAATCGCGCCCGATTGGTTGATGCCGAGCAGTTGGTTGAAGGCGGTGCCCGGTTGATCGACGGTGGTAAAGGTGCCGCCGGTCTGCGCGAACCCGTTGGTGACCCCGCCGGTGATGGAAAAGCCGACGGTGGTGCCGGAACCGCTGATGCCGGTCACCTGAGTGCCGCCATCCGCACCCGCCACGTTCTGCCGGGTGAAGCTGGCGGGCAGCACCAGTTCGAACCCGTTGAAGGTCATCGCGTTGCCATAGCCCACGATGGTGCCGGCATTGTTGATGCCGAGCGCCTGGGTGAACGTCGCATTCAGCGGATCGATGATATCGACGACGCTATAGGCCGCGGCTTGAGCGGCGCTCGACGCGGCGGCTGAGGCGACAAAGGCGGCGCCGATAACCCAGGCGATCCGCTTCATCCCGATCGATTTCTTTGACGAAATCCGCGGCAAGAAAGCGCTGGCGCTTTCGGCACGATCGGCACATGCGAACCCGGACATAGCGACCCCCATTGATCGGAGCAGCAGCCGCGCTGCCTTCACCCGAGCCGCATTCTGCCCGATTGATAATGGCGTTTCCATCGCTGCGCCAAAATTGACACAGTATTTCATATAAAGGTAATGTAACCGGATGGTAACAACTATCCTGCCCAAATATAGGGCAGGCCGCTTCGTTGTCGTCAAAGGCCTAGAACATGTGGTCTAGTTATGACAGACGGTCTTGGAGGAGCTGGTCATGTTGTTGGGCGAGCCGGAGGAATTGCTCGTGGTCGTGCAATTCATGCCGCTGAGATCCGGCGGGGAAATCGATGAAGGCGGTGAGGATGACGACGAGTATTTGCCCTGGCCGGTCCGTTTGTCCCAGGCGTCCTGATCGGCCTGATCCTTCGCCGCCTGCGCCTGTTTGTCTGCGGTCTCGCGCGCGGCGGCGGCGCGCCGGTCGGCCGCGGCCTGGGCGTCGCGTTGCTGGGCTGTCGTCATCATGCAGTGGGCAAAACCATCGCTGCCGGGGGTGAAGCCGTAGCCCGCGCATGTCTGCTGATCTGCGGCCCGCTGCTCTTCCGGGCTGACACAACCGACCATTAAGCAGAGCGCCGCCCCAAGGACAGCCAAGTCCACGATCCTCACCAAGGAAGCCCTCCCTGATCGCCAACTCATCGCCGTACGACCCAACTCATACTGGAGTTAGTCAAGCGGCGCCATTCAAACTGGGATTGTCGCGGCCTCGCGGTCAGGGTCGTAGCCGAAGCGGGCGAGGGCGGCGCGCATGTGCGGCGGGACCGGTGCGGTGACCTCGATCGGCGGCCGGGCGGGATAGAGTGGCAATCCGATCGCGCGGGCGTGCAGCAGCAGCGGTTCGGCGCTCTGCGACCGGCCATAGACCCGGTCGCCGACCACCGGGCAGCCCAACGCCGCGCAATGAACCCGGATCTGGTGGGTGCGGCCGGTGCGGGGCCGCAACTCGAGCCAGGCGCGGCCATCGGCGGCGCCGAGCAGCCGGTAATCGCTGACCGCCCGTTGCCCGGTCGGGTCGACCGCCATGCGCCAGCCGGCGCCGCGGCTGAATTTTTTCAGCCCGGCCTCGATCCGGCCCGCGGCCTCGGCGGGCACGCCGTCGACGACGGTCCAATAGATTTTTTCGACCTTCCCCTCGGCGAACAAGGCGCCGAGCCGGCGCAGCGCCTTTGGATGGCGGCCGAGGACGAGACAGCCGCTGGTGTCGCGATCGAGCCGATGGGCGAGGGCAGGGGGGTATGGCAGGCCGAAGCGCAGCGCCTCGAAGCCGCTTTCGAGATCGGGGCCGCCGCCCGGTCCCGGATGCACCGCGATCCCGGCCGGCTTGTCGATGATCAGAATGAGCCCATCGCGATAGAGCACGCGCTCGGCGAGCGGCCCGCTCCAGCCGGTCCGGACATGCCGCGCGGGATGCCCCGAGACGGGTGGGCGGGTATGCCGAGGCTGCCGCAATGCCGCTAGATCCCAACAGATATGCGCGCCCGAAAAGCGACGCGCGACCGGCGACGGCGGGGAGAAAGCCGCGCTGCCGGCGGGCAGTGCCGCTCGTTTATCCCAATTCGCCGCGATTTGCACGGTTCGTCGTCGCCAACCCCCTGGCAGGGGCATGACAAAGAGGGTGTGCGGCGGGCTCGCTCCATGATTTGAACGATATCGCCGCGAATGGCAGCGCCCCGGCTGGACCGGGCATGCCGGCGCCACTATCGTTGCCGGATGAAATTCGCGGTGCTGCAGTTCTTCAGCTGGCCGGAGCGCCGGATCGATCTGGCGGCGGTCTATGCCCGCGCGCTCGAGCGGATCGAGATCATGGACCGCAACGCCTACGACGCGGTGTGGCTCGCCGAGCACCATTTCAGCAGCTTTAGCGTGTGCCCGTCGGCGCATCTGGTGGGCATGCTGGCCGCGGCGCGCACCCGCCGGCTGCGCATCGGCACCGGGGTGTCGCTGGCGCCGTTCTACCATCCGCTGCGGCTCGCCGAAGAGGTGGCGCTGCTCGACCTGCTGTCCGGCGGGCGGGTCAATTGGGGCGCCGGGCGCGGTTTCGCCCGGATCGAATTCGCAGCCTTCGGCGTGCCGCCGGAGGAGAGCACCGCGCGGTTTCGCGAAACCGTCGAGATCGTCCTCAAGGCCTGGACCGAGGAGCGGCTGAATTTCGCCGGCGAATATTTCCGCTTCGAGGGCATCGAGGTGTTGCCAAAGCCGGCGCAGCGCCCGCATCCGCCGGTGTGGATGGCGGCGAGTTCCGAATCCGCGATCGAATGGGCCGCCGGCCGCGGCTTGTCGATCCTGATGGACCCGCATTCCTCTTCCGCCGAGATCGGCCGCAAGCGCCGGCTCTATGCCGAACGGCTGACCGCATCGGGCTTTTCCGAGACCGGCCGCGACATCCCGGTGGCCCGACTGGTGGCGCTGGGCCGGAATATGGCCGCGGCGGCCGCGGTGGCGCGCAACGGCGCCCGCTGGATCCTCGATTCCTATCTCGGCGCCGAGCACCGCCCGGTGATGCAGGCCAGTTTCAACCCCGCCGGCGTCGACCCGGTGCAGCGCTATCTCGACGAGGTGATCCTGCACGGCACGCCCGAGGCGGTGGTCGATCAGATCCTCCGGCTGCGCGAAGAGATCGGGCTCGACTATCTGCTCTGCGCCCCGCTCAGCCACGAAACCTTCATGCTGTTGACCGAGCAGGTATTGCCGCGTCTCGCCTGACGCAAACCGCACAAGGGTCGGGCCAGTGCGCGAAGGCAGCGGCGGCGATCCGGCCCCGGTCGGACGCCACCCGGTTCTGCGGCCGTGGCGCGGCGTCCGGCGATCCACTACGATCGGCCGGCTGATCTTTCGAGGGAGGAATTCGCGATGCCCGCCGATGCCAACCGGGTGATCCTTACCGGCGAGAACCCGTTCATCCGCCTGAGTTCGACCGATGGCGGCCCGCAGACGACCAATGCGAGCTTCTGGCGGATCATCACCTGCCCGGCCGGGCCGGGGCATGTGCTTTATTTGAAGAGCGAGCTGACCGAAAACGACTGGCGCATCTACGCCGACAACATCGCGATGGCGCGCTGGCTGCAGACGACGGTGCAGGGCATGCTCAACCCCGAAACCGCGGATACGGCGATCCCGGTCACCGAGGCCGAATTCGCCAGATCCGGCGACCCGCATTATTTCTGGACCGAGCGGGTGGTATCGAGCGACGAGGAGATCGTGCTGACCTGGTACGAGATCGGCGACCCGCTACTGATCCATACCCAGCCCAATGAGGGCGGCCGCCGCTATGGGGTGTGCAGCCTGCTGATCCCGGCGCTCGGCGCGAGGCTGACCGTCGACGGCGCCGAGGCAGCCGGCCGGCCCTGGCCGATGCAGCGCGAAGGGCGGCCGTTCAGCACCTGCGCGCTGGCCTTCTCCGAGAGCTGGACCGAACCGCGCTAGGCCCGGAAGATGACCGTCGCCCGCGCGCTGGCCGGGTTTCTGACCCGCACCACTGTCGAGGACCTGCCGGCGCCGGCGCTCGACCATGCGGCGATGCTGATCGCCAGCACGATCGCCAGCGCCGCCTTCGGCTCCGGTCTCCAATCATCCGCGATCATCCGCGATCTGGCGCGCGAGCGCGGCGGCCGGCCCGACGCCTCGATCTGGTTCGATGCCGGGGCCAAACTGCCGCTGGCCGCTGCCGCGCAGGTCAACGCGGTGATGAGCGACGCCGCCGCCTGCGACGACAGCGATCTGCGCAACATCGTCCATGCCGGGACCCCGCTGACCGCAACCAGCCTGGCCCTCGCCGAGCGCACCGGCGCCGGCGGCGAGGAGGTGCTGGCGGCGATCGTGCTCGGCTACGAGGCGGCGGGACGGATCGGCGAGGCGATCACCCCGGGCTTTCGCCGCAGCGGCTTTCACGGCTGCCTGGTCGCGATTTTCGCCGCCGCGGTCGCCGCCGGCCGCCTGCTGCGCCTCGACGCCGAGGGCATGGCGCAGACGATCGCCTTGTCGGCGACCTCGATCGGCGGGCTCGCCGCCGCGGCCAACACCAGCGTGGCCCGCGAATATCATGCCGGGCTGGCGGCGATGCTGGGGATCGACGCGGCGCTGGCCGCCGGGCGCGGGTTCAAGGCCGAAGCAAACATCCTGGAAACCCGCCACGGTTTTTTCGAGGCCTATGGCGGGGTCGATGGCAACGAAGCGGGCGCCGGCATCACCCGCGATCTCGGGCAAAGCTGGGACATCGTCACCGACATGGCGGTCAAGCTGGTGCCGGGCGGTCATCCGCATCACGCGCTCGCCGAAGCCGCCGCCAACGCCGCCCGCGAGGGCCGGGTGGCGCCCGAGGAGATCGACAGCATCACCCTGTCGCGCCCTGGGATGAGCGTGCTCGCCGGCCCGCTGCACCCGGCCGACCTGATCGACATGGCGCACAGCCCGGCCTATTTCCTCGCCGCCGGCGCGGCCGACCGCGAATTTTCCTGGGCGCACGCGACCGCGGCCAAGATCGCCGATCCGGTCATCCACCGGCTGATCGACAAGGTGCGCATCGGTCCGCCGCCCGGGGCTGAGGCCGCTGCTCGGTATCGGCAAGGCGCCACCGTGACCATCCGCACGACCGATGGCCGAACCAGCACGAGCACCGTCCATGTGCCGAAAGGGGCGGCAATGCTCGGCATCGCCTGGGCCGATATCGACGCCAAATATCATGCCCTGATGCCGCATTCGCGGCTTCCCGCCGAGCGGATCGCACAGAGCCTGGCGCTGATCCATGATTTCCGCAACGCGTCGCCGGCCTCCGCCCTGACCGAGCTGCTGTCGTTGCGGCGGGGCGCCTGACCGCGGGCGGTTGTCGACGGCGGCGCCAAGCGGCGATCGCATTCGCCGCCGCGATGCGAGGAGGCCGGCCTGCGCCGGCGGTCTACCAGCCGCCGAGGAACAGCGCGCCGTTGGCGGGAATGTTGATGACCGCCGAGTGCCCGAACCCGTCGAGGGCGGAGCCATCGGCGAACACCGATCCGCCATTTCCCACCGGGCTCGGATTGGGAAACCCGCTGTAAAAATCGCTGTTGAACAGTTCTTGCCAGCGCCCGCTTTGCGGCAGGCCGACCGGGTAGCCGAATTTCGGGTTCTCGTCGAAACTGACGACGACCACCACATCCTGGCCGGGACCGCCGTCGGCGACCCAGCGGTGCACGACGATGATGCGGTCGTAATCATTGGCCCGGGAGACCCGCACCCCGTCCGCGCGGAGCGCCGGCGCCCGCCGCCGCAGCGCCACCAAATCCTGCATAAAGCGGAGATAGTTTGCCATCGCCGGGTCGCTGCGCAGCCCGTCCCACCAGATCAGGTGACCCGGATGGTCGGTCTCGTCATCGCTCCACAGCTTGTCCTCGAGAATTTCCTCGCCCATGAACAAGGCCGGAATGCCGGGTGCGGCGAACAGCAGCGCGGCGGCGGCGCGGCTGCGGCTCTGCGCGTACCACGAGCGCCGGTCGAGCGGATCGGCCAGCATCGGCACGCGGGCCGAGCCGTCGTGCCCGGCATAGGCGATATCGTGATTTTCCAGGCACTGAACCACCCGCCATGCGGCGCCATAGCCCGGCGGCGGATAGAGCGATCCGACCACGCCGTCGAACCGCAGTTGCGCAGTTTCGCCGCCTGCCGCCTGGGACAGCAGCCCGCGCACCGCGTCGCGAAAGCCGTCGCCGAGTGCGGCGTCGAAGCCGAGCCCGGCCGGCGCCGGGGTCACCGGCAGCGCGCGGTCCCACTCCCAATATTCCGCGATCTGGACCGCCGCGGGCCTGACGAAACGCACGGTGCCGGTCAGGTTGCGGCACAGTTCGCGGCCGGCGGGCTGATTGTTCGAAATCACCCGCACCTCGTCATAGCGGATGCCGTCGATGCGGTACTCGTTGACAAAGAACACCGCATTGTCGATCAGGAATTGGCCGACATGCTCGTTCCAGAAGGCAAACACCTGCCCGCCCGCCCAATCCTGGTCGGTAAAGTAGAGGCTGTTGTTCTTGTTGCCGTTGGCCAGACGGTCATAGAACCAGATGCAGCGATCGCCGAAATCGCCGCCGGCATGGTTATAGACCAGGTCGAAGACGACCGCGATCCCGTGCAGATGGGCCAGGTCGATCAGGCATTTCAGCTGGTTGATGCCCGGCCGGAGCTGGTCCAGGGTCAGCACCGGCTGCGCCGAACGAAACCAGCATGCGGTTGAAATCGTCGAGGTAGCGCGCCAGCTCGGGATCGGTTTGAACCTGGTACAACGCTTCGGGAGAAAAATAGTCGACGCCGTTATAGCCTTCGCTGAACCGGGTCGGAAATTCCTGGATCGGCAGCAGCTGGATCGCGTTGATGCCGAGATCGCGCAGATAGGGAAGGCGGGTGGCGACATCGAGAAAGCGGCCGCCCTGGGTCGCGCGGACATCGGCGCCGGCGGCGTCGACCGCCCACCAGGTCCCGATATGCAGCTGGTAGATGATCAGGTCGCGAAACCCCGGCGCTCGCCAATCCGCGTCGTGCCACGGGTAGCTCGCCGGCGAGCGCAGGATACAGGCCGCCGCGGTGAGATCGGGCGTGCAGGTCAGTTCCCGCGCATACGGGTCGCGCTTGAGCCCGCTCGACCCGGCGCCGTCCACCCAGAACAGGTATCGCGAGCCGTCGCCGGCGCCGGCAAGGTATCCGCCCCAGGTTTCGTCGCCGAGCGAGGTCAGTCGATTTTCCTCGTTCGGTCGCCAGCCGGGGTTGGCCGCTGCGGCGAGTTCGTCCTCGCCGACCAGATAGACCGCCCGGGCGCGAGGCGCCCAGGTCCTGAAGGTGGCGCCGCGATCCTGCAGGGTGGCGCCCATCGGCGTGCCGCGGTCGACGAACTGAAACTGCACGCTCATCGCCCTGCTCCTCGCGCTGCTGCGCCGATCGCGGTCGAGCCACGGCAATCGTTGCATTGCCCGCCAGGGTTCGCAATGGCGGCTGGCTGAAGCGGTCGGCAAAGATCCTCATCGGGACGGGATGGGCGTGGCGGTCGCGGCTCTGATCGAACAGCTACCGGGGATCGAACAGCTACCGGATTGGCGATGACGGATATCTATGTCGATGGCGATGCCTGTCCGGTGCGCGAGGAAATCTACCGGGTGGCGGCGCGCCTGGGTCTCGAGGTTTTCGTCGTCTACAACGGGTCGCGTCCGATCCGGCCGCCCGGCAGGCCGAATGTGCGCATGGTTCTGGTCGGCGACGCCGCGGACGCGGCCGATGACTGGATCGCCGAGCGCATCGCCGCCGCCGATGTCTGCGTCACCGCCGACATCCCGCTGGCGTCGCGCTGCCTGAAACAAGGCGCGCGCGTCGTTTCCCCGACCGGCCGGCATTGGACCGAGGCCAATATCGGCAATGCGCTGGCCGGTCGCGAAATAGCCCGGCATCTGCGCGAACTGGGCGCCAATACCCGCGGGCCGGCCCCGCTGACCAAGACCGACCGGTCGCGGTTTCTCGGCGCGCTCGATATGGCGCTGCACGCCGCATTGCGCGGCGCGGCGGATCGTTGACTTGGCTCGAGGCCCCGGCAACGGGCCGAGGTTATGGCGGCGTCGTGGTCGTCGTCGACCGGGTTGTCGTACTGCCGGCGTAGGGATCGGTCTCGGTTTTCGTATGGGTTTGCGTGCTGCCGCCGGCGCCGCTTTTATAGGAGTTTTTCTCGGTCACGGTATTGCCATAGGCAT
>CAVZKP010000043.1:0-15285 GCA_963775875.1 uncultured Alphaproteobacteria bacterium
GGCCCGGGCGTTGCGGCAGGCGGTCGAGATCGATCCGCGCCGGCAGGGCGCGGTGCCCTCGACCAAGGGCGTTCTCGGCGGCACCTTGTGATGCTCGTGGCGATCGTCGATTACGGCTCGGGCAATCTGCGCTCGGCGGCCAAGGCGTTCGAGCGCGCCGCGGCCGAGCACGGCATTTCGGCCGAAATCGCGGTGACCAGCCGGCCCGAGACGGTCGCCGCCGCCGACCGCATCGTCCTCCCCGGGGTCGGCGCCTTTGCCGATTGCCGGCGCGGGCTCGTCGCCATCCCCGGTCTCGAACCGGCGTTGCACGAGGCGGTGATGGTGCGCGCCCGGCCGGGTTTCCGGGATCTGCGTCGGCATGCAGTTGATGGCCGAGCGCGGCCGCGAATTCGAGACCGTCGACGGCCTCGGCTGGCCTCGACGGCGAGGTGGCTGGCGATCGAGCCCGCCGACCGGGCGCTGAAGATCCCGCATATGGGCTGGAACCAACTCGAACCGCTGGGCGGCCGCATCCATTGCTGGCCGGGCTCGGCGCCGGCGAGCACGCCTATTTTGTTCACAGCTATCATTTCCGGCTGAGCGATCGCGCGCGATCTCCTCGCCGCCACCGATTACGGCGGCCCGCTGGCCGCGATCATCGGCGCGCGACAACCTCGCCGGAACCCAGTTCCACCCGGAGAAGAGCCAGCAGGCGGGGCTGCGGCTGATCGGCAATTTTCTGCGGTGGCGCCCATGAGCGGCGGGCCGAACACCGCGGCGCCGATCTCGGTCGAGCGGCTTACCCGCTATACCGGCAATGATCTCGACGATCTCTGCGAGGCGACCGAGAGCGCGATTACCGAGGGTGGCGGGTTCGGCTGGCTCAAGCCGCCGCCGCGTCAGGTCCTCGAAAATTATTGGAAAGGCGTGCTGCTGGTCCCCGAGCGCCGGCTGGTGGTCGGCCGCCTCGACGGGGTCGTCGCCGGCTCGGCGCAATTGAGCCGCGCCCCGCGCAACAACGAGGCGCAGGCTTTTGCCGGCACCGTGACCAGCGCGTTCGTGGCGCCCTGGGCGCGCGGCCACGGTCTGGGCCGCGCCATCGTGCGCGAGATCGAGCGGTTCGCGCGGGAATTAGGGCTGGCGGTTCTCAATCTCGACCTGCGCGACACCCAGCTGGCGGCGATCGGGCTCTATGAGAGCCTCGGCTATCGCCGCTGGGGCACCCACCCCGTCTATGCGCGGGTCGAGGGCCGAATCGTGCCGGGCCATTACTACTACAAGCTGCTCGACCCCAACCCCCTCGACCCCGGCCCCCTCGACCCCGGCCCCTCGACCCGGGCCGGCGCGTCCGTGATCCTCTACCCGGCGATCGATCTGAAGGATGGCGCCTGCGTCCGCCTGGTGCGCGGCGAGATGGCCACCGCCACCATCTTCAACGACGATCCGGCGGCGCAGGCGCGGCAGTTCGCGGCGGCCGGCTTCACCTGGCTGCACGTGGTCGATCTCAACGGCGCCTTTGCCGGCCACTCGGTCAATGGGGCGGCGGTGGCGGCGATCCGCGACGCGGTCGGTCTGCATATCCAATTGGGCGGCGGCATCCGCGACCGTAGCGCGATCGAGCACTGGCTCGGGCTCGGGATCGACCGGGTCGTGCTCGGCACCGCGGCGTTGCGCCACCCCGAACTGGTGCAGCAGGCGGCTTCCGATCATCCGGGGGCGATCGCCGTCGGCATCGACGCGCGCGGCGGGCGGGTCGCCGTTTCCGGCTGGGCCGAGACGACCGCGACCGGCGCCGTCGAGCTGGCGCGCCGCTTCGAGGATTGCGGCGTGGCCGCGATCATCCACACCGACATCGCCCGCGACGGCGCGCTCGGCGGCGTCGACGCCGCGGCGACCGCGGCGCTGGCGCGCCAGGTGCGGGTGCCGGTCATCGCCTCGGGCGGGGTCGCCTCGCTCGCCGACATCGCCGCGTTGAAAGCGCGCGAGAAGGACGGCGTCGCCGGGATCATCTGCGGGCGGGCGCTCTATGACGGGCGGATCGAGCCCAGGGCCGCCTTGCGCCTGATGGCGGAGGCGCGGCCATGCTGAAGATGCGGGTCATCCCCTGTCTCGACGTCAAGGATGGCAGGGTGGTCAAAGGCGTCAACTTTGTCGATCTGGTCGATGCCGGCGACCCGGTGGCGCAGGCGCGGTTCTACGATCGCGAGGGCGCCGACGAGCTGTGCTTTCTCGACATCACCGCCAGCGCCGAAGGGCGCGAGACGCTGTACGACGCGGTCCGCCGCACCGCCGAGGAATGCTTTATGCCGCTGACCGTCGGCGGCGGGGTGCGCGCGGTCGAGGATATCCGCCGCCTATTGCTCGCCGGCGCCGACAAGGTGTCGATCAACACCGCCGCCGTCGCCCGGCCCGATTTCGTCCGCGAAGCCGCGCGGAAATTCGGCAGCCAGTGCATCGTCGCCGCGATCGACGCCAAAGCCGCGGCGCCGGGCCGGTGGCAGGTCTTCACCCATGGCGGGCGGCGGCCGACCGGCATCGATGCGGTCGAATGGGCGGGCCGCCTGGCCGATTACGGCGCCGGCGAGATCCTGCTGACCTCGATGGACCGGGACGGCACCAAATCGGGGTTCGACCTCGCTCTGACCCGCGCCGTCGCCGATGCGGTGCGGGTGCCGGTCATCGCCTCGGGCGGGGTCGGCACCCTCGACCACCTGGTCGAAGGCATTCGCGACGGGCATGCGACCGCGGTGCTGGCGGCCTCGATCTTCCATTTTGGCACGTTCCGCATCGGCGAGGCCAAGGCGCGGCTCGCCGCTTGCGGCATCCCGGTGCGAGGCTGAACGATGCCCGGCAAGCGCCACGAAACCGAATTGGGACCGGCCCTCGACCGGCTGTGGCAGGTGATCCGCTCGCGCCGCGGCGCGGATCCGCAGACTTCGTATACGGCGCGGCTGTTTGCCCGCGGCCGCACCAAGATCGCCCAAAAGCTCGGCGAGGAGGCGGTCGAGGCGGTCATCGAAGGGATCCGGGGCGACTCGCCCAAGCTGATCGGCGAAAGCGCCGATCTGCTCTACCACCTGCTGGTGCTGTGGGCCGATACCGGGGTCACCCCGGCCGAGGTCGCCGCCGAGCTGGCGCGGCGCGAAGGCATCTCCGGCCTCGATGAAAAGCGCGGCCGGGCCAAGGTCTGAACCCGGATCAGCGGAGGCGAACCATGCCCTACGACCGCAACAATGTCTTCGCCCGCATCCTGCGCGGCGAGATCCCGTGCAACAAGGTCTACGAGGATGAGCACGTCCTCGCCTTTGACGACATCAACCCGTTGGCTCCGACCCATATCCTGGTAATCCCCAAGGGGGAATATGTCTCGCTCGACGATTTTTCCGCGAAGGCTTCGGCGGCGGAGCACTCGGCGATGTTCCGCGCCTTGGGCCAGATCGCCACCGAGCGGGGCCTGGCCGAAACCGGCCATCGGATCATCGCCAATAGCGGCCGCGACGGCCACCAGGAGGTGCCGCATTTCCACGTGCATCTGTTCGGCGGGCGCGACCTCGGCCGGATGCTGCTGCGGCGCTGATCAGCCGGAGGCGAGAAAGCGCGTACCCTCGTAGACCGCCGCCAACGGGCACGAGAAATCGATGCTGGCCAAGACCAGCGGCGCGTCGGCGGCGATCGGCTGCGCGTTTGCCGGCCAGCCTCCGTCCGGCTCGCGGCGGATCAGTTCGGCGGCGATGTGGGTCGAACGCACCAGCAGGATTTCGCGGACAGTCGGGATCGTCGTGTAGGTCCAGACATTCGCGCGGGTTTCGGCTTCGTTGCTCGGCGACAGTATTTCGACGAGAAGGATCGGCTCGGCCACCGCGTGTTTTCCGGTCTCGTCGGCCTCGCAGGTGACGGCGAGATCGGGGACCCGCATATTGGCTTCGGATCGGACGCGCGGAACCACGCCGGGCGCGATCACGACATAACAACTACTGCCGATCAGATGGTTTCTGAGGATCCCGGCAATGTTTGCCTGGATGATCCCGTGGGTGATGCTCGCCGGCGCCATCGCCTGCGGCTCGCCGTCGATCAGCTGGTGCGTTCGCCCGGTGCCGTCGCCGGGCCAATCGAGAAATTCCTCGACCGTCATTCGCGACAGGGCGGGCTTGGGTAGCGCCGACATCGTTATCCTCCAATCCCCTCGAAGATAACATCTCGGCGCCCGCATCGAAAGCCGGGCCGGCGCGCGGCCCCCGATCGCGCTGGCGCGCGGCCTCAGCCCGCCTGGAGATCCGCATCCTTGGTTTCGTGCAAAAACAGCACGCCGATGACCAGGGTCATGGCCGCGATGCCGATCGGATACCACAGCCCGTTATAGATGTTGCCGGTCGCCGCCACGATGGCAAAGGCGATCGCCGGCAGAAACCCGCCGAACCAGCCATTGCCGAAATGATACGGCACCGACACCGAGGTGTAGCGGATGCGGGTCGGGAACATCTCCGCCAGCATCGCCGCGATCGGGCCATAGACCAGCGTCACGTAAATCATCAGGATCACCAGAAGGACGATGACCATGCCGTGGTTGATCCGCGCCGGATCGGCCTGTGCCGGATAGCCGGCGCTGGTCAGCGCGCCGTCCAGCGCGGTTTTAAAGGACGCAGCCTTCGCCGCGGCATCGGGGCCCCTGGCGTCGTAGCTGGCGATTGCGGTCGGCCCGACCTTTATCTGCGCCACGCGGCCCGGCGCCGCGGTCTGATTGCTGTACGGGATGCCGCGGTTGACCAGCGCGCTTTTGGCGACATCGCACGAGCTGGTGAACTTCGACGTGCCGACCGGATTGAACTGCAGCGAGCACTCTTCCGGGTTGGCGATCACCACCACCGGGGCGGTGGCGACGGCGGCTTCGAGGGCCGGGTTGGCGTAATGGGTGATCGCCTTGAACAATGGCAGGTAGGTTATCACCGCCAGCAGGCAGCCCAGCATGATGATCGGCTTGCGGCCGACCCGGTCGGACAGCCAGCCGAACACGATGAACCCCGGGGTGCCGATCGCCAGCGCCGCGGCGGTCATCAGAATGGCCGTGGTCGGGGCCACCTTGAGGGTCTGGGTCAGAAAGAACAGCGCGTAGAACTGGCCGCAATACCACACCACCGCCTGCCCCGCGGTCCCGCCGAACAGGGCGAGCAGCACCAGTTTGAGGTTGTGCTTCTCGGCCAGGGATTCGGTCAGCGGCGCCAGCGAGCCTCGGCCTTCCGCCTTCATCCGTTGGAACATCGGCAATTCGCTGAGCCGCAGGCGGATATAGACCGAGATCGCCAGCAGCACGATCGACAGCAGGAACGGGATGCGCCAGCCCCAGGCGTCAAAGCTCTTGGCGTCGAGCCCCTCGCGACAGCCGAGGATCACCAGCAGGGACAGAAACAGGCCGAGTGTCGCCGTCGTTTGAATCCACGAGGTGTAGAGCCCGCGCCTGCCATGCGGTGCGTGCTCGGCGACATAGACCGCGGCACCGCCATATTCGCCGCCGAGCGCCAGGCCCTGCGCCAGGCGCAGCAGGATCAGGATCACCGGCGCGCTCAAGCCGATCGCGGCGTAGCCGGGCAACAGCCCGACCAGAAAGGTCGACAGGCCCATGATCGTGATCGTGATCAGAAAGGTGTATTTGCGCCCGACGAGGTCGCCGATCCGGCCAAAGAGCAAGGCGCCGAACGGCCGTACCGCGAACCCGGCGGCGAAGGCCAGCAGCGCAAAGATGTAGCTCGCCGTCGGGTTGACCCCGGAAAAGAAGACTTTGCCGATGGTCGCGGCCAGCGATCCGTAAAGATAAAAATCGTACCACTCGAAAACCGTGCCGAGCGACGAGGCAAAAATGACCGTCCGTTCCTCACCGGTCATTCCACCAATCAGGCGGCGCGGCCTCGCCGACACGTTGGCCATGATTTCCTCCCCGCTCTTGATCGAGGCGGGCGGCATTGCGCTCGCCAGCTGGGCTGCAAAGCGCGAAAACCGACCGCCGATCGGAAAGAAATTAGCCCAATAGGCGATACCAAAAAAGGCGTTTCTACCGCGAAACGCTGCTGAGCGGTCGCGCCATAGCCGAAAAGTCGCCCCGACATCGCCAGAACCATATGTCGGCGGCGCAGGATTACCCGATCGGATCGTCCAGATCGGTCAGCATCGCGCGCATCGGTTGCGGGATCGGTTCGTCGAGGATGTGATCGTAAAGGGCGTGCAGCAAATCTTCGCCGCAGGTCGTTCCATCGAGAAAGGCGGCAATACTCGCCGCGACCCCCAACTCGGTCAAAGCGTCCCGGGCGGTTGCCCCGAAGCCGGCATCTTTACCATCGTAACACATCGCGTCACACACTGTATCCATTGAAGCCAGATTGTCAAATTCCGACGCTCTCACGCCCCGTCGATGACACAAAGCCAACACTTTGTAACACTGATTGATCCTCGCGAAAGTGCAGAGGGGATATGCGTCGCCGGCATGGAACCCCGGCAGGATTCGGCGATCGAACGACCCGGCAGGCTAGCCTTCGCGCCGGCCGCTCGACGCCTCGGCGACCGCCGTCTACACTCGCCCCGTCGGCAGAGGGGGCAAGTGATCATGCGCGGCAGCGCCAGGCGGTTGGCGATTTTGATCGGCGCGATGTCGTGCGCCTTGGCGGGCTGGTCCGCTGGCGCCACAGCGAAGACCCAGACCATCCGGTTCGGCACCGACTGGAAGGCGGAGGCCGAGCATGGCGGATATTACCAGGCGATCGCCACCGGCATCTATCGACGCTACGGCCTCGATGTCGAATTGCGCCAGGGCGGTCCGCAAGTCAACCACGCGCAACTCCTCGCCGCCGGCCGGCTCGAATTCAACATTGCCACCAACTCCTTTGTTCCGCTCAATTTCGTGCACGAAAACATTCCGATGGTCGCGGTTGCCGCAATGTTCCAAAAAGACCCGTCGGTGCTGATCGCGCATCCGGGGCAGGGGGATGACAGTTTCGCCGCGCTGAAGGGCAAGCCGATCATGATCGGCTCCGACACCCGCATCGGCAGCTGGCTCTTCCTGAAGAAAAAATTCGGCTACACCGACGACCAGATCCGGCCCTACGCGTTCAGCGTGGCGCCGTTCCTCGCCAACCCGCAGGCGATCCAGCAGGGCTATCTGTCGAGCGAGCCGTTCACGATCGAGCAGCACGGGGTCAAACCGGTCGTGCTGCTGCTCGCCGATGCCGGCTATTCGAGCTACAGCTCGCTGATCGAGACCTCGCAAAGGCTGGTTCGCGACCACCCCGATCTGGTGCAGCGCTTTGTCAATGCCAGCATCGAGGGCTGGCACGACTATCTCTATGGCGATCCCGCGCCGGCGAACGCGCTGATCAAGCGCGACAACCCCGAGATGACCGACGCGCTGCTCGCCTATGGCATCGCCAAGATCAAGCAACACGGCATCGTCGATAGCGGCGACGCCAAGAAATACGGGATCGGGGCGATGACCGATGCGCGCTGGCGCGATTTCTTCGAGACGATGGCCGGCGCCGGCGTCTATCCCAAGAACATGGACTATAAAAAGGCCTACACCCTCCAATTCGTCGACAAGAAGTTCGGCAACCAGCCCTGAGCCTCCGGGTGATCGACAGTCCGCCGGCGACCGCGGCGCCGATCGTCTCGCTGCGCGGCATCGCCAAGCGCTTCCGCGGCGGGACCGTGGCACTCTCCCCGATCGACCTCGATATCGGCCGCGGCGAGTTCTTGAGCCTGCTCGGCCCATCCGGCTGCGGCAAGACCACCTTGCTGCGGATCATTGCCGGGTTGAGCGAGCCCAGCACCGGCGAGCGCCATCTGGCGCTGACCCCCGACACCCCCGACACCCGCGGACAGCCGGCGCCGGGACGGATCGGCTTTGTCTTTCAGGACCCGACCCTGATGCCGTGGAGCACGGCGATCGGCAACGTGCTGCTGCCGTTCCGCCTCGCCGGCCGGGTCGGCCCGGCCGAGCGCGAGCGCGCCGCTGCCGAGATCCATGCGGTCGGGCTCGCCGGGTTCGAGCGCGCCTATCCGCGCGAGCTTTCCGGGGGCATGCGGATGCGCGTGTCGATCGCCCGCGCCCTGGTCACCGACCCCGACCTGCTGCTGCTCGACGAGCCCTTTGCCGCACTCGACGAAATCACCCGGATGGCGCTCAACGACGATCTGCTGCGGCTGTGGGAGAGCCGCCGGCCGACCGTGGTGTTCGTCACCCACAGCGTCTTCGAATCGGTCTATCTGTCGACCCGGATCGCGGTGCTGACGCAGCGGCCCGGGCGGATCGCCGCCGATCTCGCGGTCGGGCTGCCGCAGCCGCGCGACCGCGCCCTGCGAACCGCGCCCGCCTATGCCGCGATCTGCGCCGAAGTGTCGGGCCATCTCGCCGAGGCGATGTCTGCCGCACGCGCCGGCGCACCGGCGGCGACATGACCGGGTGCTGCGCCCTCAGCCGCCTCGGGCGGCCGGGTCGGGTGGGTATGGGTCGGCCGGCGGGTGCCGCATGAGGCGCCGGCGCAGCGCCAGGCTGTGGCGGATCGCCGCTCCGCTGATCGTCGGCGCGGTCTTCCTCGCCCTGTGGGAGGCGATGGTCCGCGCCGAGGGCATCCCGGTCTATGTTCTGCCCGGCCCGGTCGCGATCGCCAGGGCGTTGTGGACCGACGGCCCGAGCCTGCTGGGCTCGCTGCTGGTGACCCTGCGCATCACCCTGGCGGCGCTGGCGGCGGCGGCGCTCCTCGGCGGCGGCATCGCGCTGTTGTTCTCGCTGTCGCGCCTGCTCGAGATCAGCCTCTTCCCCTATGCGGTGATCCTGCAGGTGACGCCGATCGTGGCCATCGCCCCCCTGATCATCATCTGGGTGCAGCAGCCGTTTCTGGCATTGCTGGTCTGCGCCTGGATCGTCGCCTTCTTTCCGATCGTGTCGAACACCACGCTCGGGCTCAACAGCGCCGACCGCAACCTCGTGGCGCTGTTCCGCCTCTACGGCGCCTCGCCGGCCCAGACCCTGCGCTATCTGAAGCTGCCGACCGCGCTCCCTTATTTCCTGGCCGGGCTGCGGATCAGCGGCGGCCTGGCGCTGATCGGCGCGGTGGTCGCCGAATTTGTCGCCGGCACCGGCGGCGCCGAGACCGGGCTCGCCTTCCGCATCCTCGAAGCCGGCTACCGTCTGGCCATCCCGCGTCTGTTCGCGGCGTTGTTTCTGCTGTCGGCGACCGGCATCGTGATCTATCTGGCGATCGACTGTCTGTCGCGCCTGCTGCTGCGGCACTGGCATGAAAGCGCGATCGAGGAAGAGGAGGAGTGAGCCGCTGAACGCGCCCATCGATCGGCCGCCCGATCTGCCGGCGACCAATGGCGGCGGGCTGCGCTTTGGCGGCCGGCCGCTTAACTGTTAGGCTGGTATCGCCGTCGCCGGCGCCAGGGAGACCGCAGCGTGACCGATTTCCGCAAGGAGAGCGACAGCCTCGGCGAGGTCCTGGTCCCGGCCGACAAGCTGTGGGGAGCCCAGACCCAGCGCTCGCTCGAGTATTTCAGCATCGGCCAGGATCTGATCCCGCGCGAGATGATCGGGGCCTACGCGATCCTGAAAAAAGCCGCGGCCAACGCCAACCATGCCGGCGGCCGGCTCGACGACAAGAGCCACGCGCTGATCGTCCAGGTGGCCGACGAGATCCTGCAGGGGCGGCATCAGGACAATTTCCCGCTGCATGTGTGGATGACCGGCAGCGGCACCCAATTCAACATGAACGTCAACGAGGTGATGTCAAACCGGGCGAGCCAGCTCGCCGGCACGCCGCTCGGCAGCAAGACGCCGGTGCATCCCAACGACCATGTCAACCTGTCGCAATCCTCGAACGACACCTTTCCGTCGGCGATGCACATCGCCGCGGCGCTCGGCGTGACCGGGCGGCTGGTCCCGGCGGTCGGCGCGCTGCATGACGCGATCGCGGCCAAGGCCCAGGCCTGGCAGGACATCGTCAAGATCGGCCGCACCCATCTGCAGGATGCGACGCCGATCACGCTCGGCCAGGAATGGTCGGGTTATGCCGGCATGCTGGCCGACGATCTGGAGCGGCTCGACGACGCGCTGAAAGGCGTCTACCGGCTGGCGATCGGCGGCACCGCGGTCGGCACCGGGATCAACGCCGCCCCCGGCTTTGCCGAGGCGGCGGCGGCCGAGATCGCCCGGCTGACCGGGCTGCCCTTTGTCAGCGCGGCGAACAAATTCGCGGTCCAGGGCGCGCACGACGCGCTGGTGCATTTGTCCGGCGCTTTGCGCACCTTGGCGGTGTCGCTCTACAAGATCGCCAACGATATCCGTCTGCTGTCCTGCGGCCCGCGCGCCGGTTTCGCCGAATTGCTGATCCCGGAAAACGAGCCGGGTTCGTCGATCATGCCCGGCAAGGTCAACCCGACCCAGGCCGAGGCGTTGACGATGATCGCGGTGCAGGTGATGGGCAACGACGTCGCCGTCGGGTTCGGAGGCGCCGGCGGCGATCTCGAGATGAACGTCTACAAGCCGCTGATCATCTTCAACATCATGCATTCGATCACGATCATCAGCGACGGGTGTACGAATTTTCGTAAGTTCCTCGTCGAGGGCGCCAGGCCGAACCTTCCGAAAATAAAAGAATACGTCGATCGCTCGCTGATGCTGGTGACCGCGCTCGCCCCGGTCATCGGCTACGACAAGGCGGCGCGGATCGCGCACCACGCAATGGACCACGATCTGAGCCTGAAGGAAGCCGCACTCGCCCTCGGCTACGTGACCGAGGCGGAATTCGACCGAATCGTCGATCCGCGCAAGATGGTCGCGCCCTATGTCGCCACCGATGCCTAGCCGCCGCAAGAGTTGTTGAGCGGTAAGCCAGTTCACGCCGAACTACGCTATACTTGTCATCCCGGCGCAGGCCGGGACCCATGTCCAAGATAGATCCGGCGTTCGGAACATAGCCTGATGGACTTCACAGGGCCATGCTAGCGGCGGACGGCTTCACGACATCGTCACACCGGCGCAGGCCGGTGCCCATCCCAAAGGCAGCGCCGCGGCCGCCCTGACATAATACGCTGGTTCAACCTGACCCGAGATGGGTCCCGGCCTGCGCCGGGATGACGGCCGAGCGTCTACTCCGCGGCGTTTTTGCCGCCATAGCGGCGGACCCGCAGATCGGCCTGCTCCTTGTGGCCCCAGAAGCGCTCGATCGCGCATAGCCGGCTGCAATACTCGCCGATCATTGCGCTGGCCTCGGCGGTCTTGACCTCCTGATAGGTGCAGGTCTTCAGAAACTTGCCGACCCACAACCCGCCGGTGTAGCGCGCCGCCCCCTTGGTCGGCAGCGTGTGGTTGGTGCCGATCACCTTGTCGCCATAGGCGACATTGGTTTGCGGGCCGAGAAACAGCGCGCCGTAATTCTGCAGGCGGTCGAGCCATAGGCGCGGCTCGCGGGTCAGCACCTCGACATGCTCGGCGGCGATGCGGTCGGCCTCCTGCGCCATCTCGTAATCGTCGCCGCATAGGATCACCTCGCCAAAATCGCGCCAGGCGATGCCGGCGATATCGGCGGTGCGCAAACGGGTCAGCTGGCGCGCGACCTCGGCGATCGTCGCGTGGGCCAGCTTCTCCGAGGTGGTCAGCAGGATCGCCGGCGAGGTCGGCCCGTGTTCGGCCTGGCCCAACAGATCGGTCGCGCACATCTCCGCGTCGGCGCTGTCATCGGCGATCACCAGGATCTCGGTCGGGCCGGCGAACAGATCGATGCCGACCTTGCCGTAAAGCTGGCGCTTGGCCTCGGCGACATAGGCGTTGCCGGGGCCGACCAGCATGTCGACCGGTTTGAACGTTTCGGTGCCGAGCGCCATCGCCGCCACCGCCTGGACCCCGCCCAGCACATGGATCTCGTCGGCGCCGCCCAGCTGCATCGCGGCGATGGTCTCGGGGTGCGGCCCGCCCTGATTGGGCGGGGTGCAGGCGGTGATATGCCCGACCCCGGCGACCCTGGCGGTCACGATCGACATATGCGCCGAGGCGACCATCGGATAACGCCCGCCCGGCACATAGCAGCCGACCCGGCTCACCGGGATATGCCGATGGCCGAGAAACACGCCGGGCAGGGTCTCGACCTCGACATCCTTCAGCGAGGCGCGCTGGATCTCAGCAAAATTGCGGATCTGGGTTTGCGCGAATTCGATGTCGGCGATCGTCTGCGCCGAAACTTTGGCGACCAGCGCCCGGATCTCGTCATCCGACAGCCGAAAGCTCGGCGGCGACCATTTGTCGAACCTTTCCGAGAGTTCGCGCACCGCGCCATCGCCGCGCGCGCGCACATCGGCGATGATCGCTTCGACCGTGCCGCGGATCTTGGCATCGGCCTCTTCCTGCCCGCCCTTCAGCGCGGCGGTCTTGATCTGTCGCGGCATCTGCCTGCTTCCCGTGACTGTGGCTCGCTTGCCCTTGAGACAAAGAAATTATCACCGGACACGCCCGGCCGCGCGTTGTTTTGCGCCGGTCTGGACGCTAGGCCGACGAATTTGACAGTTAGTACCCGATCCCTTCTCGCCCTTGATGTTCAGGGCCATCTGGGTGCCATAGCAGAAAAAATCTGTCTGTGAAGATGCGATATCGCCGACCTAGTGGTGAGAATTAGACAGATGGTTCCCATTGCGTAGTCTTCGTCGCCCCCGCTTTCGTGTTGTGTTCCGCGTGATTGGCAAGGATTTGCACGGGGGCTTGGTAGGCCAAGCATCGCAGTCTTGTGTGGTTGTAGTCATGGACGAAGCGCGCGATGAAGGCGTTGCGCTGCTGATGGGTATCAAACTTGCGTCTGGGGTGGACATTTTCCTGGGCGCGCAGCGCCTCGGCCAGGCGTCGGTTGAAGCGCTCGACCATGCCATTGGTCTGCGGTCGGAACGGTTTGGCCAGACGATGTTCGACCTGGAGCATCTGGCAGGCCTGGTCAAGGGGGTGGCGACCGGAAGGTCGGCCTTCGGGCTGGTTCTTCCTATCGACGGCGAAGCGGTCGGTGAACTCCGAGCCGTTATCGGTGAGGACCACGCGGATGGGTGCGGGGAAGACCCGGGCGAAGCGTTCGAGGAAGGTCCGGGCGGTTGCGGCGTCACGGCGGCGATGGATCTCGAGGTGGACAAAGCGTGTGGCCCGATCGATGGCCAGGTAGGCGTAGGCGCGTTCGCCACGCAGTCGGGTCAGATGTGTTGCGCGACAAGAACGCGGTTATGCGCGCTCCTGGTGGCGGCACGAGCGACCAAGACCCGATATGTGGGGCGAAATCTCGACACACAGTCGGTACATCGCGACGCCAACTCTCACAAAACATCGCGTTTTTTGCTGGTTTCCGCGAATAGTCTGCCCGGATCACCAGCTCATTGTGATCACCCGCAGCGATGACACCAGCTTCGGCATGCTACAAAGCCGTTTCCACCAAGCGTGGGCGCTTCGCCTTGGCACCAGTTTAGGACCAACACCCCGATACACACCTACTACGACTTTCGAGACCTTTCCTTTTCCGGCCGGGCTCGGTCCGAACATCGCGGCCGTCGAATACGCCGACGATCGTCGCGCCGTCGCGATCGCCAATGCGGCGCGGCGGTTGAATGAGTTGCGCGAGGCCTGGCTGAACCCGGCCGATCTGGTCGAGCGGGTGCCGGAGGTGGCGCCGGGGTTTCCCGACCGCATCGTTGCGGTGAGCCCACAAGCTGCGGCGGTCCTTAAGAAACGCACCCTGACCAATCTCTACAACGAGCGGCCGGCCTGGCTCGACAACGCGCATCGCGATCTCGACGCTGCGGTCGCCACCGCCTATGGCTGGCCCGCCGATCTATCCGAAGAGGAAGCGCTGGCCCGGCTGTTGGCGCTCAACCTCGAACGCGCGGCGGCACAACGGTAGCGGCCGCAGGGAACCGGATCAGGCGGATTTCGCACCCGGACGAGCCCGGTGATGACGGGATCGAAAAACGGTCGCGGCAATCCGGCGACTGCCTGCTGCTGCGGCTGACAGCCGGCCGCGCCTTGTTCTACGATCGCGTTGGTAAACAGAAGCCGCTCGGCCGGTGGGCGGCTCGCGAAAAGAACCGGCACCGAGGAGGAAACATCATGGGCGTACGCCGTGTGTTGATCGAGGGTCTGGGGGCCCTGTTGTTGTGGATCGTCTGTGCAGTTGCGGGGCCGGCAGGGGTGGCTCGGGCGCAGGCGCCGACGCCGCCCCCCGCTCCGGTGCAGCCTTGGGGGTTGCCGCCGTTGCCGGCGGGGGTCGGGCCGGTCGAGAAATTCGCCGATGTCAGCGGCACCCCGCAGGGCAAGTTCCTGGAAGGCGGCGCGTTCGATACCCAGGGCAATCTGTGGTTCGTGGCGATCGGCTCGGGGTGGATCTCATACCTGACGCCCGACGGCAAGCTGGTGCCGGTGGTCAATTGCAACCCGCCGGCGGAGCTGGGCAGACTTGCGAGCCGCAGGGCACCCGCTGGCATGACGGCAAACTCTATCTGACCTCGCGGCACCGCGGCATCCTGGTCTATGACCCGCAGACCAAACAGCTGACGACCCTGGTCTATACCTATCGCAACCAGTTGTTCAAAGGCCCCAACGACCTCGATTTCGACGCCGAGGGCAATCTGTTCTTCACCGATCCGTGGGGAACGGGGCCGGGGCCGAACGCGACCGACCGCACCGGCGCAGTCTATCAGTACTCGCATGACGGCGTGCTGCGCAAAGTGATGGACAGCAGCATGTTTCCCAACGGGATCGCTGTCTCGCCCGATGACACCACCCTGGCCGTCGGCGATTTCCGGGCCGGCCGCATGTGGTATGCCGGGTTCGAGACCGGACCCAATATGGGCTGCCCGCAATGCCCGGCGGACCCGCTGCACCTGACCTTTGCCGGGGTCAAGGCCGGGACCTACATCCCCGGCAATGGCGGGCCCGACGGCGTCCATTACGACGTCAAGGGCAATCTGTGGGCCGGCGTGCCGCCAATGGGCGGCGTTATCGAAATCAATCCGCGCGGGCTGATCCTCGGCTTTGTGCCAATCCCGAATGGCGACGCCGCGACGACCAATTTCGCCTTTGGCGGCCCCAATAACCAGTACGTCTATTTCGAGGGGGCTACGAGCGGGACGTTCTGGCGGTTCAAGGCGCCCTATCCCGGTCTGATCGGCCCCGGCGGGGTGCGTCTGCCGGCGCAGCCATAAGGGTCCGATCGGGTCGCGGTTGAGCGGGGTCGGGTCTCGGCGCATGATCATCGGCGACACCTATGGAATGCGATGCCGCGGGTCAGGAGGATATGCCGA
>CAVZKP010000044.1:0-18639 GCA_963775875.1 uncultured Alphaproteobacteria bacterium
CGGCCGTCATGGTCGGACTTGTTCCGGCCACCCACGGCTGCCTGCGGAAAAACGCGCAAAGTCGCGGGTCACCAAGCCAAGCCAGGTGGTAATGTCTGCGGCTGGGGATGGCTTGCAAACTTAGCCCGAGTTCCCTCTACCGGACAGCCACGGATCATGCCGAGGCAAGGGGTGTTGGGGGTGGCGTCAAATCATCGCCTCCCAGCCCGCCCTCGCCGAGGATCGTCGGCGTCAGATCGAGAAGTCCTGCGAGACGCAACTCTTCGATCGCCGGCAGTTCGCGCAGGCTGTCGAGGTCGAAATGGGCGAGAAAGCCCGGCGTTGTCACCCAGAGCAGCGGCCGTCCGGGGCTCAGGCGGCGGCCTTTGGGGCGGACCCAACCGGCTTCCATCAAGGTGTCGATGGTGCCCTTGCCGAGGCCGACCCCGCGGATCTCCTCGATCTCAGCGCGGGTGACCGGCTGGTGGTAGGCGATGACGGCGAGGGTTTCGACCGCAGCGCGCGACAGTTTGCGCGCAACCGGACGCTCGATGCGCAGAGCAGAGGCCAGATCGGGCGCGGTGCGAAAGGTCCACCCGCCGGCCAGCTGCACGAGATTGACCCCGCGCCCGGCGTAATGCTCGGCGAGCTCGCCCAACAGGTCGGGCAGGTCAGCGCCATCGGCCAAACGCTGTGCCAGCGTCGCGTCGGTCAGCGGTTCGCCCGCGGCGAACAGCAGCGCCTCGACGAGCCGCAATTGTTGCGCCCGGTCGGTCATCGGCGAACTTCCTCAGCTCCTCGATGTTCCGGCGCCAATGGCGGGCTGCGCAAGTAGATCGGGCCAAAGGCACGGTCCTGGCGCAGCTCGACCCTGCCGTCGCGGGCGAGTTCGAGCGCCGCCGCAAAGGTCGCGGCCAGCGCGGAGCGGCGAAGCCCCTCGCCGCCCGGCTCGACCGGCAGAAAGCGCGTCAGTTCCCGCCAATCAGGCACTCGGCCGAGAAAGCGCGTCAGGCGCTTCAGTGCGTCATCCATCGAGTGAAAAACCGAGGGCGCGATCGTCAACACCGCGGCGGTCCAACGCCGATGCCCATCGCCATAGGCGCGCAGCAACTCATAGAGGTCGAGCCGCCAGACCGGGACCGCTATCGTCGCCAGCCCCTCGGGAGCGCCGCGCAAAAAGAAATCGTGGCCAAGGCGCGGGCGGGCCATCAACCGGCGGCCGGCAGTCTGCATCGCCTCAAGGAGCTTGAGGCGATGTCCTAGCGCGGCGGCGATTTCGGCCGCGTCGGGCTCGTCCTCCTGCGATGGTTGCGGCAGCAGTAACCGCGATTTCAGATAGGCCAGCCATGCCGCCATCACCAGATAATCGGCAGCGATCTCAAGGCGCAATTTTTGTTGCCGGTAGATAAAGGCGAGGTACTGGTCCGCCAGCGCCAGGATCGAGATCTTCGCGAGATCGACCTTTTGCTCGCGCGCCAAGGACAGCAGCAGATCGATCGGCCCCTCATACCCGCCAAGATCGAGCACGAGTTGCTCGGCCGGCGCGCACCGCTCCTCTCGCCCGCCTTCTCCCCGCACGCGAGGCGAGGGGGCGTCCCACTCAATGGCGGGATCGCTCATCCGCCCTGTCCGGTCAAAATCAGCACAAAATTGATCAGGGCCTGCATCGGCTTGCCGATCACATAGGCGAGGATATTGAGATTGACGCCGATCTGCTCGCCGATCCAGGGCAGCACGAACAGCAGCGCCAGCAGGATCGGGATGCCATACGGCTCGAGCCGGGCGAGCGGATAGGCGAGCGAGCGCGGCAGCAGCCCGACCGCCACCCGACCGCCATCGAGCGGCGGCAATGGCAGCATGTTGAAGACGCACAGCGCCGCGTTGATCTCCAGCGAATGGACCAGGTTCGCCGCGACCCACTCCGCCGGGCTTGGCGGCAGAAACACCACCCCGTAGAATAACAGCGAGGAGACGATCGCCAACAGCACGTTGGTCCCCGGCCCGGCCAGCGCCACCCACACCATGTCGCGCCGGGGGTCGTGCAGGCGGCCGAAATTGACCGGCACCGGCTTGGCGTAGCCGAACAGAAAACGCCCGCCGGTGGTCAGCAGCAGCAATGCCGGCAAAACGATCGTGCCGAACGGGTCGATGTGGTTCAGCGGGTTGAAGGTGACGCGGCGCGCCTGCCAGGCGGTGTCGTCGCCAAATCGATAGGCGATGAAGCCGTGGGCCGCCTCATGAAAGGTCACGGCGATGACCACCGGCAATACCCAGGTGCTGGCCTGGTAGATTGTCGCCGCCCAGGATGCCGCTCCGCCCATCACCTCGTCTCCGCCATCAGCGCGTCGAACCGGGGCTCGGCTTCGGACCGGTCGAATTCCTCCGGGCGGGGCCGCACCGCCTCGCCGCGCTCCAGTCGCGCCACAGCTGCGTCGGATAGCGGCCCGATCGCGGCGATGATTTCCTCCATCTCGGCAAGATCGCCATTGCAGTGCAGCGCCAGATCGCAGCCAGCGGCGAGCGCCCGCTGCGCCCGTTCGGCAAGGCTGCCGCCCAGGGCTCGCATCGACAGATCGTCGGATACAAGCACGCCGGCAAAGCCGATTTCGCCGCGAATGATCTCGGCAATCACCCGCGGCGACAGGGTCGCCGGCGCCGACGGGTCGATCGCCCGATAGATGATATGGGCGGTCATCGCCCAGGGCATCGCGGCGAGCGCTCGGAACGGGGCGAAGTCGGTGCGCGACAGTTCGTCATGTCCGATCGCCACCGCGGGACAGGCGTAATGGCTGTCGACGCGGGCACGGCCGTGCCCCGGAATGTGCTTCAGGACCGGCAGCACGCCGCCCTCCAGCAACCCCTCGCACACGGCCCGGCCAAGGCGCGCAACGCGCTCGGGCTCGGCGCCGTAGGCACGATCGCCGATCACCGGATCGGCTCCGGCAACCGGCAGGTCGAGCACCGGCAGGCAGTCGACGGTAATGCCGAGACGAGAGAGATCGTCAGCAATCAGGCGAGCGCCGAGCCGAGCCGCATCCTCGGCGGTCGGGTCCGGCAAGGCGGCGAGGCGCGCGGCTGTCGGGTAACGGCGCCAATGCGGCGGCCGGAGACGGGCGACCCGCCCACCTTCCTGATCGATCAGCACCGGTGCGCCAACCCGCCCGACGCAGCCGCGCAACGCCTCGACCAGTCCGCGCACCTGATCGGGCGCGCGGCAATTGCGGCGGAACAGGATGAACCCGGCCGGGTCGGCCTCGGCGAAAAAGCGCCGCTCGCCGGCGCTCAACACTTCACCGGCACAACCAAGGATGACCGCACGCGGTGCCGCTATCGGTCCCCCGCCTACCAAGACGATTCCTGTTCGCGCAACGGGAGTACCTCCGTCTGATCATGCCCGGGTCCGATCCGGGCGTGCTCGCCAATACCCGGCGGGCGGATTGAAGATGGATTACTGGGACAACGGCGGCAATGACGGTGCTCAGGTCGGCGGCGTTGGCGCGACGCCGCGACCGTGGTTCATCTGACCATGATGCAGCCGAGGTGCCTCTGCCTCAACTCGCCGCAGAGCCGTTCTGCCGCCGACGCATCCCCGATCGGCCCGGTCTGGATGCGGTAATAGACGCCTTTGTCGCCGAGATCGGCCCGAACCGCCACCGCTGTCAGGTGGCCGAGCAAATCCGGGTTCATCCGCTTGATCCGGTCCCACTCCTCGCGCGCCACCCCCTCGCTCCGCACCGAGGCGATTTGTAGCCGCACCCCGGCCGCCTTGCCTGGGTCCGGCCTGGCTGCGGGCGATTTGGCCGGCTCCCGATGCGGATTTGCCGGCAGATCCGCCGCTACCTCGCCTCGGGCGGCCGCGGGAGCCGGGCCAGGCTCGGCCACGACCGGCGGTAGCGCAGCCGATGGCCGCGCCGGTTGCCCCTCTGGGATCGCCGGTGCGGGTGGCGAACCCGAGGCAGCGGCTTGGCTCGCCGGTACGGCGGCCGAGGTCGGCGGGGTCGGCGCCGGGAGCGCCATCGGCTGCTCCGGAGGCGGCAGCAAATGCTCGACCTCCGGTCGACCCTGGCCGTAGATCAACATGTTCCGGTCCGGGATATGCATTCCGCCAGCCTCGGCCGGCTTGACCTTCATCGGCCGGGTATCGGCGCGGATCAGCGGAATGCCGCCGCTGTCACCGGTCCGGCCCGGATGCCGCGCGCCCTCGACATAAGCGAACCACAAACCGCCGGCAAACAGGCCCATGACCATGAGCGCTACCACGGTCTTCAACACCCGCCGCGGCGACGGCGGTTCTTCGTCGCTCGGTTCCTCATAGAACCCAGTCGGTTGATCGGGGTCGATCTGTTCAAGGTTATAGGACATGGCTACATTTCCTCGACCGGTTCGACGCCGATTACGGCGAGGCCGGAGGCGATGACTAGGGCGACGGCGCGGACCAGAGCGAGGCGCGCACGAGTCAGTGCCGGATCCTCAGCGAGAATAAAGCGCAGCGTCGCTTCGTCCCGGCCTTTGTTCCACAACATATGGAACTGCGCCGCAACCTCTTGCAGATAAAATGCGACCCGGTGCGGCTCATGAGCCTCTGCCGCGCTTTCGACCAGCCGCGGCCATGCCGCCAGCTGGCGAATCAGCGCGAGCTCAGCCGGGTCGGTCAGCCGCTGCAGCGACGTCTCGGCTAGCGCCATGTCGGAAAGATCCTCGCCGACGAACGCCTCGGCCGCATGGCGCATGACCGAGGCCGCCCGGGCGTGGGCGTATTGCACATAGAAGACCGAGTTGTCCTTCGATTGTTCAGTGACCTTGGCAAAATCGAAATCGAGCGCCTGGTCGTTTCTCCGGGTCAACATGATAAACCGGAAGACGTCCTTGCCGACCTCGTCGATGACTTCGCGCAAGGTGACGAAGGTGCCGGCCCGCTTCGACATACGCACTGGCACGCCCTTGTCGAACAGGTTGACCAGCTGGCAAAGCTTGACGTCGAGCGCCGCCGCTCCGTCGGTCACCGCGCGCACCGCCGCCTGCATGCGCTTGACATAGCCGCCGTGATCGGCGCCCCAGACATCGATCAGACTGGCAAAGCCGCGGGCGAACTTGTCGCGGTGATAGGCGATGTCGGCGGCAAAATAGGTCCACGAGCCGTCCGATTTTTTGAGCGGCCGGTCGACATCGTCGCCGAATTGGGTGGCGCGGAACAGAGTTTGGGCCCGCGGCTCCCAGTCATCGGGCAGCTTGCCCTTGGGCGGCTCCAGCACGCCGGTATAGATCAGCCCGCGTTGGTCCAATGCCATCAGGCAATCGTCGATCGTCCCGGCGTCGACCAGAGCGCGCTCCGACACGAACAGATCATGGCGCACCCCGAGCGCCGCCAGATCCTCGCGGATCAGCGCCATCATCCGCGCAATGGCGAACTCGCGCACCGGCTGGAGCCACTCGCCCTGTGGCCGATCGAGCCATTTTCGCCCGTCGCGCGCGGCCAATTCCCGGCCGGTTTCGATCAGGTATTCGCCGGGATAGTACCCGTCCGGGATCGGCCCGATTGCCTCGCCCAATGCCTCGCGATAGCGCAGATGCACCGAGCAGGCGAGGACCTCGACTTGGGCGCCGGCATCGTTGACGTAATACTCGCGCTCAACTCGGAATCCGGCCTTGGCCAGCAATGCCGCGAGCGCATCGCCGACCACGGCGCCGCGGCCGTGGCCGACATGCATCGGCCCGGTCGGGTTGGCCGAAACGAATTCGACATTGATCCGCTCGCCGCCGCCGACCGCCGAATCGCCGAAACCGAGCCCGCCGCGCAATATCGCCCGCAGCTGGGCGTGCCAAACCTCGGGCATCAAGGTGATGTTCAGAAAGCCCGGCCTCGCCGTCGCGACAGTGAAACCGGGGCCGCGGTAATCCGCGCTGACCAGTTCGCGCGCAGCCATCGCCGCCCCGATCTGCTCGGCCAGCGCCATCGGGTTTCGCGCCGGCACGCCAAACGGCAAACTACCCAGCGGGGAGTGGCCGAAGGTCGATGCCGGGATTGCGGACGCCAGCACCATCGCCGCGTTGGTGGCGAGATCGCCACGGGTCGAATCGCGCGGCGGCTCGACCGCGACCCTGACCAAATCGAGCCCCGGCGGCAGCGCCCCCTGCGCCATAAGATCGCCGATCGCCTCCAGCACTAGTTGGCGAATATCGGTGAAAATATTGGTCATCGAAAACCACTCAAGTCGGAACGTAGGTGTCGAACAACCGGTGATGCTCATCGAGCGCGAAGCGATCGGTCATCCCGGCGAGATAATCGGCGGCGACGCGGGCGGTCTGCGGATCGTCGGCGCCGGCCGCCAGGCCGCGCCACTCGCCCGGCAGGCATTCGGGTTCGGCAAGGTACAGGGTAAAAAGGTCATGGACCACGCGGCGCGCTTTGGAGCTCATCCGGTTGACCCGATAGTGGCGGTACATTCGCTCGAACAAAAATTCCTTGAGTGCCCGGTCGTTCTTCCGCATTTCGGCGGAAAAGGCGACCACCGGCAGTTTCAGCGCCCGCACCGCCGCAGCCGATCCGACCCCGCTTTCGGCCAGCAGCGCCCGTGTCTCGGCGATCAGATCGCCGACCATATGGTCGATCGCCCGGCGGATCGATTCATGGATCAGGCGCGGTTCCTCGATACCCGGATAGCGCGCTGCGACGCTGTGGAAGACGGGGCCGATCAGCGGCACGTCGGCGAGGTCTGCGACCGTGAACAGCCCGGCGCGCAGCCCGTCGTCGATATCGTGGTTGTTGTAGGCGATGTCGTCGGCCAGCGCCGCCACCTGCGCCTCCGGCCCGGGAAAGGTGTCGAGGTCGAGGCGATGGCCGCGATCGTACTCGGCGATCGTCGGCGGCACCGGGCGGGCGGTGTCGGGGCCGAGCAGCGGACCGTTGTGCTTGACGGTGCCTTCGAGCGTCTCCCAGGTCAGATTGAGACCGTCGAACCCGGCATAGCGGCGCTCGAGCCGGGTCAGTATCCGCAGGGTCTGGTCGTTGTGCGAGAACCCACCGAAACGCGCCATTTCAGCGTTCAGCGCCTCTTCGCCGGCATGGCCAAAGGGCGTGTGTCCGAGGTCGTGGGCCAGCGCCAAGGTCTCGGCGAGATCCTCGTCGAGGCCAAGCGCCCGGGCGATCGTGCGCGCGATCTGCGCCACTTCGAGGCTGTGGGTCAGCCGGGTGCGGTAGTGGTCGCCCTCGTGATAGACAAAGACCTGGGTCTTGTGGGTCAGGCGGCGAAACGCGGTCGAATGGATGATCCGGTCGCGGTCGCGCTGAAACGGCGAGCGCGTCGCATGCTCTGGCTCCGGATGGAGCCGCCCGCGGGACTCCTCCGGCTTCGACGCATAGGGCGCGAGACCGACCCGGGGGACCATGACCTCTCATACCCCTCGGCGGTCCACCCGTCCATCCTGCCGGGAAAACCGAGCCAAAAGGCCGCGCCGGACCGCAGCCGGGTGCGGTCGCCAGGACGCCGCGGCAGGCGTCGATTCGCTCAAGGCCGTTAGCGGCATTTCAGACCGAGCGGTTTTTGGTTAAGCTCGCCAAACTGGAGGCCGCACCGCAATGGAATATATTCGCGTAACCTTTGACCCAAACGATATTCACGACGTGATCGCAAACGGCAACGTCATCGGCCAGACCGAGACCGAACTTGCCTTGCCGGCAAATTATTATGTGATTTCCTTGTCGGGCTCGGGCTACGCCCCGTTGTTCTGGTATGGCGTGGTCAGCGGCACATCCCCCGGCAACCCGCTGCTCATCCAATTCGCCAAAGCATAGAGAGGGCGCATGCCCGGACGATGCCTGATGCTGCTGTGGGTCCTGTTCGCCGGCGGATGCGCGGGCACACATTTCGAAAACGCGCCGCTGCGGGCCGGCCAAGCCAATCCCGATCGTCGCAGCATCGATCCTGCGACCCCGGATCGCCCGGTCATCCTGATGACCTTCTCGGGCGGGGGCTCGCGGGCTGCCGCGCTCGCCGAATCGGTGCTGCGCGAGATGGCGAGAACCAGCTACGCCGCTTCCGACGGCAGCCATGTTTTGACCGAGGACGTAAAGCTGATCTCGTCGGTGTCAGGCGGCAGCGTGACCTCCGCCTGGTTCGGCCTGCATCGCGACCGTGTCCATCCCGATGGCGACCTCGACGATCTGCGCAACGATTTTCTGACGAAGGACAATATGGCGACGCTCGAGCTCGACGCGGTCAATCCGATTACCTGGTTCGGACTGGTGACCGGCAAGTTGACCCGTATCGAGGCCGAGGAGGCGCTGTTTAACGAGCGCCTGTTTCACAACGCCACGCTCGCCGATCTCAATCAGCCGGGCCAGCCTTTCATCGTGTTGAACGCGACCGACATGGCCGGCGGCGAAACCTTTGCAATGGTCCCGCGACGGTTCGACGACGTGTGTTCGAATTATGACGCGCTGCCGGTCGCAACCGCGGTGTCGGCCTCGGCGGCATTTCCGGTTCTGCTGACTCCGGTAGGATTTCAGGATTTTTCCGAAGCTTGCGCCGGCCAGCTGCGCAACGGCGCCTGGATCAAGATCGATCTGTCGAACCCGTACACGCCCTATCTCAATCTGCCGGAATACAAAGAGGCACGTTATGCCAATGATCTGCGACACGGGCCCGACCCGTATCGCCGGATCGACTACCTCTATTTTCTCGACGGCGGATTGGCCGACAACCTGGGCACCCAATCCTTGCGCTCGGCGCTGATCGCGCCCTATGACGATGCCGGCGTGTTGCGGGCGATCAACGACGGAAAGATCCGCAAGCTCGTGATCATCATCGTCAATGCCCGATCGGACGCGCCCAACAATCTCTACCGGCAAAAAAATCAACCGGGTCTGGTCAGCATGGTGCAGACGGTAACTTCGGTGCCGGTCGACGCCAATACGGCGAATTCCGAGATCGCCCTTTCCGGGCTGCTGGGCGAGCTGGCGAAGGCTACCGCCGCGGTCGGCAATTCGGCAAAGTTTGGCGGCATGAAGATCTATGGGATCACCGTTGATTACGACCAGATCCCAGTCGACACCCCCGCGCATCGCCAGCTGCGCGACCAGGCCAAAGACGTGCCGACAAGCTGGAGCCTGACCGGCCCGCAATTGCAGGTGACCGAGGAAGCAGGCCGCTTTCTGCTGCGCCGGCATCCGTGCTATCGCGCATTGCTGGCCGATCTGCATGCGGCCCAGCCGCCCGCCGAGGCCGGGACCGACGCCCCTACAGGCCCATGCGCGACCGAGATCGACATCGCCAAGCACGTTGCCAAACCCGCTCCCGGCAGCTGATCGGGGCGCCAGGCCGAAGTCCCGGCGCGATTTCGCCAGCAACCGCTTTGCGCGACCAGCTGCGGATCGTCGGCCGCCCTTATCCCAGCGCGCCTCAGCCGGGTACAACGCCGCGGCAGGACAGCGCGACCGCAACAAACGAGCGCGAGCCGTCCGGCCTGCCGGTCAGGTAGGCGGCGCGCAGGTAGCGCACCAGGCGGTCGCGCCGGGCAGCGTCGAGACTGGCGACATATTCGCCGAGCATGCCCTCGCCGCTGGCAAACGGCTCCCAATAATCGGCGAAATCCGCGAAATCCATGCGGATCGTCAGAGAGCGCTGGTCGATCTCGGTGAGTCCCACTTCGGCCCAGATCCGCGGCAGCGCGCCCGGCGCGTAAATCGGCCGTGACATGGTGCGGTCGCGCGCCTCGGCCGCCGCTTCCTCGAGTGCGGCAGCGGTATCCCAGAACATGCGGTTGGCAGCAGCGCCTCCCGGCGAATCCCAGAACGCGGCGGCGACGACCCCTCCCGGTCGGGTGACCCGCCGCATCTCGCCGACCGCCAGTTCGGGCCGCGGCGTGACTGATGGCAACACCAGCATCGACACCGCGCGGTCGAAGCTGGCATCGGGGAAGCGCAAGGCGGCGCCGTCGCCATGCTCGATCGTGATGCGCGGATCATGGTTTCTCGCCTGTGCGGCGGCGAGGTAGATTTCAGAATGGTCGATCGCGGTGAGGCTGGCGATGTTAGCCGCCTGCGGCAGGGCAAAGGTCAGGCTGCCGGTGCCGCAGCCGACCTCGATCAAGTTTTCGCCGTCGGCGATGCCGGCATGTTCGATGAAGATCGGCGCCAGACGTCGGCTCCAGCGCCCCATCAGCTTTTCGTAACTGCTGGCGTCGCGGGCGTTGAACATCGACGGCATGGCCGGGCTCCCCTGGGTTTGCGCCCGTCATTGCGACCGGCTGCATCATGGTTGTCGCCAATTTAGCCGCCGCTGCCGGCGATTGAAATCGAAGCGGCGCCGATCAGTTTATCGCCGGGTGCAGCGCCGCATCGCTCTCGACTCGAGCCTGCCTCGCTGCCACGGGAGTATCGACCCACAGCGGCCTTGGCTCGATTGGCTGCCTCTTCGTTTGTCGGCAATGCTGCGCATCACGATCCAACCAACAGGATCGGTCAGCTCCACCTTGCCACGACGGTCGCCTGCCTGGTAACGCTCGAACTCGAAGATCGCCGCCGGCGGCCGTGACCCCGGCGGGCTATTCGGCCGCGACCACGGCCGGCTGGAACGGCGACAGCGGGGCGCGCGCCGCGCCGGCCATCGGCTGCGGCCACCAACGGTCCTCCCAATCGGCGAAGACATCGCCGAGCTGCGGCATCACCTTATCAGCGAACAAGCGCGTGTTATATTGCGCCAAGCCCTTGTTCATGTTTCCGAATTGCAACAACAACATCAGGTGTCCGACATTGAGATCGCTCGCGACCTGGCGCAATTGCGCGGCGACTTCATCGGGCGAGCCGATGATCACGTATCCCTTGTCGACGATCGCATCCATCTCGCGCGCCAGCATCTGGAACTTTGATTCGTAGCGCGAGGCCTGCGCCGCCAGCGCGACCTGGCTCTGGATGCCGCGTCGCTGGGTCTCCTCGGTCGCATAGCCGGGCGGGCCGGCAAAACGCGGGTCGACGTGCAGACAGCGCCCGTAGAAATATTCGGCCGGCTCGCGGTAGAGGCGATAGGCCTCCTCGCGGGTCTCGGCAACGCCGACGAATTGCAAAAAGCCGGCACGATACGGGTTCCGGTCCTTGCCGAGCCGCGCCATCTCGTCCCAGAACCCGCTCATCGTCGCCTGTCCGGCCTTGTAGCCGTAATAGGACAGATAGCAGTAGACATAGTCCATCTGGGCGCACCACTGCCAGGTCTCGACCGAGCCGCCGCCGGGAATCCAGATCGGCGGGTGCGGTTTCTGCACCGGGCGCGGCCAGATGTTGACATAGCGCTGCTGGTTGAAGCGGCCGTTGAAGGCAAAGGTGTCCGGCTCGGTCCAGGCGCGCATGACCAGGTCATGCGCCTCGTGATACCGTTCGCGCAGCATGCTCGGGTTCTGGCTATAGGCGTAGCAGGTGTCCATCGGCGAACCGACCGGGAAGCCGGCGATCAGCCGCCCGCCCGAGATCACGTCGATCATCGCAAACTCTTCCGCCACCCGGGTCGGCGGGTTGTACAGCGCCAGCGAATTACCGAGGACACAGAGGGCCGCATCCGAGGTTCGGCGGGCTAATGAGGAAGCGACCAGGTTGGGTGACGGCATCAGCCCGTAGCCGTTCGAGTGATGCTCGTTGACGCAGACCGCGTCGAACCCGCACTCGGCAGCAAATTCGAGTTCGTCCATAAAGTCGTTGTACATATGATGGGCGCGCCGCGGGTCGAACAGCGAGGAATGGATATCGACCCACACCGAGGGATGCTTGTCGCGGAAATCGTCCGGCAGCTCGGTATAGGGCATCAGGTGAAACCACATCAGCTTCATCGCACTCGCTCCCGCCGCGTATTCGTAGGGTTAGCGTGACCCCGAGCCGAGATAAGGTCAATTGGATCGTGCGCGCCGATTCCGGATTCGCCGCCGAGGTCAGCACACGCTAATCTCTCCGACAAGAGGTCGATGTCTGCACCTGCCTTTAACCCGATCCTCGAAGCCGCTCAGGCCCGCCACGGCACTGCGGCGCTGGCGGCACGCCTGTCGCAGCCAAGAACCCCGGCTGAGATCGAGGCGCTGGACGACGACTGCTACCTGTCGCAGATGTCGCTGCGGATCTTCCGTGCCGGGCTCAAGCACAGCATCGTTGACGCGAAATGGCCGGCTTTCGAGGAGGTCTTCGCCGGTTTCGAGCCGCGCCGCGTGCGGGCAATGCCGGACGAGGCGCTCGAAGCGCTGCTCGCCGACCGAAGGCTGATCCGCCATTGGGGCAAGCTCAGAGCGGTCCGCGACAACGCCGCGGCGATGATCGCACTCGCGGACGAGCACGGCAGCTTCGGCATCTGGCTGGCAGGCTGGCCGGCGAGCGACATCGTCGGGCTATGGGAGACATTGGCAAAGCGATTCAGCCAGATGGGCGGCAATTCCGGGCCGAGCTTTTTGCGCATGATCGGCAAGGACACCTTCATCCTGACGCATTCGGTGGGCGCCGCGCTGCAGCGCTGGGGCGCCGTAGAACGGTTGCCGAAAACCCGCCAGGAACGCGCCGCCGTCCAGTCCTGTTTCAACGCCTGGGCGGCCGAGACCAGCCGGCCGCTCTGCCAATTGAGCCAGATTCTCGCTGCATCAATCGTGGATTGAGGATCCGCCCACCATTCCGCCGATTACCGGGGCGACCGGCCACATCCGGCACATCAGGTCGCTACCCACCGGCGGGCGCTGCGACGATCGGAATTATCCGAGAACCGCCACCCCGCAGCCGCTCGAATGCGTCGAAAGCGGCACCCGGCAGGCGCGCTCCCTCGGTCAGGGTGTCGTCGCCATCGGTCAGCACCAAACAGACCGCGCGGCTGCGCGCCGCGGGGAAGTGCTCGAAGAGTTGCATTGCGGCCACGCCTCTTCGGTGGGAAATCCCTTCCCTCGATATGCCCCTTGTGCTAGCGCACGCCCATATGTAAGCGCGCGGTCAGGCGGGCCAGGCCGCTACCCGTGCGGAGAATGAGAGGATGCAGAGCCAGAACCGGTTTTTCGACGACCTCGCCCGCGTCGCCGCCGGGGCGATGGGCACGCTGTCGGGGGTTAAGGGCGAAGTCGAGTTGCGACTGCGCGAGCAACTGGAACGGGTGCTTGCCGGGATGGACCTGGTCACCCGCGAAGAGTTCGAGGCGGTCAAGGCGATGGCCGCCAAGGCTCGTGCCGAACAGGAGGATTTGACGAGGCGCGTTGCCGAACTTGAAGAAATCCTCGCCGCCCGGGGCGACCGCGAGATGCCGCCCGGCCCCGCCCCTACCGATTCGCCAGCATCCGATTAGTTGGAGCCGGTTGCGAGATCATCCTGTCGAGCCGCCCGAAGGAGCGCCCGATGACTTCCGTTGCCTTGTCCGAACCGACCCCCTTTTCCGGCAACCCGATCGATCTCGTCGAAGAGATCGTCAGCGCCAACGAATGGGCGCATGATCGGGCCAGCGAAGAGGAGTTGGTGGTCGAGATTTCCGGCCGCTGGTGCGACTACCGGCTGTATTTCGTCTGGCAGGAGGAAATCTGCGCGATGCATTTCTCCTGCGGGTTCGACATGAAGGTTCCGAAAGGTCGGCGCGCCGCCGTTTACGAGCTGTTGGCGCTGGCCAATGAGAAGCTGTGGCTCGGCCATTTCGACCTGTCGGCGGAGGACAATTCGCCGGCGTTCCGTCATGCGGTACTGCTGCGCGGGGTCATGGCGGCGAGCGCGGAGCAGGTCGAGGATCTCGTCGACATCGCCCTGTCCGAATGCGAGCGCTTCTACCCGGCGTTCCAGTTGGTGCTATGGGGCGGCAAGAAGCCGGCCGAAGCGATGGCTGCGGCGATGATCGACCCGGTCGGAGAGGCCTGAAGAAAGGCGGCGGGCGATGAACGGCAGGGCCGGGAGCGGCAGTAACGAGGCATGCCGCACGCTCGTCATTGTCGGTTGCGGCAAGATGGGCTCGGCGCTGCTGCGGGGCTGGATCGCCAGCGGGGTTGCTTCGTGCTTTCGCGTGGTCGAGCCGGCGGGGGGGCCACCCGGGTTCGCAACCACCGCTGAAATTTCGTGGCACCGCACGCCCGAAGACTTGCCCCACGAACCGGCGCCTGATGCCGTTTTCTTCGCGGTCAAGCCGCAGATCATCGACGCGGTGCTGCCGGACTACCGCCGCTGGGCCGGCTCGCACACCCTGTTTGTCTCGATCGTGGCCGGCAAGACGATTGCCGGGATCACCCGCCACCTCGGCCCCGCGGCGCTGGTGCGGACCATGCCCAATACCCCGGCGGCGATCGGGCGCGGGATCACGGTGGCGTGCGCCAACCCGCGGGTAACGCCGGGGCAGCGCCGGCTATGCGACCAATTACTCTCGGCCGCCGGAGAGAGCGCCTGGGTTGAGGACGAAGCGTTGCTCGACGCGGTGACGGCGGTTTCTGGTAGTGGCCCGGCCTATGTCTTTCTGCTGATCGAAGCGCTGGCAAAGGCCGCAGAGGCGGCGGGACTGCCGCCCGATCTCGCTTTGCGTCTTGCGCGCAGCACCGTTGCCGGGTCAGGCGAACTCGCCCGTCTGTCCGACGAGAGCCCGGCGCAGCTGCGCGAAAACGTGACCAGCCCGGGCGGTACGACGCGCGCCGCGCTCGACGTGCTGATGGCCGAGGACGGTCTCGCGCTGCTGATCGGACGCGCGGTTGCCGCCGCCGCGATGCGGTCGCGCGAACTGGCGAGCTGAGCCGGGACGCGGAGACTCGATGGATGCCCAAGAGCGCCGGTAGGGACAGTAGCGCCGGGCGCGGCCGCAATGGCGGCGCGCCGCCGCCCGGCGAGGCCGACCGCATTATTGATGCGGCCCTCACCCGCGTCGCGCAGGATGGCTGGCGGCACCTGTCGCTGGCCGCGGTCGCGGCCGAGGCGGGCCTGCCGGTCCTGCGCGTCTACCGCAATTTCCGATCGAAGCAGGCGATCCTTTGCGGGTTTCTGCGGCGGGTCGACGAGACGGTGCTCGCCGAGCCGCCGCCGGCCGAGGAGGAAGAGCGGCCACGAGATCGGCTGTTCGATCTGCTGATGCGTCGATTCGACGCAGTGCGGCCATACAAGCGCGCCCTCGAAGTGCTGGGCCGGGAATTGCCGCGCGATCCGGCGGCGGCGCTGTGCGTTGCCGCCTCGTTATTGCGCTCGATGCGGTGGATGCTGGAAGCGGCCGATATCACCACCGGCGGGATGCGCGGCGCCCTTGCCATCAAGCTGACCGGGGCTGCCTATCTCGCGGCGATGCGGGTGTGGCAGCACGACGACGCGCCGGATCTCGGACAGACGATGGCGGCGCTCGATGCGCGGCTGCGCCGGATCGAACGGTGGCTCGCGCCGAACCGGCCATTACGTCGCGACGGCGAAACCGCCAGCGCCTAATTTTGCTGCACCGCAAAAACTTTCTTGACGCCGGGCAGGCAACCGCCGATATTTTGGGCGTTGTGCAGCGCACAATACCCCGCAGCCTGAACGGAACCCAACCATGGATGCCCGCCCCAGCTTTTTCGATTTCGACGTGACCAAGATGATGACCGATTTTCGCTTTCGTCCGTTCGACGTCGAAGCGCTGATGGCCTGTCAGCGCCGCAATATCGAGGCGCTGAGCCAAGCCAACCAACTCGCCGTCGAAGGTGTCCAGGCGGTCGCCCGGCGGCAGATCGAGATTGCCCGCCAGGCCCTCGAGGACATTTCGGTGCTGTTCCGCGACCTGACCCAGCCGGTTTCGGCCGAGGACCGCATCGTCAAGAACACCGAATATGCCAAGCAGATGCTCGAAAAGGGCGTCACTCATGGCCGCGAGATCACCATGCTGGCGACCAAGGCCGGCTCCGAGGCAGCCGACATCCTGCGCAAGCGTGCGAGCGAGAGCCTCGACGAGCTGCGCGACATGGCGAAGCTGCAAGCCGCCCGCTGATCGCGACCCTGTTTGCACTGGGAGGCCGTGCCGCACCGCGGGACGGCCTTTTTTGTGGCGCGCCGTTGAAGAAATCGCGCGCGGATCACCGCGGCAGGTGCACTCGGGCGCGCAGACCGTGTTGCGGCGAGGTATCGAGCCGGACATCGCCGCCATGGCCGCGGGCCACATCCCGCGCGATGGTCAGACCGAGCCCAACTCCGCCGGTCGACGGATTGCGCGACGGATCGAGGCGGACAAAGGCCCGGAACACCCGGCCGCGGTCGGCCGCAGGTATTCCCGGCCCGTCATCGTCGACCAGGATGTCGATCCCGTCGGCGACCGGCAGCGCCGTGAGCCAGACATGGCTGCCATGGCGGCGGGCATTGCCGATCAGGTTGGCCAGGCAGCGTTTCAGCGCATTCGGCCGAACCGGCATTACGTATTCGGCCGGGGTGGTCAGGGATAGTTCCGTCCCCTCGCGTCGCATCGCCACCGCAACATCCTCGAGCAGCAGTGCGATATCGGTTTCGACCGGCGTCTCGGTCCCTTCGCCGCGGACAAAGTCGAGATAGCCATGCACCATGTGTTCCATCTCAGCGACGTCCGATTTCAGTTCCTCGACCACCGGATCTTCGCCGAGGATTGCCAGCGCCAGCTTCATCCGCGTCAAGGGCGTGCGCAGATCGTGCGACACCCCGGCCAGCATCTGCGTGCGCTGGCGGATCTGGCGCTGAATCCGATCGCGCATCGTGATAAAGGCGACCGCGGCTTGACGGATCTCGAGCGCCCCCTCGATCTTGAAAAATGGCACCGGGCGACCTTTGCCAAAACCGTCGGCGGCCGCCGCCAGCCGACGCAAGGACTTGACTTGGTTTCGTAAAAACAAGGTGGCCACGACCAGTAGGACCAGCGAGGAGCCGACCATCCACATGACGAAGATATAGGTCGTCGAGCTGTAGAGCCGGTCCCACGGCACCCCGACCGACAACACACCTTGAGCCAACTGCAGCCTGATCCGCAGCCCGCTCGGATTATCGAGACGGTCGATGCGCCAGGGCGGGCTGATCCGACCCTGCATCGCCTGGTTCAGCTGCTCCTCGACCAGGGTTTCTCCTGGCGGCAGCGGCGGAGGCAGGCGCGCGCCGCGGTCGAGCGTGAATTCGAGATCGGTCAGCAACCCGCCATTTTTCAAGAGTCGGGTCGTGGCGGGTTCGGAACCGGCGAGATTGATCGCCTCGACCATCAGCGCGATGTCGCCGGCGACCCCGGTCGACAGCCGCCACGAGATCGCTGCCCAGTGTCGATCGTAGAAAATCCAAGTGGCGATCGCCTGCAGCAAAATGAGCGGCACGACGACGATCAGCAAAGAGCGGCCGAACATCGTGCGCGGCAGCAGCCGCTTCAGCCATCCGCGCGGCCGGATGTCGGGCTCACCGACAAAATCAGCCTCCTCCGCCCCATCCGCCACCAGCCCCATCGGTGGCCCGATTGGGGAATTGTCAATCCGGCTTGAGGACATAACCGGTGCCGCGGACGGTTTGCAGGTAGCGCGGGAAGCGCGGATCGCGCTCGATCTTGCGGCGCAGTCGGGTCATCTGCACATCGACGTTGCGCACATTGCCGCTGAACTGCCCCGACAGCGACAGCTCCTCGCGCGACACGGCTTCGCCAGCGTTCTGCGCCAAACTCGTCAGCAGTCCCGCTTCGGCGGCGGTCAGGTGGATCGGGTCGCCGCCGCGGAACAGTTCGCTGCGGGCGAGGTCGAAGCGGCAGCCGCCAAAGCGAACCTCGCGGCGATCGGCATCCGCCGCCGGCCGGCGCAGCAGCAGATTGCGGATGCGCAAGACCAGCTCGCGGGGTTCGAACGGCTTGGAGAGATAGTCGTCGGCCCCCTGTTCGAGCCCGTTGACGCGGTCCTCGGGCTCAGCCATCGCGGTAAGCAGCAATACCGGTACCCGGCCCTCGCGACGCAGCGCACGGGTCAGGTCGAGCCCGTTTTCGCCGGGCATCATTACGTCGAGCACGACCAGGTCGAAGGCGAAGCTCGCGAGGTTGGCGCGCGCTTCGACCGCGTCCGCGGCGGTGGTCACCCGGAACCCGCTCTCCGACAGATAGCGGCGCAGCAATTCGCGCAGGCGCAAATCGTCGTCGACGACCAGAAGATGAGGCTCAAGACCGATCATGACGACGGCATTATACGCCCGGGCGGCGATTCGCGTCTTACCGCCGTAACGATCTCGAAACGCCGGCGATCATCGACCTCGGCGATGATCCCGAGCAGCACGTTGCGGAAACCCTCAACCGCCGGCGCGCCGGCCTGGCGATAGGCCCGGGCGACGCGAGCGCGTTGCGGCGCCGACACTTCGCGTTCGAGCGCCCGGCCTTCGGGCGTCAGTTCGAGCAGGCGCTGCCGCCGGTCGTGCGGGCCCGGGCGCTGATGAATGAACCCCTGCCCGACCAGTTCGCCGAGCACCCGGCTCAGGCTCTGCTTGGTGATGCGCAGGATGCCGAGCAGTTCGCTGACAGTCATTTGCGGGTGGCGGCCGACGAAATGGATCACCCGGTGATGCGCCCGGCCAAAGCCGTAGCGCGCGAGGATCGCGTCGGGCTCGGCGGTGAAGTCGCGATAGGCGAAGAACAACAGCTCGATCCCGTCCCTGACCGCGTCCTCGGCAGAGAACAGCGGTTCGGCATGCGATTTTATGTCAGACATATTGACTTATCTCGCAACCTTCGATACCGTTTCGATGTCCTCTTGGAT
>CAVZKP010000045.1:0-222644 GCA_963775875.1 uncultured Alphaproteobacteria bacterium
TGCCGGAATTCGGCGGAGAGAACGATGATCGCCGCGGGCGGCGCCGGGGCCGGCAGGGCGGGGACCAATCCGGCCAGCCCGTCGGCCGAGCGCAACAGCAGGTGGGCGGCCAGCGGGGTCGCCGCCAGATAGAGGCAGCCCATCGCTGCCGTCGCCAGGATCAGGCCCCATCGCCGCCATCGCCAGGCGAGGACCACCCCGATCATCGCCAGCAGGATGAACAGGTTCGGCGGGATCAGCGAGGAATAGGAAATCCACTGCAACATGGCCGATCACCCGGCGCAATCACCCGGTGGGGACGACAGGCTCGCGGCGCAGGCGGTGGTAGAGCTTGGCCGCCTCCCGCCTCAGGCCAAGAGTGAGGCCGCGCCCGGTGCGTGGGTTGGCCGCGGCGATGCCCCAGCGTTCCCGCCGTCGCGGCAGCCATAGTTTCTTGTAGGGGTCGTCGCCGCGGCCGAAATTGATTTCATGCGGGCGATCATCGCCGAGCACGCGCTCGATCATTTCCATGGTCAGCAGGGTGCCGAGCGAGAGATCGTCGAAGCGCTGGTCGTGGGCGAGCTTGTAGATGACCGCGCGGCCGTTCCACACGATCCAGAACTGGGCCGCGGCGGGAATGCCGTCGAGGGTCGAAATGCCGAGACGCAGGGCGCCGGTTTCGGCAGCCAGCCGGATCAGCGCCGGAATAAAGCGGGGAAACGCCTCAGCCGGCTTCCAGCTCTGGGCGTAGATCGTCTGGTAGTCGGCGATCGCCCGGTCGATGCCGGCGCTATCGGCGTAAAAGGCGGTTTCGAGCCGGTTGCCCGCCATCACGCTCCGGCGCTTGCGGCGCCAGGTGTTGCGCAATTCCGAAGGCCGCGCGGCGAGGTAATCGGCAAAACTCATCCCCGCGGTTTCCTCGAACCAGTTCCCGGAATGGAATACGCATTCGACGAGCAGCCCGGCGCGGCGCAGAGCGGCCAGCGCGGCATGATAGGACGGGGCGCGCGGATCGAGCTCGTCGAGGACGATGGCGTCCCAGCGCGGAAATTCGGCAAGGATCTCGTTAAAGATCGCGGCGAGGCTGGCACTCACATCGGCGGCCGGCGCGCACACGATCCCGTGCTCGACGCTATAGGCGTTGGTCAGGCTGGCGAGCCGCCGCCCATGACGCCCCTCGACAATCTGCAGCGCGACCGCCGCCGCTGCGTTCTGGTCGACGTAGAGCCGGGTTTCGGTCGCCGATGGCACCCCGTGGCCGACCATCAGCCCATACCAGCCGGGCAGCGCGAAGAAGCAGTCCCGTGCCGCGGTCGCAAACAGCGCGGCGAGCCCGCACGGCAGTCGCCGAAAATCGGGGTTGCGGTACACTGGCATCAGGCGCCCGGTATCCGAGGATGCCGGTCCCGCCGCATCTCGACTGGTCCCCGCAGGTGCAGATCCTAACTTTTACGACGTTATATCCGAGCGCGGCGCGGCCTCAACACGGGATCTTTGTCGAGACGCGGCTCAGGAAACTGGTTGAAAGCGGCCGGGTCGAGGCTCGAATTGTCGCGCCCTGTCCGTGGTTCCCATTCGCCTCGGAGCATTTTGGCGCCTATGCGGCGATGGCCAGGATACCGCGAGAGGAGACCCGGCACGGGCTGCATATCGATCACCCGCGCTATCCGCTGCTGCCCAAGATCGGCATGAGCTCGGCGCCGTTGGCATTGTTTGCGGCGGCGCTGCCACGGTTGCGCCGGCAGATCGGCGCCGGCCGCGACTTCGACCTGATCGACGCGCATTATTTCTACCCCGACGGGGTTGCTGCGGTGCTGCTCGGCCGGGCGCTCGGGCGGCCGGTCGTCGTTACCGCGCGCGGCAGCGACCTCAACCTGATCGCCGGCTATGCCGTGCCGCGGCGGTGGATTCGCTGGGCGGCGGCGCGCGCGCAAGGCTTGATCGCCGTGTCGAGCGGGCTGAAGGACCGGCTGGTGCGGCTCGGCACCGCGCCGGAGCGGATCCGGGTTCTGCGCAACGGCGTCGATCTCGCATTGTTTCGCCCGGGCGACCGCGAAGCGGCGCGCAGGGAGCTCGGTTTCACCCGGCCGACCCTGCTCGCGGTCGGCAATCTGGTGGCTCTGAAGCGGCACCGGCGGATGGTCGAGGCATTGGCCCTGCTGCCCGACGCCGATCTCGTCATCGTCGGCGAGGGGCCGGAACGACGGGCGATCGAAGCATTGGCGCGCGCCCGCGGCGTCGCCGGCCGGGTGCGCCTGCTCGGGCGGATGCCGCAGGAACAGCTCCCCGCGATCTACGGCGCGGCCGATCTGCTGCTGCTGGTCTCGACCCATGAAGGCTGGCCCAACGTGCTGCTCGAAAGCATGGCCTGCGGAACGCCGGTCGTGGTCTCCGACATTGCCGGGATCGGCGACATCGTCGCCGCGCCAGCGGCGGGCCGCATCCTCGCCGCTGCCGAGCCGGAGGATCTGGCCGCCGCGATCCGCGGCCTGCTCGCGGCGCCGCCCGCCCGCGCCGCGACCCGCGCCTATGCCGAAGGGTTCGACTGGCAGAGTACGACCGCGGGGCAGATGGCGCTGTTCGACGAGGTCTGCGCGAACTACCCGAAAGGCAGGGCCGCGGCTGAGCCCGATCATCGGCGCAGCAGCCGGGCATAGATTTCGGCATAGCCGGCGACGCTGTGCGCCCAGCACCGCTCGCTGTCGATGAAGCGGGTGGCGGATGCCCGGATGCGCGGCCACGAGCCCTCGTCGTCGAACGCAGCGAGCACGCCCTCGGCGAGCCGCTCGGGGTCGTCCGGGGGAAACAGATAGCCGGTCTCATGGTCGCGGATCAGCTCGCGATGACCGCCGACATTCGAGGCGGCGACGATCCGTTCCTGCGCCATCGCCTCGAGTGGCTTCAGCGGCGTCACCAATTCGGTCAGGCGCAGCGAGAGGCGCGGAAACACCAGAATCTCGGCGAGGTCGTAGTAATGGCCGATTTCGTCATGCGGCACCCGGCCGGTAAAGACGGCGCTGCCGGCAAGACCGAGTTCGCTGGCGAGCGCCTGCAGCCGGTCCGCCTCCGGGCCGCCGCCGACCAGCAGCACGGCGATCTCCGGGCGGCGCCGCTGCATCGCCGGCAGTGCGCGCAGCAGCAGATGCAGCCCCTCATAGGAATAGAACGAGCCGAAAAAGCCGAGCACCCGCTTGCCGCCGAGGCCGAGCCGGGCGGCGAGTGCCGGATTGGGGCGGCCCGGCCCGTGAAATGCCTTGCGGTCGACCGCATTGGGGATGACCGTGATCTTCCCGCTGGCGATGCCGCGGGCGGCGATCTCGCGGCGCAGCCCCTCGCAGATCGTCGTTACCGCGTCGGCCCGGCGCAACGCCCGCGTCTCGATCAGCCGGGAGGCGCGATAGCGCAGCCCGGCCTCGCCATGGGTCCCGTGGCTCGCCGCCCCATCCTCCCACAGCCCGCGCACCTCGTAGACCACCGGGATGCCGTGGCGGCGACCGACGCGGATCGCCGGCAGAGCGTTGAGCACCGGCGAGTGGGCGTGCAGGATCTGAGGTCGTACTTGATCGACCAGCTGGTCTAGGCGGCGGCCGAGATCGGCCATGATCTTCAGCTCGCGAAGCCAGGGCAGCCGGGCGCCGAACCCGGCCGGCACCGGCGTGCGCAGAAATTCCCAATCGCCGATCCGTTCGCGCGGCGGCCCCGGCGCGTAATGCTTGCCGCTGGTCAGCAGCACCGGGTCCCAGCCCAATGCCCGCTGCTGGTCGACGATGCCAAGCGTGCGAAAGGCATAGCCGCTCTGCAATGGCAGCGAGTGATCGAGGATGTGCAATACCCGCAGGGGCGACGCTTGCGCGCCGGGAATCGCGATCGACGGCAAGATAAGGGAGGTTCCTTCGGCGGGGTGGGCAGTGGCGGGGTGGGCAGCGCCCGGATGGGCGGCGGTCGAAACGTTCACGCCAATCAGCGGCTCAGCGGGCAATGAATTCATAATACAGGCGCTTGGCGGCGCGGAACATTTTCGAAGTCTTCCGGCAGGGTGCGCCGCACCACGGTCTCGCTGGCGGTCGAAAACCGCTTCAGCGTGTGGGCGATCGGGTCGCGCATGTAATAGTGGCCGAAATAGGCTTCCACTTCCCGCTTCGATTTTGCCCCGCCATTGTCGGCATATTTTGCCACGTATGGGGTGAAATGCGGATAGAGGCCCTCGACGTTGTGCAGGGTCGTGCGCATGAAATTGCCGATCAGCAGATCGTCGAACAGCTCGTGTTCGATCGAGGTCATCAACGATTGGCGCGGACATTCGAAACCGATCCCGACATTGCGCTTGTCGCGGTTGAGATCGACGGTGACGCTCGATCCTCCCGCCGAAATTTCAATAAACCCGAAATTGTCGAAAAGCGTCTCGCGCGCGGTGAAGTAGCGGCGCAGTTTGGTCTTGTCGTCGGCAGTCAGCGGGTCGGACCAGCTGTCGCCGAAATCCTCCGGCTTGCGGATGACCGGCGGGGCGCGCGGCGGATCGATCGGGGTGATCTGGTCGGTTTCGCAATCGACCCTGACAAACGCCGGCAGGATCTCGGGTCCTTTGGCAAATGCATCCGACCGGTAATCCGCGATCTGCGGCACGAGATCGTTGGCCCAGGCGCTGTCCTCGCGCTGGTAGCGCTGGAACGACGAGAACGGGATCACCCGGTTCGCGCCCATGGTCATCGCGCTGCGCTGCGATCGCGGTGCGATGGGGCGGCGTTTCTCCTCGGTCGCGGTGAGCCGGCGGCCTGCGGGATCGAACAGGTTCAGCATATCCGCCCCGCCCCAGCCATGCAGCTGGAGCATGTACACTTCCTTGAAGTTTTTGGCGATCCGCCGGACCCGAAAGGATTCGCCGTAATCCCCGGAATCGTTCAGGTTGATCACCAGCCGACCGTTCACATCGATCAGCAGCATCGAATCCTGGTTCTGGTTGGCGACCGAATAGACTTTGACCCCCTTTGACAACTCTACCCATTGGCGATCGGGCAGAACCCGCACCGCATATCCCGCCGCCGCGAGATCTCTTTGGATGCGGCTGCCGTAGTGATCGGACACCAGGAACTGGCCTTTGGTCAGCAACGGCAGCGAATGGATATTCAGATGATCCGGATGGCCGTGCGAAAACCAGTGGTACTTTGCGTCGCGAATCGCCTGCCGCTGAGCCGACGGAATGGTGTAGTCGTGTCCCCAACTGCCGAAATAGGCATCCCCGTCGATCCAGGGATCGGTGGTCAGCACCGGGCCGTCGTCATAGGCGATGACGATGGCGTTGCCGATAGTCTCGAAGAACCGCATTACGCCATGCCCTTTGTCACGCCCTTGGCTAGCAAGCCCGCACCGCCGCGAGCACTGCGTCGGACTTTATCGGCGGCTTGCACGTGTCAGAGCGCGCGATTAATAATTAACTCCAACCCGGCCCGACCTCTACAAGGAGCGCCGATGCGGAGCCTGCTGCAAAGATCGATCGGACCAGTCGCTGCGGGTCTTTATCGGTCGCACCCGATTAAGAATTGGCCAAAATGGGCTGCCGATGCGCTCGAGGTCAAGACCCCGGCGACCGTGCCGCAAAAGACGGCGCTCTCGCCGGAGGGCGGTTCGAACATCAACATTATCCTGGACCTGCTCGGCCGGACGCAAGACGTTCCCGGTGATGTCGCCGAATGCGGCGTCTTCAAGGGCAGCAGCCTGTGCGCGATCGCCTTGCATCTGCGGCAGAGTGGCATCGGCAAGCACGCATACGGACTGGATTCATTTCAAGGTTTTGACCAAAGCGTCGGCCGGGACATCGAACTCGGCGGCGCGGCGGACCGCGAGAAGCGCATCGGCGGGTTCGACGGCACTTCGATCGGCCATGTACGCGGCAAACTGGCGCGGCTGGGGCTGCTCGACGCGGTTACCCTGGTCCCCGGCTATTTTGCCGACACGCTGCGGACCCTGCCGGCGTCGCGGTTCAGCTTTGTCCACCTCGATTGCGACATCTACGATTCTTATAGGCAGACGCTGGCCTTCTTCTATCCGAAGCTGCCGGGTGGCGGCATCATCCTGCTCGATGAGTATAACGATCCGCCATGGCCGGGCTGCAAACTGGCCGTCGACGAGTTCCTCGCGGACAAACCCGAGAAGCCGGTGGTCATCGCGATGAATAATTATCAGAAGTATTTTATCAAAAAGCTCGACTAAAGGACTCGCCGAAAGGATCAGCCGATCCCACCGCCTATCCCGCGATAGGCACTGTGCGTGACCGGAGAGATCGTGTTCCGCCGCGAGGCGCTGCCGGCGCCGGCCGAGCTCGAGCGCCAATGGCGGGCGCTCGAAGCGGTCGCCAGCCCGTCCTTCTTCATCTCCTGGCCATGGATCGGCAGCATGCTGGCGGCGATCCCGCAAGCCAGCCGGCCGATGCTGCTGCGCGGCCGGGCGGGGGGCGAAACGGTCGCCCTGGCGCTGCTCGGCAGCGCCGTCACCCGGCGCCGGCACGGGCTGGTCGGTTCGCGCGGGCTTTATCTGAACGAGACCGGCGACCGGCGTTTCGACGCGATGACTATCGAGCACAACCGCATCCTCGGTGCGGCTGGCGCCGATTGCGCCATTCTCGACGCGCTGCTCGCCTGGTTCGCCGATCGGCCCGGCGAGGCCGACGAACTCCATCTCAGTGGCTCGCTGCTGCGCTGGCCGGCGGCGGCGCTGGCCCGATACCGGCTGCTGCAGCGTGAGATCGTGACCCCCTCCTATTCGCTCGACCTCGAACGTCTCGCGACCAGCGACGGCGCGCTCGACCCGGTGCTCAGCGCCAATGCCCGCCAGCAATTGCGCCGCGCGTTCCGCCGCTTCGAGGCGCAAGGCCCGCTGCATTTGCGCGAGGCGGCCACGGCAGCCGAGGCCCAGGGCTGGTTCACCCAGTTGAAGGCGCTGCACTGCGCCTCGTGGGAGCGGCGCGGCGTCGCCCATTCCTTCGCCGGCGGATTTTTCGAGCGGTTTCACCGGCTGCTGATCGAGCGCAGTTTCGCCGAAGGCGCGATCCAGATGGTCGAGGCACGGGCCGGCGAGCGGGCCATCGGCTATCTCTACAATTTTCGCCGGGACGGCCGGATCTATGCCTATCAGAGCGGGTTCGCCGACGCCGATCCGCGCGAACGGCCCGGCATCGTCACCCACGCGCTGGCGATCCGGCACGCCTTTCGCTCGGGCCTGCAAGTCTACGATTTCATGGCCGGCCGCAACCGGCTGAAAGAGAGCTTTGCGACCCGCTGCGAGCCGATGCTGTGGCAGGTGGCGCAGCAGCCGCGGCTGCTCTTTCGCCTCGAGCACCTGGCTCGCCGGGTGAAACAGCGGCTCCGCCGTTCATCATGAAATTGCTTGCCGGTGGCGCAGCAACACGATAGGGCAGGGTACTCGCGCCTGCCAGGAGCCCCATGTCGACCCTTGTTACCGGCGCCGCCGGGTTCATCGGCTTTCATGTCGCCAAGGCGCTCCTGGAGCGCGGCGACCAAGTCGTCGGCATCGACAACCTCAACGATTATTACGATGTGCGGCTGAAACAGGCGCGCCTCGACGAACTCGGCGGCTTTCCCGGCTTCGCCTTCGCCAAGCTCGATGTCGCCGACCGCGACGGCGTTTTTGCCCTGGTCGACCGCCACCAGGATCTTTCCGGCATCATCCATCTCGCCGCCCAGGCGGGGGTCCGCTACTCGCTGGAAAACCCCTATGCCTATATCGAGGCGAATGTGATGGGCACGCTCGTCATGCTCGAGGCGGCGCGGCGGGTCAAACGGCTGACGGCAATTACCTATGCCTCGTCCTCCTCGGTCTATGGCGGCAATCGCAAGCAGCCGTTTAGCGTGGCCGACCCGGTCGATCAGCCGGTCTCGCTCTATGCCGCGACCAAGCGCAGCTGCGAGTTGATCGCCCACAGCTACAGCCATCTCTATGGGCTGCCGGCCACCGGCTTGCGGTTTTTTACCGTCTATGGGCCGTGGGGCCGGCCGGATATGGCGGCTTATCTGTTCACCACCGCGATCCTCGCCGGCGAGCCGATCAAGGTCTTTAACCAAGGCCAAATGGCGCGCGATTTTACCTATATTGACGACATCGTCGCCGGCACCATCGCCGCGCACGACCGCGCCCCACCGGCGGGGGCGGGTGACGACGCGGTTCCCCACCGTATCTACAATCTGGGCAACCACCGGCCGGAAAAGCTGCTCGATTTCATCGCGGTGCTCGAACGCGCGCTCGGGCGCAGGGCAAAAAAGCAGCTGCTGCCGCTGCAACCGGGCGATGTGCCGGAAAGTTTTGCCGACATCGAATCGGCGCGCCGCGATCTCGGCTTTGAGCCGAAGACGACGATCGAAGAGGGCATCGGCCGCTTCGTCGTTTGGTACAAGCGCTATCACCGGATCAATTGATCGCCGGCGCCGTGTCCGATTGCCCGCAATGACAGGCTTTTTTAACTATATCGGATCAGCTTCTGCCAGAATTACCTCGCGATCGCCGATCGAGAGGCTTTCGGATAGAGGCTGACATGGAACGCGGGTTTGCGATTATCGGCCTCGGCTATGTCGGCTTGCCGGTGGCGCTGGCCTTGGCCAGGAAATTCGATCCGGTCATCGGCTTCGATATTTCGAAGCGGCGGATCGCGGCTTTGCGCCAGGGCCGGGACGCCACCGCAGAAGTGCCCGAGGCGACGTTGCGCGAGACCCGGCTCCGGCTGACCGACGACCCCGATGCGCTCGCCGCAGCGAGCTTTCTGGTGGTTACGGTGCCGACCCCGATCGATGCCGAGCGGCGGCCGGATCTGGCGCCGCTGTCTCAGGCCTGTGCGCTGATCGGACCGCGATTGCGGCCGGGGGCCGTCATCGTCTTCGAATCGACGGTCTATCCCGGGCTGACCCGCGACATTTGCGGGCCGCTGCTCGCCAAAGCTTCCGGGCTGGTGCAAGGGGTCGACTTCAAGCTTGGCTATTCGCCCGAGCGGATCAATCCCGGCGACAGCAGGCACCGGCTCGAAACCATCGTCAAGATCGTCGCCGGCGAGGACGCCGAGACATTGGAGCGGGTCGCCGCGGTCTATGGGCAGATTATCGGGGCCGGTCTGCATCGCGCCTCCTCGCTCGAAGTCGCCGAGGCGGCGAAAGTGATCGAAAACACCCAGCGCGACCTGAATATCGCCCTGATGAACGAATTGGCGATCATCTTCGACCGGCTCGGCATTCCGACCCGGGAGGTGCTGGCGGCGGCCGGCACCAAATGGAATTTTCTGCCGTTCACGCCGGGCTTGGTCGGCGGCCACTGCATCGGCGTCGACCCGTACTACCTGACCGCACGGGCGGAGGCGGCAGGGCATTACCCGCAGGTGATCCTGTCGGGCCGGCGGATCAATGACGGCATGGGCGGCTTTATCGCCCAGCGCCTGGTCAAGCTGCTGATCGCTGCCGGGCGTCCGGTCAACGCCGCGCGGATCGGCATAATCGGCATCACCTTCAAGGAGGACGTGTCCGATCTGCGCAACAGCCGGGTTCCCGACATCGTCGCCGAACTGCGCGATTTCGGCATCGCCGCCCGCGTCGCCGACCCGCTCGCCGACGCCGAGGAGGCGCGCCGCGAATATGGCATCGATCTGGTCGCCCTCGACCAATTCAGCGGGCTCGACGGGCTGATCCTCGCCGTCCCCCATCGGGTGCTGGCCAAGGCGGGATGGGGCCAGCTGTTCACGGCGCTGGTGCCGGGCGGCGTCCTGGTCGATGTCAAATCGGCGATCTCGCCGCAGGCGGTGCCGGCGAACTTGCATTATTGGAGCCTGTGAGCCGGGCCGGCATCCCCGGTTCCTCGGCCTCGCCCCGGCATACCGGAATAGGCGCCGTCCCTAGCCGGGCGGGCGACCGTGACATTTATAGGGAATGATTTTGGCCCATCCGGGACTATCCCACAGCGCCCCGGAAACCTCCATAACTAACTGATAAACAAAATAAAATCGGACATAGACGTCCGGGGATTATCGGCCGGCAGAGATCGCGGCTGACGGTGCGCTTGCCTATTGCGAAATCCGATTTCGTCCGATACCGTCAGAGTGTGAGTGGCCTCCGACGGTCTTTTTTTCGACCTAACTAGTGTGATGTGTCGTGCAAAGGCTTACAATCACACGTGGCGCGGCAGAGGCGACATTTGCGGCGCCGCTGTGCCGCGGTTGACTTTGCGGATGATGTCGTTCGCAGATTTTGTCCAGACGAAAGGCTTCGGGTCCGCATTGTTGTGTTCGATATAATCATAGATGGCGCGTTCCAGTTGCGGCACGCTGGTCAACACCCCGCGGCGGATCCGCTCTGTGGTGATCTTGCCGAACCAGCGCTCGACCAGGTTCAGCCATGATGACGATGGCGGAATGAAATGGAGGTGGAAGCGCGGGTGCTTGGCGAGCCAATCCTTGACTTCCTGTTTTTTGTGGGTCGCGTAGTTGTCGGCAATGCAGTGGATGTCGAGAGGTTTCGGAGTGCTGCGGTCGATGGCTTTGAGAAACCTGAGAAACTCCTGATGGCGATGACGCGGCATGCCGCGCCCGATGACCGCGCCTTTCAGGACGTCAAGCGCAGCGAACCAGGTCGTCGTGCCGTGGCGCTTATAGTCGTGTGTCATGGTTCCGGCCCGTCCCTTCTTCATCGGCAGGCCGGGTTGGGTGCGGTCAAGCGCCTGAATCTGGCTCTTTTCATCGATGCAGAACACCAGCGCGTGATCGGGCGGGTTCATATAGAGGCCAACCACATCCTCCAGCTTCTCGATAAAATCGGGATCGTTCGACAGCTTGAACGTCTTGAGCAGATGCGGCTTCAAGCCGTTGGCATGCCAGACGCGCTGCACCGACGCCTTGCTGACGCCGCAGGCCCTGGCCATGCGGCTGCAACTCCACTGCGTGGCGTGCTGCGGTGCGCTTTGCGTCCGGGTGATAATCTCGGCTGTCTTGGCGGGCGTCAACGGCTGGAAACTGCGCCCGCGCGGACGGTCATCATCAAGCGCTTTGACACCGCCTTTGGCGAAGCGCCGCCGCCAATCGATCACGGTCGGTCGCGAGGTGTTGAGTTCCCTGGCCAGCGCGTTGTTCGACTTGCCGTCCGCCGCGCCGAGAACGATCCGGGCCCGCAACGCTACCCGTTGCTCCGTCTTGCCAGACCGCAAAAGCCGTTCCAGCTCCTGTCGGGCCTCAGCGGTCACCGCCAATGCCGCGCTGCTCGCCCACATCCCGGGCAGCCTAACCCACACAACCCGTTTTGTAAAGCTTTGCGAGAGACACTACACTAGCTGTAAGAAAAACAGATTTTGTCACGAGGATGTCTGCCCTGACGGTCTTTTTCGCGGGGGTGGCTCAAATGCGACTGATGCAGCTCTTAAACACCTGAAACCAACAGAAAAAATGTATAAGATGACGGACCGGGACGGCATGTATGTGCTGGTAAAGCCCTCGGGGACCCTCACTTTTTGGCTGGACTACCGGATGAACGGGCGGCGTGAGACCGTCACGTTCGGCAAGTACGGCCCGGCCGGGCTGTCGCTCGCACGTGCGCGCGAGCAAGCAGCGTGAGAAGCGCCGGCTCCTGGAAGCAAAGAGCTTTGGCGAGTTCGGCGAGAAGTGGCTGACCGCGGCGCCGATGGCGGACAGCACGCGGGCGATGCGCGGTCGATCTTCGAGCGCGAGCTGCTGCCCAGGTGGCGCAAACAGGTTGCTGACCGAAATCACACCGGATGACCTTCGGGCGCATTGCGGCGCGATCGTCGAGCGCGGTGCGCCGGCGCCGGCGACGGCGATCCATGTCCGCGACAAGCTGATCGAAAAGGTGGGCGACGCTGCCGACCATCCGGCTCGGCATGCGTCTCTACTGCAGACAATGGTCCGCAAGAGCGAGCTTCAGGATGCGACATGGGATGAGGTCGATTTCGAGAACGCCGTCTGGACCATCCCGAAGGAGCGGATGAAGCGCTCGAAGGCTCGCACAATGTTATTTGTCGCGCCAGACGCTCGACATCATGATCGCGCTGAAGACCTGCGCAGGGAATTCGCGATACTTGTTGTGTTGCCGTCACGGTACGACGCGGATGCACCGATGTCGCGTGCGACATTCAATCGTGTCACTTACTCGGTTGTTGAGCTGGCGAAGAAGGAAGGTTTGCCGTTGGAGCCGTTCACCGTTCACGACCTGCGGAGGACCGGATCCGCTACGCCCGCCGACCTTCACTGCGCCGCCGCCTGACCCGGCGCCCTCACCGAGCGGTTACGATGCGCCGCGCGTCCATGAGGGTGGGGCGCCGCCTTTGCCAGGGCGCATCACTTTTGACCTCATCGAAGGGCTCGTCGGCTGCGTCCTCTCGGTACGAGCGATGCCTGCGTCAAAATGTCGCCCTTAAGTGTCAATTAGCATGACGATATTGTGACACGTCTTTGACGTCCATGCAAGTTTTTAGTTAATATCCAAGGAGATGGATCTTAAATTCTTTGAGGATGCCGCTTTACCCACCTATCCGAAAGGGTTAATAGTTGATTGAGGGATAGGTGGTAATGATCGAACAGACAGAACGATCGGTTGATCGTTTGGGTCTAAACCAACCAAAGAAGCGAAAAGGGCTACGGCGATCTGGCCGGCGTGGTACGCTTTCATCCGAGCTTCTGGTCGGAATAGTCAGGGTAATAGACGCCTGCGTGGTCGTCGGGACCGGCGCTGTCGTGTTTATACTATACCTTGGCCGCGGGCCTGATTTCGCGACGGAGGCGGAGCGCTATTTCCTGACGTCGCTGCTCGCCGCGACGCTGTTTATGGTCGGATTTCAGCACATCGAAGGCTATAGCGTCAGACAGCTGCGGATGCTGCGTTGGCAACTGACGCGCGCAGCCGCGGTGTGGGCAATCGTCGTCTCCATCCTTCTCCTGGTGGCATTTGTCGGCAAACTGTCCGCGACCTATTCCCGCGGCTGGACCCTCAGCTGGACAGTGAGCGCGTTGACGTTGATTTTGATCGAGCGGGTTATTCTGCGACTCGCGATCGCTCGGTGGGTACGACAGGGCCATCTCACGCGGAACGTCGTCATCGTCGGCGCCGGCGAGCATGGGCAGCGACTGATCACTAAGCTGCGGAAATCACAGGGGCTCGCCATATTGGGAGTCTTCGACGACCGCAAATCTCGGATTCCAACCTCCGTCTGCGGCTGCGCCGTGCTGGGCAATGCCGAGGATCTCATCCATTTCGCTCACGACGTTCCGGTAGAAGAGGTAATCATAGCCCTACCGCTCAGCGCCGAGCAGCGGATCAAGACAATCGTCGACAAGCTGAAATCGTTACCGACCGACCTGCGCCTCAGCGTGGAGCCAATTGCCGAAATTGCCGGTTCGCGGCATCAGCTACGCCGGCAACATACCATTGCTCGCGGTAGTCGATCGACCAATAAAGCATTGGAATGCGGTCGCCAAACGGATCGAGGATCTAATTTGCAGCTCGTTTCTGCTGCTTTTGTTTGCGCCCATCATGATGATAATCGCGATGTTGATCAAATTGGACAGCCGGGGGCCGGTGTTCTTTGCTCAAGAGCGCTTCGGCTTCAACAACGATGTTATTCGGGTGCTCAAGTTCCGTACCATGTATGCCAATCGCGGCGACATTTCCGGCGCCCAGCGCACGGTGCCCAAGGACCCGCGGGTGACGCGGATCGGTCGGGTGCTGCGGGCGCTGAGCTTTGATGAGCTTCCACAATTGCTCAACGTACTTAGAGGCGACATGTCGCTGGTCGGGCCGCGGCCGCATGCGATCACCATGAAGGCCGGAGGCCGCCTGTACTACGAAGCGGTCGAGCAATATGTGCATCGCCATCGCGTCAAGCCGGGCATCACCGGCTGGGCGCAAGTAAACGGGCTCCGCGGCGAAATCGATACGCTCGAGAAGGCGCATGCGCGTGTCGAACAGGATCTCTACTATATCGAGCACTGGTCACTCTGGCTCGATCTGAAAACGTTGGCTCTGACGATGCCCGTTCTGCTGTCGCGCCAGAACGCCTATTAAGATGACCACCATTATATCGTTTGCACATACATCCGTGGCACAAGTGTTGATCTGGTCGATGTTCCTTGCGGGGATTATTAGTCCATTGTGGGCGCAAAGCTGTATGCGAGACGTTGCGGCGAAAGGAATCATGAATCCTGACCGGGAGTGACATGGCGACCTATCTTGTGACCGGCGGCTGTGGGTTTATCGGCTCGCATCTCTGCAGAGCGCTGCTATCGCGTGGCGAAGAGGTGCGCGTGCTTGATGATCTGTCGACGGGCTCTCTCGCTAGACTGCCCGCGGGTGCTCACTTTATTCAGGGTGATGTTGCCGATCCCCACATAGTTCGGCGGGCTCTAGCCGGTGTCGACGGTTGCTTCCACTTGGCGGCGATCGCTTCGGTCGCGCTCAGCAATTGCGACTGGCTGCGGGCTCACCGCACGAACCTGACCGGGGCGATAACCGTCTTCGATGCGGCTAGGGCGGCGGGACAGGTCCCAGTCATCTACACCTCCTCGGCAGCGGTTTATGGGGATTGTCCCAACCTCCCGCTAGGAGAGAGTTCGGAAAAGCGACCGAGCTCGGCGTATGGCGCCGATAAACTCGGGTGCGAGCTCCATGCCCGGGTGGCGGACGCGGTTCACCACCTTCCCTCGGTTGGGCTCCGCTTATTCAACGTCTATGGGCCTGGTCAGGACCCGAAATCCCCGTATTCCGGGGTAATCTCGATTTTCTGCGAGCGGATTCTCTACGGAAAGCCGATCGAGATCTTTGGGGATGGTACCCAGACTCGTGATTTCATCTTTGTTGCTGATGTGGTCACGGCGCTGCTGAGAGCCATCGATGCCCGACTGTCGGGCGCGCCTGTATTCAATATTTGCTCGGGTCGGGGTACATCCGTGCTGGAGGTGGCCCGTGCCATAGCGAAGCTGGGTCATCAAGATCTTGAGATCCGCTACAGGCCTGAGCGCGAGGGCGAGATCAGGCATTCTTGCGGCGATCCGGCCGCCGCGCGGCAAGCGCTCGGACTTGGCGGAGCTACCGAACTTCGAAAAGGCCTCGCCGCAACGTTAACCCGTTTCAGATTAGATGCCGCTCCAATACTTGGATTAACAGCTGCGAGATCATGATTAGATCCATGAACGGTCCGAGCGGCAATAGCGCTTGAGCGGAATTAGAAATAGCGCTCGGGAATACGGATGATGTCGTCGGGTTGAATCGGCGTCAGAGCGAGGCCTTTGCTGTCTTCGCCATTTCGGGTAATAACGACATAATCCTTGTTCGCGCGATAGGTGTACCCTTGGGCAGCCGCGACCGCGCTCAGCACGCGCATGCCGCTGGCATAGGGATAGCTGCCGGGCCTGGCCACCTCGCCCAAGATGTAGAATGGCCGATAGGTTATCACCGAAATGGTGGCCTCGGGGTGGGTGATATAGGAGCCCTCGACGAGCTCCGCTGCGATCCGCTTCTCGAGCGCGTCGGCGGTGAGCCCAGCTGCGGGTATTTTGCCGATCAGCAACATGCTGATCGTGCCATCGGCTTGCACCGTGTATCGGCCCGTCAACTCATTGGCGCCGAGCACCGTGATGTCGAGCTGATCGCCGGGTCCCAGGCGATAGGGCGATACTGCCAGCGTCGAAGGAAGCACCGGAAGGTTGCTGCCCGATGAGGAACAGGCGCCCAGTGGCAAGACGACCGCGAGCATCATCAACACGATGCGCAGACATGACTTCATGCTCTCGAACTCTCAGCCGCCATAATATTTCCCCAGTCGCTTATACGCGCCCGCGACCGGATCGCCATACCTAGCGGCACGCTTGGTATTCACCATCGACAGAAGGACAGCGATTTCCGTGCTGCCGGATTCCAGCAACTGCGTTGCCGCGTGGCGCGCGATCGCCGGCGGCGTACTCCCCCACTTGACCACCAAGATCGTCCTTTCAGCGATCTGCGAAAGCAGCATCGTTTCCGAGACGGCGAGTATGGGACCCGAGTCCAGGATTATGAACGCGTATTTCTCTCTGAGCCGCTCGATCAGCGGACGTAATCGATCAGAGGTGATGCGCCGACCTTCTTTCGACAGAGCGGTGCCGGAAGGAATGTAACTTATCCCTGAACCGCGATCATGGTGGACGATCTCATCGAGCGTGACGCCACCCGCGAAATAGTCGGTCAGGCCCGGCCCACGCGTGCCGTCGAACATCTGGTGCACGGTCGGCCGGTACAAGTCACAATCGACGAGTGCTACGCTAAATCCGTCCGCCGCCAACGATGCTGACAGACTAACGGCCACCCATGTCTTGCCTTCGTCTGGGAGGGCAGCAGTCACCAAAACCACTGATGTGTCGCTGCGGCCATCAAAACTCAGTAATTTAAACTGTATATTGCGGACCGCCTGGCCAAAAGCGGAATTTTGCGATTGTAGGGGTGGAGCCGACCGTCGATTGTGATGCGACCCCCTCAGCCTCGGCACCAAACCGAGACATTTGATCCCGACAGATGCCTCGACCTGCCCCTCGTTACGCAGCCCCCCGAGCAGCGTATCGAGCATCGCGGCCAGAACCATGCCGGCGCCGGCACCGATCGTGGCACCGACCATGAGCATCGTTCTGGTGTTGGGAAAGGACGGTTTGAGCGGCACATCGGCACGCGACACGAGGCTTGCATCGGGCTGCGCGTGGCCAAGTCTGCTGTGAATCTCGTCCGAGCGTGCCAAGTACCGCTGATAGGTCTTCCGATCTTCGTCAGCCGCGCCGATCAAGCTCTGCAGTCGCGTATCGCCTCCATTGGCCTGGGCGAATTGGTGGGTGAATTCCGCCACCCGCTTGTTGAGCGCAGCCTCCGTCGCCTGAGCAGCTGCCAGTTCCACCTTCAGGCCATCGACGAAACCGGCGCCCTCGCGCTTCATCGCACCATTGAGCTCTTTCAGTTGGGCCTCCAACTGTAGCGTTTTGGGGTGGTTCGGGCCAAGCGAGCCCCTAACTGCAGCCAGCTGCCCCTGAAGGTCCACCTCCTGCTGGCGCAGGCGTTGGAGGAGGGTCGGAGATTCAGCGGAAACAGCGGTCCCACTCGTAGATGCCGACTGGAACTGGCTCAGTCGAACGGCCGCTTCCGCGGTGCGTGCCCGGGCGGTGGCGAGCTGAGCCTCGGTCTCGGACAATTCCTGCCCCAATACAGTCGGATTCTGATCGCCAACCATCCCGGATTTCTGGCGGTAGTTGGCCAGAGCGAGTTGCGAGGCTTGCATCTTCTCGTGCAACATAGGCAGCACAACCGTGTCGAGCCGTTCATTCTCCTGTGCTACCGCTTGGCCTTTTTCTCTCGCCAGTCGCTCGAGATACAGTTGAATCAAGGTGTTGGGGACCAGGGCAGCGGTCGTTGGGCGCGACGAGCTGAATGACACCTCGATAACATTCGAGCCCTCCTGCGGCGTAATATGCAGTCGTGATATAAACGCGTCGACCACGCCCGTGCTCGGTTTGGCAGCTGCGGCGGATTTATCTGCTTCGGCCGCCGGAACGCCGCCCGCGGGCGCGCCGGCCGGATTGGAAAAAAATCCTGTGATCGGTTGGAGCCGGTCCAGGACTTTGTCAAACAGGGCCCGCACGGGGTCAAGCGGCGCCAGCAAAGGATTTGACCTGCGCAATGACGGATCGAATTCGGGATCGCGATCAAGATTCAGGCGCTCGACGGTTTCGCTGGCCAAAGCTCGGGATTGCAGGACGAAAACTTCAGTCGGCACCGCCTCGGGTCCGCCCTGGATCGCCGCCCTTACGCTCGCATCGCCAGCCGGCTCACCTGGTTGCAGCGGCTGGATCATGACAAACGCTGCGCTTGTGTAAGTCGGCGTGATCAGCTTGGCGATCGCAAAAGCCAACCCGGCGCAGATGAGAGTAGAGGCTAGAATGAACCGTTTTCGCGCCCAAAACTTCGCCAATACCTCGCGCAGGTCCACCGTGTCGTCCAGGCTCCTCCGATATGCAATATCGCTGATCCGGGACGGATCTTTGCTCGGCGGCGGTGGGTCGAAGATCTCCATCCCGTTCAACCCTCAAATCCTTAAACTGTGGCTCCCTGACCCTTCTTCCAAGCCCGGGGTAAGGTGAGGCAAGCGAACGGTTACCCGATCAGACGAGGCGCCAATCGCCCGACTCGAATTTCCCGGCCCCATAATATGCCAACACCACTCCGGTCGAAAGGCTGCTTTCGTCACTTCGGGCCGGCTTCTAAACCTTTATCCGACAATGGGGGATCGTTCGGGCCATTTCCTAATCTCATTAAGCATAATATTATGATTGTAACGATAAATCAATTTCAACGCGTAATTTGATTTCAAAGATCAGGGCTTGCCATCGCTTCGCGTCGGCTTACGACGACGGTCAATCGAGTGGAGTCGAGCCGGCAGCGGTAGACCGGCTATGCTCGATTGCAGCTTCATAGATTTTGACCAATTGTATATTATTGACAGAGGGCACGTACTTTTCCTCATAGACCCTGCGGGCATTGATTCCCATCCGGCGCATCACCTCGGGGTGCCGGTGGGCCCACCGGACCTTGGTGACAAGATCATTGGCGTCTCCCGCCGAGAAGAGCAGCCCGGTTGCGCCGTCCTTGATGATGTCCGACAAAGCGCCGATCCGCGAAGCGATGATGGGCAGGCCCTGACAGTACGCCTCGACAATCGTCATCGGAAAGTTTTCGGGCCAATTCGACGGTAGCACCAGAAAAGCCGCCTGCGCCATCTCCGTACCAACCTCGACGGGTTTCTTCCAACCGAGAAGGACGGCGCTTGGCGCGATAGCCTTCTCGACCATTTCGCGCAGCGGGCCGTCGCCGACAATCCGCAATGGCACCTCGCCAAGACTATTCCAGGCCCGCAGCAGCGTGTCGACACCCTTCTCTGGGCTCAGCCGACCAACGAAGAGGGCGCCCGCCCTTCTCGCGCTTGTGGCGGCAGGCCGATCCTCGGCAAAATTCGGCTTGACCGCTATGCGATCGGCGGGAAAGCCGGCGGCGACGAACTTGCTTTTGGCGAAGGGCGTCAATGCGATGAAGCGATCGACCTTGTGTGTCCAAGTCCCCCGGCGGCGATGGATATCGACCATCCTCGCCACCGCCAAAGAGCCTATGCGGGAGCCGCGGTAGCAGCCGTGCACCACGGCCTGGTAGGGAGACCCGCCGATGCAGTCCTCGCAGGGACGATTGTCGCGTGTCAGCAGCGCTCCGGCGCAGATCAGCCGATAGTTGTGCAGCGTCTGCACTATGGCGACGCCAGCGGCACGACACGCGTCATAGATTGAAGGGGAAAGTATAGGGAAAAAGTTGTGAATGTGAGCAACCGTCGGCCTGAATTCGGCAATCAACCGGGCAGCCTCGTCGCGGGCAGGGCGTGAATATGGCGTTCTAACGGCTGTCGCGATCTTGCTCCACGCGCCGGCGATGACATCGTTGCTGACCGACCACAGACGCGTTTCATGACCATAGCTTTCCAGCATGGCGCACTCATTCGCCACCACCGAATCCTCGCCGCCGGCCTGCTGATAATAGTTATGGACGATCAGAACCCTCATCCAACCATCGACCCTTGCCCATCAGACGCACATCCGAAATAAAGACACGGTCGCGGGATTTTACAAAATACTCCCAGAGATTCTGCCCCCGCAGTTCGCCTTCAGCAGTATCAGCAAAGCTGAGCGAGCCGACTGATGCGACGATTTCGGGCAAATTTACCATCCCACGTTCCATGGAACAAGAAGAAATTATGTAAACACCAGATCGGCTTCAAAAACCGCAGCCGCAGGTCCGTTGCAATCTTCGGCCGATTGAATGGCCGCCGATGACTGGCAAGCCCGGCATGGCCCGCATCTGGTCTGTCCCTCGACCGTTTGCGGCCAAGCTCCCTGCCGGGTGAGCGTTACGAAGAAGCCCCACCAACGGCGCTGCGGCCGGTTAAGGAGGCGAAGAGGCGGCCGTCGATGCACACATTGTCCAGATTGAATGCCAGCGGCTGCTCCAGGAACCAGACTGAGCGGTGCAGGCTCTCCGGTCGGCTGCGGGCGTACTGCATGCCCGGAATGGCGTTGGCGATGGTGGTAAAGCCGATGGACAGGGAAAAGTCCCGCAACTGCCGGTTAAAGTGACGGCGCATGCCATAGGGGTGAGCAAAGTGTTCCGGGGCGCGCCCCAAGATCGACGCGAGTTCCTCTCTGCAAACGCGGATTTCCTCCCGTGCGGTCTCTGGCGGGAGCGTCGTCAGCACCGGGTGGGTGTGGGTGTGAGCGCCGATTGTGTGCCCGGCCGCGACAATCTCCCTCAATTCGGCCGTGCTGAGCGTGGTTTCCTGGTCCGAGGGTAGGTTCGTCAGGCCACGCCCTTCAAGGTAATGCCGCACGTCTGCCTCGCTCACCCGATCGCGGAAGGGCCATGAGTTGACATAGAAAGTCGCGGAGACTCGATACCTTTCGAGAATAGGCAACGTTCGCAGCCACGAGCGATAATTGTCGTCAAAGCTTAAAAAGCAGGTATTGCCCGTGGCAGTCAGGAATTTGTTAGGGCCGGTAAACGAATAACCGCGCTCTCCAAGGAAACCGAGCAGTTCGTCGAGCTGCTGTTCGCTACCTGCGGTCGAATGGAGGTAAAGGCTCAATTTTACCGGCAACGGTCGTCGAAACAAAGTTCGATGGACGATCCGGACGGCCTGCTGGATACGCTTCTGCAGCATGAATCCCTAATACCTCCCGCACGACGGTTGGGTCGCCTCGATGAGGCCTAATCTCGCCCTTGCGCGTCAGAAGAGCCTGCCAAATATTAACCTACAGGCTCGCGATTGTTTGCGCCAGCGTGCATTTGGCGATCCCCGGGACGTCAATCGGTTCTCGGGCTCAAATCCGCTCGCAGAAGATCGAAATCACCCTCGGGTGGCATCGGATGGACTTGTCAGTTGATCCACCGGGGACTTCACCCGTCGCCCGGCAACCGCCCGGCCGTCGGCTCTTGTGTAAGCCGGCACTTTCGTGCTACCCGCATGTCCGCAGTCCAAAATCCTTTAATGGATCGGAGACGACAAACATGGCTGGGATCAGGTCAGGAATAAAAAGGATAAAGAGACGAGCTGTTGATCCGTTGCTTTACAGGTTTGGTCTGGAAATTAAGGAATTTTCATCGGAACTAGATCATATGATGATCTCTGAGAGAATGCGGAGAAAATCGATCGGCCTGGCGACGACGGCGATTGGGAAATTTCTTCATACTGCCGGGCACACGATCGATGCGGACCAACTCGAGGAGGCTGTGCTAGCCTTCTACTCCCTCACGCCGCGTTGTCCGGTTCGCCAGTCCTCGGGTGGGTGCGGGTTCAATGCTGGTCTGGAGCTGTTCGTTACTGCGCGTTTGCTCGGTCCTTCTGTCATTGTCGAGTTGGGAGTCTATCGCGGGTTCACGACCTGGGTACTGCGCCAGGCGGTTCCGAAGGCGAAGATCCTCTCGTTCGATATCGATTTATCGAGGCTGCGCCGCACCGAAGAGGGGGTAGAATATGTCGAAGCTGATATCTCGACCTACGATTTTTGCTCGATGCCCAAGGGGAACGCGCTCTGCTTCTTTGACGATCATGTCAGTCAGGCTCTGCGCATCGAGCAGGCCTCCTCGTGGGGGTTCAACAATCTGCTCTTCGACGATAATCTGCCGCTCCACGCTCTCCATGGAGACGGCTCGGCGCCTTACCCCACGGTCGATATGGTGTTCGACGACGACCTGACAGAGAGCGAATTGATAGAATGGAGGACTCACACCCGTTTTCAATACCAGGTCCGTAAGGCCGATCTGATGGCACTGCGGGACAAGATCGCCTTTGCCCAGCGGTTTCCCGACCTGCTGTGGGAGACCGGCTATTCTGGATCGAACCTCACCTACGTGCGACTGCGCTCGCCGGATGCATAACGGCTCGAGTCCAACGGATGAACCCGATGAGAACTGAGCTTGGTTGGCAGCCCTGGAGCGACCGACGACGTTATCGAGAGGCCCGATGAATACTTGGTCGACCAATTCGAGGAGGCCTGGGCAAAACCTTTCAGGTCAACCATCTCCGGTAAACCCCGGGGCGCGAGCGCCGAAACGATCAATGGCACCCCGCGGTGGGCGGCGAATTATGCTTGGGGCAACAGAAGTTTCCGGGATCCCATCCTCATGAGGAATGCCGCTCGGCTTCTACCGTATCCCCTGGAATTGGCATGGCTCCTTTTGTGCCTCGCTACGCTAAATATTACCGAACGTAACGCGGCAAAGGTATTGAGCGGCTCTCTAGGGGAGGCCTATCTGCGGCGTTTTGGTCTTGTCGTGGTTGCATTAACTATAGTGTTAGTCCATTGTAAGCGCGTTCCACGATTTAGATTAAATCCGCTTTCGGTCTTTGCAGTTTACGTAGCTTTTGGCGTCTGCTCGACGCTATGGAGTGCAGGTCCCGTCGCGACCCTCGGAAAATCGTTAGAGTTGCTTACCGCAGTGCTGATAATATGGATCACTATGGCGAGGGTGGACCGAGAAGTCCGGCTGCATAGGCTTATATATTTGACGATAGCAGAATTTGTATTGGCGCTGTGCTATGTGGCAGCTGGAAATATCTTCAACCTTGCCGGCTTCCATGATCCAATCCGTTATCATCCGTCAAAAATCCTCTTTTCCTATTCGTGGTCATCGCCACTCATTCACTACAACTCAGTTTCTCAGCTAGGCGCGTTGTTGGGTTTGTTTTGTATGGCGTGTGCGCTAGAGAAGCCCAGGGGATCGCTATCTCTGATGCTAGGCTATTTTGTGGGAGCGGTCGTTTCCGGTGCTCACACAAGGACGTACGGGAATGGTGTCGCTAATGCTCGGGACCGGCCTGATCGTCGCCAGACGCTTTCCCCTTTCTTCCATCATCGCAATCCCCTCGACGGTTGGCCTTGCGTACCTGCTTACTGGTAACATTCTTTTTACATTGTTCATGCGCGGACAAAATGAACAGATTTTGCTTTCGCTCTCAGGGCGGACAACCTTGTGGGATTGGGGATGGCAGGCTTTCATAGCTAAACCGTGGTTCGGATCTGGTTGGGGTGTGGGTAGCCGGGCAGCTATGGCGAAGATTCTGCCGACGAGCGACCTGCCATCCTTCCACAACGGCGCAGTGGAGGTGCTTTTGGGCGTCGGTTTGGCTGGCTTCGCCATATGGGCGTGGGCGGTGGCATGGAACTGGTGGCTGGCAGCGACTGCTTATTTCCGGGGTGATCTCCTAGCCGTCGTTATCGTGGTACCTACCACTGCCACGTTTTTATCTATCGGCGTAGGCGGCTGGCTTGATTTCTTTGTGCAATACTTTCTTGTGCTATCAGCGCTCTTGTGGGTCCGCCAGCAACGGCGTATCAAATCATCCACGGGCCGTGAGCCTCGGCCATGTCCAACGTTATCGAGCCGGCGAGCGGCGACCTCTGAAGGATTGGGATCCCAAGGATAGAGCGCCCAAAGCAGGTCACACTGCGCGCCGCCTCGCGTTAGTGGATTAGTTTCCGTCCGTGCCGAGCCCGCAATAACTTGGGTTTACATTTACATAAGTATTCCCCATTACCACCACCGGATAATGAGAGTTATAGTTCCACGAGAGCGGAATGGATATCGCGGGATAGCAAAAATGCAGGGCTGCGGAACCTCCACCAGTCGAGTTAGTAGCGTTTGTCAACCTCAGTGCCGTGCCGCTTTGTATGGCAGAGATGTAATCAGCGCCAGCATTTCCCCCGCCGTCGCCCCCCAATGTATTTCCGTTATAGTATGTGCCTGCCGCACCGGTCCCGAACTGGAAGGGCGTAGGTAGATTCCGCCCGTCACTATCATGCCTGCCGTAAGGCCGCTCGTCGATGAGCAACCGGTGACCGCCGTACTGTTGTTTGAGGTCGTGCAGGTCACAGAGACAGCGTTATCGGCGACATCGAACGCGTTCCCCATAATGATATAACCTCTACCATTGTTGGCCATGGTGGTGTTTTGGGGAAGAAGTATCGCAGGCTCGCAATTCTCGAAGTTGTTATTGGTAATATTGATACTCATGCCAGCAGCTGAGATGGCGGTTTGCATGCCGGGTACGCAAGCAAAATGATTGTCGTTAATTCTAATCTGATGATTACCCGCGTGAATGAGAACCATGACATCGTTGGTATTAATCTCGTCGAATTGATTCGACGAGATTACGTTGTTCCCGCCGCCGGTGGACGAAGCCTCGAAATCTATCGAGGTCAAATTTCTGAGCAACATGTTGTCGCGGATCACCCAACCGCTATCGTCTCCCGCTCCTTGCATATCGATGCCGACGCCGAGGTTCCTGAAGCTCGATTCATTGATGATCCCACGCATCACGTTATTGATGCTGATACCGCCGGCCGAACGCGACCCACTGCCATTGCCCGCAAAACCGAGGTTGATAAAGCGTGGCCCCACTGGAGCTTCGCTCCCGCTGGACACCACGGAGACGATGTAGTTCGAGGGAACATCCGAGAATAGGGTAGCACCAGCATACGGAGGACCGCTTTCGATAGCCGTCGTCGCGCCGCATTCCCCTCGCCATTTGGGCATCGCCATCGCCCCCGGTCCGCCCTGAATGATGATGGGACCGGTATGGATCCGATAGCTACCGCAAGGGAATATCACCTCGCCAGCACAACTGCTGCCCGGCGATTGGCCGCAATCGGAGATAACCGCCTCAGCCGCGATTTCGGCATTTTGGATTGCGGCCGTGTCGTCCGTGGTGCCGTCTCCCTTCGCGCCGAAGTTCATTACGTTGAAGACGCCGGCGATGTCAGGATTACCGATATATTGGGTTGCTCCGGCATCAAAAGGCAGTATCAGAAAATACATGCAGCCCAAAAGCTGCATAAGTGCTAGTATTAGCTTGCTCATGGGACGGAATACCATTGCGTAAGGGAAGGGCTGACAAAGAGTGCTGTTAAACCGACACCCACTATTACCGGGGTGTTTGGCACGAGGTCGTTGATGTGCGCACCAGGTGCAGGATAGACATTCACGGGATTGGCCCCGTAATTCGTAACGTACTGATGCCCGCCAGAGGTGGCCGCGGGCAAACAAATACCGGTGCCAGCGGCCACCCCCGCGATGATCACCTGCTGCTTGGTTACAGCGAGGCAAGTGCTCTGCGACGTGCCGGCGGCAATGACCCCGGTTTCCACAGAGTCGACTTGCGCGTCGGCGTTCTGAACCACCAAGCCTAGGGCAAGCGCGGCAACGAGGGCAAACGACATGCGGAGAAAAGTCATTGATTCCTCAATTAGCTATTTCAGCGGATCGCAACGTGGACCGCGTTCGATCAAGATCTTCCTGCGGGCATCCCGGACCGTCAGGTCAGTGACGTTAGGGCAGCCATCCGGAACGCGGATGGCGTCCTTATCATAATAGCAATATACACTGAATTGATACAATGTCAAGTATAAATTGCGATTTGGGCGGCAGGCCTGGATTCGACGAGCTTGGGCGACACCCTGACTGAGAGCGTAGCCGAAGCCCAGTGATTGCCGCCCGGCACCGGGCCGAGATTGAGATCAACGCCGCGTATGTGAAAGGTTGCATCTTCATGTACGGTGCGCAGATCGTTTTACCCTGCGGGTCGGTAGCTTCCTATGCCCCAGGCCGTGCCGTAGCCTCTCGATGATGAACCGTAATGCGTCCCAGCGGCGCGGTCCGCCGCGTCTAGCGAAGGGTCTTGAATGCAACTTGGCGCAGAGCACGGTGCGTACGATTTTGCGAGGCACATTTGCCGGAGTTAAGTCGCCGCATCGATGGAGGTTTTGTGGAAGCGGAGCGAGGCACCGATACGAGCTGCCACGCGGCGTCGCTGAGTGCGTGATCCCGATGGAAATGCCATGATGAAGCGCGCGCCACTCGGCGACGACATGGGAAGGCTGGTTGCGCTGTCTCGTGGCGTGGTCGGCCGAGTTTCGTGGGCTGTCGTCGACCAATCGCTGTTCGCGCTCGCCAACTTTGCAGGCAATCTCGTCCTGGCTCGCTGGCTTACGCCGGTTGAATACGGCAGCTACGTCTCGGCTAGCGCCGTCTTCTGGCTGGTAGCGAGCGTTCATACCGGATTACTGACCGAACCGATGATGGTTTTTGGGTCGAACCGGTTTCATGATCGTCTTTCGACATATTTTGCTACTCTCGCAGTCTTCCATTGGTACGTCTCGGCGATGGTTTCGGCGGGGCTCGCCGTTATCGGGCTCGGATTGATATACTGCGGATCGCACGTGTCCGGCTTGAGCATGATTGGCTATGCGCTGGCGGCGCCGGCGGTGCTGCTGGTATGGCTGCTGCGGCGCACCGTCTATCTCTGGTCCCACCCGCGCTTGGCTGCGGGGGCAGGCGGCGTATACCTGGTCGGGATGCTCGCCATCATTTATGCGTTTTACCGCACGGCGACGCTGTCGTCCTTCACCGCCCCGCTCGCTGCAGCCGGCGCCAGCGTCCTGGCCATTATCTGTATCATGGCTGTGCGCGGCTTCCCGCTGTGGTCGCGCCGGCGCGACGACTTCATGAGCCAGGTCGCGACAGAACATTGGCGCTATGGCCGCTGGGCGGTCGCCAGTGGCATCTTTACGTGGATTCCAGGATCGCTTTACTATCTTATCGTGCCGGTAATGGCCGGATTGGAGGCCAACGCCGCGCTGAGCGCGCTCTGGGTTCTGGTCATGCCGGCAGCCCAGGTGACGCAAGCGTTGACCTTTTTGCTCATCCCGGCCTTCAGCCGAGATCGGCAGGACAGACGCGCTGCGCCGTTGATGTGGATCGCGCTGGCGATCATGCTGGCCGGGGCATCGCTTTACGCTCTGCTCATCGGTCTGTTCGGTGGGCCGTTGATGGACCTCATTTATCGCGGACGCTACACGCAATACACCGGTTACGCTTGGCTCATGGGGTTGATCGTGCTGCCGGTTGCGGCGATCGCCGTACTCGGATCTGTTCTGCGCGCCGATGAGAGACCGGACCGGGTGCTTTGGGCCTATGTGGCCTCGACCGTGGTCACTTGCGCGTTTGGCGTCGCCGCTATTGCCGCGTGGGGCCTCCTCGGCGCGATCCTAGGCCTGCTCGCGGGCTATGTGACAACCGTGCTTGGCATGCTCTGGTGGATGCTCCACCTCGGTAGCCGGCATGAGCCGCCGACTGCAGCCAAACTGTCCGTGTGAGGACTGCGATGGGACCCGCCCCTTCTGGCGGCTCGGGCGCCGCAAACCTCGACGGGCTTGGCATCTTTCCGCCTGGGACCCCGCTGCTGGCGCTTCCGAACTGGCGCGCGCCACGCGTGGTGCTGTCAGGATCGGGCGGCCCTGCAGAACGCTGGCGTAACAGCTCGTTCTATCCGGCAACGCGGTTGGTCGCGAAGATCTATCGGGTCGCCATGAGGGGCAAGGCGGCGCTCGGGTGGGGCGAAGCACGCCAGGCTCTGGGCGAGCGTTGGAGCTTGCATGAATTCCTCGAGGACTGCCTGCCAGCAGTCGATTCGATCGTGCTGCTGACTCGTCCGCCAGGGCCCGCTCAGAAGTTCACCGTAGAGTTGCGCGATCACGCCGGCACGATCATCGGTTATCTCAAATATGGAACCGAGACCTTGGCGCAGCGGCGTCTGGCGCAAGAGTACCTGACGCTGACGCGACTGCCGGCTGGACTGGGTCCTACCCCGCTGAAGTTCGGAAAAATGGGCGATAGCACGGCCTTGTTGGTGGCTCCCCTCTGCGGCCAGGAGGTTAGAGCCAGGTTTCCACCCGCGCCGGAGGTGCTTGAATTCGCCAAATCGCTCGAAGTTTCACCTCCGCTCGCACTTGACGATCATCCCTACGTCTGCGCCGCGCGACAGCGCGTCGGAACACGGCTCGACACAATCCTTGAAGACCTCGCGGGCAGAGCATGGCCGATCGTTCCGCACCACGGTGATTTTGTCCCGTGGAACTTGCGCCGCCGCGACGACGGCCTGTGCGCATTCGACTGGGAGTTTGGAACCCCAGAAGGTTTCCCCTATATCGACCTAGCCTATTTCATCCTGCAGGTCGCCTTCCTGATCTACTCCTGGCCACCGGTCAAGAGTGCGATCTACGCGACAAAATGGCTGGAGCGGCAACCGGCACTCGGGCTCACTGAGCGCGAGGCTCGGGCGCTATCGCGGCTGGCGATGTTCGATGCATATCTGCGCGCCAAGGACGACGGTTACCGGGGTAATCATCCGTTGCGGGCTTGGCGGCGAAGGATATGGGGTGGGTTGTGGTGAGGCGGCACATGGTGCTGATGTCGGCAGCTGCCCGCGAGCCGGGCAATGGATCACAGCCGCGCGTCGGTTGGTCGTGGCCCCGTGAAATTGCTCGGCGCCGGGCTTGTGCGTGCTATCTCAGGGTTAGCTTGTCGCCGAAATCTCGCAGCCTGTGGTATAGCCCGGGCCCGACACCTCGTTTCAGCACGTTCTTTGCCGCATGAATCCAGAGCGGCGCACGGCCTTCAAGCAGACGGTCGAGCATCGCGATGTCATAGCGAGCAAGGACGGGCAGGCACGGCACATGCCCGCGGAGCGGGAGCCGCGCATAGCCCCAATCCATCGTGCGCACGACTTTGTATCCGACCCGCAGCGCGGTATCGATGACCGCCTTAGAATAGACACCGGCCGGCGGTGCAAACCAGTCGACCGTCCGTTGCGCGAGAGCTTCGAGCCGGCGGCATGAGTCCAGAAGTTCGTTGGCGAGTTCCGCTGCACTCAATGCGGTTAGGTGGCGGTGTGTGACGGAATGGGAGCCGATGCGATGTCCTTGGGCGGCGATCCACCGCACATCCTCTTCGGAAAGGTAGCCCGGGGTGCCCAACCGTCCCGTGATCACAAAAAAAGTGCCCGCGAGACCATGCGACAAAAGAAGATCCGCCGCGTGACGGTGGTCCGCGGTGCCATCGTCGAAAGTGAGGTATACGGGTCCACATCTGGGTTCCGTTCGGGAACCTCGATCCGATGCCGTTACCCGCTCCGCGATGTGATGGAGTTGTCGTTCAAACGCTGTCACCTCGACGTCATGAAAACGTTGTCGGCCGCCGTCTGGGACGATCCGATGATAGGTAAGCACAGCACCGACCGGCATTGCGGAAATCATCCCGAATAAGATTCAGCGCATGGCTTGGCGGCAAGATCCATGTTCTCGTATCCCGAAAGCTAGTCTTTCAGCTTTTGTGCCACGATGTGGATATCGGAGCAGAGAGTTGGGAAATATTGTAAGATACCATCACTTAATTCTACAATATGTTTCATTAATGCACGGGAGACCCATGATAACGCAGTGGTATCCGCGCCTATGAAGTTCCGGCCATGGACAGCGACCACGCGAAACTGATTCCAAATCACCAAATTCTTAAGATCATCGACAACAGGTTCGCGGACGTGCCCGCGAAACTCCAAATCGGACTCGTACCATTCCGCCAGCGCACAGTGATTCGTCCGTCCGAACAGCACGGAGCCTCGTTTGCGCAGGTTTACGGCATTCGGCGTTGCAATGAACAGGTAGCCACCGCTGCGTAGTACGCGCCTGATTTCTCCGAACAGATGCTTCGGTGAATGGTGCCAATGCTCCAGACTATGAAAGCATGTTACGGCATCGACGCTGCCGTCTGAAAACGGCAGGGGATCAGTGAGCAAGTCTTGTTCGAAAATGTCGATGTCGAATTTCTGGCGGAAGACGCTAAGAGGTCGGAGACTGACATCACGGTCCGCTATTTCCACGCCGCCTCCACCACCGAAGTCGTCGACCAATGCTACCTTCAGTCCGAGTTGGCTTGCGATCGGCCCGAACCAAGACATTCCGGCCCCGAGGTCGACCAAGACACTTCCTTTGACCATGAGGCCAGCCTGAGCTAGCGTCCCAAGATAGAAAGCCATTCTCCGGTCAAGTCTCTCGCCCAGTTCGGCATCAGGTGCTCGTTGTTGCACATCGCGAAACACCTTTTGATAAGCAGTGTTCCAATCTTCGACAGCTATAGCCTGTTTCATGCCGAACTCCGAGACACGGCAGAGGTCGATATCGCGGCATCTTCCGGCGCCGGCGCAGCGGTCCCGTCCGCAACGCCAGTCGCGGCAAGCCACGCTCGCAGCACTAATAGATCGTCATCCGGGTAGCAGCGGAAGCGCGGAGCCAGATGGATCTTGGCAAGTACCGCTGCATCACAGCGGTCAACCACCGTTTCGTCGATGATTTTGAAACCAGCATCGCGGAGTGCTTGCCGGTAATCGGTAATGCGAAGCCGGTTTAACGGAATGATCGCATTATTCAGCCAACGCCAAGTCCTATCAGAAAATTTCAAAAAATTCAGAGGTGTTATATGACGGTCATAGTACGAATACTGGTCGTCAAAAATTATTAGGTGGCTCATAACCGCATCGGTCGCGGCCAATCGTTGAAATTCCCTGAAGAGCGGGACCAACGTCTCCGTATGTAAGTACTCCAGAACTCCGAAGGACGTGAGCAAGTCGATACTTCCCGACGGCAGTCCACTGTGCGCCGCGCTCCCTATCTGGTATTCAATCGATAGGCGCTCGAGTAGCCGTGCCGGGGCGGTGGGGGAGCAGTCGGCCGCTACCTCGCGCAGTTTGTCCAGCCGCTCTGGCCAGACATCAGGTAGGTGTCGCGCTAGTTCGCCGGCCGCGTCAAGCTGGAGGAAGGAGTTCAGGACAAATCTGATCCTTTCCAGCCTTAGATGCGGGGCGATGTCCCAGGTCCAGACCTGACTTGCTCCGCATAAAAAGAGGCCGATCGGCACGACCGGGAACCAGCCGGTGCCCAACTCGAACGCGGTGAAGTCCCTCGGCGTTGCCCGACGTAAATCACGAAGGTGTTGCAGGTGGGTCCGGCAACCACCAAGTTTGACCGCGAATTGATCCGGCGGTAGCTGGATCGAGCCAGTAATCCGCGTCTGGAGCAATTCATTCCAAAAGTGTGGATTGGGAAGGGCGCCGATGAGGCGTTGCGTCACCGCTTTGAGCAGCCAGGATGGCATAACCCGTCCAATGTGTACTTGCACCGATTAACGCGATCGATCTTCCAGTCTATACTAAATGCCGGTTCTCGGGTAAGATTTTTTGCGTACAGGTCTGGAGGATCCGCACGCAATCTGAGGGCCGCTTAAACTCCGGCGCTGTGGGCTTGCAACAAGGAAAAACGGCTGGCGGATCTCGTTACGATGCTGTATTAGTATCGCTCCGTGGTCAAGGCGTATTCACGATATGGCTCCCTGGGACCTATCCCCGACGGGTATGTTCCCGTTGATGGTGAGACTTCTGGCGATGCGCCGATCGAAGATGTTCCAATGCATTTCGGACGAATAATTGTGAGCGCGGGTCTGTGGCCCTACCGCTTGGAAACCCTGGTCAAACCACTATTGCCGAAATGACCCAGGTCGGTGGTCGTCACACCGCCGCCGGATGGAGCAAAAGCACGTCACAATCTCTAAAAGAGACTGCTGCGGTTCTTGTGAATATCCCCGGTAAGGCTGAAATCTATCGTTTCCTGGGAAGGGGAGCTTGCGCGCGGGTTATCGACCTTTGTTATTGGCGAGATCGCGATGCATTTCCCCGCATGATCGGTTTCGATCTGGATGCGGTATTGCCGCGCCGATCTTGGGCGGATTTGCTTCGCTTTCTTCAAGCGATGCTGCCTGCGTGGGAGTGGGAAGTCGTGATGTCCGTCTATCGGGGACCGGTGTGGACTTGCCTCCTTGCACGACGGGGTGCGCATATCGGCGAAGATGATCATTTTCTAGAAGCCGATTTGCACTCCGACATCACCGTGAACGGCATACCCGTTGCCGACACGATCGAGCTCTTGGGTCGGACACACCTGAGCGATGGGGTGCGCTGGCTCGACGATGTCGATGCGGCTGTCTGTGCCTACCTCCAGCCTGCAATCGCCAATAGCGAAGTGAAAGCCCGATACGGCGAGGCGTTCGAGCGCGCACAGGCGTCGGCCCCCGATCGGGTCGACGCCCTTTGCTTGGCCGCTCTCGGCATCGCCCCGGCGACGAAGCTACGCGCCGTTCTGGCCAAGGGGGGACGCTATTCCTCGCGCCGCCGCCTGCTGCAGGCCGCTTTGAGGCGACGTCCATTGCGCACGGCCGCGGTGATGCTGCAAAAGCTTGTCGATGCGGCGGTGATGTATTGGACCCCGCCGGGGCGGCTTTGGACCTTTTCCGGTCCTGACGGTGCCGGCAAGACGACCGTATTGAGTTTGCTACAACCTTTGGCCGAGCGCCGCATCGTCGTGGCGGTAGATCGGTTCCACAGCAGGCCGTATATCATCCCGCGCCTCGCTGTCTTTCTTCCGCGGTCTCGCCGTGAGGAAGTCCTGACCGTTCGCCAATACGAAAAAAGGCTCGGCCTTCTCAAATCCGTTACTCGTCTGATGCTGCTGATCGCGGATCTCCAACTCGGCTATTGGCTGAAAGTGCGCCCGATGCTCGCGCGAGGGCATTTGGTGGCGTTCGACCGCTACTATCAGGACTATTTTGTGGATCCACGACTTCGAGGTATCTCCTTGCCATCCTCCGTGCTGCAAGCCTGCGCACGCCTTGTGCCGCAGGGCCACCGTCACGTGTATCTCATGGCGTCGGCCGAGGTGATCGAAACGCGCAAAAAGGAGCTATCGCGGGAGGAAGCCACACAACAGATAGCGCGTTACCGCGACATCGCGGCAGCGGATCCGCTAGCGCTCATCATCGAGACTGACCACCTGTCGCCGGCGGAGGTCGCGAAGAAGATCGCGGCACAACTGCTCGATGATGTTCGTACGCTCGCCTCAGCACGTTACGGGCAAGCATAGATGAAGGATCGTGTTCTGATCATTGGAGGGGGGGTTACTGGTCTCGCCGTCGCGGGATTTATGGCAGATGATTACGATTGCCTGCTGCTGGAAAAAGAGGACGAAGTCGGCGGATATTGCCGCACCCTCTATCAGGACGGTTTCACCTGGGACTATTCCGGGCATTTTTTTCACTTTCAGCACCCGTGGATCCGGAACTACGTCGAAAGACACATGGATCACCGTGAAATTCTAAAAATCCACAAGATCTCGCGCGTGTTCTTTCGCGGGTCCTATGTTGACTATCCTTTTCAATTTAACATCCATCAGTTGCCGCTGTCCGACTTTCTGCAATGTCTTTCTGACATGCACGAGGCACAGAAATGCGTCGGAGCGAATTACACGAGCTTCCGCGAAATGATCTACGGCCGCTATGGCCGCGCCTTGGCGGACATGTTCTTGCTGCCTTATAATGAAAAGCTTTATGCCACGCCCACCGATCGCCTCGATCCCGATGCGATGGGGCGCTTCTTTCCCCATATCGACTTCGGCACGCTGCTAGCAAATCTCGCTGGTCGGATCGCGACAAACACGTATAATGACGTCTTTACTTACCATCGGCGCGGAGCGAAAGCCTATGTCGATGGCCTTGCCGCCTATATTCCCCCAGGTGTGATCCAAACGGGCGCCGGCTGTACGCGCATCGACCTCGACCGGCACGAGGCCTATATTGGCAGCGAGCGGCTTGGCTACGACCGTTTGGTGATTTCTGCTCCGTTGCCGCGAATACTGGAACTGGTCGGCGAGGCCGCACCGCCGGGCTTGCTCACCGCGAACAAAGTGCTCGTCTTCAACCTCGGCTTCGATCGACCATCGCTTGAGCGGGACCATTGGGTATATTATCCGGAACCGGAATGGATCTTCTTTCGCGTCGGCCATTACGACAACATGCTCGGCGAGCAGCGAATGAGTCTCTATGTGGAACTGTCGATGCCGAGCGATGCCTTGGTCGATACCTCCGATTTGCTTCGGCGGGTTCTCTTGGATCTGGGTCGCGTCGGGGTTACCAGGGATCATCGGCTGACAAGCCATGCTCATGTCGTCCTTGATCCCGCGTATGTTCATGTTTCGAGTGCTGCCAACGCCTTTGCAGAGGAGACCTGTGCACGGTTCGAGGCGCGAGATGTGTTTCCGCTCGGGCGGTACGCACGCTGGATCTATTGTTCGATCGAGGATAATATCGTCGCGGCTCACCGCCTGGCTCGATCATGGGGCGCCGCTCGAAATATCGGGCCGCCAATTTGATGCCGTCTCGATCAGCATTAACCACGCAAGAGCCACTCCTGGGTGAGCGACGACGCTTGCGCATCCTTATGATCGCCTATGCGTGCACACCCGCACGTGGCGGCGAGCATCTGTTAGGCTGGGAATGGGCGGCGCGGCTTGCGAAAATTCATGAAGTGACGGTCCTGACCAGTGCCGAGCGCCTTAAAGAGAGCGACGGTCAGCGGCCATCTTCACTGAGGATGCTTCCTGTGCCAGACCGCGCCATCCTTCCGGTCAAGCGTGCAGGTAGCCTCGGCTGGCACCTTTACTACCTGCTTTGGCATGTAGCCGCGACACGGCTCGCTCGCCGGCTTCTTGCTCGGGAGCGTTTCGATATCGTACACCAGTGCACGTTTCATACCGTGCGCGTGCCCGCCCGTCTCTGGGGAGGCAATATGCCGCCCTTCATTTGGGGACCGGTTGCCGGCTTGGAACAGATCCCGTTCAAGATGATCGGCGCGCTGGGGCCGGGTGGCTTCCTCGAGCTGACGAGGCTGATCGGCAACCGCATATTGCCGCGCCTCCCATCGATCCGGCGCGCCGCCGACAACGCCGCGGCGATCTTGGTGTCCAATCACGACACGATGCGCGGGCTTGTCGTCGAGAATTGCGCGAAGCTCGTCTATATGCCGGCAAATGCCGTTCAGCTGAAGCCGCTGAGGCGCTATTCCGCCGAGGGCGACACGCTAAGACTGATCGCTGCCGGCCAAATCGTCCGCATGCGCGCTTTTGTTCTGGTATTTGAAGCGTTGGCCGCGCTTTCCGACCAGTACCGCCGGCGGATTCACCTGAGCTTCGTCGGCGGCGGCCCGGACGAGGCCCGACTCAAGAGGATCGTCGCCAAGCGGGAGCTCGGCGATATCGTTACCTTTCTCGGCTTTGTCGCGCGCAGCGCGGCGCTCGACGCCATTAGCGGCGCGCATCTTTTGGTATTTCCGAGCCTCAGGGACAGTGGCAGTTCGTCCATCGCCGAGGCGATGGCGCTCGGATTGCCAGTCCTTGCGCTCGACCTCGCCGGACCAGGGGACATGGTCCGCGGTACCGGCTTTCTCGTAACTGCCACGACGCCGTCGCAGACTTCCATGAGAATCCGCGAGCGACTGGAGTCCTTGATCGACGACCGCCGGCCGCTCTACGAGGCAAGCGAGAGCGGGTTGAAACGAGCCTCGGAACTCTTCGGCTGGGACAGTCGCATTGCAGTTTATAACTCTATCTGCTATGCAGCAGTTGCACAGCTCGGGGAAGAAGGCGCCTCGCCCTAACGAATACGAAAGTCCGGCCCGCGATATTTTCTAGATTGTCAGCGGATCTACTATAAATATTTCAGCCTAAAGCTGGCTTCGATTTCAGCGCATCCGAACGCAGGTGATCAAAAGGCGCCGACCAATTCTATGATACCGCCGATGCTTCCATCCCTCACGCTCGATGTCGCGCTGGCCGGCGACGTGCAGATTTGGGAGGATCGACCGAGCGACTTTAGGCAGCGCCAAAATCGGTTGCTGGCGGCGGTTTGTCTCCTGATTCTCGGCCTGTTCCCGCTCGCCGCTGCGGCTCAGATAACGGAGCCGCTGCTGCCGGTGCCGCCGGCCCCGAGCGGCCCGCAAGTTCCGGCTGCGCCCGGACAGCCGATCTACGCGGGCGAAACCGTAACGCAGCGGCCACTCCGCGACTTCGACCCGATTGGGCTTCGTGCCGGCGATTTTTTCTGGTTCCCGCGCGGCGAGGTCGATGAACTCTACAACAGCAATATCTTTGCGATCCCGAGCCCGACCGGCGATCTGATCACGGCGCTCCAGCCCGGCTTCGATCTCCTTTCCAGCTTTCCGCGGAACGCGATCAATCTGCACGGTGGTGCCGCCCTCCAAGACTATGCCGTCCATCCGTCGCAAAACACCGCCACCGGTTTTGGTTCAGTTGACGGACGGCTCGATATCGACGCCGGGAGCTCGCTTTACGGCAATGCGCAGGTCGCACACCTGTATGAGCCCCGCACATCGCCCAATTCGCCGGGCAACGCCGCCGAGCCGGTGACGTATAATAATTACACAGCCAATCTCGGCTACGCGCAAACCGGGTTACGCCTCGGCTACGAAGCCGATCTCGCTGTCCAAGCGGTGGAATACAATGCCGTACCGCTGATCGGCGGCGGCATATCGCCGCAAAGCGCGCAAGACGTGACCACCTCCCAGGCAGCGCTGCGCGTCAGCTACGAGTTCGTGCCCGATTACGAGGGCTACATCGGCACCGCCGGAACCCTTTATGATTATACGCACACCACACCCGGCGGCGTGCGCTTCAACTCCACGGTCTACCGCGCCGATCTTGGCCTGCAGATCCTGCCCGCGCACATCATCTACGGTGAGGTGTATGTCGGTTATTTGAGCCAGATTTTTGCCGTGTCGAGCCTCGGCTCCGTCTCCACCCCCGACGCTGGCGGCCGGCTCGTATGGAATGTCACCAAGCTCACCACGCTGACCTTCAACGGCATACGCACCTTCCAGACCAGCAACCCCGGAATCGGCACTACCGGAGCTGGTTATCTTGATTCGGCGGTAACGGTAAGCGTCGATCATGAACTCTGGCACAATCTATTGCTCAATGCCAATGCTGGTTTCGAAAATGACGCCTACCATAGTGTCTCCCGGACCGACGATGTGTTCGGCGCTGGCGTCGGTATCAAATACCTGCTGAACCGAAATCTCTATCTGGGTGGCTCTTACAGCTATCAGCAGCGTGCTTCGAGCGGAACCACGCCTGGCGAGCCTTACATGCAAAGCGTCGTGATGGTCCGGCTCAGTACGCAGTTCTGAACCGACGCGGAAGCGCTCCATCCGATGGCGCTGCTCGCCGTCGCGCCCGCGACACCGGAAACGAACCTGCTAACGAGGCCTCCTCTCGAATCGAGCAGGCAGGCGAATTTGATCTATTCATTGAAAATTCACCATATTGTGGCGAATTTGACCCGCTTTGCAGTAACCCTAAGTGTTAACTAGTCTCTATGCGCTTATAATCAATTCAGCCAGACAACTAATAAGCTGCTGTTGTGTTGTCAATAGCGACAGAGTTTCGTGGCGGCAACATGGCAAAAATGGCGAAGATACACGTTATAGTTGTTCGCCATGGGAGCCGGGCGCGTCTTGTTATCGACCGCCAGAAGCTCGCATTTTGGATCGCCGCGGTGATATTGCCTTGGGCGACGATTATCGCGCTGGGCTATTGGTTGATCCATTCTTTCGGCTGATCCGTGATTCTCCGGCGAGGCGCATTGCTGCAAGGGCATCTCAGGAGAGCGATAGCGGGCGACGGACGACGATCAAGAGGTCCGCGCACGATTAGGGTATGGTTTGCGGTGCGCCGTTGGCATTGGGGCTGAGCCCCGGGATCGCCGGGCGGCCTGTCGCTTCGCCCTGGCAGATGCAGGGGCGAAGCGGAACACGCCCCACAACGGCAACGCTTCATGACCGACATGTTGCCATTCAGCCCATCAACAACCACGGTTCCGGTGGTCAAGAACCACCGCGTATGGCTAGGAAGCGGGCGGGGCCGGGAGTTGGCGTTCAGGCGTTCGGTTACCGTCTGGCGTTGGACATGCGTAGTGAGAGTTCCCGCAGGCAATAGAACAAATACCAGCTGTTAGTCATGAGATAGCGCCTCCACAGGCGCCTCGGGTCCTGCATCAACCGCCACACCCATTCCAAGCCGGCTCGCTGCATCCAGCCCGGTGCGTGGCTGATATTGCCGGCAATGAAATCGAATGCCGCCCCGACAGCGACGGTGACGGCGTCAATCCGATCTTTGTGCGCGGCAACCCATTTCTCCTGACGCGGACATCCACGGCCGACGAAGATGATCCCCGCACCGCTGCGGTTCATCACCTGCACATCCGCCATATCCTCCTCGGCAGTTGCCTCTCGGAACCGATCCGGTTGAACTCCAGCGATGTTCAAACGTGGATGGTCCTCCGCCAATCTGGTGGCGAGCCTTTTGCAGGTCTCTGCAGCACTACCGAAAAGATAAATGGTGATGCCCTCCTCCGCAGCGCGCCGGCAAAGGGCGCGCATCAGAGCGGGGCCCGAAACGCGATCGGGCAGACGGGCCTCAGAGAAGATATTGAGTGCCCATCGGACCGGCTGGCCGTCGGGCGTCACTATATCAATCTGGCCGACCGCCTCCCGCATCTCCAAATTGTTGAGCGCCTCGATCAATCCATGAACCGCCAATGCCGTAACAGACATCGGGCGGCGTTGAGTAGCCGCCTTGATGATTGTCTCGACTACCTCGTCCATGGTCAGGACGCTGAATTCGATACCGAACACACTCCCCACGGAGATGTCGCAAAGCGCCTGTAAGGTCATGCTGCGGCCACTCTAAAAAATTCTCTCCGCTAATCTTAGCTCCATCGCGCGCGAGCCATCGGCATAGACTACGCGCCCGATGAGTGAATATCCTGGTAGATCTCCTCAATGATCGCCTCTACCGAATATCGCGGTTTCCAATTCTGATAGTGATTTTGGAATTTGCGGTTATCGCTGATCCACCAGATATGGTCCCCAGTCCGGTTCTGCTCGGAATAGCTCCAATGCATTTGACGGCCGGTCAAGCGCTCGCAGGTAGAAATTGCTTCGAGCATAGAGCAATTGGAAAATCGGCCGCCGCCAATATTGTAGACTTCGCCCTGCTTTGGCTCCTCAAAAAAATGCCACAACGCATTAACCAGGTCATATGAGTGTATATTGTCACGTACCTGCTTCGCCCGATAACCGAATACCGTATATGGAGTATCAGTAATAGCGCATTTGACAAGATATGCGAGGAAGCCGTGCAGTTCGGTGCCCGCATGTGCGGGACCTGTCAAGCAGCCGCCGCGAAAACATGCGGTGTACATGCCGAAGTATCGACCGTATTCTTGTACCAAAACGTCGGCAGCGGCCTTTGAGGCGCCAAAAAGGCTGTGCAAAGTCTGATCGATACTCATGGATTCGTCAATGCCGTGCTCAGCAAAGGGGTGATCTCGGGCGAGCTCCCACCGGGTCGCGGTCTCGATCAAAGGCAACCGGTTCGGCGCGTCTCCGTAGACTTTGTTGGTGCTCAGGAAAATAAAAGGAGCCTCTGGACAATGACGTCGGCTCAATTCCAGTAGACCGAGGGTGCCATTTGCGTTTATCGTGAAATCTGTCAGGGGCTCGCGGGCGGCCCAATCGTGCGACGGTTGTGAGGCGGTGTGGATAATTACTTTAACTCTGCTGGACAAGGGGGCAAATATCGCTTCCATCGCCGCTTGATCTCGGATATCGGCGTCGACGTGGCGATACCCGCGAATCTCCCGTTCGAGTCTTTGCCGGCTCCGTCTAGTGCTACCGCTGATACCAAAGAAGTAGCTCCGCATATCGTTGTCTATCCCGACAACATCAAGACCGCGTTCAGAGAAGAAGCGGGTCGCTTCAGAACCGATCAAACCAGCAGATCCCGTGATTAATGCAATGGCCACCCAGACATTCTCCCGCCGCCTGCACTGGTCCCTTAATCGGCTAGGTTATAATTTTGCCTTGGCTGAAAGAATTTGTCAAGCACAGCGGAAGTGACTCCGGTTCACCGCCGGTAAGGTTCGCGTCGCGCCGTCCTGCCAGGGAGCGAGGCCGAAGGCGTATGCGCCGGAAAGTGGGTTTGCGCTTTCGGCATATGATTCGGGAGGGTCGGGAGGTCCCGTTCCGAATTGCAACTCGCCTCCGGCGGCTAGTGGTACGAATTTGACAGTTAGTACCCGATTCCTTCTTGCGTCATTCCCGCGAAAGCGGGAACCCAGAGCAACCAAAACCTCGTCTGCCGCCCCCTGTTCACGCCAGGGGCAGGCTCTGGACCCCCGCTTTTGCGGGGGCGACGAAGGATGCGCAACGGGAACCATCTGTCTAATTCTCACCACTAGTCTAGGCGGCGATATGGCCGACGAGGAGTAGGTCCAGCGCCCGATCCCCTGGTTGGATCCTCTTTGGGATTCCAGGCAAGTTCATGCTAAGGCTGAAGAGTATCGAGTTGGATCTAATCATTTCCTCCTGATGGCCTGGCTCAACGCCTTGACCGAGTTCGGCGATCTTGCCGTGCTGATGCCGCTGGCGACGGTGATGCTGCTGTGGCTGCTGCTCATGCGCTCGCCACGCGGCGCGGCTTGGTGGGTTATCGCTGTTGTTTTCTGTACCGGCCTGACCGCGATCCTCAAAGTCTCCTTCTACGGGTGTCCACCAGCGCCCGACCTGCATAGCCCGAGCGGCCATACGAGCTTCAGCACCTTGGTCTACGGAACGATGACGCTGGCAACCGCGACTCAACGCCGAGGCTTGCCACGCATGATCACAATCGGTGTCGGTGCCGGTTTCATCCTCTCTATTGCGGCATCGCGTCTGCTGCTTCATGCCCACAGCGCGCCCGAAGTCGGCTTGGGTTTGGCGATCGGCCTTGCCGCCTTGGCCCTGTTTGGGAGTGTCTATTCGCGGTGCCGAGCGAAGGTGTGGCTGTCTCCGCTTTTTGTCGCCGGTGGAGCATTATTGCTGATTTTGCATGGTCGGGAACTCGACGCTGAACGACTCTTTCATGAGATCGCCGGCTATCTCCGAATCCGTTGCGCCTAAGGCGGGGTTTCCCGGCGGCATTCCCCCGGTCCTGTCGCTTGCCGGGGACAAAGACGTTATATTATACGACTGCCAGCATGATTTATCGTTCCTGGCGCTCAGACGGTGAAGCAGCCACCCGCGGGCGCGCTCGCGTTGGAACACGTCTGCGCCGCCCAGAAGCACGGCCGCGGCAACCTACCGACGGCACCGTTTCGATTTCGGCCGGACACCGAAGGATCACCGGCTTGCGGTCGGACCGCCGAAACGTCGAGCCGTCCTGCGCGTCAGACGCGCTCATGTCGGAGACCGGGCCAACGAGCCCGGCAGTTTGCGGATCACGACAAATGCGGCCGGCTCCACGTTTGCCACCCTCATGGGCATCTTTGTGAGGGCTTGAGCCCGCTCCAGCGCGGACGGCGATCCCCCGCTCGCCCTTTGGTGAAGATGTCCGTCTTTCATGGCGCATTATGTGTCCGCTTCTGATCATGATGGGCCTGTAGGGTTGTGGGCAACGCGAAGTGTTGCCCACAAATCCATCAGGCCGGGCGGCTGAGCGGAGTTAAGTAGCCCGTGAGACCTCGATCGGCTTTCCGTTGGCGTGGAACCGCGCCAGGCAACTGAGTCCATCGAAGATGGCGAGTTGCCGGTCGGGATAGTGGTGCACCCGCACAGTCGCCCTGACGTAAGGACGGCGATGGCGCTGTGGCGGGATCTGCAAAGGCACATAGGTCCATAGCCGCCCGGTCTTGGTTTTGCCGGTGCCCGACGCCAGGACCGGTACCGTCGCGTCGTCGATTTGTTGTTTTTGCCGCTTCGGGCTGGATCGCCGGTCCGACTGCCGATGTCGTCCGTCAAGCCCTGATCGAGCGTCGCGACCCTCGACATTGAGTTCGGGCGTCTCTTTCAGGAGAGGGCTATAGCGTAGACATAGTGCTCATCATCGTCGGCCGCGGCCCGCCAGCCCGCGCCAGAGCCTTGGCGCACAGCAATGTTTCGGACCGATGTAATTTTTGTGCGCACGCTTTGCCGAATTAGGCTGGAAGGGCGCGCAGCGGTTTCAGCGTCGCGCGGGTCGCCCGCACCTTGTGCTATTTTGCCGCGTCGCGGATCTTGGATGCGGTGCGGAAGAGACTGCGCCGTGCATCCCACTCGTCGGCGCCGAAGCGTTGGAACATCTCGCGCACGGTCATTTCCTTGACCGGCGACGGATGCCGGTGAGAGGTCTTCAATTCGGCTAGCGTCTGCTCGCAGATGCCGACGACGCTTTTCACGAGCAGCCCCGGGACGATTGCCAGCCTGTAGCCCATCGCCTCGGCATCGCGCAGATCGAGGGAGGGGGTCTTGCCGCCATAGACTACGTTCAACAGGCATGGCCCGTTTACCCGGCGCGGCACCGCTGCCACCTCCTCGATCGTCTGCGGCGCCTCGACAAAGGCCATCTCGGCGCCGGCGGCCAAGGCGGCGTTGGCCCGCGCGATCGCTTCGTCGAGGCCGGCGACGGCGCGGGAATCGGTGCGGGCGATGATCAGAAAAGCCTTGTCGCGACGCGCGGCGGCGGCGGCGCGGATCTTGGCCAGCCAATCTTCGCGCGGAATGATTTCCTTGTCGTCGAGATGGCCGCATCTTTTCGGAAAGCCCTGGTCCTCGATATGGATGCCGGCAATGCCGCGGGTCTCGAATTCGCGCACCGTGCGAAACACATTGAGCTCGTTGCCATAGCCGGTATCGGCGTCGGCGATGACCGGCAGTTCGACCGCAGCGGCGATCCGCCCGGCATTGGCCACCATCTCCGACATCGTAACCAGGCCGAAATCGGGGTAGCCCAGGGTCGCCGCGGTGCCGGCGCCGGTCATATACACTGCGGCGAACCCGGCTTGCTCGATCAGCTTTGCGGTGATGCAGTCATAGGCGCCGGGCGCCACCACCATCCCGTCCCGATGCAGCAATTCGCGAAAGCGGCTCGCCTGGGTCATCTTGTCCTCCCACTCGAATGATCGCCGGAGGCTATGGTCCGGTCTGGCCCCCGTCCAGCCCATTTCGCAAGCGCTTCTCTTGCTGGCCGCCAGGGCGGGGTCTAGGCTGCGCGCCCGACCGCGGAGGGGAGCCGATGTACAGCTTTAATTTGCAGGCCGAGCAGGTCTTCGATCCGAGGAAACATATGGAGAAGGTTCTCGGCACGACCGGCGAAGGCGATGTCACCGTGGCCTGCTGGGAAGCCGGCCAGACCAGCCCCTATCACTGCCATCCGAACGCGACCGAGATCTATTTCTGCTTTGAAGGCGGCGGCACGATGCGCACCCCGAGCGAGACGATCGCGTTCGGGCCGGGGGCGTTCGTCGTCCATCCGCGCGGCGAACTGCACGAATATATCAACGGCCCGCAGCGGACTCTGCTGTTCCGGGTGCGCTACGGCGATGGGATGTCCGGCCGCACCAAGGAATGGCCGAGCAATCCCGACTGGAAGCCGCGCCCCGAGGACATCGCCTATTTCACCCAGAACCCGGCTCGCTGAGGAAGCGCCCGACGATCCCGGTCTGCGCGCCTGCTAGCGCTGATCGCGGATTTCTCGATCTGCGATCTGCAATCACCTGATAATATCGATCACCCTTCAGGAGTGGAGACACATGGCGGATACCGCGATTTGGAATTTTCGGCAGCTGGCTCACCATGAGCTCGACGGCTTCGGTGGGATCGGCGAGGGCATGTCGATCCAGATCGCCAAGGATGGGCGCCGAATTTTATGGCTCGCCCATGAAAGCGCGCCGAAGAATTTCACCGCGGTCGATGTCAGCGATCCTCGCGCGCCAAAGATCGTCGCCCGCCGCGACCTGCCGCAATCGCATATGCGCTCCAATTCGCTGGAGACGGTCGGCGACATCATGGCGGTGGCTTATCAGACCACCCAACCCGGCCTGCAGCCGGCCGGGTTCGAGTTGTTCGACATCTCGGTGCCGGAGAACCCGCGCTCGATCAACTTCTTCGACTGCTCCGGCCCGACCTCGCGCGGCGTCCATCAGCTGTGGTTCGCCGATGGCGAGTACATCCACATGAGTTCCGGCGCGCCCGATTTTCAGCCGACCCATCCGCGCGACGACCAGTTCTACCGGATCATCGATGTGAAGAACCCTTCGAAGCCGGCCGAAATCGGCCGCTGGTGGCTGCCCGGAACCCGGGAGGGCGACAGTGCGCCGCCGCCGGTGCGCCACCCGGAGGCCGCCGATACCGGCTTTCGCCCGCACAACACCAATGTCTATCCAGAACGCCCCGACCGCGCCTATCTCGGCTATATCGACGGCGGCCTGGTGATCCTCGACATCGCCGACAAGGCACACCCGAAGATGGTGTCGCGCTGGGACTACCACCCGCCTTATTTCGGCTTTACCCACACCGTCGTGCCGTTCTTCGACCGCGGGCTGTTGATCGTCAGCGACGAATGCACCCGGACCGAAGGGGCGGACTGGCCCAAGCTCGTCTGGGTCGTCGACGGCCGCGAGGAGACCAATCCGGTGCCGATCGCCACCTGCCCATTGCCGCCGCTCGACACCTATATGCAGCGCGGCGCCCGCTATGGCGCGCACAATCTCTACGAGAATCTGCCAAAGCCGAATGCGTGGAAATCCGACCGCATCGTTCTCGCCACCTATTTCAATGGCGGCCTGCGCGCCTACGACACCTCAAACCCGTATCAGCCGGCGGAAATCGGCTATTTCGTCCCCGAGCCGCCGGCGCGGGCGCCGAGCGGGGCGATTCAAATCAACGACGTGTTCGTCGATGAACGCCAGATCGTTTATACCGTAGACCGCCATGCCGGCGGGCTCTACACCCTCGAAATGGATTTCTGAGACGCAACCCGCAGCGCTTTTTGGCGGCAAGGACGCGCCGCTGTTCGGGCGGCGCCAGCGCCGGGCGCGCGGACCGCGGCTGCCGGTCGTCGCCGTGACCGGCTTTCTCGGCTCGGGCAAGACCACCTTGATCCGCGCCTTGCTCGCCCGCCCCGAGGGCGCCAATACCGCGATCGTGGTCAACGAGTTCGGCGAGGTCGGCATCGACCAGGCGCTGCTGCGATCGAGCAGCGATGTCACGGTGCTGCTCGGCAATGGCTGCCTGTGCTGCAATGTCCGCACCGATCTGCAGGAAACCTTGCGCGGCCTGTTTGCCGACCGCGCCCGCGGCGCGGTGCCGAGCTTCGAGCGGGTGATCATCGAAACCTCGGGTCTCGCCGATCCGGGACCGGTCTTGCAAACCTTCGCCACCGACCGCGCGCTCGGCCGCGAATTCCATCTGCAAGCGCTGATTACCGTGGTCGATGCCGTCGCCGGCATCGGCAATCTCGAAGGGATGCCCGAAGCACGTCAGCAGGTGGCGCTCGCCGACCGCATTATCGTGACCAAAAGCGATCTCGCCGGATCGATCGAAACGGCGCGGCTTGGCGAACGGATCGCCGGGCTGAGCGCCTCCCCGGTCGCCATCGCCGGCAATGGCGAGATCGCGCCGTCCTTTCTGCTCGACGAGGCGCCGGCGCCGCGGCAGGAATTCGCGCTCGGGGCGGCTGCGCACACGCACGGGCTGCAGAGCTTTTCGCTGATCTTCGATAAGCCGTTGTCCTGGCCTGGCTTCGAGCAGGCGCTGGCGGTGCTGACCGCGTTGCGCGGCCCCGATCTGTTGCGCGTCAAGGGCATCATCGCCGTCGAAGAATGCCGCGGGCCGGTCGTGGTCCACGCCGTCCAGCATCTCGCCCACCCGCCGGTCGAACTCGAAGACTGGCCCGACGCCGACCGTCGCTCGCGCCTCGTCTTCATCACCCGCGGTCTGGCGCGCGAGCCCGTAGCACGGCTTTTCGCCGCGATCGGCGCGATCGCCGGCCCGGCTGCACGGGACGAGCGCGCTTCGCTTTAGCAATGACGGGATCTGCCGAGTTTCTCAGGATGGGCTCGGCCGCTCTGCATTCCGCGGGCAACGAGCTGGCAAATGAAAAGCGGCGCCCGAAGGCGCCGCCTGGTCCATGTGCTTGTCGGTTCTCGAATTATCCGGCGTTACGGCGCCAGCGAAACGCGCCAAAGCCAACCAGAGCCGAGCCGAGCAGGGCCAGAGACGCCGGCTCCGGGACGAGGGGTGGAACGGTCGACGGCGTAAAGATCTGATCGCCGCAGCTGACGGTGCTGCCAGTGGAGCCGGCCGTCTGCGTGCACGATTCCGACAAGGACGCCGTTGCAGTCGTGCTGCCCAGCGTCCCAGTGATAAATGTGCCGCTGGTATCGGTGATCAGGTTCCCGGTGAACTGGAGATTGAACGTACCGGACGTCGTGCTCGTCGTCGGCGTGATCGGTCCGGTCAATTCCTCGGCGTTGAACGAGAAAGTCAGCACGCCGCCTGTGGTCGGGACCTGCACGGTCAAGCCGGGATTGACGACGCCGGCCGGGATCGGGATCGTCAGGATGTTCAGCGTTGCCGCCGAGCCATTCGCGACTGCCAGATTTCCCGTCAACCCACCGGTGGTTTCACTGCCGCTCAAAACCTTGTCGCTCGTCGCCGTCGTCAGCGGCGAGGTGTTTATCGTAGCGGCGCCGCCCGGCCCGGAGAAGGTGAACGACCCGTTCGCAACGACCGCCGCATCTGCCTGACCGCCCAGCACGGCCGCTGCCAGCGCAGCCCCCGCGACGGCCAGGGTAAGTCTCAACTTCCTCATCTTGACCTCCGTTTCAGGGCGCTTAAGCGAAATGGCTAGGTGCCCGAGAGTGTGCCCTGCAGGGGAGGGTGCAATTGCTGTGCCATTTTTCTAAACCACGTTTTGTCAACGGATTAGGGCGCAGCGCGAGGCTTTCGCCACGATGGATGTTAAGATTTCCGACACTCCCTGACCGGGCGCCGAAATCGATCTTCCCGCAGAATGCCGTGGTTTCAAGGAGTTAATAGAAACCGCTCGCTGCCCTCTATGTAAAGAACTCCGACGTTTCGCAGTGAGCGCATTAGGCTGGCCTGCCGGCGACGCGGCGATCGGGCTGCGCCGCGGAGTTTCGGCTCCAGCGAATTGCTGACTTCCGCGTTGCGGCCGGGTGGGATAGACCCCGTGCGGGGGAAGGTACTCCGGACTGATAGCGAGCAACGCCAACGCGCTAAGCAGCGCAGACGGGCTGCGCCAAGCAAACCCGGTTTGTCCAATCTTTGACATAATCGCAAAAATTGACAAGTGCTGTGTGTCGGCGGAAACTTTAAGTTGGTCAATGGTTGGTTAGACCGCGCCGCGTCGCCATGACGCTGGTTTCCGTTCGATCCCGGAACGACCCGGGAACTCATCCTGGCCGAGGTAATTGCATCAGCGGCGCCGTCCCCGCTCCGATCCGTCATTATAATGTAAAGGTGGACGTCGATGATTGAGCATATCACCAATATTTGGGGGGAGGGCATGCCAAGAGCATCGAAGAGATCGTGCTATTCGTCCTGGGCTAATCGAGATGTTTTAATATTTGGAAATATAAATACCGGTTCGAACAGATTGGCGGAGATCTTTTTCGAAACATCATAACCAGACTTCATCCGATCGACAGCGCTCCGCTGCTCCATCCGCGTTTCCTGAGAGGATTTGACATGTCCAGGTTGGGCCCGGCAAATGCCGGCAACGAATCATTCTGCGCGCAACTCGCAAAATATAAAACGGCAGATATGTTCAGGAATTGTTTGAGCGTGATTTGTGCAGAGTCGGAAGAGATGCTCGATCGAGTGTTTCGACTGCGGTTTCAGGTTTATTGTTTGGAACGAAGGTTCGAGGAGGCGAACGAGCATCCGGACGGTCGGGAACGGGATGACTACGACTGGCGGTCCCTGCATTTCCTCGTCTCCGACCGCGCCACCGCGTCCGCCATGGGTACGGTACGGTTGATCCTGCCGCGCGTCGGCGACGATCTGCCGGTTCTCAGAGTGATCGGGGCAGGCGAGCGGCGGCGGGTCGATCTGCCGCTGACGACCACCGCCGAGGTTTCCCGATTTGCCATCGCCCGTGCGTTTCGCCGGCAGCTCGAAGCTGGCTGGTATCACGCCGGTGAGCTGACGCCGATGCCTGGCGGCAGCCACGGGCCGGCGCTTCAGCTGGTGACCTTTGGACTGATCCAGGCGGTTCTGAAGATGACGCTGACCGGTGGGATCAGCCATATCGTGGCGATGATGGAGCCGTCACTGTTGCGGCTGCTCGGACGATTGGGCATCGAATTCCACCCTATCGGCGGGCCGGTTCAGTATCACGGCCTGCGTCAGCCGGGCTGGGCGGCGGTGGATCGGCTGGTCGATCGGGTCAGAGACTGTCACGGCGAGCTCTGGGAAGTCGTCACCGATGCCGGGCGACACAGTGCGCGAAGCCGCCTGTGGCCGATGCCTAGTCATGTCTGAGACGGGACGGATCCGGGGCGTCCTGCGGGTGGATCCGGCTATCCGCGAGATGAGGCAGCAGCGGCACGATCAGGCGTCGCGTGAATAGTCCGACCCCCGCCCACATGACGAAGGACCACAGCGGAACCCCGCCGTAAGGTCGGCCGGGGTAATGCCATTGCCCGGTCCATACCCCGACATATTCGATCAGCACTCCGAGGGCGGCCATATAGCCCGCATAGGCGAAGTCCATCTTCTCGTGAAAGACGACGAGACAGGCGGCGAGCGCCAGCCCGGCGACCGTAAGCAGCGGCGCCGGAGCGGCGATCAGGGCAAACGGCAGGGCGAAGGCAATGGCGGCCGCCCAGGCGCGGATCAGCCTGCCGCGAGGGGCGGCGCCGTCGAGAAACCGGATCGTGTGGAGCGTGTAAAATCCCCACATCACAAATTCGTAGACCGGCATCCCGAACAGATCGGGATGGTCGAAGACAAAGCTGCCCCGGCTCAACGCCGCCGCGTTCATCAGCACGAAAAGGAGGTCGACGCCGCCCATCGCCAGCAGTTCGGCTGCCCGAACGCGGCCAAAGCCGAGCCCCCAGATGACCAGCATCGTCATCAGCTTTGCCGGGTTGCCGGGAACCCAGCCCAATGTCGCGGCGGTAGCCAATAGCTGAACGAACAGCATCAGGCGCGCCGGCAAACCGAATGCGCGAGTAGAGCCCCGGAGACCGCTCATTGTGTCCTATGCGAAGCGCCGCGGGCAATTTAGAATCGTGCCGGCTGATATTGGAGGAAAACCCTGCCAGCGGCATCGATAGGACCGGTTGAGGCACGGCCGAGGCCCGGATCGAAGGGCCTGCGGCTACTTCGGCTGATGCTGCGCGAGGCCGCCCTGCCGCGCAGCTTGGCACGAACCCCCGAACCGACCGCGACGATGGCCTCGGCCGAGAGCGTCGCGGGGTTTGACGAGCAGGGCGGTTCGAGCCTGCTGTCGATCTATCGCTTCAACGCGCTGGCAATCCATCGTTTGGCGCCCCGAGGCGCGCAGATCGTCGACCTCGGCTGCGGCACCGGGCGATTTCTCGCCTATCTCGCGGCGCATCGACCCGATCTCAAAATTCTCGGGCTCGACTTTGCCGAGGCGATGGTCCAGGTCGGGCGGAGGCATCTGGCCCGCGCCGGCCTCGACGGGCGGGTGCGTCTGCTGCATGGCGACATGCGGGAATTCCGCAGACTGGCCCCGGCCCGCACGGATCTCGTCACCAGCATTTTCTCGCTGCATCACCTGACCACCCGCGACGATCTCCTCGCCTGCTTGCGCGAGACCGCCCAGACGATCGAGAACCAGCATTCGCAGCTGTGGATTTTCGACCATGTGCGCCCGCGCCGGCAGCGCACCGCCAAGGATGTGCCGGAAATATTTACACCCGATGCGAGCCCCGCCTTCTGCGAGGATTCCCGCAACTCGCTGTGCGCCTCCTGGAGTTTCGGCGAACTTCGCGCCGCGCTGCGCGCCACTTTCCCGGCCGGCGTCCGCGCGGCGCGGTCGAGGCTGCTGCCGCTCTATCAGATTCACTGGACGCCGCCGCACCCAACCGCGAACCGCGGCCAAGGGCCCGCGCAATGGATAGAAGACGCAGGTCTGTCGGCCGCCGTGCGACGGGAAGCGCATCTGCTGAGATTGCTGTTCCGGAGGATGCCGGGAAAGTCCGGCCTGGCCGCGACGCGTTGGCGCGGTCGGGCCGCGACCGAGGAACCTGCGCCATAAGCCCGTCGGAATTTTTTACAAATCGCGTTTGGCTGTGCCCGACCGTTGCGAGGATATGGCTTTCAACTAATTGTGTTTGTTAATATTTTCTGTCATGAATTAGCGATGGCACGGAACGTGCAGCTCTGTTCGAGATCGTCGAAACGTGGTAAATAGCGTTTTCCAGGAGACCAGAATGAGACAGCACCATCTGTTGGCGGGAACGGCGCTGATTACCGCCCTGCTTGCCGGCAGCGGATTGGCGAGTGCCACCCCTTTCCCGGGCGCGCCGACCGGACCTATCCAAATTCATCTCAATGACGACGAACAGTTTTCGGCAACCAACTCGCTCCCATACGCGGCGATCAACACACCCGGCAATGAAGGAAATTGGGGTATCTTTGAGGTATCCAGCATCCAACAGGGTACCGTGTTGAGCCCGATCGGCTCCGATATTCAGGGCGGCGGCGCAACGGTTTTCGTCAACGGCCAGAACGGCGGCGAACAAATTCTCGGGATTTTTTATGGGATTCATGTCGAACTCGGTTGGCACTACATCCTTGGCCTCGGGTGGCGTGCTCGACCTCTATGGCTTTACCGGCAGCACCCAGAATGTCGGGACCGAGCTCAGCAATGCCGCCAATCTCGCCAAGCGCACTGCGCAAAACCAGTATACCGGCTTTACCTGCGCCGGAGGCAACACGTCCAGCTGTACCTTCCTGGCTCAGCTCAACTTTGTCTATGGCGCCAACGGCGCCAGCGATACTACGTCGACGATCGTAACACCAGCCAATCCCTCCACCGGCGACGGTACCGCCCAAAGCTACCTTTCCGTGAATACCGCGGACATGGGCGCCTGGACTGCGCAGCTTAACGACAATTTCTTTACCTTGGATCCGAACAACGTCACGCTGCCTAATACTCCTGACGTTCGACTTAGCACTAGCTTCACCCATAATGGGGCCTCGGCATGGAGTGTTGCGGGTTCCGATATCGTCGGCCTCGCCAGCAGCGATCCTGGACGCGCGGACCCGCTGAATGTTCCAGAGCCGGCCACGCTCGCGCTGTTGGGCACGGCGTTGTTGGGGTTTGCAACCTGGACGCGGCGCCGCGGGAGGTAAGCGCCGGCGAAGAAGTTCCAGGGGATCGGCGACAGCTGCCGTCGGTTTTTCTTACAATGAGGCCTCCCCAGCCGGTGGCGCCGCTTCGAGCGCGGCGCTTCGCCGCAACCTGCGTGTAAGTGCTTGCAGACGTTGGTTTCCTCAATGTGGGCATGAACCGCCCGAACGCCCGCAGACCGCTGCGCCGGCTGCCGCCAGTCGGAAGGCTGCTCGGCGCTGTAAAATTTCTCGACGCCTGCTGCGATTCTGATTCAGCGCGGTAGATGGACGCCGGAAACCTGCTATTGGCGATGCGGGAATGGCGCGCCCGCATCGGGCAATCGGCGGTGCTCGAAGGTGCGGCGGCGCAGCAGCGCTATGGGATGTGTACGACCGGCATCGAGCGGTCGATCGCGGCGGCGCTGCTGCCGCACGACAGCGTGGAAATCGTCGCCATCGTCGACATTGCCCGGCGCCGCGGGATCCCGCTCTATCCGATCAGCACCGGCCACAATTGGGGATATGGCAGCGCCGTTCCGGTAACCGATGGCTGCGTGATCCTCGACTTGTCCGGCCTCGACCGGATCATCGAGATGGATGGCGAACTGGGTCTGGTCACCGTCGAGCCCGGGGTTACCCAGCAAGACCTCTACGACTATCTCGATCGCAACGCGCTCCCTTTCCTGGTGCCGGTAACCGGAGGCGGGCCCGGTTGCAGCCTTGTCGGCAACGCCCTGGAGCGCGGTTACGGCATCACCCCCTTTGCCGATCATTTTGGCGCGGTCACCGCCCTCGAGGCGGTGTTGCCGAACGGCCGCGTCTATCGTTCGGCGTTGAGCGAAATGGGCGGCAAGGCAGTCGACGCGGCTTTCAAATGGGGCATTGGACCCTATCTCGACGGTCTGTTCGCTCAAGGCAATTTCGCTGTCGTCACCCGGATGACGATCGCTCTGGCCAGGCAACCGGAACGCACCGAGGCGGTTTTTTTTGGCATCGAACAGGATGCCGGCCTGATGCCCGCGGTCGCGGCGGTTCAACAGGTACTCAGGAGCCTGGGCGGCGTCGCCGGCTCGATCAACCTGATGAACAGCCGTCGCGTGCTCGCGATGATGGTGCCCTACCCGCAAGCCGAAAGCGGCGCGAGCGGCACTCTTCCCGCTGATTTCGTTGCCAAACTGGCCAAAGACCATCGGGTGGCGGCGTGGACCGGGCTGGGGACGCTTTACGGCAAGGCTGAAATCGTCGCCGCGGCGCGCGGCATCATTCGCGGGATGCTGAAGCCGGCGGTGAGCAGCCTCGCTTTTCTCAGTCCGGGCCGCGCCGCGGGGCTCAGCCGTTTGCTCGGCCATATTCCGCGCCTGCGCCGCGGACGGTTGGCCCAGAGGGCGCGCGCGCTCGATGGAGCGCTGCAAATGATCGCCGGCAAGCCGAGCCGGGTGGCCTTGCCCCTGGCTTACTGGCGATCAGCGGCCGCACCCGGGCCCGGCGCCGAGTTTGATCCCGCGCGCGACGGCTGCGGGCTGATCTGGTATCCTCCGCTGGTGCCGATGATCCCGGACCGGGTCGGACGGTATGTCGACATGGTCAGCGAGGTCTGCGTCGGCCACGGGATCGAGCCCCTGATCACCCTGACCAGCTTGTCCGACCGGTGCTTCGACAGCTCGGTGCCGCTGCTGTTCGATCGCCGCGACGCGGATCAGACAGCGCGCGCTCAATCGTGCTATCGCGCCCTGCTGGAGGCCGGTCGGAAAGACGGGTTTCTGCCCTACCGGATGGGTGTCGACTCGATGAGTTGGCTGACTTGTTCCGATGCGCCCTGTTGGGAAATGGTCACGGCGATAAAGTCGGCGCTCGATCCCGGGAACATCATCGCCCCGGGGAGATACGCGCCTTTGGTCCGGCCGAACCCGTACCGATAACCCGGCATCCGAGATTCTCGTGACCAGCGTCCGCCGGCGCCGGTAGCGAATTCTTTATTCCCGTCGGCGAAGGTCGCTGCGGGGGGCCGTCGTTCGGGTTCGGACAAACGAGCATGACGGTCGAGGATGCGGTTGATGTGGTGGCGGCCTATGACCGGCACTTTGCGGTGATCCGCGCCGATACTCCAGAATTACTCGATCAGGTCTATCGGCTTCGGTACCGGGTTTATTGCGTCGAAAATCAGTTCGAGGATCCAGGCCAGTGCCGCGACGGACGGGAGATCGACGATGATGACGACCGATCGATCCACGCCTTGTTGGTGCACCGCCGCAGCGGCGCGGCAGCGGGCACGGCGCGGGTGATTCTGCCGCTGCTCGGCGATATGCGCCGGCCGTTGCCGATACAGCGGATCATCGGTTCGCCCGATCGGCTAGGGTTCCAACATCTGCCGCTCCACCGAACCGCTGAGGTGTCCCGCTTCGCGGTCTCCAAGGCATTTCGCCGGCGGCAGGGCGAGGCGCGCTATGCTGACGCCGGGATCTCGCAGCTGGCAGAAGGTCCGGCAATCGGCGAGCGGCGGCTCGCGCCTTACGTGACCTTCGGCTTGCTTCGCGGCGTTCTCGGTATCTGTCTGGAGTATGGGATCACCCACCTCGCCGCCGTGATGGAGCCGGCATTGGTTCGGATTATGATCCGTCTCGGGCTCGATTTCGAGCCGCTCGGCGGGCTCGTCGAATACCATGGAAGGCGCCAGCCTTGTTTGGCGCGGCTCGCCGACCTGATCCTGCAATCACGCGACAAGGGCAGCCCGCTGTGGCGGTATGCAGGCGTAGAAATTGCCAGCAGAAAGTCGGTTCGGCTATTGCCCGCGATCGATGCTTGACCCTGGCCGCCAAGCTTTCGCATCGCGTCGATCGGTCAGCAGCATCAGTTCGGCCGCTGAGACCGCGGTCGAAGCTTCGGCTGGATGGTGATACTCTGGCGGCGATGAACGATGAGGCGAAACCGGGAGCCGCCGCGGTAGCGCTGCTGCGCTGGTATGTCGAGATGGGGGCGGACGAGGCGATCGCCGACGAGCCGTGGGACCGGTTTGTCCCGCCGGCGCCGCGTCCGGTTGCCGCTCCCGCCTCTCATCCGACCCCATTGCCCGCGCCGGTGCGCGCGGTCGCGGCGTCGCCGCCCGCGGCCTTTGCCAACTCGCCGGGGGAGGCGGCGCAATCGGCGCGCCTCTCGGCGGCGGGCGCCAACACCTTAGCCGCACTCGAAGCCGCAATCGCCGGGTTTGAAGGCTGCGCCTTGAAGCGCACTGCGACCAACACGGTCATCGCCGACGGCAACCCCACAGCGCCGGTCATGATCATCGGCGAGGCGCCCGGGGCCGACGAGGATCGCATCGGACGCCCCTTTGTCGGACGCGCCGGCCAGTTGCTCGACCGCATGCTGGCGGCGATCGGGCTCGACCGCCAAGAGGTGTTGATCACCAACGCGATCTATTGGCGCCCGCCCGGCAACCGCACCCCGAGCGCGGACGAAATCGCCGCCTGTCTGCCGTTCGTATTGCGCCATGTGGCGCTGGTCCGGCCCAAAATTCTGGTGCTTGCCGGGGGCACCGCGGCCCGCGCCCTGCTGCCGCCTGGCCCCGGCATTACCCGGTTGCGCGGCCGCTGGTTCGATCTCGCCATTCCCGGGCTCGACCGGCCGGTGCCGACCCTGCCGATGTTCCACCCGTCCTTTCTGCTGCGCGCCCCCGAACGCAAGCGCGAGGCCTGGCATGACCTGCTAGCCCTGCGCACCCGTCTCGACGAAGTGCTGCGAGCCGAGCCGGAGCCCGGCTAGCCGCCACAGCCGGGCCGGGCTATCCTGGCCGCGTCGTCAAAGGGAGCGATCGCCATGCCCGGCCGGCTCGATGAAACCCGTCCGTTTCTGCCCGTCAATATTGCACTGCTGACGGTTTCGGACACCCGCGACGCGTCGCAGGACCGCTCCGGCGATATATTGGCCGATCTGGCCGCCGCCGCCGGGCACCATATCGCGGCGCGGCGCATCGTCCGCGACGAGGCGGACGCGATCGTGGCGCAGCTGCGACTCTGGATCGCCGACCCGCAGATCGATGCGGTAATCTCGACCGGCGGCACCGGGGTCACCGGCCGCGATGTCACACCCGAGGCCTTTCACAGCGTCTATGAAAAGGAGATCGCCGGCTTCGGCGAGCTGTTCCGCTGGCTCAGCTACGCCAAGATCGGCACTTCGACCATCCAGAGCCGGGCAACCGCCGGGGTCGCCGGCGGCACCTATCTGTTCGCGCTGCCGGGCTCGCCCGGCGCCTGCCGCGATGCCTGGGAGGGCATCCTCGTGCATCAGCTCGACAACCGCTTCCGCCCCTGCAATTTCGTCGAGTTGATGCCGCGATTGCAGGAGCATCTACGGCGCTAGGGCGGCAGGATTTATCGGGTCCGCGCAATGAAGCTGTTCGACCGGATCGACGCGGTGCCGGCGCTGTCGGCAGAGGAAATGCAAATCCTCGACAGCGTGCGCACCTTGGCGCGCGAGCGGATCATGCCGAGGGCCGCGGATTACGACCGCTCCGGTCGGTTCCCTTGGGATAATATCAACGACATCAATGCACTCGGCCTCAATGCGATGTTCGTGCCCGAGGCCTATGGCGGGGCCGAACTCTCCTATGCCGCCTATCTCGCCTGCGTGCGCGAGTTGAGCCAGGCGTGCGCCTCGACCGGGATCATCTGGGCGACGAATTTTCACGCGATGAAACCGCTGATCGATTACGGGACTGACGAGCAGAAGCAGCGCCTGTTGCCGCGCATCGCCGAGGGCGCGCTGGCCTCGCTGGCGATCACCGAACCCGACGCCGGCTCGGACGCGACCCAGATGACGACGCGATTCACCCCGCGGGGCGACGGCATTGTCGTCTCAGGCGGCAAGACCTTCATCACCAATGGTGACGTCGCCGATCTGATCCTGGTCTTCGGCAAATGGGCCGGGATCGGGGAGGCGCGGCAGGCAATCTCGGCATTGATCGTCGAAAAGGGCACGCCCGGTTTCAAAGTGCTGCGCACCGAGGACAAGATGGGGCACCGTGCCTCGTCGACGGCGGCGCTTGCCTTCGAGGATTGCGTGGTCTGGCGCGGCAATCTGCTGGCCGGTCCCGGCGCCGGTCTGCCATTGCTGCTGTCTTCGTTGAACAAATCGCGGCCGAGTGTGGCCGCCCATTCGCTCGGCATCGCCCGCGCGGCGTTTGACGACGCGATCGCCTATGTCAACGAGCGGCGCCAGTCGGGGCGGCGGATCATCGAGTTTCAGGGCGTCCAGTTCCTGCTCGCCGACCTCGCCGCCGAGCTCGCGCTTTGCCAATCCTGGCTGTGGCACGTCGCCCGCCTGGTCGATAGTGGCGCCAGCGATTTCGCGGCAGAGGCGTCGATGCTGAAATTGCGCGCCTCCGATCTGGCGATGCGGATGACCACCGAGGCGGTGCAGCTTTATGGCGGTTACGGCTATATCAAGGATTTTCGGGTCGAACGGTTGATGCGCGACGCCAAGATCACCCAGATCTGGGAGGGCACGAACCAGATCCACCGCCAGATCATCGGCCGCAGCCTGATCGTCAAAGAGTGAGCAGCGCGGTGCAGCCGCTTGCCGGCATCCGGGTGCTCGACTTCACCACCTTGCTGCCGGGGCCGCTGGCGACATTGCTGCTCGCCGAAGCCGGTGCGGAGGTGATCAAGATCGAGCGGCCGGGTTCGGGCGACGAAATGCGCCTCTATCAGCCGCGCTTTGGCGGCTCCTCGGTCAATTTCGCCTTGCTGAACCGCGGCAAGCGCTCGATCGCTCTCGATCTAAAGGCATCGGGAGCGGTCGACAGGATGCGCCCGCTGATCGTCAGCGCCGACGTCGTGGTCGAGCAGTTCCGGCCGGGGGTGATGGAGCGCCTCGGCCTCGGCTGGGAGCAACTGTCGGCGATCAACCCGCGCCTCGTTTATTGCGCGATCACCGGCTATGGCGCGGATGGACCAAAGGCCCAGGTGGCGGCGCACGATCTCAATTATCTCGCCGAGACCGGGCTGCTGTCGCTCGCCGCCGGAGCCGACGGCGCCCCGGTGGTGCCGCCGGCATTGATCGCCGATATCGGCGGCGGCGCCTATCCGGCGGTGATCAACATTCTGCTGGGTCTCGCCCAGCGCTCCCATACCGGCCGGGGCTGCCGGTTGGATGTGGCGATGACCGACAACCTCTTCACCTTCGCCTATTGGGCGATCGGCAACGGGTTCGCCGCAGATGCCTGGCCCCGGCCGGGTGGCGAACTGGTGACCGGCGGCAGCCCGCGCTACAACATCTACCGCACCGCCGACGGCCGGTTTCTCGCCGCCGCACCGCTCGAAGATCGCTTCTGGAACAATTTCTGCGAGGCGATATGCCTCGGTCCGGAATTCCGCGACGATGCCGCCGATCCCGCGGCGAGCCGCCGCGCCGTCGGCGAAAGGATCGCCGCCGCCAGCGCCGCGGAATGGACCGTCCGGCTGGCCGGCAAAGATGTCTGCTGCGCCGTCGTCGCCACCGTCGCCGAAGCGCTGGCCGACCCGCATTTCGCGGCGCGCGGCCTGTTCGCCCGCAAGCTCGCCTCCGAGGGCCGCGTCCTCCCGGCGCTGCCGGTGCCGATCGACCCGTCTTTCCGCGGCGAGGCGAGCGAAAAAGCCTACCCTGCCCTCGGCCAATCGAACGACTTGCTGGGTGACGGCTGACCCTCGCGCAACCCGTTGCGCTGGGCGGACAAGCGGCTCGTGTCAAAATTGGCATGCGCCTAACCGGCGACGAGGGCGCCGGCAAGTCGGTCGCGCCCGCCGCAAAGCCGCCACAATCGGTCCGTTAGCGCTATCGACGCAGAAACACCGAGTGCCCGATGCCCATACGGTTGATCCTCGCGCTTTTCGGCCTCGCCATTGCCCAACCGGCGTTGGCGCAGCAACAGGAACCGCCTTCCCGCGTTGGCGCGGTCGGCTATGTCTTGGGCAACATTGCCTTCCATATGGCCGGCGAAACGCAATGGTCGGCAGCGGGGGTCAATTACCCGGTGGCGACTGGCGGATCGTTCTGGACCGATCCGCAATCGCGCGCCGAGTTGCAGATCGGCCCGAGCACGATCGACATGGCGGGCGGAACCGAGATCGACGTGACCAATCTCAACGAGCAGGTTGCGCAGATCGGCATTCCCGAAGGCCGTCTCTACCTGCATTTGCGCCAACTCGACGCCGGCCAGAGCTTTGAGATCGACCTCCCGCAAGGGGCGGTCTGGCTGCTGCAACCCGGTTCCTACGATATCGATGCCGGGACCACGGGCGAGCCGGCGCGGGTCGCGGTGTTCGCCGGGGAGGCGCGATTTGTCGGCAACGGCATCGATAGCGGCATCAAAGCCGGTGATGCGGTGGTGCTGAGCGGGTCGAACCCGGTCTCCGCCCAGGTCGCGCCGGTAGCACCCGATGCGTTCGTCGAGTGGTGTCGCGCCCGCGACTATCACCAGAACCAGGTGGCGGCGGCGGCCCGTTATATTTCGCCGCAAATGACCGGTTACGCGGATCTCGATCAATACGGCGGCTGGCAGAACAGCCCGCAATATGGCGAGGTTTGGTATCCGAGCCAGGTACCGGCGGATTGGGCGCCCTATCGCGACGGCCGCTGGATCTGGGTGCAGCCATGGGGATGGACCTGGGTCGACCAGGAGCCCTGGGGGTTTGCACCGTTCCATTACGGCCGCTGGGCCTACGCCGGCGATCGTTGGGGCTGGATCCCCGGCCAATATGTGGCGCAACCGGTCTACGCGCCGGCTCTGGTCGCCTTTGTTGGCGCGGCTGTGAGCGGGTTCGCCGTCTCGGGCGGGGGCGGACCGGCGGTCGGCTGGTTTCCGCTCGCGCCCAATGAGCCCTATTGGCCGAGCTACACCCGCAACGCGAACTACATCCGCAACGTCAACATCGCCAACGTCAAAAACATCGACACCATCGTCGTGCACTCGAACGGGGTGCCGCCGGCGCAGGTTGAGAACACGAATTTCGCCAACCGGCGGTTTGCGACTGTCGTGCCGCAGCGAGTCTTCGCCAATGCCGACCCGGTGGCCCGGGCGGCGATCCACGTTACTCCGGCAGCGCTGGAGAAAGCGCCGGTCGTGTTGCATCCGCCCGCGGTCCAACCGGCGGCGAAGCCGGCCGCGGTCGCGGTGCGGGGTCCCGTGAATACACGCCCGGTGGCAAAGGGTCCCGGAATCCCGCCCCCGGTCCATCCGGCATCGGCGGCATCGGGTTTGCCGGGAACACCTCCGCCGGAGACACCACCGGCGCATGGCCCTGGGCCGGTTCGCCCGGGCGCTGCGGCGAACCTTGCCGCCATCCCGCCGCATCCCGGTGCGGCCAACCCAACCGAGCGCGGCGCCAATGCCCGCGCAGCCCCGGGAGCGGGGAAAGCGCCCGAACCGCCGCAACCCGCGGGTCCGCATCCGGCCGCGCCGCCCAATATCGCAGCGCCGCCGCCGTCACGCCCGGGAACGCCAGCGCCGGCTGCCAACGCCGCGCGCCACACGCCGCCAGCACGGCCCGCTGCGGCGCCGCGTCCCCTGCCGCCGGAGCAGGCACAAGCCTTTCATCCGCCGAAGCCGGCCGTCATCCACCCGGCCCCGGCCGTCGCCCACCCACCGGCGCCGGCTTTGGTCCACCCGGCTCCGGCCGTCATCCATCCGCCGGCGCCAACTTTGGTCCACCCGGCTCCGGCCGTCACCCATCCGCCGGCGCCGACGGTCATCCACCCGGCTCCGGCGGTCACCCATCCGCCGGCGCCGACCGTCATCCACCCGGCTCCGGCCGTCGCCCACCCACCGGCGCCGGTTGTCGTTCGTCCGGCTCCGGTCGTCGCCCGTCCACCGGCGCCGGCTGTTGTCCGCCCGCCACCGGCACCACCGCGTCCGCCGATCGCTCCGCATCCTCCAGCGGCACATGCGCCTCCATCTGCCGGTGGCGGCGGCAAGCCGGCGCCGAGGGGCCAGGGGAAAGAAGGCGACAAACACCCGTAGCTCGACGCCGTCCGCCCCAAATCGGGGCTTTCGGCTATTCGGCGTGGCCGGATTGGAGCTGGATGTAATTCTCGATGCCGATCTTGGGGATCAACTCGAGCTGCGTCTCGATGAAATCCACGTGATCCTCCTCGGCATCGAGGATTTCGCTGAACAGGTCGCGGGTAACAAAATCGCGCACGCTCTCACAGTACGCGATCCCTTCGCGCAAGGCGGGCAAGGCGTCTTGCTCGAGCCGCAGGTCGCACTCGAGCACCTCGAGCACGTTCTCCCCGATTAGCAGCTTGTTGAGATCTTGGAGATTGGGCAGGCCATCGAGAAATAGAATGCGCTCGATCAGCCGGTCGGCATGCTTCATTTCGTCGATCAACTCGGTGTATTCGTAGGCCCCGAGCTTGGTGACGCCCCAATGTCGGAGCGTGCGCGAATGCAGGAAATATTGATTGATCGCGGTCAGTTCGTTTCTCAGGACCGTATTCAAATGCTGCAAGACGGTCGCATCGCCACGCATTGTCGCCTCCTGCAGAAATTATTGAAATTCAACTCGAAACGACGCTGCTCCAGCGCAAGGTGAACGTAATGAAAATTTAGCCTGAGGCGGCGCTGCCGGCGGCCGGTCGCGGACTGTCCAAAACCTGGCGCAGCAACTGGCGCACGAAGGGGACGCACTTGCCGCATTGCGGCTTTTTTCCCAGAGCGCGATAGACGGCGGAGACAGTGCAGTCTTCGCACTCGGTATGGGCGCGAAAGTCGCCGTCGGTGATCGCGTTGCAGAGGCAAATGTACATCTGCGTCCCTATGACCCGTCAATTCCTCCCCAGATGTAGCCTAATTGCGAGCAATTCGCAATATCAACGCCGCATAGCTGCCTTGCAGGTCCGTCGGCGCCGGCATCGGATCGTCGGACAGTGGGGCCGGCGGATAGGCACCCACCCCAACCTCTCCGCCGGAGCAAGCAGAAGGACCCTACGACACTAAGGCGCACCTCATTGCAGCTGCGGGATCAGCTTTGCCCAGCGGTCGAGCACCGGCAGGATCTGATCGGCGGTTTCGGCCGGCAAGGTGACGTTGACCCGCACCGCGCCGAGATCGCGGAACCGCTTCAACTTGTCGGCGTCCTCAGGCGCGCCGCCCAACGTCACCGGTAGCGATTGCGGGTCGCGGCCCGCGTCCATCGCCATCTGCCGGAAGCGCGGCATGTATTCCTCGGGATCGCCGCTGCTGGCGTTGGGATACCAGCCGTCGCCATAGCGGATCGCGCGCCGCGCCGCCCAAGGGAAAGCGCCGCCGAGCAGGATCGGCGGCCACGGCTTCTGCACCGGCTTTGGCCAGGTCATCATCGGCGTGACCTCGACGATCTCGCCGTGATATTCGGCCTTGGATTTGCTCCAGATCTCCTTCATCGCCTCCATCTGCTCGCGCATCTTCTGCATCCGCGTGGCAAAGACGGTGCCGTGGCTTTCGATCTCCTCAGCATTCCAGCCGCCGCCGATGCCGAACAGAAACCGCCCGCCGGAGACCTGGTCGATCGAGGCGACGAGTTTCGCGGTCTGGATCGTGTCGCGCTGGATCACCAGGCAGATGCCGGTGGCGAGTTTGAGCCGCTTGGTCGCCGCCGCCGCCGCGGTCAAGGTGACGAACGGGTCCATCACGTCGTAATAGCGCTTGGCCAACTCGCCGCCGCCCGGCGCCGGGGTTTTCCGCGGGACCGGGATATGCGAGTGCTCGGCCGCCCACAGCGAGTCGAACCCGCGTTCTTCCAGCGCGATCGCAAGCTCCGCCGGCGAGATCGAATAGTCGGTGAAAAAGATCGAAGCGCCGAATTCCATGGGTTTGTGCCCCTGCTGGTGTTTCGTAACCTCGATCCTAAGTTGCGCCGGCCTCACGAGCAATATCGGCCGCGGTCGCTCGGGCGCGCAGGGCGGCGTCGCGGGCCATATCGGCGCACAGCCCGGTATAGGCGGTGGGGTCAAGCAGGGCGGCGATCGCTTTTTGGTCGAGATGCGCGGTCACCCGATCGTCGTCCGCGAGCAATTCGGAGAACGGCCGGTTCTCGACAAACGCCGCCTGGGCCGCGTCGTAAACCACGTCGTGCGCGTGCTGCCGGCCGATCGTGGCGCCAAGATTGAGCATCACCGCCTCGGCCATGATCAGCCCGCCACCGAGATCGAGGTTCTTGCGCATGCGCGCGGGATCGAGCCGCAGCCCGCGCATCACCTCGACCAGACGCGCCAGCATGTCGCCGGTCGCGATCGAGGCGCGCGCGTCGGCGGTATCCATGATCAGGCTGGTGGTGCGGTCGGCCTCATGCTCGGTCTGCATCGCCTCCAACGCCAACGGCACCATCGCCCGCACCTCGGCCGAGGCGGCGATGATGTCCTGGCACAGCTTGGGGTTGCGCTTTTGCGGCATCGTCGAACTGCCGACCGTGCCGGGCGGCACCGGCTCCTCGACCTCGCCGAATTCGGTCTTCATCAGCGTGTAGATCTCGCGTCCGATCTTGCCGCAGGTCGCGGCCAGCATGCCGAGCAGACAGATATTCTCGGCCAAGTGATCGCCAATCGTGCGCGCCGGCACCCGCATCGGCAGCATGCCGAGCTGACGGCCGATCCCGGCCTGCACCGCCGGCCCCTGCGCGCCCAATGAGGCGAAGGTGCCGGCGCCGCCGCCCAGCATCGCGACGAAGATGCGCGGCGCCGCCTGGCGCAGCCGCTCGACATGGCGGAGCATCTCGTCGATCCACACCGCCGGCTTATAGCCGAAGGTCGCCGGCAAGGCGTGCTGGCCATGGGTGCGGCCGGCGATCGGCATATCGGCGCCGCGCTCGGCCAGATCCGCCATTGCCCTGAGGGCATCGCCGATCAGGCCGAAGAACACGCGGTGAGCTTGGCGCAAGACCAGCAAATCGCCGGTCTGGGTGATGTTCTGGGTGGTCGCTCCCCAATGGACCCAGCCGCCATGCGGCTCGCCGGTGACTCGCCCGAGCTCCCAAACCAATGGCACGATCGTGTGGCCGGTGCGGGCGAACCCTTCATCGATGCGGGCGCGGTCGAGGAGTTCGAGATGCGCGGCCCGCCCGATCGCCTCGGCCGCTGCCTGCGGGATGATGCCGAGCTCAGCCTGCGCCTTGGCCAATGCCGACTCGACATCGAGCCAGGCCTGCCAGCGGTTCTCCTGGCGATAAAGCGCGCGAATGCCGGGATCAGACACGCGCGCCGCAGTGGGGAGTTCGTCACTCATGGCATTTCCTTCGGGGGAGCCGGGTCATCAGGCCGCATCGATCCGGTAGACGCGGCGGGCGGTGCCGTTGAACAAAGCCTGCTTCTCATCGGGCGAGGCGCCGGCGGCGATCCGCTTGAAGGCGTTCCACAGGGTGGCGTAGCCGGTGCCGACCTTCTCCACCGGGAAGTTGCTCTCGAACATGCAGCGGTTGGCCCCGAACAGCTCGATGCAGGTCTGCATGTAGGGCCGCCAATAGCCGGCGAGCTGTTCTGAGGACGGGGGCGCCGCAGCGGCGCCGTAATCGAAGGCGGCCAGCCGGCGCATCATGCCGCCGAGTTTGACGACGACATTCGGGCAGCCGGCAAGATCGGTCATCGACCGCTTCCAGCTCGCGAACACCTCGTCCTTCTTGCCGGCATAGGGGCCGTAACCGAGGACGCCGCCGACATGGCCCATGATGATCGGCGCGGCCGGGAAGGTGCGGGCGAGGTCCACAACGTCAGCGAGCTGCGGGTGATAGAGCCAGGCGTCGAACGACAAGCCGCGCGCCGCGAGGCGGGCGAGGCCGGCGCGGAAATCCGCCCGCTGGTAGAGATGCGGCTGCATGTCGGGGCGGCTGTTACCGATCGTGTCGCTCTGGTCCCAGCCGGCCGAGTGGCGCACCCCGCGAAATCGGCCGCCGCCGGCGCGGATATGCATCTCCAGCACCGGCTCGACCCGCTCGCCTAGAGTCAGATCAGCATAGCCGACAATGCCGGCAGCGATCCGGGTCGACCCATAGCCGCCGCTGGCGCTGATCGCGGCAAGGCCGGCGACAAACTCGGTCTCGCCGACCGGGCGCAGTTCGGGCGGTCCATCGGGGCGGTACATCGAGCGGCATTCTAGAAACACCGTCGCCTCGATCTTGTGCCCGGTGTTGAGGTCGGCGAGCAGTTCGTCGAGCAGATAGCGGTGATCCGGCCGCTCCCAGAAATGATGGTGGGTGTCGATGATCGGCAAATCCGGATCGAGGATCGGCTCCGCCGGCTGTTTCGCCAGCCAGGAATCGTCCGGCCGGTCAATGCTGCGCCCCCATTGGGTCGGCTGCGTAGATGCCGCCATAGTTTCCTCCATTGTCGATGTCGCGGTGAGGGCCGCCCGGGCGCCGGCGCCTCTGCCGGCAGGATACAGGCCATTCGAGCCGCGCCAAAAGAGATGGGCGCGACCGGGCAGATCATCGTCGGCGCCTCGCCCGCCGTAAATCGAACCGTCGCACACCCTTTGCTGCAAATCAGGCGGCTGGACGGCTTTCGGGGCGCTGGCGGCCGGCCCGTCGGGCGCGCGCAAGTGCGGCCGGCGCACCGGCTGTTTTGCTCAGCAGGTCGAGCCTTCCGTCATCATCATCTCGAACCGGGGTCAGCGCCTGGTCGATATAGGCAGCGGCCTCGGGATCGCGCTCGATGGCCCTTCTCAGCCGGGCCAGCCGCCAGATCGTCAGCGCCAGATCCGCGTGCTTGCGCAAGGTTTCCCAGGCAAACCCCACCCAGAACACCCAGGGGTTGTCGCGAGGCAGGCCGGGGCGACGTTCCGACGGGCGTTTCAGGCGCACCAGTCCGCTCTGCAGCGGGTGGACTTTTTCGAGGCGAACGGTGGTCGAAAACGTCAACAGCATGGTTGCGAGGCTGCGCATCGGCACGCCGGTCGCCGCCGCTCGGCGCATCAGCGCCTCGATATGCTGCGGCGTATAATAGAGCGACCACGCCTCATGATAGATGGCGTCCCACTCCTGCTTGCTCATCCTTGGATGTTCGGCGCAGACATGCTCGACATCGTATTTGTTGAGGTCCGGGTCCATCGCGGCGCCGCGCTTCCACAGCTCCTGATGGTCTTCGGAGCCCGGCAGCGGGGTCAGGCAGAAGAACTCCAGCGCGTCGACCGCCAATTCCTTCTTGATGATCTCGATATCGCGCCGGATCGTCGCCGGCGTATCCGCCGGAAAACCGAGGATATATCCGGCCAAGGTTATGATGCCCTGCGCCTTCCAGGCCAGTAGCATCGTTCGGTACTCGGTAATCTTGTTCTGGCCCTTCTTCGCGGCGAGGAGGTTGTCAGGATTGATATTCTCCAATCCAATGAAGACCCGGGTGACGCCTGCGCGTTTTGCCTTCTCCACGAAACGCGGAATCTGGTGACAGAGCGTGTCGACCTGGATCATCAATCCCAGCGGGATCCTGCTTTTCTCCCGCAACTCGATCAGGCGGTCGAAAATCGCCTCCCACTCCTTGTTCCGGGCGAAATTGTCGTCGGTAATGAAGAATTTGTGCACCCCTTGCATCCAGTTGCGGCGCACCAGATCCTCGACGTCATCGGCCGATCGGAAACGCGATTTGCGGCCCTGCACGTTGATGATCGTGCAGAACGAACATTGATAGGGACAGCCGCGGCCGGCGTCGAAGCTGGTCGCCCGGCCGAGCGTACGTCTGACATATTGCGTCGGCAGGATCGGCACCGGCGTGCCCTCCAGCCCGGGAAGGTCCTTGAGGAAATCGTAGACGGGCGCCAGCCGGTCCTCGGCGGCGTCCTGCAGCAACCGGCCGAGACGGCCCTCGGCCTCGCCTGCGAACATGGCGATGCCCAGCTTCCGGCAGGCGTCAAGTTCGACCGCGCGGCCGTCCAGCATGGCGAGGCATCCCGAGACATGAAAGCCGCCGATGGCAACCGGAATGCCGGCTGCCCGCAGCGGCCGGGCAATATCGAGGGCGCGGGGATACTGGTTCGACTGGACGCCGACCAGAGCGACGAGCCCGAAATTCCGGTGACGGCGGAACCTGGCGATCAGATTGGGCAGCGCGATGCGGGTGTTCGTCTCGTCGATCGCCTCGATATCGATGGTCACAGCCGGCCCGAGCACGCCGCGTTCGGCGCAGTCGGCGGCGATGCTGTAAACGGCGGCGAGGGAGTTGGAGGGGATCATCGCCCGCCACCAGCGAATCACGTAGCCATCGTCGTCGTAGTGCGACGGTTTGATCAGGACGAGCTGGAAGCGCCGGTCTGCGGCCTTGAAGAATTGTCCCAGGTTCGTTCTCCGGTCGGTTGCAAACGGCACGAGCGATAGATCCGGCCGGGTTCTTCGCCTAACCGGAACGATCTGGCATTGATACACCCGACGCTCGAAATCGGTGGCCTCAATCTCGTTCTCCCACCCCAAAGGCCGATGAGGAATGCGTCGGTGTGCGCGCCCGCGTTCACGGACGTTCAGACCGCCGAAGCGTCGGGTGGCGGGGTCCACCATGCGCGACCGCCAAACCGGCGCCTGTCGAAGACGCGGCCGATCCGCCGGTGTCGCCCGAACGGACGCAGCGGCAGTTCGAGTCGGGAGCGGCCGGCTTCTAGCCAGGAGCGAGTTCGGCGACAGTGTCGTCCGGCAGCCGGCCCTGGGCGCGATATTGACCAATCTTTTCGAGGAGCGGCATGTCGGATATGGCGTAGAGGACAGCGTCGCTGTCGCCGCGGTTGACGTGGCGCCGCCAGGTGAACCCAGGCGTCACGAAGATGTCGTTCCGCTGCCAGTCCAGCCGGCCGCCGGCAATCTCGGTCTCGCCGCCGCCTTCGATGACCTGGTAGAGGGTGCTGGCGGTCTCGCGCTTGAACCGGGTCTCCTCGCCGGGGCGCAGCAGGATTGCCCGATAGTCCAGGGTCGGAAACACCGATGCCCCGGTCGCCGGGTTGACAAAACGCAGGGTAACGCCTTCGTAGGGGTCGCCAGCCTCGCCCCGCAGCCCGTCTAGCGCCGCGCGCACATCGGCGCCGCGGTAATGGAACATCGGCGAGGTGTCACGGCCGAAACCGCGGCGGTGCGAGGCAAATCCCGGCACAAGGCCGCCCCGTCCGTAGAGCCGGTGCGAATAGAAGCGGTCATCGGTCATCGCCTGGGCGCGGGTGTTGCCTTCGGTTTTGCCGGGGAATTCCTCGTCGAGCCACACGCAATCGAGAAACTCCATCAGCGGGAAATCGAGGACATCGATCCACACCACCGGTTCGGTGCCGTCATTGCCGTGATCGTGCCAGGTGCCGTTCGGGGTCAGGATCAGATCGCCGCGCGCCGCTGCGCAGCGCTCGCCCTCGATCGTCGTATAGCCGCCGTTTTCGGACAAGATTGTGCGGCTGGCATTCGGCGTGTGGATGTGGACCGGGGCAACGTCGCCCGGGTTATAGATCGACACCGCGCAGCGCATCGTGCTCGTCACTTGCAGGCGCCCGCCGAGCCCCGGATTGATCAGCAGGAATTGCTGGCGCTCGGCGAACTCGATCGGCGAGACCTCAGCACTGCCGGCGATTTCGGAAATGCGGTCGAGATAGGGCGCAATTTCGCGCCAGCGCCAATGATGAGCGATAGGTTTGAGCTGGGCCGCGCCCACCCGGCCGGCGGCGACCCGGCCACCGGCGTCCAGCCCGGTTTCGCGGAACCAGGGACGCTGCGCCGGCGCATTCGCCTGGGTGCGCAGCCAGATATGAAGCGGCGCGGCCTCGGCGTTGAGCCGCTCCATCGCTTCCCGCGCATCAACCGCCATCATCGCTCCTCCCGCTATGACAGCTCCATTGCCCGCATCAGCAATGTGAGATCACCGACCAGCCCCCTGTCGCGCTCGATGGCGTAGTCGCTGCGGCCGGTTTCGCCTTTTTCGAGGACCATCAACATCGTCGGATCGGCGGTTTCGAACACCCGCAGGTTGCGGCCTTCGTTATCAAGCTCGGCGAGCTTTGCTTTGATCGGCACCGGCGGCAGCCGATCGCAGATGTCGATCAGTTCGATCAGCCCCTCGACGGTGATCCCGGCCGCCTCGACCTGGCGGCGGATTTGATCGGCGGCCGCATCCTTGGCCTGACGCTCGCTCGCCAGCACCCGCGCCCGCTCGTCGGCCTGCTTGCGGTATTCGGCATAATGCGGGGCGATCCGCTGCAAAAACACCGGCATCGGCATCTCGCCGGTATCGATCCAGCTTTTCGCTTTGGTCCAGGTGGTTGCGAGCCAGTCGCGAATGGCGGGATCGTGGATCTCGCCGATCCTTTCGGAGCGAAGTGCGGCGGCCCATCTGATCTGGGTCGGCGCTCCGGTCAATTCCGCCCAGTTGGCCGGATCGGGCGGCGGTGCCGCAGGCGGGGGCGCGTTCGCGGCCGGGGCAGCCGGGCGGGTGCCGGCATGGCGCTGTTTTGCCAGCTCGAACTGGCGGCGGTACTGGTCTTCCCACTCGTCGCTGTCCTCGTCGGGGACAAATCCTTGCTTGTCCCAGAAAAAGCGGGTGGTCCCCTCGATTGCTTGCTCTCTGACCAGCTTCAGATCCATCGGGTTGATCCTTGCGTCTTTGCCCGCTGCTCCGAACGTATCATGATCGGCAACGAGGATGCGAGCGATGCCGGTTGCCTGCAGGCGCCGGAAAGGAGGAGCAATGATCAAAAGCATCGGGCTGCTGACCCGCAAGGCGGGCCTCAGCCACGAAGATTTCGTCACGCACTGGTTCGAGGTGCACGCCCCCTTGGCCCACGCCGTACCCGGGGTGCGGCGCTATGTGCAGTCGCACATCCTCGAAGAGCGGACCCGGCCCGACATTCCGACAACCGATGTCGAAATCGATGGCATCGCCGAGCTCTGGTACGACGACCGGGCCGCGATGGCGCGCGCCAACGCCACACCGGAAGCCAAGCGGCTGCATGACGACGGCGCGCTGTTCATCGGCCGGATCAAAAGCTTTGTCGTCGAGGAAAAGGTGATCATTCCGGTATCGCCGGGGTGATGCGATGACCGGCTATCTCTCCGGCTTCGGCAACCAGCAGGCGAGCGAGGCGTTGCCCGGAGCCCTGCCCGCAGGCCAGAATGCGCCGCAGCGTCACCCGCTCGGCCTTTACACCGAGCAGATTTCGGGGACGCCGTTCACCGCGCCACGCGCCGAGAACCGCCGGTCCTGGCTCTATCGCATCCGGCCGTCGGCGGCGCACCCGCCGTTTCGCCGGATCGATAACGGCCTCGTCTGCAGCGCACCGTTCGACGAGGTGGCCCCGCCGCCGAACCGGCTGCGCTGGGACCCTTTGCCCTTCCCCGACGCTCCCACGGACTTCATCGATGGGCTGGTGACGATCGGCGGCAACGGCGACGCCGGGCTGAATGCGGGTCTGGGAATTCACATCTACCGCGCGATCCGGACGATGGAACGGCGGGTCTTCTTTGATGCCGATGGCGAGTTGCTGATCGTGCCGCAGCAGGGACGGCTGCTGCTGCGCACCGAATTCGGCCTGGTCGAGGCCGAGCCGGGCGAGATCGCGCTGATCCCGCGTGGCGTCAAATTCAAAGTCGAGCTAGTCGACGGAAGCGCCCGCGGCTACGTCTGCGAAAATTACGGCCAGCTGTTCCGCCTGCCCGAATTGGGCCCGATCGGCGCCAACGGGCTCGCCAATCCGCGCGACTTTCTGACCCCGGCCGCCGCCTTTGAAGACCGCGGCGAGCCATTCGAGGTCGTCGCTAAATTCGCCGGCAATCTGTGGGCCGCGGAATTCGATCATTCGCCGTTTGACGTCGTCGCCTGGCACGGCAATTACGCGCCATACAAATACGATCTCGCCCGTTTCAACACTTTGGGCTCGGTCAGCTTCGACCATCCCGACCCGTCGATCTTCACCGTGCTGACCTCGCCTTCCGAGGTCGCCGGCGCTGCCAATTGCGATTTTGTGATCTTCCCGCCGCGCTGGCTGGTGGCCGAGCATACCTTTCGTCCGCCCTGGTTCCATAGGAACGTCATGAACGAGTTTATGGGGCTGGTTCACGGCGTCTACGACGCCAAGGCCGAGGGCTTTCTGCCGGGTGGCGTGTCCCTGCACAATTGCATGGCCGCGCACGGCCCCGACGCCGCGACGTTCGAAAGGGCGAGCACGGCCGAACTGAAGCCGCAAAAGGTCGCCGACACGCTCGCCTTCATGTTCGAGACACGCTTTCCGATCCGCCCGACCCGTTTCGCGCTCGAAACCCCGGCCCTGCAGCGCGACTACGACGCCTGTTGGCAGGGCCTGCCGAAGCTGTTCAAGGGATAGCTGATGGCTCGGCCGGTCATTCGGTGATCGGTGCGATCGTGTCGAGCGCGAGCCCCCGCGTCTCGCCACCGATCCTGGTCACGGCATAGGCGGCGATCGCCAACATCAGCGCTATCCCGCCCATCACATAGCCGAGGCCGTAGACGCTGACGATCCCGATCAGCGGGAACGACACCACCGAACCGATGCGTCCGCCGGCCTGTGAGAGGCCGAAGCCGGAGGCCCGCGCATTTGACGGGAACACCTCGGAGGTGAAGATCTGCATCGAATTGCCGGCGAGCTGGATAAAGAAGGTCATGCAGAAGCCGACGATCAGCACCATCACGTCCGATTGCGAAAAATAAAACAGGATGGCCAGAACCGTGGCGATGATGAATGCGGTGACCGCGGTCCTGATCCGGCCGTAACGTTCGAGCGAATACATCATGAACAGGCTGGCGCAGGGAAAGGCCAGGGTGATGCCAAAGTTGAAGGTCAGCGACTTGGTGATCGTGAAGCCGCGCTGGGCGAGGATGTTCGGCAGCCACCCGCCGATCCCCGAGGCCGCGCCAAAAAATGCGAAGAAACAGATCATCGCGGCGATAATTCGCCCCCGATAGCGGCGGAAGACGACGCCGATCGGATCGCTGCGGATATCGGCCAGGCGGTCTTCGACCAGTTCCGCGCCGGCTGGCGGCCGGCCCAAACCCATCCGCTCCAGCAGGTCGAGCGCCCGCTTGCCCTGGCCGTGGGTGACCAGCCAGCGTGGCGATTCGGTCAAGGCGAAGCTGAACAGAAACAGCACCAGCCCGCAAATCCCGATCACGATCCACACTCCCCGCCAGCCAATCGTGCCCCGCAGGCCGAGCGCCAGCAGGGTTCCCAGCGGCCACACGCAGGCGCCGCCGACGAACTGCATAAAGGCGGTGACCCGGCCGCGGATCTGCTTGGGCGAATATTCGGCGGCGTAGGAAAAACACAAAGGCTGCGCGGCGCCGAGCCCGATCCCGGTGATGAAGCGCCCGAATGCCAGCCATCCGACCGTCGGCGACAAGGCCGCCGCGATCGTCGCCACGCTGTATACCAGTATGGCGAACTGGAACACCGCCTTGCGGCCGAAACGGTCGGTGAACTCGCCCTGGCCGATCGCACCAAAAAACAACCCGAGAAAGGTGGCGCTGCCAACGGTGCCGATCCCGGCCGGTGTCGCAAAATGGGTGCGCACCATGTCGGGCACCAGGGAACCCAATATGATGAAGTCGATTACGTCGAAAAAATATCCGGCGGTGATCAGCGCCAGGACCCGGCGATGGATCGGTCCCATCGGGGCGTTGTCGAGCCTCTCATCGACCCAGGACACGATCGATTGTGCCATTGGCGTTCCCCTTCCCCCGATTGTCGCGTTCGCGACGGTTGTTGCGGCTCTTGGTAGCGCAATTCCGGGTGCATACACAACCTCGCCTGCCGGTTCTGCAACTACCGGAAGCGATCGCCGGCAGGGTTGACCCACCTGCATCGGAGCCCTGCGTCATCGGCATAGGATGCGCCGCGAACCCTCGGTAGAGTTCGCTGGGGCAGACCTTACCCTCGATACCGCGCCCGGTCCAACTTGAGTGGAGGTTCATCATGCAGCAGTACCAGCGAATCTCGGCCGATTGCCATCTCGACATGCTCTGGTTGCCGCCGGATCTGTTCACCTCGAACGCGTCGAGCAAGCTTAGGGACCTAATGCCGTACGTCGCCGAGAATGCGGATGGGGTCAAGCGCTGGACCGACAACAACGGTGCCGAATACGGCCTGTGTGGCGGCGTCGGAGCCACCGGCACGCCGTGGGTTGCGGGCAAGCAGCTGCGCGCCGACAAGATGGCCGAGGCCGGCCTCTACAGCGACTATTTCGAAAAGGGTGACCGACGTCCCGGCGACCCGCATCTGCGCGTCAAGGAACTCGATCGCGACGGCGTCGACGCGGAGGTCATCTACGGCATTCTCGCGGCCTGCGCAAAGATGAAGGACCCCGAAGCCGCGAACGAGATGCTGCGCATCTACAACGACTTCATGAACAATTTCTGCAGCTACTATCCGCAGCGCGAGATCGGCTTGGCCTGCCTTCCCTACAGCGACATCGATGCCGCCGCCGCCGAGGTCCATCGCGTCGCCAAACTGGGCATGAAGGGCGTCGAGCTCAGCTGCTCGTGGCACATGACGCCGATGTGGCACCCGATGTGGGACCCGTTGTGGCAAGCGGTCAACGAAACGCAATTGCCGCTGCACTTTCACACCTTCCCGGCGACCGACCCCGAATTGCGCAAGTCGCTCGAGCCGACAATTGCGCGGCGCATGACCTATAGCGGGCTGTGCCGTTTCCAGATGACCCTGGCGACGATCCTGACCGACCTGATGGGTGCGGCGGTGTTCGAGCGCTTTCCCAACATTCGGATGGTCCTGGGCGAGAGTGGCATCGGCTGGATCCCCTACGTGCTCGACCGGATGGATTTCGAGTTCGAGGACCAGTACCAAGACCTCAAGCTCAAGCTGAAGCCGAGCGAATATTGGCGCCGCCAGTGCAGGGCGACGTTCCAATATGACCGCGTCGGTACGAAGTTGATTGACGAGATGGGGGTCGAGACCCTGATGTGGGGTTCGGACTACCCGCATCCCGACGGTGTGTGGCCGGAATCGAAGAAATACATCGACGAGCAGTTCAGCCACCTGCCCGCAGATGTCACCTATAAAATGACCTGCGAGAACGCGGGTAAGTTCTACGGCCTGATCAACTGATCCGGTCTTGGTTCGGCTCGCGGCTCAAGATGGAGGTACCTCGATCTGAGCCGCGCCTGAACCGGAGAGCACCTGCAGGGACGGCTGCGGTCGTCCTTTTTTTTGCCGAGATTATGGTTCGCCGATTTAAGTCTGCGCAGTGACTGAGAGGCGCACTGGCGCCGACGCAAAGTCGCCACGCCGCTGCTTTCTACCGGCGAAAGCTGCTTGAACAGGCGGTCAGGGACGTCTAGTCGCGAAAAGAAAAATGGCCCCGGGGTTGCCGGGGCCAAGTTTGAACAGGGAGGCTTCACGTCTGGGAGACGTAAGGGTCCTAAGACCCTCTTCCCGGGACTAAATCCCGGGAACTCGTGTCGGCGGAAAACCGCCGAGAAACTTTATGCGATGTCCGATCGCCTGTTGCTAAGATGGGGGATTCGACGCGGCTCCACCACCGGGAATTTGTTCTGGCTCGTCTGCAAAAAGCGCAATCCTCTGATATGCCGCCCAATCGATTACCCAGATGCGGATTCGACCGGATCAGCCGAGCCGGGTTTCGGCCACCTTGCGCAGCAGAAAATCGCGGAACACGCTGATCCGCTTCGACGCCCGCAATTCTTCGGGATAGACGAAATAGGCTTCGACTCGGCGGCCCGGTGAGTTCCGGCAGCACGCGCACCAGATCGGTGTGTTCGGCGGCGATGAAATCCGGCAGCGCGGCGAGGCCGAGCCCGCTGATCACCGCGCGCAGCATCGCGTAGAAATTGTTGACGGCGAGGATCGGCTGGCGCTCCTGGCCCGGCTTGGCGCCGGCGTCGAGCAGCCAGTTGACGTTTTGCACCGGCGGACGGGAATCCTCGCCGTAGACGATCAGCCGGTGCTTGTCGAGGTCCTCGGGCTGCTGCGGCATGCCGTGCTTCTTGATGTAGTCGGGCGCGGCATAGACGTGAGTTGGCACGCTGATCAGATGGCGCTGGATCAGATCGGGCTGGCGCGGCGGCGACATGCGGATCGCCACATCGGCCTCGCGCATCGACAGGTCGAGTTCGGTATCGTCGATCACCATGGTGACCTGGATCTCGGGATAGAGGTCGAGGAATTCGCGAATTCGCGGCGTCAGCCAGGTCGAGCCGAAAGCGACCGTGGTGGTGATCTTCAAGCGGACCCTTCGGCCGGTCCTTCGATTCGGAGATCAGCCCCTCGGTCATCGCCAGCTTGGCGAACACCTCGCGCGCGGTGCGGAAGAGCAGTTCGCCCTGCTCGGTCAGGATCAGGCCGCGCGCGTGACGGTGGAACAACGGCACGCTGAGGCTCTCCTCGAGCGCGCTGATCTGTCGGCTGACCGCCGATTGGCTCAGGTTCAGCGATTCGCCGGCATGGGTGAAGCTGCCCGCCTCGGCGACGGCGTGGAAGACCCGCAGCTTGTCCCAATCCATACTAATTCCCCCGACAACGGCCTCTCAGCGGCGGCGGGCGCCGGTTAGTCGGCCGCACGCATGGTCGCGTCTCCCTCCCGCGCCGCGAGAAATTTCTCCGCCTCGAGCGCCGCCATGCAGCCCATGCCGGCGGCGGTGACCGCCTGGCGGAAAATCTTGTCCTTCACATCGCCGGCGGCGAACACGCCGGGGATCTCGGTCGCGGTCGAATCCGGGCGGGTGATGACGTAGCCCTCCGCGTCGAGCGGCGAGCTGGCCCGCGACCAGCTCGGTGACCGGGGTGTGGCCGATCGCGACGAAGACGCCGTCGCAGGCGATGCTCGACCAGCGCGCCGGTCTTGCAGCATTGCGCAAGCCGCACGCCGGTCACCTCGCGGCGGCTCGGGCTCGCCGAGGATCTCGTCGACCACGCTGTCCCAGATGACGTCGATCTTCGGATTGGCGGAACAGCCGCTCCTGCAGGATCTTCTCGGCGCGCAACGCGTCGCGGCGATGGACCAGGGTGACGCGGCGCGCATGATTGGTCAGGTAGAGCGCCTCCTCGACCGCGGTATTGCCGCCGCCGACCACCACGACCTCCTTGCCGCGGAAGAAGAACCCGTCGCAGGTGGCGCAGGCCGAGACGCCGAAGCCGCGAAAAATTTCCTCGCTCGGCAGCCCGAGCCAGCGCGCCTGCGCGCCGGTGGCGAGGATCAGGGTGTCGCCGACATAGAAATCGCCCGAATCGCCGGTCGCGACAAACGGCCGCCGTCCGAGATCGACCGATTCGATCATGTCGAGGATGATCCGGGTGCCGACATGCTCGGCCTGCCGCTGCATCTGCTCCATCAGCCACGGGCCCTGGATGACTTCGGCGAAGCCCGGGTAGTTCTCGACATCGGTGGTGATCGTCAGCTGGCCGCCGGGCTGCATGCCCGGTCACCAGCAGCGGCGCGAGATTGGCGCGCGCGGCATAGATCGCCGCGGTGTAGCCGGCCGGCCCGGCGCCGACGATCAGGACCTTGCTGTGATAGCGTTCGGACATATCGCGAGATTCCAGTCGCTGCGACGCTTACTATATTATTTCGCGTGCCAGCAACTTTAAGGTATCGGCAGTCCGCTAGAATCCGAACATGTGGTCGAGGCTGAAGGCGCCATCGGCGCCGAGCAGCCCGTGATAGCCGAACAGCCGGCAGGTCGGGTCGCGGATGATCGCATAGGCGCCGGGGCCGGCGCTGGCGCGGGCGGCGGCATCGAACAGCTCGTGGTAACGCCATAGCCGCGAGCCCGAGCATGGGATCGCCATGCACGCGCGGCCGATTTCGCCGCCATTGCCGTCGTGCAGTATGATCTCGGTGGCGCTCGCCGGCCGCCACGGTCGCGAGGCCGGATAGATCAGCTGGCACATCGTGTCGTAGCCGCTCTCGCCGAGCCGCAGGAATAGCCGGGTCGAGAGCCCCGGCGGCCGGCCGGCATAGGATTGCGGCTCGTCGCGATAGGTCAGGATCGTGTTGAAGACATGCGCGCCAAAGCTGGTTTCAGCGGCATGGCCGCTCGCGCGCTCACGGTAGCGGAAAATCGCGTGCAGCCAGCCATCGGCCTGACCTCCCGCGGAAAAATCGTAGACCAGCTCGACATGGCCATAGCCGTCGCCGAGCGCCGCCATGCCGGCTTCCGCGTCGAGATCGAGCGCCTGGGCATGCCCGCGCGGCAGTCGCCCGAGCGGGCGGCGCAGAATCTCGGTTGCCCTCCGGGTCGTAGACAATCGCGGCGATCGGCAATTCGGTCTGGCGAACCGTCATCGGCGTCGGCAGCACGCTGGTCTGCCACCGCATGCGTGGCAGGACCGGCGCGGGCAGCAGATAGCCCTTGCCGAGCATGCCGGCGAGGGCTGGCAGGTTCGGGTCGGGCAGCAGATCGGTGCGCTCGACGTTGACGTGCGCGATTCTGCGGCGCCCCGCCTCGATCACCTCATAGCGCGGGCGCACCATGTGCTTTCCGGCGCGCAATTCGATCTGCGCCGGCCAGACGAGATCGGGCAGCAGCCGGGCGACATCGACGGCGCGGCTGGCAAACGGGCCGATCGGGCTGTCGATCGCCGCGACCCGCTCGTCGCCCATCGGATTGAGGCCGATCGCGCCAGGCGGGATTGGGACCGGGTGGCTGTTCTGCACCCACAGCACGACCTGCTCGCCGGGGGCGGGCGCCGGCAGTCCGGCGTAACGGTCTGCCGGCCAGGCATTGGCGTCATGGGTTGCGGAGAGCGATCGGTCGTCGCCCTGCGCCGGGTCGGCGCTGCCGTCGCCAAAGGTGTCGAGCGCATATTTGACGATATCGTGCCCGGCCGCTCCGACCGCGTGCACGAAACAGCTGGCCGCAGAATTCGGGGAGGCGAAAGCGCGCGCGAATCTCGCGGCTGTCGAGCACGATGCTGCGGGCCGCGGGTCCACATTTCTCGCACCATTCGGCGAGAACTTCGCCGTCGCCGCCGAACAATGTCATCCACCAGGCGGTCGTGCCGCCGCCATAGCTCGACCAGTAATCGGCGGTGGCGAGCCGGGTGTGCAGACGGTCGGTGTCGCGAAAAAAGGCGAAATTGGTGGCAAAGTTCAGCGGGTCGAGATAGGCGCGCCGGTTGGTCAGGCGATCGGAGGGGATGCGCATCGCGTCGAGACTGAAGCCGCGTGCGCCGCCGGGCAGATAAGCCCCTAGCTGGGTAATCAGGCGCTCGGCATCGAAAGCGGCGACGAAAACCGAGCGTGCGGCCGAATCGGCAAGATCGGTCAGCGGTCGCGCCGCGCGGCCGAGGATCCGGCTGCCGAACCGCTCCACCTGCCGGACATAGACGCCGGCGATATCGATCCCGTCGAGGCCGAACAGCTCGGCAAAGGCGGCGATGGCGCCGTCCGGATCGACGATCGCCACCGGCGCGCTGGCGGCGAGCCCGACCAGCAACTCCCGGGCTGGCTGCGCCGCGCGCGGATGGGTCAGCGCCTTATAAAGGGTGTTGCCCCCGGTCGCATTGTCGAAGGTCTCGATCCGCAGCGCCATGATGCCGAGGCGATACTACACCCGTTGCCGCCGAGGCAAGCGGACGGCCCGGGCGATCCTGAGCGCGCCAGCCATGGCCGGCCCGCATCCGGCTGAAATATCGGCAGGGCGAGGGCGGCATTACGCCCGCGCCGATCCGCCCCCGGCGGGCAGCGGTCAAATCGATATCCCAGCGGGCAAACACCACGGCCACGTACCAGGTGGTCAGCACCGCGACCAGCGCCCCGGCCATCACATCGCTCGGATAATGGGCGCCGACCACGACCCGGCTGGCGGCCACGATCGCCGCCGCCAGGATGTAGAACAGCAGATGGCGCGGCCACAGCCACCACAGGGCGGTTAACAGGGCGACGATCGTGGCAGTATGGCCCGAGGGAAACGACCAGTGGTCGGGCCGCCAGCCGAACCAGGTGAAACCGTAAAGGTCCGAGCGGAACAGCAGCTTTGGGCGCAGCCGGCCAAAGCCGATTTTCATCACGTCGACAGCCAGGCCCGACGCCGCGATCGACACAAACAGAAACGCCGGAACCGCCGACAATGCCCGCATCGGTTTGGCGATGGGACGCAATCGCGGCAACTCACCGCCCCAATGCAGCCCGCCAAAGCCGAGCGCGAACAGGACCAGCCAGCCCCAACCCTCGCCGAGTTGTCCGGTCAGGCCGAATAGCGCGTGCAGATCGGAGCCACGGGAATGCAGAAAGAGCGCGATCGGACGATCGACGGTCTCGATCGAAAGCAGGATCAGGATCGTGGTGGCGGCAATCGCGGTGCCGATCCGCACCACTGGCGACGGCCAGCTTTGGCGGGCGAAGCGCCATCCCGACGCGCCGACGAGCCCAACCCGGCGATAGAGACGCCGCAGCAGCGGGGCCGCGAGCCCGTCCCGTTCGACGATCCACCAATGGAGCAGCGCCGTGGTGCCGAAAATCAGCAGGCCGGCAAAGACCACGTCCGACAGAAAATGGCCGCCCTGGGCGATCCGGACCAGGCCAACCAGCCCGCCAAAGGCGAATGCCGCGCCGATCCCCCGGCGCCGCGGCCGGCCCGCCGGCAACAGAAAGGCGAAGGCGACCAGCGAAAAGGCCAATGCGGCGTGACCCGAGACAAAGGAGCAGTTGCTCGGGCATTGGGCCGCCGGCAATGGCGCCGGGGTGAACAGGCGGGACCCGCCGAACGCGGTGACCTGCGCCGGGCGCGCCCGTCCCCAATGGTCCTTCAGCACGGTGTTGGCGAGAAACCCCGGACCGAGCGCGATCGAGAAGGCGACGAACAGCAATGCCTTGCGGTCGAACCGCCACAGCGGCCGGCCAACCAGGAATAGCCAGGCCGTGGCCGCCAACACCAGCAGAACCATGCCACCGGCAATCCAGGGGATCGAACGAAAGACGAGGACGACCGGCAACCAGTGCGCCAGCACAAAGCCCTGCGCGCGCGTGTAAAACAGGCCGCTCGCCAGCAGATCGATCTGTGGCAGCAGCAGAAACAGCGCCACCGCCGCAGCCAGTAATGCCGCATAGATCGCCACGCCCCTCATGCGCGCTCCCGCCGCTCGAACCGGCTCAACACCACCGCGCGCAACGCCGCACCGGCGCGCGCGGTGTCGTCCGGCGCCGAATACGACCACTCTTCGATTCGGCCGACGAATGGGCGGGTGATGCCGGCATTGCGCATAATCTGATGAAAGCGGGCGAATTTGGCGTTGCCGCCATCGAGATCGAGGATGTGGACAGGTTTGCCGGTGGCTGCTGCCTCGCTGATCATCGACACCGAATCGGCGGTCACCAGAAAGGCGTCGGCCATCGCGAGATAGGCGAAATACGGGTTCTCACCGGCGCCGTCCCAGATCGCGCCGGGCAAGCCTGAGAGGCGCTGCTGCAGCAGCGACAGCCCTTCCGCTCCGGTCCGCCGCGACGGCGTCACCAAGGCCGAGCCGCCGCGTTCGCGCAAGATCGCCGCCACCGCGTCGGCGATTTCCGCGACGCGCCGCAGGGTCAGGCGATAGGCCTTGTTGCTGCCGCCGATCAGTACCGCGAGGACCGGTCGCGGCATCGCCGCGAGCCCCGGAAAACGGCCTCGCTCGGCGGCGAGCCGTACCGGGGTCACGCGATGCACCGCACCCCGCGTCACCACCACCCGCGGTCCGCGAAGCCGGTCGTGCTCGGGCACGATCGAGAGGTCGAATTCGCCCCGCCCGACACCGGGGTCCTGGATCTGCGCGGCGATCGAGTGCCCGCCGCTGGCGCGCCGGATCGCCAGCGCCGGCATCGCCGCATTGCGTCCGCAGGCGATCACGAAGTCGGGCCAGGGCGGGGTCAGGCGGGCGCCGGCGCCGCCGGGCGCGTCGAGCGGCGCTGGCCACAGCAGCGGCGGCAGACAGCTCCACGGAAACCGGATCTCGAGCCGCTTTTCGGCAAAGGCGAAGCCGGCAGCTTCGGCCAGGCCCAGCGCCTGGCTCGACATCCCCGCCTTGCCGTCGTGCAATACCCATCCGATCGGATCGAGCGCCATCGGCCGGGTTTACGGAAACCGCCCGGCCGCGGCAAGCGCGGCAGGCCATCGCAACAAAATTGCGCACCAGGGCGAGCTTTTCTATGATCCGAAAATCGGCCAGAGAGGGATCGGATGCGGCGGATAAAACTGGATCGAGTTGACCGCCGGATCTTGATCAACCTTCAGGCGCACGGCCGCATGACCAATGTCGAGCTGTCCCGCCGCGCCGGCATCTCGGCGCCGCCCTGCCTGCGCCGGGTGCGCGCGCTCGAGGAAGCCGGGATCATCCGCGGCTATCACGCCGATCTGGCTCCGGAGGCGCTCGGCTACGGAGTGACGGTCTTCGCCCAGGTCGGGCTGGCGAGCCAGGCGGAGGCCGATCTGAAGGCATTCGAGCAGCTGGTCGCCACCTGGCCCGAGGTGCGCGAGGCGCACATGCTCACCGGGGAGGCCGATTTTCTGTTGAAGATCGTCGCCGCCGATTGGGACAGCTATCAGAGGTTTTTGAGCGCCAAGCTGACCTCGGCGCCAAATGTCAGCCATGTCAAATCGGCGCTGACCCTGCGCGTATCAAAGGACGAGCCGGGCATCCCGGTCGCCGATCAGCCCCGGTTTGTCGAAGACGAAAGCGCCGGGAGCTGAGCGTTCGCAGGCTAGACCCGTGCCGTATGGACCGCCGTCAGCTTTGTCTCGACTGCAGCAATTCCTAAAGCTCGAAGCGGCCGGGGGAATTGCGCTGTGCGCCGCCGCCGTACTTGCCCTGGCCCTGGCGAACTCGCCGCTGGGGCCGCTCTACACCCGGCTTTTGGATGTCCCGTTAGGGTTTCAGCTTGACGGCCTGGGCCTCAAAAAGCCGCTCCTGCTATGGGTCAATGACGGGCTGATGGCGGTGTTCTTCATGCTCGTCGGGCTCGAAGTCAAACGCGAGATGCTCGAAGGCGGGCTGTCGAACCGCTCCAGCGCCATCTTGCCGGCGGTCGCGGCGGTATTCGGCATGGCGGCTCCGGCGCTGATCTACGTGTTGTGCAATTGGGGCAATGCTCAGGCGCTGCGCGGCTGGGCGATCCCGACCGCTACCGATATCGCCTTTGCGCTGGGGGTATTGGCTTTGCTGGGGCCACGGGTTCCGCCGTCGCTCAAGCTCTTTCTGCTCGCCGTCGCGATCATCGACGATCTCGGCGCCATCATCATCATCGCCGCGTTTTACACCGCAGAACTCTCGCGGACCGCTCTCGCGCTGGCCGGTGTCGGGGTCGCCTTGCTGGTCGCGCTCAATCTGGCGGGGGTGGCGCGCCGCGCCCCTTACATGCTCGCCGGCGTGTTCCTATGGGTATGCGTCCTGAAATCGGGCGTTCACGCGACCATCGCCGGTGTGGTCGTCGGCCTGACGATACCGTTGCGCACAGGCGACGTGGCTTCGCCGCTCGTCAGTCTGGAGCACGATCTGCATCCCTGGGTCGCGTTCGGTGTGCTGCCGCTCTTCGCCTTTGCCAATGCCGGCCTGCGGCTCACCGACGTCACGCCCGCGATATTGCTCGATCCGATTCAGCTCGGGATCGCGCTCGGCCTCTTTCTCGGCAAGCAGCTGGGCATCGCCGGATCGATTTGGGCGGCGACCCGCATCGGCTTGGCGGCGCTTCCCGAAGGCGCTACTTGGCGGCAGGTCTACGGCTTGTCGCTGTTGACCGGCATCGGCTTTACGATGAGCCTGTTTATCGGCGGCCTCGCCTTCCCGGCCGAGGCTTATGACATCGATGTCCGGGTCGCCGTGCTGTTCGCGTCTTCAGCCTCCGCGATTTGCGGCTATCTGGTGCTGCGGACCGCGCCGGTCAGCCGGATGCCGTTCAGCTGAACTCGACGGTGACCACCTCATAAGATTTGGCGCCGCGCGGGGTGGCGACTTCGACGCTGTCGCCCTGGCCTTTGCCAATCAGCGCGCGCGCCAGGGGCGAGGTCACCGACAGCCTGCCGCGGCTGATATCGGCCTCGTCCTCGCCGACGATCTGGAAGGTCTGCTCCTCGTCGCTCTCCTCATCGGCGAGCCTGACGCGCGCGCCGAACTTGATCACCGAGCCGGAAAGCTTGGAAACGTCGATGACCTCGGCGCGGGCGACCTTGTCCTCGAGCTCCATGACCCGGCCCTCGATGAAGCTTTGACGGTCGCGCGCGGCATGATATTCGGCGTTCTCAGCCAGATCTCCGTGCTCGCGGGCCTCGGCGATGGCGCGGATGATCGACGGCCGCTCGACGGATTTCAGCTGCTTCAGCTCCTCGCGAAGCCGATTGTACCCGTCGGCCGTCATCGGGATCTTGTTCATCGAGGACAGGTTCGCATCTTGTTGATCGAAGGTGGCGGAAAGTGCCGCTGCGAGGCATTCAAAAGTAAGACTGCAACGGCGCAACTTCAAGGTTCCCGGCGCGCAACGCGGCAATTGCCTGGACCGCCGCCCGGGCTCCGGCGATCGTCGTATAGTAAGGGATCGCATGGGTCAGCGCGGTGCGGCGCAGGCTGAAGCTGTCGGCAATCGCCTGGCTGCCCTCGGTCGTGTTGAACACCAGCTGGACCCCGCCGCTCAACATGTGGTCGACAATGTGCGGGCGCCCGTCGCGCACCTTGTTGACCGAAGTAGCCGGGAGTCCCTCGGCGAGCAGCGCGCCGGCCGTACCCCGGGTGGCGAGCAGGGCGAAGCCCATCTCGACCAGGCGGCGGCAGGGCTCGACCAATGCCTGCTTGTCATGGTCGCGCACCGAGACGAAGACGCAACCTTCGAGCGGCAGATTGGTGCCGCTGGCGAGCTGCGATTTAGCGAAGGCGCGGCCGAAATCGGCATCAAGCCCCATCACCTCCCCGGTCGATTTCATCTCCGGCCCGAGGATCAGATCGACCCCCGGGAAGCGGGCGAACGGAAACACCGCCTCCTTGACCGCGACATGGCCGCCGCGCACAGGAGGCGGGCCGCGGCAATCGACGAGGCGTTCGCCGGCCATCACCCGCGCCGCGATCTTGGCGATCGGGATGCCGGTGGCCTTGGCGACAAACGGAACCGTGCGCGAAGCTCGCGGATTGACCTCGAGCACGTAGATTTCCTCGTCCTTTACCGCGAATTGCACATTCATCAGCCCGACGACGCCCAGCGCCCGGGCGAGAGCCACCGTCTGCCGCTCGATTTCGCCGATCGTCGCCGGTGTCAGGCTGTAGGGCGGCAGCGAGCAGGCGCTGTCGCCCGAATGGATCCCGGCCTCCTCAATATGCTCCATGATGCCGGCGACCTCGACCTCATGGCCGTCGGCGATGGCGTCGACATCGACCTCGATCGCGTCCTGCAGATAGCGGTCGATCAGCACCGGGCTGGTCCCCGAGGCGCTGACCGCCTGGCGCATGTAGCGGTTCAGCCCGGCGTTGTCGTGCACGATCTCCATGGCCCGGCCGCCCAGCACATAGGACGGTCGGATCACCACTGGAAAGCCGATGCGCAATGCCACCGCCTCGGCCTCGTCGGCGGAATGAGCGGCGCCGTTCTGTGGCTGGCGCAGGCCGAGCCGGCTCAACAGCCCCTGAAAGCGGCGCCGGTCCTCGGCCAGGTCGATCGCGTCGGGCGAGGTGCCAAGGATCGGGATGTGCGCGCGCTCCAGCGCAGCGGCGAGCTTCAGCGGGGTTTGGCCGCCGAATTGCACGATGACGCCGAGCACGGCGCCTCGCCGCTCCTCGACCCGCACGATCTCGATCACGTCCTCGGCGGTCAATGGTTCGAAATACAGCCGGTCGGAGGTGTCGTAGTCGGTCGAGACGGTTTCCGGGTTGCAATTAACCATGATCGTCTCGATGCCGGCTTCGGACAGGCTGTAGGCGGCATGGACACAGCAATAGTCGAACTCGATGCCCTGGCCGATTCGATTGGGTCCGCCGCCGAGGATCACCACCTTTCTGCGTTCGCTCGGATCAGCCTCGCATTCGGGCATGTCGAACCCGTCGCCCTCGTAGCAGGAATACAGGTACGGGGTCAGCGACCGGAACTCGGCGGCGCAGGTGTCGACCCGCTTGTAGACCGGATGCAGGTCTAACTCGCGGCGCCGGGCCGAGACCGCCGCCTCGTCGAGCCCGGCGAGCCTGCCCAGCCGCGCGTCGGCAAAACCCATCTGCTTCAGCCGCAGCAAGCCGCTGCGCTCGGATGGCAAGCCGTCCCGCCGCACCCGCTCCTCGGTCTCGACGATTTCGCCGATGCGTTCCAGGAACCACGGCTCGAAATGGCAGGCGGCATGGATCTCGGCGGTGGTCAGCCCGTGGCGATAGGCCTGCGCGATCAGCAGCAGGCGGTCGGGCGAGGGTCTGGCGAGCGCGGCCTTGACCGCCTCCTTGCCGGCGCTTTCGACCCCCTCGATTGCGACCTCGTCAAAGCCGCTGAGACCGGTCTCCATCGAGCGCAGCGCCTTCTGCACCAATTCGGCAAAGCTGCGGCCGATCGCCATCGCCTCGCCGACCGATTTCATCGAGGTGGTCAGCAGCGGCTCGGTCCCCGGAAATTTCTCAAAGGTGAACCGCGGCATCTTGGTGACGATGTAATCGATCGTCGGCTCGAACGAAGCCGGGGTGACGCCGGTGATCTCGTTGTCGAGTTCGTCGAGGGTGTAGCCGACGGCGAGCTTGGCGGCGATCTTGGCGATCGGAAAACCGGTCGCCTTGGAGGCCAGTGCCGAGGAGCGCGACACCCGCGGGTTCATCTCGATGACGACGAGCCGGCCGTCCTGCGGGTTGACCGCGAACTGCACGTTCGATCCGCCGGTATCGACCCCGATCTCGCGCAATACCGCAATCGCGGCGTTGCGCATCAGCTGGTATTCCTTGTCGGTCAGGGTCAGCGCCGGGGCGACGCAGACCGAATCGCCGGTGTGCACGCCCATCGGGTCGATATTCTCGATCGAACAGACGATGATGCAATTATCGGCGCGGTCGCGGACCACCTCCATCTCGTACTCTTTCCAGCCGAGGACCGATTCCTCGATCAGCACTTCGTGGGTCGGCGAGGCGCGCAGGCCGCCATGCACGATCTCCTCGAACTCCTCGACATTGTAGGCGATGCCGCCGCCGGTGCCGGCCAGAGTGAAGGACGGCCTGATGATCACCGGCAACCCGACCTCGGCGAGCGCTTCGAGCGCTTCGTCGAGCGAGCGCACCAGCCGGCTGTCGGGCGAGGCCAGGCCGATCCGGTCCATCGCCTGGCGGAACAACTGGCGGTCTTCGGCCTTGGCGATCGCCGTCTCGTTGGCGCCGATCAGCTCGACCCCGTAGCGCGCGAGGACGCCGGAGCGGGCGAGCGTCATCGCGGTGTTGAGCGCGGTCTGTCCGCCCATCGTCGGCAGCAGCGCGCCGATCGGATGTCCCATCGCGCGCTCGCGGGCGATGATCTGCTCGACTATCTCCGGGGTGATCGGCTCGATATAGGTGGCGTCGGCGAGATCGGGGTCGGTCATGATCGTCGCCGGGTTCGAGTTGACCAGCACGATCCGATAACCTTCGGCCTTCAATGCCTTGCATGCCTGGGTTCCGGAATAGTCGAACTCGCAGGCCTGCCCGATGACGATCGGCCCGGCCCCGATGATCAGGATGCTCTTGATGTCGGTGCGCCTAGGCATTCGCCGCCATCAGCGCGACAAACCGCTCGAACAGGTAATGGCTGTCTTGCGGCCCCGGGCTCGCCTCGGGATGGTACTGGACCGTGAACACCGGCTTGCCGACGATTCGCAAGCCCTCGTTGCCGTTGTCGAATAACGAGACATGGGTCGGCTCGACGCCGAATGGCAGGCTCTCGGGATCGACGACGAAGCCATGGTTCTGGCTGGTGATCTCGACCGCGCCGGTCAACAAATCCTTAACCGGATGGTTGGCGCCGCGATGGCCGCGCGCCATCTTGCAGGTGCGTGCCGCCGAGTGCCAGCGCCATCAACTGGTGACCGAGGCAAATGCCGAAGATCGGCTTCCCCGACTGGATCAAGTCGCGCAGCACCGGCACCGCATAGCGGCCGGTCGCGGCCGGATCGCCCGGCCCGTTCGACAGAAAGATGCCATCGGGCCGGTGGCCCAGAACGTCCTCGGCCGAGGCGGTGGCCGGGACCACGGTAACCCTACAACCGTGCTCTGCGAGCATCCGCAGGATGTTGCGCTTGGCGCCGTAATCAATGGCGACGACATGATGGCGCGGTTCGTGCTGGCGGCCATAGCCGCCCTCCCGCGCCCAGGCGCGTCTCGTCCCACGCGTAGCTCTGGCGGCAGGTGACTTCGCTGGCCAGATCCATCCCTTCGAGACCGGGCCAGGAAGCGGCGCGCGCCTGCAGCGATGCGATTTCCAGCGGCTGCTGTGGATCGTACGCGATCACGCCGTTGGGCGGCCCCCGATCGCGGATCAGCCGGGTCAGCCGCCGTGTATCGACGCCCGAAACCCCGATCAACCCATGCGATTCGAGCCACGCATCGAGCGGTCCGGTGGCGCGCCAGTTGGCCGGTCGAGTGACCTTGCTGTGGACGACAAGGCCACGCGCCGCCGGGTTGGTGGTCTCGATATCCTCGCGATTGGTTCCGACATTGCCAATATGCGGAAAGGTAAAGTTAATAATCTGCGCGGCATAAGACGGATCGGTCAGGATCTCCTGGTAGCCGGTCATCGCGGTGTTGAAGCAGACCTCGCCGACCGCCGCGCCGCGGGCGCCAAAACCGCCGCCCCAAAACACCGTTCCGTCCGCGAGGACGAGCGCGGCGTCGCAGTCGGGCGGTTGCAGCCACGGGTCGTGCATATTAGAAAAATCCGGCGGGCAAGCCGCAACGCGCCAGTGGGGTGGCCACCGGGCGCATCGCGGAACCGTTCACAAATAAGCGGTCGGACTGGCAAGGTCAACCCCCATGTTGTCGGAACTTCACGTTGTTTCAAATACTTAGTATCGGACGCGCGGAATTGCCGCGAGACGCGAAACCGGATAGGCTGAATTTTCGGCAAACGGGGGGTGCGGATGCTGCGTCAGGCCTTCACCGACCGGCTGAAACAGGCGATGAAGGCGAGGGATGGACGCACCCTCTCAACCGTGCGGCTGATCCTGGCCGGGCTCAAGGAGCGCGACGTCGCGGCCCGTGGCGAGGGCAATGCCGATGGCGTTGCCGAGCCTGAAATTGCCCGGATGCTGCAAAGTATGATCAAGCAGCGCCGCGAATCGATCGCGCTCTACGAGCAAGGCGAGCGACCCGACCTGGTGCAGCAGGAGCGCGAAGAAATTGCCGTGATCGAAAGCTTTTTGCCGCAGCAGATGAGTGAGGACGAGATCGCGGCAGCGGCGCAGGCGGCGATCGCCGAGACCGGCGCTGCCGGCATCAAGGACATGGGCAAAGTCATGGCGGCCTTGCGCAGCCGGCATTCCGGCATCATGGATTTCAGCCGCGCGGGTGCGGTCGTCAGGCGGCTCTTGGGCTGAGTGGAGACGATGGCGACGTCGCTCGATACAATGCCCCTGCCGCACCCGCTTGCGGCGGGCGGGGAACCGGGGGAGGGGACGAAACGCGGTAACTCCCGCGACTGCCGGCCCAACCCTGCCGCCGCATTCGCGACGGACGCCTCCCTCTCCCGCCGATGGGCGGCGAGGGGCCAACCGGACAAACGCTGATCGATGGCTTTTCCGCCGGGTTTCCTCGACGAGCTGCGCGGTCGGGTTTCGCTGGCCGGGCTGGTCGGCCGCCGGGTCAAGCTTATCCGCCGCGGGCGCGAACATGCCGGGCTGTGCCCGTTCCACAGCGAAAAATCACCGTCCTTCTACGTCGTCGAGGACAAGAATTTTTTTCACTGCTTCGGCTGCGGCGCGCATGGCGACGCGATCGGCTTTGTGATGCGTGCCGACAATCTCGATTTTCTTGAAGCGGTCGAAAAATTGGCCGGCGAAGCCGGGCTCGCGGTGCCGCAGGCGACCCCCGAAGAACGCGAACGGGCGCAGCGGCAGAAGACCTTGCTCGAAACCCTCGAAGCCGCCGCCGCCTTTTACGAGGCCAGGCTGTGGGCGCCGGGCGGCAGCCGGGCGCGCGAATATCTACACAGCCGCGGGCTCGATCCCGAAACGATCCGCCGCTTCCGCCTCGGCTGGGCGCCCGAGGATCGTCAGACGCTGCGGCGCGCTCTCACCGGCGATTTTCCCGAGCCGCTGCTGCTCGAGGCGGGGTTGCTGCATCGTCCCGAGGATGGCGAGCCGTTCGACTATTTTCGCAACCGGGTCATGTTTCCGATCGGCGACCGGGCCGGCCGGGTGATCGCCTTTGGCGGCCGCGTTGTGGGGGAGGGGCAGCCCAAATACTTGAACTCGCCGGATAGCCCGGTCTTCGCCAAAGGCCGCGTGCTCTATGGCTGGTCGGCGGCGCGGGCCGCCCGCGAAGCCGAGCCGAACCCCATCGTCACCGAAGGCTACATGGACGTGATCGCGCTGCATCGCGCCGGTTTTGTTACCGCGGTCGCGCCGCTCGGAACCGCATTGACCGAGTTTCAGCTGCACGAGCTGTGGCGCCTGGGGCCTGAGCCGATCCTGTGCTTCGACGGCGACGCCGCCGGGCAACGCGCCGCGGCGCGGGCCTTGCGTCGGGCCTTGCCGTTGCTGCAGCCCGGGCCACAGCCTGCGCTTTGCCAGCCTGCCCGCGGGTGAAGACCCCGACTCGCTGATCCGCGGTTCCGGGCCTGCCGGTTTCGAGCAAATTTTCTCGGCAGCGCGGCCTTTGTCGCACAGGTTGTGGGAATTGGAACTCGGTGCCGGGCCGGCCGATACGCCAGAACGCCGAGCCGACCTGCAGCGCCGCTTGGCTGAAGACGTGGCGCTGATCGCCGACCGGTCGGTGCAAGCGGAATACCGCCGGTTTATGCGCGAGAGGCTCTACGAGGCTTGGCGGCCGTCGCATTCCGGGGCGCGGCGCCCGATGCCGCCCCGCCCAGTCTTCCTCCGCGACGGGCCGGGGCCGCCGCCACGCGCACCAGCGCGCATGCAGCGCGAGATTCTGTTTCGTATCTTGCTCCAGGTTCCGGATCTGATCGAGGAAGTCGCCGAGGAATTTGCCGCGCTCGAACTTCCTGAAGCGGAGCTTGACAAACTTCGTCGCGAAATTTTAGAGATCGATGCTCTGCGGCCGGGGCTTGACGCTTCGGCGCTCCGGCAACACCTTCTGCTGAACGGGTTTGCGGCGACCGTGGATGCGCTTCTCTCGCCTTCGGTCGACTCGGGCTTTCTGGTCCGACGCCCGGACTCGCGCATGGCGCGCGACGAATGGGCCCATGTGATCGGAATGCTGATGGGAGGTCACCGGTCGGCCTTGGCCGAAGCCAGCAATCACCTGCTCGACGATGTTTCGGCGGCAAACTGGGAGCGCTTCCTGGCGGCCAGGGAACGGATGTTGCACGAGGTTCGGTCGGATGACGATCCGGCCTGACCTCGCGCCGCGTTCGATCGGGAAATGGCGTCGGCAGACCCGCATCGAGGAAACTTCTTGGGTCCGGCTCGGGTCGGGCCGGCATGAAAACTGTTTAGGGATGGTGGCATGGCGAGCAAAGCGGCGAACACGGCCGAAGCGACGGAAAACCGCGATGAGGCCGCCGAGGCGCCTCTCCTCGATATTGTTGCCGCGGCAATCAAGAAGATGCTCGCCCGCGGCCGGGAGCGCGGATATGTGACCTATGACGAGCTGAACGCCGCACTGCCGCAAGACCAGGTGTCCTCGGAGCAGATCGAGGACACGATGACGATGCTCTCCGAACTCGGGGTTAATGTGATCGAGAGCGAGGAGAGCGAGGAGCCGGCCGCCGTCGAGGTCGAAGAGGCCGACGGCGAAGTCCGCGGCAATCTCGACGACGACGACATCGGCCGCACCGACGATCCGGTGCGCATGTATCTGCGCGAGATGGGCTCGGTCGAATTGCTGTCGCGCGAGGGCGAGATTGCGATCGCCAAGCGGATCGAGGCCGGGCGCGAGATGATGATCGGCGGCATCTGCGACAACCCGCTGACGATCCGCGCGATCATCGGCTGGCGCGACGCGCTGAACGAGAGAAAGATGCTGCTGCGCGATATCATTGATCTCGACGCTACCTATGGCGGCGGCGGGTTCGATCAGGTCGCACCCGGAGCGGCTGAAGCGGCGATCGGCGATCCGGCGGCGGAGCCCGACCCGGCGGCCGGGCCCGAGGCTGCTTCGGACGAACCCGAGGCCGCTTCCGACGAAACCGCGGCCGAACCCGACATCGAGCCCGAACTCGCCGCCGAAGACGGCGAGGGCGAAGAAAGCTCGATCTCGCTGGCGGCAATGGAAGCCCAGCTGAAACCGGGCTTGCTCGCGACCTTCGACGCGATCGCCGAGTTGCATAAGAAGCTTCATCGCCTGCAGGATCAGCGCATCAACGCGCTACTCAAGGGCGAGCCGCTGCCGAAGGTGACCGAGCGCCGCTATGAAAAGCTCAAGACCAGGGTGATTGAGGACGTCAAGCGCGTCCGACTGAACAACGCCCGTATCGAGTACCTTGTCGACCAGCTCTACGACGTCAACCGCCGGCTCGTCGCCGATGAAGGCCGACTCTTACGGCTGGCGGAGAATGCCGGGGTCAAGCGGGCCGAATTTCTGCGCGAATATATCGGCAACGAACTGGCCGGCGATTGGCTCGACCGGGTTGCCACCCTGCCCGGCCGCGGTTGGTTAAGGCTGATCGAAAAGCATCAGGCCGAGGCGGTGCGGCTGCGCACCCAGATCGCCCAGCTCGCCTCGGAAGCAAAGCTGCCGATTGCCGAGTTCCGCCGGGTCGTGCAGACCGTGCAGCGGGGCGAACGCGAGGCGGGTCGGGCGAAAAAGGAGATGGTCGAAGCCAATCTCCGGCTGGTCATCTCGATCGCCAAAAAATATACCAATCGCGGGCTGCAGTTCCTCGACCTGATCCAGGAAGGCAATATCGGCCTGATGAAGGCGGTCGACAAATTCGAATACCGCCGCGGTTACAAATTCTCGACCTATGCGACCTGGTGGATTCGCCAGGCGATCACCCGCTCGATCGCCGATCAGGCGCGTACCATCCGCATCCCGGTGCATATGATCGAGACCATCAACAAGCTGGTGCGCACTTCGCGCCAGATGCTGCATGAGATCGGCCGCGAACCGACCCCGGAAGAGCTTGCCGAAAAGCTGGCGATGCCGCTCGAAAAGGTGCGCAAGGTATTGAAGATTGCGAAGGAGCCGATCAGCCTCGAAACCCCGATTGGTGACGAGGAGGACTTGCATCTCGGCGACTTCATCGAAGACAAGAACGCGGTATTGCCGCTCGATGCGGCGATCCAGGCCAATCTGCGCGAGACGACGACACGCGTTCTCGCCTCGCTCACGGCGCGCGAGGAGCGCGTCTTACGCATGCGCTTCGGCATCGGCATGAACACCGATCACACCCTCGAAGAGGTCGGCCAGCAGTTCTCGGTGACCCGCGAGCGCATCCGCCAGATCGAGGCCAAGGCGCTACGCAAACTCAAGCATCCGAGCCGCTCGCGAAAATTGCGCAGCTTTCTCGATACCTGAGCGCCCGCCGCCTCAGGCACGCGCAGCCGGAAGCGGTTGTGCGGATATTGCTCCTTCGCCGGTCGTCATGGCCCGGCTTGACCTGACCTTGTTCCGGCCATCCACGTGCACGGCTCGATGCCGGAAAAGGCGTGGATCACCGGGACGGGTCCGATGATCGATCACGATAAAGAATAGAGGCATTGGGCTGTCTTACAATCATCGTCACTAGACCGCACAGCGGTGGCCCCGGCATTCGGCATCGGTTATTCTCTGCTTGGCGGGCCCGTAGTTCAGCTGGTCAGAACGCGCCGCTCATAACGGCGTTGTCGCAGGTTCGAGTCCTGCCGGGCCTACCAGCCCCGAGATTTCGCGAAGATTTAGATGTTGCGGCTGTCATAGGCCCAGTGCAATAGGGCTTGGCGCTGTCGGGGCCGGCATCGCAGATTGCCTTGGCCACAGTTGCGCTCGAGCTGGCGGATATGGCGGCGCATCGACTTCCAGCGCCCGATCTGCCGCCGGTCCTCGTCCGGCATGCGGCGGCCCATATAGTATCGGCAATACCACTGAAACCAGCCGCGCGGGTCGTCGGGATGGATCCAGCCCTTCCTCCGCCATATCGAAAGCGGCTGGCTGGCGTCGACGCCAAAAAGGTTGAGGCGGCCGTCGCGCTTGTCAGGCGACAGCTTGGCCTCGGCGAACCAGTCTGCCGGAAACTCGCCCCGCGTGTCGGTCATGTACTTGCCGCCGAACACCCCGAGCCGCAGCATCTGCTTGGGAGTCAAGTCCGGGCGAAATTCGAAGTCGAAATTACGCCCCTCTGGCTCGGTCAATTCGTAGCGATAATTCTCCTGCATGCGGTCGTTGACGACGACGATCCGCAACGGCTTCACGATACCTGGGCGAGTTCGCGCGCCCGGGTCGAGCCAGCGGCGGCGAGGTGGTCCTTGGCCAGCACGGTATAGACCGCGGGCAGCACGAAGAGGGTGAACAGGGTCCCGATCGACATGCCGGCGACGACCACGATGCCGATCGAAAAGCGGCTCGCCGCCCCGGCGCCGCTCGCGATCAGCAGCGGCACCAGCCCGACCACCATCGCCGCCGTCGTCATCAGGATCGGGCGCAGCCGCACCCGCGCCGCCTGCTCGATCGCCCGCCGGCGGTCGAGCCGTTCGCTGACCTGCAGCTCGTTGGCGAAGGCGACCATCAGGATGCCGTGCTTGCTGATCAGTCCGATCAAGGTGACGAGCCCGACCTGGGTATAGATGTTCATCGTCGCCAAGCCGAAAAACAGCGGCACCATCGCCCCGAAGATCGACATCGGCACGCTGACCAGGATCACCAGCGGATCGCGCAGGCTCTCGAACAGCGCCGCCAGCACCAGGAAAATGATGATCAGGGCAAAGACGAAGGTCACCGCCAGCTGATTGCCCTCGCGCACGTAAAGTCGCGAATCGGAGAGGTAGTCGTGACTGAAGCCGGCCGGCAACTGCTTGGCCTGGTCTTCGAGGAAGCTGATCGCCTGGCCGGTCGTCACTCCCGGCATCGGCACCGCCTGAAAGGTTGCCGAATTCAGCTGGTTGTACTGGGTCAGCGCATTCGGATCGGTGCGCCTCTCGAGGCTGACCAGATTGGACAGCGGCACCGGCTGACCCGTCGCCGATTTGACGTAGTAGCGGGTCAGGGTTTCCGAATTGAGGCGGTCGGCGCGCGGCACTTGCGGGATCACCTCATAGGACCGGCCGTTCAAATTGAAGCGGTTGACGTAGTTCTCGCCGACCAGCAGCGCCAAGGTATCGCCGATCGACTGCATCGTAATCCCGAGCGCGTTGGCTTTGGACCGGTCGATATTGACGTGGATCACCGGCTGGTTGAAATTGAGGTCGCTGTCGACGACGATGAACATGCCGCTCTTTCGCGCCGCCGCCTTGATCTTTTCCATCTGCAGGAAGATCGATTTGTAGTCGGCGGGCGAGTAGATCACCATCTGGATCGGCAGCCCGCCGATCGTCGCCGGCAGCGGCGGTAGCGAAAAGACGAAGGCGCTGAGCCCCTCGACGCTGTTGACCTTCTGCTGGACCAGCGGCTTCAGCTGCTGCGCGGAACGCTTGCGTTCGCCCCAGGGCTTCAGAATGACGCCGGCGATCCCCTGGTTCGGCCCCAGGTTGCCATTGACGATAAACCGCAGATAGCTCTCGGGGAACGAGGCGAGCGCCTGGTCGAGCTTGTGGTCGTAAGCTTCGGAATAATCGAGGTTGGAATATTGTGGCGCCTTGGTCACCGCAAACAGCACGCCTTGATCTTCCTCGGGCGCGAGCTCGGAGCTGGTGTGCAGATACATGAAGACGAGGCTGGCGAGGACCGCGGCGCCAAACAGGGCAGTCACCGGACGGTAGTCGAGCGAGCGGTCGAGGCGGCGGCCGTACCAGCCTGCCAAACGTGAAAAGGTGCGGTCGATTACACCGACAAAGCGCCCGTGCAGCATGTCGCGGCTCAACAGCAAAGAGCACATCATCGGCGACAGGGTCACCGCGACCACGCCCGAGATGATCACCGCGCCGGCCAGGGTAAAGGCGAACTCGCGGAACAGCGCGCCGGTGACTCCGCCGAGAAAGCCGATCGGGGCATAGACCGCGGCCAAGGTCAGGGTCATCGAAATCACCGGGTTGGCGATCTCGCGGGCGCCGATCAGCGCGGCCTGGGCCGGGGTACGGCCCTGCTCGATGTGGCGGTAGACGTTCTCGACGACGACGATCGCGTCGTCGACGACCAGCCCGATCGCCAGCACCATCGCCAGCAATGTCAACAGGTTCAGGCTGAACCCCAGGGCGGCCATGATCATTCCGGCGCCGACCAGCGACAGCGGAATAGTCACAATCGGGATCAGCACCGCGCGCAGGCTGCCGAGAAACAGAAAGATCACGACGACGACGATGGCGACGGCCGAGCCCAGCGAGGTTTCGACTTCGTCGATCGAGGCCTGGATGAATTTGGTCGAGTTGTAGGCGACCTGCATCTCGACCGACGGCGGCAGGTTGCGCCTGATCTCCGGCAGCAGCGCGCGCACGCCCTTGACCAAGGTCAGCGGGTTACCCGCCGGGGTCGCCTGGACGCCGATGAACACGGCGTGCTGGCCGTTCATCATGACGCTCGAAGTCCAGCTCTGGGCGGCCAGATCGACGGTGGCGATGTCGCTCATCCGCACCACGGCGCCGCTCTTGGCCTTGACCACCATATTCTTGAACTGGGCGACATCGGTCAGCCCGGTATTGGCACTGACATTGGTGACAGTGAAGTAGCCCTTGGCCTGGCCCGGCGCCGATTGGTAGTTGTTGGCCTGGATCGCCGCGGCGACATCGGCGGCCGAGATCCCGCGCGCCGCCATTCGGGCGGGATCGAGCCACAGCCGCATGGCGAACACCTGGCCGCCGAGGATATCGGCCGAAGCAACGCCGCTGACGGTGTCGAGCAGCGGCTGCACGACCCGCGTCAGATAATCCGAAATCGCGGCGCTCGATATTTCACTGCTCGAGAAGCCGATATACATGACCGCCGTGGTCTGACCGGTCGCCTTGACGATGATCGGATCCTGCGATCCGGTCGGCAGCAGGTATTTGACCTGCTGGACTTTGGCCATGACTTCGGTCAGGGCCTGATCCGGATCGAAATTGAGCTGGATATAGGCGGTGATCGTGCTGGTGCCCTGGACCGACGACGAGGTCAGATAGTCGATACCCTCGGCCGTCGCCACCGCCTGGGCCAAGGGCGTGGTGATAAAGCCCTGCATCAGATCGGGCGACGCGCCGGGATAGATCGTGGTAATCGTGATCGTCGTATTCGACAGCTTGGGGTACTGACGCACTGGCAGACCCAGCATCGCCCGCAAGCCGATCAGCAGGATCAGCAGGCTCACGACCAGCGCGAGCACCGGCCGGCGGATGAAAATGTCGGTGAACGACATCACCGGTACCGGGCGTCAGTGCAGGGTCGGGATGGCTGGCGGCTGCGGCGGCGGCGAGCCGGTAACCGCGACCTGGGCGCCGTTTTGCAGTTTGACCTGCCCGGCGGCGACGATGCGCTCGCCGGGTTTCAGCCCTTCGAGAATCGCCACCTTGTCGTCCCAGCGGGTTCCGGTCTTCACCGGCGTACGCACCGCCTTGAGGATCGGGTCACCCTTGGCGTCCTTGCCGTCATCGCGGATCACATAAACGCTGTCGCCGTAGAGCGTGTATTCGACCGCGGTCTCGGGCACGACGATCGTATCGGGCCGCGGCGGCAGCACGATCGCGGCGTTGACGAACATGCCGGGCAGCAGCGCCTCATCCGGGTTGGCCATCGTTGCCTGGACCTCGATCGTCCGCGTATCGGCACTAAGCTGCGGCTCGATCGTCGTGATCTTCGCCGCGAAGATCCGCCCGGGGTAAGCGTCGGAGGTGACATTGACCCGCTGGCCGACGGATATCTGCGGGCGCATTTGCGACGCCAAGGTGAAATTTACATAAAGCATCGACAGGTCGGTCAGGGTGACGATCGGCGCGCCGGGGTTGAGATATTGCCCGAGATCGATCTGGCGGATCCCGAGCCGGCCGGAAAACGGAGCGCGGATCAGCTTTTGCGCGATGATCGCCTCGGTCTTCTGGATCAGGGCGTCCATCTGATCGAGTTGGCTCTTGTTCTGGTCGACGGTCTCCTGCGGCGTGAACTGGCGTTTGACCAGTTGCTTGGAGCGCGCCAAGTTGATCTCCGCGAGTTTCGCCTGGGCCTGGTAATTGGCAAGGTCCCCACGATCCGGCGCGTCGTTGATCTGGACCAAGGGGTCGCCGGCTTTTACCATCTGCCCCGGCTCGAAATAGATCTTGGTGACGCGTCCGCCGACCTCGGGGTTGACAGTCACCTGGTTTACCGCGGTGATCGAACCGATGCCGGGAGCAAAGCGTGGGACCGACTGATTTTCCGCGACGACCTCGCTGATCTGCACCGGCGGCGGCTTGTTGTGGGCGAAGAAATTGGCGATCGCTTGGGTGCGGAAGCGATTGAACCCGTAGAGTCCCCCGAGTACCACCACCAGCAGCAGCCCGACGATGACCAGCCAGCGGACGGTTTTCGGTCGCGGCGCGGCGACCCGCCCGGATTCGTCACGCTCGTGCAGCGCCTGATCCCGGGTTAAGGCTGTCGCCGGTGCGTTGGTCATCTGATCGCCGTCCATAGCGGACTCCTGTATCAGCAGGGCGCGAGTTCCAGCGGGTCTTGGGCGCTGGCGGCGAGCGCGGCAGCGATCGCCGCATCGGGCATGCCGATGCCGCGCAGGATGAACCAGGTGGTTTCTTCGACCAGCGCCGCATGCGTTCCCCGATAGGACAGGCAGGCCCGCGCCGGCAAACAGACAAGGGCCATCATCGCCGCGACGTGATGACCAAACCAGAAACGGTTGTCCGACGCGATCGGGCCGAGGACAAGATCGCCCGCTGCCGCCGCCGCTTCGATCGAGGCGGCGAATAGCGGTTGGACCCGCTCGAAGATCGTGTCGAAAAGCTCGCGGGCATATTCTCCATCCTCGAGAAAGCTGTGGAGAACGAGGCGCAGGCGCGAGTCGCGTTCGCCCCGGTCGGCCTCGCCCGTAAGCAGGAAGTATCGGACCATATAATGGATCATGCGAACCAGGGTGAGGGTCGAGGGTTCGAGCGTCGCCAGGCGCTCGAGCGCCGGATCGCCTTCGCAGCCTAGCCGCAGGATCTCGCCATAGAGGTGCTTTTTGCTCGGGAAATGCCGGAACAGCAGCCCCTCGGAAATGTTCGCCGCTTCGGCGAGCTCCTTGGTCGTGGTGCCGGCAAAACCCTTGCGGGCGAATAGCGGCAGGGCTGCGGCGACAATCGCCTTGTGGCGCTCGTCGCTGTCTAATCGGATCGTGGCCATGGCGGCAAGCGAAGTAAGCGCTTACTCACCTGTTGTCAAGGCCTGCCCTGACCGGCCAGGACGATCCTCGGCCGTCGCAACCGGCACTCTTGACGATGCGTTCCGCCGCTGGATCGGTAAAGATCCTCGGCCTGACCGAGCAATTTTTTGATCCGCGCTCGGTCCCGAGCCGACGCCCCTGCCGTACCGAGGAGCAGCGCATGAATTCATCGAGCACTATCGTCAACGGGATTGGCCGGCCGGTGCGGCGCAAGGAGGATTTCCGGCTGCTCGCGGGCAAAGGCAGCTTTGCCGACGATCTCGTCCTGCCGGGGCTGGCGCATGCGGCGATGCTGCGCTCGCGCCATGCCCATGCGCGCATTCTCTCGGTCGACCACGGGGCGGCTCTCGCGGCGCCTGGCGTGCTTGCCGTGCTTACCGGGCTCGATTATGTCGCCGACGGGCTCGGGCCGATCCCGCACAATGCCGGCCTCATGGTTGCCCCAGATGTCAGCGTGCGGCTGCGCGGCTTTGCGCCGATCGCGACCCGCGATTACCCGATGCCACCCGACAAGGCGCGCTTTGTCGGCGAGCCAGTCGCCATGGTCGTCGCCGAGACCATCGATCAGGCCAAGGACGCGGCCGAGTTGGTCGAGATCGCGTATCAGCCGCTGCCAGCGGTGGCGCGCGCGGCGGACGCACTAAATCCGGGCGCCCCGTCGCTGTGGGACGATGCGCCGGACAATCTGTGCATCGATATCGAGCTTGGCGACGCGGCCGGAACCGCCGAGGCTTTTGCGCGCGCCGCGCATGTCGTGCGGCTCGGCACCTGGGTGCAGCGGGTCACCGGGGTGCCGATGGAGCCGCGCACCACGACCGCCGCGTACGAGGCGGCGAGCGGGCATTACACGCTCTACTCGGGCAGTGGCCGCGGCGTCGCCAAATTGCGCCTCGACCTCGCCCAAATCCTCGGCGTGCCGGCGGAGCAGGTGCGCTGCGTGTGCAAGGATATGGGCGGGAATTTCGGCACGCGCAATTTCTTCTACCCCGAATATGCCCTGCTCGCCTGGGCGGCGCGCCGGGTCGGCCGGCCGGTAAAATGGACCTGCGAGCGCGGCGAATCTTTCCTTAGCGACTATCAGGGCCGCGACCTGACGGTCGAGGCCGAGCTCGCGCTCGACGAGGAGGGGAATTTCCTTGCTGTCCGCGGCTCGAATTTGAGCAATCTCGGCGGGCATGCAGCCGCCTTCGTGTCGTTGCAGAAGGGGCTCGGCCTGATGTCGAGCGTCTATCGGATCCCCGTCGGCTATTTTCGTGGCCGCGGCGCGGTCACCAACACGGTCTCGACCACCCCCTATCGCAGCGCCGGCCGGCCCGAGGCGATCTTTGTCATCGAAAGGCTGATCGATCTGGCGGCGGACCGCCTCGCGCTCGACCCGGTGGCGCTGCGCCGCCGCAACATGATCCCTGCCGCTGCCCAGCCCTACGCCAACCCGCTCGGCCTGACCTATGACAGCGGCCGCTACCAGGAGGCAATGGACGCCGCGCTTGCTCTGGCCGATTGGAACGGGTTTCCGGCTCGGCGCGCCGAGGCGAAGCGGCGCGGCCGGCTGCGCGGCATTGGCGTCGCCAATTATGTCGAGATCACCAGCGGCGCGCCGCGCGAGCGCACCGAGATCACCGTGCTTCCCGAGGGCAGGGTCGAGCTGGTGATGGGTACGATGTCGTCAGGACAGGGCCATGAGACGAGCTTTGCCCAGCTCGTCACCGAGTGGCTCGGGGTGCCGTTCGACAGCATCGGCTACGTCGCCCACGACACCGATCGGGTAGAGGCCGGCGGCGGCTCCCATTCCGGCCGGTCGATGAAGCTGGCGGCGACGATCATCGGCAAAGCCACCGACGATATCATCGACAAAGGGCGCAAGATCGCCAGCTTCCTGCTCGAGACCGGTGAAATCGACATCGAGTTCGAGCATGGCCGCTACCGAATCGTCGGCACCGACCGGGAGATCGGCATTTTCGAAATTGCCGCCGCCGCCGTGGAGCGCCACGACTTGCCGCCGGATCTGCAGGGACCGCTTGCCGGCATTTCCGACCAGACGCTGCCGGTCGCGAGCTTTCCCTATGGCGCGCAAATCTGCGAGGTCGAGGTCGATCCCGATACCGGCGAGGTGCGGATCGTCGGTCATACCGCGGTCGACGATGTCGGCCGGGCGATCAATCCGCTGATCCTGCACGGTCAAACGCATGGCGGAATTGCACAGGGGGTGGGTCAGGCATTACTGGAAAATATCCACTACGACCCCGAGAGCGGGCAGCTGCTGAGCGCGAGCTTCATGGATTACGCGATGCCGCGCGCCGACACCTTGCCGTTCCTGGCGACCGCGCTCAGCGAAGTGCCGGCGCCAACGAACCGGCTCGGGGTCCGTTCTGGCGGCGAGGGCGGGACCACGCCGGCGCTGGCGGCAGTGATCAACGCGGTCGTCGACGCGCTCGCCGATCTCGGGGTGCGACACATTGAAATGCCGGCGACGCCCGAGCGGGTATGGCGCGCAATTCGCGCCGCTCGCTCAGGCGCCCGGGAGAAATCGTAGGGATTCCATCTCCCGATCAGGATTTACCGCCGGATGGCGCCGTCTCCAGCCTGGACTGAGTTCAGTGATAGCCGCGGCGCAATTTGCCGCGGAACAGCCAGTAGACGGTGATCGTGTAGATCGCGATGACCGGCAGCACAAAGACACCGGCGCCCCAGAACAGGAATGAGAGCGAAGCATCAGGCGCCGCGGCGTTGGCGATGGTGACCGTGTAGGGGATCATATAGGGCCAGAACATCACCGCCAGCGCACCAAAGGCGGCGACGAAAAACACCACGGTAAGAGCATAGGGCCACCCGTCGCGCCGCCTTTTGACGGCGGCGAACACGCCCACCATCGCCAACAGCGCGATCAGCGGAAAAGCCAGCCCCCATGAGCGGCCGAGAAACATGATGCCGGTTGCCCGGGTGCGCTCGACGAACGCGGCAACGCCTGCCAAACCCAGCACCACCAGCGCCGCGCCGGCGAGAGCGGGAATGCGCCGCCATGCCCACTCGCGCAATGCGCCCTCGGATTTGAGGGTCAGCCAGCCGGCGCCGAGCAGGGCATAGCCGAGTATCAGGCCAATGCCGCACAACACCGGCAGCGGCGCCAGCCAGGCGAACGGGCCGCCGGCATATTGGCCGCCCACCACCGGGATGCCGCGGATCATCGCGCCTACCGCAGCACCCTGGACAAAGGCGACGACCAGCGAGCCGACAAAGAAGCCCCGGTTCCACAGCGGCCGGGCATCGTCGCGGATGCGAAACTCAAAGGCGACGCCGCGAAAGATCAGTCCGAACAGCAACAGCAGCACCGGAATGTAAAAGGCCGACAGAAACACCGCATAGACCGTCGGAAAGGCCGCGAACAGCGACGCCCCGATGACGATCAGCCAGGTTTCGTTGCCGTCCCAGAACGGCGAGACCGCCGCAATCATCTCTTCACGCAGCACTGGGTTGCCGGTGGTGCCGAAGAGGATGCCGACGCCCAAATCGAACCCGTCGAGGACCACGTAGAGGAGAATCGCCACGGCGATCACGCCAGCCCAGAACAATGCCAGGCTCGACGGGCCGAACGCGCTCACCGAGCGCCCCCCTGCATCGCCAGGGCCATCGGCCGCTGCGGCGACACTGGCTCGGGTTCTTCCGCCGGCCCGTCGCGCAGCAGCTGGTAGATGTAATAGAAGCCGAACGCGTAGATCACCGAATAGACCACGATATAGGCCAGCAGCGAGAACAGCACGGCGCCGGTGGTCAAGGATGGGGTCACCGCATCCGCGGTGCGCAACAGCCCGTAGACCACCCAGGGCTGGCGCCCGACCTCGGCGGTGAACCAGCCGGCGATCACCGCGACAAAGCCGCTCGGGAACGACAGCAGCGCCGCCCACAAAAACCAGCGCGTGGTTTCGAGCCGGCCGCGCCAGCGCAGCCACATCCCCAGCCACGACACCGCCAGCATGATCAAGCCCAGGCCGACCATCAGCCGAAACGTCAAAAACGGGATCAGCACCGGCGGACGGTCCTGCGGCGGGAAGGTGTCGAGCCCGACCTCCCGCGAATCCCAGGTTCCCGACGCGATGAAACTGCCGAGAAGCGGCACCGTGATTGCGAACAGGTTTTTCTGCGCGGTTTCGTCGGGTATGCCGATCAGCACCTCGCTCGCCGGCTGTTCGGTGTGCCAGCGCGCCTCGATCGCGGCAAATTTCGCCGGCTGGTAGTGGTGGACGTAATCGCCGGTAAGATGGCCAAAGCCGATCTGCACCGGGATCAGCACAGCGACCAGGGCCAGCCCCCAATTCAGCATCATTCGGCCCTCGCGCAGATGCGTACGGCGCAGCAGGTACCAGGCGCCGGTGGCGATGATGCTCATTCCGGTGGTGAGAAAGGCGCCGAGCAGCATGTGCGGCCAGCGCACCCGCATCACCGGGCCGGTGGTGATCGCCCACCAATCCGTCGGCACCAGCTTGCCGTCGATCACGGTATGGCCGATCGGGACCTGCATCCAAGTGTTGTTGGCAAGGATCCAGAACGATGACAGCATCGTGCCGAGCGCCACCATGCAGCATGCCAGAAAATAGAACCAACGCGGCGTCCGCTCGCGGCCGAGCAGCATGACGCCGAAGAAGGTGGCTTCCAGCATAAAGGCGGTGAACGCCTCGTATCCCAAGAGCGGGCCCTGGATCGGCCCGGTTTGCTCGGACAGCACGCTCCAGTTGGTGCCGAACTGGAAGGCCATGACGATGCCGCTGACCACGCCCATGCCAAAGGAGAGCGCGAACACCTTGAGCCAGAAGTCGAAGACCCGCCGATAGAGCGCATTGCCGGTGGCCAGGCGCATGCCTTCGATCGTCGCCAGCCATGCCGCCAACCCGATCGTGAAGGCGGGAAAGATAATATGAAAGCTGACAACGAACCCAAACTGGATGCGCGACAGCATGACCGGGTCGAGGACCATCGCACCCTTTTCCCCCTTAGGAGCGTTGCCCGACCTTTGGCGACGACCGACGACGCTAGCATGAGTGCCCCGCCGCGGGCCAGCGCAACCATGGTCCGATTCGCCGCCGCGACCTCTGTCATCCGATGCGTCCGCTCGCCCGCAGAAACCGGTAAATCGAGTCAGGCCTCGTCGTATTCGGCGGAAATGTCCTGGTTCGTGTAGTCGGGCACCAGGGCGGCCGATATCAGGCTGATCAATGCGCAGACCAGAATGTAGACCGCGATCGCGTAGCCGGATTTGTAGGCGGCGAACAACGCCGTGGCGATCAATGGCGCCGGGCCGCCGGCGATGACCGAGGCGAGCTGATAGCCAAGCGAAGCGCCGCTGTAGCGCAGCCGGCTGGTGAAGCATTCGGCGATCAATGCCGCCTGCGGACCGTACATCATGTCATGCGGGATCAGCGACAGCACGATCGCGAGAAAGATCCAGCCCGGCATCATCGTGTCGAGCAGCGCGAAATAGATGAAGCCGAACACGCCCATCGCTGCCGCGCCGATCAGATACATCCGCTTGCGGCCGATCCGGTCCGACAGGTAGCCAGAATACGGGATTGTAAAGAATGACACGACCGAGGCGGTCAGTACCGCGATCAGCAGCAAATCGCGTGAGCTGTGCAGGATCGTCGTCCCATAGGTGAAGACGAAAGCGGTAAAGATGTAGAACGGCGCCTGCTCGCCCATGCGCAACAGCGCCGTCAGGATGATCTCGCGCGGCTGGCGCTTGACCACTTCCCATACCGGCACGCGTTCGAGCCGGTCCTCGGCGACCAGCCGCGAAAAAACCGGGGTTTCGAGGATGCCGAGCCGGATATAGAGGCCGATCCCGACCAGGACGATGCTGAGGATGAACGGGATCCGCCAGCCCCAGGCGATGAATTGCGGGCCGGAGATCGCGCTGAAGGCCAGCACCGCAAGATTCGCCAGAAACAGCCCCGCCGGCACGCCGAATTGCGGCCATGACGCGATAAAGCCGCGATGGGCATCGGTTCGGGCCCATTCCATCGACATCAGCACCGAGCCGCCCCATTCGCCGCCGACCCCGATCCCTTGCAGGGTGCGCAGGACCGTCAGGATCACGGCGCCCCAGATACCGATCTGCGCATAACCGGGAACAAAAGCCACGGCAAAGGTCGCCAGCCCCATCAGCAGCAAGGTTGCGATGAGCGCCGCCTTGCGCCCGATCCGGTCGCCGTAATGGCCGAAGATCGCGGCGCCGACCGGGCGGGCGACAAAACCGACCGCATAGATCGCAAAGGCCTCTAATGTTCCGGTCAGCGGGTCGGAACCCGGGAAGTATAGTTTGGCAAAGACGAGCCCGGTCACCGTGCCGTAGATAAAGAAATCGTACCACTCGATCGTCGTGCCGATCGTGCTGGCGATAACCGCGCGCCGCAATTGCCGGCGATGCTCCAACAGCGACAGCGCGCCGGCATCGGTTGCCGTCATCGCATTTCCTCCCGCGCTTGCGGGCAGTCTCAGAGCCGCCCGTTACCCGCCGCCGATGCTAGCAGCAGCCAGGGCGCCAGCAGAAGCAGAAACGGTGGAGCACGGGTCGCGCGGCGCACCGGCCGGCAGTTTCAGCTCGCGGCCATCAGCAGGGCAATGCTGCCGGCCACCGAGACCCCGCCGGCGACGATGCCGAGCGAGCGGTCTCCCATATGGCCCAGCGCGACATCGCGGGCGTCGGCAGGGGTGACATGCAGGGTCGCCGCGATCACCCAGAGCAGCAGCCCCAGAGCGGCGAGTGCCGCTGCCGCTGTCTTGATGCGGGTTCGCGTCCGAGTACGTAGGATCATCCAATGACTCTCCCTTTGACCGCCTGCTATCGGCAGCAGCGGTTACACGGTGGTCGGGTCCAGCGCTTCCTGATGCCAGCGAAGCAGCCGGCGCCGCAGAATCGCCATGCCTTTGACCAAGCAGAACCCGGCGACCGCGATCTCGACGATGCCGGCGAAAACCCCCGGCAAATCGGCAAAGCGCGAAGCGGCGATCATCGCCCCGCCCAGTCCCGGCCCGCCCATCAGGATCTCGGTGACGATCGCGACGATCATCGACACCGGCAGTGCGACCTGCAGCCCGGTCAGGATCTGCGGCAATGCCGCCGGCAGGATGATCTCCCACAAGAGCCGGCGTTCGCTGGCGCCGAGGCTGCGCGCTGACCACAGCATCTCCTTCTCGACGCCCTGGGTGCTGGTCACCGTCGCCGTCACCACTGGGAAAATCGCGCTGAACACGATCATCGTCACCTTGGACAAATCGTAGAGGCCGAACCACAGCATGAACACCGGCAGAAACGCGATCTTCGGCATCGGGAAGGCGACCGAGATGATCGGATCGAAAAACCACCGTGTCGCCCGGTTGCGCGCGATCAGGATGCCGAGCACGATCCCGGCGATGCCGGCGATGGCAAAGCCGATCATGACCCGGTACAGGGTCTGGCCCAGATTGACCGCGAGGTCGCCCGATACCGCGTCCTGCCAGACCCGCTCGATCACCACCGAAAAGGGCGGCAGCAGAAAGCTGGTCACCGCGCCGCTGCGGGCGAAGGCCTCCCAGGCGGCGAACAGCAGGATCAGGCTCAGCCCGCTGCGGATGCCGCGGCCGAGACCGAAAAAAGCCTCGCTCGCCAGGCGGCCATAGCGCCGCTCGACCGGCGCCGCGCGGTCGAGAACCTGGCTCATTCGCGCCACCGTAGCATCCGTTTCATCAGCACCAGGTAGCCGCGGTCGGCGGCGAAGCCGAGGAACGCCACGGTCAGCACTACCGCGAACATCGCGTCGTAGACGCCGCCATCGCCAAGCCAGCCGATCATATAGCCCAGCCCCTGGCGGGCGACGATCAGTTCGGTCGCCACCAGCAGGACAAAGGCGAAAGCCAGCGCGGTGCGGATCCCGGTCAGGATCTCCGGCAAGGCGCTCGGCAGCACGATTTGCAGCAAGGTCGCGGTGCGGCCGGCGCCCAGGCTGCGCGCCGACCAGATCAGCACCTGCTCGGCGCCGCGCGCGCCATTGTAGGCGCTCAGGGTAACCGGCAGCATGCAGCCGATGAAGATCAGCACGATCTTCGAGGCGCTGCCAAAGCCGAGCCACAATACCAGCACCGGGATCAGCGCCGATTTCGGCAGCGGATAGACGGCCTGCACCAGTGGGTTGAACACGGTCCGCGCCGCCTTGAACCAGGCCATCAGCACGCCCAGCACGGTTCCGCACGCAATGGCGAGGCCAAGCCCGGCGGCGGCGCGCGACAGTGAGACGATGCCGTTGCTGAGCAGGTCGCCGCTCTTCGCCAGACCCCACCAGGCGACGATCACCCGGTCCAGTGCGGGGAGTTCGAGCGGCGACACCAGGCCGAGCCGAGTTGCCGCTTCCCAGCCCAGCGCCAGCAGCGCGATCGGCGTATAGCGCCACAGCCAGGACCCGAGCTGCCCCAGCATGCCGGGCCGGGGCGGCGTGGCGACGGCCTGAACCGCTTCTCCCTGCCGGCCGATGATCGTCATCTCGGATTGATCAAGAGCCATGGCCGTCGAGACGTCCCTTGGCCGCCTTGATCAAGGACAGATCCACGTATTTCGGGCTGACCTGGATGCCCTTGGGCAGAACATGCAGCGCCACGTCCTCGTCAACTTCCTTCTGGATCGAATCGGGGAGTGGCATCAGATCCGGCGGGCGATAGAAATCCTTCCCGCGTGAACGCATAATCGAGGTTCTTTTCCGGCGCGTGGGTCACGGCGACGGCGATCGCCAGCGCCTCCTTGCGGTTGGCCGGGTTCAGAAACCAGCGCACCGCCCGCATGTAGTCGGTGAAGAAATCGGTCAGCGCCGGCCGGTTGGCGTCGATCACGTCGGCGCGCATGCCCCAGAACACCCCATCCGAAACCCCGTGCACCTGATCGGAGGTGAACAGAACTCGATATTTGCCACTGTCCATCAGTTCACGCGAGAATTGCGGCAACAGTTCGATCATGTCGACCTTGCCGCCCTCGATCATCGCCGGCTGGTTGGCGAAATTGGCTTCGACGGTGGTCACATCGCTGTCCTGGATGCCGTATTTGCGCAGCATCGCCCGCATCGTCGAATCGGCCTCGGAGCCGATCGCGTTGGTGGCGAGCCGCTTGCCCTTCAGATCGGCGATCGTCTTGATCGGCCCATCCTTGGCGACGACGTACTCGCCGGCAAAGTAGCCGGGCCGCCCGGTCTGCAGCACGTCGGCGACGATCTTCACGTCGAGACGGGCGTTGGTGATGGCGAGCGCAAACGCCGAATCCGAGAACGCCGCGATCTCGAGTTCCTTGATCGCCAAGGCCTGGATCTGCGGCGTGCTGCCGGCATAGCGCACCGGCTCGAAACTGTAGGTCTTGCCGTCATTCGGCATCACTTCGGGATGCCGCTTGGCCAGTTCGGCGACGAGCGGAGCGAGGTGTCCCGGCGTCTGCGCCCAGCCGACCCGGATCGTCATCGGCGACGATTGGGCGAGCGCCGCCGAGCCGGCAAGCAGCGTTGCGTACGCCCCGGCGGCGACGGCTGCGATGATCGTGTTGAGCTTCAGGCGCATCTGCTTTCCCCCACTTATTTCCTGCTTGATCCGATCCCACACTATGACGACGCGCCGCTGCGTTGCGCCAGCACCGCCTCGCCGCGCACCAGGCCCCATACATGGTCGACCATCTCGACGAAAGATGCCGAGCGGATCAGCCCGGGATCTTCCTTGTCAAAGCGCGCCTCGACGATTTCCTTGATCCGGCCGGGCCGCGCCGACATCACCGCGATCCGTTCGGCGAGAAACACGGCCTCCTGGACATCGTGGGTGACGAAAATGACGGTCTTGCGCGAGCGCTGCCAGATGCGCAGCAGCTCGGCCTGCATCAGGCTGCGGGTCTGCGCGTCGAGCGCGCCAAACGGCTCGTCCATCAACAGGATGCGCGGATCGATCGCCAAGGTGCGGGCGATCGCCGCGCGCTGCTTCATGCCGCCCGAGAGTTGCGAGGGATAGCTATCCTCAAACCCGGCGAGGCCAACGAGGTCGATATATTCACGGGCGCGGCGGGTGCGCTCCTCGCGCGGCAGGCGCTGCTTTTCGAGCCCGTAAAGCACGTTCTGCAATACCGTCTTCCACGGAAACAATGCGAAATGCTGAAAGACCACGCCGCGGTCGGGACCGGGGCCGGCGATCGGCTTGTCCTCAACCCGGATCGTCCCCTGTTCGACCGGCAGAAAGCCGCCGACCAGATATAGCAAGGTGCTCTTGCCGCAGCCGCTCGGGCCGAGCAAGGCCACGAATTCGCGGTCGCCCACCGCGAGCGACACGTTGTCGAGTGCCGTCACCGGCCGGCCATGCGGCGGTCGGTAGGTATGGCTGACCCGATCGATGACGATTTGCGCCGCTGCCTGCACTACCGTGTTCTTTCCTACGCGCAACCCGCGCCGGTTCTTAGCAGAGACCGTGCGACGGCGCGAGATGACGGCGCGAAGCGGAACCGATAGAGTGACGGCAACCTGGCAGCCTGTGGGAGAATGCAGAGATGGCGTGGCAGCGCATGGTGCTCCAGATCGGCATGGGCACCGATATCCGCGGGGCGGATTACACCAAGGCGGCGGTGCGCGCGCTGCGCGACGCCCTATGGCACAACTCGTTGAGCGTGGCCGATGCCGTCGGGCTGCCGGTCGAACTCGATGCGGGTCGAGGTCACGATCGGCGTGCCCCACCCCGAAGCAGGTCGATAAGGCGGCGGTTCTGGCGGTGCTGCCGCATGGCACGGGGACGGTGCAGGTGGTCGAAGGCGGGCTCGAAATCGCCAATGATGCCGGCACCAACAAGACGGTGCTCGCCAATGCCGCCGCAATCGTGCGGCTCGACATCGCATGAGGACGGCGCCATGACCGCAAAGCGCGTGATCCTGGAGATGGGCGCCGGCAACGATCTGCACGGCGGCGACTACACCAAGGCCGCGATACGCGCGGTCGTCGACGCGCTGCATCACAGCTCGTTGACCCTGATCCGCACGCTCAATCTCGACGCACGCAAGATGCAGGTCGAGGTCACGATCGGGGTGCAACAGCCGGACAAGGTCGACGCCGCAGCGGTCAAATCCGCCTTGCCGCATGGCGAGGTCACGGTCAAAATCGTCAAAGGCGGCCTCGACGTCCCTGACGACGAAACCGGCGACATCGCCGTTATCGCCAGCGCCGCAATCGCCGTACGGATGGACCTGCCGCAGCATAGGCGTTGAGAAGAAGACGGCGAAATTGCAAGGCTTGGAGCAGGGAAGGGTTGCCGGAGCATGAAGTGATGCGGGCCGTCAGCGGTCAAGTCGTCGGAGAGCGATTCTTGTTCCGAATTGAGTGAGATCGATCGCAGCCGAGCAGCACGATCATCCGAATCGACGGAGGCGCCGAAATTTTCTGGCGCTGTGGCCCGACTGTCCGGCGAGAATAGGCCGACACATGGCGCTCCTAACAGCGTCGATCAGCGCTTTCCGCATTTTGTGATCGACGCGATCAAGCGGCAGGACGGGCGGGATCTGACCCGCTTCGACATCGATTTCGATCTCCCCGATCGTTTCCTCGCCGAGTTTCCTCCGGCGATGTATCTGACGCCGCGCCCCGATCTCGGCGATGTCTCGCAGGGCAAGCTGGTGTCGCTGACCAATTACTATCAGCTGTTCAACGGCATTCTGACCCCGCGGCAGCTGGAAGGATTGCGCCTGTTGCTGACGCCCTTTCCGCAGCAGCAGTTCAACGCTACCGAGGATCGGCGCACACTGATTCCCAGCACCGGCGCCGCCTGCTTTGATTGCCACTCCAATGGCCACCAGAATGGCGCAACGCACGAAGCTCCCGATACTCGGCCCCAATGGTTCCGCCACCGCATCAAGACGGTATCCTTGCGCGGACTGAACGTTCAGCGGCTTTTCGGCTCGCAGCGCGCCCTAAAGACGGTCGAAGACTTCACCGAATTCGAGCAGCGCACCGCCTCATCCAAATCGACGGCAGGCGCCGAATTTTCTTGGATCTTGTGGGCTCGCTCGCCCCGGCGAGTATTGGCCAACATCGCTGCTAACATCGTCGATACAGCGGCTAGGCTAAATCGAGACTGCGGTCATCCCGGACAGCGCGATCCGTGCCTGCCACTCGCGAAATCACTGTTCGACCGCCTCTTCGAAGGCGGCGAGGGTCAATTCGATCGCCTCCTTCGGCAGGTCGCGGGTGATGAATACCATGCGCGTGCGGTGATCGTCGCTCGGCCATTGCGGCAGCAGCACTGGCGGGTGAAACAGGTGCTGCACGCCGTGCACGACGACCGGTTCGCCCGGCCGGTCGCTGAGCGCCACGATTGCCTTCAGCCGTAAGAGATCGTCACCGCGCATCGTCGCCAGCGCATCGAGCCAGGTTGACAGCGCCGCCCATGCGATCGGCCGCTCGCGGATGATACAGAAGGCGCGGATGCGGTCGTCGTGGCGATTGACGTCGAGTTGGCCATGCTCGTGCTCGTCGGCGTGCTGATGCCCAGCCTCGAACGCCTCGGCGCGCAGCCAGCGCTGAACGTCGACGCTCTTGGTCTGCGGGTCGTAGAAGCCAAGATTGAACAGCAGCGCGGGATCGACCGCGCCGTGGGCCACTGAGAGCAGCGGAGCGCTGGGGTTGAGGGCGGCGAGCCGCGCCTTCAGCGCCGCCGCGACTCCGGGCTCGGCGAGGTCGGACTTGGTCAGCAGCAGCCGGTCGGCCACCGCCGCCTGCTTGACTGCCTCGGGCTGGCGGTCGAGGGTGCCGGCGCCGTTGACCGCGTCGACCGTCGCCACCACCCCGTCGAGCGTATAGCGCGCTGCGATCAGCGGGTCGGAGATCAGGGTGTGCAGGATCGGAGCCGGATCGGCGAGCCCGGTGGTCTCGATCACCACGCGGCTGAAATGCGGGACCTTGCCGTTGGCCCGGCCGACGAACAGGTTCAGCAAGGTGTCGACGATGTCGCCGCGTACGGTGCAGCACAGGCAGCCGCTGTTGAGCAGCACGACATCGTCGGTGGCGCGCTCGACCAGGAGATGGTCGATGCCGATCTCGCCAAATTCGTTGACGATGACTGCGGTCGCCGCCATCTCGGGCTGCTTCAGCACGTGGTTCAGCACGGTCGTCTTGCCGCTGCCGAGAAAGCCGGTCAGCAGGGTAACCGGGATCAGCGGCGAGGGTTCGGTCGTATTCATCGCGCGGCAGGCTCCGCTTGGAGAATCGCGGCGAGTGTCGTCCAAATCGTCCGCGTGGTCGAGTTCGGCGGGAATGTGCTCATGGACCGGCCGGAAATCAGGTGGGCCGCGCAGCGACCGTAATTTGATCGAAATCCGCGACGACCCGGACGTTGGGGAACAGGGCGGCGGCTTCCGCTTTGATCTCCTCGGGCCGGTAGCGGCGGGAAATATGGGTCAGCAGCAATTCGCCGACCTCTGCCTCGCGCGCCAGCCAGGCCGCGGCCGAGGCGGTCAGATGCCCGCGCGAACGGGCCAGTGCGTTGTCGCGGTCGAGAAAAGTCGCCTCGATGACCAAGGCGTCGGCGGCGTGTACCTGCTGCACCAGAGAGGCGACTTCCTCGACATCGCCGACGACCGCGAGGCTGGCGCCGGCGACTTCCGGCCCCCGCACCATCTCCGGCGCGATCATCCTTCCGTCCGCGAGCGTCACCGGGCGTCCCCCCGCCAGCTCGCGCCGCGCCGCGCCTTCAGGGACGCCGAGTGCGGCGAGCGGTTCGGCAAGTAACGGGCGGCGCGGTCCTTCATCGAAACGGTACCCCAGGCTCCGGGTCCCACGATGCGCCACCGCGAAGGCGTCGAGGCGCCAGCCCGGCCGCGACAGTACAGGGCCTGGTGAAACGGCACGCAACCGATAGCCGTCCCCGGCACCGATGGTAACGGCGAGGTAGCGCTGCACGAACTCGACCGTCTCGCCGCTGCCGATGATCTCGATCACGCCGCTCAGACCCCACAGCGCTCTGGTGGCGACGAGCCCGGCCAGCCCCGCCACGTGATCGAGATGGGCGTGGGTCAGCAGCACGTGCCCGAGCCCGCGAAATCCGAGCCCGGCCCGCAACAGCTGACGCTGGGTCCCCTCACCGCAATCGACGAGAAACCGATCCCGCCCGCGGCCAATCAGCAATGCCGGCAAGCCCCGCTCGGCGGAGGGCACCGCCGCGGCAGTGCCGAGAAAGGTCAGTTCAAACATCGATCAGGGCCTCATCCAGCGATCGCGGAAAATTATAACGAGTCGATCGGTATTTCCTCGGGCTCTCCCTCTGTCGTTCCGGCGGAAGCCGGGACACATATCCGACATGGTCGGCTTCGCCGACATGCTCCGGCTGCCGCCAGACTTTTCACCGTGAGCAGGAGGATTGGTCGATGGCGGGATTGAGTATCGAGAACGCGACGATCGCCGATCTTCAACATGCGATCGCCGCCGGCGGCACGACCGCTTTAGACTTGGCGCGCGCCTATCTGGCCCGGATCGAGGCCTACGACCGTGCCGGACCCCGGCTCAACGCCGTGCGCGAGGTCAACCCGGAAGCATTGACGATCGCCGCGGCGCTCGATGCCCGCAAGCCCATGCCCGCGCGGCGGCCACTCGATGGCATCCCGATCCTGGTCAAGGACAACATCGCCACTGCCGATGCGCAGCACACCACCGCCGGCTCCTTGGCCTTGGCCGATGCGCGGGCCAATCGCGACGCGACGGTCGTGGCCTTGCTGCGGCAGGCTGGCGCGGTCATCCTCGGCAAGGCCAATCTGACCGAATTCGCCAACATCCTGGCGATCGACATGCCGGCGGGTTACAGCTCCCTCGGCGGCCAGGCCAGGAACCCCTATGCGCCGGAGTTCGACGAGCGCGGCGCGCCAATCGTCTCGCCCGGCGGATCGAGTTCGGGCTCGGCCGCGGCGGTCGCCGCGGGATTGGCGGCGGCGGCGATCGGCACCGAGACCTCAGGCTCGCTGCTGTCGCCAGCCTGCCAAAACGGCCTCGTCACGGTCAAGCCGACGGTCGGCCTCGTCAGCCGCGCCGGCATCATCCCGATCGCGCACAGCCAGGACACCGCTGGCCCGCTGACCCGCACCGTGCATGATGCGGCGATCCTGCTAAACGTACTGGCTGCCGCCGATATGCTCGACCCGATGACCGAGGGCATGCAGCGGCCGGTGGACTATACCAGCGGGCTCGTCGCGGACGGATTGCGCGGGGCGCGCATCGCGGTGCCGAGCGATCCTGCTGACCCGGCCAACGATGTCTATTACGGTCCGCTGCCAGCGCGCGCAAAGGCGGTCATGGCGGCGGCGATCGCGGCCATCGAATCGCTGGGCGCGACTATCATCCGCGCCAATATCCCGACCGCGGGCTGGATCGGCGGCCCGGGCACCGAAATCGCGATCCTGAACCGCAATCGCCAGAGCCCGACCTTCCATCAGCCGGTGCGCCGGCCGCTGGTCTTTGTCTACGAACTTAAGCACGATCTCGATCTCTATCTGCGCGACTGGGCCGACGGCTCGGCGATGCGCAGCCTCGACGACATCATCGCTTTCAACGCCGCCCATGCCGATCGCGCCCTGCGCTTCGGCCAGGATATTTTTCTTGCCGCAGCGGCGACGCGCGGCGACCTCGGCGAGCCCGAATATGCCTCGGCCAGGCGGATGGATCTGCGCGCGTCCCGCACCCTCGGCCTCGACGCCTATATCGACCGGCACCAACTCGACGCGGTGCTGTTTCCCGGCACGGCGGGCGCTTCGATCGCCGCCAAGGCCGGCTATCCGAGCGTCCAGGTGCCGGCCGGGTTCGTCAGTGGCGCAGGCGGCCGGGAAACCCCGGATTACCCGTTCGGCATCACCTTCACCGCCCGCGCCTGGAGCGAGCCTACCCTGTTACGCTTCGCCTACGCCTTCGAGCAGGCGACAATGGCCCGCCGCCCGCCTCCGGGCTTGCCGCCGCTCAGCTGAACATCTGGATCGAGCCGTCTAGGGCCATCAGGCCGGTTTCGACAGTGAGTTGGGGATGGTGCTCGGCGACCGCTTGGCGGAATTCGCCCAGGACCTCACGGTGGGTCTGGGTCTCGATTTGCGAATTGGCGATGCTGTTGTCGCCATAAGCGATCCGGGCGGCGCCGCAGTCGCGGTGGTCGATCGCAATCACCCTGGTCAGGCGATGCAGTTCGACCGAGGTGGCGAGGTTGTCCCAGAATGCCGGCCGCCAGGATTCGAATTTGGGTGCGACGATGGCGATGGCCGCGCCGGCGATGACGAACTGGCTGTATTTTCCGCTGAACCCGCGCCCCTCCATGTATTTGTAGACCGGGGTCACCATCCGCGGATCGATGCAGGACAGCAGCATCGCCGCGTAATCGCCCTCGGCGGCACGGGCCTTGAATGGCACCGCCGCCGCCAGTCCGGCAACCCCTGCGGCCTTCAGGAAATGGCGGCGATCGAACCAACCCCGCCGCGATTCGCCGCAGCAGGAGCAGGGGACAAGAGCGCGCATTGGCTTCCTTCCGAAACAGCTTTCAACCCTTATCATCAGGTTTTGCAACCGCTTGTCCATCATTCTGCATTCGCACGGAGTTGCGCCGCCGAAGCGAGGGGAAGCGGACGGTCACAGCTCGGCGGCGACCTCTCGCACCATTTCGCGCAGCCACAGGATGGCGGGCTCGCTGCCGTGCTCCCGATGCCATAGCGCCATGATCTCGAAGGCCGGCGAGGGATAGGGCGGCTCGAACACTTTGAGCCGGTATGCCCCGGCAAACGCGGTGGCGAGACGGCGCGGCAGCGGCGCCGCCATATCCGACCGGCTGACGACGGCCAGCGCCGCGGGAAAATGTGGCGTGGTCAGACCAACGATCCGGCTCAATCCGCGTGCCGCCAGCGCGCCTTGCAGCAAGCCGACCTCGCTGCGCATCACCAGCCGCTCGAGCCCGTGATCGACCACGTAGCCGGCAACCGCATGCTCGTCCTCGCCGGTAGCGGAAATCAGCAAATGAGGCAGCTCGGCGAGCCGTTCGAGGGTTAGCTCCTGCCATGCCGCAGGATGGTCGGCGCTGACCACCCACACCCGCGTCTCGGTGAACAGCGGTTCGCATTCGAACCATTCGGGGACACGCCGAAAGCTGCCGATCGCCAGATCGGCCCGCCCCGCGAGCAGTGCTTCGGTCACCCCCATGTTGCTCGGCCGGATTCTGAACTCGGCATTCGGCGCTGCCGCCCGCAGCCGGGCGATCAGGCCCGGCACCAGGACGGTGCCGACATATTCGCCGCAAATGATGGTGAAGTGCCGATCGGTTTGTGCCGGGACGAAATCGGCGGGCGTCAGCGCACTCTGCAGATGGAGCAGACCCTGGCGCAGCCGCGGCGCCATCTCGGCGGCGCGCGGGGTCGGCTGCATTCCGTCGGGCCCGCGCACGAACAGCTCGTCTTCGAGCACATAGCGCAGCCGGTTCAGCGCGTGACTGATCGCCGACTGGGTCAGGCCGAGCCGTTCTCCGGCGCGGGTAACGCTGCGCTCTTCGACCAGCGCGTCGAACACCCGCAGCAGATTGAGATCGAGGGCGTTAAAATGCACGACGTTCATGGTTGCGATGCAATATTATCATTTGCACGATGTCTCCGCTGCACCCAGCTTAAGTACACCGAATTCGTCAGGCGAGCTGGAGGTCTTTGATATGCGGAGCATGCTGAAATCGACCCTTCTGGGTATCGGGTTGCTGGCGGGAACCACATTGGCTGCGCAGGCGCAGTCGGTCTCGTCGCTGCCGCCAGCCGGCGGCGCGCCGCAAACTGCGGTGACCCAGCCCTATGATTCGACGCAGAGCTTTTATCCGAAGCCCGGCGGCAACGCGGTATGGAAGGACGACCACTACCAGCCTCCCGCGGATTATTCCTCGAACCCGGCCGACCATCCGTATTCGACCTCGATCGGCCCCAAGCCCGGCTCCCATTCTTCGGGGGCGGATGTGCCCTACCAGGCCTCGACCTGGGACGCGGCTCCGGCCCAGCACCCCTACGACTCGGCCGGCATGGGCCCGCGGGCCAACTAGACCAATTTTGCGCGGCGATCATCGGACGCTGCGTAACAACCTCCCATCTTCAGAACCCGCCGGCTCGCGCCGGCGGGTTCGTCCTTGTTCGGCCGGCTCGGGCGTCAACGCTGGGCCGCGAAAACTCCCGACGTGAAGTAAGGCGAGCCGACCGTCTTGCTGAATGCGAAGTTGCCCCCGGTTTCGGCCGCCATCGGTCCGTAAAAGCTGCCGTTCACGGCACCGGCGATGCCGGGAACATTCTTGATCTGAAAAGCATAGTTCGACCCCGTCAGCCGCGCATTGCCGCTTGCCGTGAAGGTCGGCAACACATCGTAGTGGCTGACCGTAAACGAGCCGGCCTGAGAGGCAAAGTTGTAGGTCGCCTGCAATCCTCCGGAGGCGAGGTATTGCGCGCCATTGTTGATAACCGTTCCGATCAGGTTGCCGTTGTAGGTCCCGGTAATATTGGCCCCGGCCAGGGCGGAAATATCGCTCGCCGGCGTCAACGGCGTTCCGGCGACCCAGAAGTTGATATGCCCGGCATCGATGCGCGCCGGGTTGCCGCCGGAGGCGGGCGTATCCAATTCGCCGCCCCAATAGCCCCATTGCAAATATTTGCAGGCACGGCAGAGACCGTTCGCCAGCAGCGCGCTTGGCGGTGGCGCCGCTGTCTGAGTGACCAGATAGATATTCGAGCCTGAATTCGTGTCATTGACTGGAACAAAGACCCCGTTGACCGACGATGGAGCGCCGGGATTCTCCATCACCCCGAACAGATTGTCGTTGACATAGGCGATGCGGGCATTGGTCGCCCCCGTTGATGTCGTCCCGAAAGCCAAGACCATCGAACCGACCCCGCTGGTACCTGCGCTCAGCGGATCGGACCCGTTGAGGGTGGCGGCGACCTGCCCGTTCGCGGCCGTGGTCGTAATGCTGGTCGTGCCGGTCAGAGCATAGGGGATCGGGCTGCCGGGACCGGTCCCCGGCTCCTTGGTCATGATGCCGCCGAAATACCCGGTCAAATTCTGCTGCGTCGTCGCCGGGCCGGCCGGCACCACCGGCTGCGTGGTCGGGACGATCGCCGGCACAACGAACTGATATTGGGTCGCGCTGCCCGTGGCGGTATTTGTCGCGAAAGCGTCGGACGCTATCTCGCCGGGGGCGCAACAATTGCCGTTGCTAATCGCAAAGCCGGAGATGCTTTTGGCCCCATAAAAGCTGTTGCCGTTACCGTCGGCTGGCGTCACATATGGGGAGTAGATGCGGATCGGCTGGCTCGTCGCATTCGCCAGATAGCTGCCATGGATGATGCCATTGAGGATAGGCTGCGGCTGGCTGGTGCCGTTAAGAGAAGCGTCGAAGACATTGCCCACCAGCACGAGGATGGCCGAACTTTGGTTCGGTCCCGTGCCGCTGACCGCCAGGCTCGCCTGCAGCGCCTTGGTTCCCCCGAACGCGTTCGAAAACGTGCTGTTCGCCGGCGTCGCCAGGAACAGCGGCGAACTGTACGCGCCGGTCTGCAATCCTGCCGGCAACGCGCCCAGGAAGGATGACAGCGAAACGCTCGGCAGGGTGAATGCGAGGACGCTCGGGGAGGTCGACGTCGCCTGGTAGAAACTCGCACTAACCGGTTTTCCGCCATAGACGAACCCGCTCTGGGCGGCCTGATTGCCAGTTGTCAGGTCGGCATAGAAGAATGTGTTGTCGGGGGAGGTATATCCCGACCCGGCAGTGATCGGGAAGCGGATCGGGCCCGACGAGGTGTTGGCGCTGAACACCCCATTGGCGACGCTGCCGCCGGTGTAGGGCACCAGGCCGCCGTTCATTAAGAAGTTGCCGGTAACCCCGGAGATGGTGACAAGGGGGCACGACCGGGGAATAGACCGGCGGGATCACGACCGGCGGGATCACGACCGGCGGGACTACGACCGGCGGGACTACAACCGGCGGGATCACGACCGGCGGGATCACCGGCGGGTACCACCGGCGGGGTTGTGATCGGGATCACCGGGGGAGTGACGACCGGCGGGCTTGCGATCGAGATCACCGGTTGGGTCGAGTTGGGGCAGCTCGCGGTCCCTGAGCGAGTGCATGGGGTCGCACTCGGGGTTACCAGCGGGGACTGGGGGATCGGTGTTCCGGGCGGCGGCCGATTGTTGAAAAAGACCGCGACAGGCACAGAGGGACCACCGCCGACCGGCGTCGCCGTCGCGCCCGGCACCGAGACGTTCTGATTGTTCAGCTGGGTCAGCTCTACGGTCGGGCTCACCCTCTGGGGTTGCGGCGGCGGTGGCTGGGTGCGTGCGGCGGCTTGGATGCTGGCCGCGATGTTGGCCGAAATCGCGTTGGCGATGCCGCTTTCGGTGACCATGACCTCGGTCGGCGCCATCGGTGCGCCACCGTTGCCGCCAGCCCGCCCATCGAGTTGCGCGAGCATGGCCTCGGTGGCTCCGCGCGGCGCCGGGGCGGGATCGGACGGGGCGGCGCCCGGCGCCGACACGGTGACCTCAAACCCTGGCCGGGTGAGCGTTTGCGAAGCGCCGTTGAGCCCGGTCACGGTCACGCCCTGGCCGTAGACGAAGATGACTTCGAGCGCATTGCAACCGCGGCTGCCGAGACTCGACCCCGGGCCGGTGCAGCCGGGCCGCACATTCACCAGCGCCACCCCGCCGCGGATGCCGATGGTCGCCGCCGGCGTGCGCATCGTCACCGCATTGTCTTGCTTGCTGAGTTTGCCGCCGACAAAGCGAAACACCCCGCGGGTCAGACTGGCGGCGAGCTTGCCGGTGCCGGCGTTCGGGTCGTAGACGAACTGGTCGATGAGCATGTTCGCGTTCGGCCCGACCGACAGCGTCGATTCATCGACGAACAGGATCTGGGTTTGCCCCTCCGCCTCGGTGGTGATCCGCTCGTTGAATACGACGTCCTGCCCCAGCACCAGCCGCCGCGGCAGGCCGCCCGGCGGGATCCCCATCGCCGCGGGGTTGACCGCGCTATCGACGCCGACCCGCTGCTGGGCGAGAGCTGGCAGGCCCGCCAGACCGATGCCGAGCAATAGGGAAACAAGCGCGACGGCGCGCAACGGACACCGGAGGATCGCTGTCATCGAGCCCTCTGCCAAAGAGTACTTGTCTAAAAGCTGATCTGCGGTCCGAGCAAGATCGAATTGTTGGTGTACGCGTAAATCGGTAGATTGGATGAGACGATGTCCCGTTCTAGTTGTAGAACGATGGCGATCCTGGGCGATACCGGCACCGCCTCGGTGAAACCGAAACGCCAGCGTTGCGTCAACTGGCTGCTCGGCGAAAAGATCGACAGGTCGGGGCTCGTGCTGCAGCACGGGTCAGGCGAAGCATAGATGCTCCAGGCGCGGCCGAGAAAGACCGAGCTTTCCCATGGGTAGTGCACAATCCGAAAGGGAACATCATAGCGGACCCGGTAGGACCCGGTGACGGCGTAGCTGTCGTTCGTATAATACGATAGTCGCGTATTCTGGTTAAGATAGTCAAATTCCAGATTGAATTCTGAATTTGCCGAGAGCGGCTTGGTTGCCGACAATGAGAGCAGTTTGTCGCTGCCGCTGAGGCCGCGCGACAGCGGGCGATCGGCCGCGTCGGTGAAATTCTTTTGACGAAACTCGAAGACCGATTTGAGCAGCAAATCGTGCCATACTGTATCATCAAATTCGAAGCCCGCGCCATAAGCATTGAAATATTGCGCCTCTCCCAACCCCACTTCGTCGGCGATGACATAAGGCTTGACCGATGCGAGCGTGTTAGCGAGCAGCAGCCCATTAGGAAAGTTGAAGCGCGGGCCGGCGGTGACTTCCAACAGGTCGAGATCGAGGCGATTGACGTTGGTATTATAATAATGATTGACGTATCCGACGCTGGTGACATCGAACGTATCGCGGTTCTGCGTTTCCAAATCATAGCTGTACAACAACGAGCCGCTGGCGAACACGCTGCCGGACGATTGCTTGAGGAATTGGCTGTTGAGCAGTACCGGCCCGATCGGCGACAGGATCAGAGGCGAGCCGGGAGCGACATTGGCGTCGGTTTGATACTGGCCGCCTAGAAAAATGTATCCAGACAGGTGATGACGCGATTGGGCCTTTGCAATTTGCGCCAGGTACTCGTCGATGCGGGCGCGGACCTCGGGCGGCGGGTTGGCGGCGGCGGCCCTTTCGAAATAGTCGCGGGCGAGGTCGAACGAGCCCATGCGGAAATACAGGGCGCCGAGTTCGAGCTGCACCCGCGGCAAATTCGGGTTGAACAACAGCATCCGTTCGAGCGCCGACACCGCGGCCTCGTAATCTCCCAGCCGCGCCGAGACATCGGCATAGGCAAAAGTTACGTCGAGGTTGGCCGGGTTGCGCAGCATCTGCTGGAACAGGGCTTCCTTTTTCGCCTCCAGCCGCGACCTGTCGGCATCGGAAACCGTCTGCGCGGACGCCGCTGCGGCGGCCAGAACGACGGCGAACGCGATGATCCCGCAGACCAGGCGCAGCAGCGAGCCAAACCGGACAGCGATGCCATTCTTCTTGTTCAAGGCATTTACCCCGCTTGCCGCCGGTGTGCTTGCACTGCGCTCTGGTTTCCCCAACCAGAGCGACTTTAAGTTAACGCTTGGTTCGACCGCAAGTCTGGCCGCGGCCGCCGTCGCCACGTCTGGACGCGACTGCCCCGCCCCTCCAAACCGACCGTGGTTCGGGGGTCGGATGCGGCGGCGCGCTTGCTGACGCGGCTGGATCGGGCGCACACTGTTGGACATTGGACGAACTCGGCCGGGCCTGTTGGCGGCGATAGGCGGGGCCGACGGGAGGAGTGAGGCGCGTGGAGAGCCCGCTTTATGACGCGCTAGAAGGGCGCGATCCTGCGCTGCGGGAGGCGGCGTTGATGGCGGCGCTCCCGGCGATCATCGCCGCAGCGATGGAGGGCTGTCCCGCCTACCGCGACCGGCTCGCCGGGGTGCGCCCCGATACGGTGACCGATCGGCGGGCTTTGGCCGAATTGCCGTTGACTCATAAAACCGAACTGATCGAGCTGCAGCGGCGCAATCCGCCGTTCGGCGGGTTCGCCGCGGTGCCGGTTTCGGCGCTGCGCCGGGTCTTTGTTTCGCCCGGTCCGATCTACGAGCTGGAAGCAAGGCGTCCGGATTACGGGCGGTTCGCCCGGGCGTTGTTTGCCGCCGGGTTTCGCGCCGGCGATCTCGTGCTGAACACCTTTTCCTATCATCTCACCCCAGCCGGAGCGATGGTGGAGAGTGCCGCCGAACAGCTCGGCTGCCCGGTGATCCCTGCCGGCACCGGCCAGACCGAGCAGCAGCTGCGCGCGATTGCCGATCTGAAACCTGTGGGATATGTCGGCACGCCGTCGTTTCTGAAAATTCTGCTCGACCGGGGGGTGAGCCAGGGGATCGATATTTCATCCTTAACCAAAGCACTGGTCTCGGCCGAGGCTTTTCCGACGCCATTGCGCCGCGAATTCCGCGGCCGCGGGCTTTCCGTTCTACAATGCTACGGCACCGCCGATATCGGCGTGATCGCCTATGAGAGCGCCGGCGCCGATGGCGAGGCCGAGGAAGGAATGGTGCTCGATGAGGGGGTCATCGTCGAACTTGTCCACCCCGAAACCGGTAAGCCGGTCGGCGTCGGCGAAGTCGGCGAAATCGTGGTGACCACTCTGACGCCTGAATACCCGCTGATCCGCTTTGCCACCGGCGATCTTTCGGCGATGCTGCCGGATTCCGATGCCAGCCGCGGCGAGACCGCCCGGACTAATCATCGGATCAAGGGCTGGCTCGGCCGCGCCGACCAAACCACCAAGGTACGTGGCATGTTCGTCCATCCCGAGCAGATTGCCGATATCCAGCGCCGCCACCAATCGATCATCCGCGCCCGCCTGGTGGTCGAACGGCAGGCCGGCGCCGACGAGATGATCCTCTTTGTCGAACTCGCAGACCCGGGCGACGATCCCGCTCGCATCGCCGCCAGCGTGCAAGCGTTGACCCGGTTGCGCGGGACGGTCAGCCCGGTGCCGCGAGGCAGCCTGCCGCAGGATGGCAAGCTGATCGAGGACCGTCGTGCCCTCGATTGAGATTCACTAAAACGTCACAGTTTTTTCAAACAGAAGTCCCAATCCGCGCCTTACATGTTACGCGTAAGGTCTGTCCTTACAGGTTTGTCCCCCAAACCTCGTAATCGGTCGAGGGTATCGGCCGATGGCCAAAGCGGCTCCGGATTCCCCCTCCGGAGCCGCCTTTTTTGCATTGGCTTCCGGTGGGTCCGGGCTGGATGACCGTGCCGGTGCCGGATCTGATCGCCGAGGATCTGGCCTGCCGGCGCGGCGCGAGGCTGGTTTTCGCCAACGTCTCGTTCCGCTTGCCCGCGGGTGGCGCGCTGGTCCTGACCGGCGCGAACGGCAGCGGCAAATCGAGCCTGTTGCGGCTCGTCGCCGGCTTGCTCGCTCCGGCCGCCGGGTGCCTCTGGTGGGGTCCGACACCGGTCGCCGTCGATGTCGCCGGGCACCATGCCCGTCTCCACTATGTCGGCCACCAGGATGCGGTGAAGCCGGTCATGACGCCGTGCGAAAGCCTGAGCTTCTGGGCGGCGCTGCGCGGTTTCGAATTGCCGGCCTCGGCGCCGGCTCTGCGCGATGCGCTTGCCGCCTTCGCCCTCGATGGGGTCGCCGATTGGCCGTGCCGGTGGCTGTCGGCCGGGCAGCGGCGGCGGCTGGCGCTGGCGCGTCTGTTGGTGGCGCCGGCCCCGCTGTGGCTGCTCGACGAGCCGTCGAGTGCGCTCGACGATGACGGCCAGGCCCGACTCGAACAGGCGATCGCGGCGCATCGTGCGGCGGGCGGGCGGGTGATAATGGCGACGCACGCGGCGATCGCGCTCGGCGACGCGGCCGGCCTCGTGCTCGATGCCTTCGCGCCGCCGTTCGATCCCGACCTCGCCGCTTGAAATGGCGGCTCTGTTCGGCCTCTTCCGCCGCGATCTTCGCCTCGCCTTGCGTCAAAGCGGCGATACCGCGCTGGTTCTGGGCTTTTTTGTTCTTGCGGTCGTCCTGTTCCCGTTCGGCGTCGGACCCGAGCCGGATATTCTGGGGCGTATCGCCGCCGGGATCCTGTGGGTGGCGGCGCTGCTCGCGGCGTTGCTGTCGCTCGACCGGTTGTTCCAGACGGATTACGAGGATGGCGGGCTCGACCTGATCATGCTCTCGCCGGTGCCGCTCGAACTGGCGGTGCTGGCGAAATGCGCCGCGCACTGGGTCGCGACCGGGCTTCCGCTGGTGCTGCTAAGCCCGATCCTGGCCTTTGTCGTCGATCTCGATCCCGGGGCGATCCCGACCCTGGTGCTGAGCCTGCTGGCGGGGACGCCGGTCTTGAGCCTGGTCGGCAGCGTCGCCGCCGCGCTGACCCTCGGCGCGCGGCGTCAGGGGGTGCTGCTGTCCTTGCTCGTCCTGCCGCTCTATGTGCCGCCGCTGGTGTTCGGCGCCGGCGCCGTGGAGGCGAGCGCGACCGGGACCGGGCCGCGCGCGGATCTTCTGATCCTCGCCGCGCTGTCTCTGGCAGCGCTGGCGCTTTGCCCTTGGGCGAGCGCCGCCGGCTTGCGCCTGGCGCTCGAATGATCGGCTGCGACCCTATCGCGGCTGACGCGCGGCCCAGTCTGCGCTACAAGACGGCCACGCCAGCTGAGATTGCTAGGGCGATGATCAACCGGTTTGCCAATCCGGCGCGCTTTATGCGGCTCAGTGCCGCGGCCTTGCCCTGGTTCGGCTGGACGACCCTCGCCGTGCTCGCGATCGGGCTCTATCTGGCGCTGGTCGTGGCGCCCCCCGACTATCAGCAGGGCGAGGCCGTGCGCATCATGTACGTCCACGTCCCGGCCGCGTGGATGGCGCTATCGGTCTATCTATTTATCGCCGTCGCCAGCGGCGTCTCTCTGGTCTCGCGGCACCCCTTGGCCGAGATCGCGGCGCGCGCGGCGGCGCCGGTCGGCGCCGCCTTCACCTTTGTCTGCCTGACTACGGGATCGCTGTGGGGCCGGCCGATGTGGGGTACGTGGTGGGTGTGGGACGCCAGACTGACCTCGGTGCTGGTCCTGTTCTTTCTCTACCTCGGCTACATCGCGCTGGTGAACGGCTTTGACGACCCGACCCGCGGCGGCCGGGCGGGGTCGATTTTGGCGCTGGTCGGCGTCATCAACCTGCCGATCATCAAATTCTCGGTCGATTGGTGGAACACCCTGCACCAGCCGGCGAGCGTGCTGCGCCTCGGCGCGCCGACGATCGCGCTGTCGATGCTGGTTCCGCTATTGGTGATGGCGGCGGGGTTCTGGCTGTTGTTTCTGACCTTGCTGATGCTGCGCATGCGCACCGGGTTGAACGAGCGAAAGGTGCTGGCGCTGCGCCTCAACAGCGCTGTCGCGCCGCGGCCGGCGCGCTCCGGAGCGGAAGGCGCGGGGTCGCCGCGCCCGATGATGCGCTGAGCATGCCGGCGATCAGCACGATCAGCGCTTATCTGGCAATGGGCGGCTACGCCGTCTTTGTGTGGCCGGCCTATGGCCTGACGGCTGCCGTGCTCGGCGGCCTGGCGCTGCATTCCTGGCGGCGTTACCAGCACAGCTTGCGCGCGCTCGAAGGGCTGCAGCAGCAGCTTCGGACGCGACGATGACCCGCAAGCGGCAGCGGCTTTGCGTGCTGGCGCTCGGCATGACCGCGCTCGCTGCGGCGACTGCGCTGGTGCTCAGCGCGTTCAGCAGCAATCTAGTGTTTTTCTACAGCCCAAGCGATCTGAAGACGCATGCGATCTCGATCGACCGCCGGATGCGGATCGGCGGCCTCGTCGAACGCGAGAGCGTCTCGCACTCGGTCGGCGGGCGCACGGTCTCATTCCGCATCACGGACGGCAAAAACGACATTGCCGTCATCTATCGCGGCATCCTGCCCGACCTGTTCCGCGAAGGGCAGGGGGTCGTCGCTGAAGGCCGGTTGGAGCCGGACGGCGTATTTGCCGCCTCGACCGTGCTCGCCAAGCATGATGAGCGTTACATGCCGCGTGAGGTCGTCGACGCGCTCAAAAAAAGCGGCCACTGGCAGGAGGGTGCGGCATCGGCCGCGGCCGCTGCTCCGCTGAAGGCCGCGGCGACGGTCGGCCGTTAGGATGATGCCGTTAGATTGGAGCTTATCCCACGCGCGGGTGACCGGATGGCGCTCTGCTCGAGTTTGTTTGGAGGTGCGCCTTGTCTTCTCGCACATCGGGCGATACCGGAGATTTGGCAGGTCATGCCGGCTGCCTTTGCCACCGGCCGGAAATTCACGCGCTGACCCAGCGGATCAGCGCGGATCTTTCACGCCGCGGGTTTGCCGCGGCCGTCGCCGCCTCGATCGCGCTACTCGGCCTGCCTAAGCTCGCCGGCGCGCAGCCGGCCCCGACACGGCCGATCCTGTTTACTGATCTCCGGCTGTTCGACGGAAAATCTGGAACCCTGCGCGAAGGGCTCCGCGTGCTCGTCGAGGGCAATCGGATCAAGGGCGTGACGGGAGGTAACCCCGCTGCGCCCGACGGTGCACAAGTGATCGATTGCGGTGGCCGGGTTCTTATGCCCGGCCTGATCGACGCGCACTGGCATTCCATATTCGCCGCACTGCCGCTCCCGACGCTGATGTCCGCGGATATCGGTTACATCTATCTGGCCGCGAGCGCGGAGGCGGAGCGTACGCTGATGCGTGGCTTCACCACTGTTCGCGACCTCGGCGGTCCCGCTTTTGCCCTAAAGCAGGCGATCGACGCGGGCGTCGTTTCGGGCCCGCGCATTTATCCGTCCGGCGCCATGATAACCGCGACCGGCGGTCATGGCGACTTACGTCCGCTGTCTGATGTGCCGAGTGTCGCCGGCACTCTTAGTCGCGTTGAGCGGACCGGCGGCAGCATCATTGCCGATGGTCCCGATGCAGTGCGGCTGCGCGTTCGGGAGCAACTCCTGCAGGGAGCGTCGCAGATCAAGCTGGTGGGCAGCGGCGGCGTCTCTTCACCTCGCAGTCCTTTGGAAGCGTTCACCTTCACCGAGCCTGAATTGCGCGCGGGGGCCGAAGCCGCCGAAGACTGGGCCACCTACGTCACGGTGCATGCTTATCCGCCGGGTCCGATCCAACGGGCGATTGCCGCAGGGGCCAAATGCATCGAGCATGGTCATTTGATGGACGAAGCGACGGCCAGTCTGATGGCAGAAAAAGGCGTGTGGTTGAGCATTCAACCGTTTGTCGGGGATGATGATTCGATTTGTCTGACCGGCCAGAGCCGCATTGACCAGCTTCAGGTGCTTGCCGGCACCGATCGCGCCTACACGCTGGCGAAAGCTCACGGCATCAAGACGGCGTTCGGCTCGGATCTGCTGTTCTCCGGAACGCTGACCGCGCGCCAGGGCGCCATGCTGACCCACCTGACCCGCTGGTACCCAAACGCCGAGATTCTGCGGATGGCGACCGCCGCCAATGCTGATTTGCTCAGCTTAGCCGGTCCACGCGATCCTTACCCGGGGAAATTGGGGGTCGTCGACGAAGGCGCGCTCGCCGATCTGTTGCTCGTCGACGGCAATCCCCTCGAGAACATCAAGCTTGTAGAGAATCCAGCCAAGAATTTTCTCATCATCATGAAGGACGGCGCGATCCACAAGGATACGCTCAATCCACGAGGCCCCAGCGATCGATGATCGCGAGGCTATTGGAGCCGCATGAAGCGCAAGTTTCTGTTTCTGCTGCCGGCGGCGCTGTTCGCAGTGCTGCTGGTCGCCTTCGCAATGGGCCTCAACCATGATCCGCAGCTGCTGCCGTCGGCGCTGATCAATCGCCCGGCGCCGGATTTCTCGCTTGCCGGGCCTCTACGACCCGGCGCATGGCCTGGCGCGCAAGGATCTCGGCGGCGGGGTCACGCTGGTCAATTTCTTTGCCTCCTGGTGCCTGCCATGCCGCGAAGAGCAGGCGGCGCTGATGGCATTGGCCCACCGCCCCGGCGTCACCCTCGACGGCATCGCCTATAAGGACAAACGCACGGACTCACGCCGCTTTCTCGACGATTTCGGCAATCCATACGATCGCGTCGCGGTTGATCGCGACGGTGCCACGGCGATCAATTTCGGCGTCTACGGGGTGCCGGAAACCTATGTTATCGACCGCACCGGGCATATCCGCTATCGTCAGGTCGGTCCGCTGAGCGCCGAGGATATCGAGCAGAGGATCCTGCCGATGATCGCGCGGATCGCCGCTTCCGCCGGTTTGCCGACGACCGCGGCGCGGTAAGAGGCCTTAGAGGTCGAACAGCAGGCGCGAGGGATCCTCGATCAACTCCTTGACCCGCGCCAGAAAGGCCACCGCCTCGCGCCCGTCGACGATCCGATGATCGTAGGACAATGCCACATACATCATCGACCGGATCTCGATCTGTGTCGCCCACTGCGACCGGTCGGCGTTCGATCTTGTGCATGCCGAGGATGCCGGATTGCGGCGGATTGAGGATCGGCGTCGACAACAGCGAGCCGTAGACGCCGCCATTCGAGATCGTAAAGGTGCCGCCCGAAAGGTCCTCGATCGACAGTTTGCCGTCGCGCGCCTTTTGGCCGAATGCGGCGATCGTCTTTTCGATCTCGGCAAAGCTCATCTGCTCGGCGTCGCGAAGCACCGGTACGACGAGCCCTTGCTCGAGGCCGACCGCAACCCCGATGTCGTAATGGTTCTTGTAGATGATGTCGTCGCCGTCGATTTCGGCGTTGACCCCGGGAATTTCCCTCAAGGCGACAATCGCCGCCTTGACGAAGATCGACATGAAGCCGAGGCGTACCCCGTGCTTTTTCTCGAAGGCCTCGCGCCAGCGCTCGCGCAGCGCGATCGTCTGACTCATGTCGATTTCGTTGAAGGTGGTCAGCATCGCCGCGGTGTTCTGCGCCGCCTTCAGGCGCTCGGCGATCCGCCGCCGCAGCCGCGTCATCCGCACCCGCACCTCGCGCTCACCCGCGGCGGGCGCCGGCGAGGGCAGAACAGGCGCCTGTGGCGTCGGTGGCGCCGGCGGCGCAGCCCGCTCCGCTACCGGGCGCGCCAGCGCTTCGAGCACATCAGCTTTGCTGATCCGTTCGCCGGGCCCGGTCGGCTCGATCGTCGCGACGTCGACACCGCTCTCTGCAACAAGCTTACGTACGGCGGGCCCAGCGCGTTTGAGCGCTTGCCGCCGGTCACCCTCCCGCTCTGCGGGCCCCACCTTTTCTGCGCGAACGGGGATCGGGCCGGGGTGAGCGGCCACCGCCGCAACACCCTCGCTGATCCGGCCCAGCACCGCGCCGACCGGCAAATTCGCGCCCTCCTCGGCCACAATCTCGGCTAGCGTCCCGGCGGCAGGCGCCGGCACTTCCAAGGTCACCTTGTCGGTTTCGAGCTCGACCAACGGCTCGTCGACGGCGACCGCCTCGCCCGGCCGCTTCAGCCATTTTGCCACCGTCGCCTCGGTCACCGACTCGCCGAGGCTCGGCACCTTGATCTCGATCGCCATCAACTCGCCTCAGGCGGCGAGCGCGTCGGCGACGAGCTGCGCCTGTTCTTCGGTGTGGCGCTTGAACAGTCCGGTGGCCGGCGATGCGGCTTCGGCGCGGCCGGCAAAGCGCGGCCGCTTGGCCGCGACAGCAAGGCCGGCGAGCACCTGCTCGATGCGCCGGTCGACAAAATTCCAGGCGCCCATGTTCTCCGGCTCTTCCTGGCACCAGACGATTTCGGCGTTGCGGTAGCGCGCCAAAATCTTGCCGAGCGCGTCGGACGGGAAGGGATAGAGCTGTTCGACCCGGATCAGCGCCACCCGGTCGTCGCCATTTGAGGCGCGAGCCTTCGCCAGATCGAAATAGACCTTGCCGCTGCTCAGGACGACGCGGCGCACCGCGTCATCGGCGGCGATCGGCCCGGTTTCCGGGATCACCCGGCGAAAGCCGCTCTCCGGTCCCATCTCGGCGAAATGCGACATCACCTCCCTGGCGCGCAGCAAGGATTTCGGCGTGAAAATCACCAGCGGCTTTCTGAAATTGCGATGGATCTGGCGTCGCAATGCGTGAAAATAATTCGCGGCACTGGTCAGGTTGCAGACCTGGATATTGTCGTCGGCGCAAAGCTGCAGATAGCGCTCGATGCGCGCCGAGGAGTGCTCCGGCCCCTGCCCCTCATAGCCGTGCGGCAGCAGCAGCACGAGGCCGCTCATGCGCAGCCATTTGGCTTCGCCGGCGCTTAGGAACTGGTCGATGATGACCTGGGCGCCATTGGCGAAATCGCCGAACTGCGCCTCCCATAACACCAGGGTCGACGGGTCGGCGAGGCTGTAGCCGTATTCGAAGCCGACCACCGCCGCCTCGGACAGCGGGCTGTCGATAATTTCGAATGGCGCCTGCCCGGCGCGGACATGGTTGATCGGGACGTAGCGCGCTTCGCTTTCCTGATCGACCAGGATCGCATGGCGGTGCGAAAAGGTGCCGCGACCGCTGTCCTGGCCGGACAGGCGGACATGGGTCCCCTCGGCGCATAGGGAGGCGATCGCCAACGCCTCGGCGGTCGCCCAGTCGATCGCTTCGCCCGATTCGATCGCGGCGCGTTTCGCTTCGAGCTGGCGGGCGATCTTGGGGTTGAGGCGAAAGCCCTCGGGAACCGTCGCCAGCCCCCGACCCAGCTCGCGCAGCAGCGCAGGCGCGACGCCGGTGTCGCAGCCGCCATCGTCGCGCGGTGCGGGCTCGAGCCCGGCCCAGGCGCCTTCGAGCCAGTCCGCCTTGTTCGGGCGATAGTGCCTGGCCGCCTCGAATTCGGCTTCGAGGCGGGCAACAAAACGCGCCGCCATCGCCTCCGGCTCGCCCTCGCCGACGACCCCTGCGGCGACCAGGCGCGCGGCATAAATCTGCCGGGTCGTTGGATGGCGGGCGATCGCGCGGTACATCAGCGGCTGGGTAAAGGCCGGCTCATCGCCCTCGTTGTGCCCTTGCCGGCGATAACAGAACAGGTCGACGACGACATCCTTGTGGAATTCATGTCGATATTCGGCGGCGATGCCGGAGACTGCGACGACCGCCTCGGGATCGTCGCCATTGACATGAAAGATCGGCGCCTGGACGCCCTTGGCAACATCCGACGGGTAGGGGCTCGACCGCGCGGCGGACGGAGCGGTGGTAAAGCCGATCTGGTTGTTGACGATGACATGGATCGTGCCGCCGGTCGAGAAGCCGGTCAGCTCCGACAATTCGAGCGACTCGGCGACCAGACCCTGGCCGGCAAAGGCCGCATCGCCGTGCATCAGGATGCCGGCGACCTCGTTCCTCGCCTTCGTCGCCGCCACGCTGCTGCTGCTTGGCCCGGACCTTGCCGAGCACTACCGGGTCGACTGCCTCGAGATGCGACGGGTTGGCGGCGAGCGACAGATGCACGGTCCTTGCGCCAACTTCGCGGTCGGCCGAGGTGCCGAGATGGTATTTGACATCGCCCGAGCCATGGACCTGCTCGGGGTTGGTCGAATTGCCCTGGAATTCGGAAAAGATCGCGGCGAACGGTTTGCCGACAAAATTGGCCAGCACGTTGAGCCGCCCGCGATGCGGCATGCCGATGACGAATTCGCGAGTGCCGAGCGTGCCGCCCCGGCGCAGGATCGCCTCCAATGCCGGCATCAAGGATTCGGCGCCCTCGATGCCGAACCGCTTGGTGCCGGTATAGCGGCGGTCGAGAAAACGCTCGAAGGTCTCGGCAACGGTCAGGATCTGCAGGATCTCTTTGCGGAGGGCCGCCGACAGCGCCGCTCCGCTGTCGCGCGTCTCGAATTTCTGCTGGATCCAGGCGCGCTCCGCCGGCGCCTGGATATGCATATATTCGACCCCGATCGTGCCGCAATAGGTCGCGCGCAGGATCGCCACGATCTCGCGCAGGCTCGCGCGCTCACGGCCGAAGATGTTGTTGAGGAAGATTTCGCGATCGAGATCGGCCTCTGTAAAGCCGTAGCTGCGGTAATCAAGCTCGCGACAGGGTCCGCGCCTATCGAGCCCGAGCGGGTCGAGATCGGCTTCGAGATGACCGCGCACCCGATAGGCACGGATCAGCTGCAGCGCCCGGATCGAGTTGCTCGTGGCCAGGCGCAAGGCTTCGGCATCGAGAGCGGTGGCGTCGCCGTTGGCGCGCGCAGCGTTAGACTTCGCCCAAGGCGGTACGCGCAGTTCGCCGAGCGCCGCCGACGCATCGTCGCCGATCTCTGCGAAAAACCGCCGCCAGCTTTCGTCGACCGCGGCGGGGTCGTCGAGAAAGCGTGCGTAGAGATCGGCGATGAACTCGGCATTGGCGCCGGTCAGAAAACTCGTGCCGTCGATATCAGCCATAAGGAAGCCTCAGTTCGTCGTAGCCCGGCGGGTCCCCGCCATCCACGTCTCCTCCGGCGTGGCTCCCCAGTTTCCAGGACGCGGATGCCCGGCTCTGGACCGGGCAAGGGTGGTCAGGTTGCGCAGCTGCCGATTACGGCGATTGCTGAAGCCAGACAACCCGACGGGACATGCCCGGCCGCAGCGGTTAGGTTGGCATCGCCTCAGTGCACTGCAACAACCAGCAGCGCAATTACCCCTTCAGCACATCGCGCATGGTTGTGCCGATCGCGGCGGGCGAGAGGGCAACGGTGACATCGGCGCTACGCAACGCCTCCATCTTGTCTTCGGCGCCGCCCTTGCCGCCGGCGATGATGGCGCCGGCATGGCCCATGCGCCGCCCCGGCGGTGCGGTGCTGCCGGCGATAAACCCGACTACCGGCTTTTTCTTCCGCGCCGATTTCAGGAATGCCGCCCCGTCCTCTTCCGCGGTGCCGCCGATCTCGCCAATCATCACGATGGCTTCGGTCTCGTCATCGGCGAGCAGCATTTCCAGCACTTCGACAAAGTTGGTGCCGTTGACCGGGTCGCCGCCAATGCCGACGCAGGTCGATTGCCCGAGCCCTACCGCGGTCGTCTGCGCCACCGCCTCATAAGTCAAGGTGCCCGAGCGCGAGACGATGCCGATCCGGCCGCGGCGATGGATATGGCCCGGCATGATCCCGATCTTGCATTCGTCGGGCGTGATGACGCCGGGGCAGTTCGGCCCGATCAGCCGGGTCTTGGTGCCGGTGAGGCTGCGCTTGACCCGAACCATGTCGAGCACCGGGATGCCTTCGGTGATGCAGGCGACGAGCGGGATGCCGGCATCAACCGCTTCGAGGATCGCATCGGCGGCAAAGGGTGGCGGCACGTAGATGACGCTGGCGTCGCACCCGGTCTTGGCCCGCGCCTCGTGCACGGTGTTGAACACCGGCAGGTCAAGGTGGCGCGTCCCGCCTTTTCCCGGCGTCACCCCGCCGACCATCTTGGTGCCGTAGGCGATCGCCTGCTCGGAATGAAACGTGCCCTGCGCACCGGTGAAGCCCTGGCACAAGACCTTGGTCGACGCATTGACCAGGATCGACATCAGCGCGCCTCCTTGACCGCGGTCACGATCTTTTGCGCGGCGTCGGCGAGGTTTTCAGCCGCCAGGATCGGCAGGCCCGATTGCTGCATGATCTTCTTGCCGAGGTCGACATTGGTGCCTTCCAGGCGAACCACCAGCGGCACATGCAGATTGATCTCGCGCGCGGCGGCGACGACGCCCTCGGCGATCACGTCGCAGCGCATGATCCCGCCAAAGATGTTGACCAGAATGCCTTCGACATTTGGGTCGCTGAGGATCAGCTTGAACGCGGTCCCCACCCGCTCGCGCGTCGCCCCGCCGCCGACATCGAGGAAGTTGGCCGGGCTGCCGCCATAGAGCTTGATGATGTCCATCGTCGCCATCGCCAGCCCGGCGCCGTTGACCATGCAGCCGATATTGCCGTCGAGCTTGATGTAGTTGAGCGCGTGCTTGCCAGCCTCGACCTCGGTGGGCTCCTCCTCGTCCTCGTCGCGCAGTGCGGCGATCTCGGGGTGGCGGAACAGCGCGTTGTCGTCGAAGGCGATTTTGGCGTCGAGCGCCACCAGCTCCCCCGATCCGGTCACCACCAGCGGGTTGATTTCGGCGATCGAGGCGTCGAGTTCGGTGAAGGCGCGATAGAGCGCCGTCACGAAATTAACCGCGACGCCGACCTGTTTGCCTTCGAGCCCCAGGCCATACGCAATCTCGCGGGCATGGAATGGCTCGATCCCGCTGGCGGGGTCGATCGCGACCTTGAGGATCTTGTCGGGCGAATGCTCGGCAACCTCTTCGATCTCGACCCCGCCCTCGGTCGACCCGATCAGGGTGATCCGCCCGGTTTCGCGGTCGATCAACAGTCCCAGATAGAGTTCGCGGGCGATGTCGCAGCCTTCCTCGACATAGACGCGCTTGACCTCGCGGCCGGCCGGCCCGGTCTGGTGAGTCACCAGATTGCGTCCGAGCAACGCAGAGGCAGCCGCCGCCACCTCGTCCTCGGAGCGAACGAGCCTGACCCCGCCGGCCTTGCCGCGGCCGCCGGCATGGATCTGGGCCTTGACCACCCAGACACCCCCACCGAGCCGACGGGCGGCCGCGACCGCCTCCGCCGCGGTGTAGGCGACCCCGCCTCGCGGCACCGCGACGCCGAATTTCGCCAACAGCTCTTTGGCCTGATATTCGTGGATGTTCATCGGATCAGCCCAGAACCTTCATCTTCTTGACCACCTCGATCAGCTCGCGGACGCCGGCCGCCGATTTGTCGAAGGCGGCCTGTTCCTCGCGATCGAGTTCGATCTCGACAATGCGCTCGACCCCGCCGGAGCCGATCACCACCGGTACGCCGACATAGAGGTCCTTCACCCCGTACTGGCCCCGGAGCAACGCGGCGCAGGGCAATACCCGCTTCTTGTCGCGCAGAAAGGCCTCGGCCATCGCAATCGCCGAGCTAGCCGGCGCGTAAAACGCCGACCCGGTCTTCAATAAGCCGACGATTTCGGCGCCGCCGTCGCGGGTGCGCTGGACGATCTTGTCGAGCCGCTGCTGGTCGTCCACCCCATCTTGACCAGATCAGGCAGCGGAATGCCGGCGACGGTCGAATAGCGCACCAACGGCACCATCATGTCGCCATGGCCGCCGAGCACGAAGGCGCTGACATCCTCAACCGAGACCTTCAGCTCTTCGGCGAGAAACAGGCGGAAGCGGGCGCTGTCGAGGACCCCTGCCATGCCGACGACCCGCTCGGCGGGGAGCCCGCAGGCCTCGCGCATGACCCAGACCATCACGTCGAGCGGGTTGGTGATGGTGATTACAAAGGCATCGGGACAGTGCTGCCTGATCGCCCGGCCGACGGTCGAGATCACCTTGGCATTGGTCCCGATCAGATCGTCCCGGCTCATCCCGGGCTTGCGCGCGATGCCGGCGGTGACGATCACGACATCCGAGCCGGCAATGTCGGCATAGTCGTTGGTGCCTTTGACAACCGCATCATAACCTTCGATTGTCGAGCCTTGGACGATATCGAGCGCCTTCCCTTGCGGCACTCCCTCGACGATGTCGAAAAGCACGATGTCGCCCAGTTCCTTGAGCCCGGCGAGCAGCGCGATGGTGCCGCCGACCTGCCCGGCGCCGATCAGCGCGATCTTGTTGCGTGCCATAGCAAATGCCTCGTTTTTGCGGGCGCCGGGTGCAGGCGCGGGACGATCCGCGTCTTAACCCGAATCTCGCGGGCCGGCAAGTTGGCGGGCGCCTGCGCCCGATCGGCGATCCACAGGCCGGGATGCTGCGTCCGCAAAAATGATCTGTCGACAGGGCACCCTGTTTGTCTGGAAAACTGCTCCCCGGCATCCGGAGGCAGGAGAATTGCATGGCCAACCCGATCGGCACTGCCGCATCCTCGAGCGAGGTCATTCCTGCCGGGCACGCCGACCCCACCGCCGCGGAGGAACAGGACGGGCCGCAGCCTCCGGTCGGCCTCACCGGGCTTTCCGTCGCCGCACTCGGGGTCGTGTTCGGCGATATTGGAACGAGCCCGGTCTATACCTTCCGCGAATGCTTCAACCCGGAGCACGGACTGGCGCTCGCGCCGGAGAACGTGCTCGGCGTGCTGTCCTTGATCGTGTGGGCGCTGATCCTGGTGGTGGCCGTAAAATACGTGCTGCTGGTCATGCGCGCCGACAATCAGGGGGAGGGCGGAGTTCTGGCCCTGTTGGCGCTCGCCCAGGAGGCGGTGCGGACATCCCGTGCGCGCACTGTTCTCGTCATCCTCGCGATCGGCGGCGCCGCGCTGTTCTACGGCGATAGCATGATCACGCCGGCGATCTCGGTATTGAGCGCGATCGAAGGGATCGGGGTCGGGACCCCGGCGCTGAACCGGTTCGTGGTGCCGCTCGCGGTTGCGGTATTGGTGCTGCTGTTCCTGGTGCAGAAGCGCGGCACCGACAAGGTCGGACACCTGTTCGGCCCGGTAATGCTGGTATGGTTTGCCGTGATCGCGGTCGATGGGGTGACCCAGATCGCCCAGGCCCCGCGGGTGCTGATGGCGCTGAACCCGATCCATGCCGTCGGCATCTTCATCGCCTCGCCGCTGATCGGCTTCCTGGTGCTCGGGGCGGTGTCGCTGGCGATTACCGGGGGTGAGGCGCTTTACGCCGATATGGGCCATTTCGGCCGGTTCCCGATCCGGCTCGCCTGGTTCGCGCTGGTGCTGCCCGCCCTCGTACTCAATTATTTCGGACAGGGCGCCCTGATCCTCGGCGATAAGGCGGCGATCGCCAACCCGTTCTTCCGCATGGTGCCGGGCTGGGGGCTGTTCCCGCTGGTGGCGCTGTCGACGGTGGCGACGGTGATCGCCTCGCAGGCCGTGATCTCCGGCTCGTTTTCGCTGTCGCGCCAGGCGATCCAGCTCGGGCTGATGCCGCAGCTCGACATTTTTCAGACCTCGATCCAGGCGCGTGGCCAGATCTATATCCCGCAGATCAACTGGCTGCTGCTGGTCGCGGTGGTCGCCCTGGTCCTGGGGTTCCGCAGCTCGAGCGCGCTGGCCTCGGCCTATGGCTTTGCGGTTACCGGGACGATGACCCTGACCACGGTGCTGGTCGGCGCGGTCATGCGCGGGGTATGGCGCTGGCGCTGGCCGGTAATCGCCCTCGTGCTGGCGCCGATCATGGCCATCGACCTCGCGCTATTCAGTGCGAACTCGATGAAGATCCCAACCGGGGGCTGGTTTCCGCTGGCGATCGGGCTTGGCATGTTCACGATTATGATCACCTGGCGCACCGGCCGCCGATTGGTCTTGGCGCGGCTGGCGAGCGAGGCGATGCCGCTCGCCGACTTTCTCGCCAGCTGCGAAGAAGCGCCGGAGGCCCGCGTCTCCGGCACCGCGGTGTTTCTCACCACCCGGACCGAACACGTCCCTCCGACCTTGATGCAAAATCTCAAGCACAACAAGGTGCTGCACCAGACGGTCTTGCTCCTTCGGGTCTTGACCGACAACATTCCGCGGGTCGCGGGTCCGGACCGGATCAAGGCGCGCGACCTCGGCTCCGGCTTCTGGCAGATCGACGCGCATTTCGGTTTCGCCCAGACCCCGAATGTGGCACGGGAATTGAGCCGGGCTGAGGTTTCCGGGCTCGATCTCGATCCCGGCAAGATCTCGTTCTTTGTCGGGCGCGCCAACGTCAAATCGACTTCGCGCCGCGGCATGGCGCGGTGGCGCGAGCGCCTCTATATCGGCCTCACCCGAATCGCGGCGCGATCGACCGAGTTTTTCCGCCTCCCGCCCGACCGCGTCATCGAACTCGGCGCCGAGGTCGACATCTAAGGCGAGGAACCTCTGAATAAGCGGGCAAGCGCGGGTCGACTATAGATATCGGCGCGATGGATGTCGAAAGGAGAGGGCGACGGTTTTGCCGCCGCTATTGGCGAGTTGCTGGTTTTGTTTTCGCCAGGCGCATTGCGCTGGCCGGCAGCGGATCGTGTTGGCCGGTCCCGATCGCGGGACGGACCAGATCAGGCGATGGTGGATCGATCCGGGGACAAGTTCACCGGCGCCAGGATGCCGGCAGCGAGGCTCATTCTAATCAGTTCCGACAGGCTGCGCGCGCCCATCTTGTCCATGATCCGGGCACGGTGGACCTCGACCGTACGCGGGCTGATCGCCAGATCATAGGCGATGGATTTGTTGGGCAATCCGGCGAGCAGCCCCAACAGGACTTCTCGCTCGCGCGGCGTCAACATCCCTAGCCGCTCCGCTGCGACTGGATCCTGATCGCGCGGCCTGGCAAGCCGGTTCAAAGCCGCCGTGGCGCTATTGAGGATCGTTTCGGCGGCGAAAGGCTTTTCGATGAAGTCGACCGCACCTGCCTTCATCGCGCGCACCGCGAGCGGGACATCGCCATGTCCGGTGATCACGATCAGCGGGAACGAGAATGCTCGCTCGACCAGGTGCTGCTGCAATTCGAGCCCGTCCATATCGGGCATGCGGATATCGGCAATCAGGCAGCCCGGACCCAGGCCCGGCGCCGCGGCGAGAAACTGCGGCGCCCCCGCGAAGCTGCGCACGCTGTAGCCCCGCGCTTCGAGCAAGAGCGAAAGCGAGTCGCGCACTGCTTCGTCATCGTCGACGATGTAAATGGACTGACTAGCCGGCATCGCCAGCCTCCTCCGCATACAGCACCGGCGAAATGGTGCGGAAACGGTACCGCTTCGGGGGCGCCAAATCCGCCTTGCGCGGACCTGGCTCCTGTGTCAGGCCGCCAGAACCGGGTTCGGCGTCGCTATTTGGCCGCACCCTGGCCTGACGTTCAAGCGCAGAGCAACTCGCCCGGCGATGCCTCGGTCGGCCGGGCTGTTGAGCGGATTGTTGGCGTCGAGAAGATAGCGCGAAACGCGCCCAACCTGCGCCCGCCGAAGCCGCGGAAATAAGCTGCGCCCGGGCAGGTCGAGCGGGATTTGCAACCACGCGCCGTCGGCCCCGCGTGGCCGAGCCCACCGGCATAGAGCAGCCAGCATGGCTGGATCTGGTGCGATCCGCGCTATCGGGCGGGGCTCGATTGCTGGGTCGATCCCGGCGGGGGCGGTAATGTCGATCCGGCCTAGTGCGCGATCAAGACAGGTAGCGGAGCATCTGCCAAGACACGTTGGGTGAAGCCGCCGAACACCCATTCCCTGAGGCGGTTGTGGCCGTACCCGCCCATGATGAGAAGCCCGGCCTTGTTAGCGACCGCGGCGAGTAGCGTCTCAGCGGCGCCGTGTGCGCCCGGTGTCAGCCGCTCTACCGTGGCGGATAGACCGTGCCAAGCCAAACTGCGCACCAGCCGATCGGCGTCGTCGCGACGGCCTTCCTCCTCCTCGACCGTCATCACAGCGATTTCCTTGGTCCGCGTCAGAAAAGGCATCGCCAGGGCGACCGCACGAGCGGCCTCCGCCGTGGCTTTCCATGCGATCGCGATTTTCTCGGTCATCATCACCGCTGGCGCAGCGGCGCTCGGGATCAGCAACGGCCGGCCGGTTTCTAGCAGCACAGCTTCGAGGATCGACCGCAACGCAAAGTCATCCCCGCTGCCCCGCGATGCCACGATCAAGTCGGCGGTCGTCCCATAGGCCGCCATCCAGCGCGGTTCCTGGCCGGTCTCGACATGCCATTGCGCCGACGGCTGTAGTCTTCCCTCCACCGGCGACGCGGTGATGGCCAGGCCATCGTGCGCGCAGAATTCAGAGAAGACGCGATGGGCCCTCGCCTCGCGCTCGCGGACCTCCCGCTCCAGCTGCTCGATCAGCCCAGAGGACAGAACGCCGCCGCCACCGATATCGGCGGCCATCGCGACCGCGACCTCGACCGTGTCGAGCTGTACGTGCAGGACATCGAGATGGGCTGCAAAGGACCGGGCAACCTGCAGTGCCGCGGCAAGGTTTGCGGCATCGGTCTGATTGCCCATCGCCGGGACGAGAATGGTCTTGATCATCGGCAGCTCCTTTTTGCGAGGCGGCTCGCGCATCGCCTTATCGATTGATCGCCACTGTCGCCGAAATGGCTTTGACTCAGGTCAATCGCCACGGCTGGGCCGTTGCATCGCGGCGACGGTCACTTTGCGGAAGCGGAGCAGGGCGAGCCGAAAATTAGCCCACGACAGCGCGACAATGGCCCGGCGCCGTTGACCTGGATCAAGGCCGCGATCCGGCCGGCGGCCAAGCATGGGGCGGATCGGATCGAAGGCGATCCGAAATCGGCGCCGGGAGAGGACGATGTCTTGCAAGTATCTGTCGGCGATTCTGGAAGCGCACCCGCACGCACGCGAGCTGCTTTTGCCTCCGGCCTGGCGGAGCGTTTTCGCGCGCATCTTGTCGGACCGATGCTTGGCCCGGTGGCTACAGAACTCATACGTCTTGCAAGCATTCCTGTGACCAAGGTCCAGTGAGATCCCGAATGAACGCGGGGGCATCAATCGCCGCCCAGCACGAGTGTCGTCGATGAACGCGGTTCCGCACATCGTCCTGACGACCGACGGCGTCGCAGCGCTGCTCGAAGCCCTACGCCAGCGGGGCTACCGCGTCATCGGACCGACGGTGCGCGACCGGGCGATCGTCTACGACGACATCGCCTCGCTCGCCGACCTGCCGCGCGGCTGGACCGACGAGCAGGATGGCGGGCATTACCGGCTGCGCCGGCGCAACGACAATGCGCTCTTCGGCTATGCAGTCGGACCGCATTCGTGGAAAAAGTTTTTGCACAGGCCGGCGCAACGGCTGTGGAAGGCCGAACGCGGACCCGAGGGCCTGCGCTTTGCGCCGGAACCGGATTCCACGGAACGGCTTGCGTTTGTCGGCGTCCGAGCCTGCGAGCTGCGCGCGATCGCGATCCAGGACCGGGTCCTACTCGAGGGCGCCCATGCCGATCCGCACTACCGGGCCCGACGCGCAGGGGCCTTCCTCGTCGCGGTCAATTGCGCCGAGCCCGCCGGCACCTGCTTTTGCGCCTCGATGAACACCGGCCCCAAAGCGGCGAGCGGCTATGATCTGGCGTTGACCGAAATCGTCGGTAAAGGGGAACACCAGTTCGTCGTCGAAGCGGGCAGCGAGGCTGGGCGCGTGGTGCTTGCCGAGCTGCCGCGCCGCGACGCCACGCCCGAGGAAGTGGCGGCGGGCGATGCCGTCGTCGCCGGGGCCGCCGCGCGAATGGGCCGCGTCATGCCGGCCGCAGACGAGGTACCGCAACTGTTGCGGCGCAATTTCGAGCATCCGCGCTGGGACGAGGTCGCCGCACGCTGCCTGACCTGCGGCAATTGCACGATGGTGTGTCCGACCTGCTTCTGCACCACGGTCGAGGAGGCCACCTCACTCGACGGCGCCGAGAGCGAGTGTACAAGACACTGGGATTCCTGCTTCACCATCGATTTTTCGTTTCTCCACGGGGGCAGCGTGCGCGCTTCGCCACGCTCGCGCTATCGCCAGTGGATGACCCACAAACTGTCGACATGGTGGGACCAGTTCGGCACCTCGGGCTGCGTTGGCTGCGGCCGCTGCATCACCTGGTGCCCGGTCGGGATCGACATCACCGAGGAGGTGGCGGCGATCCGCGGCACCGATACCGCCGAGGCGGAACAGCGGAGGTAACGGCATGCAGGTGCATGGGCTCGGAAGGCTGATTGCCGAGCACCCGTTCTTCGCCGGCATGGCGCCGGAGCATTGCGACCTGATCGGCGGCTGCGCCAGAAATGTTCGGTTCGGCCCGAGCGAGTATCTGTTTCGCGAGGGCGAGCCGGCCGACGAATTCTTTCTGATCCGGCACGGACGGGTGGCGCTCGAGATCATGGCGCCCGGCCGGGGGCCGTTACGCTTTCTGACCGTCAATACCGGGCAGATTGTCGGGGAAGCCTGGCTCGTTGCGCCTTATCGCTGGATCTTCGACGCGCAGGCACTGGAATTGACCCGCGCGTTGTCGATCGACGCCCGATGCCTGCGCGACAAATGCGAAGACAACCACGATTTCGGCTACGAGATGATGAGGCGTTTCATGGCGATGCTGGTGCAGCGCCTGCACGCCGCGCAGCTGCAGATCCTCGATGTCTACAGCCCCGGCGCCTGAGCCGCCGATGGTGCCGGTCGTGGCGCGGGTCCGCGCCCGCCGCCGCGAGACGCGCGATACCTGGACGTTGGCGATCGATGCCGGCGGCCTAGAGTTCCGGCCGGGCCAGTTCAACATGCTCTACGCCTACGGCATTGGGGAGATTCCGGTTAGCGTCAGCGGTGACCCGGGCACGCCGGGTCCCCTCATTCATACGGTCCGCGCCGTTGGGTCGGTGTCGGAGGCAATAACGCGGCTGAAGCCGGGCGATGCGCTCGGGGTGCGCGGCCCTTACGGCACCGCTTGGCCGGTCGCGGAAAGTCAAGGCAGCGATGTCGTTGTCGTTGCCGGCGGGCTCGGGCTCGCGCCTTTGCGACCGGCGATCTACCGGCTCGTCGCCGAGCGCAACCGCTACGGTCGCATCGTCGTGCTCTACGGTACCCGCAGTCCGGCGGACATCCTGTTCCGGCGCGAGCTCCAACGTTGGCGTCGCCGGCTTGACATCGAGATCGGGGTGACGGTCGACCACGCGGACAGCCTCTGGCGCGGCCATGTCGGCGTCGTCACAAATCTGATCGGCCGCGCTGCTTTCGATTGGGACCATACCGTCGGCCTGGTTTGCGGCCCGGAGATCATGATGCGCTTCACCGCGGGCGCGCTCGAAGCCGCCGGCGTCGCCGCGGAGCGGATCTTTCTTTCTTTGGAACGCAACATGAAATGCGCCGTGGGGCTGTGCGGTCACTGCCAGTTCGGCCCGACCCTGGTATGCCGCGACGGAGCCGTTATGCGCTATGACCGGATCAGCCGGCTTTTGCCCATGCGGGAGTTGTGAGATGCCGGCTATGACCAGGCGGAAGCCGAAACTCGCGGTGTGGAAGTTCGCTTCCTGCGACGGCTGCCAGTTGAGCCTGCTCGATTGCGAAGACGAACTGCTCACGCTCGCCGAGAGGATCGACATCGCCTATTTCCCCGAGGCGTCGCGGCGCATGATGGCGGGGCCATACGATTTGTCGCTGGTCGAGGGCTCGATCACGACGCCGGCCGACGCGGAGCGCATTCTGCGCGTGCGCCGGCGCTCGCGCCGCCTGGTGACGATCGGGGCCTGCGCCACCGCCGGCGGGATTCAGGCGCTGCGCAACTTCGCCGACATCCGCGAGTGTGCGGCCGCGGTCTATCCTCATCCGGAATACTTGAGCACGCTGGCGACCTCGACGCCGATCAGCGCCCATGTGCCCGTCGATTTCGAGCTGCGCGGCTGTCCGATCGACAAGGGTCAGCTGCTCGAGGTCATTAAGGCCTTTCTCGCCGGACGCAAGCCGGCGATCGCCAATCACGGCGTCTGCATCGATTGCAAGCGGCGAGGCAATGTCTGCGTCATGGTCGCGCACGGGACGCCGTGCCTGGGGCCTGTTACGCACGGCGGGTGCGGCGCGATCTGCCCGTGCTACGACCGTGGCTGCTATGGTTGCTTCGGCCCTGTCGAGGACGCCAACACCGCGGCGATCGCGCGCGAATTCGCGTCGCTCGGCATGGCGCGCCGCGACATCGCCCGAGTGTTCCGCACCTTTAACGCCGCCGCCGAGGCGTTCCGGAAGGAGGCCGAGGAGCATGGCGAATAGGACGCTGCGGGTCGATTATATCGCGCGGATCGAAGGCGAAAGCTCGCTGGATCTGCGGATTCGCAACGGCAAGGTCGAACGTGTCCGCCTCGGCATTTTCGAGCCGCCACGATTTTTCGAGGCGTTGCTGCGCGGACGCGGGTTTGGCGAGGTGCTCGACATCGTCGCGCGGGTTTGCGGGATCTGTCCGATCGCGTACCAAATGAGCGGCGTGCACGCCATCGAGGATGCGCTGGGGATCGTGGTCGACCCGCCAGTCCGCGTGCTGCGCCGCCTCCTCTATTGCGGCGAGTGGATCGAGAGCCACGCGCTGCACATCGTGATGCTGCACGCCCCCGACTTCCTCGGCTATGCCGACGCCATCGCGATGGCCCGCGACCACTCCGATGCCGTGCAGCGTGGGCTCGCGCTCAAAAAGGCCGGCAACGAACTGCTGACCTTGCTCGGCGGCCGCGCGATCCATCCAGTGAACGTAAGGGTCGGCGGGTTCTATCGGGCGCCGAGCCGCCGCGAGTTCGGCCCGGTGGTCGAATCGCTGAAACATGCCCGCGACCTGGCGATCGCAACTTTGCGCTGGGCCGCGACCTTTTCGTTTCCCGACTTTACCTACGATTACGAGTTCGTCGCTCTGCGTCATCCCGACGAATACCCGATGAATGCCGGGCGGATCGTGTCCTCTGCCGGTCTTGACATCGCCGCCGCCGATTACGAAACCGAGTTTCTCCAGCGCCAGGTACCGTATTCAACGGCGCTGCATTCGATGCTGCGCCGGCGCGGCGCCTATCTCGTCGGACCGATGGCGCGCTATGCGCTCAACCAAGACCGATTGCCGGCGGAGGTGCGCGCGCTTGCGAACGAGGCCGGTCTCGGCCCGACATGCCGCAATCCGTTCCGCAGCATCCTCATTCGCGCCGTCGAGGTGGTCTACGCCTGCGGCGAGGCGCTGCGGTTGATCGCTGAATATGAGCCGCCGCCGCGGGCCTTCGTGCCGGCTGAGCCGCGGGCGGCTGTCGGCTATGCGTGCACCGAGGCGCCGCGCGGCATCCTCTATCACCGCTACCGGCTCGACAACGAGGGCGCCGTCATAGATGCCCGAACTCGTTCCGCCGACCGCGCAGAACCAGGGCGTGATCGAAGAGGACTTGCGGCAGGTCGCAACGGCGGGTCTCGATCTCGACGAGGACGCGCTGAAAGCCAATTGCGAGCAAAGCATCCGCAACCATGACCCGTGCATCTCCTGCGCGGCGCATTTCTTGACACTCCGCGTGAACCGGGCATGAGCGGTGGTGGCCCACTCAGCGTGCTGATCGCCGCGATCGGCAACCCGGATCGCGGGGATGATGGCTTTGGGCCGGCAGTCGCCGACCGGCTTCGCGGGAGGGTGCCGGCCGGGGTTCGGGTCATCGAACGGGCCGGCGATGTGCTCGGCGTGATCGAGGAGTGGGCCGGGTTCTCCGCGGTCGTGGTCGTCGATGCGGCAGCGCCGATCAGTCAACCGGGCCGCATCCATCGTCTTGATCTCCATGGCCAGTCGCAATCGCCGCTTGTCGCCTTTGCGCGGGGCTCTACCCATGCCTTCGGGATTGCCGAGGCGGTAGAGCTTGCCCGGGCTCTGGGCCGGCTGCCCCGTCACCTCGTCGTCTATTTGGTCGAAGGCGAACGGTTCGACATCGGGGCGCCAATGTCTGCAGCGGTCAGTGACGCCGTCGATGGAGTGGCGCAAACCATCCTCGCCGAACTTTCGCGCGGGTCGGCGGCCCTTCAGGAAGGAGCGACCGAGCATGCATGAGACAGCTCTGGTCCGCGATATCGTTCACCGCATCGAAGAGTTGGCGCGCGCGGCGGGCGCGCAGCGGGTGACTGGGGCCAATATCTGGCTCGGCGCGCTCAGCCAGCTTTCTGCTGAGCACTTCCGCGAGCATTTCGTCATCGAAGCGCGAGATACCCTCGCCGCGGGGGCGGTATTAGAAATCGCAATATCGGACGATCCTCGCGCTCCGGATGCACAACATGTCCGGTTGGAGAGCGTCGATGTCGATTCGGACAACTGAGCGCTTTTCAGAGCGTGCTTCAGGAAGGCGCATTTTTTATGTCGGTCGTCGAGCTTCGTCTGGTTCCTCGCGGCGCGCGGTCGGCAACGTCATCCGAAATACGGTGCCACGCGGCGATCCGGGCGTGGTGGTCAATCGCCCATGATGCGCCTCGACGATCTCCCGGCAGATTGATAATCCGAGGCCCATTCCGGTCTTCTTCGTCGTAACAAATGGCTGGAACAGCCGATCGGCCAGCCCCGGTGCGATGCCGGGGCCGCTGTCGGCGACGATCACTTCCGCCATTTTCTGATCCGGGACAGTCCGCGTGGCGACGACGAGTTCGCGCACCTCCATTTCCTCCATCGCCTCGACGGCGTTGCGGACGAGATTGAGCACGACCTGCTGAATTTGCACATGGTCGACGAGGACCTGTGGCAAAGCGTCGTCGAGCTCGAGCGAAGTGCGCACGCCGCGTTGCCTCGCGCCGACGAGGGCAAGGGCGAGCGCTTCCTCGACCAATTGGTTGAGGCTCTCGATGCGGCGCTCGGTTTCGCCCTTGCTAACGAATTGGCGCAACTGACGAATGACCTCGCCGGCGCGCTGAGCCTGAAGCGACCGCCTTCTCCATGATCTCGCCAAGCCGTTCGGAGCCGCCGGCACCGGTAGCGAGCAATTGCCGACCAGCCTCCAGATAATTCGTCACCGCCGTGAGCGGCTGGTTGAGCTCGTGCGCCATTGTCGAGGCCATCTGTCCCATGACGCTGAGCCTCGAGGCGTGCAACAGTTCGGACTGAAGATCCTGAATCCGGCGTTCGGCCTCCTGTCTTTTGGTCAAATCGCGCACAAATCCGGTAAAAAACCGGCTTCCCATGAAGGCAAACTCTCCGACCTGCAATTCTATCGGAAAGGTCTCGCCGCTGTTGCGCAGACCTACGACCACCCGCCCGATGCCGATGATCCGACGCTCTCCGGTGCGGAGATAGCGGCCGAGATAGTCGTCATGCGCTTCGCGGTAAGGCGCCGGCATCAGGATGTTGACGTTACGCCCGATCACCTCGACGCTAGGATAGCCGAACAGCCGCTCCGCCGCCGGGCTGAAGGACTGGATCGTTCCTTGCGCATCGATAACGACGATCGCGTCGGGGACCGTGTCGATGATCGAGCGCAGCCGCAGCTCGCTCTCGCGTTGAGCGAGTTCCGCTGCTTTCCGATCGGTTATGTCGCGAATGATGCCGACAAATATCGGCTCGTCGCCATCACGCGCCTCGCCAACGGAAAGGTCCATCGTAAACACCGACCCGTCTTCGCGTCGCCCGACAACCTCGCGGCCGATCCCGATAATCTTCTTGTTGCCGGTGCGCAGATAATTGGCGAGATAAGTGTCGTGCTGCCCAGCATAGGGCTCGGGCATCAGGATTTTGACGTTGCGTCCGATCAGCTCTTCCGCGGCATAGCCGAAAAGTCCCTCGGTTGCGTGATTTACCGAACGGATCGTGCCGGTCCGGTCGATAACGACAATCGAGTCGACGGCGGTGTCGACGATTGCCCGGTAGAGCGAGTCGGCGAGGCTCCCGCCATTTTCGCGTTGCAAGCTCGACCGTGCCGCACCCATTCGACCAAATCCTCGAAGTTGGGTTCGCCGACGGCGACCCCCTTCGCAAGCCAGTCCCGAATAGCATAGTCGAATGGCTCGCCGGAACCCATGAAGGAAGCGGTGTCAGCGCTCGCAAAGGCGCTTTATTTCGTGCGACTCGATCGTGTCGCCTGTCGGCGATTCGAGCTGTACCACTTCATGGCCATCACGGAGCAGGATACAGGCCACCGCGATCGCAGCCCCTCGGTCTGCGGCCGGAGCACGATATTGTTGGTCGCCGCGCCGATAATGCACGTGCCAGCTCATCGGGCAAATTTACATGATTAACGGAATTACCATTGAATTAGATCAATTTGGCGCCGGATTAGCCGAGCCCGGGCCCGGCCAAGCCAAAGTTGGGCGCTAGGGACCGAGCGGGAAGGCGATGATGGTCGGCGCGCTTCACGGCTACGATAGGCCGGCGGCAAGATTTAGGGCCGTGCTCCGGGTGATCGGCGGCAGTTGGGCTCCGCCAAGGTCGCCTGGATGAGATTGACCAGACGGTTGGCGGCAAAGGGTTTGTCCACGATTTTGGTCACGCCGACGCGAGCAGCACGCTCTCTCGTCTTTGTGTCGAGCCCGCCGGAGATCAGAATTATCGGCAGCCGAATGTCGGCTCGGTGCAGATGGTCGGCAACGTCGAGACCGCTCATACCAGGCATCTGCTGGTCCATAACCAGGCAGCCCGCCCAGCGCATCCGATCGTCGGCAAGAAAATCGGCTCCCGACCCGTATGATTGCACGTGGAACCCGAAGGTTTCGAGCAATGCCTTCAGCGAATTCAGCAACCGCCTCGTCGTCATCGACGATGCAAATAAGCTCGCGGGCGGGTTCGGGTGAGCGGCGTCCCCAAGGAACGGGCATGCGGGCCTCATCCTAGAATAGCCCAATCTCTTCCGAATTCGAATCGTGCGCACTGACCTGGATCAATCGCTGCGGCAATCTGCCCAACGCGCCGATCACGACACGCCCGTTATTGAGCGGGGAGTTTGGTTCGAAGCGCTGTTTTGTTTTTTCGGGCTCGCCTGCAAATTCGCCGGCCTGCAATGGATGTAGCTCGAGATCGCCGATCCGGATGGCGGCGCCGCTGACTTGCCCGCAGCGAAAAGCAGCCGCAATGCCCGCTGTGACAGGCTGCACGCTCAGTGAAGGGTATTTATGTAAGCAATCAAGCTGTCGATTTCCGTTCGTGTCAGTGAGAGATCCGGCATTGCGCCGTGCGGATGCGACAGGAAAGCACGAAGCTGGTCGGCGGTCATCCCACTGCGCGCGATCATTTGGAAGCTCGGCGGACCTTGCGGAACGGGGCCGGTGGAATTGTTGGCGATCACGTGGCAACTGGCGCACCACTGCTCGAGCGAGCTGTGCGCCTGCGCTGGCGTCGGCTCGGGCGGATTGTGCGCCGGCGACGGCGAGCCCTAGGAAGATCAGCGTGACGCCGAGACGTCTGTCGGACACTGGGGTTCATCCTTCCGATGGTCAAAGACAAGCGACTCGTCGGCCTCCCCACGGCAGGGGCGAGCCGCATCAGCCCCCGGCATCAATGCGAAATGGATCCCGGCGGCGGGTCTTAGCTTTTTTCTCGTGGCTCTAGCGATGCGGAAAGCTGCTTTGCCGCATCGCTGAGTTCACTTCGGTGCTGCTCGTCGAGCGGCTCGCGCGCGGTCAGCGATCTCGCGAGCTCGGCGAGGATATCCGCCAGAAGACCATAATGCAGATGGATCACGGCTTCCCGCCGATCCTCGCCTGGCCGCAACAACCGGACGGCGACACTATCCGCGTCGGCATACGCATCGAATTGCGAGTGCCGGCTGAAACTGCCGATGTAAGCTTTGTCAGGAAAATCGACGGATACCTCTGCCTTGTCGGCAATCGGATGCATGGTCATCGCTCTGCTCCATTGGCAGCCGACTGGCGGCCTTGTGACTTTGCTCTCGCCGGACAGATATCAAGGCTCAGCTGAACAGGTAAACCCCAACTCGCCGCATGTGGTCTTCAACGCGGCGAACGCCCGGGGTGTTCTCGGCGGCGACGACCAGCGCTCGCTTTTCCTGGTCGGAAAGATAGGAGGACCACAAATGCACAATGCCGTCCTTGACGGTTACGTTGGCAGGCGAGATTTCGGCCCATTTCTGCGCCTTCAACTCGGCCAATAGCCCGTCCCGGATCGTGCGGTCGTCGACCTCGGCGCCGCTCAATGGCTCGCTATTCGACATCGCGAGCGCCCGCACCAGGTTCGCACGGCTGACAATGCCGACGAGTTTGCCGTCACGGACAACCGGCACGCGCTTGATCCGGTTCGTCTCCAACAGAATAGCGATATCGGCGAGCGGGGTCGTGTCGGTGACCGAGATGACATCGCGCGTCATCACGTCTTTTACACTGGCGCTATGCGACTTGATGTAGTCCCCGGCGAGCTGATTTGTCGACGCCATCATTTCGAGCCACCAAGAGCGGCGCTGCTCGGTCCCAGTTTCGGTACGATGCAAGAGATCGCCCTCGCTGACCATCCCGATAACCCGGTTATCCTTATCGACGACTGGGACGGCGCTGATGCGATGCTCGGCCAGGAGCTTTGCCGCCTCGGCCACAGTGGCGTTCTCGCCGACGGTTATCACTTTAGTCGTCATTACTTCCACAGCGCGCATTGGAGCGCCTCCGGAGTTGCTTTCCGGTTTATTAGACTGCGGGACGCTGTTGTGCCGCATTGACTCAGATCAACCCGCTGAGGCACATGCAGCCAATTCCTATTGAGGCGACTGATACGGCCATCGGTGAAATCAATTATGTTCACTCCGCTAAATCCGTCGAGATCGCGAGGCCAATTCGACGAGCCAGCGCTCCTCACTTTCGCAAAGGTTTTTCAGCGGACAGACCGGGCAATGTTTCCCGCCATCATCGTGTCCTGTGTTTTGACAGGCCTCGCGAAGCGAGCAGGCCGGCGACACAGGGTAGTAGCTGTCGGGCTTGGCGAGATTATCGTTCATCTATGCCTCTTGCGGGGGCCGAGCCTTTATCAGACAACGGAAGGTTGGGGGTTCGCGTTGATGCAAATCAATCTCGCTTCGGCCACCGGCGGAGCGGGCATTACATTGCGGCGGCGGCAATCTTGCGGAAGCGCAGCAAGGCGAGGCCAAAGAATATCCCGCCGACCAGCGCGACCATGACGAACTGCGGCCACACCACGGCCAGGCCGGCGCCGCGATAGAGGATGGCCTGCGCGAACGAAACGAAATGCACCGTCGGCGACACCTGCATGACGGTGGCGAGCCATGGCGGCATGCTTTCGAGCGGCGTATTGCTGCCGGAAAGCATGGCGAGGGGCAGATAAACCACAAGGTAGAGCAGGCCGAGCTGCGGCATCGATCGCGCGACCGTGCCGAGAAAGATGCCGATTGCGGTTGCAAAAAAGAGGTAGACCGCCACCCCGAACAGAAACAACGGAATTGATCCGGTGATCGGGATACCGAGCAGCCCACAAACGACGAGATACAGCGACAGACCGACGGCGATAAGAATGATGAAACCATTCGCCCAAATTTTCGACATCGCGATCTCGAAGGGGGTCAGCGGCATTACCAGCAGGTGGTCCATCGTGCCGTGTTCGCGCTCGCGGACGACGGCGGCGCCCGCAAGAACGATCGCCAGCATGGTGATGCTGTTGAGGATCCCCATAACGCTGCTGAATCGGGATGTTTCGACGTTCGGGTTGAAGGCGATGCGGATGACGAGATTGACCGCCGATAATGCAGTTCGCTCCGCCTGCGACAGGAAATCGTTGATCTCGGTCGCGATGATCTGCTGGGCATAGTCGGCTCCCAGCCCGGCCTGCACCATCGCGGTCGCATCGACATTGAGCTGGATCTCCGGATGCCGCCCGCCCAGAAGATAGCGCTCGAAATTCGGCGGGATGTCGATCACGAAGGTGTATCGTCCGGCATTCATCAATGGCACGATGTCGCGCTCCGCGATTGGCTGCGGCGGTTGAAAGTAGGGTGGCAGGAACGCGTGCGCGATCCGCCGCGACAGCACCGAATGATCCTCGTCGACGATGGCGATCGACGCATTGCGCACTTCTTGAAAACTGCTTTGCGCCTGTGCCACGATGGCGAGCGAAAAGCTGTAGACGACCAGTCCCAGCAGCACAAAGTCGTGCAGAATGCTGCGCAGTTCTTTGGTGCCGAGCCAGAAAATGTTGGCGAGGGCTCGCATCGGGTACACCCGTCCTAGCGCTCCTGTTTGCGCAGTAGCAGCAGGCTGAGCAATGTCAGCGCCGGTACGAAGAGCGCCAAACCGGCCAGGTTCGGGCCTAAGTCGCGAAACCCCAACCCCTTGGTAAAGGTGCCGACGCTGATCGGCAGGTAATAGGTCATCGGGAACAGGCGGCCCATGATGTGGGCCATGCCGGTCAGCGACGACACCGGAACGAGCATCCCGGAAAACATCGTTGCCGGCAGGACGGTCAGGATCGCGGTGCCGAACAGCGCCGCGATCTGGGTGCGGGCGAAGGCCGAGATCAGCATGCCATAGGCGGTCGTCGTAATGACATAGATCAGCGTGCCGATCAGCAGTACGAGAAAGCTTCCCTTGAGCGGCACTTCGAAGACGAACTGCGCCATTGTGAACATCAGCGCGAAATTGATCATCGCCAGCCCCACGTACGGCACCTGCTTGCCCAGCAGAAATTCGAGACGGGTCACCGGAGTAACGTACAAGTTGGTGATCGAACCGAGCTCTTTTTCGCGGACGACGGCGAGCGCCATCAGGATCGCCGGGAACAGCGCCAGCTCCAAGGCCAGCTGCGCCGGCACCATTGCATAGACGCTGTCGAAATCCTGATTGTACTTGAACCGAACCTCGATATCGGCAGGCGGCGGCGGTGTCGGCTGCGTCGTCGTCACGATCGGATCGGTCAAATAAAGTTGATGTATGGCCTGCAGATAGCCGCGGATGGTCTGGGCAATGAACGGCCTCGCCCCGTCGATCCAGGCGGCGACCGAGGCCGGGCGGCCACGCGCAATGTCGCGGCCAAAGCCCGGCGGGATTTCGATGCCGGCATCGATTTCACCATCGGCAAGCCGCTTTTCGAGATCGGCATAATTGGCGAGCGGCGGCTCTTCGACAAAGTAGGAGGAGCCGCGCAGCTCTTCGAGATAGGCGCGGCTTTCGTGACTGCCATCGTGATCGAGGACCGCGAAGGTCAGCGAGTTGACATCGGTCGAAATGCCGAAGCCGAACACAAGCATCAGAAACGTCGTGCCCAACACGGCAAAGCCGATGCGGATCGGATCGCGTACCAGTTCCAGCGTTTCGCGGATCGTACAGGCGACGAGGCGTTGAAAACTAACAGACAAACCGCCGCTCCGCCGTCGCTCGGCGCCACCTCCCGATGTATACTGGACTGCTGGGACGGGCTTCGCTGCAGTGGCGCCGGGCTGCATTCCCGCTGCCTCTTCGAGATAGCTGATGAACGCCTCCTCCAGCGTCGCGGCGCCGCGCGCCTCAACCAGCGCCGCGGGCGTAGCGGTTGCCAGCACATGCCCCGAATCCATCAGCGAAATACGGTCGCAGCGTTCGGCCTCGTTCATGAAATGGGTCGAGACGAAGATGGTCACGCCCTCGTTGCGCGATAAATCGACCAGCAATTGCCAGAACCGGTCCCGCGCCAACGGATCGACCCCCGAGGTCGGCTCGTCGAGGATCAGCAAATCGGGTTTGTGCACAATGGCGACGGCGAGCGAAAGCCGCTGGCGGATGCCGAGCGGCAGGTCCTGGGCGCGCTGATCGACATGATCCGCAAGACCAAAGCGTCCGATCAGTTCGGCAACCCGTGCCGCGGCCTTGTGCGCCGGCAGGTGGAATAGACGGGCGTGCAGATCGAGGTTCTGCCGCACCGTCAGTTCCGTATAGAGCGAGAAGGATTGTGACATGTAGCCGACGCGGTTGCGGGCGGTCATGTCGCGAGCCGCAAGCGGGCGGCCGAACAACAGCGCCTCACCCTCGCTGGCCGGCAACAGGCCGGTTAGCATCTTCATCGTCGTCGTCTTGCCGCAGCCGTTCGAGCCGACGAAGCCGAAGATCTCGCCACGCTCGATCGTGAAGCTGACATGGTCTACCGCGGTGAAATCACCAAATCGGCAGGTGAGGCCGCGCGCTACGATGACCGGCCCATCATCGATAATCTGGCGCGGCGGGATCTGGAATGTCCGGTGGCCGGCGCGCCGCCATGCCGGAAGCAGCGAGATAAATGCGTCCTCCACCCTCTGCGCCCCGCTGCGCGCCTTTAGTTCCGCCGGCGTGCCGGTCGCCAGGATCTTTCCGGCGTCCATCGCGACGAGCCAGTCGAACCGTTCGGCTTCTTCCATATAGGCAGTGGCGACGACGACGCTCATGCCCCGGCGGCGCGCTCGGATTCTCTCGATCAACTTCCAGAACTGACGACGCGATAGCGGATCAACGCCGGTCGTCGGTTCGTCGAGGATCAACAGGTCGGGATCATGGATCAGCGAGCAGCACAGACCGAGCTTTTGTTTCATTCCGCCCGACAATTTCTTCGCCGGACGGGAGGCGAACGGAGCGAGCCCGGTGCCGTCGAGCAGTTCGGCGATGCGCCGCTTCCGTTCGGCGCCTGATTGGCCGAACAGGCGGCCGAAGAAGTCGATGTTTTCCCGGATGCTGAGATCGGGATAGAGGTTCTTACCGAGCCCTTGTGGCATATAGGCGATGCGCGGACAGATCGCAGCACGGTGCGCCGCATCCGCCATGTCGCCGTAGAGCACATAGGCCTTGCCGGTTTGGATCTGTCGGGCGCCGGCGATGATCGCGAGCAGTGACGACTTGCCGACGCCGTCGGGCCCGATCAACCCGACCAGGCAGCCGCTCGGAATCGCGAGCGTAACGCCATCAATGGCCAGGGTCCTGCCGTAGCGCTGGGTAATTCCCGCGATGCGCACGACCGCGCCATCTTCTGCGGTTGTGCCGTGTTCTGTGGTCATGACCGGGCCGGAACGCTGGGTGGGGCGCTCGGCTGCAGGCTGGCCGGCCAAACGACAGCAGAATCGGTGCGCACATAGGCGACCCCCGGCAACCCGCTTCGGACCGTTGCCTCGCGGCCTTTGAGCCGTTCCGGATCGATCCGCACCCGGATCCGGAACATCAGCTTGTCGCGCTCGTCCTTGGTCTCGACGGTTTTTGGCGTGAACTGCGCCTCACTGGCAACAAACACGACTTTGGCCGGGATTACATGCGCGGGATAGGCGTCAAGGACGATGCGGGCCTCGGCCCCGATCCTGACTCGACCGGCTTCCGCCGTCGGCAGATAAACGTCCATGTAGACATAGGAGGCGTCAAGCATCGTGAAGACCTTGCCGCCAGCCGGCAGCACCTCGCCGACATTGGCGACACGGTATTCGATCGGACCGTCCTTTGGGGCGACAAGAGCGTTATCAACGATGTTCACCCGATCGAGTTCGACATTGTGCTCGGCGGCGTCGAGCGCGTGCTCCGCCTCGGCGACCCTTTCGGTCGCCGCGTTCTGCGCGGCTACAGCGGCATTTCTCAGCTGGGTCTGCTGGTCGAGTAGTTCGACCGTGGCAAAGCCCCGAGGTACGAGCGCGCTGGTGCGGTCGAGTTCTTGCTGGGCGAACTTCACTTGCGTCTGCTGCTGCACGAGACTGGCCTTGGCCTCGTCGAGCGCGCGACTCGCCTGTTGCACCAGGGCTGCGTCCTTTTTCAGCGTCGCCTGGAGATCCCTTGTGTCCATAACCGCGACTACCTGACCCGCTTTCACCAAATCGCCCTCATCGGTAAAGAGCGTCAAAATGCGGCCGGCAAACTTGGTGTCTATGTCGATCTCGTCGGCCTCGAGCCGGCCATTTCCCGAAGCGATGCCGGGCGGCAGGCCCGGTCTCGAGTGAACCCACCAATAACCGGCCGCGGTCCCGGCGATCAGCAGCGCGAGGGGCATCAGGGCGCGTCTGAACCAGCGCCGCGGGATGCGGCCATTCGGCGCCGGCGGCACCACAGCCGGCAATTTGACGACCGCCGGCGGCCCGATAATCTCGGGGCCGGCCGCGGGGCTTTCGGTACGGATATCGGGGGGCTTGTCTGAGGTCATCGGCGTAGTCCGGGTTTACGTTACGGCGCCGGAGCCATATGACGCGGCTTGTCCCAGGCTGCAATTGACCAGCTCGATCAGGCCGGGCAACAGCAAGTTGGTTTCTCCAATATCGCGCTTACCCGAGATTATCCTCGCGTTCGGTTAAACGCTTCGGCAATGCTCCAACTGGAGCAACAGTCTGCAGAGACGCTTCCGATGCGATCGGGAGCGGGCTGGTCTCGGCAGCATCGGCCGCTGTCACCCGAGGGGCGCAACCTGCTCAGCGGCGGCGTGCCAATCGCCAGATGTCATCAGGGCTCATTTCACCTCGCGCTTTTCGCCCGATAACGGGCTCAGGCCTCACCGGCCGCTTCGAGCATACCCCGGTCGCGCAGCTCGATCCGGTGCGGGTTTGGGATTGCCACGGACCCGGCGCGCTTGAAGGCCGAAAGCACGCGACACACGGTTTCGACGGTCAGGCCGAGATAATCGGCAATGTCGTTGCGCGACATCGGCAGCTCGACCACCCGTCTCGTGTCGCGTCGCTCCGACATTTCGAGCAGAAAGCTCGCGACCCGCTCCGGCGCAGTCATCCGCCCCAGCAACAGCATCCGGGTCTGTGCGTGAGCCAGATCGCGCAAGGTCATGTCGCACAGGCGGCGGGCCAGTAGCGGGTTCTCGTCGATCAAGCGCTCGGTCGCGCGACGTGGGTAGCGCATCACGATAACCTCGCCGACCGCTTCTGCCGAGAACACCCGTTCGCTTGCGTTCTCGAACCCAAAGCAGTCGCCGCCGAAGCAGAATTCGGCAATATGGCGGCGGCCATCGGCCAGTAGCTTCGAGATCCGCACCGTGCCGGAGATCACCTTGTACCATCCGTCGGACGGATCACCCTCGGCATAGATCTCCCCGTCGCGCGCAAAGCTGCGACGAGAGCCGATCCGCTCGAGCGCAACCAGCGCACCGAGCTGGCCGGACTGGACAAGGGCGGTGCCGTCCGGGCGGAAACGACGCGAGTCGTCGGTGAGGCCGTCGGCGCCGAACTGAGCAAATTGTTTGAACATCTGTCCCTCCATCCGCTGGGATTGTCGGGACAATGGCGAAGACCTGAGGCGGCCGAAATCCGTATTGGTCCTTACGGGATACTACCTACGGGAAACTACGTATTCATCGTTTGAGGACCAAAAAGGATGGAGTAGGTCGGCGAAACCGCAGCGCGTATTCGCTCAGCGGAGGGTGCCGAACAGCGCGGCGGTATCGAACATGCGGCAGGTAAAGCCCCATTCGTTGTCGTACCAGCCGGTGAGGTGGGTGAGCATTTTTGACGATGCCATCGGCCGGCAGGAAGCGACATCCGTTGGCGGCTCACTCTGGTGCCGCCTGCCCCGGTGCGAGCCGGGACGGGGTCAACGACAATTGCGCGCTGAGCCGCTCGACATCGGAGAGCCGGCAGAGCTGGGTACCGCTACCCAAAAGCGCCGCCGCGCCGGCCGCCATGCCGAAATGGACAGCCTCGGCCAGAGGCAGGCCTCGCGTCAGGCCGACGAGGATCCCCGCCAACATGCTGTCCCCGGCGCCGACGGTGCCGCGCGCCTCGACCGGGATGGCCGGAACCCGCGCGCTCTCGTCTTGGCTGACAAGCAGGGCGCCCCGAGCGCCGAGCGACAAAACGACGATCTCGGCGCGGTCTTGCGCAATTACCTCCCGGCAGGCCGCTTCCTCGTCGCGCGCGCCGTGGACTTCTCGTCCGACGAGTTGCTCGAGTTCGCGCAGGCTCGGCTTCAATAGATAGACCCCCTGGCCCGCCTGCTTCAGCGCAGCGCCGGAGGTGTCGAGCACCAGCCGCTTGCCGTGCCTTTTGGCTAGCGTTGCGACGCGCGCATAGAAATCGTCGGGAACGGCGAGCGGCAGACTGCCGCTGGCGACAATGTAGGCTGCCCGCGGCGCTGCAGCCGAAAGCGCTTCGAGGCAGCGCTCCTGATCGGCGGGGCCGATTTCGGGTCCGGGCAGGATGAAGCGATATTGGTTGCCGGTTCGGCGCTCTTCGACGGCCAGGCTTTCGCGGGTGAACCCGGCGATGGCGACGGTTTGGTAGGCAACGCCTTCCTGGTTCAACAGATGCCGGATCGTCTCGCCCGCGGCGCCGCCAGCCGGGAAGATCGCCAGTGCCTCACCGCCGAGCGCATGGACCGCCCGCGCGACATTGATGCCGCCGCCGCCGGCGTCGTAGCGCGGTACCGTACAGCGCAGCTTGTGCGCCGGCTCGACCCGCTCGGTCGCCGTGGCGATGTCGAGCGCCGGGTTCATCGTCAGGGTGACGATTGCTGCCATCGGGCACCTCTGGCGAGCGCCTATTGGGCGGCGAGCGGCGGGTTCGCGGCCGCCTGCTCGGCTTCGTGCACGACGGTCAGGGTGCGCAGCAGGCTGGCTGCGTTGACGCTGATCGAATCGATCCCGAGCCCGGCCAGGAAGCGCGCGATTTCTGGATAATTGGCCGGTGCCTCGCCGCAGATCCCGACATGGCGTCGGTTGCGTTTCGCACCGGTAACGGCGAGCCGCAGCATTTCGAGCATGCCGGGATCGCGCTCGTCGAAATCGAAGGCGACGATCTCGGAATCGCGATCGACGCCCAAAGTCAGCTGCGTCAGATCATTGGAGCCGATCGAAAAGCCGTCGAACAATTGGGCGAAGGCATCGATCGCAATGACATTGTTTGGAATTTCGCACATGACGAAAATTTCGAGCCCGTTCTCGCCCCGCTTCAGCCCGTGCCGCGCCATTGCGGCGATCACCCGTTCCGCTTCCACGGCACGACGGCAGAACGGCACCATGATTTTCAGATTGGTCAGGCCCATCTCGCCACGCACCCGGGCGAGGGCAGAGCATTCGAGCGCAAAGCCCTCGGCATAGGCCGGGTGCGTATAACGCGAGGCGCCGCGGAAGCCGAGCATCGGATTATCCTCCTTCGGCTCGAACCCGGCGCCGCCGATCAAGCTCGCATATTCGTTGGTCTTGAAGTCAGAGAGCCGCACGATGACCGGCTTCGGGTAGAACGCAGCGGCGATCGTGCCGACTCCCTGCGACAGCTTCTCGACAAAAAAGTCAGCAGGCCGAGGATAGTTGCGCACCAGCCGGTCGATCGCCGCGCGCGCCGCCTTCGAACCGACCTTTTCGGGTGCCACGAGCGCCATCGGATGGACGCCGATATGCTCGCTGATGATGAATTCCATGCGGGCAAGCCCGACGCCGTCATTCGGCAGCATCGCCGTGTGATAGGCGAGTTCCGGATTGCCGAGATTGACCATGATTTCGGTACGCGGCCGCGGTAGCGCGCCGATCGGCACCCGCGTCACCTCGAACGGCAGTTCGCCGCCATAGACCGAGCCGGTCTCGCCTTCGGCGCAGCTCACCGTCACGACGGCGCCGGTTTCGAGCCGCTCGGTAGCACCTTCCGCCCCGACCACCGCCGGCACACCCAATTCGCGGGCAACGATTGCCGCGTGGCAGGTGCGGCCGCCCCGGTCGGTGACGATCGCCGCGGCGGTCTTCATGACCGGTTCCCAATCGGGGCTCGTCGATTGCGCGACCAGCACCTCGCCCGAGCGGAAGAGGGCAAAGCCCGCGCGCATCCGCGATCACCCGGACTGCGCCGGAGGCGATCTTCTCGCCGACCGCGCGGCCAGTGACCAGCACCGGACCTTTGGCCCTCAGCGCATAGGTTTCGAAGGCCCCGCCCGTGCGCTGCGAAGCCACCGTTTCGGGGCGGGCCTGGACGATATAAAGCCCGCCATCCTCGCCATCCTTGGCCCATTCGATGTCCATCGGGGTCGGATGACCAGCCAGTTGCGAATAATGGTCTTCGATGCGGATTGCGCAATCCGCGAGCTCCAGGACCTCGGCATCGGGGAGGCAGAACCGCTCGCGTTCAGCGCGGTGCGTCGGCAGATTGCGCGTGCTGGCGTCGCCATGTCCGCGCGCATAGACGAGCCTTAATCCCTTGCCGCCAAGCGAGCGGCTCAGGATCGCGCGGTAGCCCTGCCGGAAGGTTGGCTTGTGAACATAGAACTCGTCGGGATCGACCTTCCCCTGCACGATGTTCTCGCCGAGCCCCCAGGACCCGGTGATGAACACCACGTCGCGAAAGCCTGATTCGGTGTCGAGCGTGAAGATGACGCCGCTTGCCGCGAGATCCGAGCGGACCATCTTCATCACCCCGACCGACAGCGCTACCTTGAAGTGGTCGAAGCCGTTGTCGATGCGATAAACGATAGCCCGGTCGGTAAAGATCGAGGCGAAACAGCGCCGGCACGCCTCGACTACATCGGCCTCGCCGCGCACGTGTAAAAAGCTCTCATGCTGCCCGGCGAAACTGGCCGTCGGCAGATCCTCGGCAGTCGCCGAGCTGCGCACCGCAACTGCGACTTTGGCACCGCATCGCTGTTCGAGCCTGCGATAGGCGGCGGCGATTTCTGCGCAAAGTTCGGCATTGCCGGCGGCGTTGTAAACCAGGCGGCGGGCGGTGGCGCCGCGCTCGGCAAGCAGTGCCATATCCTGGTGGTCGAAGCCCGAGAGAAGCCGGCGCAGCTCCGCCCCAACCCCGGCCTCGGCGATCGCCGCCCGATAGGCCTGCGCGGTCAGCGCAAAACCGTCGGGTACCCGCTCGCCCAGCAACGCGCGCAGTTCGCCGAGCGATGCGGTCTTACCGCCGACCGCAGGCACGTCCTTCAGTCGGATATCCTCGAACCAGCAGACATGGTCTGCGGCGGCCATAAGAGGTCTCCTGCTGCCGTTGGAGCCGTCGCGGACAATGCTGCTACCGGATAGCAGAGCGCCGCGTTGATGTAGATCAAACCGCCGGCCGCTCGACCGCGCGATTGGATCCGGTGCGCAGCTGCTCGCAACCCCATCAGCGCAGCCGGAAGGGGTGTGCCGTGACGCACAGCGATATCGCACCGCTAGTAATGCCAGCCTGGGGCAAGGCACCGGTCCGGTCCGAACCGGGCAGCCGGCCTATGTCGAATTGCTATCGCCGTGCAACAACGCCGGCCCGGCGGACGAGCACATCCAAGTGGCTGACAGCATCAACGAGATCACTGGCCCGGCGCTGACAACCGAACGGATGACGCTCGAGGAGAACAGAAAACCGCAACCGACCGGCGCAACCGAGACGCTCGAAGCAGACGCTGTCGTGTTGAGCTCTGTGACAATGGCGGTCCTCGGCGAGCCTCCAGCGCGTGATAGGCGACTGCCGCATCGACCATTGAATTGCCTGTCAACCCGCTTTGCGGCGTCGGGTCGGGCGGCGGGCGAGGTAGGGGCGCAGGTAATCGCCGGTGTAGCTGGCGCTGCTGGCGGCGATGTCTTCCGGGGTGCCAGTGGCGACGATGTGGCCGCCGGCGTCGCCGCCCTCGGGGCCGAGGTCGATGACCCAGTCGGCGGTCTTGACGACTTCGAGATTGTGCTCGATGACCAGGACCGTGTTGCCGGTCTCGACCAGCGCGTGCAGCACTTCGAGGAGCTTGCGTACGTCGTCGAAATGCAATCCGGTGGTCGGCTCGTCAAGGATGTAGAGGGTGCGACCGGTGGCCCGCCTTGACAATTCCTTGGCGAGCTTGACGCGCTGCGCCTCGCCGCCGGACAAGGGTCGTCGCCGGCTGACCGACATGGATGTAGCCGAGCCCGACCTGCTGCAAGGTCAGCAATTTGTCGCGGATCGACGGCACCGCGCGGAAAAAATCGACCCCCTCGTCGACGGTCATGTCGAGCACGTCGGCGATGCTCTTGCCGCGGAACAATACTTCGAGGGTCTCGCGATTGTAGCGCCGGCCCTTGCACACGTCGCACTGGACATAGACGTCGGGCAGAAAGTGCATCTCGATCTTGATGACACCATCACCCTGGCAAGCCTCGCAGCGCCCGCCCTTGACGTTGAACGAGAAACGGCCCGGCAGATAGCCGCGCGACTTGGCTTCGGGCAATCCGGCAAACCAGTCACGGATCGGGGTGAAGCAGCCGGTATAGGTCGCCGGGTTCGAGCGCGGGGTGCGGCCGATCGGGGATTGGTCAATGTCGACGATCTTGTCGAGAAACTCGACCCCCTCGAGCCGCTCGTGCGGGGCCGGCGGCTCGCGCGCGTTGTTGAGCCTTTTGGCCAATGCCTTGTACAGGGTCTCGATGATCAGGGTCGATTTGCCGCCGCCCGAGACGCCGGTGACGACGCAGAAGGTGCCGAGCGGGATCTCGGCGGTGATGCCTTTCAAATTGTTGCCGGTCGCCTCGACGATGCGCAGGATCTGCCCCGGGTGGCCGGTGCGGCGCACCGCCGGCAGCGGGATCTGGCGCAGGCCGACGAGGTACTGGCCGGTGACGCTGTCGGGGTTGGCCATGATCGCGTCGGGCGTGCCCTCGGCGACGACATGGCCGCCATGGATTCCGGCGCCCGGCCCCATATCGACGACCCAATCGGCGGTACGGATCGCCTCCTCATCGTGCTCGACGACGATGACCGTGTTGCCGAGATCTCTCAGCCGCTTCAATGTCGCGAGCAGCCGGCCGTTGTCGCGCTGGTGCAAGCCGATCGACGGCTCGTCGAGGACATAGAGCACCCCGGTCAACCCGGAGCCGATCTGCGAGGCGAGACGGATGCGCTGGCTCTCGCCGCCGGATAGCGTTCCCGAGGCTCGCGACAAGGTCAGATATTCCAGGCCGACATTCTGCAAGAAGCCGAGCCGTTCGTTGATTTCCTTCAGGATCCGCTGGGCGATTTCGCGCTGGCTCGGGGTCAGCTGCTCGGCGATGGCGGAGAACCATTGCAGTGCCTCGGCGATCGAGAGCCGCGCGATCTCGCTGATGTTGCGTGCCGCCGATCTTGACCGCCAATGCCTCGGGCTTCAGCCGGTCGCCCTGGCAGACCTCGCAGGTCCGCGCACTCTGGTAGCGGCCGAGTTCCTCCTTGACCCAGGCGCTGTCGGTCTCGCGAAAGCGCCGCTCCATATTTGGCAACACACCCTCGAATGGCCGCTCGGTCGTGTATTTGCGCAGCCCGTCATCATAGGTCATCTGGATCGGCGCGCCGTCGGAGCCCGAGAGGATGGTCCGCCGCATCTTTTCCGGCAGGTCGTGCCACGGCGTGTGCATGCTCTGTTTGAAATGCCGGGCGATGCTCTCGAGCGTCTGCGTGTAGTATTGCGATGATGAATGCGACCACGGGCTGACCGCACCCTCGGCGAGGCTCTTACGCTCGTCATGGACAATCAGGCCGGGGTCGAAATAGAGCTTGGTGCCGAGCCCGTCGCAGGCGGGGCAGGCGCCGAACGGGTTGTTGAACGAGAACAGCCGTGGCTCGATCTCGGGGATGGTGAAGCCCGAGACCGGGCAGGCGAATTTCGCCGAGAAGATCGTCTCCTCGCCGGAATCGGCGTTTTCGGCGATCGCGATGCCGTCGGCCAGGTCGAGTGCGGTCTCGAACGAATCGGCGAGCCGGTTGCCGAGATCGGCGGCGACGACGATGCGGTCGACGACCACTGCGATATCGTGCTTCAAATTCTTGTTGAGCGGCCGAACCTCGTCGAGCTCGACCATCTTGCCGTCGATCTTGACCCGCTGAAAGCCCCGCTTGCGCAGGTCGATCAACTCCTTGCGGTACTCGCCCTTGCGCCCGCGGGCGATCGGCGCCAGCAGGTAGAGCCGCGTGCCCTCCGCCATCGCCAATACCCGATCGACCATCTGCGACACGGTCTGGCTGACGATCGGCAATCCGGTCGCCGGCGAATAGGGGACGCCGACCCGCGCCCAGAGGAGGCGCATGTAATCGTAGATCTCGGTCACGGTGGCGACCGTCGAGCGTGGGTTGCGCGAGGTCGTCTTCTGCTCGATCGAGATCGCCGGCGACAGCCCCTCGATCGATTCGACCTCGGGCTTCTGCATCAATTCGAGGAATTGCCGCGCATAGGCTGACAGGCTCTCGACATAGCGGCGCTGGCCCTCGGCATAGACCGTGTCGAAGGCCAAGGACGACTTGCCCGAGCCCGACAGGCCGGTCATCACCACCAGGCTGTCGCGCGGCAAGTCGACATCGACGTTCTTCAGATTGTGCTCGCGCGCGCCGCGGATCCGGATGTGCTGCATGCCTCGAACTTAGCGCGGCTCGACCCGCGGCGCTACGGTACGAGCAGGCCGCGCCGTAAGCCGTCACTCACCATCCCGGTGGACTGGTACCCTCTCCCGCGCTGCGGGAGAAGGTGCCCGGCGCAGCAAGGCGGGTGAGGGCGGACGGAGCGAAGATGAGAATCGCCTTATGCCGCCGGACGGGGCGGGGTTTCGCGCGGGATGACGGCGATTTCGACCTTCTGCGACAGCCGCAGCGCGGTGACCGGCATCGGCTTGCCGACCCGCTCCTCGGTCATCAGCCGGTGCAATTCGTCGATATCGGCGACCGGGATGCCGTCGAATGCGACGATGATGTCGCCGCTCTGCAGCCCGGCGGCGCGCGCCGCCCCGTCTGGCGCGGTCGATTGGATGCGCACCCCGGTTTCGCGCGCCAGCTCGTGAAAGCGCACGACCCGGCGCGACAACGGCACGTTTTGCCCGGCGACGCCGATATAGCAGCGCCGGACCCGCCCGTCGCGAATCAGCCGCGCGGCGACGAACTCGACCGTGGCGGCCGAGATCGAAAAGCAGATGCCCTGGGCCATGCCGATGATCGCGGTGTTGATGCCGACGACCTCGCCCGCGGCGGTGACCAATGGCCCGCCGGAATTGCCCGGGTTCAGCGCCGCGTCGGTCTGGATCACGCTGTCGATCAGCCGGCCCGAACGGGTGCGCAGCGAGCGGCCGAGGGCGCTGACCACGCCCGCAGTGACCGTGCACTGAAAGCCGAACGGGTTGCCGATCGCGACCACCAGCTGGCCGACCCGCAGCCGCCGCGAATCGCCGAGCCGGGCAAAGGCCGGCGCCTCGCCGTCGAGCCGCAATACCGCGAGATCGGTGTCGGGGTCGTCGCCGACCAGGCTGGCCGCGAGGCTGCGGCCGTCGGGAAACGCGGCCTCGATCTTGCGCGCGCCGCTGACTACGTGGCTGTTGGTCAGCACATAGGCGTCGGGGGTGAAGACCACGCCCGAGCCGGCGCCGCCAGCGCCGTCCTTGAGCCCGCTGACCTGGAGATGCAGGACCGCCGGGCCGACCTTGTCGACAGCGCCGGTGACCGCGCGCGAATAAGCGTCGAGCAGGGCGAAGTCGTCGGCGGCGGAGATGCTGGACATGCTCGGCTGAACTTCGCCGGCGTCATCATCGCCAAGGGGATTGTTGATCGGAGATAGAAACGACATTTGTGGGTTCCCTGTGGATAAGAATAAAGTGGGAACATTGGCAGGGTTTGATAAGATGGTGGCCCCGGCGACCATTTGAAGTGGGTGACCCCATGGCAGGCAGCGTCAACAAGGTGATCCTGATCGGCAACCTCGGGCGCGACCCGGAACTGCGCTCGACCCAGGATGGCACCCGCATCGCCAATCTGGCGGTCGCCACCTCGGAGAGCTGGCGCGACCGGGTGTCGGGCGAGCGCAAGGAGCGCACCGAATGGCACCGCGTGGTGATCTTCAACGAGCGGCTGGCCGAGATCGCCGAGAAATACCTGAAGAAGGGCGCCAAGGTTTATATCGAGGGTGCGCTGCAGACCCGTAAATGGACCGACCAGGGCGGCCAGGAGCGCTATTCGACCGAGATCGTCCTGCAACGCTTCCGCGGCGAGCTGACCATGCTGGACGGCGCCGGCGGGCGTGGCGGCGGCGCCGGCGGCCCGCCGATGGACGGCGATTTCGACGACGGCTATGCCGACGCGCCCTCCGCCCAGCGCTCAGCTTCCGGCGCCGCCGGCCGCGCCCCCGCCCGAAAGCCCGTCAACGACCTCGACGACGACATCCCGTTTTGAGGAAGAGTTATCATTCCATCGTCATCACCGGGCTTGTCCCGGTGATCCACGCCTTCCCGGCCTTTCATGGATGGCCGGGTCGAGCCAGGTCGGGCCCGGCCATGACGGAAACGGGGTATTGGAGCAGAAGGAGACCGTCATGCCCGATGCGAATGCACCACCGTTCCGCGCCGACCATGTCGGGAGTTTGCTGCGGCCGGCGGAGCTGCTGCGGGCGCGGGGGGAGCATCAGGCGGGGCGGATTTCGGCGGCGGAGTTGAGGCGGGTCGAGGATGCGGCGATCCGCGATGTCGTGCGGATGCAGCGGGAGATCGGGCTCCAGGGCGTCACCGATGGGGAGTTCCGGCGCGGCTCGTGGCATATGGATTTTCTTTACCGGATCGGCGGGGTCGGCAAGGCCGAGCAGGTTCTGAACATCCGGTTCCGCAACGAGGGCGGCACCGTCGAGTTCAACCCGGCGGCACACCGGGTCGGCGGCAAGCTGCGGCTCGATGAAACGATATTCGGCGAGGATTTCGCCTATCTAAAATCGGTGGCGCCGGCGGGCACGACGGCCAAGCTGACGATCCCGTCGCCGTCGATGCTGCATTACCGCGGCGGGCGGGCGGCGATCGACGCCACAGTCTATCCCGACATGGAGGAATTCTGGCACGACCTCGCGGCGGTCTACGCGCAGGAGATCAAGGCGTTGCACGGGCTCGGCTGCACCTATCTGCAGCTCGACGATACCAGCCTCGCCTATCTGAACGACCCGGCCCAGCGCGCCTATGTCGACTCGATCGGCGGCGATGGCGGCACGCAGCATTTGACCAATATCAAGGTGATCAATGCGGCACTCGCCGGCCGGCCGGCCGGCATGAAGGTATGCACCCATATGTGCCGCGGCAATTTCCGCTCGTCGTGGATGGCCGAGGGTGGCTACGGCCATGTCGCCGAGGCGCTCTTTGGCGAGCTCGCGGTCGACGGCTTCTTTCTCGAATACGACGATTTGCGCTCGGGCGGGTTCGAGCCGCTGCGCTTTGTGCCGAGAGGAAACCAACGGGTGGTGTTGGGGCTGGTGACCAGCAAGCGCGCGCCGCTCGAAAGCAAGGACGAGTTGAAGCGCCGGATCGACGAGGCGGCGAAATACCTGCCATTGGAACAGCTCTGCCTCAGCCCGCAATGCGGCTTTTCCTCGACCGTCGACGGCAACGCGCTGACCATCGACGAACAATTCGCCAAATTGCGCCTGGTCGTCGAAACCGCCCGCGAGGTGTGGGGCTGAGACCGGATTTCCCATCTTTGGTTTGCCGACACGACCCTGATAGGTACGCCCGGGCAAGGGAGGGAGCCGGATGTCGGAGCGGAAAGGCCAGCGGACAAGAGCCAGGAAATCGCATCTTGCCGTAATGCTCGGATCGCTCGCGGCCGGCAGTGCGGCAACCGTCACCGCGCTCGATTCGTGGGACAAGGTTCTGGTGGATCTGGGCTTCAAGAAGAGCGAGGCGGTGGTGCTGGCGGAGCAGGGCGAGCAGGGCGATCTGCTTCGGCAGATGATGCGGATGATCGATCGACGCGTCTTCTGGACAGCGCGGTATAGCGGCGATGTAACGGACGGCTTTCCGCAGGCGGATCAGGACGAAGCGTGGAAACAATATAACGAAAGTATCATTGCTTGGAATGAAAACTATATGTTGAATACCGTTCTGACGCAGAAATATTTTAGCGCCGAAAGCAAAAAACAGCTGGTCGACCTCAACTGGCTATTGCATCTGGTGAACACGTGCTTAAATAAGATACATTATCGCGATCTGTACCAGAAGACGGACCCTGCCTGCCATTTTAATAAAGAGAACGGCGGCAGCCATCAGGATAATATCCGGGTTCTGAACGATGCCCTGAAGCAAGTGAATACAGAGGTTGGCGCGCTCGTCGTTTCGCTGTCGAACTAGGGCGAAATAATCGAGCAACGGAGCGGCGGTCGCCTGGACAACCCCAGGCCGCACGATTTGCGAGTGGCGCTTTGTCGCCGGAATTACGCGCGGGTATGGGCCATCCCGCGTCCCGCGCCGATCCATCAAGACGTCGCTGCGTCGCTTCAAGCTTTGACAAACCGAGCGCGCCTGGGTAGCTCCTTGACCATGGAACGGGCGCGGGCACAGGGCGTCTTGGCCCTACCGGCGGCGGCGCAGCGGCCCGATCGCGCGGCCTATGCGGCGATCCTGGCTTTGGGCGTCCTCTTGTTCTGGCTGTCGAGAAGCCATCCGACACTGATGCCGGTCTGGGCGCCGTGGGACTTCTCGCCGCTCGAATATCTTGCGACGGCTTTCGTGCTGCTGTGGTTCTGTCGCGGTCTCGCCTCGGCGCCGCCGGCGGAGCGGCCCGCGGTCTGGCGCCGTGCGGCGTTTCTGGCGGGGGTTGGCGTGATCTATGCGGTGCTGCAGACGCGGTTTGAATACTGGTCGCAGCATATGTTTTTTCTGAACCGCATCCAGCATGTCGCAATGCACCATCTGGGGCCGTTCCTGATCGGACTGGGCGCCGCAGGAGGAACGATCAAGCGCGGCATGCCCCCGCGGCTGCGCCTGGCGATCGAAAGCCCGGCGGTCGCCAGCATCCTTCGCGTCTTGCAGCAGCCGATGGTAGCGGCGTTTCTGTTTGTCGGGCTGTTCTATTTCTGGCTGATCCCGCTGGTGCATTTCCGGGCGATGATCGATGCGCGGCTCTATGCGGTGATGAACTGGAGCATGGTGCTCGACGGCATTCTGTTCTGGTCGCTGGTGCTCGACCCGCGGCCGAAGCCGCCGGCGCGGGTCTCTTACGGCGCCCGCGTGGCGCTGGCGCTCGGCGTTATGTTCCCGCAGATCGTGCTGGGTGCGGTGATCACCTTTTCGCAGAGCGACCTCTATCCGTATTACGATTTGTGCGGGCGGCTGTTTCCCTCGATCAGCGCGCTGAACGATCAGCATATCGGCGGCATCGTGATCTGGATCCCACCGGCGATGATGAGTGCGATCGCCGTGCTGCTGGTAATCAACGCATTCCGGCTGGATGAGGAAGCAACAAGCACGACCGATGGCGATGGTGCGGCGCTCGCGGCGCGGGCAAAAAGCTGGACAGGGCGCTAGGCTGGTGCGCGGGAAGCTGTTGCTTCTGGGCGCGCTGTGCGGCGGGTTCGCTGCCGGCGCGACGGTGTGGGCGGGCGAAACCGGGCTGGCGCTGAGCGATCCGTGGTTCCGCCTGGTGATGCCGTCACTGCCGGCGGCCGGGTATTTCACCCTGTCGAATACGGGCGCCACGGCGCAGACCGTGATCGGCGCCGCTTCACCGGCTTGCGGCATGCTTATGCTGCATCGGAGTGTCGAGCAGGGCGGACAGGATCGGATGGTGGAGGTCGCAAGCGTCCCGGTCCCGGCGCAGGGCAAGGTCAGCTTTGCGCCCGGTGGCTATCATCTGATGTGCATGTCGCCTGCGGCGGCGATGCGGCCCGGGCGATCGGTGCCGGTGACGTTGCGCTTTGCCGGTGGCGGGTCGCTGACCGCGAGCTTCCCGGTGCGCAACGCGACCGGCAAATAGGCCGCAGATCATAACAGCTGCAGCACCCGGGCAAGCAGGTTGGGCGGACGGGCCTGGTCGGCGAGGCGCTTCAGATCCGCCGCCGTCCCGGCAATATCAGGCGTCGTCGAGGCGAGCGAGGCAATGATCAGGCGCGCCGCGCCCGAGCCGTCGAAGACATAGATTGCCGAGCTGTGGGTGACTTCGTAGGGATGATCCTCGGTCGCTGGCGTTACCGAATAGACGACACGATAGCGCCGCGCCAATGCCGCGAGCTGATCCGGCGTACCGCGCAGCCCGTCGATCTGCGGCGCGAAATTCTTGACGTAGGCGGCGAGCACGGCGGGCGTATCGCGGTTCGGATCGACGGTAACGAACAGGACGCGGATATGCTGCGCCTGCGGACCGAGGCGGGTCAGAATCTCGGCAATGTTCGACAAGGTGGTGGGGCACGCATCCGGGCAGAAGGTGTAGCCGAAATAGAGCAATACGATCCGCCTGCGATAATCGGCCTCAGTCACCTCCTTGCCGTCGGAGGCTCGAATCATCGTCAAGGAGAGCGCTGGCAGGCTGCCCGACACATCAATCGAATGCCATTTCGGGCTGTCGCCGCAGCCCGCGAGAAGGACAAGGCAGAGCCCGGCGACGACCCGCCACAGCGCGCGTCGCCGCGTTTCCGGACATGCTCGGCGACCCACCGCAGCGGGCGTTTCAGCGGATGGCGAACAGCTGGTGGACTTCGGCATAGTGCAGCAGGAGGACAACGCTGACCGCCGTAACCAGCACCAATGCGGCGATGCCGCTGAGCATCGCGGCGAGCATCCTATTCCGTTGCCGCAGCCGGTCACGCGGCCGTGCTTCCTGGTGGTGTCGCAGGACAGCCCTCGCGCCCGCCGTCAAGTTTGGTTCCGCGGCCACCGCCACTGCCTCCTACCCGCAGATCGACAAAGAACAACAAACCGCGCCATCGAGCCGCCGTGCAGCGGCGAATTCAAATTAAACCGGTGTAACATTAAGTCTCTGTTGCGGCCGGCAACGGAGACGGGTAGACCATGGACTGCAATGAAGCCGATGGTTTCGTGGTTTGCCGCCGGGCGGGGAGGGACGGAATGTTGCACTGGTTATGGGTTATCATCATCGGGTTTCTGGCCGGGGCGATCGCCAAGTTTTTTGTGCACGGGCCGGGCGGGATCATCGTCACCACCTTGCTCGGCATCGTCGGCGCGATCTTTGCGTCCTGGCTAGGGCAGCGCATCGGCTGGTACGCGCCGGGCCACAATGCCGGGTTTATCGGCGCGATCGTCGGCGCGGTGCTGATCCTGGTGATTTACCGGGCGATCGTCGGCGGCCCAGGCTGACCGGCGGCAGCGGCGCCCTGGCCGGGCTGGGCGGCGCTGCCCAACCGTGCTCTAAGCGTTTGTTCGCGCCGCGAAATGCGGTAATCTGCCGGTGGCTACCCATATAACCAAAGTGCGGCGAGCTCCCGCGAGGCTTGGCCGCGATTTCAATTTCAGCCACCACCATCCAAACGAGCGCCCTTGGCCGTTACCTCCGCACCGCCGCCCCCCTCCGCGCCTGACATCACCACGGTCACGATCGAGGACGAGATGAGGCGCTCGTACCTCGATTACGCGATGAGCGTGATCGTGGCGCGGGCATTGCCCGACGTCCGCGACGGGCTCAAGCCGGTCCACCGCCGCATCCTTTATTCGATGAAGGTCAACGGCAACGAGTGGAACCGCGCCTACCGCAAATCGGCGCGCATCGTCGGCGATGTGATCGGCAAATACCATCCGCATGGCGAACTGGCGATCTACGACGCGATGGTGCGGATGGCGCAAGATTTCGCGATGCGCCTGCCGCTGATCGACGGTCAGGGCAATTTCGGCTCGATGGACGGCGATTCGCCGGCGGCCTACCGCTATACCGAGGCCCGGCTCGCCCGGGTCGCCGATTCGTTGCTCGACGATCTCGACAACGACACCGTCGATTTTCAGCCGAATTACGACGAGACCGAGCGCGAACCCAAGGTCCTGCCGGCGCGGTTTTCCCAACCTGCTGGTCAACGGCGCCCAGGGCATCGCGGTCGGCATGGCGACCAACATCCCGCCGCACAATCTGGGCGAGGTCATCGACGCCTGCTGCGCCTATCTCGACAACGGTGCGATCACCGTCGAAGAGCTGATGGACTATGTTCCGGCGCCGGATTTCCCGACCGGCGGGACCATCATGGGCCGGGCCGGCACCCATGCCGCGTTCAAAACCGGTCGCGGCGCGGTGGTCCTGCGGGCGAAATCCCATGTCGAGGAGATCCGCAAGGATCGCGAGGCAATCGTCGTCACCGAGATCCCCTATCAGGTCAACAAATCGAAGCTGGTCGAGCGCATCGCCGAGACCGTGCGCGAAAAGCTGATCGAGGGCATTTCCGAGCTGCGCGACGAGAGCGATCGCGACGGGTTGCGCATCGTCATCGAACTGAAGCGCGACGCCGAGCCGGATATCGTCCTCAATCAGCTTCACCGCCACACCGCGCTGCAGACCAGCTTTGGCGTCAATATGCTGGCCTTGAACGGCGGCCGGCCCGAACTCTTGACCTTGCGCGACGTGATCGCCGCGTTCGTCGGCTTCCGCGAGGAGGTAATCACCCGGCGGACCAGCCATCTGCTCGGCAAGGCGCGCGAGCGGGCGCACACCTTGATCGGCCTGTTGATCGCGGTCGCCAATCTCGACGAGATTATTGCGCTGATCCGCGCGGCCCCGGATCCCGCAACGGCGCGCGAGGGCCTGACCGGGCGCGCCTGGCCCGCGGCCGATGTGGCGCCCCTGGTGGCGCTGGTCGGCGAACCCGGCCGCGAGGTTGCCGCCGACGGCACCTATCGGCTGTCCGACGAGCAGGCGCGCGCGATCCTCGATCTGCGATTGCAGCGCCTGACCGGGCTCGAACGCGACAAGATCGCCGAGGAACTGCGCGGGCTGATCGCCGAGATCGCCGGTTACCTCGAAATCCTGGGCTCGCGTGCGCGGCTGATCGAGGTATTGCGCGGCGAGTTGCTGGCGATCCGCGAGCGGTTCGCGACGCCGCGGCGGACGGCGATCGAGGATGTCGAGTTCGAGGCCGATATCGAGGCCTTGATCCAGCGCGAGGCGATGGTCGTCACCGTCAGCCATGCCGGCTATATCAAGCGAGTGCCGCTGTCGACCTATCGTGCGCAGCGCCGTGGCGGCCGCGGCCGCGCCGGGATGGCGATCCGCGAAGAGGATTTCCTCAGCGAGGTGTTTGTCGCCTCGACCCTCGCGCCGGTGTTGTTCTTCACTTCCTCGGGCCGGGTCTACAAGCTCAAGGTCTATCGCTTGCCGCTCGGCACCCCGCAGGCGCGCGGCCGGCCGATGGTCAATCTGCTGCCCAATCTGTTGCCCGGCGAGACCATCTCGACGGTCATGCCGTTGCCCGAGGACGAGGAAAGCTGGGCTGATCTGACCGTGATGTTCGCGACCGCCAACGGCTATGTGCGGCGCAACGCGCTTTCCGATTTCGGCGATGTCCGCGCCAACGGCAAGATCGCGATGAAATTCGAGGGCGAGGATGCCGACGACCGCCTGATCGCGGTCGCCACCTGCACCGATGCCAACGATGTGCTGCTCGCCACCCGCAACGGCAAGGCGATCCGCTTTCCGGTCGGCGATGTCCGGGTGTTTTCCGGGCGCAGTTCGGTCGGGGTGCGCGGCATCCGCCTGCTCGGCGATGACATGGTCATCTCGATGTCGATCTTGCGCCACCAGGAGGTCGCGCCTGATGTCCGCAACGCCTATCTGAGCCTCGCCGCACGGCGCCGGCGGCCGGTCGGTGAGGATAGCGAGGCGGCTGCCGAGTTGCCGCCCGAGCCCGAAGAGGCCGAAGGCGAGACGGGCGAAGAAGCGGGCACGATCTCGGACGATACCTACGCGGATTTGGCGCAGCGCGAGGAATGCGTGCTGAGCGTGACCGAGAAGGGTTTCGGGGTCAGGACCTCGGCCTACGACTATCGGATCACCGGACGCGGCGGGCAGGGCATCGACAACATGGATCTGCGCCGCCGCGACGACGCCGTCGTCGCCGTGTTCCCGGTCGGGGGCAACGACCAGATCATGCTGGTGACCGATGGCGGGATGGTGATCCGCTGTCCGGTCCACGACATCCGCATCGCCCGGCGGCGCAGCCAGGGCGTGGTCATCTTCAAGGTCGGCGACGGCGAACGCGTCGTCTCGGTGGCGCGGCTGCCCGAGGTTGCCGACGATAACGGCGACCCCGCGGCCGAGGATGCAGCCGACGATCCACCAATCAACGATCAACCAACCGATGACGGTCGCCAGACCGATACGGGGGACACATGATTGAGCCGCGCGTCGGGGTCTATCCCGGCACCTTCGACCCGATCACCAACGGCCACTCCGACATCATCCGCCGGGCGGCCCGTCTGGTCGACCGGCTGGTCATCGGCGTCGCCCGCAACGACGGCAAGGGACCGCTGTTCCCGACCGACGAGCGGGTCGAGATCGTGCGCGACGAGGTCGCCCATCTCGAAAACGGCGATGCCGAGCGCATCGAGGTGCGCGCCTTCGACACCCTGTTGATGCATTTCGCCCAATCGGTCGGCGCCGGAACCATCATCCGCGGGCTGCGCGCCGTGTCTGATTTCGAGTACGAGTTTCAGATGGCGGGCATGAATGCCCGTCTCGACCCGCAGGTCGAGACCGTCTTCCTGATGGCCTCCGACCGCTTTCAATTCATCTCATCGCGTTTCGTCAAGGAGATCGGCGCGCTCGGCGGCGACGTCTCGCATTTCGTCAGCCCGCGCGTAGCGCTGCGCCTCGCCGAGCGGTTCGCCATCGGCCGCGGCAAACCCGCCCGCCGCGCCGTCGGGGCTGATTAGGCCGGAACAAACGCCGCCGAAGGCAAGCGCGCGGCCGCCGCGACAAATCGTAACGGAGCAGGGTCATGGATTTGGGCGTCTCGATGTTTCACACCGATTATTCGATGCCGGCGGTGCAATTGGCGCCGGCGCTCGAACAGCGCGGCTTCGAGTTGATGTGGGCGCCCGAGCATTCGCACATCCCGGTGCCGCGGCGAACCCCGTTTCCCGGCGGCGGCGAGGTGCCCAAGCCCTATTACGATGTCATGGATCCGTTCGTCGTGCTCGGTGCAGCGGCGGCGGTCACCACAAGGCTGAAGCTCGGAACCGGGGTGTGCCTGGTCATCCAGCGCGACCCGATCCAGACCGCGAAACTGGTCGCCTCGCTCGACCAGATTTCGGGTGGGCGATTTCTGTTCGGGGTCGGTGGCGGCTGGAACGCCGAGGAGATCGAGGATCACGGTACCGTTTTCAAGACCCGCTTCAAGCTGATGCGTGAGCGCATCGAAGCAATGAAGGCGATCTGGACCGAGTCCAAGCCCGAATACCACGGCGAGTTTGTCGATTTCGGGCCGATGATGACCTGGCCGAAACCGGTGCAGAAGCCTCATCCGCCGATCATCGTCGGCGGCGCCTTCCCACACGCAGCCCGGCGCGCGGTCCGCTATGGCGATGGGTGGGTGCCGATCGCCGGTCGTGCACCCCATGGTGACGTCAATGATTTTCTGCCGAAGTTCAAGGAGATGGCCGTCGAAGCCGGGCGCGCCCCCAATTCGCTGCCGATCACCTTGTTCGGCGCCACCGAGGACGCTGATCTGCTGAAGCGCTACCGAGACATCGGGGTGGCCCGAATCGTCGTTGCCCTGCCGCCCGAGCCGGCCGACAAGACCTTGCCGAGGCTCGATCGCTGGGCCGATTTTATCCGCCAGGTCAACGTCTGAGCGGGGCGCGGCTCGCTGTTCGGGCGCCGAAAAGGGGGTTGGGCCGCTTTGGCTCAACCCCCTTTCGCGATTGGCTCCCCGGGCCGGACTCGAACCAGCGACAAGGCGGTTAACAGCCGCCTGCTCTACCAACTGAGCTACCGGGGATCAGAGCACCCGAACGTTCGGGTGCGGTCCGCCCTGGAGGCCGGAAGCGGAATCGAACCGCTGTGCGAGGATTTGCAGTCCTCTGCATAACCACTCTGCCATCCGGCCGGCGCCGCGTCATATAGGCGCGCAGCATGGCCACGGTCAAGCACAGGCGGGGGTCCGGGTGGTGGCCCTTGCCCGCGGAAAAATATCGGCGGCGTTGACCGCACCGATCTCTGCCCTTACCCTTGGCGGCGGATGGTTCCCTCAAGGGATCAAACGGGAACGCGGTGCTGCATCGAGATGCTCATGCCGCGGCTGCCCCCGCAACTGTAAGCGGCGAGCCAAGCGCTCTTGAACCACTGGGCTGAGGCCTGGGAAGGTGGCGCGTCTGGCGATGACCCGCGAGCCAGGAAACCGGCCATCCGCTCGTGGTCACGCGCGAGCGCGCTGGGCGGGGTGTACCGGCGGGGCGGGCCCTTCTCAGCGGGCGCGGCCGGCTCGCGGGTGACGGACGACGCTGTTGCCTGGGAACGCGCCCCTTGTCCGCAGATCCATCAGCCAAGCCGGAGCTTTGCGATCCGCGCCCCCTCGGCCGCGGCTGGTGTCCCGATCCGTGGCGCCCGATGCCGACCGGGGACGGTCTGCTGGTTCGGCTGCATCTGCCGCTCGGCCGGCTGACCGCCGGGCAGTTGCGGGCTGTCGCCGTGGCGGCGCAAAGCTGCGGCAACGGGCTGATCGACATTTCGAGCCGCGGCAATCTGCAGATCCGCGGTATCTCCGAGCGATCGCACCCGGCGCTGGTCGAGCAGCTGGCTGCGGCGGCCTTGACCGGCGGCAGCGGACCAAGGGCGCCCCGGCGGACGATCGTCTCGCCGCTCGCCGGCCGCGACCAGACGGATCATGTCGATGCGTCGGCGCTCGCCGAGCAGGTCGAAGCTGCGGCCCAAACCGTTGAGGGACTTCCCGCCAAGCTCGTGATCGCGGTCGATGGCGGCGGGCTGTTTCCGCTCGTCGAACTGGCTGCCGATATTTACGCGGTCGCGATTGATCGCACCGCTATCGCGGTTGGCTTTGCGGCGGCGGATGAGCCGCGCTGGTTTGGCACGGTGCCGCCGGCGGCGCTGCCGTCGACGATCGCCGCGCTGCTGATGCATTTTGCCCGTGCCGTCGCGGGTGCAGGGCCGCCGGCGGCGATGCGCAATGCCCCGGCCGATTTGCGCAAGGCGCTCGCCGCCGCAGCGCAGTTGGCGCCGCCGACGGTGCCGAACCAACGCCCCCCGGCGCCGCGCGCCGGCGTCTTGCAACTGCCGGCTGGCGGGGCGGCGGTCGTTCTCGCCGTGCCGTTCGGCCGCTGCGATGCAAACCAGCTTATGCGGATCGCCGGCTGGGCCGAACGCTTCTCCGGTGACGAGGTTCGGCTGTCGCCATGGCGCGGCATCGTATTGCCGGCGGTCCGCAGCAAGGACATCACGAACCTGATCGCGCTGGCGACCGACGCCGGGCTGATTGCCGAACCCGGCGACCCACGTCTCGCTGTCTTCGCCTGTCCCGGCCACCCGGATTGCGCCAGTGCCTCGGTCGTGACGCGGCGCGATGCGGTGCGGCTCGCCGCGGCCGCGCGCACTCTGCTGCAGTCCGGCGGCGCCCAGATTCATGTTTCGGGCTGCGCCAAGGGCTGCGCTCATCCCGGTCCGGCGGCGCTGACCCTGGTAGGCGATAGCGGCGTCTACCGGGTCGTCATCGAGGGCAGCCCGCGCGACGCCGCCGTCGCCCGCCTCGCGATCGACGACATCGAACGGCATCTCTCGTCGCTCGCGAGCCGCGCAGACCTTGCATCGCAGTTTCCGGTTGAAGCAGAGACATGATCGACCGCCGCTATCTGCGCGACGGCGCCGAGATCTATCGGCGCTCATTTGCGACGATCCGGGCCGAGGCTGATCTGACCGCCTTCACCGGCGCGGCCGAGCGCATCGTCGTGCGCATGATCCATGCCTGTGGCATGACCGATCTGCCGGGCGAAATTGAACTTTCGCCGGATTTCGCCGCGACCGGCGAAATGGCGCTGCGGACCGGTGCGGCAGTTCTGTGCGATTCTCGGATGGTCATGCATGGCGTCACCCGCACCCGGCTGCCGGCCGCCAACGAGGTGATCTGCACGCTCGACGATGCGCGGGTGCCGGGTCTGGCGCGGGCATTGGCAACTACCCGCAGCGCCGCCGCGCTCGAACTGTGGCGTGCGCATCTGGGTGGGGCCGTCGTGGTCATCGGCAACGCCCCGACCGCGTTGTTCCGGATGCTCGAAATCCTCGACGAGGGGGCGCCGTTGCCGGCCGCGGTGATCGGCGTCCCGGTCGGCTTCGTCGGCGCGGCCGAGGCCAAGCGGGCATTGGCCGATGACCGGCGCGTACCGTTTCTCGTCGTGCATGGGCGGCGCGGCGGCAGCGCCATCGCGGCCGCGGCGGTCAACGCGCTGGCAAGCGAGGCGGAGTGAGCGCAACGGACCGCGATTGGCCGTCGGCCGCGCGCCTCGTCGGTGTCGGGCTCGGTCCCGGCGATCCCGACTACGTGACGCTGCGGGCGGTAAGGGTGATGCGCGCCGCCGACCGCCTGGTGCATTTCGCCAGAAAAGGCGAGCGCGGCAACGCTCGGACTATCGCCGACGCCGTAATCGGGCGGGATCCCTCGCGAGAACTGCCGCTCTTCTACCCGGTGACCACCGAGATTCCGCTGGCGCACCCGGATTACGCGGCGGCGATCGGCGCGTTTCACGACCGGGCAGCGGTCCGGCTGATCGACGAGATCGGGGCCGGGCTTTCGGTTGCGGTACTGTGCGAAGGTGACCCGTTCTTCTATGGCTCGTTCACCCATCTGTGGCTGCGCCTGAAGGACAGGGTCGCGATCGAGATCGTGCCGGGGATCACCGGCATGGCCGGGGCGGCGGCCCGCGCTGGCCTGCCGATCGCCTGGGCCGATGATGTGCTGACCGTCCTGCCGGCAACCTTGCGCTACGCCGAATTGGTGTCGCGGCTCGCAGCGACGGATGCGGCAGCGATCATCAAGCTGGGGCGGAATTTGCCCAAGGCGCGCGACGCGCTCGTCGCCGCGGGGCTGCTCGACCGCGCGATCTATGTCGAGCGTGCGACGATGCCGGGGCAGCGCATCTGCCCGCTCGCCGGCATGACCGAGGGCAAGGCGCCTTATTTCTCGCTGATCCTGGTGCCCGGGCGAGGGCGCCGCGGGTGACGGCGCCGGGCAGTCTGACCTTGGTCGGCCTCGGACCGGGCGATTTGCGATGGCTCACCCCGGCCGCCACCTCGGCGCTCGCGGCGGCGCAGGATCTGGTCGGCTACCGCGCCTATCTCAGCCGGGTGCCGGCGATACCCGGGCAGCAACGCCATGGCTTCGACAACCGGAGCGAACTCGATCGCGCCCGGCTGGCGCTCGATCTCGCCATGCGGGGACGGCAGGTGGTCGTCGTCTCGGGCGGCGACCCCGGCGTGTTCGCGATGGCCGCGGCGGTGTTCGAGGCCGTCGACCACGGGCCGACGGCGTGGCGCGCGCTCGACATCCGGGTCGAGCCGGGGGTCACCGCGATGCTGGCGGCGGCAGCCCGGGCCGGTGCGCCGCTGGGCAACGATTTCTGCGCGATCTCGCTGTCTGACAATCTGAAGCCGTGGGCGCTGATCGAGCAGCGCCTGCGCGCCGCGCTCGGCGCCGATTTCGTCATTGTCCTGTACAACCCGGCATCGCTGGCCCGGCCCCGGCAGCTCGCTGAGGCGTTACGCATCGCCGGCGAGATGCGCGGTGCGGACACGCCGGTCCTTTTCGCCCATGCCGTCGGCCGTCCCGACGAGCGGGTGACCGTCGAACGCCTCGCCGAGGCCGGGTCGGTAGCCGCCGATATGGCGACGATCGTCGTCATCGGCGCGACAACGACGCGGCGGATCGAGCGTGGCCGCGATGCTGTCCCGTTCGTCTATACTCCGCGCAGCGTCGGCGTGCGCAGTTGACCCGCGATCCAGTCCAGCGCGGCTTCGGCGCTCGCGGCTTCGGCGACCGGCGGCTTTTCCGGCCGTGTCACCACGACCACCGGCAATCCGAGCCCGCGGGCGGCGGCGATCTTGGCATAGGTGGCCGAACCGCCGGAGTTCTTGGTCACGACGATGTCGATCTGCTCGCGTTCCAGCAGCGCCCGTTCGCCCGCCTCGTCGAACGGTCCGCGCGCGCGCAGCGAGTTGACTTTGGGCGCTGGCAGCGCGTCGCCGATCGGCTCGATCGAGCGCACCAGATAGAAATGCTGCGGCATCGCGGCGAACGGCGCGAGTTCGAACCGGCCGACCGTCAGAAAGACGCGGCGCGGCATCACACCCAGCGCCGCTACCGCATCCGCCATCGTCGCGACCCCGATCCAGCGATCGCCCGGCTGGGCAAGCCATGGCGGCCGGCGCAGTCCCAGCAAGGGGAGCCCGAGGCGGCTGCAGGCTTCGGCGGCGTTGCGCGACATGGTCGCGGCGAAAGGATGGGTGGCGTCGACGACCGCCTCGATGCGGTGCTCGGTCAGCCAGCGGACCAGACCTTCGGCGCCTCCGAAGCCGCCGCTTCGGCTCGGCAGCGGCGACGGGCGCGGGTTTTTGGTGCGCCCGGCCAGGGACATGATCGCGTCGATGCCCGAACGCCCGGCCAGCATTGCCGCGAGCGCCGAGGCTTCGGTCGTTCCGCCGAGTACGAGAACACGCATGCCGCTGTCTTCGCCGATGCCTGAGCGTCTGTCCAGCGCCGGCACGCCGCCGTGGCTGTCGATCCTCGGCATCGGCGAGGATGGGCGAGAGGGCTTGTCGAATGCCGCCTTGCGAATCCTCGACATGGCCGAGTTTGTGATCGGTGGCGCCCGTCATCTTCGTCTCGTCCAACCACTCGCGGCGCACACACTGTGTTGGCCATCGCCGTTCTCCGACGCCTATGCCTTGATCCAGGAGCGGCGCGGCAGGCCGACCTGCGTGCTGGCGACCGGCGACCCGTTTCATTACGGAGTGGGGGCGGAACTGGCCCGGCTGGTGCCGGCCGACGAGATCGTCTGCTATCCGCTGCCGTCGGCGTTCAGCCTCGCAGCGGCTCGGCTTGGCTGGTCGCTGCCGGACTGCGACTGTCTGAGCCTGCATGGGCGGGCGTTGGCCCGGGTCATTCCGTATTTGCAGCCGCAGGCCCGCATCCTGGCGCTGAGCTGGGACAGTGCGACGCCAGGCCGGCTGGCCGAGCTGCTGACCGCACGCGGCTTTGGCGGGTCCGCGGTGACGGTGCTCGAGGCGATGGGCGGGCTGCGCGAGCGCCGCCATCGATGTCGCGCCGCGGATTTCGCTCTCGCCGCGATCGACCCGCTGAACACCGTGGCGATCGAGGTCGCGTCGACGCGCGAGGCGCAGGTGGTGACCCTCGCACCCGGTCTCGACAATTCCTGGTTCGAAAATGACGGCCAGCTGACGAAAGCCGAGATCCGCGCGGTCACCCTTGCCGCGCTGGCGCCGCGGGCGGACCAGATGCTATGGGATATCGGCGCCGGCTCGGGCTCGATTGGCATCGAGTGGTGCCTGCGCCATCGCCGCAACCGCTGCATTTCGATCGAGCAACAACCGGAACGCGCGGCGCGCATCCGCCGCAATGCTGCCGCACTCGGTGTCGACGCGCTCGAAGCGATCGTCGGACGCGCCCCTGAGGCGCTCGCCGCGCTGCCCTTGCCGGATGCGGTCTTCATCGGCGGTGGCGCCTCCGATCCGGTACTGTTCGAGGCGATCTGGGCTGCGCTGAAGTCCGGCGGCCGCCTGGTCGTCAATGCCGTCGCGCTGGAGACCGAGATGAGGCTGGCCGATCTGTTCGCGCGGCACGGCGGCAGCTTGCGGCGTATCGCGATCGCCCGCGCCGAACCTCTCGGCCGGTTGCATGGCTGGCGCGCGGCGATGCCGGTCACCCAATGGGCGGTGACCAGGCCGTGAGGCGCGCTCCGACATGACCGTCCATTTCATCGGCGCCGGCCCCGGCGCGCCCGATCTGATTACGGTGCGCGGCCGCGATCTGATTGCGCGCTGTCCGGTGTGCCTTTATGCCGGGTCGATCGTGCCGCCCGAGATCCTCGCCTGGTGCCCGCCGGGGGTCAGGCGGATCGATACGGCACCGCTCGATCTCGACGGCATTACCGGCGAATTCGTGCGCGCCCAATCGCGGGGCGAGGATGTCGCTCGTCTGCATTCGGGCGATCTGTCGATCTGGAGCGCGTTGGGCGAACAGACCCGCCGGCTGGATCAGTTGGGGATCCCCTATACGGTAACCCCCGGGGTGCCGGCCTTCGCCGCGGCGGCGGCGGCTTTATGTCGCGAATTGACCGTCCCGGAAGTGGCGCAGTCGGTGGTGTTGACCCGAACCTCGGGCCGCGCCTCGGCAATGCCGCAGAGCGAAGCGCTGGGGATGTTCGCGGCGACGCGGGCGACCCTCGCGATACATCTCTCGGTGCATGCGATCGAGCGGGTGGTCGGCGAATTGCTGCCGCAATACGGGGCTGGCTGCCCTGCCGCGGTGGTGTGGCGCGCCTCATGGCCGGACCAGCGCATCATTGAGAGCCCGCTCGGCGCGATCGCCGCTCTGGTCCGCGCCGAGGCACTGGCGCGGACCGCGGTGATCCTGGTCGGCCGCGCGCTCGACCCGGGCGGCTTTCGCGACAGCGCCCTCTATTCCCCCGGCTACGACCGGCGCTTCCGCCCCTCCGCCACGGCGCAGACCGCTCAGGTTACCGAGCGGAAAGGGGTTCGTCCGACGAGGCGGCCCTGACGGTCGAAGATCGCGATTTCCAGTTCGGTAGCGGCGCCGGCCAGCACCGTGGCGGCGGTGCGCCAGGCATGCTCGGCAACGACCGCGGCCAAGGGCAGACCGAATGAATCGGCGATCCCGCATGTTTCAAGCGCGGTATTGGCGGCGCGCGCGGCGGCCACGGCCTCGGACTCCCCGCCGGCTTCGGCGAGACGCTGGGCGAGCCAGTCGAAATCGACAGCGCCGGCGCGGGAATGAAGGTCGAGCAGGCCCTGCCCGAGCTTGGCGATCTTGGCGATGCCGCCAGCCACGGTGATCCGGGGCAAGGGATGGCGGCGCAGGTATTTCAGCATGCCGCCGGCAAAATCGCCCATGTCGATCAGCGCGTGGTCGGGCAATTGGTGCAATGCCTTGACCGCCGCCTCGGAGGTGGCGCCGGTCGATCCAGCGACATGCGCGAGATCAGCGGCGCGGGCCACGTCGATGCCGCGGTAGATACTGTGGATCCAGGCGGAGCAGGAGTAGGGCACGACGATCCCGGTGGTGCCGAGGATCGACAGCCCGCCGACGATGCCGAGCCGCGGGTTGAGGGTCTTGCGGGCAACCGCCTCGCCGCCGGGGATCGAGATCTCGACCTCGACATCGGTCGCGGCATCCAGTGCTGAGGCCGCCTCGGCCACGGCCTCGCGCATCATCCGGCGCGGCGCCGGATTGATCGCCGCCTCGCCCGGTGGGACCGGCAGTCCGGCCCGGGTGACCGTACCGACGCCCGAACCGGCACGGAAGATAATGCCGCTTCCGCGGGGAGCCGGACGAACGGTTGCGACGATCAGCAGCCCATGGGTGACGTCAGGGTCGTCGCCCGCATCCTTGACCACCCCGGCGCGCGCGCCATCAGCAAGACGCTCGTGGCAAGCCAGCGCAAAGCCCGCCTGCGCGCCGCGCGGCAGCCGGATCTCGACCGGGTCCGGGAACTCGGCGGTCAGCCAGCCGACAAACGCTGCTTTGGCCGCAGCCGTGGCGCAGGCGCCGGTGGTCCAGCCGCGGCGCAGTTCAGCTGTCGTGCCTTTCTTCTGCACGCCGCCGCGTTGTGCCGGAAGCGGGGCCGATCGCCCCTCTCAGTGCAGTTCGGAGAGGCCCATGGCCTCGCCGAAGCGGCGGCTGGCTTCGAAGGTGTCGCCGTATTTGCGGTGTCCGGCGGAGATGTGCGCACAGGCAAGCAGCAACTGCTCGCGGTTGGCGCATTGGTTCTTGCCGTAATCCTGCAACAGGCATTGCGGGATTTCCTGATTGTGCGGATCGTTGCCGAACCGCGTCGCCATCAGGGCCAGCCGCTGCACCAGCAGCGAGCGGTCTTCGCCGCCGTCAAGATAGGCCTTGGTCCATGCCTCCGACTGTGCGGTGTCGAGCGCGGTCATCGCGTCTTCGAGCCGGTCGATGATCTGGGCGCCGGTAAGGCGGTCGGCGCCAGCGGGAGCGCTGATCGGCTCCGACTTGGTCCAGCCCTGGATCTTCTGGTTCCATGCCGCCTGATTGACCATCGATCCGGCGACATAGAGCAGCTTGAGCCGCTGCGGGTGCGCGAAATTATCGTAGAACCAGCCGAGCGTATTGCAATATTCGTAGGTGTGCTGCGGCATCGAGTAGGCGTTTGGGCCATCGGTTTCGAGCACGACCTGTCCGGCCGCCAATTGAATTGCATCGACGATCCGGCGCGGCGATGTACCGGCCAACAGCAGGGCGCTAATTTTCTCGATATAGGCGGGCTCGTGCTGATGGATCAGCGCATCGATGAGTTCGTCGGTTTCGCCCTTGCCCAGATCACCGGTATTGGCCAACAGCGCGCGCTCGCGTTCGGTGGTGCCGCCTTGCGGGACAGCATGGACCTCGGCGCCTTCGATAAAGATCGTGACGACGTTGCAGGCCATCTCATAGACCGAATGCCAGCGCGGCCCGACCGCCATGTCGAGCGCGCCCGCATAAAGCACGTCATGGGCGTTGTCCCAGCCGACCAGATTGCCGATCTCGACCACCGAGCGGGCGCGGTAGGCCTTGTGCCCGGTCGTGTAGGAGCGGTTGTAGAGCATGCGGTCCTGGACGTCGATCAGCCCGGCAAAAACCAGCTGGGCCAAGACTTCCTTGCGGTGCTCTTTTTCCTCCATCAGGCCGAGAAAAATACGGTAGGCGTCGAGGACCTGGCCGCGCTCGACCAGGGTCAGCCAGTGGTTGAGGCGCTCGCTGAGCGGGCCGGTTTCGCGGATCGGTTCCTGGTCGGGCCAATACACCACCGGCTTTGGCGGCTCGGTGTTCGGCATCTTGTAGCCGCGGGTGGCATAATGGCCTGGCGCCTTCAGGATCTTCTGGTTCCAGATATCGAGCCCCGACGGGATGTACCAGATCGTCTGCGCCAAGGGCAGCGCCGCCAGTTTTTCCGGTAGCATCGTCGTCAGATTGACCGCCGCGCGGGCCGACAGCAGGCAGTGGTCGTTGTTGACGAAGTTCGGAAAGCCGTCGTCGATGCGCTGATGGTATGGCACGTGCGTATAGGGCGCATGGATGCGCACCGCCTGCGCCATAATCTCCGGCAAAGGCCGACCGCGCTGCAGCAATTGGTAATAGATCCGGCTGCCGCCGACCTGATCGCGAGCGAGGAGCCGATCCTCAAGTTCGTTATAAAGACGCTTAGAGTCGCTATCGACGATTGTGGACGGCATTGTGTGTTTCACCTCTCGGTCGCACAGATCTGGCAGAGCGATTGTATGCCGGTCTCGCCGGTCGCGGCAACCTGCCAAGGCTCTACCGCCCGAGCCAAACCAGATCCTAGGACCCCGGACAGGAAGCTTATCGTCAGCCGTTGTCCACCGGGGCAAACCGAGTTCGGTGCGTATGCGCTTTCCGGCTTGTCGTACATCGGGTAAAAATAGGCGTTGACGCATTGCGGCCTATTGCCGACGCAATGCGGCGGCGGCGGGTCGGGGTTTCCGCAATTCTGCGGATATTTCTCCGGCCCATATTTTGTGCTTATCGGCCCGCGGCAGATATAGGTCGTCTGCCGAGGACAACTTAGTTCGACCGGGTAATTATAGGCTGCGCCGCCTTCGCCGGCGCATCGATCCTTCTGCCAGTCGGCGTCGGTGCACCAGCTCGGTATCAAGCTGATATCGTACCAGACGCAGGTGCCCGATTTCCCTAGCCAGGCACATTCCGCCGTTGTCTGAAAGGTCGTCTCGATCATCGTCTGGTGATTGGCTTGTGCCTGCGCGCAATTCGGCACGCGGCCGGCCGCCGCGCAGAACCGGGTCGACTGGTTATTGGCGGTCACGGTCGCGGTGCACGATCCGCGCTTCTTTATCTCCACCCCGTTCATCGATTTGGTGCACTCCGCACCCCACTCGACCTGACCGTCGTAACCGACAAAGATGGTCCCACTGCCGCCGTTGACGATATTGACGGTGCTGGTTTCCTGGGCAGCTCCCGGCGGGTCCGGGTGGCACACCCGCTCGGCGATCGCCCGCTGGCGCGGGTCGGAGATCGGAAAGACCGCTCCAGTTCGCTGGTTCTCGAATACCGGTCTGGCAAAATCGCCGGCGCGACACAATAAAACCAAATCAACGTCCGGGCTCAAATTCGACCCGGTCAAATGTATTATCGAGGCGTACGGAAAATCCTCCGCGATCGCCCGGGGGGTGCCGAACGACAAGATGGCGATCAGGGCCAGAACCCCCATGCTGCCCCAGCGGCAGTAACCGCCTGATCGACCCGGCCGCTTGATATCACCGGCGCGGCCTGACATCCCGTGCGTCATGGTCGTCCGGTTCGGGGTTCGTGCCGGATCTCGCCTGCTTGCCATCGCCACCTCGCTCGGATCGAAATCGAAACGCCGAAGGTTGAGAGGCAATTGTTTTAGATACGGTAACCGCTCGCGGCGGGAGCGGCGCGGTGATAGGCTGGGAGTGATGCTCAATCCGGACATTCTGCACCGGGATTTCACGCCGACGCCCTATTGGTGGGAGGCGTACCGGCCGGCCGCCGGCGAACTGGTCGAGGTGCCACGATCGGCGCGGGTGGCTATTGTCGGCGGCGGCTATGCCGGGTTGTCGACAGCGCTGGAGTTGGCCAAGCAGGGTGTCGAGGCGGTCGTTCTCGAAAAGGCCGAACCCGGATTTGGCGCGAGCACCCGGAATGGCGGGGCGGTCAGCGGCGGCGTCAATATCGGCAAGAGCTTTACCGGCCGCGCGCCCGACATCGACCCCGGCCGGGCGGAGCATATCCTGTCCGACGCCGCCGACGCCTTTTCCCTGATCGACCAGCTGATCGGCGAGGAACGAATCGACTGCTTCTGGGAAAAATCCGGCCGCTTTGTCGGCGCCTGGACGAAAAAGCATTTCGAACGGCAATCGCGGCGGCTCGACCTGCTCAACGCAACGGCGAAATCGGGAGCCCGCATGGTCCCGCGCGAACGACAGCAGGAGGAAATCGCCAGCGACTATTATCACGGCGGGATGGTGGTTGAACGGTCGGGCAAATTGCACCCGGCGCTCTATTACAAAGGGTTGCTCGATGCCTGCCGCCGGCGCGGCGTGCCGGTGTGCGCCGAGGCTGCGGTCGGCCGGATTGCGCGGGCCGGCAGCTCCTGGCGGGTCGAGACCAGTCGCGGCGAAGTCAGGGCCGGCGATGTCGTCATCGCCACCAACGGCTACACCGGCGATCTTACCCCGGCGCTCCGCCGCCGCGTCGTGCCGGTCGCCAGCCACATCATCGCCACCGAGGAACTGCCGGCGGACCTCGCCCGCTCGCTGATCCCCAGGGGCCGCACGCTGTCCGACACGCGGCGTGTCCTGTGCTATTACCGCATGTCGCCCAACGGAAGGCGCATGGTCTTTGGCGGCCGTGCCCGGTTTACTCAGGTCGAGGCCGCTGTCAGCGCGCCGATCCTGCACCGGTATATGACCGCCCGCTTTCCGCAATTGCACGGCGTCAAGGTCACCCACGCCTGGACCGGCAACACCGCCTTCACCCTCGATGCCCTGCCGCATATGGGGCAGAGCGACGGTCTCCATTATTGCCTCGGCTGCAACGGCAGCGGGGTGGCGATGATGACCTATCTCGGGTGGCAGACTGCGCGCAAGATCGCCGGCGTCGCCAATTATGCCTGCAGCTTCGATACCGCCGATTTCCCTGGCCATCCGCTTTATTCGGGCAATCCGTGGTTTCTCCCGGTGGTCGGCGGCTGGTATCGGCTGCGCGACCGGCTCGACCGGCTGCTCGCCTGACCCGCCCTTTGCTGTATGCTCAGGCCGCCGCGATCAGGAGGAGAAAGCCAGATGGATTTCGAGACTTACCGAGGCTCGCTCGCACGGGACGAACCGCCCGAGGGGTTGAGCATGGCGGCGCAGGCGCTATGGTGGGAGGCCAAGGGCGATTGGCAGCGGGCGCATCAATGCGCGCAAAAGCAGCCGGACCCCGAGGGCGCATGGGCACATGCCTATCTCCACCGCGTCGAAGGCGATTTGTCAAACGCCGGCGGCTGGTATGGCCGCGCCGGCCGCCCGCTCTCGACTGCGCCGCTAAGCGAGGAATGGGAGACGATTGCCCGCGTCCTCCTCGGTTAGACCTGCGCTGTTGCCGCTCCTGATCCTGATTGGCATCGGCGGCAATCTCGACAGCCCGCGCTGGGGACCGCCGCAGCAAACGCTGGGTGCCGCCTTGACGGCGCTCGAGCGGGAGGGGGTGACCATCGTGGCGCGGTCGTCCTGGTATCGCAGCGAGCCGGTGCCCCGATCGGATCAGCCATGGTTCGTCAACGCCGTCGCGGCGGTCGAGACCGGGCTCGAGGCGGGCGCGCTGCTGGCGCTGATGCAAGCGATTGAGCGCCGCTTCGGGCGGGTCCGCGGCGTGCGCGACGCGGCGCGAACCGTCGATCTCGACCTGCTCGATCATCGCGGCGAGCAGCACGAAACGGCGGATCTGACGTTGCCGCATCCACGTCTGCATCAACGCCGCTTCGTGCTCGAGCCGTTGGCCGAGATCGCGCCCGGTTGGCGCCATCCGCTGCTCGGGATGACTGCGCGGCAGCTGCTCGCCCGGATCGGGGAAGAGCAGCGGACCGAGCGTCTGCCGGGCTGAGTGGGGCGTTCCCGCTGATTGTGCTTGCTCTACCCCGCCGCTATAAGGCAAGCGCTCATTCGCCGCCGGGGACAGGATGACGGTATTCGAAGCAGCTCGCGCGCACATGGTCGAGAGCCAGATCAGACCCAACAAAGTCACCGATAGTCGGGTGCTCGCCGCCATTGCAGCGGTTCGGCGCGAACTGTTCGTACCGGAACACCTGCGCTCGGTCGCCTACATCGACAATGATCTGCCGCTCGGCGGCGGCCGATACCTGATGGAGCCGATGGTGGCTGCCCGTTTGCTGCAGGAGGCCGCCGTCGAACCTGCCGACATAGCGCTGGTCGTTGGCGCCGGAGCGGGATACGAGGCTGCCATACTTGCCCGGCTCGGCCGCTCCGTCGTCGCGCTCGAGGAGGATCCGCAGCTCGCCCGGCGTGCCCGCGCGGCTCTGGTCGATCACGGGATCGCCGCGGTCAGCGTGGTCGAGGGGGCGTTGGCTGCAGGCTACCGGTTGCGCGCGCCCTACGATGTGGTCGTGTTCGGCGGTGCGGTTGCCGAGGTGCCCGACGAGATCGTCGCCCAGCTCGCGGAAGGGGGTCGGCTCGTCGCCGTGGTAAAGGCGGGAGGCGGAATCGGCCGCGCCACCCTGACGACACGGACTGGCGGGGTAATCGCCCGGCGCGTTATCTTCGACGCGGCGACCCCGCTGCTACCCGGTTTCCAGCCGAAGCCGGCCTTCGTGTTTTAAGTTTCCGAATCGGTCTGACAGCTTGCGTGTTGCGATGCCTGGTGCCGAGCAAATCCCCGAGATGTCCCGCGCGGATCGACGCCGCGGGCAATGCCCACGGCGCAGCGGCCGGCTCGATCTGCTGAGCCTTGCGGCGCTCGCCGGGTTGACCCTGGTCGCGGCGACGCCGGCCCGGGCGCAAACGCTGACCCAGGCGCTGGCCGAAGCCTACAACACCAACCCGCAGCTGCTGGCGCAGCGTGCATTGCTGCGGGCGACCGACGAGCAGGTGCCGCAGGCGCTATCGGGCTGGCGCCCGACGGTCAACTTTACCGGGCAGGTGGGAGGCGCGCGGAGTGGTTTCGTGGCAGGGAGCACCGGCGCTGCGACGCCATTCGGCGTCAAGCTGGGCACCTACTCGACCTTTTATCAGAACAGCGTCAATGTCCAGGTAACCCAGCCGATCTATAGCGGCGGTCGGACCGTGGCGCAGACCCGCCAGGCGATCAACACGGTGCAGGCGACGCGGGCGCAGACCCTCGCGGTCGAAACTTCGGTATTCCAGGCGGTCGCCCAGGCATATCTCGACGTGGTTCGCGACCAGGCCCTGGTCGAGGTCAACCGCAACAACGTCGAGGTGCTGCGCAAGCAGCTCGAAGCGACCCAGGATCGCTTTCGCGTCGGCGAGGTGACCCGCACCGATGTCGCCCAGGCCGAATCGTCGCTCGCTCAGGCGGTCGGAACCCTGACCGCCGCCCAGGGCACGCTGCGGCAGAGTCAAGCTGAATATGTGCGCGCCGTGGGCCGCCCGCCCGGCAGGCTGTTGTTACCACGCGAACGCCCGACTTTGCCCGCGACCCGCGTAGAGGCGCTAACCCTCGCCGCCCAGGATAATTTCAATGTCATCTCGGCCAACTTTGCCGAGCTCGCCGCCCGCAACAATATCGACGTCGTGCGCAGCCAATTGCTGCCGCAGATCTCGCTCGTCGGCGGTGTCAGCCGGCTGTTTGCTCCTTCGGTAACGCTGAGCGGTGCTCTTGAGCAGCAGGCCTCGATTACCGCGCAAATGACGATGCCGCTCTATGAAGGCGGCGCCATCTATTCGCAGACGCGCCAGGCCGAGCAGACGGTCGGCCAAAGACGCAGCCAGGTCGACGATGCGCGGCGCGCGTCGGTGCAGGCGGCGACCGACGCCTGGGAGACTCTCAAGGCGGCACGCGCCAGCATCGCCTCGTTCGCAGCGGCGGTGCGCGCCGCCCAGATCGCTCTCGAGGGAATCCAGCAGGAGGCGCTGGTCGGTACCGCGACCACGCTCGACGTGCTGATTCAGAACCAGCAGCTGTTAACCACCCAGTCCCAGCTGATCGTCGCCGAACACGATGCCGCGGTCGCCGAATATAATATCGCCGCGGCGATCGGCAGGCTGGTCGCCCCCGATCTCCATCTTCCGGTGCAGCTCTACGACATGGAGCGGCACTACAAGGAGGTGAAGGACAAATGGGCCGGCTTCGGCGGCGGTCTCAAGGAGTGATCGGCCAAAGGGGCGTTTGGCCGGGGAAATTGACCGGTTGAAGGACTGACCGCCGCGGGCCTCCAGCCGGTTCCGCTGGAAAAGACGGACCCGAACGCCTAGCTTGGCGACATCACCAGCATTCACCGGTTGCCGCGATGACCGTTGCGAAGCCCGAGCCAAACCTCTCGACGCCGGGATCTTCGAGGGCCGAACCCTCGATGGAACAGATAATCGCTTCGATCGGCCGGATGATCGCTGAGGATAATCGTCCAGCCGAGGCGCGGCTCCCGGTGCGGAGCGAAAGTAGCGGGATCCTCGAACTGACCGAGGCGATCGAGGCGGATGGTTCGATCCGGCGCCTGGCCCCGGTCGCCGCCTCGGGCGCGGGTGGCGCCGGCAGAGAACCCTCGGCCCCCGCGGCAGCGGCGCGGATCGAGCCGGAACCGCCGCGCGCCGATCCCGCTTCCGGGCCAAAATCGGACTATCCGCCGGAGCGTATCCTGTCTTCGGCAACATCCGGCGCTATCGCCTCGGCGTTTGCCCGGCTCGGCGCGATGCCGCGCGAGCGGCGGGTGGAGGTAGAGCTGCCGATCGGCGCGGCCGGCCGCACGCTCGAGGAAATCGTTCGCGACACCCTTCGGCCGTTGCTGCAAGCTTGGCTCGACGATCATCTCCCGGGCCTGGTCGAGCGGCTGGTCCGAGAGGAGATCGCCCGCGTCGTCGGCGAGGCCGGCCTGCGCTGAACCGGGCTTCGCTGAACGGAGGCGAAACGGCCGATCGGTTCAGCCGCTGGCTCGCTTGCTTGCTGCGATGCGGCTTCTGAGGTCCAACCGCTAGATCAAGGACGGTTCAGCGATGCTGGACAAAACCTTCGAACCTGCCGTCGTGGAACCGCGCTGCTACGCGCTGTGGGAAGCATCGGGCGCGTTCGCCGCCGATCCCGACAGCAACAAGGCGCCCTATACGATCATGATGCCGCCGCCGAACGTGACCGGCAGCCTGCATATGGGGCATGCGCTGACCTTCACCCTGCAAGATGTGCTGGTCCGGTATCAGCGCATGCGCGGCCGCGACGTGCTGTGGCAACCCGGCACCGATCACGCCGGGATCGCCACCGAGATTGTCGTCGGCAACCAGATCGCCGAGCAGGGCGGGTCGAAGCGCGATCTCGGCCGCGAGCGGTTTATCGCCCGGGTATGGGAATGGAAGGAGCAGTCGGGCGGCACGATCACCCGCCAGCTGCGCCGCCTCGGCGCCTCGCCGGACTGGCAGCGCGAGCGATTTACCCTGGACCCGGGTCTCGCCGCCGCGGTCCGCCGCGTCTTTGTCGCGCTGTATCGCGACGGGCTGGTCTACCGCGACCAGCGGCTGGTCAACTGGGACCCGGAGATGCACACGGTGATCTCGGATCTCGAAGTCGAGAGCCGCGAGACCAAGGGCTGCTTATGGCATATCCGCTATCCGGTGGCCGAGCTTCCCGGCCGGTTCATCACGGTGGCGACGACCCGGCCGGAAACCATGCTCGGCGACACCGCTGTCGCGGTGCATCCGGACGACCCGCGCTTTGCCGATCTCGTCGGCAAATCGGTGCGCCTGCCGCTCGCCGGCCGGCTGATCCCGATCATTGCCGACGAATATGCCGACCCCGAGACCGGCAGCGGTGCGGTCAAGATCACCCCGGCGCACGATTTCAACGATTTCGAGGTCGGGCGACGCCACGGCCTCGCGCTCCTGAACATCTTCGACGCGGATGCGCGGATCAACGACGCGGCGCCGACGGCCTATCGCGGCCTCGACCGCTTCGCCGCGCGAGAAAAGGTGGTCGCCGATCTCGACGCCGCCGGGCTCCTCGAAAAGATCGAAGACCACACCCTAATGGTGCCGCATCACGACCGCTCGGGGGTCGTCATCGAGCCGTGGCTGACCGATCAGTGGTTTTGCGACGCCCGGGCGCTGGCCGGCCCGGCAATCGCCGCGGTCGAGGACGGGCGCATACCCGGTTTGTGCCGCGGCAATGGGAAAACACGTTTTTCGAATGGATGCGCAACATTCAGCCCTGGTGCATCTCGCGCCAACTGTGGTGGGGGCACCGGATCCCGGCCTGGTACGGGCCAGACGGGGCGGTCTTCGTCGCCGAGACCGAAACCGAAGCCGCGGCCGCGGCCGCGGCGAAGTACGGGCGAGAGGTCAATCTGCGGCGCGACGAGGACGTGCTCGACACCTGGTTTTCATCGGCATTGTGGCCGTTCTCAACCCTGGGCTGGCCCGAGCCGACCCGCGAGCTCGCCCGCTACTATCCGGGCGACGTGCTGGTCACCGGCTTCGACATCATCTTTTTCTGGGTCGCCCGGATGATGATGATGGGGCTGCATTTCATGGGTCAGGCGCCGTTTCGCACCGTCTACATCCACGCGCTGGTGCGCGACCAGCGCGGCCAGAAGATGTCGAAATCGCGCGGCAACATCATCGATCCGTTGGAGCTGATCGATCGCTATGGCTGCGACGCGCTGCGATTTACCTTGGCGGCATTGGCCGCGCCCGGCCGCGATATCAAGCTCGCCGAGAGCCGGGTCGAGGGCTACCGCAATTTTGCGACCAAGCTGTGGAACGCGGCGCGCTATGCGCAGCTGAACGGCTGCGTGCCGGCCGAGGGATTTTCTCCAGCGCAGTTGCAGCTGACTGTCAACCGCTGGATCATCGTGTCGACCGCCGACTGCATCGCTGCGGTCACCGCCTCATTCGACAGCTATCGCTTCGACGAGGCGGCGACCCGGCTCTACCAGTTCGTCTGGGGCACGTTTTGCGACTGGTATATCGAGTTTTCCAAGCCGATCCTGCAAGGCGACAATGCGGCGGCGCGCCGCGAGACGCAGGCGATCACGGCCTGGGTGGTCGGGAATATCCTCCGGTTGCTGCACCCGATCATGCCATTCCTCACCGAGGAACTGTGGCAATATTTCGCTGGCGATAGGGCTGGCTTGCTGATCGCGGCGCCGTGGCCCGAATTTTCGCCCGATATGGTCGATCGGGCGGCAGCGGCCGAGATGGAGTGGGTGGTCGGGGCGATTTCGGCGATCCGCGCGGTGCGCGCCGAGATGAACGTCCCGCCCGCCTCGCGGATGCCGCTGCTGGTCAAGGACGCCGAACCTATCGCGGCCGAACGGATCGAACGCCATCGCGACCATTTCGTCCGGCTCGCCCGGGTCGAGCGGATCGAGCCGGTGACCATGGTTCCGGATGGAGCGATCCAGGCGGTGATCGAGGGGGCGACCTTGATCCTGCCGCTCGGCGAGATCGTCGACCTCGCCCGCGAAAGGGCGCGGCTCGCCAAGGAGATCGGTCGGCTCGACGCCGAGATCGCCAAGATCGGCGCCAAGCTCGGCAATCCGAACTTCGTCGCCAAGGCGAAGCCAGAGGTGGTCGAAGAGCAGCGCGAGCGCGAGGCCGACGCCGCCCGCGACCGCGACCGGCTGCGCGCCGCCCACGACCGCCTGGCGGCGGTTTGATATCGCAATTCGTGAGCTATCCGGTCTTTCCCTCGTGTTCCATCGGGCACGCCGGATCGCTTGGCCCTAGCTTATCGTGGATACCGTGGTGACCGGATGAACCTGGTGCCGCCGATCGGGAGCTGCTCTTGACCCTGCGTGGCGACGCTCTCGTTTCTGCCGGTCTCGTCGAGCCCGATCGGCTTGAGGAGATCACGCGGGTTGCCGAAAAATTTTGCGTCGCCCTGACCGAAGACATGGCCGCGCTGATCGATCGCGCCGACCCGAACGATCCGATCGCGGCGCAGTTCGTGCCGAGCGCCGCTGAGCTTGCCGTTGCCGGCGAGGAACTGGTCGATCCGATCGGCGACGCGCGCTGGTCGCCGGTGCCCGGCATCGTCCACCGCCACGCCGACCGGGTATTGCTGAAGCCGACCCTGCTGTGTCCGGTCTACTGCCGCTTCTGCTTTCGCCGCGAGGCCGTCGGCAAGGCTCCGGCGATGCTGGAGCCGGCGGCGCTCGACCGCGCGTTCGCCTATATCCGCGAGCGGACCGAAATCTGGGAGGTCATCGTCACCGGCGGCGACCCGTTGGTGCTGGCGCCGCGCCGCCTCGCCGGGATCGTGCGCGCCCTCGACGCAATTCCGCATCTCGGCGTGATACGCCTTCACACCCGCGTCCCGGTAGTTGATCCCGGCCGGGTAACCTCGGCGCTGGTTGCGGCGCTGGCCGCGGAAAAGGCGGTCTATGTCGTGATCCACGCCAACCATCCGCGCGAACTGACCACGCCGGCCAAGGAGGCGGTTACCCGGCTGATCCGCGCCGGCATCCCGGTGCTGGCGCAGACCGTGCTGCTGCGCGGGGTCAATGACGATGCGGCGGTGCTCGAGGCGCTGTTCCGTGGTCTCGTGGCGATGCGGGTCAAGCCATATTACCTGCACCACGCCGATCTCGCTCGCGGCACCGCGCATTTCCGTACCGGGATTGCCGAGGGCCAGGATCTGGTTCGAGCGTTGCGCGTGCGCGCCTCCGGGCTGTGCCAGCCAACCTATGTGCTCGATATTCCGGGCGGTTGGGGCAAGGTCCCGCTCGCCATCAGCGCCGCCGCCCGCGACCCGGTATCCGGCCGCTGGGTCGTCGAGGATGGCGCCGGAGGCCGGCACGCCTATCCGCCCGATCCCGACATCCCGGAGGGATGAGGGAGCCTGCCGTGGCGGGGTCCGCCGATCCGGTGGTGATCGTTATCGGCGGCGACGCGCTGGCGCTCAGCACGGCACAAGAGCTTTGCGTATTGCAGGGCCATCGGGTGGTCGTGCTGTGGTCCAGAGGCTCCGATTTCGCCCGCGCGGTGGAGGGCGTGGGCGCCGTTTTCATTGGCGCGCGCCCGGACAGCGGCGAGGGGCTCGCTCGGGCCGGCGTCGAGCGGGCGGTCGCCATTCTTGCGCTGTCGCCCGACGACCAGCTCAACCTGCACGCGGCTTTGCTAGCGCGCGACGCCAATCCGCGCATTCGCATCGTGCTGCGGCAGTTCAACCGGACCCTCGCCCGCAAGATCGAGCAGAACCTGCCGAATTGCTCGGTCCTGTCGCTCGCTTGGCATTCGGCGGCAACCTATGCGGCGGCCGCGGTCGACCCTTCCGCCTTCCGCGGGCTGCAGTTTCCCGAGCCGGATGGCCCACTGACCGCTTTTGCAACGCGCGTCGCCGAACGCTGTGGAGCGGCGGGCGACACCGTCCTCGCGGCGGAGCAGGCGCTTGGTGCGCGGATTATTGCGGTCGACGGCAAGATCGAGTTCGCGCGTGACGCGATCCTCGCGCCGCAAGCCGACCTCGTCGTCTATGGCGACATTGTCGACCTGGAAGGCACGTCCCCGCATCCCCCGCCAGCGCCAACCCGCCCCACCATCGGACGGAGGCTACGCGCGCTATTGCGCCGCCGCAGGGATCAGCCGCCGCGCGTCAATCCGATCCTCGCTCGGCTCGCAATGGGAGCGCTCGTCGTGTTCCTGCTTGGCACCTGGTATTTCCATGCCGTCTTTGGCGATAGATGGCTCGACGCCGCCTATTTCGTGGTCGCGACAATGACGACGACCGGCTATGGCGATGTGACGCCCGACCGGAACAGTCCGGTCGAAATCGTCGCCGCCATGCTGCTGATGCTGTCCGGCATTACCTTCACCGGCCTGTTCATCGCGTTCGGCGCCTCGCTGCTGACCCGGGTGCAGTGGGTCACGATGCAGGGCCTGCGTCCGATCCACCGTCGCGGCCATATTATCGTTTGCGGCGCCGGCAGCATCGGCTCCGAGGTAATCGACCTGTTGCTTGGTCTGGGCAAGCGGTTGGTCGTCGTCGAAAGCGCGCCCGACACCTCTCTTGTCGAACGGGCGCGGGAGCGGCGCTTCGATCTGCTGACGGGCGATGCGAGCCGAGATGCGACGCTCGATCTATGCAATCTTGGCACCGCGCATGGCCTCGTCGCCTTGACCAATGTCGATACCCTGAACCTCGAAATCGCGCTCGGGGCCCGGGCGCGCAATCCAACGATGCCGATCGCGTTGCGGATCGCCGATGCGAGCTTTGCTCAGTCGATCGCTCGCCATTTCGAGTTCGAGACGACCTTCTCGGCGGCGGCGCTGGCGACCCCCGCCTTCGTCGGATTGTCGCGTTTCGCGGGATCTCGCGGCCGCGTCGCCTTTGCGGGCCAGGACTTCGCCATTGGCGAATTCACCGTCGGCCAGGATCTCCGGCCAACGCCGCCCGGCAACGCCATCGCGCTCGCGGCGTCGCGGCAGGGCAATTTTGCCTTGGCGGGTGATTTCACCGAGGTGCGACCCGGCGACCGCGTCCTGCTGATCGTTCCATTGGCGCCGTTCAGGGAAGGGCAGGATACGCTCGCCGCCGCGGCCGAGCGCTTTCTGCAGGGCGGCTGAGGGTCATGCGATCCTCCTATACCGCCAGTTCGCACCAGATCGGGGTGTGGTCGGAGGCGCGCTCCTTGGCCCGCGGTTTTTTGTCGATGTCGCAGGCGGCAACCCGGTCGGCCGCGTGCGGCGACAGCAGCAGATGGTCGATGCGCAGGCCTTCGTCGCGGTTCCAGCGCCCGGCCTGATAATCCCAGAAGGTATAGCGGTGCGGCTCGCGGTGAAAGACGCGGTACGCGTCGGTCAGCCCGAGATTCATCAATGCCCGGAACCGCGAGCGCGATTCGAGCCGGCACAGCGCATCGTCGCGGAACGCCACCGGGTCGTAAACGTCTTCGTCGGCCGGACAGATATTGTAGTCGCCGGCCAGCACAAACGGCACCTCGCGGCGCAGCAGGTCGCGCGTATGGCCGACCAGCTGCTCCATCCAGGCGAGCTTGTAGGTGAATTTATCGGTCCCGACCGGATTGCCATTGGGCAGATAGATCGAAGCGACCCGGACCTCGCCGAAAGCCGCTTCGAGGTAGCGCGCCTGCTCGTCCTCTTCCATGCCGGGCAGCCCGCGGACCAGTTCGTCGGGCGGCTGCTTGGAGATCAGCGCCACGCCGTTATAGGAGCGCTGGCCGATCGCCTCGACATGGTAGCCGAGCGCGGCGATCTCCAAAGTCGGGAAATCGGCGACCAGGCATTTGGTCTCCTGCAGGCACACCACATCGGGCTGTTGATCGGTCAGAAACGCCAGCAGATGCGGCAGCCGCGCCTTGATCGAATTTACGTTCCAGCTCGCGATCTTCACCGCCGGGATCGTCAGGCGAGGGGTCAGCCGATCGAAAACGAATTGCCGCAGCCGCAGGACGAAGCCGCGTTCGGATTGCGGATCTGGAACGAAGCGCCCATCAGATCCTCGACGAAATCGACCTCGGCGCCGCTCAACAGGCCGAGCGAAACGTCGTCGACGACGACGGCGACGCCATCGCGCTCGAACACCATATCGTCTTCGTTGCGTTGGTCGTCGAAGGTGAAACCGTACTGAAACCCGGAACAGCCGCCACCAGACACGGCGATGCGCAAAAAGGCGTTCTCGGCCTGCTCCTGAGCCCGCAACAGCGCGATACGGCGCACCGCGCTTTCGGTCAGGATGATCCGGCGCTGCTCGATCTCGTCGATGCTTTCGGCCATGTGCGCGAAATTCCCAAGCTGGCCGGCTCGTACCCGGCATCTTCGCTGCTCAATGTAGGCATCGGCCGCGGCCAGGTCAAAGGGCGGCGGCCCGACCGCCGCCGCGTAAAGATTTTTCTGCGACAATCAGCTAGGCTCGATTCGGAGCGGGAGTTGATCATGCTGCATGCCCTCGAAGGCAGTCTCGGCCGGGAGCAGGACGCCGAGCCCGACGACAAGCTCGCCTGCCTGAGCGCGCTGGAGCGCAAGGTGCTGTGGCTGTCCACCTGGATGATCCACAACGCCAACCATCTGCGTCCCAATCGCGACGGGCTCAAGGTTGGTGGGCATCAGGCGTCGAGCGCCTCGGTGGCGACGTTGATGACGGCGCTTTATTTCGACGTCCTGCGACCGCAGGACCGGGTCGCGGTCAAGCCGCATGCCTCGCCGGTGTTTCACGCGATCCAATACCTGCTGGGCCATCAGACCCGCGAGAAGTTGGAGCGCTTTCGGGCTTATGGCGGCGCCCAATCCTATCCGTCGCGGACCAAGGACGGCGGCGATATCGTCGACTTTTCGACCGGTTCGGTGGGCCTCGGCGTCGGCATGACCTTGTTCAGCTCGATGGCCCAGGACTATTTGCGGTTGAAAGCGCTGGTTCCGAGCGACCAGCCGCCGGGGCGGATGATCGCGCTCGCCGGCGATGCCGAACTCGACGAAGGCAATATCTTCGAGGCCCTCCTCGAGGGCTGGAAGCATGATGTCCGCAATCTGTGGTGGGTGATCGACTACAACCGTCAGAGCCTCGACGCCGTGGTCTCCGACCGGCTGTTTGGCCGCATCGACGCCCTGTTCGAGATGATGGGCTGGCGCGTCGTGACCCTCAAATACGGGCGATTGCTGGAAGCTGCCTTTGCCCGCCCCGACGGCCATCATCTGCGCGAGTGGATCGACGGCTGCCCGAACTCGCTCTATTCGGCATTGGTGTATAAGGGAGGCGAGGGCTGGCGCGAGCATTTGCAGCGCGACCTCAACCGCTATCCTGGGATTCGCGCGATCCTCGGCGATCACGATGATGCGGGCTTGCAGCGGCTGATGACCAATCTCGGCGGCCACGATCTGGCGTCGGTGCTCGACGCGTTTCATGCCATCGCCGACGACCGGCCAACCTGCTTTATCGCCTATACGATCAAGGGCAACGGGCTGCCTTTCGCCGGGCACAAGGACAATCATGCCGGGCTGATGAACCTCGGCCAGATGGCCTCGTTCCGGCACAGCATGGCGGTGGCCGAGGGCGCCGAATGGGATTTGTTCGCCGGCCTCGATCTGCCTCCCGAACGCCTCTCGGCGTTTCTCCAAGGGGTGCCGCTCGCCGGGCCGGCCCGGCGCCGGCACCAGGCCGCCGCGGTCGCGGTGCCGGCGAGCTTGCCGGTGCCGCGCGGCGAGCGCCAGTCGACCCAGGAAGCTTTTGGCCGGCTGCTCGGCGACATCGCCGCCGGCGATACCGAACTCGCGCAACGCATCGTGACGACCTCGCCCGATGTCACGGTGTCGACCAATCTCGGGCCATGGGTCAACCGCCGCGGTATCTTCGACCGCGCCGAGCGGGCCGACACCTTTCGCGAGGAAAAGGTCGTCTCGGCGCAGCGCTGGGCGATGTCGCCGCGGGGCCAGCACATCGAACTTGGCATCGCCGAAAGCAATCTGTTCCTGCAACTGGCGGCCTTCGGCCTGTCGGCGCAGCTCTTCGGCACCCGCCTGCTGCCGATCGGCACGCTCTACGACCCGTTCATCAAGCGCGGCCACGATGCGCTGAACTATGCCTGCTACCAGGATGCTCGCTTTATCCTGGTGGCGACCCCGTCGGGGATCACCTTGGCGCCGGAGGGCGGCGCCCACCAATCGGTCGGCGAGCCGCTCACCGGGATCGCCCAGCCGGGGCTCGCCAGTTTCGAGCCGGCCTTTGCCGATGAGCTCGCGGTCTTGCTGCGCTGGGCGTTCGCAGAGATCCAGCGCGAGGACGGCGAATCGGTCTATTTCCGGCTGTCGACACGGCCGGTCGATCAGCCTAGGCGTCGGCTGGACCTGGGTCTCGCCGAGGCGATCGTCGACGGCGCCTATTGGCTGCGCGAGCCCAAACCCGGCGCCGAACTGGCGATCGCCTATTGCGGCGCCGTCGCCCCCGAAGCGCAGGCCGCCCATGGCGAACTGGCCGAGGATGTCCCCGGCGCCGGGCTATTGGCGATCACCTCGCCCGACCGCCTGCACCGCGACTGGCGGGCGGCCTGCGCTGCGGGCGGGACGAGCGTCGCCGGTCGGCTGCTGGCGCGGCTGCGGCCGGGTGCGGCATTGGTCACCGTCGGCGATTTCCATCCCGCCACCTTGTCGTGGCTGGGCGCGGTCGCCCACAACCCGATCGTCCCGTTGGGCGTCGAGCGCTTTGGCCAATCGGGCGACATCCCCGACCTCTACCGCGCCTACGGCATCGACGCCGAGGCGATCCTCGACGCCGCCGCCCGCGCCTGCCTGCTGTCGCTGGCTTAGCTTTGTCTCACTGCGGGCCGGCGCGCATCGACGCGGGATGGCCCGGCAGCTTGAGGCGCTGGCCGGTGTCGGTCACGTTGGTGCCGTCGACCTTGAGTATCGACAGATCGCCGTCGATGAAATTACCGACATACAGATAGCTGCCGTCCGGGCTGAAGGCGACCGCCTCAGGCAACGCGCCGACGGTGAGCGAGCCGACCTTGGCGACCTTGTCGCCGTCGATCGCCAGGATGGCGACGGTGCCGCCCGCATGGTGATAAAATACCGTCTTCGGCGTGTTCGATCCCTCGGCCTGTATCGACACGGCTAGGTTGCCCTTCGGGCTCACCGCCAGTCCCTCGGGGGAGTCGCCGACCACGACATGATTGATGACCCGCGGCGGATTTGCCGCGAGATCGATGACGCCGACCGTGTCGACATTGCCGTCCGAGCCGCCGCCGCCGCCATTGTCGGCGGTCAGCGCCAATTTGCCGTCGGGGGTCACCGCGACGTTGTAGGGGAAGATGCCGGTCGGCAGATCGCGCTTGGTATAGGTGACCTTGCCGCCATCGATATTCAGCAGCGCCACCTTGTTGGCTGCCGGTTTGGTCGCCAGCGCGTGCTTGCCATCCGGGGTGATGGCGACGGCCGAGACCTGATCCGCCGAGGTGCCAATCGGCACCGTATCGGAAACGGTAACGTCTTTGCCCTGGATCGACAGCACCGAGATCGTGCCGTCAGCGCGGTTGGCGACCAAGGCCAGATCGCCTTTGGGGCTGATCGCCACGCCGGAGGGCTGCTTGCCAACCAGGACGGTGCCGATCACCTTCGGCGGGTTCGCCTTCAGATCGACGACGAAAACCTTGTCGTCGGGCTCCAACCGATGGCCCCAGCCCTGGATCACTGGCATCAGCGAGTTGGCGACGAGGGCGATGTCACCAGACGGAACGATTGCGAGGTTGACCGGCGGCCCGACGACCGAATTGATCAACGGGATCGTCGCGGCGATGCGCGGCGCCGCAGGGTTGGAGATGTCGATCACCGACAGGCTGTCATGGCCGGGCTCGCCAATGATCGGCTTGAAGTCCTGATCCACCCCGTTCTTGTCGTCGTTGCCGACGATCAAGGTCTGGCCGAAGGCCGGCAGCCAGCCGCAGCCGATCAGGCCGCGCAGCCGCCAGCATGGCCGCCGCAAACATCGACGAACGCATCCTCCCCTCCCGATATTTGGCCGCGGCGCATCGCGCGGATGCTCGATGCTGCGCCGATCGGGCGTTGGGAGCAAGCGACGGCGCTGCCGGGTTGAACGCCTCCGGTTCGGCTCCGAACGCTCAGAACCGATCGCATTCGGTTGCGGCTCTGACATAGGCGGCGGCATCGGCCGGCAACAGCAGGCGGTCGGCGACGAGTGCCTGGGCTGCGGCTTTGACCTCGGCGACATAGGCGCCCCGGCTGGCATAGCGTTCTTCGAGCGAGGGGCGCGGATCGCCGGCGGTCTCGCGCTCGCTTCTGGTGCGGGCGAACGGGATCACCGAGCCATCGCGGTCGCACAGCTCGCAGGGTTGCGCGCGATAGACATTCCACCCGGTATAGGTGCCGAGCGGCACCGCGATCGGCGGCAATCGAATGCCAGCGACCTCGTTGCCGTCGGCGTCGACCGCGCACACCCGGGTGCCGTAGAAATTATCGAGCCGCGCTGGCGGGTCGACCCAATCGACCGGCGCCGCAATGGGGTTGGCGCCCGGCGCCAGGGCAAACCCGGCAACCTTTGGCAGCTTGATCGCCTCGGCCCCGACCGCGGTGCCTTGGGCGATCGACGGGACCCGGCTCGGCGGTGGGGCCGTCCCGGTCTGGACCCATTCCTCGAGCGCCACCAGCAATGCCCGCAGGGCCGGGCTGGCGCTATGCGGGTTGCGCGGGTTGACGCAGGGACCGGGGCTCGGATCGGTGCCTGGCCCACCGCCATGCTGGGTCCCGGCGATCAGGTAGGCCCGCGCCGTGGGCGGCAGTTCAGCGTCGCCGCTCCCGGCTGGATTGGTGTGCACCAGGGAGGCGCCCTTTTGCCAATATTCGGTCGCGGTATTGACCTCGATCATCAGCGGGTCGGTCGGACGGCCCTTCAGAATGGCGCTGCGCTGACCGGAAAAGGGATCGGTCGTGACGGCATTTGCGAACGGGAACCAGTTCTCCGGGTAGAGCCGGTCCTCGTGTTGCGTCGCGGTGCGGCCCGGCATCGCGAAACTGTGGTTGGCGAACACCTTGCCGGCGCCGGCGACATGGGTCAGTACGCCGTCGAAGACGCGTCTGCCGCGCCCGTCGTCGTTCATCCCCAGCTCAAGGAAATGGCGCAGATAGCGACCGGCCTGCGAAACCCCGAATGCAAGCGTGTGCGAAACGGCAGGTGCGTCGTCCCGGCTTCCGTCGGCGATCATTGGGTTGGGCGTCCCACGACCATCCGCGCCTTCGTAACGCAGGAAGCTGACGAGATCGCGGGTGGCGGCAAAGCCGACGCCCATCACCGTCGATCCGGTCGCCTCGTACCAGATGTCGTAAATCTTGTAGGGGGCGAACAGCGTGCCGGCCGGAAGCAACCGGATCGACCGATCGTCGATGAATTCCCAGCCATCGGCCGCGATCTCGGTGCGGGCGTCGCTTTCGCGGTCGCGCACGCTCAGCCGCGCCCGGCGGGGGTCGGTCGAGACCGCCGGGTAGTTCAGCCGCACGACCTCGCCCGTGCCGGGGGCGCGGGTGCCGATATGGAATTCGTCACGGATCCGGCGTACCATCGGCCTACCATTTTCAAGCGCCGACGGTAGCCGCGCCGTCATGCCGTTATTGGCCAGCGGCGCGCCCGAATCCCAACCCGACCAGACGAGGCTGTAGCCGCGGCCGAGGGTGAAGCCCAACCCGGCATCCCGCGCCCTCTTGGGATTGTTGGTGTCGGCGCTGCCGCCGGCTTCGTCGAGCCGGCCCAGGATCACCTTCCGCCCGCGGTTGGTCACATCGTAGACCAGAATGCCGCCCGCCGGCCGCGGCTCGGCCGGGCGGAGGATGAAAAAATCGGTGTCGTACTCGACCATGCCGCGCGCGTTTGTCGCCGCCTTGTCGAGATCGGCGATGCCCATGTTCTCGGGGGCCGCCGGATCGATCTCACCCCTGGCGACGCCGGTTATTCGCAGATAGCCGCCGGCGTCGCCGAAGCTCCGCCCCTCGGCGAAAGGCTCCACCGCATCAATCCTGATCTCGACAATGGCCATGATCCAACTCCCATCCCGTCATTCGGCATCCCGAAGAATCGCATGCCCATCGCTGCGCGCCGGGGAATATAGAGGGCAGCGACGATATTGATCCGCCACACCCTTTCAGCAAGCGATTTCGCCGGCCTCATGACATGGCACGACCAGGCGGACGTCCGATGACGGCCCGGAGATGACGGGCGGCGGTCTCGTAGCGCTCGGCCATGCGGCAATGGCCCGGTCGCATCAGCTGATTCTGCTCGGTGGTGTGCTCGGCCTGTTGAGTATCCTCGCCGGACTGGTCTCGCGCCGCATCGGGGCGCCGATGCTGCTGGTCTTCCTGGCGCTCGGCATGCTCGCCGGCGAGGACGGCGTGCTCGGCATCCCCTATGGCGATTTCTCTTCGGCCTACCTGATCGGCAGCGTGGCGCTGGCGGTGATTTTGTTCGAGGGCGGGCTCAAGACCCCGGTCGCGATGTTCCGGCTGGCATTCTGGCCGGCGGCGGTGCTGGCGACGATCGGCATCGCGGTGACCGCGATTGTGCTCGCCGGAGCGGTATGGCTGGCCGGCGGCGCCTCGTTCGATGGCGCGCTGCTCGCCGGCGCCGCGGCGTCGCCGACCGATGCCGCGGCGGTTGCCGTGCTGCTGCGACGCGCCGGGGCGGCATTGCCGGAGCGGCTCCTGGCATTGCTCGAAGTCGAGTCCGGGCTCAACGACCCGATGTCGGTGTTCCTGACCTTCCTGGTGCTGCAGATCATCACCGAGCCCGAGGCGGTCACCATCGGCAGCGCCCTGCTGCTGTTCGTTAAAGAGATGGCCGGCGGGGCTGCGCTCGGCCTCCTTGGCGGCTGGGCGATCGGACAATTGCTGAAACGGCTGCCGCTCGAAGCCTCGCTGGCACCGGTGATGGCGTTGACCGGCGGGCTGGCGGTGTTCGGGCTGGCCCAGCTCCTCGACACCAGCGGGTTCCTTGCTACCTATCTCGCCGCGGTGATCGTCGGCGCCACCCAGCACCGAAGCCGAACGGAGATCGCGAATTTCTTTGAAGGGATGGCCTGGCTCGCCCAGATCGTTCTGTTTCTGATGCTCGGTCTGCTGGTGACGCCGCACCGGTTGCTGCTTTATCTCCCGAGCGCGGCGATCGGCGCCGCCGTACTGATTTTCGTGGCCCGCCCGGCAGCGGTGTTCCCCTGCCTGTTGCCGTTCCGGTTCAGCCTGCGTGAATCCGCTTTCGCCGCCTGGGTGGGCCTGCGCGGAGCGGTGCCGATCTATCTCAGCATCATCCCAGGCCTGGCCGACCCGCACCGCAGCGAGCCGCTGTTCGAAAGCATCTTTATCCTGGTGATTGCCTCGCTGATCGTGCAGGGCTGGACCGTCGCCCCGGCCGCCTGGCTGCTCGGCTTCGGACGTCGGGACTGATCGCGATCAGTCTCGTTTCACCCCGTGAACGGCTGTCCGAAGCGCAGCTCGCTTTCGGCTAGATAGGCTAGCTCGGCTGCGGTCGGTTCCCGGCCGAGGATCGGATTGCGGTGCGGAAAGCGGCCAAACCGTTCGATGATTTCGAGATGGCGGCGCGACATCTGCGAACCGGTCCGACGGCCGGGAGCCGCCGGCATGGCCTCCAACAGAGCGATGCCGCGCTGCTGGTCGGCAAGAACCTCGCTGTGCTCGAACGGCAGATAGAAGAACAGCCGCCAACCCGGATGCACCGCCATGTCGAGCCCGCGCGCGAGCGCCCGGTTTGTCGTTGCCAGCGCCTGCGCGTCACTGGCAAAGGCCCGAGGCGTGCTGCGGAAGATGTTGCGCGGCACCTGGTCGAGCAGGATCACCAGAGCCAGTGCGCTTTCGGCGCTCGCTTCCCAATCGGCGAGCGCGCCCGCCACCGCTCGTTCATGGTCTGCTGCAAAGCCACGGCGCACCGCCGCGTCGAACTCAGGCGTGCTGCGGAACCAGATCTGACGGTGCTGCAGCCGCTCGGGATGCTCGGCCGGCCCGAACCAGAAATCGAGCAGCGCCGTCGCGCGGTCGGGCATGCTCATGGCAACCCTCGGCCGGTCAATTGGTCTCGCAAAAAGAACCTCGCGGCAATTTGGCTGCGGTAGGGTGTATCGCTGTCCGTTTCTCGGCTTCGATTCCGCTGATGCATTGTCCCCCGCCGCAAAATCGCCGCAGCAGGCCCGTCCTCGGGCGGGTGTCGGCTCGCTACCCCTTCGAGGAGCCGGGAGATGAGGGTCATGTCATTCCTTTCTAGCCAGGCTTGCGTCAAGGGACCCATTTATTTTGCCTGCTCCAGCTGGGCCGACCGATCGAGCGTCGTGCCGCTCATTCCGCAGCGAGCAGCGGTTCGAGGGGTCTTCCCGGTTGTTGCAACTCCTCGAACGCGCCCTGCTCGACCAGACGACCCTGTTCCATCACCAGGATCCGACCGAAGGCCGAGGCCAAACGCGGACGGTTCAGGCTGCATACCAGACTGCTGCCGTCGAGCTCCTGCTTCAGCCGCTCGATAATGGCGGCCTCGGCGGCGCTGTCGAGCACCGCGGTCGCATCGTTGAGGACGACCAGATCCGGCCGCTTCAGCACGGCGATCGCGATCGCCAGCTTTTGGCGCTGCGTTTCCGATAGCCGGGAGCCGCCGGTGCCGACGGGATAGTCGAGCCCGACCGCTACAATCGTCTCGTGCAGGCCGAGCGCGTCCAGCACCTCGCTGATCGCGGCGTGGATTCGTTCGCGGCTGCCTGCCTCGCCGCGGATGATGGTTCCGAACAGCACGTTTTCCTGGATCGAGGCGGCCGCGTTGTAGCGCTCGGGATCAAAGAGTTCGACCGAGCCGCGAAGCTCTTGCGGCAGGCTGGCGGCGAAAGCGTGGCGGGCTTCGAGCAGGCGTCCTTGCATCGTCTCGTCGACAAGGCCGAGCGGATCGCGCGCCGCGATCAGCTTCAGCGCCAACCCCAACAGGCGCGCCCGATCGGCCGGCACCAGGGTGGTGATGCTGGATTTATCGATCCGTGCGAGAATCCGTTCGAAATCGGGCAGGTCCTCAGCCCCGAGAAAGCTGAATTCCTCGAAGAATTGATGCTCCGGCCGCACCCCGGCGAACAGCTCGACGCTGGTCCGCGCCAGCTGCACCCCGATGCGGATCAGGTCGGCCGGCAGCCCGAGATCGCCGAGCACGCTCAGCATATAGCGGTTGCGGGCGAGCCCGTCGCCGTCGAACCCCGGCCCGATCGCGGTGCCGAACAACAAATTGGCGCCGATCGTCGAATTGGCGTTGTAGCGATCGGGGGCAAAGCGCTCGACCAGATTGGCGAGGCCGTTTTCGGCGAGCCGCTCGGCCAATACATGGCGCGCCTCGACGATGCGGGTTGCGACATCGGGCTGCCGCTCGGGGTCGAGCCGGCCGCGCAGGCCGAACAGATAGACGTCCTGATCGAGGTCGACGAGCCGGAGCACGTCGATGATGCGCGTCTCGAGCCCAGCCGCGTCGGCCACTCCCGCCTGCTGGTAATCGACCCAGTCGGCGGCAACGTCGTTCGGGCTGTTTCCGGACAGCCGCGCCTCTTCGACCAGACGCTCGCGCTCGGCCTTGGCTGCCGCGTCGTAGTCGGGCATCTCCCTCGGCCGGTGCCGCAGGCCGATCAGCAGATTGTCGCGCACACTTGCCGAGAACAGATAGGTGGTGGGCCCGACATAGCCGATGCGGCGGCCGGAAACCGCAAACGGCATCGTGTTGATGTCGGCGCCGCCGATCGTCAGATGGCCGTTGGTCGGGCTGACCAGACGGGAAATCAGTTGCGGCAGCATGTTGCGCCCGCTGTTGCTGTGGCCGACGACCCCGACATCGGTGCCGAGCGGAAACGCGAAACTGATCCCTTCGAGCAGGTGGATCCCGTCGCTGTCGACCACATCGACATTGGCGGCGGCGACCTCGCCGGCGAATCGCTCGACATGCTCCGGCTCTTCGAGCAGCAAGCGCTTGTCGACCATGTCGGCGACGTGGAATTGCTCGACGACCTGTTCGTATTTGATCGCTACGTCCTGCTGATTTTGATAGTAATCGAGCAGTTCTTTCCACGGTGCCGACATGTCCTTATAGGCAGCAAGCACCGCGACCAGCGCGCCGAACGACAGTCGTCCGGTAATGACAAAATATCCGCCGATTGCGTAAAAGAAAAATGGAGTAAGGTTGCCGATCAGATTATTCAGAAATTTGACGAAGAATTTACGATTATAGATCTCCAACCTGATGTCGTAGATCTCGCCGAGGCGATGGGCGATCTCTGCCAGCTGATACGGGGCTGCGTGATTGACCCGGATCTCGATCCGGGCGGCGATCGCCTCGCCGATGCGGTCGGATAGGCCGCGGATCTTGCGGATCCGGCTGCGCCCGAGAGCCCGGATCACGCGCTGCATCTTCGGGATCAGGTAGCCTTGCAGCGGATAGAAGGCCAGCGCCGCGGCCCCCAGTACCGGGTTTTGCACGAACATGAAAAAGAGGATCGTGAACAGGGTGCCGGCCTGCGAAATCGGCACGGCAAACGCCTCGCCGACAAACCCGCCAACCGGCTCGAGCTCGGCCGTCACCATGGCGACGATCTGACCGGTCGCGGTCCGGTCGAAATGGTGCAGCGGAAACCGCAGCAGGCGCTCGTAAAGTTCGTAGCGCAGACGACGCAGCATGCGCTCGCCCAATTGCCCCTTTTTGACGTTGACATGCAGTTTGAACCAGCCGTTGATCAGGATCAGCGCCAGGAAAACTCCGCAGAGCATGAGCAAATAGGGGATCTGTCCGAGTTCGAGACCGAAAAAATTCTGTGGAAAATTCTTGCCGGAAATTGCCCGGTTGATGATGATCCTCGGCAGGTCGAGGGAATAATAAAGAAAAGGAAACGAGAGCGCGGTCATCACGACGACATAGATCTGCTCGCGCCAACTGTAGCGCAGGATAAACCCGTAGACCTTGGGTTCGAGCCCGTCGGGCCCACCTTGCGGCAGCACTCGGGCCAGCAAGCCGGCCAATGGCAGGTTGGCCCCGATCGCCGAGGCGGCGCCGGCACGCAGGCGTTGCATTAATCCCTCTCTATTCGACAAAATCCCCTCTCTCACCGAGCCGAGGCCTCGACGGAAACAACATCCGCCGATCGAACCTTGCGCCGTCACGGATCCGACGCCGACCGGTTACTTTGCCACCGCGGCGCAATCTCTCCAACAAGACCACAGCACGCGAGACGGCGACGGGATTGTGTTTCGAATCCAAACAAAATTGACCCGGATGCCGGTCGCGCTCGGCTCGATTTCAGCGGGAGCGGCCTGCGCCGCGATGTCGACGATCGAGCCGAAGGCGACTCAAAGCGATCGAGCGAACCTTTGTCAGAGCGCGGCAAATCGCCACAGCTTTGGCGCATTGGCCCGAGATGTCGCGGCTGCCGATAGGCTGCCCGCGGCGATAGTCCCGCAGGGGCGACGCCAAGCCAGGCGGATCCGCGAAATCCGCAGGTCCGCCATTTGGCAATTTCTGGGGCCAAGCGTGCGGCCGGGCGGTTATCATGCCATCATCGATTTCGCGGGGATTGTCGTCATGGTCGATCTTGCCGGCGGCCACATCGTCGTCACTGGCGGCACCGGCGCTCTCGGCCGGGCGGTCATCGCTGCATTTCGCGCCGCCGGAGCCGTCTGCCACGTACCCAATCTGGTGCCCGCCGAACTCGCCGACTTTCCCCATGCGAGCGATGCCGGGGTGCTGGTCGCGCCCAACATCGATGTCGCCGACGAGGCCGCAGTCCACCGCTTCTACCAGGCGCTGCCGCCGCTGTGGGCCTCGGTCCATCTCGCCGGCGGCTTTGCCATGGCCCCGGTCGGCGAAACCTCGGCGGCCGATTTTATCGCACAATACCGGATGAACACGTTGTCCTGCTTTTTGTGTTCGGCGGCGGCGATTGCCGCATTCCGCAAGCGCCAGGCGCCGGGCCCGGGCGGCGCACGCGGCGGCCGGATCGTCAACATTGCGGCGCGGCCGGCGCTGGAGCCGCGTCTTGGCGCTGGCATGGTCGCTTACACCGCATCCAAATCGGCGGTTGCCGCGCTGACCCAGGCCTTGGCTCAGGAGACCGTCGGCGACGAGATTTGGATCAACGCCGTGGCCCCTTCGATCCTCGATACCGCGGCGAACCGGGCGGCGATGCCGGAGGCTGACCATAGCCGATGGGTGGCGACCGCGGACCTCGCCGAGATCATCGTCTTCCTCGCCTCGCCGGCAAATCGGGTGACCCGCGGCGCTGTCATCCCGGTTTACGGCGGGTCCTGAGCGCGTTCCGCACCACTCGGCCGCGGCGGCTGCGAGGATGCGAATTCTGGTCCCGGTCGACGGTTCGGCGCCGGCCAGCCGGGCGGTCGCCCATGCGATCGCGCTCGCCCGCGGCCGGGACGACGCACTGATCATCCTGGTCAATGTTCAGAACCCCGCGACCCTCGACATCTCAGACATCTCCGCGGTGATGTCGGTCAAGGCCGACCGACAGCTGGTGGCGCGGCGGTCGAAGGCGGCGTTGCGCAAGGCGGCCCGGATCTGTGCCGACGCGCAGGTCAAATGCCAGACCCGCGCCGAACTCGGCCCGGTGGCCGACACCATCGATCGCCTCGCCCGCGACCTTGATGTCGATCAGATCGTGATCGGCAGCCGCGGGCTGGGCGCCTTGGGCCGGCTCGTTCTCGGTTCGGTGGCAACCAGGGTTGCCCGCCTGGCCAGGGTCCCGGTGACCCTGGTGAAGTGAGCCGCGCGGTCCGTCCAGCCCCCGATCGAGCCCGATATTGCAATGCAACAATCATGCTGTAGCAATATCTTAATCAAAAGTTATAAGAGGGTTTCCAAAATTGCATGTTGCATTGCAGCATAATCGGCTGTAAATTCGACCCAGTCGATAAAGAGACAATGTACGAGGTTGCGAATGAAACAGCGCTTGATCAGTCTCGACCGGATCGCCAACGAGATGAACGCATGGCTGCTCGCCATAGCGATCGGGTTGGGCATGCTGGACCTGACCGTATTGGTCGCCAAATGTCTGCCGGTGCTACCGCCGTTGCCGGCCGCCTCCGCCGATGCGCCGGCCGACCGGGCGCCATCGCCGACCCCGCCGGCATCGACGGCGGCGCGCAGCTGAGCGCAGGCGCGCGAGCGTTTTAAAGAGCGTCGCCGCCCCGATCGTCACCGCGCGAGCGCGCCAACGTCTTCGCCTTGGAGGGATTGAGAGCTTCTACCGCCGCCGGCGAATTGCGCGATCCGTTGGTAACACCACTAATAGATATTTGTTGGCATCACGCCGCAAGAGTGATACCGTATTTTGTGGGGGTGGATCGGTGATCCACAGAATACGGGGGAATCATGGAAATCACTTGGACTCCGGACCGGGTCGAGCGGTTGAACCAGTTGTTCGAGGAGGGGCTGCCGACAGCCGAGATCGGACGCCGGCTCGGTCTGACCAAAAACGCCGTCATCGGCCGTCTGCACCGCAGCGCGATGTCTCGCCGCGAACCCATTGCGAAACCGCCGCGGCGCAACGTCTTCGAATTCAGCGGGCCGAGCTGCATGTGGCCCTATGGCCATCCGAACGATGCGAATTTCCGTTTTTGCGGCGCCCGCCCGATGCCCGGCAAGCCTTATTGCCCCGAACATGCGGCCGTCGCCTATGTACGGCCGAAGGACCAGAAACCCGACGCCGCCTGATTCAGTCGCGCGGCCGCTGATCACCCTTTTCGACGCAAGCGGTGCATCGCGCGGTCGATCCCGTCGAGGGTCATCGGGAACATCCGGTCTTCGATGATCCGGCGGATCATGCCGATGCTGGCCGTGCCGTCCCAGTATTTCTCCGGCACCGGGTTCAGCCATACCGCGCGCGGATAGGCGTCGAACAGCCGGCGCAGCCAGGTGTCGCCCAACTCGTCGTTCCAGCGTTCGACGCTGCCGCCCTCCTTATCGATCTCGTAGGGGCTCATGCTGGCGTCCCCGACAAGAACGATCCGGTAGCTGCGGTCATAGCTGCGGATCAGTTCCATGACCGGCGTCTGCTCGACATGGCGGCGTCGTGAATCGCGCCACACCGTGTCGTAGATGCAGTTGTGAAAATAGAAATGGATCAGATACTTGAATTCGGAGCGGGCTGCCGAAAATAACTCCTCGCAAACCCGGACATGGTCCTCCATCGACCCGCCGACATCGACGAAGAGCAGTAATTTCACCGTGTTGTGCCGCTCCGGCACCAGCTTCAGATCGAGCCAGCCGGCATTGTGCGCCGTCGATTTGACCGTGCCGTCGAGGTCGAGTTCATCTGCTGCTCCTTCGCGCGCGAATTGCCGCAACCGGCGCAGGGCCAGCTTGATGTTGCGGGTGCCGAGCTCGACGGTGTCGTCGAGATTGCGAAACTCGCGCCGATCCCAAACCTTTACCGCGCTGCGGTTCTTGCCTTCCTGCTGACCGATGCGCACCCCTTCGGGGTTGTAGCCGTGCGCGCCGAAGGGCGATGTGCCGGCGGTGCCGATCCATTTGCCGCCGCCCTGGTGGCGTGCCTGCTGCTCGGCCAGCCGCTGGCGCAGGGTTTCCATCAGCTTTTCCCAACCGCCGAGCGCTTCGACGAGCTTTTTCTCCTCCTCGGTCAGCAATCGCTCGGCGAGTTTCTTGAGCCATTCTTCGGGGATTTCGGCCTTGGGCTCGGGCAGGGTTTCGATTCCATTGAAGCAATGTCCGAAAACCCGATCGAACCGGTCGAGATGCCGCTCGTCCTTGACCAGCGCGGTGCGCGCAATGAAGTAGAAATCCTCGATCGCAAAACCGGCGATCCGTTTGTCGCATTGCCTCCATCAAGGTCAGGAACTCGCGCAACGAGACCGGAACTTTGGCCGCGCGCAATTCGGTGAAGAACGAGAAGAACATGTGTTGCGCCTATAGGCGGCGGCCATGCCAGGATGCCTTTCGGGCATCGATGGGGCGATGAGGGGAGGCGCTGTGGGTCAACGCGCGGATGGACTGGTCAAGCCCGGCCATGACGATTTTGTCGTTTACTCATGAGGCAGGGAGTGGCCGCAATGCGTGGGCCAACTGGACAGTGTCGATATTGCCGTCCCAATAAGCAATTAGGGACGCCGCGTTTAGCGCAATCCAGGTGAAGACGGCGCGTTCGTCGGCGGTGGAAAGATGCCCTTCGACCACGCGCGGGGTCGGACGAACGACGACGACGGCAGTATTATCCACGTTCATTTGCTCGCCGTGGGTCATGTTGACTTTGATACGTGCGTCATGGCGCGCATTGCCGCGTGGGCTGACCCACACCGTCATCGGCAGCCCGGTGGTCCGCGGATAAAGATTGGCCATTTCAAACAGCTCGTCCGTGTCCTTAGCGTCGATTGCTGCTGAAATTGGCGCACTCGTCTTCATCAGTAACGCCCTTTTAGCTGAATTTTCGAAGTTATCCTCAGTTTTCACAGTTATGTGCAATCAACCGACGCTAGCCCCGTTCGCCGCGTCGGTGCAGAAAGGCTAGGCGCTCGAACAGGTGCACATCTTCCTCGTTCTTTAGCAAGGCGCCGTGCAATGGCGGGATCAGCTTTGCCGGATCGCGGGTGCGCAGGGTCTCGGGCGAGATGTCCTCGACCAGCAACAGCTTGATCCAATCGAGCAGTTCGGAGGTCGAAGGTTTCTTCTTCAATCCCGGCGCCTGGCGGATGTCGAAAAAGATTGTCAGCGCCTCGTGCAGCAATTCGTGCTTCAAATCGGGAAAGTGTACGTCGACGATTTGCAGCATCGTCTCGTGGTCGGGAAAGCGGATGTAATGAAAAAAGCAGCGGCGTAAAAAAGCGTCCGGCAATTCCTTTTCGTTGTTCGAGGTGATAATGACAATCGGGCGTTGGCGTGCCTGAATCGTCCGCCGCGTCTCGTAAACGTAAAACTCCATACGGTCGAGTTCGAGCAAAAGGTCGTTGGGAAACTCGATATCCGCCTTGTCGATCTCGTCGATCAGCAGCACCGGAGCTTCATCGGCCTCGAACGCCTCCCACAGCTTGCCCGGCACGATGTAGTTGGCGATGTCGTGGACCCGCTCGTCACCCAACTGGCCGTCGCGCAGCCGCGAGACCGCGTCGTATTCGTAAAGCCCTTGCTGCGCCTTGGTGGTCGATTTGATGTGCCAGGTGATCAGATCCCGGCCGATGCCGCGGGCGATCTCATGGGCGAGGATGGTTTTGCCGGTGCCGGGCTCGCCCTTGACCAGCAAAGGGCGTTCGAGAGCGATCGCGGCATTGACCGCAACCTGCAGATCCGGCGTCGCTACATAGCTCTCGGTGCCCTCGAATCGTCGCATGTTGGTTTCGCCCTCGCTATTCGGGCGATCACATAGCCCGCGGCGTTGCGCAACGCCAGCCCGGCTCTCGTCGATTCGGCAAACCAGGGCGAGGCACTAATCGGTCGGCTCGAACCACAGTTCGCAGCCGTAATCGATCGTGACCTCCATGCCGGCTTCGATGTCGGCAGTGACAACCAGATCGAGCGTTTGCTGCGCAAGGTTGCGGTCGGCCCGGGCGCACGGATGGCTGGAATGGTTGCACAGGCTGATCAGGCCAAGACCGATCGCCCCGCGCCCCTCCCCATCGGGGTCGCCGTCCCAGTGAAAGTAGTAGTCGTGGAGGATCGTCTGATCCAGCATGCGGCATTCGGCCGCTTGCACGACGATCACCGGCGCCATCTCGATCATGGTCCCGGCCGCGATCGGTTCACGAGCGAATACGCCCCGACCCCGCTCAGGCCCGCTGCGGATCTCGACTCGGCGGTCTGGGTTCGGCCAATGGCATTCCGGTCTCGCTCCGGCCGGCATTCGCCCGCGATCCGCGGGCGCTCAGACGCGGTCGTGCGGCCGATCGGCGGTGGCAGCGGATGCCGCCGGGCTCGCCGCCGCGACAGGTGGCGCAACCTGTGCCGGCGAGGCGGCCGGCTCGGGTTCGTCGTCCTCCCGCATCCCGGCTTTGAACGCCTTGATGCCCTTGGCGAAGTCGCCCATCACGCGTGGCAGCTTGCCGGCACCGAAAAGGATCAGGATGATGGCCAGAACCACGATCCAGTGCATCAGGCTGAAGGAACCCATAATATCCATGACCCCGGAACGCCGATAAAGTTGACTTTAGCGACCTCGCCCGGCTGATTGCAAGCTCGGGCTGGGTCATGCGCGCCCCTCACGAGGTCGTACGGATTTGCCCGAAAGTCAACCCCGGCGAAGGCCGGCCTTATCATGGCCACGGAGTACTCAAAAATGCCTGATTTCCCGCCGCCGCACCCGGCCGACTGGCCGACCCGGGCATGCCCCGCTGCCGCCGCCGCCGCTCGCCACGCGGCCGAGCATGAAACCCCGTGGCAGCGCGACCTCGCCCGGATGGTGGCGAGCGACTTCGCCGAGCGGCCGCCGTGGAACGAGACGCTCGGGCCGGTGCGGCCGCGCGGCGGACCGAACGGCCTCATCCTGCGCGGCGGCGAGATCATTGCCGAGTGGGGCGACACCAACCGGGCCGACATGACCTTCAGCGTCGCCAAGAGCTATCTTTCGATCCTCGCCGGTCTCGCCTGGGATCGCGGGCTGCTCGGCGACCTGCACGAACCAGTGCGGGCCCGTGTCGCCGATGGTGGGTTCGATCCGCCGCACAACGACGCCATCACCTGGCATCATCTGCTGCAGCAGACCTCGGAATGGGAGGGCGAGTTGTGGGGCAAACCCGATCTGATCGACCGCAACCGCGCCGTCGGCGGCCGGCCGAGTGCGGCGCCAAAAGGGACCCATCGCGACCTGCAGCCGCCCGGCGGGTTCTGGGAATATAACGACGTTCGCGTCAACCGGCTGAGCCTCGCCCTGCTCCGACTATGGGGCCGGCCGCTGCCCGAGGTGTTCCGCGAACTGGTCATGCAGCCGATCGGCGCCTCGCCGGATTGGGAGTGGCACGGCTACCGCAATTCCGATGTCGAGATCGCCGGGCAGCGAGTGCAATCGGTTTCGGGCGGCGGCCATTGGGGCGGCGGCGTCTTTATCAGCGCCCGCGACCAGGCCCGGATCGGCCTGATGCTGCTGCGCCGCGGCATCTGGGGCGCCCGCCGCATTCTGTCGGACGCATGGACCGAGCGGATGCTCGAACCCTGTCCGCTTTATCGCAATTACGGCTATCTGTGGTGGCTGAACACTGGGCGTGGCCTCTACCCGAACGCCTCGGCCGGCAGCTATTACGCCCGCGGCGCCGGCGGCAATCTGACCTGGATCGATCCCGAGAACGACATCGTCGCGGTATTGCGCTGGACCGACCCGGCGGCGATGGACGAGTTTATGAAGCTGGCGACGGCGGCGATCCGCGAATGACCTCGCCGCCGGTCTATCGGTTCGCCAAGGTCTTGGTCATCAGGAACCGGGTGTGGCCGGGCGGGTCGCAATCGATCCGGCCGAGCACTTGCCAGCCTTGGCGCTGGTAGAAGCCCGGCGCCTGGAATGACAGGGTGGTAAGGATCGCCCGGCTGCACCCGCGCCGGATCCCCTCTGCCTCGGCCGCCTTGATGATTCTGCTGCCGAGTCCTTGCCGGCGCAGCTTTTCGGGCAGGAAGAAGCGATCGATATAGAGGAGGCCGAACGAGGTGCGCCCGAGGAGCCCGCCGACGACCTCGCCGCTATCGGGATCAGAGACGAGGACGGCCAGCGGCAGATGATCGCGATAACCCGCCTTCTCAAAATTGTAGGCGCTTAATCCATCGCGGATCGCCGCCTCGGCCTCGCCGCCGGGGGCATCGGTCAAAACCAGCCCCGGGCCCATTTCAGACGCCGGCATCAGCCGCTTTCCATCGGCAGGGCCGGATCGATCGCCCATTCGCTCATCGAGGCGTCGTAGAGCTTGACGTCGGGATGGCCCAGCATGACCAGTGCGAATGCGTCGGCGCTGGCAGCAATGCCGCCGCCGCAATAGTTGATTACCTGTTTACCGAACGCACCGACCGCGTCGAAGCGCCGGCGCAGCTCGTCCGGCGGCAGAAATGCGTTGGTTACAGGATCGAGCAGATGCGCCGCCGGCAGATTGACGCTGCCCTTGATACGGCCGGGCCGGCCATAGCTGTTGCCGCCGGAGCCGGCGTGCTGCTCGGGCATCAGCGCGTTCAGCGTGCAAACGCCGCCGTCGCCGATCGCTCGCAACACCTCGTCCTTGCCGACCATCAATGGGCGCTGCTCGCGGACGACGAAATGCCCCGATGGGCGCGGGTTCGCCGGGCCGGTTTCGGCCGGCCGACCCTCTCGGCTCCACTTCTGCCAGCCGCCGTCGAGGATTGCGGCGTTATCGAAGCCGAACACGCGCAGCAGCCACCACACCCGCGTCGCCCACCACGGGTTGGCGGTGCTGTAGAGCACCACCCGCGTGCCCTGGCCAACGCCGAAACGGCTCATCGCCGCAGCAAAGGCCTCAGCCGATGGCAGCATGAAGCGCAGGCGCTGGCTCTGGTCCGACAGATCGGCCTGCAGGTCGATGAATTGCGCGCCGGGGATGTGCCCCTTCTCGAATTCGGCCCGGGCCGGCACCGCCAGATATGTCGTTTTCGGATCGGGGATCAGATTGGTCGTGCAGTCGAAGACGCGTAGATCGGCGTCGCCGAGCTGGCGCTCCAGTGTTTCGGTATCGATCAGAAACTCGGGATGAACAAAGCCGGTAGCGGCCATACGGCTCTCCTCAACGCTGCGGCGATAGGGACGCGGCGATCGGCGGGCGCTGGCGGTGGAACGGAGTCGCCTGCTCGAAGGCGTGGCCGACCCGCATCACCGCTGCCTCGTCGAACGGCTTGCCGGCGATCTGAAAGGCGAGCGGCAGGCCGTCTTCGAAGCCGATCGGCACCGACAGCGCCGGACTGCCGGTCAGATTGTAGGGCCCGGTGTAGGATGCACGCTCAAAAGTCGAATAGGTCGGCACCTGGTCGATCCGCGGCGCCGGGCCGGTGGCATTGGCCGAGACCGCGACATCAACGCCCGCCAATGCGCGGGCGAATTCGACGCACAGCTCGCGCCGCTGGCGTGTTGCCTCGACATAATCGGCCGCGGTCAGAAACGCCCCGAGCCCGATCCGCGCGAACATATGATGGCCGAAATCCTGCGGCCGCTCGCGAAAATCCTTCTCGTGCAACGCATAGGCCTCGGCCAGCATGATCAGGCGGTTGGCGTCGACATAATCAATCAGCGGCGACAATTGCAGATCGACGAGGCGCGCTCCAAGGCCTTCCAGAGTGTGGCAGGCGGCGTCGAAGGCGGTGCTGTAGGCCGCATTCGGGGCGCTGCCGGCGCCGAAACCGGCGACTGCGTCGCGCTCGTGGAAATGGCGGATGACGCCGATCTTCACCCCGTCGAGCCGGGACGTCAGCGCCGCGCAGTAATCCGGCACCGGTTGATCGGCCGAGGCCGGATCCTGCGGATCGTAGCCGGCGAGCGCCTGCATCATCAGCGCGCAGTCTTCCACGCTGCGGGTCAACGGCCCGCAATGATCGAGCGTGTAGCTGAGCGGGAAAACGCCGCGCCGGCTGACCCGGCCATAGGTCGGCTTCAGCCCGACGATGCCGCAATAGGCGGCCGGCCCGCGGATCGAGCCGCCGGTATCCGAGCCCATCGCCCCGGCGCACAACCCGGCGGCGACCGCGACCGCCGAGCCGCTCGACGATCCCGCCGGATAATGCGCGGTGTTCCACGGGTTGCGCGCCGGCTCGAACGGCAGCGTGAAATCGGGCCCGCCGATCGCGAATTCGTGCGTCTCCTGCTTGCCGAGCAGGATCGCGCCGGCGCCGCGCAGCCGCGACCAGGTCTCGGCGTCCTCGTCGGGCACGTGGTCGAGATAGCGCCGCGAGCCAGCCGTGGTGCGGATGCCGCGCGTCTTGTAGATGTCCTTGAGCCCGATCGGGATGCCGTGCAATGGGCCTCGCGGGCGGCCGGCGGCGAGATCGCGCGCCGCGGCGAGGGCTTGGTCGCGCAATACCAGGACATAGCTGTGCAATTCGCCATCGAGCGCGGCGATGCGCTCGAGATAGGCCTCGGTCAACGCGACCGGCGACAGGCTGCCGTTGGCGATGCCGCGACTCGCTTCGGCAATGGTCAGCTGGGTCGGGTCCATCGCCGCCTCATGCCCTCGGATGGACAAAGATGTGCGCCGGCTCGGCCGCCCGGTCGCGCGACCGCCGCACCGAGCGCTGCATGCGCTCGATCTGGGGGTAGGCCTGGCGCAATTCCTCGAACTGCTCCGGGGTCAGCTTCAATCCTGCGCGCTCGACCAGCATCGCAAAGCGGTCGACTGAAATTGTCTGCTCGTCCATCGCAATCCCTATTCGGCAGCTTGCGCGATCGGCGCCGGGTGGAAATTCTTCGGCAGCCCGGCCTTGGCGATGGCGCCGTATTGGACGATTTTCGGCAACGCGCCGTGAACCAGTTCGCGCACCGCGACCAGCCGGTCGAGATCGATGCCGGTTTCGAAGCCCATCGCCTCGAGCATAAAGGCGAGGTCCTCGGTGACGATGTTGCCGGTGGCGCCGGGCGCGTAGGGGCAACCGCCGAGCCCGCCCAATGAGGCGTCGAAGGCGCGGGCGCCGGCGTTCAACGCCGCCAATACATTGGCGAGTCCCAGCCCGCGGGTGTCATGGAAATGCCCGGCGACCGGCAATGGAGACACATCGGCCATGACCCGGCGGAACACCCGCTCGACCGCTGCCGGCTGGCCGTAGCCGACCGTGTCGGCGAGGATGATCGCATCGGCGCCGGCCTCGGCGATTTCGACCGCGATCCGTCGCACCCGGTCCTCGTCGACGGCCCCCTCGATCGTGCAGCCAAAGGCGGTGGCGAGCCCGCAGGCGACGCGCGGGCGCTTTTCAGCCGGGGCGGTCTGGCACAAGGCGACGACCCGGCGGAAATCCTCGACCGATTCCTCGGTGCTGCGGCGGACATTGGCGCGGTTGTGGCCGTCGCTGACCGACAGCACGAAATTCATCTCGGGCACGCCGAGCGCCAGGCCGCGTTCGGCGCCTTTGAGGTTGGGGATCAAAGCCGACACGGTGAGCCCCGGCAAGGTCATGGCATGGCGCACCGTTGCTTCGGCATCGGCCAGCTGCGGCAGCAATTTGGGTGGAACGAACGAGCTGACCTCGATCTCGCGCACACCGGCGGCGTACTCGGCGTCGAGCCAGGCGATCTTCTGCTCGGTCGGCATGATCTCGGCGATGCTTTGCAGCCCGTCGCGCAGGCCTACTTCGCGGACAAAGGCACGTTCGCGCATTCTCTCCTCCCGATATGCTGCTGAGCGCGAAGCTAGTCCCGGCGCGCCAGCGGGGCAACGGTCTCAGACGACATGCTCGGGGGTCAGCGCGCAGATTTCGTCGCTGTCGGCGAGCTCGATCTGGATCGTCGCATGGGCGATGCCGTAGCGGGCGTGCAGCTCCTGGGTCATCGCGTTGAGCGCGGCGTCGCCCGGGTGCCCGGCCGGCATTACCAGATGGCAGGTCAGCGCCGTCTCGGTCGTGCTCATCCCCCAGATGTGCAGGTCGTGCAGCGCGGTCACCCCCGGCAGCGCCGCAAGATGGGCGCGCACCGCATCGGCATCGAGCCCTTCCGGCACCGCGTCGAGGGCGAGGCCGATCGCACTCTTCAGCAATCCCCAGCTGCCGATCACGATAACCGTGGAGACGACGAGGCTGGTCGCGGGATCGAGCCACAGCCAGCCGGTCAATCCGATCACGATCCCGGCGGCAACCACGCCGGAGGTGACGAGGGTATCGGCGGCCATATGGATAAAGGCGCTCTTGACGTTCAGGTCGCGTCCGCGGCCCGAGGCGAACAGCATCGCCGTCCCGCCATTGACGGCAATCCCGGCCGCCGCGACCCAGATTACGATCCCGCTCGCCACCGGGACCGGATGGGAAAAGCGCAACACCGCCTCCCAGGCGATGCCGCCGGTGACCACCAGCAGAATGACGGCATTGGCGAGCGCCGCGAGGATCGAGGTCGAGCGCAGCCCGTAGGTGAACCGGCCGCTCGGCTGGCGCTGGCTCAGCACCGCGGCGCCCCAGGCCAGCGCCAAACCCAGCACGTCGCTGAGGTTGTGCCCGGCATCCGCGAGCAGTGCCAGCGATCCGGAAACCACCCCGGCCGCCGCCTCGACAGCGACATAAGCGAGGTTAAGGGCGATACCGATGGCAAAAGCGCGCCCGAAATCGGTCTGCCGATGATGATGTTGGTGGTGGTCGTGATCCATGCGATGGCCTCGGCACGGAATTCGTCCCCAGTGGACGTTTGCTGGTACAGTAAGAACGGTGAATTTCCAATTGAGCCTTATGCTCATGTAATAAATGCCACAATCGCCGTCGAGGCGAAATCCCGAAGAATCCCTTTCCCAACGGCGATCGGCCGGCGGAGACGCAAGATTGTGAAGCAGTTCGATATGCGGTTTGGCGGCACAGCGGCCCGCCGGATGTTCGCCTTCGCCGTCGTCGGGTTTGCGACCTTGCTCGGCGGCTGCGGCGACGACGGCATCCTCGCGCGGCTCCTGCTGAAACCCGGTCACATCATTATCGAGCGCCGCCCCGATGTAGCGTACGAGAAACTGTTTCCGTATTACGTCGAACTCTGCGCCGGGAGCCAATTCCGTTCCAAACTGACGGGCGAGGGCGGCATCGCCGGCCATGCAGTCATGTATCTCAAAGGCGCCTGCAAGGACGATGACGCCCCGTACCCGCAGCTGCGGCGCTGCCGTGTGGCGGCCACCACCCTGAGCGACCCCGAACACGGCGCCGGGATCAGCGTCAACCGTTGGTTCAAAAACGTCAATTGGGTGGCGATCCCCGGCTATGAGCTCTTCTTTGATGGCAATCTGAAGAGTGGCGAGCGGCTGACTCGTACTCAATTCGAGGCGGCCGAAGACGATGCGATCGCCAAGGGGATCTACAAAGGCGTGACCTTTCACCGGTTCCCGGGCGCCAGCTCGGACACCGATCTGCGCGACTTTTTGAAGCGATCCGCCATCGGTACCGATTTCGCGCTGCAATTCGCCCGGTCGGTTTTTTGCGCCCGGCTGCCGGTGACGCAAGCCATGTTGAACCAGATAATCGCTTTCCTGAACGACAAGAACCGCGAATATGCCGAGGGCGAGGCCGACTACAATTGGAGCGTGTGGGCCGACAACTGCATGCATACCCTGCGTAACGCGCTGGCCGCCGCCAACATCTGGTCGCCGCTGTCGGTGCGGACGATAAAGATCATGCAGATATTCAACCTGGCGATTCCGGCGAACGAGTTCGTCAATCTGGCGGAGCTGATGACTGGGGGCAATATCGACGACTATCGCGATATTCTGCGGGATGGCCCTCGCCGAGACGCATTCCACGAATTCCACTGGCTGCCGACGCGGCAGGGCGCGCTGTTGAAGACGCTGCCGGTGCATGCCCCCAACGATCTCTACGACACGAAATTCCGGCTGTTCACACTGCAAAATCCGTTCCTGATCGGAAAAACCCAGCGGGCGATCGATTTGCTGTCGGACGAACGCTTCGTAAATCTCGACGCCAACCTGCATTACTTCGAGAAGAGATATGACGCGATCCTTGCCCGACACGACGAGCGGCGCGACGCCATGGCCAGCGTCCGAGGGACACCGTACCGCCGGGTCGAACGCCTCTATTACGATTACATTCGCACCCAGCGGGACGAGGTCCATGCGATGCTGGATCGCCTGCCAGCATCCCCCGAGACTGCGAACCAACCTGCGGCGAAATAGCAATCGCACCCCGCCGCTTTCGGCGCGCCGGGCACACCTTGCAGGTCAGGAGATCGGGCGCCGAAGCTGGAAATATCGCAGGATGGCGAAGCACGCGGCGGCGGCGGCCAAGTGCTTGAGCGTATGACCGCTCAAGACGTGCCCGAAGGAATAGATTGCCTTATCGGCGAATTCGAACGCCTTCGCGAGCGCGTACAATGCCGCCGCAATAATCCAATAATGTCCGTGGGTATATTTCGCTGGATAGAGCAGGAACAGGACCAGTAGCGTTAGACCAGGAAAAAATTGGGCCCAAAAGTATAGCCGCAAATCATCGGTCCACAGCCACACCAGGAGGCTCGCGACGCCGATCGCGAGCATTGGCCACAGCAGCAACGTCCCGGCCCTCACGCCGACGCGCTCCTTGACCACCAGCGCAAAGATCGCCGCAAAGGCGATCGTCATCGGCAGCCGGTCCCAGAACAGCGTGCCGTCATTCGGGTCCCAATGGTAATAGGACGAGCCGAGCCCGGTCAGGAAAAATCCCGAAAACAGGACAATGGTCGCCGGATCGTCGCGAAACTGTACCAGACCGACCGCGCCGACCACGATGAAGGGAATATTCGAGACGACGTTCCAGAAGTTCGGAATCCCGAACAACGTGCGCTGGTCAGCGAACAGATGATAGGCCTGATCCTGCGGGATCGGGGGCAGCAGCAGCAATCCGACAAGCGACGCCGCCATCAGACCGATGAGGACCACAAGCGGGTGTCTTGATTTTGCTGCGGCGAGCGTCATCGGCACAGATTAGCACGGGCTCGACGGTCGGACATGCCGAGGACTTGACAGTCGGCCGCTGGCGGGGGAGATGGTTGCAGGAGGATCCGCCCATGCTCGACGCCTATATTTATAACGCCCTGCGCACACCCTTTGGCCGCCATGCCGGGGCGCTCGCCCGGATGCGGCCGGACGACATGCTGGCCTCGGTGATTTCCGCCGTCGTCGAGCAAAGTCCCTTCGATCCGGCCCGGATCGAAGATGTCGTCGTCGGCTGCGCCAATCAGGCCGGCGAAGACAGCCGCTGCGTTGGGCGCCATGCCGGGCTGCTCGCCGGATTGCCGATCGAGGTCGCCGGTTCGGTGTTGCAGCGCAATTGCGGCAGCGGCCTCGACGCCATCGTCATGGCGGCGCAGGCCGTGACCTGCGGCGAGGGCGAGGTGTTCGTCGCCGGCGGGGTCGAGAGCATGAGCCGTGCGCCTTATGTGATGAACAAGGCCGAGACCGCCTTCGGCCGCGACGGGCGCATCTTCGATTCGACGATCGGCGCGCGTTTCCCTAATCCCGAGGATCGAGCGCGAATTCGGCGCCGACACGATGCCCGAACCGCCGGACAATCTGGCGCGCGACTACAAGATCACCCGCGAGGCCTGCGACGTGTTGGCCGCGGGTTCGCAGCGCGAATATGCGGCGGACAAAGCCGACGGCTTTTTCGCAGGCGAGATCTTCGCCGTCGAAGTGCCTGGCGACCGGACCGGGCCGGTCAAGATCGGCGAGGCGGACGAGCATCCGGACCGCAGACCGACCTCGCCGCACTTGCCCTGCGGCGACCGTTGCAGGAGGGTGGGGTGACGATGCCGGACGCCTCGGACATCAATGACGGCGCGGTGGCGATGATCGTTGCGAGCCGCAAGGCGGGCGATGCCGCCGGGGCAGAGCCGCTCGCCCACGTCGTCGCCAGCGGCGTCGCCGGGGTGCCCAGCTCGCGGGTCATCGGCATCGGTTCGGCGAAGCGTCGGAAAACGCTCGCCCGCGCCGGGCTCAGCCTCTCCGACATCGACGTGATCGAGATCGACGAGGCCTTCGCGGCCCAGGTGCTGGCCTGCCTGCGCGGGCTCGACCTGGCGTTCGACGACAGCGGGTCAACCAACATGGCGGAGCGATTGCCGTCGGCCACCCGCTCGGCGCGTCGGGGCCGCGCATGCGCTGACCGCGGCGCGCCAACTCCGGCGCCACCGGCCGCCGCTATGCGCTGGTGATGATGTGCGTCGGCGTCGGCCAGGGCGTCGCCGCGGTGCTCGAACGGGTCTGAG